>NZ_JAXCHF010000001.1:0-1458351 GCF_037027485.1 Bacillus sp. 205(2023) | reverse complement strand
TAAGGCTGAGCTGTGATGGCGAGCGAAATATAGTAGCGAAGTTCCTGATTCCACACTGCCAAGAAAAGCCTCTAGCGAGGTGAGAGGTGCCCGTACCGCAAACCGACACAGGTAGGCGAGGAGAGAATCCTAAGGTGATCGAGAGAACTCTCGTTAAGGAACTCGGCAAAATGACCCCGTAACTTCGGGAGAAGGGGTGCTCTGTTAGGGTGCAAGCCCGAGAGAGCCGCAGTGAATAGGCCCAGGCGACTGTTTAGCAAAAACACAGGTCTCTGCGAAGCCGTAAGGCGAAGTATAGGGGCTGACGCCTGCCCGGTGCTGGAAGGTTAAGAGGAGCGCTTAGCGTAAGCGAAGGTGCGAATTGAAGCCCCAGTAAACGGCGGCCGTAACTATAACGGTCCTAAGGTAGCGAAATTCCTTGTCGGGTAAGTTCCGACCCGCACGAAAGGCGCAACGATCTGGGCACTGTCTCAACGAGAGACTCGGTGAAATTATAGTACCTGTGAAGATGCAGGTTACCCGCGACAGGACGGAAAGACCCCGTGGAGCTTTACTGCAGCCTGATATTGAATGTTGGTACAGCTTGTACAGGATAGGTAGGAGCCTTGGAAACCGGAGCGCCAGCTTCGGTGGAGGCATCGGTGGGATACTACCCTGGCTGTATTGACCTTCTAACCCGCCGCCCTTATCGGGCGGGGAGACAGTGTCAGGTGGGCAGTTTGACTGGGGCGGTCGCCTCCTAAAAGGTAACGGAGGCGCCCAAAGGTTCCCTCAGAATGGTTGGAAATCATTCGCAGAGTGTAAAGGCACAAGGGAGCTTGACTGCGAGACCTACAAGTCGAGCAGGGACGAAAGTCGGGCTTAGTGATCCGGTGGTTCCGCATGGAAGGGCCATCGCTCAACGGATAAAAGCTACCCCGGGGATAACAGGCTTATCTCCCCCAAGAGTCCACATCGACGGGGAGGTTTGGCACCTCGATGTCGGCTCATCGCATCCTGGGGCTGTAGTCGGTCCCAAGGGTTGGGCTGTTCGCCCATTAAAGCGGTACGCGAGCTGGGTTCAGAACGTCGTGAGACAGTTCGGTCCCTATCCGTCGCGGGCGCAGGAAATTTGAGAGGAGCTGTCCTTAGTACGAGAGGACCGGGATGGACGCACCGCTGGTGTACCAGTTGTTCTGCCAAGGGCATCGCTGGGTAGCTATGTGCGGACGGGATAAGTGCTGAAAGCATCTAAGCATGAAGCCCCCCTCAAGATGAGATTTCCCATTCCGCAAGGAAGTAAGATCCCTGAAAGATGATCAGGTTGATAGGTCTGAGGTGGAAGTGTGGCGACACATGGAGCTGACAGATACTAATCGATCGAGGACTTAACCTAATGTCTAATGATGTCACATCTGTTATCTAGTTTTGAGAGAACACTCTCAATTGTTTGGTGGCGATAGCGAAGAGGTCACACCCGTTCCCATGCCGAACACGGAAGTTAAGCTCTTCAGCGCCGATGGTAGTCGGGGGTTTCCCCCTGTGAGAGTAGGACGCCGCCAAGCAATTGCACGTTAGTGCAATTATGGAGGATTAGCTCAGCTGGGAGAGCATCTGCCTTACAAGCAGAGGGTCGGCGGTTCGAGCCCGTCATCCTCCACCATTCTTACTATACATAATATGTTTACATATGAGCCGGTGTAGCTCAATTGGTAGAGCAACTGACTTGTAATCAGTAGGTTGGGGGTTCAAGTCCTCTTGCCGGCACCACTTTTATATGATATAATATTCAAGTCTCTTGTAAGAAGAGCCATTAGCTCAGTTGGTAGAGCATCTGACTTTTAATCAGAGGGTCGAAGGTTCGAGTCCTTCATGGCTCACCATTTATATGTTGCGGATGTGGCGGAATTGGCAGACGCGCTAGAATCAGGCTCTAGTGTCTTTACAGACGTGGGGGTTCAAGTCCCTTCATCCGCACCATTTCTGCGGAAGTAGTTCAGTGGTAGAACACCACCTTGCCAAGGTGGGGGTCGCGGGTTCGAATCCCGTCTTCCGCTCCAACTATACCATCCACGCCGGGGTGGTGGAATTGGCAGACACACAGGACTTAAAATCCTGCGGTAGGTGACTACCGTGCCGGTTCAAGTCCGGCCCTCGGCATTATAATTTGCGCCCGTAGCTCAATTGGATAGAGCGTTTGACTACGGATCAAAAGGTTAGGGGTTCGACTCCTCTCGGGCGCGCCATGATCTACATGAAATCGGGAAGTAGCTCAGCTTGGTAGAGCACATGGTTTGGGACCATGGGGTCGCAGGTTCGAATCCTGTCTTCCCGACCATTCTTGGGGCCTTAGCTCAGCTGGGAGAGCGCCTGCTTTGCACGCAGGAGGTCAGCGGTTCGATCCCGCTAGGCTCCACTTGATTTCAATATATGATTTGGCGGTGTAGCTCAGCTGGCTAGAGCGTACGGTTCATACCCGTGAGGTCGGGGGTTCGATCCCCTCCGCCGCTACCAAAGGACCTTTAGCTCAGTTGGTTAGAGCAGACGGCTCATAACCGTCCGGTCGTAGGTTCGAGTCCTACAAGGTCCACCACAATACGGAGGAATACCCAAGTCTGGCTGAAGGGATCGGTCTTGAAAACCGACAGGGGTGTCAAAGCCCGCGGGGGTTCGAATCCCTCTTCCTCCGCCATATATATTCTTACATTTTATCATCGCGGGGTGGAGCAGTTCGGTAGCTCGTCGGGCTCATAACCCGAAGGTCGCAGGTTCAAATCCTGCCCCCGCAACCAAACAAATATATCCTTTTAAATAAGGAGCGCCCGATGGGTGCAACTAATTAAAATGGTCCGGTAGTTCAGTTGGTTAGAATGCCTGCCTGTCACGCAGGAGGTCGCGGGTTCGAGTCCCGTCCGGACCGCCATTTAAATAATAAGGCTCGGTAGCTCAGTTGGTAGAGCAACGGACTGAAAATCCGTGTGTCGGCGGTTCGATTCCGTCCCGAGCCACCATTTACAAATATATATATTTTGGCGGTTGTGGCGAAGTGGTTAACGCACCAGATTGTGGCTCTGGCATTCGTGGGTTCGATTCCCATCAATCGCCCCAAAAAATTGCGGGTGTAGTTTAGTGGTAAAACCTCAGCCTTCCAAGCTGATGTCGTGGGTTCGATTCCCATCACCCGCTCCATTTCTATATCGTCATGGGCCTGTAGCTCAGCTGGTTAGAGCGCACGCCTGATAAGCGTGAGGTCGATGGTTCGAGTCCATTCAGGCCCACCATACCATGACTTTTACGTTCCACAGTAGCTCAGTGGTAGAGCTATCGGCTGTTAACCGATCGGTCGCAGGTTCGAATCCTGCCTGTGGAGCCATATGGAGAAGTACTCAAGTGGCTGAAGAGGCGCCCCTGCTAAGGGTGTAGGTCGTGTAAGCGGCGCGAGGGTTCAAATCCCTCCTTCTCCGCCATGACGGCCCGTTGGTCAAGCGGTTAAGACACCGCCCTTTCACGGCGGTAACACGGGTTCGAATCCCGTACGGGTCATCCTGAAACCTTGCATATCCTGCAAGGTTTTTTTGTTTTCTAAAACTATATGATATGCATCTGATTTTGTTTTTTTATTCTATATCAAATTTACAACAAAAAACTCCATATCTTTTGTTTTTCTTCAGAAAATGAAGTTTTATGTCAATAAATATAAGCGCTTTCTAGAAAGGGCTTTTTTTTATTTCTACGAATAAATAATATAAATGAAAACTATGATGTCAGAAAGGATGATTACATGGCCGCTGCCAGCCCAACAGCACATGATGTTTATCTTTTTCACGAAGGCAGTCTGTTTAAAAGCTATCAGCTGTTTGGCTCGCATTATCGCGAGCTGAATGGCCAAAGCGGGTATGAATTTTGTGTATGGGCGCCTCATGCGTCAGAAGTTCGAGTGGCTGGAGATTTTAACAGTTGGTCAGGTGAGCTTCATGTTATGCAAAAAGTTAATGATCATGGCATTTGGACGTTATTTGTTCCAGGTTTGAAAGAAAAGGAACGATATAAGTATGAAATCGTGACAAATAGCGGAGAGACCATGCTGAAGGCAGACCCGTATGCTTTTTATTCAGAAGTAAGACCGAATACGGCGTCTCTTACTTACGATCTTGCAGGGTACAGCTGGCATGATCAAAAGTGGCAGAAGAAGCAGAAAGCTAAAACGATATATGAAAAGCCGGTTTTTATTTATGAGCTTCATCTTGGTTCATGGAAGAAGCATCCCGATGGCACGCTTTACTCCTATGAAGAATTAGGCCAGTCTCTTATTCCTTATATCAAAGAGCAGGGGTTTACCCATATCGAGCTGCTGCCCGTTTATGAACATCCTTATGATCGCTCTTGGGGTTATCAAGCAACGGGGTATTACAGCCCGACAAGCCGATTTGGCACGCCACATGATTTGATGAGGTTTGTTGATGAATGCCATCAGGCAAACATCGGCGTCATACTTGATTGGGTCCCCGGACATTTTTGTAAAGATTCGCATGGGCTTTATATGTTTGATGGAGCGCCGCTTTACGAATATCAAAAAGAGCGTGACAGGGAGAACTGGCTGTGGGGCACCGCTAACTTTGATCTAGGTAAACCGGAAGTTCATAGTTTTTTAATTTCTAATGCGTTGTACTGGGCGGAATTCTATCATATAGATGGTTTTAGGGTCGATGCGGTGGCTAATATGCTGTATTGGCCAAATCAGGATGAACGCCATACGAATCTCTATGCAGTTGAATTTTTAAAAAAGCTAAATCAAACAATGCGGGAGGCATATCCGCATGTCATGATGATAGCGGAAGATTCCACCGAGTGGCCTCAAGTAACAGGTTCTGTTGAGGAAGGAGGACTCGGCTTTCATTTTAAATGGAATATGGGCTGGATGAATGATGTGCTGAAATATATGGAGACGCCTGCTGAACAAAGGCGGCACTGCCATCAGCTTGTGTCTTTTTCCTTGCTTTATGCGTTTAGTGAACATTTTGTATTGCCATTTTCTCATGACGAAGTCGTCTATGGAAAAAAATCACTTCTTCATAAAATGCCTGGCGACTATTGGCAGAAATTTGCCCAATATCGGCTTTTACTCGGTTATATGACGGCTCATCCCGGAAAAAAACTCATTTTTATGGGATCGGAATTTGCCCAATTCGATGAATGGAAAGATACAGAACAGCTTGATTGGTTTTTGAACTCCTTCCCCATGCATCAAAAAGCAAGTGTTTTTACTCAAGATCTTCTCCGCTTTTATCAAAAAAGCAAAATCCTTTATGAAAATGACCATCGTGCTCAGTCATTTGAATGGATTGATGTCCACAATGAGGAGCAATCAATCTTTTCTTTTATTCGGTATGGCAGACGGCACGGTGAGGCGCTTATCATCTTATGCAATTTTACACCCTCGGTCTATCATCAATACGATGTTGGCGTTCCCTTTCTTACCCAATATATCGAAGTGTTGAACAGTGACAATGAAAAATATGGGGGCTCAGGTCAATTGAATAAAAAGCCGTTGGCAGCCAAACCTGGAGCTGTTCATCACAAACCGTGCTATATCACAATGACAATCCCCCCTTATGGCATTTCGATTATGCGGGCGGTGAAAAAAAGAGGAGAGATAAATGAATGAAAAAACAATGTGTGGCTATGCTCCTTGCCGGCGGGAAGGGCAGCCGTCTCAGCGGATTAACAAAAAATATGGCAAAACCGGCCGTATCTTTTGGGGGAAAATACAGGATTATTGATTTTACGCTCAGCAACTGCTCGAATTCAGGCATAGACACAGTAGGCATCTTAACGCAATATCAGCCGCTGGAGCTGAATTCCTATATTGGCATTGGCAGTGCATGGGATCTTGACAGGCACAATGGCGGCGTTACGGTATTGCCTCCTTATGCCGAGTCATCCGAAGTGAAATGGTATAAAGGGACGGCTAGCGCAATTTATGAAAATCTCAATTACCTGAACCAGTACGATCCTGAGTATGTGCTGATCTTATCAGGCGATCACATTTATAAAATGGACTACGGCAAAATGCTTGATTTTCATATTGAAAAGAAAGCGGATGTGACCATCTCCGTGATTGAAGTGGGATGGGAAGAAGCGAGCCGATTCGGCATCATGAAGACGAATGAAGACGGGATCATCACACATTTTGATGAAAAGCCTAAATTTCCAAAGAGCAATTTGGCATCCATGGGTATTTATATTTTCAATTGGCCGCTCTTGAAGCAATACCTTGAGATGGATGACCGGAATCCGTATTCAAGCCATGATTTCGGCAAAGACATTATTCCTTTGCTTTTGGAGGAGAAAAAGAAGCTTTCCGCTTATCCGTTTAAAGGATATTGGAAGGATGTCGGCACGGTGCAGAGCTTATGGGAAGCCAATATGGATTTGCTGAAAGACCAGTCTGAGTTGAGGCTGTTTGAACGCAATTGGAAGATTTACTCTGTCAATCCGAATCAGCCTCCGCAATTTATTTCGCCTGAGGCGCAGGTTCATGACTCACTTGTGAATGAGGGGTGTGTTGTTTATGGGAATGTGTCTCACTCCGTTCTATTTCAAGGTGTCACCGTCGGTAAGCACGCAACGGTCAAGCGTTCAGTGATTATGCCGGATGTGACAATCGGTGAGCATGTCGTGATTGAGAATGCTATCGTGCCCAAGGGCTTAGTGCTTCCGGATGGCGCAGTGATTAAATCTGAAAAAGACATTCAGGAGGTGCTGCTTGTTTCGGAGGAATTTGTAGAGAAAGAATTGATTTAATGACTGAAGAGGAGGCAGAATCAGTTGATCAATAATCAAATGTTAGGTGTTATAGATGAAACCACATATAAGCATTCTCTTCAGGATTTAACCGCACAGCGGTCGCTTGGTGCGATTCCTTTTGCTGGAAGGTACCGTTTGATAGATTTTATGCTGTCCAATATGGTGAATGCGGACATTAGGAGTGTGGCGATTTTTCCGAAATATCGCTACCGGTCTCTTATGGATCATCTTGGAGCAGGGAAGGAATGGGATTTGCACCGTAAAAAGGACGGCCTCTTTTTTTTTCCGTCACCGCATTTGCATGATGAGTATAATGAATTCGGTTCATTTCGCCAGTTTTCTGATCATCTTGATTACTTTCATAGAAGCACACAGCAATATGCCGTCATCACCAACAGCCATACTGTATGCAACATTCAATTTCAATACGTGCTGAAAAGACATCAGGAGGCGGGCTGTGACATTACCGAGGTCTTTCAGGACGGTCAGTCGCTGCAAATCTATATCATGTCTTCTAAACTCTTGAAGGATCTGATCTACGGACATATTGAAAAAGGATACAGAACCATTCAGGAGGTTGTTGAAAAGGAAGCCTCCGTATTGACCATTTGCCCATATGAATATTCGGGGTATGCAGCTGTTATTGATTCTGTAGAAAAGTATTATACCCACAGTATGGAGCTAATTCAGCCGCGTTTTTGGCAACAGGTGTTTTTGCCTCAGCAGCCGATTTATACAAAAGTGAAGGATGAGCCCCCAACGAAATACGGGAAGAACAGCACTGTCAGAAATTCTTTAGTGGCAAACGGCTGTGTGCTTGAGGGAGAGGTCGAAAACTGCATTTTGTTCAGGGCGGTGCATGTCGGGAAAGGCACGAAGCTGAAAAACTGCATTATTATGCAAAAAACGCAGATTGGCGAGGAGTGTTTGCTGGAGCAGGTGATTGCTGATAAAGATGTCAGAATCGGCAATACGACTGAAGCTGCAGGAACGGAGGAGCAGCCGCTCGTGTTAAAAAAAGGTTTGGTGCAAGGAGAGCTGATGAATTCTTGAAGGTGTTATTTGCTGTCTCAGAATGTACCCCGTTTGTAAAATCAGGAGGCCTGGCCGATGTGGCCGGCGCGCTGCCCAAAGTGCTTTGTCGTCTTGGGAACGACGTAGCGGTGATCATGCCGAAATACAGTCAAATTCCTGATCCCTGGAAAAAGCGTATGAAGAAAACAGCTGAGTGTACGGTTGCTGTTGGCTGGCGTCAGCAATATTGCGGGATTGAACATTTGGCTGAAGATGGTGTGAATTATTATTTTATCGACAATAAATATTATTTTTCAAGGGATTCCCTGTACGGGCATTTTGATGATGGGGAGCGATTTGCTTATTTTTCAAGAGCTGTGCTGGAAGCGGCAGAAGCAGTGAATTTTCAAGCCGATATCATTCATACTCATGACTGGCATACAGCGATGGTCAATTACTTGTTGAAAGAGGAATACAGCAAGCGCCCTTTTTATGAGCAGATGAAAAGTGTGCTCACGATCCATAACTTGCAGTTTCAAGGTATATTCCCGCCTGAGGTGACACATGACTTGCTCGGTCTGGACATGAGTCATTTTCATTATGAGAGATTAGAATGCAATGGATTTGTTAATTTTATGAAAGCAGGGATTCTCGCTGCTGATCATGTAACAACGGTGAGCCCGACTTATAGAAATGAAATCTTAACGCCGTATTACGGCGAGCAGCTTGAGCCAGTTTTGCAGCATAGGGAAAAAGATTTAACAGGGATCTTAAACGGTATTGATGACTCTTTCTATCAGACAGAGAGCGATCCGTATATTGAGATGCATTACGATCCTGAACGTCTTGATTTAAAGGAAGAAAATAAAACGAAGCTCCAGCGGCGGATGGGCCTTCCGGAACGAAAAGATATTCCGCTGATCAGTATGGTAACAAGGCTGACCAAACAGAAGGGTCTTGATCTTGTTAAGAGAATGATGCACGAGCTGCTGGAGGAGAGAGACATACAGCTGATTGTGCTCGGTACGGGGGAACGGGAATTTGAGGACTACTTCCGGTACATTGAATTTGCATTTCACGATAAATGCAGGGCGTATATTGGGTTTGATGAGCCGCTTGCCCATCAGATTTATGCGGGCTCGGATTTGTTTCTGATGCCGTCGAAATTTGAGCCGTGCGGTCTGGGGCAGATGATCGCGCTTCAATATGGCGCTATTCCGATTGTCAGAGAAACAGGCGGGCTCTATGACACTGTCCGTTCCTACCGGGAGGAAGAGGGCACAGGCAACGGTTTTACGTTCTCAGCCTTTAATGCTCACGATCTGAAATTTACGATCGAGAGGGCGCTGTCGTTTTATCGCCAAAAGGATGTATGGAAGAGCATCATGAAGACCGCAATGAATGCAGATTACAGCTGGAAACAATCAGCCAAACAGTATCAGCGCATTTTCGAGCATGTGACAAGGAGTGGACGGGATGTTCTCGAGTAAAGAACGCTTTGCAGCCTTATTTTTAAAGCGTCTGGAAATGACGTGCGGGAAAAGCTTTAAGGACTCTTCCAGGCTTGATCAATATAAAACCTTAGGCAATATGATCAGAGAGTACATCAGCGCTGATTGGATCCAGACAAATGAAAGAAGCAGGTCCAATTCCGGAAAGCAGACATATTATTTGTCGATTGAATTTCTTCTGGGACAGCTCCTTGAACAGAATTTAATGAATCTCGGTATTCGGGATGTAGTGGAAGCGGGTCTGAAAGAGATCGGCATCAGTTTAGACGAGATCCTTTATATGGAGAGTGATGCAGGGCTTGGGAATGGCGGTCTGGGGCGATTGGCAGCTTGTTTCTTAGATTCTCTGGCTTCGTTAAACTTGCCTGGGCATGGGATGGGAATTCGCTATAAGCATGGCTTATTTGAACAAAAAATTGTTGACGGGCATCAGGTTGAGCTGCCTGAGCAATGGCTGAAAAACGGAAATGTGTGGGAAGTAAGAAATGCTGATCAAGCGGTTGACGTGCCGTTTTGGGGCGAGGTGCATATGACTGAAAAAAACGGCCGTCTGCATTTTCGTCATGAGCAAGCAACAATCATTACCGCTGTTCCTTATGATATCCCGATCATCGGATACGATACGGGCACAGTCAACACGTTAAGACTTTGGAACGCCGAGCCTTATGCGCATTATCACGGCGGCAATATTTTGTCTTATAAACGGGAAACAGAAGCTGTATCTGAATTTTTATACCCTGATGACACGCATGACGAGGGTAAGATATTACGGCTGAAGCAGCAGTATTTTTTAGTATGTGCAAGTTTAAAAAGCATTGTGAACAATTACCGCAAAACGAATCAATCATTATATGGCTTGCATAAAAAAGTAAGCATTCATATTAATGACACCCATCCTGCACTTGCTGTGCCTGAACTGATGCGGATTTTGCTTGATGAAGAAAACATGAGCTGGGAAGATGCCTGGCATATCACGGTACATACGATTTCTTACACGAATCATACGACACTGTCAGAAGCGCTTGAAAAATGGCCGATTCATTTATTTAAGCCGTTGCTCCCGAGAATGTATATGATTATTGAAGAGATTAATGAGAGGTTTTGCAGAGCGGTTTGGGAGAAGTATCCCGGTGACTGGAAAAGGATAGAGGATATGGCGATTACGGCGCACGGTGTTGTCAAAATGGCTCATCTCGCAATAGTGGGAAGCTACAGTGTAAACGGAGTTGCCAAAATTCACTCCGACATTTTAAAGGAACGGGAGATGCGTCATTTTCATTTGATGTTTCCGAATCGGTTTAACAATAAAACAAATGGAATCGCCCATAGGCGCTGGCTGTTAAAAGCCAATCCCGGCTTGTCCGCGATGATAACGGATGCGATAGGCGATGAATGGATAAAACAGCCGGAATCCTTGATTCGGCTGGAACCGTACGCTGCTGATCCCGCTTTTATTGAGCAGTTCCAAAACAACAAAAGCAGAAAAAAGCAAGAGCTTGCTGATCTGATTTTTTGCACGGCCGGAGTGGCTGTAAATCCGGACAGCATATTTGATGTACAGGTGAAACGGCTTCATGCGTATAAACGGCAGCTGCTGAATGTTCTTCATATTATGTATTTGTATAACCGGCTGAAGGAGGATTCAGGATTTTCTATTTATCCGCAAACCTTTATTTTCGGAGCAAAGGCTTCACCAAGCTATCATTACGCGAAGAAAATCATTAAACTGATTCATTCCGTTGCGGAGAAAGTAAATTATGACCCGGCGGTGAGGCAGCTGCTCAAGGTCGTTTTTTTAGAAAATTACAGGGTCTCTATGGCGGAGCAGATTTTTCCGGCATCAGATGTAAGTGAACAAATTTCGACTGCAAGCAAGGAAGCGTCCGGTACAGGAAATATGAAGTTTATGATGAATGGCGCGCTGACAATCGGCACGCATGACGGGGCGAATATTGAAATTCTGCAACGGGTCGGAACTGATTGTGTTTACACTTTTGGTTTGAAAGCGGATGACGTTCTTTCCTACCAGGAAAACGGAGGCTACAGATCAAGGGAGTATTATCAGCATGACCGCAGAATCAGGCAGGTAGCGGATCAGCTGATCAACGGTTTTTTTGAAGGTGAAGCCGATGAATTTGAATCCATCTATGATTCGCTGCTGCCGCATAATGACGAGTATTTTGTATTGAAGGATTTCAGTTCATACGCGGATGCCCAGGAGCGTATTCAAGCCGATTATCAAGATCGGCGAAAGTGGTCAGAGCGTTCGATTTTAAACATTGCCCATTCAGGTTATTTTTCAAGCGACCGGACGATTCACGAATATGCGAAACACATTTGGAGAATTAAGCCGATGATGTAAAAAAGCCGCTGTTTGAGCGGCTTTTTTTGTTCAAAGATTCATTGAATAGATCGTAAAGGATAAGACAGTTGCAAAGGCACTCCACAAAAAATAAGGCACAAGAAGCCAGCTTGCGGCCCTGCTGTATACTTTTGCAATGATGATTACAACCAGCGCTGTTATGGCGACAAGCAGGCAGTCAATGGATGCGGCAAGGAGATTCTTTTGCGTAAACTGAAAATAACTGAATGCCTGATTAAGCACATAATTGATCAAAAACGCCAGCCAAAAGCTTTTGGCTTTTTTAAATGAACATTTGGCAAAAACAATGGCAGCTGAAAGAGAAATCAGTGCAAACAGGACGGACCAGATAATGCCGATCGTTGACCCGCTTGGCGTCCAGTCTGGCTTTTTCAGTGAATGATACCAACTTTGGTCGATCGGAAATAGAAAGTCTGCGGCTGAAAACAGTGCGTATGTAATGATAAAAACTGCGATTGCGCCGAACATCTTTTTCATATATTTCCCTCCGGTATGTATGTATTTTACATGTAGGTTTACCCTTTATCTTGGATAGATCAAACTCCTGATATGCGGGGGAGATGATGCAGAGAGCTGCTGAAATGCGGTCATTTATGAAAATACAAAAGAGAACCCCCTTTGCCTGGGGGTTCAATCTGCATGGAGATCGCCAAACGTCGTCATGATGCCTTCTTCATCCAGCTCTTCCTCATAACGTTCATGCGCCCTGCTTGGATACACTGTAATTTCTTTGCCTGTAATATCTGTGGCAATGAAATTCTCATATGATTCTGTATTGCCGATATTTTCTTCGGCATTCATCGTCATATCATCATAGCTGAGCGGCGGATTTTCCATGTCCTGCGGTGTTTCTGAGTTTCCGTATTTTTCAACGTCCTGGTAGGAATCTTCACTGTCGTAAGGCGCTCTGATTTCTTCATCATCGTCAAATTCAAATTGCCCGAAAGGTGTTTCTTCTTCGATCGGACGGTCTTTGGAAACGACATCCTGTGATGAATATTCCGCGAGCGTTGTAGCAGTCGGAAGCGCTTCTAGGCGTTCATAAGGAATTTCCTTTCCGCTGACCTCACAAATCCCGTACGTGCCGTTTTCTATCGCCTTCAATGAATGCTCAATGTCCCGGAGATGCTCCCGTTCATGCAAATCAAGAGCAATGTCTTTTTCGCGCTCATAAAGCTCTGTCGCCTGATCGCCTGGGTGATTGTCATAAGCAGAAAGCTCACCCCACGAATCATATGGAAAAGCGGAATTGAGCTGAAAATGGTCATTGTCTTTGAAGCGGTTCAATATATCTTCTTTCGTTTGTTCAAGTTCCTTTTTTAAATGCTGAAGCTGTTCGTTTGTTAGCAATATGATCGCCTCGTTTCTCTGTAATGCATACCTTTAGTATGGACAGATCGCCTGAGAACTTTCATAAATCCCTTGTGGAGGAATATAGGAGAATTTCCTTATATGGTAAGCGGATACAAGCTTTGCTATCAGTGGAGAAAGAAATTTAAGGTTTGTTTCTTTTTCATTTCTGCAATTAGGTTTATAATAGGTAAGGCAGGCCATTTGGACTGCATGATCTGTGTATTTGACACAATGTAGACACAGGTGTATGGTATTAAAAGCATTTTAAGAATTATGGAGGAATGTCTCATGGTGACAACGGTGCAGCGTACGTTCCGAAAGGAAGTTCTACATGCATTACATAAAGCCAAAGAAGTCAACCATGCTGTCTTAATAAGCTATTCGAGACAAATTGAGTCTCTTGACCCTCTATCATTTTTCAATTACGGAGCAAAAAAATATACAGGCAATCGATTTTTTTGGTCAGAACCTGAAAGTGAATTGACAATAGTCGGTCTTGGCAAAGAAGCTGTTTTCCAGACGAATCAAAAAAACGACGAGCGGTATCGCGAGGTTTTTGAACAATGGGAGCGCTTTAAAAAGACGGCTTTTCATATTTATGAAGAAGAAAAGCTGCAGCATTCTGCAGTGGGACCTGTCTTATTCGGAGGCTTTTCCTTTGACCCTTACGAAGAAAGAGGTACTCAATGGGACCATTTCTCGGAAGGGGATTTCTTTGTGCCTTCGCTTATGCTGACGATGTCTGCTGACGGTTCGTTTTTAACAGTCAACAGATGGGTCAGCGGAGAAGATGATGCAGAAGCTGTTTTGGAAGGCTTAAAAGCTTTTGCATCGGAATTTGTGGTCCCCGATTTAAATCAAAAAGATCAGGCTGTGATGACAGCATCTCAGGAGCTGGATAAGTCTGATTGGCTGAAAGCAATCGAAACGGCAACAAGCCAAATTAAAGAGAATCAATATGATAAAGTGGTTCTTGCCAGAGAGCTGCTGCTCACGTTTGACGGTCCGGTCAAAATGGAACCGGTGCTTAAAACGCTTTTGACCGATCAGCAGACAAGTTATGTTTTTGCAATCGAACAAGAAGGCAAAACCTTTGTCGGCGCATCCCCGGAAAGACTGATCAAAAGAGACGGCAACACTGTCATGTCTACTTGTCTGGCAGGTTCCATAAAGCGCGGCTCTGATGAAGAAGAAGACCGCCGCATCGGCCTAGAATTATTAAACGATGAGAAAAATCTGCTGGAGCATGATATTGTTGTAGGCATGATTCATAATGCTTTTGTATCAAGCTGTTCTGACGTTGAAAAGCCTGACGAACCTGTATTGTACAAAACGAAAAGCGTCCAGCACTTATTTACGCCGATTGTCGGCCAGCTTCACGCGTCTGCTTCGCTTTTTGACTTAATTGAGAAACTGCATCCCACACCGGCGCTTGGGGGAGCACCTCAGAAAAAAGCTGTAGAAGTGATCAGAGAGATCGAACCCATGTCCCGCGGCTGGTATGCGGCTCCTGTCGGCTGGATTGACAGTCAGGATAACGGAGAATTTGCTGTTGCCATCCGTTCAGGGCTGATTGAAGGCAGCACAGCACGCCTGTTTGCCGGGTGCGGCATTGTGGAAGACTCTGAACCGCAATCGGAATACGAAGAAACACAGATTAAATTAAAGCCGATGATCTCTGCACTGGGAGGTGAGAGACGTTGACAGTGAACCCGATTACTCATTACATCGGAAGCTTTATTGATGAATTCGCCCTTTCCGGAATTACGGACGCTGTCGTTTGTCCGGGCTCAAGATCTACACCGCTGGCAATTCTTGCTGCCGCGCATCCGGATATCAATGTCCATATCCAAATTGATGAAAGATCTGCCGGATTTTTTGCATTAGGGCTGGCAAAAGCACAGCAGCGTCCCGTGCTTCTGATTTGTACATCAGGAACAGCCGCGGCCAACTTTTATCCGGCTGTGATTGAAGCCCATTATTCAAGAGTACCGATTATAGTGTTAACTGCTGATCGGCCCCACGAGCTGCGTGAAGTAGGCGCACCGCAGGCCATTAATCAGCACTTCTTATTCGGTAACTTTGTTAAGTTTTTCACAGACTCTGCTCTTCCCGAAGAGTCGCCGCATATGCTGAGATATATCCGAACGCTGGCAGGCCGTGCCGCCGGGGAAGCGCAAAAGCGTCCAATGGGGCCTGTGCACGTGAATGTACCTCTTCGTGAGCCGCTGATGCCTGACCTTTCTGATCAGCCGTTTGAAAGAATGAGAACTGGGCGTCACGTGTCAGTGAAAACGGGTACGCAATCCGTGGACCGAGACTCTCTGTCTGACGTGGCTATGATGTTGAAAGAGGCCGAAAAAGGCATGATCGTCTGCGGGGAACTCCACAGTGATGCTGATCAGCAAAAAATTGTGGAGCTGTCAAAAGCGCTGCATTATCCAATTTTAGCTGACCCGCTGTCTAACCTGCGGAACGGCGTCCATGATAAAAGCACCGTTATAGATGCGTATGACTCATTTTTGAAAGATGATGAGCTGAAGTCAGCACTGCGGCCTGATGTCGTGATCCGTTTCGGACCGATGCCTGTTTCAAAGCCGGTTTTTTTGTGGCTGAAGGATGACCCGGCCATTCAGCAGATTGTGATTGATGAGGATGGCGGCTGGAGAGACCCGACACAGGCAAGCGCACATATGATTCACTGCAGCCCGTCTAGTTTTGCCGATGCGATCATGGCTGAACATACTGGAATGGATCGAACATCGGAATGGCTGGAAAAATGGCAGATCGTGAATCAGCGTTTCCGTGAATATCTGCAAACGGTCAGCGATGAAGAGGTTTCATTTGAGGGCAACCTCTATCGAATCCTCCAGCATCTTGTGCCTGAAAATAGCTCGCTGTTTGTCGGAAACAGCATGCCAATCAGGGATGTCGATACGTTTTTCGAAAATCAGGACCGCAATTTCCGTATCTATTCAAACCGTGGCGCAAATGGGATTGATGGTGTTGTCTCTTCTGCCATGGGCGTTTGTGAAGGAACAAAAGCACCTGTGACACTCGTGATCGGGGATTTGTCTTTTTATCATGATCTAAACGGGCTGCTGGCGGCTAAAAAACTGGGTATTCCGCTTACTGTGATCCTCGTAAACAATGACGGCGGAGGGATTTTTTCATTTTTGCCGCAGGCATCTGAAAAGACACACTTTGAAGATTTGTTCTGCACGCCGACCGGGCTCGATTTCAAGCATGCGGCTGAGCTTTACGGGGGCACGTATTCATGCCCGGCTTCGTGGGATGAATTTAAAGCATCATACGCACCGCAGGCTGATAAGCCCGGCCTTCACATTATAGAAATCAAAACTGATCGCCAATCAAGAGTTCAGCTTCATCGTTATATGCTGAATGAGGCTGTGCGGGAAGTGAAAAAACAATGGGAACTGTAAGCATAACTGTTGCAGACGGCGTCCGCTATGCTGTGACAGATGATCGGCCGAATGCTTCTGATGCCATAGTCTGTCTGCACGGGTTTACCGGCAGCAAACAATCCTGGGCCTTTCTGGACCAGTCGCTGCCTGATTCCCGTGTCATCAAAATTGATTGCTTAGGGCACGGAGAAAGTGATGCCCCGCTGAATGGAAAAAGATATAGCACGAGCCGGCAAGTTTCAGACCTTGCCGAAATATTTGATCATTTAAAACTTCACAAAGTGAAACTTATTGGTTATTCTATGGGGGGAAGGCTTGCATATTCCTTTGCCATGACATACCCTGAACGGATATCAGCGCTTGTGCTCGAAAGCACGACACCCGGCCTTAAAACCCTCGGGGAACGGAAAGAACGAATCTTGCGGGATCGGAAGCTTGCCGATTTTATTTTGCGTGACGGGATCAAAGCCTTTGTGGACTATTGGGAAGGCATCCCTTTGTTTTCGACGCAGCAGCGGCTTGCTGAAGACGTTCGGCAAAGGATACGGTCGGGCCGTCTGAGAAACAATAACATTGGACTGGCCAACAGTTTAATCGGTATGGGCACCGGTTCACAGCCTTCCTGGTGGAGCCGGTTAAAAGATATTGCGGCGCCTGTGCTTCTCATCTGCGGAGAATGGGACAAAAAGTTTTGCGCCATTAATCAAGAGGTGCATAAGAAGCTTCCATCTAGTAGAATAGAGATTGTTCCTGAAGCAGGCCATACAGTGCATGTGGAACAGCCGCGTTTTTTTGGTAAAATAGTGAGTGGGTTTTTAACAAACTTATAACTCGTTCATATGGAAAAATAGAGGAGGTCATATCATGGCTGTAGAATGGAAAACTGAACGTACATACGATGAAATACTGTATGAAACGTATAATGGTATTGCAAAAATAACTATCAACCGCCCTGAGGTACATAATGCGTTTACTCCTAAGACGGTTGCTGAAATGATTGATGCATTTGCTCGCGCGAGAGATGATCAAAACATCGGCGTTATCGTGCTTGCCGGTGCCGGAGACAAAGCGTTTTGTTCTGGCGGAGACCAAAAAGTGCGCGGGCACGGCGGTTATGTAGGCGACGATCAAATTCCGCGTTTAAACGTATTGGATCTTCAGCGTTTAATCCGTGTCATTCCGAAGCCTGTTGTTGCGATGGTATCCGGATATGCGATCGGCGGAGGACACGTGCTTCATATCGTATGTGACTTGACAATCGCTGCCGACAATGCGATTTTCGGACAAACCGGCCCTAAAGTGGGAAGCTTTGACGCAGGTTACGGTTCAGGCTACCTGGCTCGAATCGTAGGACATAAAAAAGCCCGTGAAATCTGGTACCTGTGCCGTCAGTACAACGCGCAGGAAGCGCTGGATATGGGACTTGTCAACACAGTTGTTCCTTTGGAACAGCTTGAAGAAGAAACGATTAAATGGTGTGAAGAAATGCTTGAGAAAAGCCCGACCGCACTTCGTTTTCTTAAAGCTGCGTTTAACGCGGACACAGACGGACTTGCTGGAATTCAGCAGTTTGCAGGGGATGCAACCCTTCTTTACTACACAACTGATGAAGCAAAAGAAGGCCGTGATTCCTTTAAGGAAAAACGCAAACCGGATTTCGGTCAATTCCCGCGTTTTCCGTGATCAGCAGATACGTATGAAACGAACAGCTTGAGCCATTGCGGTCCAAGCTGTTTTCTTTTCAATAAAGTAATTTTACCTCGGAGATGATGACATGCTGACAGAACAGCCCAACTGGCTCCTGCAACGGGCACAGCTAACACCTGAGAGAATCGCTCTCATTTATGGAGATCAAACCGTGACATTTGCTGAATTATTTGCCGCATCCAAACGAATGGCGTCCCAGCTTTCCGCTCATTCTTTTCGGAAAGGGGACACCGCGGCTCTTCTGCTCGGAAACCGGGCGGAGATGGTATATGCCGTTCACGCGTGCTTTTTGCTCGGCGTAAAAGCGGTGCTGCTGAATACAAAGCTGTCTAAACATGAAAGGCTGTTCCAGCTGGAGGATTCCGGCGCCCGCTTTTTACTGACGGACGAAAGTTTTGACATGCAGGATTATGAGCATATGGTTGAAACCATTAATGTGGATGAACTGGTAAAAGAAGACGCACAGGATATTGACATTGAGCCATACATACAAATGGACGCAACGGCGACTCTCATGTATACCTCCGGGACAACCGGCAAGCCCAAGGGAGTTCAGCAAACGTTTGGAAATCATTATTTCAGTGCGGTGTCTTCTGCTCTTAATTTGGGTATAACAGAACAAGACCGCTGGCTTATCACGCTGCCGCTCTTTCATATCAGCGGACTGTCCGCATTATTTAAATCTGTGATTTACGGAATGACGGTCGTGCTTCACCAGCGTTTTTCCGTAAGTGATGTATTGGATTCTATCGACAGGCATCAAGTTACGATTATTTCTGCGGTGCAGACAATGCTGGCAAGTCTTTTGGCAGAAACAAGCTGCTGCCCGTCACCCCTCAGATGCATCCTGCTCGGCGGAGGTCCTGCGCCGCTTCCTTTGTTAGAAGAATGCCGAGAGAAAGGCTTCCCCGTCTTTCAATCATACGGAATGACGGAGACATGCTCACAAATCGTTACTCTCTCGCCGGAATTCAGTATGGAAAAGCTCGGATCAGCAGGAAAACCGCTGTTTTCATGCGAAATCAAAATTGAGCGGGACGGAAAAGCGTGTGAGCCGTTTGAACACGGTGAAATTATGGTGAAAGGCCCGAATGTCATGAAAAGCTATTTCAACCGGGAAAGCGCAAATAAAGCATCCTTTCAAAATGGCTGGCTGAAAACAGGCGATCTCGGTTATTTGGACAGTGAAGGGTTTTTATATGTATTAGACAGGCGATCAGATCTTATCATTTCAGGCGGAGAAAATATTTATCCCGCTGAAGTGGAGTCTGTGCTGCTTTCTCATCCGGCTGTTGCAGAAGCCGGCGTTTCAGGCGCGGAGGACATAAAATGGGGAAAAGTGCCTCATGCTTATCTTGTGCTCCATCAGCCTGTCAGCGCTGAAGAACTGACCGTTTTTTGCAAAGAACGATTGGCGAAATATAAAGTTCCGGCAAAATTCTTTGTATTAGACCGCCTGCCGCGCAATGCGTCGAATAAGCTATTGCGAAATCAGCTGAAGGATGCGCGTAAAGGAGAACTGTTATGATCGAAATAGAAAAAATTACGCTTTATCATTTGAGCATGAATCTAAAAAAACCGTTCAAAAACAGTATTGAGACGCTTCAGGAGCGCAAATTTTTG
This sequence comes from Bacillus sp. 205(2023), assembly GCF_037027485.1. Taxonomy (NCBI): domain Bacteria; kingdom Bacillati; phylum Bacillota; class Bacilli; order Caryophanales; family Bacillaceae; genus Bacillus; species Bacillus sp. 205(2023). The sequence continues at coordinate 1,438,549 of NZ_JAXCHF010000001.1, read as the reverse complement.
ATTGTAGAAGCCATCGATATATCCGGAGTTACAGGATGGGGAGAAGTGTCTGCATTCTCCTCACCATGGTACACCGAGGAGACGATTGGCACTTGTCTGCATATGCTAAAGGATTTTTTTATTCCTAATGTCGTCGGACGTGAATTCAGCCACCCCTCTGAAGTGCCGGACAGCTTGGCGCGCTATAAAGGTAACAGGATGGCAAAAGCGGGGCTTGAATCGGCTGTTTGGGATATTTTTGCAAAAAAGAAAGGGATTTCTCTTGCGGAGGCATTGGGAGGGACAAGAGACAAAGTCCCTGCCGGAATCGTTGTCAGCTTAGCGCCTCTTCAGGATATGCTGAAAGAAATTGAGGCTTATCAAAAAGAAGGCTATCAAAGAATAAAAATTAAAATTCAGCCAGGACAAGATGTGGAACTGGTAAAAGCCATCCGCAGCCGATTCCCTGGCATCCCGCTTATGGCTGATGCGAATTCCTCTTATGAACTCAAGGATATCAGCCGCTTAAAGGAGCTTGACGAATATCATTTAATGATGATTGAACAGCCGCTCCAAGCTGATGATATTGTTGATCACCGCCACTTGCAGAAGCATATGAAAACGGCGATTTGCCTTGATGAAAGCATTTGCTCAGCTGATGACGCGAGACGGGCGATTGAGCTGGGAAGCTGCAAAGTAATTAATATCAAGCCTTCTCGTGTCGGCGGATTGACGGAAGCTCTGAAAATCCATGATCTGTGCAAGGAGCACAATATGCCGGTTTGGTGCGGAGGAATGCTGGAGACTGGCATTTCAAGAGCGCAAAACGTGGCGCTGGCTTCATTGCCCCAATTTACGATACCGGGCGATATTTCGTCATCTTCAAGGTATTGGGATGAGGATATCGTGACCCCTGATATCTGTATCGATAACGGATTTATTTCTGTGTCGAAACAGCCTGGTTTAGGGGTTGAAGTAAATCAGGAAATAATGCGAAAATATGTGACCAAAATGGATGTTTTCACACAGCATGGATGAGAAAAAGGCATTTTATCAATTTGAGAGAATGTGAGTGTGCTGTTAGAGTAAAAGCGTTGAATACATCCCTTCTCGTTTGACCGGCTGCTGAACCAGCCGGTTTTTTTATGCGAAAAATATCTTGACAGAAATGGACAAACGCGATAATTTTGCACTAAGGAAACTTTTTGTCCTATATAAACAAAACATGCTTTTGTCTAATTAAATGTCACATGTCTAAGAAAACACAACATAAGATAAAACAACAGGACATCGATGACAAAGAGGAGGGAACAAATGAAAAAACGAGGACTGATAGGGGCATTGATCCTTGCATGCCTTGCTTTAACGGGTTGTGGATCAGAGTCTTCCGGTAAAAGCTCTGATCAGCGGCTGCAAGTGACGGCAACGACTTCCCAAATTGCAGACGCGGCTGAAAAAGTCGGCGGAAAGCATGTGAAGGTCACTTCTTTAATGGGACCGGGAGTAGACCCGCACCTTTACAAAGCGTCACAAGGTGATACGAGAAAATTGACTTCAGCAGACGTTGTGCTGCACAGCGGCTTGCATCTCGAAGGGAAGATGGAAGACATTCTCCGTAAAATCGGTGAACAAAAACAAGCGGCGGCGGTTGCCGAAGCGATTCCGAAAAGCAAGCTTATTTCTGCGGGAAAAGGGAAGATGTATGACCCTCACGTCTGGTTCAGCATCCCATTATGGATTTACGCAATTGATGAAATCGAAGAGCAATTCAGCAAAGCGATGCCTGAGCATGCGGATGACTTTAAGAAAAACGCAAAAAAGTACAAAGATAATTTGCAATATTTAGATAAATGGGCTCGTCAGGAGGTTGCGAACATTCCGGAGAAAAGCCGTGTGCTTGTAACCGCTCATGATGCGTTTGCGTATTTTGGGAAAGAGTATGGATTTAAAGTAGAAGGCCTGCAGGGGCTCAGCACAGATTCAGATTATGGTTTAAAGGATGTACAGGACCTGGTTGAGCTTTTGGCAGAAAAACAAATTAAGGCTGTTTTTGTAGAAAGCAGCGTGTCTGAAAAATCAATTAATGCCGTGGTGGAAGGGGCTAAAGAAAAAGGCCATTCGGTGTCAATCGGCGGTCAGCTCTATTCGGATGCAATGGGTGAAAAGGGGACAAAAGAAGGTACATACGAAGGCATGTTCCGCCATAATATCAACACGATTACCGAAGCGCTTAAATAAGGAATAGAGGTGAAAGAAATGTTTCCTGTTGAGCTGGAAAATGTAACAGTCGCTTATGATAAAAAGCCCGTTCTGCAAGAGATTTCGCTGCAGGTGCCGAAGGGGAAATTAATCGGTATTATCGGCCCGAACGGCGCTGGAAAGTCCACTTTGATCAAAACGATTCTCGGTCTTGTGCCCCGTGCCTCAGGAGACATCTCCATTTATGGCGAAACTTATAAACAACAGCGGACAAGAATCGGATATGTGCCGCAGCGAGGTTCGGTTGATTGGGATTTTCCTACCAGCGCTCTCGATGTCGTGCTGATGGGAAGGTACGGCCGAATCGGCTTGCTGAAAAGACCGAAAAAGGCAGACGCGGAAATGGCTGAAGCGGCTTTGGAAAAAGTCGGCATGCTCGATTATGCGAACAGGCAGATCAGCCAGCTGTCAGGGGGCCAGCAGCAGCGGGTATTCCTTGCCCGGGCACTCTGTCAGGACGCCGACATTTACTTTATGGATGAACCGTTTGCCGGCGTGGATGCAGCGACGGAGCGGGCAATCATGACTCTTTTGGCGGAGCTTAAGGAGAAGGGCAAAACCGTACTTGTCGTCCACCATGACCTGCAAACCGCCGAAGACTATTTCGATTGGATATTGCTGCTTCATTTAAGGAAAATCGCCTTCGGACCGGCGGAGGAAGTGTTTACGATTGAAAACCTTCAAAAAACGTATGGAGGAAGGCTGACATTTCTAAAAGATAAAGTACTGGCAGAAGGTAATAAGGGGTGAGCGCATTGATAGAAAGTTTGTGGCAGCAGCTCCAGCATCCGAATACACAGTGGGTGTTGGCCGGGACGCTTTTGCTCGGCGCAGCAAGCGGCGTGTTGGGGAGCTTTGTGCTGCTTAGAAAACAAAGTTTAATCGGAGATGCGATGGCCCATTCTGCCCTGCCGGGTGTGTGTCTCGCTTTTCTGTTCACCGGAGAAAAATCACTCCCTTTCTTTTTGCTCAGTGCAGCGCTTGCAGGGCTTCTCGGAACGTGGCTGATTCAGCTGATACCGCGGGTTTCAAAAACAAAAGAGGACTCGGCTATCGGGATCGTTCTCTCTGTGTTCTTTGGCGTCGGTATTATACTGCTGACATATATTCAGCAGCTGGGGTCGGGAAGCCAAAGCGGACTTGATTCCTTTCTGTTCGGCCAGGCTGCTTCATTAGTCAGACAGGATATCATTCTTATTGCAGGAGTATCCGCCGTTTTATTGCTGCTTTGTACTGTCTTTTTTAAGGAATTTAAAATCATCACCTTTGATATCGCATTTGCAAAGGGATTGGGATTGCCGGTACATTTTTTAAACGGACTTTTGGCCTGTCTTATTGTCTGCGCTGTTGTGATAGGGCTTCAAACTGTAGGTGTCATCTTAATGGCAGCTATGCTCATTACACCCGCGATTGCCGCAAGATATTGGACCGAGCGTTTAACGGGCATGATCGTGATTGCCGGGATGACAGGCGGGATCAGCGGCGTTTCCGGAACATTGCTGAGTACAACAATGGAGGGCATGGCGACGGGGCCTTTGATGATTTTATCGGCAACGATCATTTTTCTTTTTTCGATGATTTGTGCACCTAAGCGGGGACTGGCTGCTAAAGGGATAAGATTAATAAGGCTGCGTAGAAAAACAAACCGGGAGCAGGTGCTTCTGACGATTTTTGAGCAGTATGAACATAAGGAAATTTATGTAACGGAGGAAAGTATACGAAAGAAAAGGCGGCTTTCACCTTCATTATGTCATAAAGTTTTGAATGATTTGGAAAAAGAGAGGTGCGTTGTACGGATTGAAAACGGGGTTTGGAAAGTAACACAGTCTGGGATAGAAAAAGGTTATCTGACGGCTTTAAAATATCGGATGTATGAAATGTACCTCATGCATGAAATGGATATAGAAAAAGCAGGTGCGGATCAGGATGATTTTGTGCCGGACCGATTGCCGGAGGCTACAAGAGATAGGCTTCTTTCACTTTTGAAGCTGCATGGCATGATGCCTGAGCTCCGTCAGCCATACCCTGAAATCGAGAAGGGGAAGATTGCCAATGAGCTTTGAAGCGTGGATTATAGTGACGGGCATACTAGTCGGTGTCAGCTGTGCGTTGATCGGAACATTTCTTGTATTAAGGAGAATGGCAATGCTGGCCGATGCCATCAGCCATACTGTTTTGCTTGGAATTGTTGGTGCTTTTCTTGTGACAAAAAGCCTTGACGGGATTCCTATGTTCATCGGTGCAGCCGTGTCGGGACTGTTAACGGCATTTTTGGTACAGCTTCTTCACAGCAAAGGGGTTCAATCAGATGCCGCCATAGGCGTTGTTTTTACCTCCTTATTTGCAGTTGGTGTCATTTTGTTATCAGTATATGGAGCGAATGTCCATCTCGATATTGAACATTCATTAATGGGAGAAATCGCTTTTGTGCCATGGAATACGATCACGGTATTCGGAGTGGACATCGGGCCAAAAGCGTTTTGGATGCTGGTTGTTGTGCTGCTTTTCAATATAACGATGGTCAGTGTGTGTTATAAGGAGTTCAAAATTTCTTCGTTTGATCCGCAAATGGCTTTGGCCATCGGAATACCGGTCATGCTGATTCATTACCTCCAGATGGGGATGCTGTCGCTTACGACCGTTGCCTCCTTTGATTCGGTCGGCGCCATATTGGTTGTGGCGATGCTGATTGTTCCGCCTGCTGCCGCCCATCTATTAACGGACCGGCTGCTTTATATGCTGATTATCAGCGCGGTGATCGGAGGGCTGTCAGCTCTATTGGGCTATATCTGCGCAACATGGCTCAATGTTTCCATCTCCGGGGCGATGGCGGCAATGACAGGAGTTTTTTATGCAGGTGCCTTTTTATTTTCGCCGTCAAACGGAGTCATGACGAAAAAGATAAGAATGCTCAAAACAGAAAAAGAAAGAGCTGTCTGATGCCAGCTCTTTCTTTTGATTTTTACAAATCTTGCGGTTTAAACGTTTTGCAGTCTGTTTCCCGGCTGTTTTCGGCAGTCTCGCCAGTATGGCTGACAACATAAATGGCATCGGCTGTGCATCTGTTGCCTTTGTCCCAATAAGAACAGTTGTTGACCTCGCATAGGATTTTCTGGTCCATGCCATCCCCTCCTTATAAAGGTTCAAGCTTAGTATAGCCGGAGGGCTTGGGCCCTATTCTTCCTGCTGGCGGATATACCGTTTATCCTTCATAAACAGCTTCCAGAAGAAGTAGAAGCCTGGGAACAGGATAATGAATGCAACGATATATGTCATAAACAGCGCTCTGAACGTGGCGGGCTCGGTGAAACCGGACATGATCGTCACGTCAGGATAAATCATATAAGGGAGGTGGGCGCGGCCGTACGCGTAGCTTGCCAGGAAATACTGTATCGCAATCGCGACAAGCGCCAGTCTGGGTTTCCCAATCTTTTTGCCGAAGCTTTTGTTAGGCAGAAAAAGAGCTATGCCTGCGATGATGAATGTAATAAACGACGCAATAATCCAGGAAAAATCATTCATCATTCCAGTATAAAGCCAGTTTGCTTCATTCCGCATCGTCAGCATAATGCATACGGCAAATAGGAGCGAAATCGGGCCGGTGATTAAGGCGCTTTTTCTGTACGCCGTGTAGGCGTCCTGTTCCTCAGCCACATTCGAAACATCCGCCAGCAGCAGGGAGGATAAAAATAAAGTGCTTAAAATCGCAAACCCTATAAATGAATAGGCGTTTGGGCTTGTCAAAATGGTAGACATATTCAAGCTGTATACGCCGTCTGTGTTTTCGATAAATCCACCGTGTGTCACCGGGAGAACCAAAATCAGAACAGCGGGAATAATAAAACCGGAGATGCCGGAAATATATCTGAGCAATTTCCTTTCCTTCGCTGTGTTTGAAAAAACGAGAAATCCGCTTCGGATTGCTAAAAGCAATAAAATAATGCTGCCGGGAATTAATAAAACAGTTCCGAGCACAAACGTCGCACCTGGAAAAAAGCTGAAAAGTGCAACGACGATGGCCACGATAAAGACGTTAGTGACCTCCCAAGTCGGCGACAGAAAGCGGTTTGCGATATCAGTCGCCTTCATATGCTCTTTGTTTAAATAGATCATAGACCAAAATCCCGCTCCGAAATCCATTGTGGCCATGACGGCGTAAATAAACACAAAACCCCAAATAATTGAGATGGCGATCAGAGCGTCAGTTGAAATGTCCATTTGTCGATCTTCCTTCCATTTAGTTTCCTGCTTGCGAAGCTATTAAGACTCCGCCGTATTTAAATCCTCATCCACAGGGTGCTTTTTGAAATAGTAAAGCAGCACATAAACGACAGCTGCGCCCAACACGGCGTAAACAAATGTGAAAAACAGAAAGAGCACACCGATCGAGCCTGTCGTCGTGACGACATCTGATGTTTTCAGCAGATGATAGATGACCCACGGCTGTCTCCCCGTACAAGCGAAAATCCAGCCGAATTCAATTCCGATAATGCTGAGAGGACCGGCCGTCATGAAAATCAACAGCAGCCAGGTTGGAAAACGATCTTTCTTTAATACTTTTCTCCAGACGACACCGATAATGGAATAAAGAATAAGCAGCATTCCGACACCGACCATCGCATTAAATAACGTGTGGATAAAAAGTGGCGGCCATTCGTCTCTCGGAAACGCATTTAATCCTTTTACAACAGTGTCAAAACTGTTGGCTGCCAAAAAGCTTAATGCCCACGGAATCTCGATTGCCCATTTCACTTTTTCCTCTTCAGGATCAGTAAATCCGCCGATTGCAAGCGGGGCATGGGATCTTGTTTCAAACAGGCCCTCTGCTCCGGCGAGTTTTTCCGGCTGATATTCATGCAGCATCTGTGCTGATTCGTGGCCGTTTAAGGCTGTTATCAATGAAAAGATACCGCCGATCGTCAGCGCGAGCAGCAGGGCCTTCCGGTGAAAGCGATAGACGTTTTCTTTTTTTCTCGACCGGATCATTTTGTATGCGGCAACAGAAGCAACGATAAAGGCTCCTGTCATGAACGCAGACAGAACGACATGGCCGGCGGTTACAAAAAAGCTTGGGTTAAAAAACGCGGCCCACGGATCAACGTCAGTTATCTTTCCGTTTATAATTTTAAATCCGGCCGGGGTTCCTTCAAAGGCATGGACATTCGTGATCAGAATGGCAGACGCCGCGGCCCCGATCAGCACAAAGACAACAGCGATAATCCTCATGACCGGCGATAAGCGGTCTGCGGCATATACATAAATCGACATAAACAGGGCTTCGATAAAAAAAGCGTAGATTTCAATTTGGAATGGCAGGGACATGACCCGGCCGATGACTTCCATAAAACCCGGCCATAAAAGCGCGAGCTGAGTACCGGCAATGGTTCCGGTCGGAATGGCGACCCCCAGTAAAACAGCCTGTGCTTTTGTCCATCTCTTCGCCATGATGGCATAATGGTCATCCTTCGTTTTTTGATAGATCAATTCAGCTATTAAAATCATGAGCGGCAGACCGACTCCCAAGGTTGCGAAAATGATATGAAAGCCCATTGTCGTACCAAAAAGACTCCTAGCCAAAACTAAATCATCCACAATCATAAACCACCTTTCTCAAAACGATCTGTATGTAATATGGGTTTATTATTTGCTTCCTTGGTTAGATTATTCTTCCTGTTCTTAAAAGCATGAGGTTTATGAAGTGAAAGATCGGGAAACCTGTAAGGAGATTGACAAAATGTTTGTTAGGATATAAAATAAAACGTAATTATTACGATTTAATAAGGAGTGATAGACATGAAGGAAGGAATTCATCCGAAGAATCACAAAGTAATATTTCAGGATGTAAACAGCGGATACCGCTTTTTGAGCAGGTCTACCAAAACATCGGAAGAAACAGCGGAGTGGGAAGATGGAAACACATATCCGGTTATTAAAGTAGAGGTAAGCTCAGATACTCATCCGTTTTATACAGGCCGCCAGAAATTCAATGAAAAAGGCGGAAGAGTCGAGCAGTTCAACAAAAGATATAACATGGGAAAATGAGGCAGCCGCAGGGCTTGCCTTTTTTTCTGGTCTTAACATCATGCCGATAGGATGACGAAAGGCAGAGGCTGTGATATATTGAAGAAAAAAGACCGGAAAGGAATACCGCTATGAGTCTTCTAAATGATATTCTTGACTTTAATAAAACTTTTATTGAACAAAAAGATTATGAAAAGTATCAGACATCAAAATTCCCGGATAAAAAAATGGCGATTCTTTCTTGCATGGACACTCGTTTGGTTGAATTGCTGCCGCATGCGATGAATATGCGAAACGGTGACATCAAAATTATAAAGAGTGCCGGTGCGCTTGTTACACACCCGTTCGGAAGCATTATGAGAAGTTTACTGGTTGCAGTGTACGAGCTGAACGCAGATGAAGTCTGTGTAATCGGACACCACGATTGCGGTATGAGCAAAATCAGCAGCGAAAGCATGCTTAATAGAATAAAGGAAAGAGGAATTCCGGAAGAACGCATCGAAACATTGAAGTACTCCGGAGTTGACTTTGACCAATGGTTTAAAAGCTTCGATTCAGTGGAAGCGAGCGTAAAAGACAGCGTGGACGTCATTAAACATCATCCGCTGTTCCCGGAAACTGTGCCTGTCCACGGTTTAGTTATTGATCCTGAGACAGGAAAACTGGATGTTGTCGTAAACGGCTATAACGCTTAATCTTTGCGCTTTTTTTCAGGGACGGGGTCGACACCGCCCGGATGAAATGGATGGCATTTCAAAATCCGTATGAGAGTCAGCCATCCGCCTTTAAGGGCGCCGTGCGTTTTAATGGCTTCGATTCCATATTGTGAACAAGTCGGATAAAAGCGGCATGTTGGCGGCGTCAGCGGCGAGATGAATTTTTGGTACCCTCTGATCAGAGCAATAAATATGGTTTTCATGTGTCTTCAGCAACCTTTCTGATGCAAGTATAAAAAAAATAACGCGGTTTGAAAAGTTATTCGATAATTCTTATCGGAAAGGTATGTTATAATAAAAATACATTTTTAAAAAAGGGAGAGTGCCATTATGCCTTCAGTAGAAAGTTTTGAACTTGACCATAATGCGGTTGTTGCCCCATACGTCAGACATTGCGGTGTGCATAAAGTAGGAACAGACGGTGTTGTAAATAAATTTGATATTCGTTTTTGCCAGCCGAATAAACAGGCGATGAAGCCTGATACGATCCATACACTTGAGCATTTGCTCGCATTTACGATTCGCACTCATGCTGAGAAATATGATCATTTTGATATTATTGATATTTCGCCAATGGGCTGCCAAACCGGCTACTATCTTGTTGTCAGCGGAGAGCCGACTCCTGCGGAAATCGTTGACTTGCTTGAAGACACAATGAAGGAAGCTGTAGAAATTACCGAAATTCCGGCTGCCAATGAAAAGCAGTGCGGCCAGGCGAAGCTTCATGACCTGGAAGGCGCAAAACGTTTGATGCGTTTCTGGCTGTCACAGGATAAAGAAGAATTGCTAAAAGTATTTGGCTAAATAGAAAAAAGACCTTTTTGCCCGAAAGCAAAAAGGTCTTTTTTGTGACGTTACAGATTTTGTATACCATTTGCTGTAAGCGTTTGCTACTATTGAGGTAAACGACGAAAAGGGTGATGGAATGAAAAAGATGGTCGCTGCAGTACTTTTTTCTGCTGTTTTTTTACTGAACGGGTGCGGATCTGAGGAGAATAAAGCACATACAGCAGCTGAGACGCCTGAGGTATTAGATGTAAAACTCACCGGACCGGAAAAAGTGAAGCCGGGAGAGAATGCTGCTTATGAAGCGGCGGTTTCTTACGGAGATGAAGCGGTGACAGATGCTGATGAAGTGGAGTTTGAGGTATGGAAAGACGGAGAAAAAAACGACAGCAAGATGTTTAAAGCCAAACAGGAAGATGGCGTATATCGATTTGAGACAGAGTTTAAGGAAGATGGCGTATACACTGTGCAATCTCATGTCACTGCAAAAAAACAGCACAGCATGCCGACCTTAAAAGTCCAAGTCGGAGACGCCGATGCTGCCACCAAGCAACCTGAAGAAGATCAATCACACCATCATTGACTTTTTGGATCTGAACCGGGAGCATTTCCTTCTTGAGGAGGGTCAATCGTGTGTTTTACATTATAGGCTTTTACAGTCGTCCAAACACTTACGAGCAAAACAGCCAGCACAATCAAAATACTTATCGTGATGAGAAGCGTCATGATTCCACCTCCGTTTTCAATAATTGTAACATAGTGGAAGACATTGTGACAGACGGGTAAAATAAAGGTTTTAGCGTACGATATGAAGGGTATACACCTAATATAAACAAGGAGGAAGATAATATGTCAGAACAATTGATTCAAGCCGTGAACAAACAAGTAGCCAACTGGACAGTCATGTATGTGAAACTACATAATTATCACTGGTATGTAAAAGGGAAAGATTTCTTTACACTGCATGAAAAATTTGAAGAGCTTTATAACGAGACAGCAACTTATATTGATGATTTGGCAGAGCGTCTTTTGGCTCTGAACGGAAAACCGATCGCAACAATGAAAGAATCTTTGGAAACAGCTTCTGTAAAAGAAGCGAACGGAAACGAGACAGCAGAACAAATGGTTCAGAGTGTGTATGATGATTTTACAGTCATCGCGGAAGAACTGAAAAGCGGCATGGACTTAGCCGATGAGGTCGGAGACGAAACAACAGGGGACATGCTTCTTGCCATTCACCAAAATATTGAAAAACATAACTGGATGCTGAAAGCTTACCTTGGATAATAGAAACGAAAGGCCGGATATCTTTGAAGATGTCCGGTTTTTGTTTTGCCTCGCAAAAATAGGCGACAACTAGTCCATTTTTCTGAAAAATCCAATCCGTTCGGCATGCTTTCCATAGAATATGGTAAGGCCGTTTCTGTGAAAGGATGTTGGGATAAATGGATAGAGACTTTGGCATCTTTTCGTTTTTTGCAGTCAGCGTTTCAGCAGCGGGGTTTTTCTTCGGAGGTTTTCAGTACTCACTCCTCATTCTGCTGTCTCTTATGGCAATTGAATTTATCAGTACGACCTTGAAGGAAACGATTATTCACAAACTGGCGTTCAAGAAGGTTTTTGCCCGTTTCGTCAAAAAATTAGTTACGTTGGCTCTGATCTCTGTCTGCCACTTTTTTGACCAGCTGCTGAGTACACAGGGATCAATACGTGACTTGGCCATTATGTTTTATATTCTTTATGAATCTGTGCAAATTGTCGTGACAGCCAGCTCTCTCGGTATACCTGTTCCGGAAATGCTTGTGGATCTATTAGAAACGTTAAAAAATAAATTCAGGCGCAAACCGTAACTTTTATCTGTTCGCGGGTCATAATAAAGCCCAGAGCGTCAGTCATTTACATTTTGACAAGAGCTGCGGCCAAAAGCTGTACGAGCTGGTCTATCGTTTCAGATCCGGATGGCGTGCTGGGTTTCCCTTATTTTTTGATAAAAAGCTTCCGAAGAAACGTAACTGTGGTATGATGTATGGAAGATAGCTAGGAACGGATTTGAGGGATAAACATGTACGAGTTTAAAGATTATTATCAGAATACTGTTCAGCTCTCCTTTGACAATCAGCCCTTTTCGGACAGCCCGAAGCATGTCTGGGTCATCTGCCGTTTTGGTGACAAATGGCTTTTGACAGAACATGAGGACAGAGGCTTTGAGTTTCCGGGCGGGAAAGTGGAACCGATGGAGTGCGCGGAAGAGGCGGCGCTTCGAGAAGTAAAGGAAGAAACAGGGGCGAGAGTGAAAAGCCTCAAGTATCTCGGACAGTATAAAGTTCTCGGAAAAGAAAAGGTTATTGTGAAGAATATATATTTTGCAGATATAGAGAAGCTTGAAAAGCAAAGCGATTACTTTGAAACGAAAGGGCCGGTTCTGTTTCATGAACTTCCGGAAAACCTGCCCCGCAATAAAAAATTCAGTTTTATTATGAAGGATTCTGTGCTTCCCATCAGTTTGAAAAAACTGAAAGAAGCGGGATGGATCAAGTAAAAACCCGGCTATCCGCCGGGTTTTTATGTTCTGCCCTTCGTCCATTTCTTTTCTAACAGTTCTACGCCCTGATACATCAGGGTGGCAAATACAGCAATGATCAACAGGCTTAAGAAGACGAGTGTAAAATTGAAGACTTGGAATCCGTAAATAATCATGTATCCTAATCCGACCTTTGAAACAAGAAATTCGCCTACGATAACACCGACCCACGATAAACCGACGTTTACCTTCAGTGTTGAAATAATAGCGGGCGAAGAAGCGGGAAGAATCGCTTCTTTAAAAATAACCCACTTGTTTGCGCCGAATGTTTTCATTACTTTAATATAGTTTTCATCCACCTCTTGAAAGGCAGTATAAACGACGATGGTTGTGATGATGACACTGATGACCGCTCCCATCGCGATGATGCTGACAAAGCCGGGACCGAGCGCAACAATCAGAATAGGACCGAGCGCCACTTTCGGCATTGCATTTAAAATGACCAGATACGGATCTAATATCCTGGCAAGCCGATTGGACCACCATAACAACGCGGCAAGACACGTGCCCAGAAAAGTCCCCAGCAAAAAGCCAAGCACGGTCTCAAATAAAGTAACCCCGATGTGCGACAGCAATGAGCCGTCAGCAACCTTTTCAATCAGTAAACGCCATACGGCTGATGGCGAGCTGAAGATGAGAGGATCAATCCAGCCCTGTCTGCTTGCGATTTCCCATCCGGAGAAAAAGAGGATAAATATCGCAAGCTGAAAAGAATGCACATTCCATTTCTCTTTTTTCTGTTTAAATTGATATTGCTCATGAAGCAGATCAATTGTTTCTTTGCTGTTTCTCAAGAGAATTCAGCTCCTTCCATATCGTTTGAAACAGCGTCTGGAAGGATGGCTCCTGACGGGCGTCAAAAGGCATCATCGCAGCCAATTCTCTAGGGATTGTGAAAATTTGATGAATGGTGCCCGGCTGATTAGAAAATAAAAAGATGGTATCACTCATCGCAATCGCTTCCCCTATATCATGAGTGACAAGCACCGCTGTTTTTTGATACTCCTTTAATGTGCGGAAAACGAGGTTTTCCAAGGACAGCTTCGTTTGAAAATCAAGCGCGGAAAATGGCTCATCCAGCAAAAGCAGACTTGGATTTGGGGCTAGAGTTCTTGCAAGCGCGGCCCGCTGCCTCATCCCGCCTGACAGCTCCTTAGGATATTTCTTTTCAACATCAACGAGACCCAGATCCGGCAAAAGACCAAGTGCTGCGGCCTTGTTTTCTTCAGTAAGCGTGTCGGCAATTTTTAAACCGAGGAGCACATTTTCCTCAATGGATTTCCAGGGAAATAAGTAATCCTGCTGAAGCATGTAGCCAATGTTATGTTCTTTTTGATTCGGCTCGCGGCCTTCAATCAGAACTCTGCCTTCCGAGGGTTCAATTAAGCCTGCAATTATGGAAAGCAGTGTTGTTTTTCCGCAGCCGCTCGGACCGAGAAATGAGATGAAATCGCCTTTTTCGGCATCGAAATGAATGTCCTGTACGGCTGTTGTTTTTTCTTTAATAGAAAAATAAGTATGAGTTACATGGTCGACATGTAAAAAAGACATAGATGGCGCCTCCTATTTTTCCGAGGTGACTTTTTCGGCGATGTGTTTGTTCACAAGCTGACTGTATGGTATATGCTTTGGCAGTTCACCCGACTGATCCATAATCGTTTGGAGCAGTTCCCATTCTTTTTCGTTGAGGAGCGGGTCTGGAGAATACGAATTTTGTTTTTTGTAGCGTTCAATGGACGTTTCGATGACATCTGGATCTGTATCGTCAAATTCATTTTTAATCGCTTCTGTGATGTCCTTCGCTGAGTGGTTTACCACCCACTGCTGCGCTTTATAAATAGCTCTCGTGAATTTGACGGCTGTATCCTCGTTTTTCTTTAAATAGCTTTGTTTTGCCATAAATGTTGTATAAGGAACCTGGCCTGATTCTTCTCCGAACGAAGCAACGATGTGGCCGATGCCTTCTTTCTCAAAGAGTGAAGCAGTCGGTTCAAAAAGCTGGACATACTCACCGGTTCCAGAAGCAAAGGCATTGGATATATTGGCGAAGTCTATGTTTTGGATGAGTTCAATATCCTTATGCGGATCAATGTGATGTTGGTTCAGCACATACTCTCCGACCATTTGCGGCATACCGCCTTTTCTCTGGCCGAGAAAAGTCTTTCCTTTCAGCTGATCCCAGCTGAAATTTTCGGCGTCTTCTCTTGCGACAAGGAACGTTCCGTCTGTCTGAGTCAGCTGTGCGAAGTTAATGACAGGGTCTTTAGCCCCTTGCGATTCGACATAAATGGATGTTTCTGATCCGACAAGAGCAATGTCCGAGCCGTTTGAAAGAAGCGAAGTCATCGTTTTATCGCCGCCCCAGGTCGTATTGACGTCGACATCAAGGCCTTCATCCTTGAAAAAGCCTTTAGATTCTGCAACATATAAAGGTGCATAAAAAATGGAATGGGTCACTTCGGCTACTTTTACTTTCGTGAGTGTTGCTTCCTGCTTGCAAGCGCTCAGGGCAATGATGAGAAACACACTGCAAACGCAGAAACAGCCCAGCCTTAACCATTTGTTCACATGACAACCTCCTTATTTAGCATCAAGTTAATATCCTTTTTTGCTTTACATATCGTATGATGGGTATAAAAATGTGTGAATGCCTAATCCGGGTTACAGGATTTATTTTTAAAGGCAGGAAAGAATAAAGAAAAAAGGAGGCGGGAGCATTGATTGTTGAGAAAAGAAGATTTCCGTCGCCGAGCCGGCATGTGCGTTTGTTTACCATCTGCTACCTTTCAAATGGCTTAAAAGTGAAAGGGCTGCTGGCGGAGCCGGCGGCACCTGGGCAATATGACGGATTTTTATATTTGCGCGGCGGTATTAAAAGTGTTGGAATGGTCAGACCGGGCCGAATTATCCAGTTTGCGTCCCAAGGATTTGTTATATTTGCCCCCTTTTACAGAGGGAATCAGGGAGGGGAGGGCAACGAGGATTTTGCAGGAGAAGACAGAGAGGATGCTTTTTCCGCTTTTCGCCTGCTCCAGCAGCATCCGCAAGTGAAAAAGAACAGAATTCATATTTTCGGTTTCTCCAGAGGCGGCATAATGGGAATGCTTACTGCGATTGAAATGGGACGGCATGCGGCTTCATTCGTTTCGTGGGGAGGCGTCAGCGATATGATTCTTACATATGAGGAGCGGCAGGATTTACGAAGAATGATGAAAAGAGTGATTGGGGGAACGCCGAAAAAGGTGCCTGACGAATACAAATGGCGAACGCCTTTTGACCAAGTGAACAAAATTGAGGCACCCGTTTTATTAATTCACGGAGAAAAAGATCAAAACGTTTCCATTCAGCATTCGTATTTATTTGAGGAGAAATTAAAACAGCTGCACAAGCCTGTAGAGACGTGGTACTACAGTACATTCACACATTATTTTCCGCCGAAGGAAAACCGGCGTATTGTGCGGCAGCTCACGCAGTGGATGAAAAACCGCTGACGGTGAAATATGTTATGATATAGAAAAAAAGAGAACGAAAGGGGATTTCAATTTGGGAATGCCTGTTGAATTTAATACATTGATTGTGACAAAAGGAAAAGAAGTTCGCATAGATGAAAATATATTCAGATTAGAGAAAGACGGGTATCGCATTTATCCAATGGAGATTCCGATGGATGTCAGCAAAACAAAGTTTGGTGAAAAGTCAGGCACAGCCGAAGTGCAGAAGCTTGAATGGACAGACGGGCGGACAATCATTACGTACAAGCTGACTTCCTTGCATACAGTCAATTAAAACAAGCCAAGAGCTTAATTGCTCTTGGCTTTTGCTTTTTTAAACGAGAGGCCCGCCTGCTTGTGCGATGGCATCTGTATTTGTGAACTTTTTGAAGTTTTCTTTGAATTCGTTTGCCAGATACACAGCCTTTTCTCTGTATTCCTCTTTGTTATTCCACGTGTTTTCCGACTGAAGGATATGATCGGGAACACCCGGAACATGAACCGGGATGTGCAGGCCGAAAATATCGTCAGTGGTCATTTGCACATTTTCTAATTTGCCTTCAATCGCTGCTTTTACCATCGCCCGTGTGTATGAAAGCTTCATGCGTTCGCCTGTGCCGTAGCCGCCGCCGGTCCAGCCGGTATTGACCAAGTAAACGTCTGCGCCGTGTTCGTCGATTTTCTTGCCGAGCATTTCCGCATATACATGGGCCGGGAGCGGAAGGAACGGTGAACCGAAGCATGTGGAGAATGTCGTCTCAGGAGACGTGATGCCGCGTTCGGTTCCGGCTAGTTTACTCGTATAACCGCTTAAGAAGTGGTACATAGCCTGCTCCTTCGTCAGCTTGCTGATTGGCGGCAGAACGCCGAATGCATCAGCCGTCAGAAATACAATCGCTGACGGGTGGCCCGCAATGCTCGGAGACACAATGTTGTCGATCATATGAATCGGGTAAGCGGCACGTGTGTTTTCTGTATAGAAGGAATCATCGTAATTGGCTTCACGCGTATCTTCATCTACAACAACATTTTCGAGAACGGATCCAAACCGAATCGCTTTAAAAATCTGCGGTTCTTTTTCTTCGCTTAAATGAATGCACTTGGCATAGCATCCGCCTTCGATATTGAAGACACCGGTATCCGACCAGCCGTGTTCATCATCACCGATCAGTTTCCGGTCAGCATCCGCCGAAAGGGTGGTCTTTCCTGTTCCTGACAGGCCGAAGAAAAGCGCGACATCGCCTTTTTCACCGACATTAGCGGAGCAATGCATGGATAAAATATCTCGCTCAGGCAGCAGGAAATTCATGATGGAGAAAATCGATTTTTTCATTTCTCCGGCATACTCCGTTCCGCCGATTAAAATCGTGCGCTTTTCGAAAGAAACAATAATAAAGGTTTCTGAATGTGTGCCGTCTGTTTTTGGGTCCGCTTTGAAATGCGGAGCGGAAAGAATGGTAAACGGCTGTTCGACTGTTTTTTTATCATTGTCTTCAGGACGGATAAACAGCTGTCTGGCAAATAAATTGTGCCATGCAAATTCATTAACGACGGTGATCGGCAGTCTGTATTTTTCATCGGCACCGGCAAATCCTTCGAAAACAAACAGCTCATCTCGCTGTTTCAGATAGCTGACAACTTTCGTGTACAGCCGGTCAAACGCTTCCTCGGAAATAGGCTGATTCACCGGACCCCAATCAATCTTACTCTTTGTGCTTGCTTCTTCTACAATGAATTTATCCTTCGGCGAACGTCCCGTGTAAGCGCCTGTGGTCGCCCGGACGGCACCCGTGGATGTCAAAATGCCTTCGCTGCGGGAAAGTACTTTTTCTGTAAGCTGAGCTGCAGATAAATTATGCTGCACATTAGGACTTGTTAATAAGGCTTGCAAATCAGCGGTTAAATCAACTGAGTTCATAAGAAACCTTCCTTTATCATTTTATTTGTGTTTTGCTAATTGTGAATTAGTATAACATATATTTTCAAATAGTCTATACTATTTATCGTTTTTTGTGTGTGCATTTCCATTGTTTTCCGCAATAAAGGCGTCTATTTCTCCTGATTCATATTGACATTGCAAACCCTTTTACGATAAGATATTTCATTGAGCGGATACTCTTATCCCGAGCTGGCGGAGGGACAGGCCCTATGAAGCCCAGCAACCGGTTTCTCTATTATTCATTATGTTCAAATTGTGTGAGACAACCAAGGTGCTAACCTGATGCAAGGTTGAATGATTCCTTGAGCGATAAGAGTGAAAGGCACAAAGACCAAACCCTTTCCTCGAACGGAAAAGGTTTTTTTATTTCATAAATATGCCAATTAACATCTCTAATATAAACGTAACATTGTATAAGAGGGAGCGAGTTCCGTATCATATATATAAGGTCTTTCGGGAGGCCTTGTGCAGGAGGAAGCAAATCATGAGTAAAAATCGTCGTTTATTTACATCAGAATCTGTTACGGAGGGGCATCCGGATAAAATCTGTGACCAGATTTCTGACAGCATTTTAGATGAAATTTTAAAGAAAGACCCTAACGCGCGTGTTGCTTGTGAAACGTCTGTGACAACTGGTTTGGTTCTTGTCAGCGGAGAAATCACAACTTCTACGTATGTTGACATTCCAAAAACGGTTCGTGAAACGATTAAAGAAATCGGATACACACGTGCAAAATACGGATTTGATGCGGAAACTTGTGCAGTTTTAACATCAATTGACGAGCAGTCTGCTGATATTGCGATGGGTGTAGACCAAGCGCTTGAAGCCCGTGAAGGCACAATGAGCGACGAAGAAATTGAAGCAATCGGGGCGGGTGACCAAGGTTTAATGTTCGGTTATGCGTGCAACGAAACGAAAGAGCTCATGCCTCTTCCGATTTCACTTGCTCATAAATTAGCCCGCCGCTTGAGTGAAGTGCGTAAAGAAGATGTTCTTCCTTACCTTCGCCCTGACGGCAAAACACAGGTAACGGTTGAGTATGATGAAAATAACAAACCTGTCCGCATTGACGCGATTGTTATTTCAACTCAGCATCACCCTGAAATTACGCTTGAGCAAATTCAGCGCAACATTAAAGAACATGTCATCAATCCGGTTGTTCCTGAAGAATTAATTGATGAAGAAACAAAATACTTCATTAACCCTACAGGCCGTTTCGTCATCGGAGGACCTCAAGGGGATGCGGGGCTTACAGGACGTAAAATCATCGTTGATACGTACGGCGGCTACGCACGTCACGGCGGCGGCGCGTTCTCTGGTAAAGATGCGACGAAAGTAGACCGTTCAGCTGCTTATGCTGCAAGATACGTTGCGAAAAACATCGTTGCGGCTGAGCTTGCAGATTCTTGCGAAGTGCAGCTTGCTTACGCGATCGGTGTTGCACAGCCTGTGTCTATCTCAATCAACACATTCGGTTCCGGAAAAGCTTCGGAGGAAAAACTGATTGAAGTTGTGCGCAATAACTTTGATTTACGACCTGCCGGCATTATCAAAATGCTTGATTTACGCCGTCCGATCTACAAACAGACTGCTGCGTACGGCCACTTTGGACGCCACGATGTTGACCTTCCGTGGGAGCGTACAGACAAAGCGGAACAGCTGCGTAAAGAAGCGTTAGGAGAATAATTTTATAGCCGCTTACTGGTTAAGCGGCTTTCCCTTTTTTATCGATGTATCCATGTTTATTTTTTTACATAACTGTGAAACCAAACACTGTTCACAGCGTCTATAAATAGGGGTTCAATGATGACAATTTTAAATATGGAGGCAATACTATGTGTGGATTTGTCGGGGTTTTTAACAAGCATCCGTTAACTCAAACCGCTGATCAAGAAGAACTAATCAAACAAATGAACCAAATGATCGTTCACCGCGGTCCTGACAGTGATGGATATTACCATGATGAGCACGTTGGATTCGGATTCAGACGGCTCAGCATTATTGATGTGGAAAATGGCGGACAGCCTTTATCATATGAAGATGAAAAATATTGGATTATTTTTAACGGGGAAATCTATAACTATATCGAACTGAGAGAAGAGCTTGAAGCAAAGGGATATACTTTCAACACAGATTCTGACACAGAGGTTCTTCTTGCGACTTACCGTCACTATAAAGAAGAAGCGGCTTCCAAGCTGCGCGGCATGTTTGCCTTTCTGATTTGGAATAAAAACGATCATGTTCTTTATGGAGCAAGAGATCCATTCGGCATTAAGCCGTTGTATTACACAACGATCAATGATCAGGTTTATTTTGCCTCAGAGAGAAAAAGTTTAATGGCAGCCCAAAATGATATTGAAATAGATAAAGAAGCATTACAGCAGTATATGTCTTTCCAATTCGTTCCTGAGCCAAGTACGCTTGATATTGATGTGAAAAAAGTAGAGCCGGGTTCTCAGTTTACAATCCGTCCTGACGGTGATATCACATTCAAAACGTATTTCAAGGCGAACTTCCAGCCTGTTCAGACGGAAGAAGATAAACTTGTCAAAGAAGTCAGAGACGCTATCTATGACTCTGTAAACGTTCATATGAGAAGTGATGTGCCTGTCGGTTCATTCCTATCAGGCGGAATCGATTCTTCGTTTATTGTATCCGTTGCGAAAGAATTTCATCCAAACCTGAAAACATTTTCTGTCGGATTTGAACAGCAGGGCTTCAGTGAAGTTGATGTAGCGAAAGAAACTGCCGCTGCACTGGGCATTGAAAATATCAGCAAAGTCATTTCACCTGAAGAATACATGAACGAGCTTCCTAAAATCGTATGGCACTTTGATGATCCGCTTGCAGACCCGGCTGCGATTCCATTGTATTTCGTGGCGAAAGAAGCGAAAAAACACGTAACGGTTGCGTTATCTGGCGAAGGTGCGGACGAGCTGTTCGGCGGATACAACATCTACCGTGAACCGCTTTCTCTTAAACCGTTTGAACGCATTCCGTCCGGCTTGAAAAAGATGCTTCTGCACGTAGCGGCCGTTATGCCTGAGGGAATGAGAGGAAAGAGCCTGCTTGAGCGCGGCTGCACTCCGCTTCAGGAGCGTTATATCGGCAACGCGAAGATCTTTGAAGAATCCGTGAAGAAACAGCTGCTGAAGCACTATGATCCGAGCCTTTCGTATCGCGATGTGACGAAGCCTTACTTTACAGAAAGCAGCTCATACAGCGATATTAACAAAATGCAGTATGTCGATATCCACACTTGGATGCGAGGCGACATTTTGCTAAAAGCGGATAAAATGACGATGGCGAATTCTTTGGAATTGCGTGTGCCGTTCCTTGATAAAGTCGTATTTGACGTTGCTTCTAAAATTCCTGATGAGTTGAAAACAAAGAACGGTACGACAAAGTATCTCCTTCGCAAAGCTGCTGAAGGCATTGTGCCGGATCATGTATTGAACCGCAAAAAGCTTGGTTTCCCTGTACCGATCCGTCATTGGCTGAAAAACGAAATGAACGAATGGGTGCGCAGCATTATTCAGGAAAGCCAAACGGACGCTTATATCCATAAGGATTACGTTCTTCAGCTTCTTGAAGACCATTGTGCCGACAAGGCTGATAACAGCCGTAAAATTTGGACAGTGCTCATCTTTATGATCTGGCACAGCATCAATATTGAAAAACGGTATATGCCTGAAGAGCTGAGCCATCAGCCTAAAGAAGTCATCTTTGTCTAACAGATAAGGCTTTCGATTCGTCGAAAGCCTTGTTATTATACCAGTATTTCTCCATCATCATTGATTACCCTGCACATTCGTGTGAAATATTCAGAAAAATGATGTAATGATATTTTTTTCTAGGGGAGAAGGGAACATGCAAAAACAAAAACAAGAATTGCATCGCGGTCTGGAAGAAAGGCATATTTCTTTGATGTCTTTAGGGGCTGCCATAGGAGTGGGACTTTTCCTTGGCTCTGCATCAGCTATTCAATTAGCAGGGCCGGGTATTTTGGTGGCATATGCCTGCAGCGGTCTGGTTATGTTTTTTATTATGAGGGCGCTTGGGGAAATGGCGATTCAAAAGCCGGTCGCGGGCTCTTTCAGCAGGTATGCGCGTGACTACTTAGGTCCGCTCGCAGGCTACTTAACCGGGTGGAATTACTGGTTCTTATGGGTTGTAACCTGTATGGCGGAAATCACCGCTGTCGGAATTTATATGGGATACTGGTTTCCGGATGTGCCCAATTGGATTTGGGCATTGTCGGCGCTGGTGATTATGACTGGTGTCAATTTCCTGGCCGTAAAGGCGTATGGAGAGCTGGAGTTTTGGTTCGCATTGATTAAAATTGTCGCGATCCTTTCTATGATTGCTGTCGGTTTATTAATGATCATTGCAGGCGTCGGCAATGGAGGTATTGCGACTGGCATCAGCAACTTGTGGAGCAACGGCGGATTTTTTCCTCATGGAATAAAAGGGGTTTTATTGTCACTTCAAATGGTGATGTTCGCGTATTTAGGCATTGAGATGATAGGGGTGACGGCCGGCGAAGTTAAAAACCCGCAAAAATCATTAGCGAAAGCGATTGATACGGTATTTTGGCGTATCTTGATTTTTTACGTCGGTGCTTTATTTGTTATCATGTCCATTTATCCGTGGCAGGAAATCGGATCGCAAGGAAGCCCTTTTGTACTCACGTTTGAAAAAGTGGGGATTCCATATGCGGCAGGCATCATTAACTTTGTCGTTCTGACGGCAGCGCTGTCTTCTTGCAACAGCGGCATATTCAGCACCGGACGTATGCTCTTTAACTTAGCGGAGCAGAGCGAGGCGCCAAAAGCATACGGTAAGCTGACCAAAGGCGGCATTCCGGGTAAAGCCGTACTGGCTTCTGCGGGTGCGTTATTAGTCGGCGTGCTGTTAAACTATGTTGTGCCTGCGAAGGTATTTACTTGGGTCACAAGCATTGCGACGTTCGGAGCGATTTGGACATGGGCGATCATCTTGCTTTCTCAGATCAAATATCGAAAAGGCATGCAGCCAAAGGATCAAAAGCAATTAAAATACAAAATGCCTTTTTACCCATTCACGTCATATTTATCTTTGGCCTTTTTAGCATTTGTCATTATCCTGATGGCTTATAGCCCGGAAACAAGAGTCGCCGTAATTGTCGGTCCGATTTGGTTTCTGATTTTGATCGCCGTTTATTATGGAAAAGGCTTTCATAAGAAAAACGCAGCTGTGTCAACTGAACAACAGATCAGCTGACAAAAAGAGCTCCCGGAGGGCTCTTTTTTGTTTAAGTAAAGCTGCTCATAGAAAGCAGAGAATAGGAATATGTTTTTTGCAGAGACTGCTTACAGTGGCGTCTTGTTTTTTATGATAAGATAAAAGTCACACGGTTATTTTTACATGTGAACGTTTTATGGAAAATGAAAAACCCGAACTGCATTTGGTTCGGGTCAGCGATGGTTATCGCTTAAATAATATTTTGAAAAATGGTAAAGTAAAACGAAGCTGGTCTTACATTTGCTGAAGTGATTTATAATATTGACCCTTTGCTACATATTCAGACCGTATTCTCTGCATGTCTTTTCGGTCTTCATCCGTCAAAGGACGGATGACTTTTGCCGGGCGACCGAAGGCTAGATGGCCTGGCGGAATGATTTTCCCCGGCGGAACAAGGCTGCCGGCACCGATAAATGCGCCTTCACCGATTTCGGCTCCGTCTAAAATGATTGAACCCATGCCGATTAAGGCGTTCTTACGGATCACGGCGCTATGGAGTGTAACCTGGTGGCCTATCGTGGCGTCATCTTCAATGAGAAGCGTCCGGTTCGGGCTTTGATGGAGGCAGCTTAAATCCTGGATATTGACTCTGTTACCGATTCTGGTCGGGGCTACATCTCCTCTTATGACAACTGAGAACCAAATGCTGGATTGTTCCCCGATGACCACATCACCGGTAATTGTTGCATTATCGGCTACAAAAGCCGTTGGGTGGATTTCTGGCGTGTATTCCTTATAAGGGTAAATCATATATCTTTCATCCTTCTTTCTCTATTTAATTTTTGTATGAGGTGAACCGCATGTGGACCTGGAAAGCAGACAGACCTGTGGCAGTGATTGTTATGATCCACGGGGCAAGTGAACATCATGGACGATATAAATGGCTGAGTGAAATGTGGAGATCTTCGGGTTATCACGTTGTAATGGGTGATCTGCCGGGACAAGGGACAACCACCCGGGCCAGAGGTCATATTCGCTCATTTCAAGAATACATTGATGAAGTAGATACTTGGATAGATAAAGCGCGAACCTTTGAGCTGCCTGTTTTTCTTCTCGGCCACAGCATGGGCGGCCTGATTGCGATTGAATGGTTTAAACAGCAGAGAAACCCCCGCATTACGGGAATTATTTTATCATCACCGTGTCTCGGGCTGCAAATTAAAGTCAATAAAGTGCTTGATCTTGCATCAAAGGGGCTGAATGTCATTGCTCCGTCGCTTAAAGTTGATTCGGGATTATCGATTGATATGGCGACACGCAATGAAGATGTCATCGAAGCAGGCCAGAACGATC
This sequence comes from Bacillus sp. 205(2023), assembly GCF_037027485.1. Taxonomy (NCBI): domain Bacteria; kingdom Bacillati; phylum Bacillota; class Bacilli; order Caryophanales; family Bacillaceae; genus Bacillus; species Bacillus sp. 205(2023). The sequence goes on along the minus strand of NZ_JAXCHF010000001.1, from coordinate 1,414,200 downwards.
CCCTCTTTGTGAAGAAGGTTTCTGTCAGATGGTACAGAGAGCTGTTAAAAACTCTCGAGTCTGCCATGGTGCCGACAGAGGCTTTTCTGAGGGTGCCGCTTTTGGTCATGCAGGCCGGAGATGACAAGCTGGTCGATAAAACGAAGGTCATCAAGTGGTTTTCAGGGGTTGCTTCCCACAATAAGTCATATAGGGAATGGGAAGGGCTTTATCATGAAATATTTAATGAACCGGAAAGAGAAGACGTTTTTAAAGCCGCAAGAGCATTTACTGATCAATATATTTGAACTAGGGGGGTGCATGTGTTGACAGTACCGGAACATCCTTTTGGACTGATGGCAAAAGTATATCGTGATATTTTTCCGCTCGTTCATCAAGAGCTGAACATATGGAAGCAAAAATCAGAAGCAATTAAAAACAGTGAATTAAAAGCACAGGCAACCGCAAGTATTCGAGATAAAACGTTTCATTGCGAAGGCGGCGGCATATTGGCCTTATTGTCAGGAAATCATAAGCAGAAATGTGTTGAGTTCATCATCGCATACCAAACGATCAGCGACTACCTGGACAATTTGTGCGACCGCAGCACATCACTTGACCCGCAAGATTTTCGAATGCTTCACACCTCTATGCAGGACGCATTGACAGTGGGAGCTGAACCGCAACATTATTATCAATTCAGGGACGAGCAGGATGACAGCGGATATTTGCAGGAATTGGTGAAAACGTGCCAGCGTGTTCTCGGATCTATTGAACACTACGAAATGATTAAACCTTATCTGCTTGAGCTTTGCGGATATTATTGCGATTTGCAGGTGCATAAGCACGTTGTTGAGCATGAGCGTGTCCCGCGCCTTGAAAAGTGGTTTACCCAATATGAATCGGAGCTTCCCGAGATGGAATGGTATGAATTCTCAGCTTGTGCAGGCTCCACGCTAGGCATTTTCTGTCTTGTCGCATATTCGTTTCAGCCCGATTTTACTGAAAGCACCGCAAAAAAAATCCGCAACAGTTATTTTCCTTACATACAAGGTCTTCATATTCTGCTTGATTATTTGATTGACCAGGAGGAGGACTTGCTTGAAGGGGACTTGAATTTCTGCTCGTATTATCAGTCGCATGAAGAAATGATGAATCGGCTGCAGCACTTTATTCAGAAAGCCGATGAACATCTGCACGGCATTCCGCACGAAAACTTCCACCGCTTAATCAACCGCGGCTTGCTGGGTGTCTATTTGTCTGATGACAAAGTGGCGGGCCAAAAGGAAATGGGCCGGCTCGCGAAAAAGCTGATCAAAGCAAGCGGAAAAACCTCCTTTTTCTTTTATATCAACGGCAGAGCCTACAGAAAGTTTCAAAAAATGGCCTGGATGAAAAACTCAAAGAAAAAAGCTCAAATCATTTGCTGATTTGAGCTTTTTTTTCGATAGCAATAATAAACGGCGGGTCATTTTGCTGATTGATAAATCCGTATGTTAAGACACGGGCTGTTTGCTGATCCAAGTCCCGGCAAAAGTCTACCACGTCGTTTTTTTCAGCTTTGCCTTCTGGGTGGCCGTGATAGACGACCAAAACAATCAGGCCTTCATCTTTCATGATGCTGAGAAGCTGTTCAATTGCTTGGATCGTTGAATTGCCGTTTGTCGTAATCGATTTGTCCCCGCCTGGCAGATAGCCGAGGTTAAACACAGCGGCCGCCACTTTGCCGTGTGTTTCCTGCGGAAGTGATTCAGCAATTTTGTCATGGCTTTTATGAAATAAAGTTGTCCGGTTTTGATAGGTGTCACCGAGCCGCTCCTTCGTATTGGCCACTGCTGATTCTTGTATATCAAATGCGTATACATGGCCGTTTTCACCGACAAGCTCAGCTAAAAACAGGGTGTCGTGCCCGTTCCCCATTGTGGCGTCAACAACGATGTCTCCATCCCCTGCGGCCATTTTCAGCAGCTCTTTACTGTAGGGAAGAATTTTTTTCAGAATCATAAGGCCGATTCCTCCTGAAGACGCTGAAAGAACTTACCTTGGTAGCTGCCGCGGTTTTCAAGTTCTTTATTGATAGCGCCAAGCACTTCCCATTTGTTCACACTCCACATCGGCCCAATCATCAATTCAATCGGCCCGTCACCAGTGATACGGTGTACGATCATTTCTGGCGGGATGATTTCAAGCTGGTCACAGACGAGCTGCACATATTCGTCTTGAGAGAGAAATTCCAGCTTTCCTTTTTCGTATTGTTTCACCATCGGCGTGCCCTTTAGCAGGTGAAGCAAATGGATTTTAATACCCTGGACGTCCAAATCTGCCACTGCTTTTGCCGTTTCCATCATCATATCGCGGTCTTCCAGAGGAAGTCCGTTGATTATATGCGAGCAGACGCGTATGCCGTGTTTTCTTAGCTTATTCACACCTTCAACGTAGCAGTCAAAGTCATGTGCCCGGTTGATCAGAAGAGCTGTGCGTTCGTGAACTGTCTGAAGCCCAAGCTCCACCCAAAGATACGTGCGTTCATTCAGTTCTGCCAAATACTCAACAACGTCATCCGGCAGGCAGTCCGGACGTGTGGCGATTGAAAGGCCGACCACATCGTCGAGCGCGAGAACAGACTCGAATTTCTCTCGCAGCACGTCAACCGGAGCATGCGTATTGGTGAAAGCCTGGAAATAAGCGATATATTTCCCGTCCTTCCATTTTTCGTGCATGCGGTTTTTAATGTCGTGGAATTGTGTCATTAAATCATCGGCCCGGTTTCCTGCAAAATCACCGGAGCCCGCAGCGCTGCAAAAGGTACAGCCGCCGTGAGCGACAGTGCCGTCCCGGTTCGGGCAGTCGAAGCCGCCGTCAAGCGCTACTTTAAATACCTTATGCCCGAAATGATCTCTGAGATGATAATTTAATGTATGATAGCGTTTTTCCGTATTTGAATAAGGAAAAGGATTGTTCTGAATCACGATTAATGTGCCTCCTTGCGTACAATTGCATCCTAAAATTGTAGCACGCATTTCATATGAGAACAAATGAATCTCGACCATAAATTTCTTTATTGAATCGTGTCTGATGAGGCTACACTATGGATGATGGATTGTTTTCCATTACCAAGAGGAGGGGTTACTGTGGCAACAAGACAATCAGTAGATGAACATCTCCAACAATGTATGCAGGCGTATGATTATGCTGAAGAACAGCTGAAAATCGCTTCTAAACAAGAGCATTATAACGACCAAGAATACAGTGATGCGCAAATGCAGATTGAAAATGCGGTAAATGCCTTGAATAAACTATGGCTGTCATCAAATGATCAGCAGAGAGAACAGCTGTACAGAATGAGACTTCAGCTTCAAGCTTTGCAAAATAATATGATCTTGCAGCACCCTCTTGATGTGTAAGAAACGGACCCTTTTGATAAGGGTCCGTTTTTTTGTAAAAAAAGGATTGACTTTGCACAGTAAAGTATTTATTGTATTAAGTGTACTAATTGAAGTAATACACTATAGACACTGATGAAAAGTCATTTATATATTGAAATTAAGGGAGGCAGTTATGAAACATAAAAAACGAAACAAACGTAACGTGCCAATGCTGATCGCGGCATCTGTGATCGCTTGTTCTTTTTTTCTTGTTCTTGTAATGATCGGTTTTGAATGTCAAAAAAGTATAATTGATCAGTTTTATCTATAAAAGGTTCAGATCGTATAGAAAGTAGGGAAGTAAATGATTCAAATCGATCCAAGAAGCTCAACGCCCATTTACGAACAAATTATTCAGCAAATGAAAGAGCTTTGTTTGAAAGGGATCATGAAGCCTGGTGATAAACTTCCTTCTGTCAGAGAATTGGCGACGATCATTATTGCGAATCCGAATACTGTCAGCAAAGCGTACAAAGAGCTTGAGCGAGAGGGTATTATTGAAACGCTGCGTGGCAGAGGGACCTATATATCGGAAAATGCAAAAACGACACTGGTTGAAGGGAAGATGACGATGATTAAAGAGCAACTCAAACAGCTCATCATCGATGCACATTATGCGGGGGTTGAGCTGGATAAACTGCAAGAATGGATAAAAGAAATCAGCGCTGATGTGAAAGGGGGCAAGAGCGATGATTGAATTAAGACAGCTGTCAAAAACGATTGACGGAAATCAAGTATTAAAAGATGTTTCATTAACAATTGAAAAAGGAGAAATCTTCGGGCTGCTCGGCCGCAATGGGTCAGGCAAAACAACAATGCTTCGCTTAATCCAGCAAATCATTTTCGCCGACAGCGGGACGATTTTATTTGATGGCGTAGAAATCAAAAAGCATCCGAAGGTGAAACAGAATATCATCTACATGCCTGTTCAAAATCCTTTTTACGACAAGTATACATACAAGCAGCTAGTCGATATCCTAAGAAGAATTTATCCGAAATTTGATGTCACGTACGCGAATGAGCTGATGAACAGATATGAAATTCCGGAAACGAAAAAATACCGCGAGCTGTCGACAGGTTTGAAAAAACAGCTTTCGCTCGTTCTGTCATTTGCGGCGAGACCGGCGCTGATTCTCCTTGATGAGCCGACGGATGGAATAGACGCGGTGACAAGGCATGATGTGCTGCAGCTGATGGTCGATGAAGTGGCGGAGCGTGATACGAGCATTCTGATCACTTCCCATCGCCTTGAGGACATTGAACGGATGTGCAACCGAATTGGTTTTCTCGAAGATAACAGACTGACGAATGTGATGGATCTTGATGAGCTAAAAGAAGAATACATCAAAATTCAAATGGCGTTTGATACAGATGTCAATTTGGCCATCAGAGAGCAAAACATTCCGATGCTCGATCAGGCCGGTGTGTTTTACACGGTGCTGATTCCGAACAGCGATGAGAAGAACAAGAGCTTTTTGAGAGAGCTGAAGCCAAAAGTGTGGAATGAGCTTCCTGTCAACCTGGAAGAAGTGTTCATTGCGAAGTTTGGAGGGAAGCGGAGATGGTAGACCGAGGTCTCCTCTATCGAGAGTGGAAGCAGAATCAAGTGGTGATTTTGTTAAGTATTGTGTTTTTGGTGCTGGCAAATCCGCTTTCTATCGTTAATACGTATTTGTCTTATCAAGGATGTCTTGATCGCCAAGACCCGCAATATTGTGATTTTATCGTGAATTACACGAGCAACTTGATAGATATCAACTGGGTGCCGGGTGTCATTTTGGCGGTCTGCTTCCTGGGAATGGAACGTTCGAAAGGCACGATGGATTTTATATTAAGCCTTCCGTATAACAGAAGCCAAATTTTCCAGACGAAATTTTGGTTAGGCGGTTTTGTGATTGTGCTATCTCAATTGATTGGCTTTTTACTTGCATGGCTGCTGATTCTTGTTTATAGCCCTGAACACGTCTACTATTTTGAGCACAGCAGTGTTGGAGTAATCGTGATTAGCTTTATGGCTTACTCACTTGTGATGGCCGCCGGAGCGTTAACTGGAAATGCTTTTGCTCAGCTATTAACGGCATTTGCTGCTACGGTACTGCCGTATTTAATTGTTGCTTTGCCGATTCTAAACATAGAATTTATTTTTGATGTAAATATATGGGATTATTTTCCTTCTGTTGAGGATTATTTTGCATTGGTTCGTAAGTTATACTATCTTGTGCCTATGGGATATGTTGCAAATGACTGGCTAACCGACAGTAAATATATTCTACTCATTCCGGCTGTCATGAGCATTCTGTTTTACTTGATTGGCTATATAAGCTTTAAAAAGCATCCAAGTGAACGAAACGGATACTTTTTCCTTTGGAACAGCTTAGATCGTCCGGTACAAATTTTGGTTATGGCTTTTGGCATTCTCGGATTTGGTTTGTTTGGATATTCTGCCGGACATTCCATGATTGGTTATATTTTTGGAATGATCATTGGTGCGGTTGTCGGCTTTTTTGTAAGCTACTTTGCAATTTATAAGAAAACAAAACATTAAAGAAGTGCTTTCAGTTGGGAGGGAAGTGATGTGCCGGATTCCGGGCTGTTTTATAAAGAGTGGAAGCAAAATAAAGCTCTGTTAACCATGATTTTTTTGGTATTTATGCTTAGCAATCCTTTTACCGTATTAAATACGTACATCTCATACCAAGGCTGCGTGGCTAATCAGAACGAGTGGGTCGGAACCTGCGTATTTACGATTAACTATTTAAACGGCACATTTATCTCACTGTTTTGGATGTGGGGTGTCGTTTTGGCTGTCAGCCAGCTTGGAATAGAACGAAGCAAGGGCCTCTTTGATTTTACATTAAGCCTTCCTTATACACGTGGGCAAATATTTAATGCGAAGTTCCTTACCGGCGGAATGGTGATTGTGATACCGCAACTCATAGGTTATGTTTTATCTGTTTTGCTCCTAGTGCTTTTGAAACCCGAGCAAGCCGTTTATTTTCATCACTACAGCCTTGGAATGATCATCGTCAGCTTGCTGGCTTATTCTCTGGTCATGGCGGGGGGAGCTTTGACAGGCCATACTTTTGCCCAGCTTTTGGTTTCAGCTACTGTTACGATTTTGCCTTTTTTGTTCATGACTCTTCCTGCTATCAACTTGGAAATCCTTCTTGGCGGAACAGTAGAGTTTATACATGGTCCTGTGCCCGAATGGGTGCAGTATCTATTCCCGGTTACTTACGTTGTGCCGAACTGGGTTGAGGATTCTCCGTATTATTTAGTGATTCCGGCCATCATGACGATCATCTTTTACATCATCGGCCACATCGGTTTTGTCAAACTGTCTAATGAACGGAACGGATATTTCTTTTTGTGGAAAACGCTTGACCGCCCGGTACAGGTCATTGTCATTATCATTGGAATCATGGGCTTCGGGTATTTTGGATTTGCCGCAACGGAGAGCTTCGTCGGCTACATATTCGGTATGGCTGCTGGCGCTGTGATTGGTTTTCTTATCAGCTATTTTGCGATTTATAAAAAAACAAAACATTTATAAGGGAGAGAGAAAAGATGATTGATGTTCAGCATATTAACCATTCCTTCACGATCGGAAAAAAGGGCCGTGAGAATGAAGTGCCTGTCTTAAAAGATGTCTCGTTGACTGTTGCGAAAGGAGAAATCGCCTGTATCGTCGGACGAAGCGGGTCGGGGAAGTCAACGCTTCTGAATTTGATTTCAGGCTACATCTCACCGACAAAAGGGCGTATTGTGATTAACGGAACTGATGTCACGGGCTTTAATGAGAAGGAATGGGCTCAGTTCCGCCTTGAACACTTTGGGTTTATTTTTCAAAGCTTTCAGCTCATCCCGGGCTTAACGACGTATGAAAATGTGGAAATGCCGCTGGCGTTAAAAGGGATCAAGCCGTCAGAGCGCAAGCAAAAGGTACAGGATATGCTGAAACGCGTCGGTCTTGAAAACCATGCTGCACACTATCCTAATGAATTGTCAGGCGGGCAGCAGCAGCGTGTCAGCATTGCGAGAGCGCTGATTTTAAATCCGTCAATTATTTTAGCGGATGAGCCGACGGGAAGTCTAGATTCAGAAACGGAACAGGAAGTGCTTGAATTGATCCAGCAGCTGAATCGTGAGCGGGGCATTACATTTGTGATTATTACCCATGATGATGAAGTAGCTTCAATCGGACACTCAAAATTCCAGCTGCATGACGGTGTGTTAAAAGGAGGTATTACCGTTGAGATTTAAGGATCAGGTTCATTTTATCAGAAGAAATATGAAGAAAAACAGGCTCCGTGTCTTTATGACAATTCTTGCGACAACAATGGCGTGTGCGTTTTTGGTTGTGCTGTCGTCGGTTGGATTCGGGATTCAAAAGACAATCACAGATATGACGATGAGCCAGCAAATTGTGACTAAAGTCAGTGTAATGGGCAAGGAAGGGGATAAGCCTATTAAAAAAGCTGATTTAGAGAAGTATGATCATGTAAGGTCAGTTGTAGAAAGAACGCAAGTGTATGAGCCAAACAAAGCAACTTTAGGCAATCGCACAAATGAAAGCTCTAATCTTATCTTTACCAATATGAATGATGAATTAAAGGCCAATATGGAATTAGAAAAAGGAAGAGTCGCAAAGTCGGAAAATGAAATTGTAGTAGGGTACGACTTTGCAAAGAGATTATTGACGAAAAAAGAATCTGAAGCATATAACAAAAAAATCGAGGAAGCAAATGGAAACCCCGAGGATATAGAAGAACCAAAGGGTTATACGAAAGACATCCTGAACAAAACGATTGAATTAAGTGTATCAAAAACAGATCCTAAAACAGGGGATGTTACGAAAACAAAAACATATGACTTTAAAATTGTCGGTATTACAAAAAAACCATCTCAAGATTGGATGGAGGATTCAAACATCTTCATTAGTGATCAGTTCAAGAAGGACTTTTCGGAATTTTTGGACTTCAAGGGCGGGAATGTTGAAAAAAATGTTGGCGTTTTTGCTGATAAATTTGAGAATGTGGAACAGCTGACAAATGATCTGACAGATGACGGATACTATGTCACATCAGTTACTACCGAGCTTGAAGGAGCCAACACCTTCTTCATGGTCTTCAAAATCGGCCTGATCTTTGTCGGATGTATCGCGGTTATCATTTCAGCCATTGGGATATTTAACACGATGACGATGGCGGTGACAGAAAGAACGCAGGAGATCGGCATTATGAAAGCGATTGGGGCGAGTCCGTCAATCATTCGCCGAATGTTCTTGATGGAAAGCGCGTATATCGGAATTTTAGGCTGTGTGATTGGGATTATCATTTCTTACGGCGTGAGCTACCTTGTCAACCTTGCCGTTCCGATGATTCTCGCGGCGACAAGCGGAGGCGAAGCGGGCGATCTGAATTATACGTTTTCTTATATTCCGCTCAGCCTTGTCATCATTGCGGTTGTGATTTGCGGCGGTGTCGCTGTGATCTCGGGTATGAACCCGGCTCGAAAGGCAACAAAAACCAACGTGCTGACAGCATTAAGAAGAGAGTTGTAATCAGAAAAAGCCGGCTGAACCAGCCGGCTTTTCTGTATAGCGCATCAACAAGATTTGCTATACACTTGACATAAAAAAGGAAAAAGTGCGGTGAGTCCATTGTTTAAACTTATGCTGATAGAAGATGATCAATCGCTGTTTCATGAAATCAAGGAGCGTTTAACGGGATGGTCCTATGATGTATACGGCATACAGGATTTCAGCCAAGTAATGCAGGAATTTGCGTCAATCAAACCTGATTGCGTCATTATTGATGTTCAGCTCCCTAAATTTGACGGGTTTCATTGGTGCCGGCTGATCCGTTCCCGGTCAAATGTTCCGATTCTCTTTTTATCCTCTCGTGACCACCCTGCTGATATGGTCATGTCGATGCAGCTGGGAGCGGATGACTTTATTCAAAAGCCGTTTCATTTTGATGTGCTGATTGCGAAAATCCAAGCGATTTTCCGGCGCGTGCATCATTATAATACGGAGCCGAGCACGATCAAAACATGGTGCGGGGCTGCCATAGACGCAGAGCAGAATCTCGTCAGCAATGACGAAGGCTCTGTTGAACTGACTAAAAATGAAATGTTCATTCTAAAACAGCTAATAGAACAAAAAAACAAGATTGTCAGCCGTGAGGAGCTGATCAGAAGCTTGTGGAATGATGAGCGTTTTGTCAGCGATAATACACTGACCGTCAATGTCAACCGCCTGCGGAAAAAACTGGACGAACTGCAGCTTGGAACATATATCGAGACGAAGGTCGGCCAAGGCTACATGGCGAAGGAAGAGGATCATTTCTATGATTAAAGCATTCCTCATCGAAAGACGAAGCTGGATTGCCGCATTTTTGCTGCAGCAAATTCTGATTTTGCTGATTGCCTTTGTCGATCCGTCTATTCCATTTAAAAATGTTCTTTATATTGTTTATTTGTGTGTCCTGATCTTTGTTGTGTTTGTTATTATCCGTTTTCGGAAAGAAACCGCATTCTATAAAAGCCTCGAGGAATGGGAAAATAATCTTGATGTCACAGCCATAAGTGAACCGGAGACGCCGTTTGAAGAGATGATTGAAAAAAGCATCACCGGACAAACGGAACAATTGAAGCAATCTGCATTGCAGAATCGCTTGGCATTAGAAAATGAAAAAGATGAACTGATGGCGTGGATACATGAGGTCAAAACGCCATTAACAGCGCTGCATTTAATCATCGATCGGATGGAAGACCCATCATTAAAATCCCAGCTATCGTATGAGTGGCTGCGCATCCATCTGCTTCTTGATCAGCAGCTTCATCAAAAGCGCATGTCCTTTATCGAAAATGATCTGTCTTTAGAGATGATCAAGCTTAAGCCCTTGATTATCAAAGAGATCAGAGACTTGCAATCGTGGTGTATACAGAAAGGAATCGGTTTTGACATTCAGCTGGAGGCAGAGGAAGTCTTGAGCGATGCGAAATGGCTGGCCTTTATCATCAGGCAGCTGCTGACCAACGCCGTAAAATACAGTGAAGCGGCTGATATTGTGATCAACAGCTATGAAAAAGACGAACGGAAGGTTCTTGAGGTGAAAGATTTTGGACGGGGCATTGACAGGAAAGATGTCTCACGAATTTTTGATAAAGGGTTTACATCCACAACCGATCATCATAATCAGTCTTCTACGGGCATGGGACTGTATCTGGCAAAGAGAGCCGCAGGACCGTTGCTGATCGATATCGATGTACATTCAGAGCTTGGGGATGGAACAACCTTTACTTTAACCTTTCCGAAACGAAATCAATTCGAACGTGTCATTAGCGTGTGACGAAAATGTCACATGCTTTTCTATTTTGTTCGCCTAATCGAAGGAAAAGCCCGTCAATCCTTTTTATAATAACAGTATCCAATAAAAAGGAGACTACGGAAATGATGATTTTAGAAGCGAATAAAATTCGAAAAAGCTATGGTAACAAGTTAAATAAACAGGAAGTGCTGAAGGGCATCGATATTCACATTGAAAAGGGCGAATTCGTCAGTATTATGGGTGCTTCAGGGTCGGGCAAAACGACTTTGCTTAACGTTCTGTCCTCGATTGATAAGGTCAGCCACGGAACGATCAATATTAACGGAAACGAAATGACGTCCTTGAAGGAAAAGCAGCTGGCTGAATTTAGAAAACAGCACTTAGGCTTTATCTTTCAAGATTACAATTTGTTAGACACATTAACAGTGAAAGAAAATATCCTTCTGCCGTTATCGATCACGAAAATATCAAAAAAGGAAGCAAACCGCAAGTTTGAGGAAGTGGCGAAGGAATTGGGTATTTATGAATTGCGGGATAAGTACCCGAATGAAATTTCCGGCGGCCAGAAGCAGAGAACATCCGCCGGGAGAGCGTTTATTCATGACCCGAGCATTATTTTCGCTGATGAACCGACCGGCGCGCTTGATTCGAAATCGGCCTCTGACCTATTAAACAAGCTGAGCCAGCTCAATCAAAAACGCAGCGCCACCATTATTATGGTTACCCATGATCCCGTTGCAGCGAGCTACTGCGGCAGAGTTATTTTTATTAAGGATGGTCTGATGTATACGCAGCTGAATAAAGGGGGCCAAGACAGGCAGACGTTTTTCCAGGATATCATGAAAACACAAGGCGTATTAGGCGGGGTGCAGCATGAACATTAATCAGCTCATTCTGCGAAATCTGAAAAAGAATATCAGGAATTATTATCTCTATGTGTTTGCTTTAATCTTTAGTGTGGCGCTTTATTTCGCATTTGTCACACTCCAATATGACCCGGCCATTAATGAAGTAAAAGCTTCCATTAAAGGCGCCGCGGCTATTAAAACCGCTTCAATTTTGCTTGTGGCTGTTGTATCAATCTTTATTTTGTACGCCAATACCATTTTTATTAAAAGGCGGAGTAAAGAGATCGGGCTGTTTCAATTAATCGGAATGACAAAGCACAAAATCTTTCGAATCTTAAGTGCGGAAAATATCATGCTGTATTTCAGCTCGTTAGCCATCGGGGTTTTTGCCGGATTTTCAATCTCAAAGCTTGTGCTCATGATCTTGTTCAAAATCGTCGATGTCAAAGCTGATGCGAAACTGCATTTTTCTGAGCAAGCCTTGGTGCAAACAATCATTGTGTTCTGCGGCATTTACCTTTTGATTATGATCATGAATTATACGTTTATCAAAAAACAAAGCATTTTATCTTTGTTTAAAGTAACATCTTCCACTGAGGATAAAGTGAAGAGAATCTCTTTTTTCCAGATGCTGATCGGGGCGCTGGGCATCGTGTTGATTTTAACGGGATACTACGTGTCTTCCGAGCTGTTTAGCGGAAAATTCAAGACCATAAATGAACTGTTTTTCGCAATGAGTTTGATCTTAGGGTCCGTCATTATCGGGACGTTTCTCTTTTATAAAGGATCGGTTACGTTTATCTCGAACATTATTCGGAAAAGCAAGGGCGGGTACTTGAATATCTCAGAGGTTCTGTCACTGTCATCGATTATGTTCAGAATGAAATCGAACGCTTTGCTGCTGACAATTATCACAACCGTTTCGGCGCTCGCCATCGGGCTGTTATCCCTTGCTTATATTTCGTATTTCTCGGCAGAAAAGACTGCTGAACAAAATGTAGCGGCGGATTTTTCATTCATGAATGAGAAAGATGCCAAACGGTTTGAAAGCAGTTTGAGTGAAAATGACATTTCATACGTCAAAAAAGAAATGCCTGTCCTTCAATCGTCTTTTGATATCACAAATATCATGGATGGAACCCCGAAAGAGATGCAGGGCGATCCCGGCAACACACAGCTCGCTGTTGTTAGCGATAAAGATGTAAAAGGAGTCGATGTGGCGGCTGGGGAAGCGGTTTTCTCAGGATATACTGACTTGCTGCAAAAGATAATGGTTTTAAAAGACTCCGGCAGCATTAAAGTCAAAAGCAAGAATGAGACACAATCATTACACTATAAAGGATTAAGAGAAGAGTTTCTTGTATCCTACACGTTTACAAGCGGGGGAATGCCCGCAGTCATAGTGGATGACAACCTGTTTAAACAGCTGAATAAAGATAAAGACCCTCGCATTCAGCTGGCGCAATCTGAATTTATCGGCATTTATATGAAACATGGAGATCAGCTTGAAAAAGCAAATGAGCTTTTTCAAAAGGTGAACAAGAAAGATCTACATTTATCAAGGCTGGATACAAGTATTGCGCAAAAATCTCTTTTTGGTATGGTCATGTTCATCGTTGGTTTCTTAGGATTAACATTTCTCATCACCTCGGGGTGTATTCTTTACTTTAAACAAATGGGTGAAAGTGAAGAAGAAAAACCGAATTATACCATTCTAAGAAAACTCGGTTTTACACAGGGAGACCTGCTGAAGGGGATACGCATCAAACAAATGTATAACTTCGGCATTCCATTGGTGATCGGCCTCTTTCACAGTTATTTTGCCGTTCAATCCGGCTGGTTCTTATTCGGATCAGAGGTATGGTCGCCGATGATTATGGTGATGGTGTTATATACTGCACTCTATTCTATTTTCGGTATTCTGTCGGTTCTTTATTATAAAAAGGTGATTAAGTCGGCATTGTAAAACAGTTAAAGCTCCAGAGAAACTGGAGCTTTTTTGTTTATCGTTTTGGCGCCCGATACCCGGCTGCCTCAGCCTCTTCAACTGAACAAAACATTTCAGCAGGGTCTGTCGTCCGGTCATAGTATGTACTGCCCGGCGTATGATAGATGCCGTTTTTGCTGCCTTTGATAAGACAGCCTTCTGCTGTATCAGCTGAGCTGGTTTCGTTGCTTTTATTTGTGCTGGTTGAAGAATGTTCGCTGTTTTCTTTTGTGCTGGCTGTTCGGTTTTGTGCCTCTTTTAATTGCTTTTCAAGTTTTGTTTTATCTTGTTGAAGGGTTTCATTTTCAGCCTTTGCTGTTTTGGTATCATCTTTGAGCTGTTTTTGTTTTTCTTGAAGTTCTTTATTTTCTGCTTTTAATGATTTCTGAGTCTTTTTTAGTTCACTATTTTCTTTCTCCAGCTGCTTGAGCTTGTCTTGATCTTTTGTGTCGTCTTTCAGTTTCTTTGCTTCAGAGCTGATGGCTTCATACTCTTTCTCAAGTGCTTCATGCTCTTGTTTAAGACTTTTATATTCAGTGTTTAGTGCTGAATATTTTTTATCGGCATTTGCTGCGGCAGCGTCAGGTTCTGACAAAGCTGCTCCGGTGAAGAGCAGAATGAGACCTCCGATAAAAAGCGGCCAAAAAAGTTTTTTAGAGAATCGTTTTTCTTTTTTCAGCACATATCTGACGAGATGGTACACTCCATAGCCAAGCGAAAAGAGAAATACAAAAAAACCGAGGAATGCGAATGCCATTTCCATAAAAATTACCCCTTTTTCTATTTATTTTACAATTTTCGAGCAATATTTGTTAGATTTTTTCACACTCATCTGTTGAAAAATATGAGATAGACAGATAGAATGAATGTGCTATGATAACTGGATTCGTACGGAGCCTGTTGAGGTTTCCGTTTTTTCATGAGCTTTTATAGATAAGAAAGGGGGATCAGTATGCCGCGCGCATTGAAAATTTTAGTGATAGGGATGTTTATTAATGTGACAGGGGCATCCTTTTTATGGCCGCTTAACACGATCTATATTCATAATCATTTAGGAAAGTCGTTAACGGTCGCGGGGATTGTCCTTATGCTGAATTCCGGCGCCAGTGTGGCAGGGAATTTATGCGGCGGGTTTTTGTTTGATAAAATCGGCGGGTTCAAATCCATCATGCTCGGAATTGCGATTACGTTAGCAAGTCTGGTGGGTCTCGTCTTTTTTCATGATTGGCCGTTTTATATCGTGCTGCTTACGATTGTCGGGTTTGGTTCGGGTGTTGTTTTTCCGGCCAGTTACGCAATGGCTGGATCAGTGTGGCCAGAAGGGGGAAGAAGGGCATTTAATGCGATTTATGTCGCGCAAAACGCAGGTGTTGCCGTCGGTTCTGCGCTTGGCGGCGTGGTGGCGTCTTTCTCGTTTTCATACGTATTTTTGGCGAATGCCGCGCTGTATGTGGTCTTTTTCTTTATCGTATATTTCGGATTTCGAAACATTCAGACGAAGGATGTGTCTCAAACGTCTGTGCTTGATTATGACGCTGTAAGCAGCAAAGCGAAATTTACGGCTCTGGTCATATTGAGCAGCGGGTATGTGCTCGGATGGCTGGCATATTCTCAATGGTCTACCACCATTGCATCGTACACGCAAAGCATCGGAATGTCTCTTTCTTTATATAGTGTGCTGTGGACGATTAACGGAATTTTAATTGTGGTTGGACAGCCGCTTGTCAGCTTTTTTGTGAAAAAATGGGCTGAGTCGCTGAAAGCGCAAATGATCATTGGTTTTGTCATTTTTATTGTGTCTTACAGCATGCTGCTGACTGCGAAGCAATTCCCAATGTTTCTGGCTGCCATGGTGATCTTGACCATCGGGGAAATGCTTGTTTGGCCTGCCGTGCCGACGATTGCCAACCAGCTTGCGCCTAAAGGGAAAGAAGGGTTTTATCAAGGGTTTGTGAACAGCGCTGCGACAGGCGGCAGAATGATTGGGCCTTTGTTCGGAGGAGTGCTCGTCGATCATTCCGGCATTCACGCTCTTGTTTTATCACTTTTGGTTTTGCTTATGATCAGCATAGCCACGACGATTTTATACGACAAACGGTTAAAATCAGCTGATAAAGCGAATAAGCAAGCTTCAGTTTCTTCATAAGAAAGATCCCGCCGGATGAGCGGGATCTTTTTACATAATCGGAAGCACGTTCACGGCATCCTTTACATTAGAATATGTTTTCAGCGATGAGAAATTGGCATCCAGTTTATTCATTTTCATAGCCAATTCGGGCTTAATGCCGGTAATGATTAATTCGGTACCGGTCAATTTCAGCAAATGGCTCAGCTTGAAAATCTGGTCGGCGGTTTGTTCATTTACTTGGGCCAATCCTGATAAATCAATGATCAAATAATCATCTTTGGATGTTGATAAGATATTCGTCAATGTGCTGACGATGGAATTAAATCGCTCCTCTGTCAGGTTGCCGACTAGCGGAAGAGCCGAAATGCCGTTGCGAATCGGCACAATAGGAGTTGAAAGTGCAGTAATTTCTGTGAGGGAATCCTCGAGAAGCTTTTCATACTCTTTTTGCTTGGTGATGTCTTTTTGAATTCCGACAAAATAGGTTTTGTCTTCTATTTCCAGCGGATCAATATTTAACTCATTCCAGAACATCGTTCCGTCTTTTTTGTAGTTTTGAATCTGAACTGTAACCGGTTCTTTATTTTGTAAACCGGCTCTGATGTTGTCCACTTCACCAGCGTCTGTATCTTTCCCCTGTAAGAAGCGGCAGTTCTTCCCTAAAATTTCCTCGGCCTCATAGCCGGTCATTTGAACAAAGCCTTGGTTTACGTAGACAATCGGATTATCTTCAAGTGAAGGATCTGTAATCACTACACCGACTCGCGCGTGATCAAGCGCTTTTTTGATGATGTCCAGCTGTCCTTTTATTCCGAATGATTGAAAACTAGCCATATAATTCCCCCTTAGGCTGCCAGCTTGCTATGCGAAAGCCTGATATTCCCCTTTTTTTAATGAATTCTACAGTAACCGTAGCACAACACATGTTCTGATTCAAGCAAGCGCAGTTTGTTGTTTGTCATTAGGGCTTGTCCTCGTATACACTAAAAATAAGAACAGAGTTTGAACATATGAACGGAAAGGTTTCTACATGCTAAATAGGTGACTAGGTCAATGTCACTGGGTGAAAAATGAATCCAATGCATCAAGCTTACCGATCATGTGTTCACATATAATGGAAGAAACAAGCTTTTTTCAGATTTGCCAGTATGTAGATATCGAAAATCATCGGAATCGTTTAAGGGGGCTGGATGGCCTGAAGTCGCTTTACGAAATAAGGGCTTTAGGAAGGTGATGATGAAGATGCTGCATCAGGTATTAATTGCTTGTGTAATTGGAGGAATCATGGGGATTCTCGGTCATGTGAAAAAGAGAGGCAGACTGGAGAAACCTAGGATGACGAAGCGGTTTATCTATCTTGGATTTTTGGAAGATTGGTTTATCGGCATGACGGCTTCCATTTTACTTGTACTATCCGCTGACCCCGATTCAGGAATTCAACTTGTCATCTTATCCATTATCTCAGGCTACGGCGGTGAAGCTGTTCTCAGAAGCTTTGATTTTGTAAGAGAAATGAACAGCGGCGGCGAACCGGCCGAGTCGAAACGTCAAACCAAAACTCCACCAGAATAATTGTCCTCAATCTTCGCCCGTTCAGGGTACATTCCCATTGTATACAAACCTGCTTGCACTTATGAACAGAATTCTATAAAATACAGTTAAGATTACGGTTGCGATAAGAACAATGAAGAGGAGCAGTAAGAAGCAGATATTGTTTCAGAGAGTTGACGGCTGGTGAAAGTCAATCAAGTTTGTTTCCGAACTCACCTCAGAGTTGCAGCGGTGAAAAGCCGCTGACGCATAACTGCGTTAAAAGTATCAAGTGAGTGCGGCGTCTGCCGCGCTAACGAGGGTGGTACCGCGGGAAAACGAAAGTCTCTCGTCCCTTTTAGGGATGAGGGAGTTTTTTTTAGTTTGGGAATATTCTGAATATAATTGTCCCTTTCCCGTCAATACTTGAACCATAAAACGCCGTATTCAATCAGAAGGAGGTTTTTACTTTGAGTTTTCAGCACAAAGAGATAGAAAAGAAATGGCAAAATTATTGGCTGGAAAACAAAACATTTGCCACTCTTGATCATAATGAGAAACAAAAATTTTACGCGCTGGACATGTTTCCTTATCCGTCTGGAGCGGGTCTGCACGTCGGACACCCTGAAGGCTATACAGCGACGGATATCCTCTCCCGCATGAAGCGCATGCAGGGGTATGACGTTCTTCATCCGATGGGCTGGGACGCATTCGGTCTGCCGGCTGAGCAATACGCTCTCGACACTGGGAATGACCCGGCAGTGTTTACGAAGCAGAATATTGATAATTTCCGCCGCCAAATTCAGGCGCTCGGTTTTTCATATGATTGGGATCGCGAAATCAACACGACAGATCCTGAATACTATAAATGGACACAATGGATTTTCTTAAACCTTTATGAAAAGGGCCTTGCTTACGTTGATGAGGTGCCGGTAAACTGGTGCCCTGCACTCGGTACGGTTCTTGCCAACGAAGAAGTCATCGACGGAAAGAGTGAACGCGGCGGCCATCCGGTCGAAAGACGCCCGATGAAGCAGTGGATGCTGAAAATTACAGCTTATGCGGACAGGCTTCTTGATGACTTGGAAGAGCTTGATTGGCCGGAAAGCATTAAAGACATGCAGCGCAACTGGATCGGTCGTTCTGAAGGTGCGCACGTTCATTTTGGCATAGACGGATATGATGAATCATTTACGGTGTTTACAACAAGACCTGATACATTGTTTGGCGCTACATACACTGTACTTGCTCCGGAGCATGCATTGGTAGAAAAAATCACAGCTGCTGAGCAAAAAGAAGCTGTCGAAGCTTATATCAAAGAAATTCAATCAAAGAGTGACCTTGAGCGCACGGATCTCGCGAAAACAAAGACAGGCGTCTTCACGGGAGCTTATGCGATCAATCCTGTAAACGGTGAAAAACTGCCGATCTGGATCGCAGATTATGTTCTTGCTTCATATGGAACAGGTGCAGTCATGGCTGTTCCCGGTCACGATGAGCGTGATTTTGAATTCGCCAACACATTCGGCCTTCCAGTCAAGGAAGTCGTAAAAGGCGGAAACGTGGAAGAAGAAGCGTACACAGGCGACGGAGAGCATGTAAACTCTGACTTCCTGAATGGACTTAATAAACAGGAAGCGATTGAAAAAATGATCGCTTGGCTGGAAGAAACGAAAAACGGCGAAAAGAAAGTCACTTACCGTCTGCGCGACTGGCTCTTCAGCCGCCAGCGTTACTGGGGCGAGCCGATTCCGATCATTCATTGGGAGGACGGAACGTCAACAGCTGTGCCTGAGGAAGAACTGCCGCTGATTCTGCCGAAAACAAACGAAATCAAACCGAGCGGCACCGGCGAATCACCGCTTGCGAACATTAAAGAGTGGGTTGAAGTCACAGACCCTGAAACAGGGAAAAAAGGAAGAAGAGAAACGAATACAATGCCGCAATGGGCGGGAAGCTGCTGGTATTTCTTGCGCTACATTGATCCGCACAATCCGGATCAGCTGGCATCACCTGAGAAAATGGAAAAATGGCTTCCGGTTGATATGTACATCGGCGGCGCGGAGCATGCTGTGCTTCACCTTCTGTATGCCCGTTTCTGGCACAAGTTCCTTTATGATATCGGTGTAGTGCCGACGAAAGAACCGTTCCAAAAGCTGTATAACCAAGGAATGATTCTCGGTGAAAACAACGAGAAAATGAGTAAGTCAAAAGGGAACGTTGTCAACCCTGATGAAATCGTTGCCTCTCATGGCGCTGATACGCTGAGATTGTACGAAATGTTCATGGGACCGCTTGATGCTTCAATTGCCTGGTCTGAATCAGGCTTAGACGGCGCACGCCGCTTCCTTGACCGCGTATGGCGCCTGTTTGTTGAAGACAGCGGTGAGCTTAATGGCAAAATCGTTGAAGGCGCCGGTGAAACATTGGAGCGCGTCTACCATGAAACAGTCATGAAAGTGACAGACCACTATGAGGGCCTGCGTTTTAACACAGGTATTTCTCAGCTGATGGTCTTTATCAACGAAGCCTATAAAGCGTCAGAGCTGCCGAAGGAATATATGGAAGGTTTTGTGAAGCTTCTTTCTCCTATCGCGCCTCACCTCGCGGAAGAGCTGTGGGAGAAATTGGGCCATAGCGGTACGATTGCATATGAGGCTTGGCCTGTATATGATGAAGCAAAACTTGTTGACGACGAAGTTGAAATCGTTGTTCAGCTGAACGGAAAAGTGAAAGCGAAACTACAGGTTCCTGCAGATGCGACGAAGGAACAGCTCGAACAGCTTGCTCAAGCAGATGAAAAGGTCAAAGAGCAGCTTGAAGGCAAAACCATTCGTAAAATCATCGCGGTGCCGGGCAAGCTTGTCAATATTGTGGCAAACTAATCCTGGAAAAATCCCCTTTGTCAAAAAGGGGATTTTTTCATCAGTCTCAAAATAGCAATCGTCCAGCTGACTTTGATATACTGAACATGATTATTGGTGAATAGGAGTGTTTTCTTTGGAAATAAAAGAAATCAGCACAGCTGCTTTGAAAGAAAAAATCGAGGCGGATGAAGAATTGTATTTGATTGATGTCAGAGAAGATGAAGAGGTTGCGGAAGGCATGATTCCGCAAGCGGTTCATATTCGCATGGGGGATATTCCTGAAAAAATGGACACCCTCGATAAAGACAAAGAGTACACTTTTATCTGCCGATCAGGGATGCGCAGCATGAATGTCTGCAGGTATTTGGATGAGCAAGGCTTTAAAACAGTCAACGTAGAAGGCGGCATGATGGCATGGGAAGGCGAAACGAAACCGAAAAACTAGGGGAGAGATCACCCCTAGTTTTTTTTATTTGTATGCTGGAAGCCAATCGCCGTGCGCTTCAAATAAATCATCACACATAGAAATAATGTCATTGATGGACAGCTCCGCACTTGTATGCGGGTCAAGCATGGCTGCCTGGTAAACAGCTTCTTTTTTTCGTGTAACAGCCGCTTCAATGGTCATCAGCTGTGTGTTGATATTCGTTCTGTTTAACGCTGCGAGCTGCTCAGGAAGTTCTCCGGCAAAGCACGGGGTTATTTTTTTTCTGTCGGCGACGCATGTAACTTCGACTACCGCTTTGGAAGGAAGGTTTGTGATGAGTCCGGTATTTAAGACGTTTCCTCCGAAGGTGAACGGCTGATTCGTTTCCATTGCTTCTATTATTCTTGAGCCATATTCCTTTGAACGTTTATGGGTGAGGTTTTTATTGTTCACAATGTCATCCCTCATTTTCTCCCAATCTTCTATCTGTTTCACGCATCTTCTTGGATATTCGTCCAGCGGGATCTGCAGCTCGTTGATCAATTCAGGATAATTCCGCTTAATAAAATAAGGATGGTATTCTGCGTTGTGCTCTGATGATTCCGTGACGTAATAACCGAACTTATCCATCAATTCAAATCGCACCATGTCATGATGCTTTGTTTTTTGCTTTTCTCTCGCTCTCTTTTTGATTTCGGGATATAAATCAGCGCCGTCCTTTTTCACTTCCAACAGCCATGCCATATGATTGATGCCTGCGATTCGTTCTTCAATCCCGTCGTGCTCCATACCGAGAGATCTAAATAAATCTCTTGTGCACACTTGGACGCTGTGGCAGAGCCCGATCGTTTTCACATCCGTATAGCGAAGCATAGCGCCAGTCAGGGAGGCCATTGGGTTTGTATAGTTTAAAAACCAGGCGTCGGGACACATTTCCTCAATATCTCTTGCGATATCAAATAACACGGGGATTGTCCTGAGTGATCTGAATATCCCGCCGATGCCCACTGTGTCGGCAATCGTCTGCCGCAATCCGTATCGTTTAGGAATCTCAAAATCGATGACTGTACTTGGTTTATAGCCTCCGACCTGAATGGCATTAATCACATAGCCCGCTTGCTGCAAAGCCAGTTTTCTGTCATCATAGCTGTTGATAACCACGCTCGGATTATAGCGGTCTCTCAAGTTTTCAAGCATAAGCTGAGATTCCTGCAAACGTTTTGGGTCAATGTCGTAAAGCGCAAATTCAAATCCATTTAACGCCTCCGTTAGCAAGCAGTCTCCTAAAACATTTTTTGCGAAAATTGTGCTCCCTGCACCGATAAATGTGATTTTTTTCATGTCGGTTCCTCCTTTAATTCATTATCCTTTTACCGCGCCTGATGACAGCCCGGCAATAAAATATTTTTGCAGCGCCAGAAACAGAATGACCATCGGCAGCATTGCCATGATGGCAGCCGCGGCGACCAAATGCAGATTGTTGGCGTTTTCTCCGAAAAACCCGGCCATTGCGACCGTAAGTGTCTGCACCTTCTGATCCTGTAAAAAGAAAATCGCAAATTGATAGTCATTCCATATAAAGACACAGGAAATAATACAGATGGTGGCAGTGATCGGCTTCAGCAAAGGAAATACAATCGTAAAAAAGATTTTCAGCATTCCTGCTCCATCCATTCTTGCCGCTTCTTCGAGCTCTTTTGGAATGGTTGAACGGATAAAGCCGGAATACAAAAACACGGTTAATGGCATATACGCCGCTGTATTGATCAAAATGGCGACTGCGTGTGTGTTGACCATGCCGGCGTCCACGACCATTCTGTACAAAGGCACCATGGACGTTAACGGAGGGATGATCATAATAGAAATCAGCAACGCGAAAACGGCTTTATTCAGCTTGGTTTCCCGCCGGGCAAGCGGGTAGGCGGCCAGTGAGCCGAATATGATTAACAACAATGCCGAAACGCCTGTGATGATGATTGTGTTGATAAACGAGTTGCCAAGTGAAGCGCGCTCCCATGCCTCAGAAAAATTTTGAAAGGAAAAGTCAGCTGGAAACAGCCATTTGGAACTGTAATCTCCTTTTGCTTTCAATGAAGTGGTCAGCAGAATGTAAAAAGGAATGAAATGCGCACAGGCTACAATGGCAGCGAGAAGTGTAATCAACCGCAGTTTGTTTGAGCGGGCGGCTCTCATGACATTTCCGTCTCCTTTCTTTTAAAGTACGCAAGCGCGCAAAAGCTGATGATCAAAATGACAAATGCCATAAATATGCCTTGTGTCGCAGCATATCCGGCATCCTGCCGTTTAAAATACAGGTCATACATAAACGTTGACATCGATTGCGACGCGTTTCCGGGTCCGCCTGCAGTGAGCGCAATGATCACGTCAAATAGCTTTAAGCCTCCGATAATGTTGATGACCATATTGATCGTGATCGAAGGCATTAACAGCGGCAGGGTGATGCCGAAAAACTGCTGGCCCCGTGTCGCGCCATCCATTTCCGCTGCTTCATAGTAATCTTTCGGAATGCTTTGCAGGCCTGCCAAATAGACAATCATGGCGATGCCGACATATTGGTACGTGTTAATCATGACGATGATCCATGGGTTCGAAGACGGACTGGCGAGCGCGTTGATCGGGGTGATGCCGAAAACGCCAAGCAGGTCATTAAGTGCGCCTCCGTCATAAGAAAAGAAAAAGTACCAAATGTAGCCCATAATGAGCGGACTGATCATAACCGGCAAATACACAATGGTTCTTGTTATCGCTTTCATTTTTATGCTTTGATTTAATAGCAGGGCGTACAGAAGCCCAATGACGTTTTGAAAAAAGGTGCTGCCGAGTCCGTATAGCAGCGTGTTTTTTAAGATATGCCATGTGTCGGGATCAGCAAACAGCCTTTCATACTGAGCGAAACCGACCCACTGATAAACCTGAGAAAATCCGTTCCAGTTTGTGAAGGTGATAAAAGTGCCTTTTACAAACGGATAAATCATGAAGATCAAAACGGAGAGCAGAGCCGGAATATACATCCACCAAAGTGAGGATTGTTTTTTCGGCTTGACCTGTTTCACATGAACATCTCTTGCGATCTCACTCATTGTTTTCAGCTCCCTGTGTTCCAGATTGCTCCCGGAGTCGTTTATATTCTCTTCCTAGCTTTTTGGAAATCTCGTTGGGTGTCAAAATGTCTGCCGCAAGCTCCTGGCCGACCGTTCCCATCACATCCCACATCCCGTTCGGCAGGTACAACCGGTCGAAATAGGGCTCGACTTTCATATTCTGATAATGCTGATAGTCTTTGGCATAGAAAATATCAGCTTTTACATTGGTCAGCCCTGAAGGAAGCGATGTGGCTTCAGCCATTTCTTTCGCATGGGCGGGACGAGCCATAAAGGCGATAAATTGCTTTGCTTCCTTTAAATGAGGCGAGTCTTTCCATGCTGCCAGGGTATAGCGCTCGCCTCCAATCCATATCGGGTCATCACCGGAGTGAATAGCTGGTGTCGGGATAATCCCAACCTTTACATTCGGGTTAATTTGGGCGACGTCTTGGCCGAGGGTGCCGCCCTGCATGGTAAAAGCAATTTTGTTTTGAGCCATTAACTCAATGAGCTGTGATTTTTTTGCTGTTACGGCATCGATATTGATGAGTTTTTCTTTCTGCATTTGTTTAAGGGTATCTGAAAGATAAGTAAATTTGCTCCAATTGAAGGTGCCGTCAATGAGCTGTTTCTTTTCATTATGGGCAGGATCTGTGATGAGAAGAGGTGTTGCGAATTGGTCATAATATTGGGCGAAAGAGCTTTTATCATATCCGGCGAACCAGAAAGGAACGATTTCTCCATTGCTTTTTTCTTTAATCGTTCTCAGTGCTTTTATAAAGTCATCCATCGTTTCCGGCGGATCAATGCCGAAACGGTCTAACATATTGCGGTTGTACGCCAGGCCGTCCTTTGCCTGGTTGATCGGATATGCGTATACCTTTCCGCTCTTGTTTTTAAGGATGCTGTTTAAATTTGGATCAAGATTCTGAGTCCAGTCCATATCCCGGAGATCGGCTGTATACTCCCCGTACCTGATTTTCCCCCAGCCATGAGTATCAAAGAGATCAGGCAGATCATTGGCGGCCATTCTGACACGCATCATATTTTCATAGTCATTGCCTGGGAAATGAATGCTGACGCGAATGCCGCTTTCCTTTTCGAACGCTGCGGCTAGTTTTCTGAATGTGTTTCTTTCACTGTCCGTTGACATCGTAGAATAGATGGTTAACGTCTTTTTGCCCGTATCTGCAGCGCTTTCTTCAGATGAGCAGCCCGGCAGAATCAGCAGAATAAGAGAGAGAAATAAAACAAATATGTGTTTCATCTTTTCCTCCTTATGATCTTGATGAACGTTTGTCTTGCGTCACCTCCTTAGCTGTGTATCCGCAGCTTTGCCTGATGATCAGTGTTGTCGGCAGGGTGACTTGATGAGGAATTGTTCGGCCGTTAAAGCGGTCGAGAAGCTGTTTTACGCCTGTGCGGCCCATTTCCTCTGTATGCACTTTCACGGTGGTTAAAGGTGTGCTGGCAAACTCGGCCTCTTCAATGCCGTTAAAGCTGACAATGGCTGTATCCCGCGGCACATGCAGATCGGCTTCCTGAAGTGCTTTCAATGCGCCGATGGCCATAGAATCACTTGCGATAAAAAAGGCTTCAGGCAGCTTGCCTTGAGTGATGGCTTTTTTCATCAGGCGATAGCCCTCGCGCATGCTGTAATCGCCGACCAGGACGTGTTCAGGCTGAGGATGGGCGGACCGCAAAAAGGCAGTCTGGCGTTTGTCCTCAATTGTTCTGCGAATGCTTTGGCCGTCCCTCAGTGTATGCTCCTTCTCCTGCCCGCCGATATAGCCTAATCGTTTGTAACCTAAATTGAAAAGGTGATCAATTGCCTGGCGTGCGGCGGCTTCAAAATCAATCCCAATCGAGTCGTATATCTGCGGATCGGGAGAATGATTGATAAATACGGTATGCTCCAATCGGCCGCTGATATGTTGAACGGCTTCGTCATGGACACGGCCGATCACAATGATACCGTCTAATTCCCGAAAAATATGCTCCTGGAAGGAACCGAGATGGATGGAGTTTGTAATGAAAATTTCCTGTTCAAAGCATTCTTTTTCAATTCCTTTGCGAATAGAAGAAAAATAAGGATCCTGCCGTTCTTCATCGGGAGATAAGCAGCTCAGCACCCCGATAAGCGGCTGGGCGCGCTGTTTTTGTCCGCGGGCTTTTCGGCGTTTAGCGACAGTTTGATAGCCTAGCTCTTCAGCGATACTGATTACTCTTTGTCTCGTTTCACCAGCCACAGAAAGCGAATGATCTTCATTTAAAATTCTCGAAACAGTAGCATTTGAAACGTTCGCTTTTAAGGCGATATCTTTTATACGAACCATGGTTACTCCCTTTCATTTGAATGAGATTTACTAAAACAAAAGAAATATTTTACTCATACGTTTTCGATAAATTGATACTATCATATGAAAGCAAGCGGTTACAATAATGAATTTCAGAATATTTCGTTATATTTAGTAAAAGTTTAGTAAACTACGATTTTTGTTTCTATATGCTGTGTGAAAAATAAAGGGAATAACAAATCCGTCTCGTACATTGAAGATAAGCGAAGAAGGAAGGGTGATGGGATGAGTAACGAAAAAAGAGAGCAGCTGTTTCGATTGCTTGGTGATTTGCCTGATCGGAAGCATACGGGGGCGGAAACGCTGCGTATTGAGGAAAAAGAGGGATATATGATTGAAACACTGCTGCTTGATATAAATGGGCTTGAAAAGGTGCCTGCATATTTTGTGAAGCCGAAAGCCGCAAAAGGACGGTGCCCGGTTATATTATTTCAGCATTCGCATGGCGGGCAGTATGAACGGGGAAAAAGTGAACTGCTTGAGGGAGCCGATTATTTGAAAGCGCCTTCTTTTGCTCGGGAGCTGACTTCTCTCGGATATGGCGTATTGGCAATCGACCATTGGGGATTTGGAGACAGACGGGGAAAATCAGAAAGCGAGATTTTTAAAGAGATGCTTCTGACGGGCAGGGTGATGTGGGGCATGATGATGTATGACAGTATAAGAGCCATTGATTATGTGCAGAGCCGCCCTGATATTCAGCCTGACAGAATCGGAACGATCGGCATGTCTATGGGGGGCTTGATGGCTTGGTGGACAGCGGCGCTTGATGAACGGATTAAGGCATGTGTGGATTTATGCAGTCAGGTTGACCATCATGTACTGATTGAAACACAGAACCTTGACCGGCATGGCTTTTATTATTACGTTCCGTCGCTTGCCAAGCATTTTTCTGCAGCAGATATCCAAAGCCTGATCGCACCGCGCCCGCACCTTAGTCTTGCCGGCATACATGATCGGCTAACACCCGCTGAGGGAGTGAACAAAATCGAAAAAGAATTAACAGCTTTGTATGCTAAAAAAGGGGCTTCTGATTGTTACCGTATGGTGCGCTCCGCTTCAGGGCATTTTGAGACAGCTATGATGAGGCATGAAGCTCTGCAGTTTTTGAAAAAGTGGCTGTGACAGTGAAAAAGGGCAGGCTTTACGTGTTTTTCTGAAATGGTTCTAAACAGGTAAGGAGGCGAGCATCTGCCCGTCTCTTCTTTATTTAGTAGATCAATACAGTTATCAGGAATATACATGATAAATAGATTTTGTTTATGAGGAAATGGCGTTCTGATATTGACAGAATTGTGTATACATAATAGTATTCTATTTGTTAACCCTAATTTATAAATGGTTAACAAATAGAATACTTTCTTCTGTAATCAAAGCTGAAAGGGCGAGAAGGTATGCAAGAAGAAACATTTTACAGTGTCAGAATGAGAGCTTCTATGAATGGGTCTCACGAAGATGGAGGAAAGCATATATCCGGCGGAGAACGGCTCATCACGTTCGATAATATGAAACGTACGGTGAATGCCTTATTAGAAAAAGGATTATCTCACTCTAGAGGAAAACCGGATTTTATGCAAATTCAATTTGAAGAGGTTCATGAGCCGGTTAAGAAGATTCATCCATTACCAATGAAGACAAATGAAGTAGAATCCCCGGAAGAGGGACAAAGTCTTGCCCGATTCTTATTGGAGAGAGCGGGTGTTCCAAGAAAAGTGATTGAAAAAGCATATCAACAAATTCCTGAATGGTCAGGTATCAGGGGAGCGGTGGTGGTTGATATTCACACTGGCGAACGAATTGATCAAACACACGATAAAGGTGTACGGGTGTCCAGAATGGATTGGCTCGACCTCAATTTTGAACAATGGGCACAACGCTATGGCGCACCATCAAACCCAAGAATAAAAGAGGCCCTTGCACTTGCTTCAAAGGTGAGTGAGCATCCGGCAACCGTTGCAGAATTATGCTGGTCAGATGACCCTGATTACATAACAGGCTACGTCGCGGGTAAAAAATTGGGCTATCAGCGTATTACAGCAATGAAAGAATACGGGACTGAAGAGGGCTGCCGAATCTTTTTTGCTGACGGCTCTGTAAATGTAAACACATACATAAATGATCTCGAGAAGCAGCCTATTTTAATAGAGTGGGAGGAAGATGATGACTCAAAATTTGATAGAAAAAAGTAAAAAACATCTTTGGCTGCCTTTTACTCAAATGAAAGACTATGATGAACATCCCTTGATCATCGAAAGCGGCAACGGAATCAAAGTAAGAGACATAAACGGCAAGGAATATTATGACGGCTTTTCCTCCGTTTGGCTTAATGTGCACGGGCACCGCAAAAAGGAATTAGATGAGGCCATCATAAAACAGCTTGGAAAAATTGCTCACTCCACATTGTTGGGCATGACCAACGTTCCGGCGACTGAACTTGCCGAGACATTAACCGAGATCAGTCCGGAGAAGCTGACGCGTGTTTTTTATTCAGACAGCGGTGCAGAAGCGATGGAAATTGCTCTAAAAATGGCGTTTCAATATTGGAAGAACATCGGAAAGCCTGAGAAACAAAAATTTATTGCAATGAAAAATGGGTATCACGGCGATACGATCGGTGCCGTCAGTGTCGGTTCGATTGAACTGTTCCACCACGTCTATGGCCCGTTAATGTTTGATAGTTATAAAGCTCCGATCCCTTATGTATACCGCTCTGAAAGCGGCGATCCTGTGCAGAGCCGTGATGAGTGTCTCTATGCGCTTGAACAGCTGCTGAAGGAACACCATCACGAAATTGCAGCACTTTCGATTGAATCAATGGTTCAAGGAGCATCCGGCATGATTGTGATGCCGGAAGGATACTTGGCAGGTGTGCGCGAGCTTTGTACAGCTTACGATGTCTTAATGATTGTTGATGAAGTTGCCACTGGTTTTGGGCGTACGGGGAAAATGTTTGCATGTGAGCACGAAAATGTTCAGCCTGATCTAATGGCTGCCGGCAAAGGCATTACAGGAGGCTATTTGCCGATAGCCGTCACCTTTGCCACCGAAGACATCTATCATGCATTCTACGATGATTACAAAGAACAAAAAACCTTTTTCCACGGTCACTCCTATACAGGAAATCAGCTTGGCTGTGCGGTTGCTCTTGAAAACCTGAGATTATTTGAATCTGAAAACATCGTTGAACAAGTCGCGCAAAAAAGTAAAAAGCTCCATTTACTTCTTCAAGACCTGCATGCACTTCCTCACGTTGGGGATATTCGGCAGCTCGGCTTTATGTGCGGCGCAGAGCTTGTTCAGTCAAAGGAAACCAAACGGCCTTATCCTGCTTATCGGCGAGTGGGGTACAAAGTTTCTTTGAAAATGAGAGAGCTCGGGATGCTGACGAGACCGCTCGGCGATGTAATTGCATTTCTGCCTCCTCTTGCCAGCACAGCTGAAGAGCTCGAAGCAATGGTGTCTATTATGAAAGAAGCGATCCAAGAGGTAACCAGCCTTGAGCATTGACAGCTGGTTAAGCCGCCGGTTAGACAAAGCGAAGGGAGCCGGCGTATACCGTACACTGCGAACAATGAATGGGCCTCCAGTTCCGGAGGTGACGATTGATGGCAAACATCAAACGGTCTGGTCGTCAAACAATTATTTAGGTCTCGCAAACCATAACCGCTTGATCTCGGCAGCTCAAGAAGCACTGCGGCAATTTGGAGCAGGAAGCACCGGCTCGCGTTTAACGACGGGCAATTCGACCTGGCATGAAAAACTCGAAAAAAAGATTGCCGGCTTTAAACGAACAGAAGCGGCTTTACTGTTTTCAAGCGGCTATTTAGCCAATGTCGGTGTCCTTTCTTCGTTACCTGAAAAAGGGGACGTCATTTTAAGTGATCAATTAAATCATGCAAGTATCATCGATGGCTGCCGCCTGTCTAAGGCTGATACGGTCATTTATCGCCATATCGAAATGGCTGATCTTGAAGAAAAACTGAAAGAAACACAGCGGTACCAGCGCCGTTTTATCGTAACAGACGGGGTATTCAGCATGGATGGCACGATTGCCCCTCTTGATCAGATCATCTCCCTTGCTAAACGCTGCAATGCTTACGTGATCGTTGATGATGCGCATGCAACAGGTGTTTTGGGCGAATCAGGAGGAGGGACGAGTGAACATTTCGGTGTTTGTCCTGACATTGTCATCGGCACGTTAAGCAAAGCTGCCGGAGCAGAAGGGGGATTCGCTGCAGGTTCAGCGGTATTCATCGACTTTCTGCTGAACCATGCCAGAACGTTTATCTTTCAAACCGCTATTCCGCCGGCAAGCTGTGCTGCTGCCCATGAGGCGTTAGACATCATGGAGGCCAGCAAGGAAAAACGGCAGCTTTTATATTCTTATATCCAGATGATCAAAACGAATCTGAAGCACATGGGCTATGTGGTGAAGGGGCATCATACACCGATTATTCCGGTGGTCATCGGCGATACCCGAAAAACGGTCACGTTTGCTGAAAAACTGCAGGACAAAGGAATCTATGCCCCTGCCATTCGTCCGCCGACCGTTGCGCCAGGAGAAAGCCGTATCCGATTAACCATCACTGCTGGGCACAGTATGAGGGATATTGATCATTTGCTGGAAGCATTTCGTTCAATCGGAAAGGAGCTGAACATCATTCCATGAGAGGTTTTTTTGTAACCGGAACAGATACAGAAGTGGGGAAAACGGTGATATCCAGCGGTCTTGCAGCCTTATTGCGGGAAAATAAGATGGATGTCGGAGTATTTAAACCATTTCTAAGCGGGATCTCCCCTCATCATCCAGAGAGCGACACAAGCCTGCTGAAAGAGATGTCGCAAACGAGTCTTTCACATGAAGAGATTACGCCTTTTGCATTCAAAGAGCCGCTAGCTCCATACGTTGCAGGAAAGCTGGAGGGAAAGGCTGTCAAAATGGAAGAGGTCTTACGCCATTGGGAGCGGATAAGAGAAAAACATGAATGCTTCATCGTAGAAGGTGCGGGCGGGATTTCTGTGCCATTGGGAGAGGATTTTTTAGTCAGTCATGTCATAAAAGCGTTACAGCTTCCAGTGATTATTGTGGCACGCCCTCATCTTGGAACGATTAATCACACCTTTTTAACTGTTCAATATGCCAAAAGCATGGGTCTTCCAATCGCCGGAATCGTCATCAATGGAATCAGTGATTCTCCAGATCATGATGAAAAAACCAATCCTGAAATGATTGAAAGCCTATGCGGTGTGCCGCTATTAGGAGTGACGCCAAAGCTGATAAACACAACAAAAGAAACGATTCAGAATATGGTGAAGGACCATATAGATTTATCATTACTGATCAATCGAGTGGGGGCATGAAAATGAATCAATGGATGGAACTTGCAGACCGGGTGCTGGGCGGAGCAGAGGTGACCAACGAAGAGGCGCTTTCGATATTAAACTGTCCAGATGAAGACATCTTGCTTTTGATGCATGGAGCTTTTCACATCAGAAAACGGTTTTATGGAAAAAAAGTAAAGCTCAATATGATTATGAATGCAAAATCAGGGCTCTGTCCGGAAAATTGCGGCTATTGTTCCCAGTCTGCCATTTCAAAAGCGCCGATTGAGAGTTACCGGATGGTGAATAAGGAAACCCTTCTGGAAGGCGCAAAGCGGGCGCATGATTTGAACATAGGTACATATTGTATCGTGGCAAGCGGCAGGGGGCCGTCCAACAGAGAAGTGGATCGGGTCGTAGAAGCGGTACAGGAAATAAAAGATACGTATGGACTGAAAGTTTGTGCGTGTCTCGGATTGTTAAAGCCGGAGCAGGCGAAACGGCTGAAAGAAGCCGGCGTAGACCGCTATAATCATAATGTCAATACATCACAGAGAAATCATTCAAATATTACCACGTCACATACGTATGAGGACAGGGTCAATACGGTTGAGATTGCAAAAATCTCCGGCATGTCTCCATGTTCAGGCGCCATTATCGGGATGAAGGAAACGAAACAGGATGTCATCGATATCGCACAAAGCTTGAAGGCCCTTGACGCTGATTCCATTCCGGTGAATTTTTTGCATGCGATTGACGGCACACCATTAGAAGGCGTAAATGAATTAAACCCGCTGTATTGCTTAAAAGTGCTGGCGCTGTTCCGTTATATCAATCCGTCAAAAGAAATCCGCATTTCTGGAGGAAGAGAGGTCAATCTCCGTTCATTGCAGCCATTGGGGCTGTACGCCGCCAACTCCATCTTTGTCGGAGATTATTTAACGACTTCCGGACAGGAGGAGACGGAGGATCATAAAATGCTAAGTGATTTAGGATTTGAAGTAGAATCGGTCGAAGAAATGAAAGCCAGTTTAAGTGCAAATAGCTGAAAGCAAGAATAGAAGCAATCGGTGTCATGTCGATTGCTTTTATTTTTATGGAGTCAAAATGATGATGTCAGAATCATGAGAGGGAGCATATGACAATTCCAATTTCACTTACACCTTCTGCGTTTTTTAAAAACCCTTATCCTTTTTACGATACATTACGTTCTGAACACCCTTTATATAAAGGGAATGTTTTGAAGTATCCAGGCTGGTATGTCACGGGATATGAGGAAGCGGCAGCAATTCTGAAAGATACCAGATTCAGAACACGTGTCCCGCTGCCTGAGACCTCCATAAAATATAAGGATTTGAATCATGTCCAGAAGCAGATGATGCTGTTTCAGAATCAGTCTGATCACAGGCGCCTCCGTATGCCGGTCAGCGGGGTATTTACTCCGAGAATGACAGAGGGCTATCGCCCATTTATAAATGAAACTGTCCATCACCTGCTTGATCAAGTGCAAGGTAAAAAAAAGATGGAGCTGATTTCTGACTTTGCTTTTCCTTTGGCAAGCAGCATTATAGCTAAGATCATAGGTGTGCCGGCAGAAGGAAGGGATCAATTTAAAGAGTGGTCGTCAAACCTTGTTCAAACGATTGATTTTACCCGATCAAGAAAGGTGTTAACAGATGGCAATCAGATCACTGTAGTGATGAGGGAGTATTTTAGAGAGCTTATTCAAAAACGAAAACAAAAACCGCAGCATGACGTGATCAGCATGTTGCTGAAGGAAGGACAGGCTGGTAAGCTGACGGAGGAGGAAGTGGCATCAACGTGTATATTGCTGGCGATCGCCGGACATGAAACAACAGTGAATCTCATCAGCAACTCAATTCTTTGTCTGCTGCAGCATCAAGAACAGCTTTTGCAGCTCAAAGAAAACCCAGCTCTGATTCATACCGCAGTTGAAGAATGTTTACGCTATGAAAGCCCCACACAAATGACAGCCCGTGTTTCGTCAGAAGATATTGAAATGAATGGCGTAACGATTCGACAAGGGGAGCATGTCTATATTCTGCTGGGGGCTGCCAATCGAGACCCAAAAGTATTCTCGCATGCCAATGAGTTCGATATCACCAGAAGCCCTAATCCCCATCTTTCGTTCGGACAGGGCCGCCATATTTGTATAGGTTCCTCGCTGGCGCGGCTAGAAGCACAAATTGCAATCAACACTCTTCTGCAGCGCATGCCAGGCCTGCAGCTCGCTGTTTCTGAAGTGCGATACCGGAAGCTAATTGGTTTTAGAGCGCTTATGGAGCTGCCGATTATTTTTAATTAAGGCTAAAGGCCATGTGAATGCTGAAAACGTGTCATCCCCGGCAAAAATGGGCAATCTATAAAAAAGGGGAGTGAACATATGAGAAAAGTGCTGATCGCCGGCGGAAATGGTGTGATTGGGAGGATATTGGCTAAAGGGCTTATGTCTGAGTACGAGGTGACGGTGCTGGATAAAGACCGCTACGAAGGCTTAGCACCCGCTATTCAGGCAGACGCGTCAAACTATGAGGATCTATTGAAAAAGATTCCGAGAGATACAGACGTGATCGTGAACTTACTCGCTGTCAAAATCAAATACGATGTCATGGACACAGCTGAATTTGAAAAAATGACGGATATTTTTTATAGAGCAAGCTACTATTTGTGCCGCACGGCAGCAGAGCTCGGCATCCCAAAGGTTGTTTTCGCCAGCAGCAATCATGTGACAGATGTGTACGAAAAAGACGGGCGTTCGCTCTTAGGGCGGGAAATCACAACCGACGATTATCCGCTGTCAAAAAATCTATACGGCGTCCTAAAGCTGACCTCGGAACATATCGGCCACCTGTTTTATCTGGAAAATAAGCTCTCTGTCATCAACCTTCGAATCGGAACGGTTGTCACAGATGAAATGGATACACTGCATGAGAACGACCGGACGAAAAAAACGCTTCTTTCCCATCTGGACTTGCTGTCGATTTTTAAAGCAGCCATTGAAACGAATATCCGTTATGGCACTTATTACGCCGTCTCTGACAATCCCGGCAAGCCGTGGTCGATAGAATCCGCGGTTCAGGAGCTTGGGTTTGCGCCTCAAATGAATACCGCTGAGCTTCTGAAAGAGGAAGAGAACAGCAATAACAGAGCATAATCATTTTCTAAGATTATGCTCTTTTTCTTTTATGATCGGTTTCAAGCCAGTTCCGATGCCGTCGGGCAAGGGACAGTGTTCAAATGATTATAGACACGGCAATCGCACATTTGCTACATTTTAGACACGATATCGTCACAAGCTGCAGCTCGTTTATCAAAAATGATAACGCTTACAAAAGGAGGTGGGAACGATCGCACATTCACTGAAAAATCGCCTGTTTGATATGTTGATTTACGGATTTTTGCTGATGTTCGCTTTAATATGCGTACTTCCGTTTATTCATGTCATTGCGGCATCCTTTGCCACAGTAGAGGAAGTGGTTTCGAAAAAATTCATTTTAATACCGACCACTTTTTCGCTCGATGCCTATCGTTACATTTTTTCGACAGATATCATTTATAAAAGCTTGCTCGTTTCTGTGTTTGTGACAGTTGTAGGCACGGCGGTCAGCATGTTTCTTTCTTCATTGATGGCTTACGGTTTATCCCGCCGCGACTTAATAGGACGGCAGCCGCTCATGTTTCTCGTCGTATTTACGATGCTCTTCAGCGGCGGAATGATTCCGACTTTCCTGGTGGTCAAATCGCTTGGATTGCTCGATTCTTACTGGGCCCTTATTTTGCCGACAGCGATTAATGCCTTTAACTTGATCATTCTGAAAAACTTCTTTCAAAACATCCCGGCGAGCCTGGAAGAGTCCGCAAAAATTGACGGCTGCAATGACTTGGGGATTTTCTTCAAAATTGTGCTGCCGCTGTCTCTTCCAGCGATCGCAACGATTTCACTGTTTTATGCGGTGACGTACTGGAATACGTATATGACGGCGATCTTGTACTTAAATGATTCAGCTAAGTGGCCGATTCAGGTGCTTTTGCGCCAAATCGTTATTGTATCAAGCGGGGTGCAAGGGGATATGTCGGAAATGGGCTCGGGCAGCCCGCCGCCTGAGCAAACGATCAAAATGGCAGTAATAGTCGTAGCGACCATTCCGGTTCTGCTGGTCTATCCATTTATTCAAAAGCATTTTGCAAAAGGGGCTTTGCTGGGGTCTGTCAAAGGATAAAGAATATGAAACGGAGGGATATGATGGGAAACAAATGGAGGGTGCTTCTGATTGTGCTTGTATTTGCTCTCGGCGGAGTGCTGGCGGGCTGTAAAGGGGCTGATCAATCATCAGGCAAGGCGGACTCGGATTCAAAGGTAAAGCTGTCTATGATGGCGATTTTGTATCACCAGCAGCCGCCGAAAGACAGGGCGATCAAAGAAATTGAGAAGCTGACAAATACAGAACTGGACATCACATGGGTTCCTGATGCGGTAAAAGAAGACAGACTGAATGCAGCGCTTGCAGCTGGCAATCTCCCGCAAATCGTGACGATTCAAGACATTAAAAATTCGTCTGTGATGAACGCCTTCAGATCGGGAATGTTCTGGGAAATCGGCGATTATATCAAAGATTATCCGAATTTAAACAAGATGAATAAACTCATTAATAAAAATGTCACAATCGATGGCAAGCTTTACGGGATATACAGAGAGCGTCCTCTCTCAAGACAAGGCATCGTCATTCGGAAGGACTGGCTGGACAATTTGAATTTGAAAACGCCGGAAACGCTGGATGATCTTTATGAAGTTGCCAAAGCGTTTACAGAGAACGATCCGGACAAGGATGGAAAAGATGATACATTCGGATTGACTGACCGAAATGATCTGATTTACGGCGCTTTTAAGACGCTTGGCTCTTATGAAGGCATGCCGACAGACTGGAAGGAATCAAACGGCACATTTACGCCTGATTTTATGACGAAAGAATACAAAGACACGATGGATTACATGAAAAAACTGCGTGATAACGGCTACATGAATAAAGACTTTCCGGTCACAAGCAAAACCCAGCAGCAGGAGCTGTTTTCTCAAGGAAAAGCCGGCATCTATATCGGGAATATGGTGGACGCTGTCAATTTGCGTGACAATGCTTCCGATAAATCAATGGAGCTGGAGATCATCAACCGCATAAAAGGCCCTGACGGAAAAGAGCGTGTATGGGCGTCAGGAGGGCATAACGGTGTATTTGCTTTTCCGAAAACGAGTGTGAAATCAGAAGCCGAGCTGAAACGGATCTTGGCGTTTTTTGATCGAATAGCCGAAGAGGACGTCTACAGCCTGATGACATACGGCATTGACGGGGTCCATTACAATAAAGGAAAAGGCAAAACATTCACAAGAAAAGAAAGCCAGGTAAAAGATTGGCAGACTGATATTCAGCCGCTGTCCGCCTTAATCGCCATCGATAAAGCCTACTTAAAAAACACCGGTGATCCGCTGCGGACAGCGTACGAGGAGCTGACGGAAGACAATGAAAACATCATCGTCTCCAATCCGGCAGAGAGCTTGTATTCCGCCGCGGAGTCTGAACGCGGAGATGAACTGAAAAAAATGATAGACGATGCCACCTATAAATATATGATCGGAGAAATTACAGAAAGCCAGTTTGATAAAGAAGTTGAAAAATGGGAAACAAGCGGAGGAAAGCAGATTATTCAGGAATACGAAGAAGCGTTTAAAAAAACAAAGTAATATTGAAAAAACCCAAAACGCGCAAGCGGTTTTGGGTTTTTATATGCTTCTTTTTTGCTGGCGGTAGTTGCCCGGTGTGATGCCTTCCAGCTTTTTAAAGGACCTGATAAAGTTTTGAGAGTTTTTGTATTTGAGCTTTTCAGCTATGTCTTTCACCGCCATGTCGGATTCAGCCAGCCAGCTTTTTGCCATATGGTGGCGGTAATTTGAGACATACTCGCTGAATGAAATGCCCATTTCTTTTTTGAAAATACTGCTTAAGTAGTTCGGGTTGTAATGCAGCCTGCGGGCAATTTCGTCCAGCGTTAAATCGGATTCAAACTCATGGTAGATGATATGGATTATGTTGTCGGAAATATTTTTATACTGTGCATCGGCCCGGGCATTTACTTTGTCTGTCATCGGATCAATGAATTCTTGCTTCAGCCAGTTTTCGGTATCCTCGAATGTTTTCAGCTCAAAAATTTGGTCATACAGCATTTTGTTTTCTTCAAGCTCAAATAGTTCAATTCCGAGTACATGCATTAGTTCAAT
Organism: Bacillus sp. 205(2023); assembly: GCF_037027485.1. Lineage (NCBI taxonomy): Bacteria > Bacillati > Bacillota > Bacilli > Caryophanales > Bacillaceae > Bacillus > Bacillus sp. 205(2023). The sequence goes on along the minus strand of NZ_JAXCHF010000001.1, from coordinate 1,376,603 downwards.
GACATGATTCAGAAAACGGGCGATTGCGATCTGAAATTGGTACGGGTTGGTGTTGTGTGTAAAAATCGACTGTAAAATCGCATGCAGGCATTTGTCTGCTTTCTCCTTGTCACCGGCTTTTACAGCATCGAACAGCTCATGCTGAAGCTGCTTCGGAAAATGGGTTTTGAACGTTTTTTTCTGATCCAGGTCTTCATAAAAGATAATCGATTTGTTTTCTGCTTTCAGCCGGTATTTTAACGCTTCTAAGCCTTCCGCATAGGCGTTTTTCGCCATTGCTAATGCATCAAACGGCTGGCTGACGCCGATGCTGACAGACAGGTGCAGCTCAGCTTCAACTGTATCCTGAATCATCCGGGCAGTATCATTCAGCTCGGCCATAAATGCCTCTTTTGTTCCGCTCTCATTCATCAATATGGTTGCCTGCTGTTTATCGACTACCGCTGGTGCGAGGCGTTTTTCCGCGGGGATGTTCCGCTCAATCAGGCTGTTGACGGCAAACAACAGCAGATCCATATCTTTTTTCTCATACGGTGTCTGATTCAGCGTGTCAATTTGGAGCACCAGCAGGGCGAGATGCCGCCAATTTTGTTTTAAGCCGAGGCTTTCAAAGCGGTTATTGACCTCCTCATCCGTCAGCTTTCCAAGCATAAGCCTGACCATAAAATATTGCTGAAGATGAGTGGCCTGCTGCCTCATTGTTTCTTCAAGGTCGTCGTTTCTGTTTTTGAGCTGTTTGAAGCTTTGCTCAATTAATTCAAACTCGTTTTGATGAGGCTGTTTTTCTGGAAAGGCTCCGTGCCGCGCAAACGATTCATAAAGCAGCCGGATCGGCTTATAAAAATGACGGGAGCCCAGCCAAGAGAATAATAATGAAAGCGTTAACAAAACGAAGCATACCGTAAAGGTGATCCAGCCGATCGACTTGGCTTCTTTTTTTAGTTCAGGCAGGGAAACGAGAGAAAAATAAGTCCACGTGTTATAGTCTGATTTTTGATAGGTCACTTTATAATGAATGAGGTCAATGACTGTTTCAAACTGGCCGCTTTTGGAGCTTTGCGCCAGCATTTTTTTGACAAAATCGTCGTTCTGAAGAGAATCGCCTATATCAGACAGGTTGTTGTGAAGGATGATACGGCCTTTTTCATCAATGATAAACACGCTGTTTGCGCTTGAATAATCAGGCATATTTTTAACGAGTGAACAGCTTGGGATGCTTGCGGCTGCCAGTCCCTTCGTGTTTGTGCTGTTCAGCGGGAGCTGCTTAATCAAATTGATATTATACCGGCAGCTTTCTGAAGCGCCTTCCTTTGTGGAGATCAAACGGTTGTTTTTTTCCAGCGTCCAATAGGACCGGCTCGCTTTGTTTTTCGAATACGCCTCGGCTGCTTCATGAAGGGAGTCCGTATTCATGCGGTACAAACCGGAATTGTTCATGTACCAGTTTTTCATATAGCTGACAAGCGTCATGTTGGACAAATCGGTATCAAAGCTTTGCAAATAGTTGAGCTCTTGGTTCACTTGGTCATAGATTTGAAATTGGTCAGAGTGCAAAGGCTCGGACAGTGTGCGGAGGAGAGGCGGCGAACTCACATAGTGGGTTAAAGAATGATCGACGGTTTTTAGGATGTGCTCGATGCTTAGCTGGGTCTGCTGGAGTGTGTCAAGTTTTTCCTCCGAAACGTTGGAGATGGCCGTTTTCTGAGAGTGCTCGTACGAAAACAAACCGACCAAAATGACGGGAATGGTGCTGAGTAAACAAAAAAACGTGATGAGTTTGTAATAAAACTTGTATTGGCTTCTTTTCATAAAACCCCCCATTTCATAACACCTTAATACAATTAATCCAAAGATTGATAGATATTGTCAATAATCATTTTCTAATATCGGTGTCTTTTTTTCAGATAGAGAGGCGAAACCCTTGATGACAAAGGGCTCAGGCAGAATGTGATCATATGATTGTAGACGGACTTTTGCACGCTGCGCTACAGTGAAAACAAGAACCCGTGAAAGGAGGCTTTGAAAAAGATGAAAACAGCAGAAGCGCAAGCGCCGGCTGTAGACGCAGTCATTTTTAAAAAAGAAAAAAGAAAGCGCTTACTAAATAAGCTGCTGCAGCAAAAGTTTTTGTACTTTATGATTTTGCCGGGATGTATTTATTTTTTGCTTTTTAAATACGTTCCAATGTGGGGAATCGTGATTGCGTTTCAGGATTATCAGCCGTTTCTCGGTATTTGGGGCAGCGAGTGGGTCGGGCTGAAGCATTTTATCAGGCTGTTTACAGAGCCTACATTTTTTGTCCTGTTAAAAAATACGCTCGTGCTCTTTGCCTTGAATCTGGTCATTTTTTTTCCGGTGCCGATTTTATTAGCGCTTCTTCTAAACGAAGTGCGGATCGCACTCTTTAAAAAATTCGTTCAGACGCTGATTTATATTCCGCACTTTATGTCCTGGGTCATTGTTGTATCGCTGTCATTTGTGCTTTTGACAGTAGACGGGGGCCTGATTAATGAACTGATTACGTTTTTTGGCGGCGAAAAAATCAATTTTCTGCTGAATGAAGAATGGTTCCGTCCGCTGTATATTCTGCAGGTTATCTGGAGAGAAGCGGGCTGGTCAACGATCATCTACCTGGCCGCAATGACGGCGGTTGATCCTCAGCTTTATGAAGCGGCGAAAATGGACGGAGCGGGACGGCTGCGGCAAATGTGGCATATTACGCTGCCGGCTATCAAAAGCGTCATCGTCGTTTTGCTGATTTTAAAAATTGGGGACACGCTGGAGCTTGGCTTTGAGCATGTATATTTGCTGTTAAACGCCACAAACAGGGAAGTCGCGGAAATTTTTGATACGTACGTTTATACTGCAGGGCTGAAACAGGGCCAATTCAGCTACAGTACAGCGGTCGGCGTATTTAAAGCGGCGGTCGGACTGATTTTGGTCATGCTTGCGAATCGTTTGGCGAAGAAATTTGGCGAGGAAGGAATCTATTAAGAAAGGGATGGTATCAATGGATCAATCAATCGCTGTAAAGTCGCCTCTTACGTATGCGGAGGCATTGGCAGAAACGATTATGAACACGTATACAGTTGAAGAGCTGCCGCCTGCAAACCGCTGGCACTATCATCAGGGCGTTTTCTTATGCGGGGTTTTGCGTCTTTGGGAAGCAACCGGACAGAAACGGTACTTTGATTATGCGAAAGCTTATGCGGATCTCCTAATTGATGATTACGGCAATCTATTATTTAAAAGAGACGAACTAGACGCAATCCAGGCGGGCCTTATTCTTTTTCCTTTATACGACAAGACGAAGGATGAACGCTATGTAAAAGCGGCAAAAAGGCTGCGGGGCTTATACGGAACGCTGAACCGAACGTCAGAGCAGGGGTTCTGGCATAAGGACGGCTATCCATATCAAATGTGGCTTGACGGTTTATATATGGGTGGGCCGTTTGCACTGAAATATGCCAATTTGAAGCACGAGCCGGAGCTGTTTGACATGGTTGTGCTTCAGGAAGGCCTGATGAGAAAGCATACGAAGGATCCAAAGACCGGGCTCTTCTATCATGCGTGGGATGAAGCGAAAAAAATGCCTTGGGCCAGTCAAGAGACAGGCTGCTCTCCGGAGTTTTGGGCGCGTTCAATCGGCTGGTACGTCATGTCACTCGCAGACATGATTGAAGAGCTGCCTGAGAAGCACCCAACCCGTCATGTCTGGAAAAAAACACTGCAGGACATGCTCGAAAGCATCTGCCGCTGCCAAGACAAGGAAACAGGATTATGGTATCAGATCGTTGACAAGGGCGACAGATCTGACAACTGGCTGGAAAGCTCGGGATCGTGCCTGTATATGTATGCCATCGCTAAAGGAATTAATAAAGGATATCTCGACAGATCCTATAAAACGCCTTTGTTAAAAGCGTATCAAGGGCTGATTCAGCATAAAACTGAAACAACAAAAGACGGCGCGTTTCTCGTCAAAGATATATGTGTCGGAACGTCGGCAGGATTTTATGATTATTATGTCAGCCGCGAACGGAGCACAAACGACCTTCACGGGGCGGGAGCGTTTATTTTGGCGATGACAGAATTGGAAGCGCTTCTCGGGCCAGACGAAAAATGAAAAGATCTCTATGTGCGGCTGTATGTGTGATCGTCTCGTTGCTGTTTTTAGCTTCGTGCTCAAGCAGACCGGACGGCATTCATGTCATCCTGTTTTCAGATATGCAGGCAGGCGTACAGGATAACATAAAAGAGGCCGCTGAAAAGAAGGCAGGCAGGGCAGAAATCTTTCCCGCTTTGCCGGAAAAGCTGCTGACTGAAATTACGGCTCGCGAGGGTGACGTCTTTATCGTGCCTGAAGACTTGTTTGCAGCATACGATGATCCGGAAAATTTTCAGCCGTTAGACGGATTGTCACTGAAACATTCATCGCCCTATACAGCCGTAAATCAAAAAACGGGAGAAAAAACAGTCTATGCCGTTCTGATTGAGAAAGGGGAAAAACAGCTGAACGGCTATTCTTTTCGGCTGAATCGAAATATGGCAGCGTTTATCCCTGTATACTCCGAAAAAACAGAGGAAGCGCTGCAGCTGATTTCCCAATTAACAGAAGTCCGATAGGGGTGGGGACCATTGAAAAGCATCGTCATTTGCGGATTAAGCAGCAGAGCCCTCAGCATGTTTATCAAACCGCTGCTCAAACAGTTTTCATCCATTTATGAAATTACGGGATTGCTGGATGCCGATCCGAAACGATTCGCCGTCTGCAAAGAGGCATTTCCGGAGCTTGCACAAGTACCGGAGTATAAAGAAGAAGATTTTGACCATATGATGAGCGTTTCGAAGCCAGACATTGTGATTGTGACGGGAAGGGATGACACCCATATCACCTATATATTGAGAAGCCTTCAGTGGGATACGGATGTCATAACGGAAAAACCGATGGTGACGACGGTGCAGGATGCAAAGCGGGTGCTTGAGGCAGAAGCGAAAAGCAAAGGGAAGGTTACTGTCGCGTTTAATTACCGCTACAGTCCGTATCATCGGAAAATCAAAGAAATGATTTTAGAAGGAAAAATAGGAAGGGTCACGTCTGTTGATTTGAATTGGTATATTGATACCTATCACGGCGCCAGCTATTTTAAACGCTGGAACCGATCCAGGCAATTTTCCGGCGGCCTTTCTGTCCATAAATCCACACATCATTTCGATCTGGTGAATTGGTGGCTCGGCCAAAACCCGGCGGAGGTATTTGCTTACGGCGAGTTGAATTACTACGGGCCGGACAGTGAGTGGAATCCGCTGCCGGAAGAAGACGGGCGTTTTTGCGGCACATGCCGGGTCAAAGAGAAATGCCATTACTATGCGAGATGGCACCCCCGTGCCTCTAAAGCTTCAGTAAAGGATGATCATCTTAAGGCGGATGCAGACCAGTCAAGCTTATATACCGCATATCGCCCTGACGCATGCATTTTTGACGAGGAGATCAACATTGAGGATACGTATGTGGCGGCTGTCAAATATGACGGCGGTGCGCTTTTAAGCTACTCGATCACATTTTCCGCTCCGTACGAAGGCTACCGCCTTACGATAAACGGCACAAAAGGACGCATTGAATCAAATGAATTCCATGAGCCTTCCAGAATTCCGTTTGCTTTTCCCGAGCAGACGATTGAGTATTATCCGCTTTTTGAATCGAAGCAGACCATTCAAGTCGTCAAAAACGAGGGAGGACACGGCGGAGGTGATCCGCTTTTGCTTGCTGATCTATTTATAGGCAAAGATCCGCTGCGCCAGTATGACATTTTGGCCGGAGCCGAAGCCGGAGCCTATTCTATCGCGGTCGGTGAGGGAATATGGCGCTCCGTTGTTGAAAAAAAACCAATTGATATTAAACAGCTTTTTCATATGCAAAATGTATAAAAGCGAAGAGGAGGGGCTTTCGTGGAACATGACGGATCAATGGCACGGGTGCTGCGTTTTTGCGAGTGGATCATGAGGTTTGCGTATACCAATTTGCTTTGGCTGCTTTTTACGATCATCGGTCTCGGAGTGTTCGGTGTCATGCCCGCGACTGCCGCTTTATTCGCTGTTATGCGAAAATGGATTCAGGGTCAGGATCACGTTCCGGTGCTGCCGACCTTTTGGCGGGAATACAAAGCTGAATTTCTCCGTTCCAATCTGATCGGTGCTGTACTGGTGTTAATCGGTTTGATCATTTATATCGATTTGGCCTTTATTTACCCGAGCCACTTCTTATTGCATATCCTGCGCTTTGCTATTATGATATTTGGCTTTCTGTTTGTATCAATGCTTTTTTATGTGTTTCCGCTGCTCGTCCACTTTGATTGGAAAAAGCGCCTGTATTTTAAGTTTTCCCTCTTGCTGAGTGTGGCGTACTTACAATATACCCTCGTCATGCTTGCGCTGACGGTCGCGCTCTTTTTCCTGCTGGCTTATCTGCCGGGAATTGTCCCTTTTTTCAGCGTCAGTCTCATCAGCTACTGCCACATGAGGATCGCTTATGCCGTCCTGGTGAAGCTGGAGCAGCAGGACCATGAACCGGCAAAGAAACATCCTACACCAGAAGCTTTTTATCCGGAGACGAGGTAAACATTTCTCTATCATATATTGATTCCAAACGGAATAGATTGATAGAGAAAGGAGAGCGGATAAATGCTGAAGGTGGCAGTGTTTGATGAAGAGCATGAAAAAGATTTGCAAACGGAGATCAATTCATTTTTAAAAGGAATATCGGAAGAGCAGCTGGTTGATATCAAATATACGGTTTCAGCGGCGTGTGACCCTGAAGGCGAGCAGCTCTACTGTTTTTCCGCACTCATTCTATATCGAAAATAAAAAAAGATCTTCCCGCGGACTGCGGAAAGATCTTTTTTTATGGTTAAGCCTTTTTCACTCTTGGGCTTCTCGGTTTCTGGAATTTCTCTGCTGCTCTGATTTCTCTTCGTTCTCTTGCCAATGCTTTATAAAGAGAAGCAATCATGAGCAGGATAACAATTGAAAATGGCAGTGCCGCCAGAATCGCTGTGTTTTGCAAAGCGGCAAGTCCGCCGGAATACAAGAGCGCAGCTGCCATAGCAGACTGGATGATACCCCAGCTGAATTTGACTGAGTTAGCCGGGTTTAATGAACCGTATGTCGTCTGCATACCAAGGACAAATGTCGCTGAATCAGCTGATGTGATAAAGAACACGGCGATCAGGATCAATGCCAGGATAGACGTGATCATCGTCAGCGGATAGTGATCCAGTGTTCCGAACAGCATCGTTTCGGAAGACAGCTTCGCCACATTAAAGATACCTTTTTGCTGAAGGTCCATTGCGGAAACACCGAAAATGGAGAACCATAGGAAAGCCAAAATACATGGTGCCACCAGAACGCCGATCAAAAATTCACGGATTGTCCGGCCTCGGGATACACGGGCGATGAAAATGCCGACAAATGGAGACCAGGAAATCCACCATGCCCAATAGAAAATCGTCCAGCCGTTGATCCATTCACGTTTGCCTGGATCGTTCGGCGCCAGTCTGAAGCTCATTTGAACAATGTTTTGAATATACTGCCCAATTGAATCTGTAAGTGAGTTCATGATCAAAACGGTAGGTCCGACAACCAGCATAAACAGCATCAGCAATCCGGCTAGCACCATATTGGTGTTGCTTAAATACTTAATGCCTTTTCCGAGTCCGCTCCAAGCCGATAGTAAAAAGAGCACTGTTACAATAACAATCAAAATCAATTGAACGATAAAATGATTCGGAATTCCGAATAGGTAATTCAATCCGCCGTTAATTTGAGTTGCGCCGATCCCCAGACTCGTTGCAACGCCGACAACTGTTGCAAAAACAGCAATACAGTCAATCAGTTTACCGATCGGGCCGTTTACTTTATCGCCGAGAATCGGAGTCAGTGTGCTGCTGATTAATCCAGGCGCGTCTTTGCGGAATTGAAAATATGCGATACATAATGCCACTACGGCATAAATGGCCCAAGCGTGCAGTCCCCAGTGGAAAAACGTGTACCGGAGCGCATCTCTGAAGGCTTGGGGGGTTTCTGTTTCACCTGATGGAGAGCTAATTGCGTAATGGCTGATCGGTTCAGCCGCACCATAGAATACTAAGCCGATTCCCATGCCTGCACTGAACAGCATGGCAAACCAAGATAATAACCCGAATTCCGGTTTTTCATCCGGTTTCCCCAGTTTAATTTTCCCAATCGGGCTGACAATTAAAAAGAGACAGAACCCGACAAACAAAGAGACAACTAATAGATAATACCAACCAAATGAATCTGTTATAAACGATTGTGCCGATTGAGACACGTTTTGCAGGCTGTCAGGAGAAATAACGCCCCACAAAACGGCTGCGGCTGTGATGACAATCACAATCCAAAATACACTAGATATATTCTTCAAACATTCTCACCCTCTGACTTTTTTGTGTACGCCTATATCTTCCTCGCAGGCTTAGTATGGTCGTACGATGGCAGATCATTCCTTCCTGTAAATTACCCCGCAATCAGGTGAAACAAAACAAATCTCACCCTAACATTTTTGCGGGAAATTTTCAAATGCCCGGCATGCTGTAAGAGTTTGAAAAGTCTAATGTTTACATACGGGAAAAGCGTCCGGCATTCAGTCCGGCGAGTCTGCCTGTGACGAGCGCAGATGTGATATTGTATCCGCCTGTATAACCGTGAATATCTAAGATTTCGCCGCAAAAATACAGGCCGTCCATTTTTTTAGACGCCATCTTTTTCGGGTCAATCTCCTTCACCGATACACCGCCTCCTGTGACAAACGCTTTGTCTAGAGACAGCGTGCCGTTTGCGAGAACGGTAAATTGCTTGCAGTCTTTGACAAATTGTCTGAAAGGCTCCTTCGGCAGCTCAGAAAATGATACGTTCGGTGAAATACCGTTTTTTTCGAGCAGGAAAAGAAGGTAGCGCTCCTGCATCCAAGGCTTCAGCACATTTTTTAACGCTTTTTTCGGCGCATCTTTCAGCTCCTTGTACATCTTTTGGAATAGCGTTTCTTCATTGATATCCGGAAACAAATCAATTCTGACGGGCACTTCCGGCTGTTTTTTCAGCTCTTTCACGATAAACTGGCTGCACCTGAGTATGGCGGGGCCTGAGAGGCCGAAATGAGTAAACAGCATGTCCATCTTATGTGTGATAATGGCTTTGCCTTTTTTGTTTAATACACTGACGGCGACATCTCTGAGCGATAAACCCTGCAGTGTTTTTTTCTTAATAAACGGCTCGGCAGATGTGACGGGCACCTCTGTCGGGAACAGCTCTGTTATTGTGTGGCCTGCGGCTTCGGCCCATTCATAGCCATCACCCGTGCTGCCGGTATGGGGAACGCTTTTTCCGCCAACCGCGATAATGACTGCCTGACTATGAATCACTTCGCCATTATTCGTCACAATGCCTGCTGTATGTCCATCTTCATATGTAACAGATTTGATTTTTTCGTTCGTTCTGATCGTCACACGCAACTGTTTCAGCCTGTTTAACAGGGCGTCGACAACACTTTGCGCTTTGTCTGTCACCGGAAACATCCGGCCGTGATCCTCTTCTTTCAATTTGATCCCGAGATTTTCAAAAAACTTGATAATATCTTCATTATTAAATTCAGAAAACGCACTGTATAAAAAACGGCCGTTGCCGGGGATGTGCTTAATAATTTCTTCGACAGGAAGGCGGTTTGTCACATTGCAGCGGCCGCCTCCGGATATGGCAAGTTTACGGCCTAACTTATTTCCTTTATCTATTAACAAAACATCAGCCCCCTGTTCTCCGGCTGCAATGGCAGCCATCAGACCTGAAGGGCCTCCGCCGATTACAATTACGTCATACTGCTTCATCTTTATCATCAACTTTCTTTTTACATTTCGTATGCAGAACGCTGTCCGCAGTACTATTATAGCGAAAGACAGGTTCTGCTTAAACGTATTTTGCCGCAAACTTGCATTGTTCCTGAGATTGCTTTTGTATTTATTACCGTCTATATGCCCAGTTGTGTTAAAATAGAAAAGTTGAATCTTCGTAGAAAATGGTGATGAAGAAACATGTCAAGCAAACTGTTAAGAGGCACGTTTGTGTTAACGCTCGGTACATATATTTCACGGATACTGGGAATGGTTTATTTAATTCCTTTCAGCATCATGGTCGGAGCGACAGGCGGTGCGTTATTTCAATACGGATACAATCAATACACTTTATTTTTGAACATTGCCACAATGGGCTTTCCAGCCGCCGTTTCTAAATTTGTTTCCAAATATAATTCCAAAGGGGATTATGAAACAAGCAGAAAAATGCTGAAGGCGGGCATGTCGGTTATGCTTGTAACGGGAATGATTGCCTTTTTCATACTATATTTATCTGCTCCGTTTTTTGCGGAAATATCGCTTGGGGGCAAAGATAATAACGGTTTGACGATTGATCATGTCGTATATGTCATCCGCATGGTCAGCTTAGCGCTTTTAGTCGTGCCGATTATGAGTCTTGTGCGCGGATTTTTCCAAGGTCACCAAATGATGGGGCCGACGGCTGTCTCACAAGTTGTTGAGCAGATTGTCCGCATCATCTTTTTATTGAGTGCGACCTTCTTGATTTTGAAAGTCTTAAACGGCGGCCTTGTGATCGCTGTCGGTTATGCAACCTTTGCAGCGCTGATCGGTGCCTTCGGCGGGCTGATCGTATTGTATATTTATTGGAACAAACGAAAAGGCAATCTGCTGGCGATGATGCCTAATACGGGGCCGACAGCAGATTTAAGCTACAAGAAAATGTTTTTCGAGCTCTTCAGCTATGCCGCTCCCTACGTGTTTGTCGGACTAGCCATCCCTTTGTATAACTATATTGATACAAATACGTTTAACAAAGCCATGATTGAAGCGGGGCATCAAGCTATCAGTCAGGACATGATGGCCATTCTGACACTTTACGTGCAGAAGCTCGTGATGATCCCGGTTTCTCTTGCGACGGCATTCGGACTGACCTTAATCCCGACGATCACAGAATCGTTTACAAGCAGAAACTACAAGCTGTTAAATCAGCAGATCAACCAGTCGATGCAGACGATCCTGTTTTTAATTATTCCGGCTGTTGTCGGTATATCGGTATTAGCAGGCCCTGTGTATACGTTCTTTTACGGATCAGAGAGCCTTCATCCTGAATTGGGGAAAGACATCCTGTTTTGGTATTCGCCAGTTGCGATCTTGTTCTCTTTGTTTACTGTCAACGCCGCCATATTGCAGGGCATCAATAAGCAAAAATTTGCGGTTGCCAGTCTTGTGATCGGTGTCGTGATCAAACTTGTGCTGAATGTCCCGCTGATTAAGCTGATGCAGGCTGACGGCGCTATTTTAGCTACGGCACTCGGGTATACAGCTTCACTTATATACGGATTTATCATGATCAAACGGCATGCCGGCTATTCGTATAAAATATTAGTGAAACGGAGCGTTCTGATGCTGCTCTTGTCAGCAGTGATGGCGATAGCCGTTAAAATCGTCCAGTGGGTGTTAAGCTTTTTCATCTCCTACGAGGATGGCCAGCTGCATGCTGCGATCGTCGTGCTGATTGCTGCTGTGGTCGGCGGAGCTGTCTACCTGTATTGCGCTTATCGTTTAGGGTTTTTACAGAAAATATTCGGCCGCCGTTTACCGGGGTTCTTAAAGAAAGGCAGACATGCCGCTGATTAACAGAATATGTTGAAACAGAGGGCTCGCTTGATGCGGGCTTTCTTTTATAGGAAGGAGAGATTGGCATGAGACTAGATAAGCTGCTTGCCAACAGCGGGTATGGTTCGAGAAAAGAGGTTAAATCGATTGTGAAAGCGGGAGCCGTCATGGTCGACGGAAAGCCGGCAAAAGATGTCAAGGCGCACGTAGACCCTGATGCGCAGGAGGTGACCGTTTATGGCGAGCCGATTGATTACCGCGAGTTTATTTATATCATGATGAATAAACCGCAGGGCGTGCTGTCAGCGACTGAGGACAGCCGGCAAAAGACAGTGGTCGATTTGCTGACGCCGGATGAACTTAGATTCGAGCCGTTTCCTGCCGGCCGGCTTGATAAGGATACAGAAGGATTTCTGCTGCTGACAAATGACGGTCAGCTCGCTCACCGGCTGCTATCGCCGAAAAAGCATGTTCCGAAAACGTATGAGGTCCACTTAAAATCGCAAATTTCGCCAGAAGACATCACCAGCTTAGAGACTGGGGTATTTATTGAAGGCGGCTACAAAACAAAGCCGGCACAAGCAGAAATAAAGGCAAACGATAAAGGGCATACCGTGATATACCTGACGATAACAGAAGGGAAATATCATCAAGTCAAACAGATGGCAAATGCTGTCGGCAATGAAGTCATTTATCTGAAGCGGCTCTCAATGGGACGCGTATCCTTGGATCCTGCTCTGGAGCCGGGAGAATACCGTGAGCTTACAGAAGAAGAACTTGAAAGGCTGAACGAGCCGCAAGCATGAAAAAATCCCGCATCACACATGCGGGATTTTTTATTATATATAAGCACACAAAAACAAGGCTAAGAACGTTCCTCGCCCTGTATCTATCAGGCCGCTCACAGGGCGGCCCTATGTAATTTTTAATGTTATGAGGTAATCTTTACTTTCTTTCTCGTTGTCTCCCATTTGCCACGGCTTGGACTATGAACAAGATCATTATATGCTAACACATTTAAGTCTCTTTGAATCGTTCTAGGTGTAATGCCGAATTCGTCAACCAGTTCCTGTGTTGTCACAAGGCCTTTCTCTTGAATAAACATGTAAACTGATTTGATTCGAGTTAGCATACGGTTTGTTGAAGGTTTCAAAAAACCACTCCCTATCATAAGATCGGATGGACTTGACTAACCACAACTCACGACTATCAACTGCGTACGAAATAGCAACTAAGGCAGACATCTGTAATATTTAAATAATTCGCCTTCATTATACACGATTTCGCCGCAGTGAATCTAGGAATAAGTATGATAAATTTTTTCCAATTTGAGTTTGGCCGCCATCCTTGTTGGATTACTATGTATTTCAGCACAATATTATTATGGATAAAGAAACTTTTTTTATTCCGTTTCGTATGTGATTAAGGGGGTGAGTGAGATTGAGAATGTTGTTGGAAGCATCAATAGAGCAAGCAGGGTATACAAACCGAAAAAAAGTGCTCACCGATGTTTTATTGGAAGTCAGAGAAGGGGAGCTTGTCGGGTTGATTGGAGCGAACGGCGCTGGAAAAAGTACAGCCATCAAGGCGATACTCGGCCTCTCGCAAGACTTTAAAGGGACTATCACTTGGAATGATTGCTCGTTTGCTTATATTCCGGAGCACCCGTCCTTTTATGAGGAATTAACGCTGTGGGAGCATCTCGATCTGATCAGCACTTTGCACGGCATTGATCAGAGTGAATTCGAATATCGGGCCCAAAGTCTTCTTGAAACATTTTCGCTTGATCATGTCATGCATGAGCTGCCGGTGACGTTTTCGAAGGGCATGCAGCAAAAGCTGATGCTGATTCAGGCTTTTCTTTCTAAGCCTGATATGTATGTGATTGATGAACCGTTTATCGGCCTTGACCCGATATCGACAAAACGCTTTGTGGACATGCTGAAGGCTGAGAAAGATAGAGGAGCCGGCATTCTTATGTGCACACACGTACTTGATACCGCGGAAAAAATCTGCGACCGGTTTTACATGATTGATAAAGGTTCTTTGTTTCTTCAGGGAACTTTAAAAGATATTCAAGAGCAGACAGGGTTAGACGGGCAGTCATTGCTTGACTGTTTTTATACGGCGATTCAAGGAGAAAAGGCATGAACGGGCGGTCTCTCTTTTTTCGAAGGTGGATGGATTTTTACCGATATCAGTTTAAGGTGCTGCATGCTGTCATTGATTGGACGGTTGCGCTCTACATTGTCCTGCCGGCGCTTGCTTTTGTGATTTATCAGTATGTGGAGTGGACAAACGGAAGCGGCCTTCTTTACGAGTGGTCTGAGAGAGTCGAATGGAGATGGTTATACGCTGTCGGTATACTGATTGTTTGCACAGGCTCCATCCATACTTTTTTACTGGAAGCGGACCAGGTGTTTTTGCTGCAAAAGAAAGCGATCATTCGCCAGATGAAACAATACGCATTGGTGTATTCTATATTGTTCACGTTCGCCAAATGGCTGTTGCTCTTTTTTCTTTTTCTTCCCTTTATCATTGATTCTGTTCGCGTCACTATTCCAGAAAGCGCTGCTCTATTGATCTATGCATTCGGTCTTCATACGCTCTTTTTATCCTTGAAGCAGGACAGGGTCAGAAAACCAAGATCTATTTGGAGACAGATTGCAGACTTTTTTCTCAAGGCTGTGCTTTTGGCGTGTTCTTTTCTCATGATTACCTTTACCGAGTGGCACTTGCTCTCGCTTGCCGGTGTTTTGTTTTTTATTTTTGCTTTCATACGCAGTTTGAAAAAGACGGCTTCATTATCGGCTTTTGAGGCAGAGGTGCTTGAGGAGAAAAAAATCAGGCTCACTCTTGCAGGTCTTGTAATGATGACGAGCCAGGATGTGAGAATGCCGAGAGTAAAGGACAGGATGAGGAGAAAACCACTATTATTCCGGAATTCTAAAAGGATATTTAAGGAACGGACAATGTATACAATTTATAAAGAATTGTTTTTTAAAGTCATGCTGAGGAATGGGGAGTATGCGAGGCATCTGTATATGCTTTTGTCGGCTTTTACGGTTTTAACAGTCGTTTCCCCGATCGTTCTTAAGGTGATTGCGCTGCTGGTTTATACAGGTGTTTGCCGTTATGTGCTTTCGCTTATTTTTGACAAAGTGATGGATGCGCCGATCTTAATTGGGGCTGATAAGGAAAGTAATGAATATTACCGGGCCAGAAAAAGCAGTGTGAACACGCTGCACTATGCTTGTGTTGCCTGCTGCTTTTTGGCGGCTGCTATCTCTTTTTTGGTGAAATAAAAACCCAAACGGATGCCGTTTGGGTTTTCTGTATGTTATAGAATAAATAGCTGGATGAAAAACAGAACGGCAAATACGAGGACGAGAGGATGAATGTCTCTCCATTTTCCCCGTGCTGCTTTCACAATCGGATACGAAATAAAGCCAAGCGCAATTCCTGTGGAAATGCTTGATGTAAGAGGCATGGTCAGAACAACGAGAAATGCCGGAAATGCCTCGTCCATCTCCTTCCAGTTAATATTCGACACCGAGCCCATCATCAGGCTGCCGACAATAATCAAAGCCGGAGAAGTGATGGCGGATATGCCGGATAAGGCGCTGACAAGCGGACTGAAAAACATCGAAGCTGCAAACAATACCGCGACAGTTAAAGACGTAAGACCTGTTCTTCCCCCGGCTGCGACGCCAGCTGAAGACTCGACAAACGCGGTTGTCGGACTTGTTCCGAAAACAGCACCGACTGTGGTCGCCGTTGAATCAGCAAGCAGTGCTTTTCGCGCGTTCGGGAGCTTGTTGTTTTTCATCAATCCGGCTTGCTCGGCCACACCGATCATCGTACCGGTCGTATCAAAAATCGTGACCAGCAGAAATGAAAAGACGACAGCGTACAGGCCGTGATGGATCACATCGCCAAAAGCGGAGAACGGATTTGAAATAATCAATCCCTCAGGCAAATGCGGAAAAGACATAAAGCCTTTAGGAAAATGCAGCTGGCCGGTAAAAAACGCGATCAAAGCGGTAGCTGCCATTCCGATAAATAACGCTCCGCTTACATTCAGCACCATCAGGATCACACTGATCAATAAGCCGATCAGCGTTAAGATAACCGCTGGCGAATGAAGGTTGCCGAGTGTGACCAGATTTGATTTATCAGCCGTAATCATTCCCGCCTGCCGTAAACCGATAAACGCAATAAAAAGTCCGATCCCTGTGGTGATGCCGTATTTTAAATTGTTTGGAATCGCTTCTATCAGTTGTTTTCTTAAAGGCGTTAACGATAGAATAATGAAGAGAACCCCTGCTGTGAATACTGCGCTGAAAGCTGTTGCGTACGTGATGCCGCCGCCGCTTGCGCCTACAACGTGATAGGCTAAGTAAGCGTTTAAGCCCATGCCGGGCGCAATGGCAATCGGATAATTTGCAGCCAGGGCCATCCACAGTGTTCCGACAATGGAGGCGATAATCGTTGCGGTAAAGACCTGGTCAAAAGGAACTCCGGCATTCGCTAAAATGACCGGATTCACCACTACAATATAGACCATTGTAAAAAAGGTCGTCAATCCAGCTATGATTTCTTGTTTAATCGATGTTTGCTGCTCTTTTAGATGAAACATAGTAACCTCCAATTACGAACGTTTTAACAAAACACCATTAATATTATTCGTTTTATTTAGTTTTTGCAAGTGATTTATTGCAGAAAGGGGATCATTATGAACTGGGAAGTCGAAGTGATCAGAAAAAAAGATGATTTGATTCGCGATACGCAGGAATTCTTGAGAATCAACAGTGTAATGGACGAAACAACAGCCGGGCCCGGCAAACCATTCGGAGAAGGGGTAAATGCCAGCTTGACCTCTTTGCTTGAGCTTGGAGAAAAAGAAGGATTTTCCGTGAAAAATCTTGAGGGGTTCGCCGGTCATATCGAATGGGGCGAGGGTGAAGACATTGTCGGCGTTCTTTGCCATGTTGATGTTGTACCGCCCGGAGACGGCTGGACAAGTGATCCGTTTTCAGCGGACATCCGAAACGGACGGATTTATGCCAGGGGCGCCATTGACGACAAAGGTCCGACGATGGCGGCGTTCTACGCGCTGAAAATCGTCAAAGACATGAATCTGCCGCTTTCTAAGCGTGTCAGAATCATTATCGGAACAGATGAAGAAAGTGATTGGAGATGTGTGGAGCATTATTTCAAGCACGAAGAAATGCCGACTCTCGGATTTGCGCCAGATGCTGATTTCCCGATTATTAACGCGGAAAAAGGGATTATTGATGCTTCATTGCTCATCCCGCACCGCGCAAACGAAGCCGCTTCAGAAACAGTTCTTGCCTCGTTTACATCAGGCCTCCGCTTAAACATGGTGCCAGACGCTGCGGAAGCCGTTATCAAAGGATCAAATATAGAAGAGGTTCTAGCCTCATTTAAAGACATGCTCCGCGCGACAGATCAAAAAGGTGAAGCTGAGATTGAGAATAGGCAGCTGATCTTGCGCATGCACGGACTTTCCTGCCATGCGATGGAACCGAACAATGGAGTGAATGCCGGCATCAAACTGGCAGAATTTTTGCGCAAGACTAAGCTGGATGAAGCCGGACAGCGTTTTGTTCAAATCGTGTCAGACAAATTCTCAGATGATACGAGAGGAAAGAAACTGAATATTGACTGTGAGGATGAGATTAGCGGAGAGCTGACATTAAATGTCGGAACACTGCGCTATACAGAAGGGCAAGGAGGCGAGCTCGGAATCAATATCCGCTATCCGGTAACGGCGGAAAGCAAAATGATCCGCGATGCGTTTGAAAGCGCCGCTGAATTTGAGCTTGGAGAATTTAAAGACAGCAAGCCGCATCATGTATCAGCAGACCATCCGCTAGTCAAAACACTGCAAAAGGTATATGAAGGCCAATTGGGCAAAAAAGCTGATTTAATTTCAATCGGCGGGGGAACGTACGCAAGATCTTTGAAAGCCGGCGTCGCATTCGGTCCGCTGTTCCCCGGACGTCCCGACAGTGCGCACCAAAAAGACGAGTATATTGAAATTGATGATCTCCTCAGAGCGACTGCTTTATATGCGCAGGCCATCTACGAACTTGCAAAATAAAAGGACCGGCTTCTTCTGAAGCCAGTCCTTTTTTACACAAATGACCATAAATCAGTTGATAAATAGCGTTCTCCGGTATCAGCTGTCATACAGACAACGACTTGATCAGGAGAGAGACGTTTGGCTGCTTCAATCGCCGCGAAGCAGGCAGCGCCTGAAGAAGGCCCGACGAGAATTCCTTCCTCCGCAGCAAGGCGTCTGGTAGTCGTATAAGCATCCTCATCAGTGATTTTGATAATTTCATCATATACATCTTGATTTAAAACTGGAGGTATGAAGCCTGGGCTTGTTCCAACCAGCTTATGCGCACCCGGTTTTCCGCCTGATAATACCGGAGACCCTGCAGGCTCAACAACATGAACCAAAATATCCGGGAAAAGTTCTTTTAGCGCTTCACCGGTGCCTGTAATGGTCCCGCCAGTACCGGAAGAAGCTACAAAAGCGCCTAGCGGTTTTCCGATTTCTTTTATTGCCCGGGCAATTTCAAGAGCAGTTGTTTTTCGATGCGCGTCAGGATTTGCGGTATTATCAAACTGCATCGGAATGAAGCTGTTCGGAATTTGTTCGGCTAGCTCTTTTGCTTTTTTAATGCTGCCGGGCATTCTTTCCGATCCGGGAGTTAACACAACCTCTGCACCATAGGCTTTGAGGAGGTTGATCCGCTCCTTCGTCATTGTATCCGGCATGACTAAAATCGCTTTATAGCCGCGGGCCGCCGCATTCATGGCGAGTCCGATTCCGGTATTTCCGCTGGTCGGCTCAATGATAACTGAGCCAGACTTGAGTAAGCCGTTTTGTTCTGCTTCTATGATCATATTGTAAGCGGCTCTGTCTTTCACACTGCCGCTTGGATTGAAAAATTCAAGTTTTAAATAGACTTGTGCTGCGTTTTCCGGCTGAAGCCGATTCAATCTCACAAGCGGTGTATCTCCTATAAGATCAGAAGTGTTTTCAACGATTTTCAACATTGTCATTCCTTTCTGAATAAAACAAGTGTCATATAATATCCTAACATAATAAAGGTTTGCGCGAGAGTGTTTTCATATGCGGTTCCTCTATTCGCGCAGCCTCTTTATTGATAAAATAATAGCAGTCAAAGAAGGGAGTGTCAGACGGATGTCAGATATCCGGCCTCATTATTTCATCGGCGTGCCCATTCCGCCAGAAATTGCAAATCCGATTTACCAGGCTGCGAAAAGCGAGCCGGCGCTCACGTTTCAAAAATGGGTGCACCCGCTTGACTACCATATTACGTTAATTTTTCTCGGTGCGGCGGATGAAGCGCAAATCAAGCAGCTTGAAGGCTCGCTTGCCGAGATAGCTGTAGATGTCAATCCGTTTACAATTGAGTTTGACAAAATAGATGTGTTCGGAGACCGCAGGCAGCCGCGCGTGTTACATTTGGAGCCGAAGAGGAATACGGCGCTCGAAACACTGCGGGAGCATACAAAACAAGCTGTTCTTCAAGCAGGCTTTAAAGTGGAAAAGAGAGCGTATCATCCCCATATGACGCTGGCAAGAAAATGGACAGGCCAAAAGGGATTTCCGGCGCATATCCCGTTTAAAAGCGGTGAGGTTTCAACGGCTATTGAACGATTTTCACTTTTTCAGACACACTTAAATCAATCACCAAAATATAAGGAAAAATACAAATTTCATTTAACTTAATTCATGCGGAGTGGAGAAACAAAATGGCACAAATCATCAAAATACATGATTATATATCGAGATATGAACTTGATCCGTACCATTATATGAATCAGTTTATACGGCTGAAAAAAGAGCGCTGGCTTTCACTATTAGAAGCAGCGGAGCGCCAGCATGAAGAAAGACAAGCCAGTGCTGAACAGCCGGAACCGGTGCAGAAACGGAAAAAATTTTCATTGAAAAGAAGAAAAGAAGAGATAGAAGCCGATATACAAGAAGAGAGACACCAATGGTTTGAGGAAGAAGACGATCTGAACGTAAGGCTGCCGAAGAGCAGGATGGCGCTTGCTTCCTTTTATAAAAGACATTTATATGAATTTCAGCTCAAATGGGCAAGCTCTACTCTTTCCGAGATGTCAAATCTGTCAAACCAGGTGAAGCAGGACCGCATTTTGCGTTTTCTGGCCCAGCAGCTTCCTGATTCTTATTTTATTATGTATAAGCCTGTGCTCAAAATTCAGCAGGCGGCAGTAGAATTAAGCATAGTGATCATTTCACCTCTTGACATTTTTTGCGTTTCTTTTATAGAGGCAGAGGAAGACAGTGTGTACATAGGATCTAAACATCGTTTTTGGGAGAAGAAAACAGGCTCTCAGACTGAATCGGTATTAAATCCGGCGTTGAGTCTGTTTCGGACGGGATCTGTTGTGTCGAAGATCGTAAAGGAAAAAGGCGCTGATATTCCAGTCTCGAAATTACTCCTGAGCAGAACGTCATACATCGATTACCCCGAGCCGCCGTACGGTCTGGAAATAGTGGACAAACGGGGCTTGGCGGATTGGATGGAGAGGCAGAAGAAAAACACTGCTCCGATAAAACATCATCAATTAAAGGCTGCAAAGGCTTTGTTGTCTTATTGCCTGTCAGACTCCTATCGCAGACAAGAGTGGCTGGAGTAAAGCAGAACGATTTGAGCGGTTTTCTCATAACATAAGCAGGTGAGAAAGATGAGCCAATGGTTTTTTATTATTAATCCGGCAGCAGGGCATCGAAAAGGCCTGCGTGTTTGGAAGTCGATACAAAAGGAATTATTGAAACGAAAGATTGAGCACCGCTCATTTTTAACAGAACATCCGGGACACGCCGAGGTTCTCGCCCGGCAGATTTCAACGATTCAGGAATATAAGCTGAAACGCCTGATCGTTATCGGCGGAGACGGAACGATGCACGAAGTCGTCAACGGGCTGAAAGATGTTGACGATATCGAACTGAGTTTTGTGCCGGCTGGCGCGTACAATGATTTTTCCAGAGGATTCTCCATTAAGAAAATAGATCTGATTCAGGAAATCAGACAGCTGAAGCGTCCGTTAACGCGAACGTTTCATTTAGGAAGCATTAATTTGCTTCAGGATAAATCGCAGGTTCTTTATTTTTTGAATCATATCGGAATCGGCTTTGACGCATATGTCAATAAGAAGGCGATGGAATTTCCATTAAAACGGGCGGTCCATTTTCTGCGCCTCCGTTACCTTGTCTATCCGCTTTCCCATTTGTACGCGTCGGCTACCTTTAAGCCGTTTTCGTTGGCCTGTACAATTGAAGGGGAGACACAGGAATTTCATCATGTCTGGTTTGCGGTCGTCTCCAATCATCCGTTTTACGGAGGCGGCATGAAGGCGGCCCCGCTTGCGAATCCGCGCGAACAGGCATTTGATATCATCATTGTTGAGAATCTGCCGTTTTTGAAAAAGTATTGGTTTTTATGCTTGATGACATTTGGAAAACACACCAAAATGGACGGCGTGACGATGTTTAAAGCGAAAGACATTACGTTTTACACGAAGGACAAAATTCCGTTCCATGCTGACGGAGAAATCATGGGCACAACCCCATTCCGTCTGGCATCGAGTCCCTCACCTTTACGGATCAAAACATAAACGTTTTTGGAGGAGAGAGATTCTGATGGTCAGTATCCAACGCAGCTTTGAAGCGTATGCCGATGAAATGAATATCATTACGGTTCTGATTCCTGCTGATCAAAAAGATACCTTTACGCCGCCTTTTCAGCTTGAGACAGATACAGCGGAAATTCCTCTGACAGTCAGTCAGGAATGGCAAATAGAAGGGAAATACAAGTATGTATGTGTAGCTGAACAGCCGGTGACTTTCGGGAAAACGCATCATGTCAAAGCATCCGGCGACGGAAAAACGGATCTCCAAATCGGGGCGGTTGTCAGGACGGATGCGTTTGATGCTGCATTTTATTATGACGGGGAGCTCGGAGCTGTTTACGCTTCGGATTATACTGAATTTAAGGTATGGGCGCCTGCTGCCACGTCAGCTGCCGTCAAGCTGTCACATCCCGAAAAAAGCGGGCACACGCTTCAAATGACAAGAATGGAAAATGGAGTATACGCCGTTACAGTGGCTGGAGATCTGCACGGTTATGAGTATGTGTACCGGATTTGCAACAATTTAGAATGGACAGAAACGGTTGATCCGTATGCAAAAGCTGTGACGGTCAACGGAGAGAAGGGTGTTGTGCTGCGCCCTGATCAAGTAAATTCGGCTCCTACGCTTACACCATTTTCAGCCCCAGTTGATGCCATTATTTATGAGATGCACATCCGAGACTTCTCCATTCATGAAAACAGCGGTATGAAAAACAAGGGGAAATATGCGGCGCTTGCTGAAACGGACACCAAAACGAAAAATGGCAATTCTACAGGACTTTCTTATTTAAAAGAGCTTGGCGTTACACATATAGAGCTTTTGCCGCTAAACGATTATGCCGGAGTTGATGAAGAAAACCCGCTTGCCGCCTACAATTGGGGCTATAATCCGCTTCATTTTTTCGCCCCGGAGGGAAGCTATGCCTCCAATCCTCACGACCCTCAGACAAGAAACACAGAAGTAAAACAAATGATTCACACCCTGCATCAGCATGGCCTGCGTGTCATTCTGGATGTTGTTTATAACCATGTATATCAAAGAGAGCACTCGCCCTTTGAAAAAACGGTGCCCGGTTATTTCTTCCGGCATGATCAATTCGGGATGCCTTCGAATGGCACCGGCGTCGGGAATGACATCGCCTCAGAAAGGCGGATGGCAAGGAAATTCATTACGGATTGCGTCATGTATTGGCTGAAGGAATACGATGTCGACGGCTTCCGCTTTGATCTGCTCGGCATTTTAGATATTGAAACGGTTCTTCATATGAAAGAAAAAGCATATGAGGTAAAGCCCGGAATCCTTCTCTTTGGGGAAGGCTGGGATTTGGCAACACCGCTGCCGCCTGAACAGAAAGCGACATTGGCGAATGCATCGAAAATGCCGGGCGTCGGTTTTTTTAATGATTCGTTTCGTGACGCTGTTAAAGGGAATACCTTTCATATCGCGGCGGCGGGTTTTGCCCTTGGGAACGGCGAAAAAACGGAAACAGTCATGCACGGGATTGCCGGATCTTCCGGATGGAAAGAGACAGACCCGCTTGTGTCTGCTCCGAGCCAGTCCATCAATTATGTCGAGTCGCATGACAACCACACATTTTGGGATAAAATGAGCCTCGCGCTTCCTCAAGAAAGTGAGAGCCGAAAAAGAAGCAGGCAAAAGCTGGCGTCTGCAATCATTCTGCTGGCCCAGGGAGTGCCGTTTATTCACAGCGGACAGGAATTTTTCCGGACGAAGCAGGGGGTGGAAAACAGCTATCAATCCAGTGACAGCATCAACCAGCTGGACTGGTCGCGGCGTGAAACATTCAAGCAGGATGTTGACTATGTCCGCGGGCTGATTTCACTCAGAAAAGCGCATCCGGCATTCCGGCTTACGTCATCAGCCGATATTCAGCGCTGCCTTGAATGTCTGGCTCTCAAAGAGCACCTTATTGTATACCGGCTGTTTAACCTCGGCGCAATCGATGAATGGGAAGAAATCATTGTCATCCATCATGCCAGCCCCGATTCTGTTACATGGCAGCTGCCGAAAGATAAGGCTTACCGCCTTCTATGTGATACTGACGGGTTTCGTGCTGAGCCTGGAGAAATCAAGAAAGCGGTTGCTGTAAACGGCATTGGAACGGTTATCTTATATTTAGCACGAGATCTTACGAGTTTTGCTTGACGAAGTTTGTGCTATAGCGCTAAAATTTAAAAGACGGCTATTGATTAGCATATGAGACTCTCAATAGCTGTCTTTTTTATTTTTCATACGATTCGTACGAAAAAGGCATTCGCTGGATACACTGAAGACGAATAGGCCTTTATTCTAAAATATTTTAAGAAATGATGGGTTGAACATTGATATGAACTGGTTGGGACAATTACTAGGTAGCGATTGGGAGATCTTCCCCGCCGGAGGAGCTACAGGAGATGCATATTATGCGAAACATAACGGGCAGCAGCTTTTTTTAAAACGTAATAGCTCACCTTTTTTAGCTGTTTTATCCGCCGAAGGCATTGTTCCTAAGCTGGTTTGGACAAAACGGATGGAGAATGGGGACGTCATAACGGCCCAGCACTGGATGACCGGCAGAGAGCTGAAGCCGAAAGACATGAGCGGACGGCCCGTTGCTGAATTGCTTCGTAAAATACACACATCAAAAGCCTTGCTGGACATGCTGAAGAGACTTGGAAAGGAACCTCTGAATCCAGGGACTCTGCTGTCTCAGCTTAAACAGGCTGTATTTGCTGTGCAGCAATCTTCGCCGCTGATTCAAGAAGGGATTACGTATTTAGAAGATCATCTGCATGAAGTGCATTTCGGTGAGAAAGTCGTTTGCCATTGTGATGTCAATCATAATAACTGGCTATTGTCTGAAGACAACCAGCTGTATTTAATTGACTGGGACGGCGCCATGATCGCTGACCCGGCGATGGATCTAGGGCCATTGCTGTACCATTACGTCGAAAAGCCAGCTTGGGAGAGCTGGCTGGGCATGTACGGTATTGAGTTAACGGAAAGCCTTCGGTTAAGAATGGCATGGTATGTGCTATCTGAAACAATCACTTTCATTGCCTGGCATAAATCCAAAGGAAACGATAAAGAATTCCATGATGCAATGGAAGAACTGCATATGCTGATGAAGCGGATTGTTCAATAATCAGGAATACGAATCCATTTCCTCTACCCATTGAGACAAGCTGCTCTGGTGCTCTTGTATGTGTGAGTCGATGGATTTGGATGATATTCCTGATTGGCTGTATCGGTACACATCTTCCAGCACGTTTTTTAAGTGTGAATCGAGCTCGGTGTTTGCCATCAGCGATTTAATCACACGTTCAAGCTGTTCGTACTCTGCGACGGTTCCGCAGCAGTCTAATTGATGGTCAGTCAAAATGTCCTTCAATAGATCAACTTGATTCTCGTAATTTAAACCCATAAAACGGTACACATCCCTTCAGTATCTTACGGGTTAAATTGTTCAAAACAGTATGGTTTTATGCATGAGACACGAGTGTTCCGACAGATGGGAACCTCTTTTTTTATGTGATTTGCTCTGAAAGGCACACCTTCAAAAACAAGCTTGCGGGTCTTTTTAATTCATGGTATGTTGTTAGTCGAAATAATAGATAGAGGTGTCAATCATATGAGAATGCGCCACAAGCCTTGGGCTGATGACTTTTTGGCTGAAAACGCAGATATTGCCATCAGCAATCCTGCTGATTATAAAGGAAAATGGAATACAGTGTTTGGCAACAGCAATCCGATCCATATCGAGGTCGGTACAGGAAAAGGGCAATTTATTTCCGGGATGGCCAAACAAAATCCTGACATTAATTATATTGGTATTGAGTTATTTAAAAGCGTAATTGTGACAGCTGTCCAGAAAGTAAAGGATAGCGAAGTGCCGAATGTAAAGCTTTTGAATATAGACGCGGACACGCTGACAGACGTGTTTGAGCCGGGTGAAGTCAAACGGGTGTACTTGAACTTTTCTGATCCTTGGCCGAAAAACCGCCACGAAAAACGCCGTCTGACGTATTCCCATTTTCTCAAGAAATATGAAGAAGTGATGGGGAAAGGCGGAGCAATTCATTTTAAAACAGACAACCGCGGCCTGTTTGAGTACTCGCTGAAAAGCTTCTCGGAATACGGTCTGCTGCTGACATATGTCAGTCTTGATCTGCATAACAGTGATATGGAAGATAACATCATGACAGAATATGAAGAAAAATTCTCAGCACTCGGCCAGCCGATCTATCGGGCTGAAGTTGAATGGAGAGCGTAAAACAGACTCTGACACAGGAGTCTGTTTTTTTTATGCGCTGTTTGCTACGATGATGACAGGGGGGATGAAGATGGAAACGATGAAAATTGGAAACACGACGTTAACCTGGCTTGACGGAGGGGTGACTCACATGGACGGAGGAGCCATGTTCGGCGTTGTTCCAAAGCCGTTATGGTCAAAAAAATACCCAGTCAATGAAAAAAACCAGATTGAACTAAGGACAGATCCGATTCTTATTCAAAAGGACGGGCAAAACGTGATTGTTGATGCCGGTATCGGGTCCGGAAAGCTGACTGAGAAACAAAAAAGAAACTACGGTGTGACCCAAGAATCCAATGTGAAAACATCATTAGCAGCGCTCGGGTTAACGGTTGAAGATATCCACGTGATCGCCATGACACACCTTCATTTTGACCATGCGTGCGGATTGACGGAATACGATGGAGATAAACTGGTGCCAGTTTTTCCAAATGCCGTTATTTATACTTCATCTGTTGAATGGAATGAAATGCGCCATCCGAATATCAGATCGAAAAATACCTACTGGAAAGAAAACTGGGAGGCGGTTGCCGGCCAAGTGAAGACCTTTGAAGACACTTGCACGATAACAGAGGGGGTTACAATGCATCATACCGGGGGCCACAGTGACGGCCACTGTGTTCTTGTATGTGAGGATGCGGGTGAAACCGCGGTACATATGGCGGATTTGATGCCGACACACGCCCACCGCAATCCATTATGGGTGCTGGCTTATGATGATTATCCGATGACCTCTATACCGCAAAAGCAAAAGTGGCAGGCGTATGCAGCGGAAAAAGACGCATGGTTTATTTTTTATCATGATGCCGTATATCGCGCACTGAAATGGGACGGGGACGAAAGAATGACAGAATCACTCAAACGAAAGAAACAATAGCATATTTTCATGTTTACCCTGCATGATTTCCGGCTAATAAAGCAAACCTAGTACTAATTATGCTCAGAAAGGAAGAGGCAGGGTGAAACAATTTGAAGTAACGAACGAAGGAGACATTCAGACAACATTAAGAGGCCTTGAAGTACTCTCTGTTCCTTTTTTGAACAAAGGAGTGGCTTTTACAACAGAGGAAAGAAAAGCGCTCGGATTGAATGGCTTTTTGCCGCCGAAGGTATTGACCATTGATGAACAGGCAAAAAGAGCGTACGAACAGTTTTCCTCACAGCCTGATGATTTAAGTAAAAACGTTTATTTGACAGCGCTGCACGATCGAAATGAAACGCTGTTTTACCGTTTGTTAAATGACCACTTAGGGGAAATGCTCCCGATTGTATACACGCCGACAGTAGGTACGGCCATTCAGAGATACAGCCATGAATACAGGAAGCCGAGAGGGCTCTATCTGTCCATCGATGACCCGGAAGGCATGAGAGAGGCCTTTAAACAGTTTAAAGACAAAAGTGATGCCATCGACTTAATTGTCGCAACCGATGCTGAAGGGATTTTAGGAATCGGAGACTGGGGAGTCGGCGGTATCGCGATATCAATTGGCAAGCTTGCGGTATACACGGCCGCTGCCGGAATTGATCCGAGCAGAGTGCTGGCTGTCGTTTTGGATGCGGGCACAAATCAAGAGAGCCTCTTGAACGATCCGCTTTATGTCGGCAATCAGCATTCCAGAGTGCGCGGTGAACGCTATGACCAATTTATTGATGAATATGTCTCACTTGCGAGAGAGACATTCCCGAATGCATTGCTCCACTGGGAGGATTTCGGAGCGAAAAATGCACGCAGCATCTTGAAACGCTATAAAGATAAAATATGTACGTTTAATGATGATATACAAGGCACAGGCGCTGTTTCACTGGCGGCAGTTTTATCCTGTGCAAAAGCGTCTAAAGTGCCGCTGAGGGATCACAGAGTCGTCATATTCGGAGCGGGGACGGCCGGAATCGGAATTGCTGAACAGCTGCGGGAAGCATTGGTGCGCGAAGGGCTGAGTGAGGAAGAATCATACCAGCGATTCTGGTGCATAGACCGAAACGGGCTGTTAACAGATGATATGGATCAGCTTCTCGATTTCCAAAAGCCTTATGCCCGTTCGGCTGATGAAGTGAAGGATTATCAGCGTAACGGAGAAGGCGGGGGCATTGATCTTCTTGAAGTGGTCCGGCAGGCGAAACCGACGATCCTGATCGGAACATCTACGGTTTCCGGTGCTTTTACTGAAGAAATTGTAAAAGAAATGGCGTCACACGTAAAACGGCCGGCGATTTTGCCGATGTCGAATCCGACGACTCTTTCCGAAGCAAAACCGCAAGATTTAATTGAATGGACGGAAGGCCGTGCGCTTATCACGACAGGAAGCCCGTTCCCGCCAGTGGAATATAACGGCGTGACATATCATATCGGACAGGCCAACAACGCACTAGTCTTCCCAGGACTTGGGCTTGGAACGATTGTCACCAAATCAAAATTAATCACCGATGGCATGTTTGAAGCATGTGCCCGCGCGATCGCAAGTATGGTCAATGTCGGCATGCCTGGCGCGCCGATGCTGCCGAAGGTGGAGGATTTACGGACTGTATCGGCAACGGTTGCAGTTGAAGTCGCTAAAACCGCCATTAAGGAAGGCGTGGCCACTGAAGAGCCTGAGGACATCATTCAGGCTGTGCAGGACGCGATGTGGTATCCGGTATACAAACCAATTCGCGCGATATAATATAAAAAAGAGCCGCTGCATGGGCAGCGGCTCCTATTTTACGCTTGTCCGGTGTTAAGACGCGATTGTATCGATGACATCTACAATTCTCCCCGTTTTCGCATCCACCATCACTTCATATTGCTCTAGTTCTCCGAAAGCTGACCGTGTAACACCGGTCTTGTACACCTGCACGGTTTCTCCATTCACATTGTAGGGCTCCGGCTGGGTGTAGATCCATGATCCATCAATCGGCCCCCGCTGTTTAAAAGCGGATTTTACGATACGAAGCGCTCTTTCTGAAGAAATATAAGGCTTCATCACATATTGCTTCACAACAACAGCCGTACAAATTCCAAGTCCTGCTCCTAAAAGAAGATGACGCAATTTCAAAATAAAGCACCTCCTGATTGATCGTACTTTCATTATACAGAAACCGCCAAATCCTGTTAAGCGATACGCGGCTCATTGAGCAGATTCAATCAGCGTGCTTGGAAAACAGAATTTTTTCTAATAAAATAAAAGAACTACATAGAAATGAGGGGAAAACATGAATCAAGAAACGAAAGCGCTTTTCCAAACACTGACGCAGCTTCCCGGAGCGCCGGGCAATGAGCATCAGGTCCGCGCGTTTATGAAGCAGGAGCTTGCCAAATATGCCGATGATATCGTTCAGGACAGACTGGGAAGTGTTTTCGGAGTCAGAAAAGGCGGAGAGGACGCGCCGAAAATCATGGTGGCTGGACATATGGATGAAGTCGGATTTATGGTGACATCCATTACAGATAACGGATTACTCAGGTTCCAAACGCTCGGGGGCTGGTGGAGCCAGGTGCTGCTGGCGCAAAGAGTGGAAATTCAAACAGATAACGGCCCGGTTCCGGGGGTTATTTCAAGCATACCGCCGCATCTGTTAACAGATGCTCAGCGAAACCGTCCGATGGATATCAAAAACATGATGATTGATATCGGAGCGGATGATAAGGAAGACGCCATCAAAATCGGCATTAAACCGGGCCAGCAAATTGTCCCTGTATGCCCGTTTACCATTATGGCGAATGAAAAGAAAATATTATCAAAAGCGTGGGATAACCGGTATGGCTGCGGATTGAGCATTGAATTGCTGAAGGAATTGCAAGGAAAAGAACTGCCGAATACGCTTTACGCTGGCGCAACCGTTCAGGAAGAAGTCGGCTTAAGAGGCGCGCAGACAGCGTCTCATATGATCAAACCGGATTTGTTCTTCGCGCTTGACGCCAGTCCGGCAAACGACATGAGCGGCGATAAACAGCAGTTTGGGCAGCTTGGAAAGGGCTTTTTGCTCCGCATTCTTGACAGAACGACAGTCATGCACCGCGGAATGAGAGAATTTGTTCTGGATATGGCTGAAACGCATCAGATTCCATATCAATACTTTGTTTCCGGCGGCGGAACAGATGCAGGCAGAGTGCATATTTCAAATAGCGGCGTTCCGTCAGCAGTTATCGGGATCTGCTCCCGCTACATTCATACAAATGCGTCTATTATCCATATTGATGATTACGCTGCGGCTAAAGAAATGCTGATAAAGCTCGTAACTGCCTGTGACAAGCAGACTGTTGAAGCAATTAAAGAAAATATGTAAAACCTTGAGAAAAAGCTTGTTGAGCAGGGCTGTAAGCCATGTCGACAAGCTTTTTTCTTATTTTGTTTCAAATACATAGGAAAGTGCTTTAATGGCTTGGTTCACCGTTTCAACAGTCATATTCGCTTTGTTTGAAAGCTCTTTTAATGGGTGGTGGAGCGATTCAGGACGAATGATGATCAGGGGTTTGCCTTTTGCGATGGCATAGGAAGCATCCATTGCTGTGTTCCATTGTTTATACTTTTCGCCAAACAAGGCGATTACAAAGTCGGCTTTATTCATCAAGACGGCAGTTCTGAAGTTATTGATATCAGAAGCCTTGTCGTCCTTATAGACTGCGTTTGGCTGAGCGCCCATGATTTCTTCTCCGATATTGTCTGAACGGTCGTGATGCTCCATCGGGCCGACAAACGTAATCGGCAGCTTCAGTGACTTCGTTTTCTCCTTTATTTCCTCACGCCAATTGCTGTGGATTTCTCCGGCTAAATAGACGATAAACTCCAAACTGGATCCCTCCTTATGTATGACCATTTGTCAATTTTACCCTCATGTAAAAGATGTTAAACGAAACGTGCTTGATAATGCAAATAAAATATGATAATGATAATGGGAAAGCTTATCTTACATATTCATTCGTTGCATATAAGTGGTTTTGCCGCAAGCAGTTTGGTATGATCCAAATGGACGAGTATCGATAAACTAACATGTAAGAACATAAACAACTGGAGGGATATTTGATGAAAAAAATCGAAACAACGCAAGAGCTGGAAAAAGCGGTAAAGGATGATTGGGCAGTATTTATGTTTTCTGCTGACTGGTGCCCGGACTGCCGTTTTGTAGAGCCTTTTCTTCCGGAATTGGAAGCAGACTTTCCTGAATTCACTTACTACTATGTAGACCGCGACAAATTTATTGATACATGCGCAGAGTGGGAGATTTACGGCATTCCAAGCTTTGTTGTGTTTAATGAAGGAAAAGAAGTGAATCGTTTTGTGAGCAAAGACCGCAAAACAAAAGAAGAAATTGAACAGTTTTTAACTGACTCTCTCGCAAAAGCGTAAAGGAGGATATCCGGTTTGAAAATGACCTCAAGGAAGCTGTCAGACATATTGAAACAGCGCCTTCAGCACGAGAATCGCTCCTTTTTATTTGACAGAGAAAAAGACACCCTCCGTGTTGAGGATGAAACAACTAAAAAAGGAATTACGCTCGACCTGCCGCCGATTATTGCAAAATGGGAACTGAAAAAAGACGAAGCCATTGACGAGATCGTTTACTATGTATCAGAAGCCATGACAGCTATGGAAGGGAAGTCGCAGGAAATAACCGGGAAGGAAAGCCGCATTTATCCGGTCATCCGCTCAACCTCTTTTCCGGACAAGTCCAGCGAAGAGATTCCGCTTATTTATGACGATCATACCGCAGAAACAAGAATTTACTACGCGCTTGATCTGGGCAAAACCTATCGTTTAATTGATCAGCGCATGCTGGAGAAAGAAAACTGGACAAGGGAGCGGATCAGAGAAACGGCTGCGTTTAACCTCCGCTCTCTGCCGACGGTTGTCAAAGAGGATACTGTTGCCGGCAATCTCTTTTACTTCTTCAGAGCAAACGACGGTTACGACGCCAGCCGGATTCTGAACGAAGCGATTTTAAATGAGTATAAACAAAATGCTAAAGGTGAGCTCGCGATCTCTGTTCCGCATCAGGACGTTCTGATAGTTGCTGACATTCGGAATGAATCAGGTTATGATATTTTAGGACAAATGTCGATGAGCTTCTTTGCAGGCGGCACCGTTCCGATTACGGCGCTTTCTTTCCTGTACAATGAAGGAAAGCTGGAGCCGGTGTTTATCTTGGCAAAAAGCCGTCCGAAAAAGGATTAGAAAGGATTTTTTACTTATGAACGCTTTTTATAATAAAGAAGGTGTGGGAGATACACTTCTAATCTCTCTAAAAGACGTAACGCGCGAGCAAGTAGGCTATGAAAAACACGGCGACGTCGTCAAAATTTTCAATAGCGAAACAAATGAAACGACGGGTTTTAACATCTTTAACGCGTCTTCATACTTAACCATTGATGAAAACGGCCCTGTTGCCCTTTCAGAAACATTCGTTCAAGATGTGAATGAAATGCTAAACAGAAACGGCATTGAAGAAACATTAGTCGTTGATTTATCGCCAAAGTTTGTTGTCGGATATGTTGAATCAAAAGAAAAACATCCAAATGCGGATAAATTAAGCGTATGTAAAGTCAACGTAGGAGATGAAACGCTTCAGATCGTTTGCGGCGCGCCTAATGTTGATCAAGGTCAAAAAGTTGTCGTTGCCAAAGTCGGCGCTGTGATGCCGAGCGGACTCGTCATTAAGGATGCTGAGCTTCGGGGCGTACCGTCGAGCGGAATGATCTGCTCCGCAAAAGAGCTTGCATTGCCTGACGCTCCGGCTGAAAAAGGAATCCTTGTATTAGAAGGAGACCATGAGGCTGGGGACGCATTTCAGTTTTAGACTCCCATAAACGCGCCGAAAAAATCGAATCATGTAAAAAAAGCCGCTAAGCCCTTGTTTAGCGGCTTTGTTTTGCTGAAAGCTTAATCTTTTCTGGGCCGACAAGCAGTGGTATACTAAAAATCGTCCCAGAAAACTATAAGGGAGTTAGAGATGACTTATGAGTTGGCTTCATAAATTTTTTGATTTGTTTTTAGGAGAGAGTGAAGAGGACGCTGAACGGGAGACAAAACCTGCTCAAATTCCGAAACAGCCAGAATCGCATCACTCCGAAGGACAATTAAAACGATTGGAAGATCCTAAAATATATTACGAATATCCTAAAGGCAAGTTCCGTTTTCCGGTTGTGCCTGACGGATACCAAAAAAATGATTTGAGAAGGCGCCGCCCGCCATCGGAGGAACCGCAAGCGGAGCCTCGTTCGAGCGCTGCTCAGCACAGAGACCGCACAAATAATGAAAAAGAGCATCATACATATGAAAAATCAGAGCCGGCCAAGAAACCTTTTAAACCGACAAATATACCTTCGCCTGTATATGGATTTAATCAAAAACCATCTGTGAAAAAGGACGTGCCGAAACAATCTGCGGAAAGAAAAGGTGTGCAAAACAAGCCGGTAGAAGAGAAGGTCACGCTGCTTTCAGAAGAAATCGAACGCGAACGCAGCTATCCAATGCCGGACCGGCCGCCGCAGCAACAGAAGAAGGAGCCTCTCTTTTCATATGACCGATTCGAAGAACAGCCTTCTGGCGTCCTAAAAAGTACGAATGAAACAATGGCAAAGTACTCAGCAGAGGAGCTGTCAGACAAAAAAGTAAACGCTGGAGACGAAATGGCTCCAAAAGCTGCTGAGATGCGGTCAGAAGAAACAGAACAAATGAAGCAGCAGGAAGAATCTTTCTTGCGCGAAGAAAAATCTTGGGAAGAGACTGTGACAGGTGCCGGAATGGAAGCAGAAAAGCTGTCAGGTAACGAAGGATATGCCCGCGAAGAAGCTGTTCCAGAAACTGCTGACACCGCCTCAACTCAAGCAGAACAAACGGAAAACCAAGAGCATTTCTTACCCGATGAGCGATATGGGGAAGAGGCTGTGACAGGTGCTGAAACTGAGGCAGAAGAGCCGTCAGCCAACGAAGAAAACGTTCGTGAAAAAGCAGTTCCAGAAACTGCCGACACCATGTCAGCCCCAGCAGAACAAATGGAAATCCATGAGCATGAGCAGCCTTTCTTGCATAATGAAAGATACGAGGAAGAGACTGTGGCAGATGCCGGGCAAGAAGCAGAGGAACTGTCAGACAGCCATACAGCTGCTCACGAAGAAATCATTCCGGAAGCTGCAGCAGCTCAAGTGATAGAGGAAAACAGCCAGCCTGAAGCATCCGCGGCCCAGATAAATGACTATCCAGTACCGGAACATAGCACAGAAGAGGATTCTCAATCCTATTCTGCGGCGGATGAAAGCCGGGAGGAAGAAATTTCTGCGGGTGAAAGACGCACGGCCCCAGTAGAACAGCAGAACAGAACCGAGAAGTCGAGTAACAATCCTGAACGAAGTCCAGCACTTCAGAAGGGACCGTCTGTTCCTTTTAATGTTATGATGCTGAAAAGCGATGCGCATAAACAGCAAAAAGCAGGGGAGCGCCGCGGAAGCTATGTGTTCCCAAATGTCTCACTGCTTGATGTGCCGCCAGCACAAGTTCAGGACGATACTGCGTGGATAGAAAACCAGCGTCAGCTGCTTGATTTAACTTTGAAAAACTTTAACGTTCGGGCCAATGTGGTTCATGTAACGCAAGGGCCGTCAGTCACAAGATTTGAAGTACACCCTGAACCGGGTGTAAAGGTGAATAAAATCACCAACCTGTCTGATGACATTAAACTCAGCCTGTCCGCCAGAGATATTCGAATAGAAGCGCCGATTCCGGGGAAAAACACGATCGGAATTGAAGTGCCGAACCGCACGAGCAAGGTGGTTGATTTGCGCCAAATGATTCGCAGCTCTGCTTTCAGGACGAGCACGTCACCGCTTACGGCAGCACTTGGATTGGATATTTCGGGGAATCCTGTTGTCATTGATCTGAAGAAAATGCCGCACGGTCTTATTGCCGGAGCTACAGGATCGGGAAAAAGCGTGTGCATCAATACGATTTTAGTGAGTCTGCTTTATAAAGCTGATCCGAGTGAAGTGAAGGTGCTGCTGATTGATCCGAAAATGGTAGAGCTTGCGCCTTACAACAAAATTCCTCATCTCGTCAGCCCTGTCATTACCGACGCCAAAGCGGCCACTGCTGCTTTAAAATGGGTCGTTGAGGAAATGGAGCGCCGCTATGAACTGTTTGCCCATTCCGGTGTTCGCGATATTGACCGTTTTAATCAATTAACCTCTGATCATCAAACGGGCGAAAAATTGCCGTATTTAGTTGTGGTCATTGACGAGCTTGCGGATTTGATGATGGTAGCTCCAAATGATGTAGAAGAAAGCATTGCCCGGATTGCTCAAAAAGCAAGAGCCTGCGGAATCCATTTGCTTGTCGCGACTCAGCGTCCGTCAGTCGATGTCATTACCGGTCTGATTAAAGCGAATATCCCGACGAGAATTGCGTTTTC
The DNA here is from genome assembly GCF_037027485.1 of Bacillus sp. 205(2023). Classification (NCBI taxonomy): domain Bacteria; kingdom Bacillati; phylum Bacillota; class Bacilli; order Caryophanales; family Bacillaceae; genus Bacillus; species Bacillus sp. 205(2023). The sequence goes on along the minus strand of NZ_JAXCHF010000001.1, from coordinate 1,341,472 downwards.
TGTCTCCAGCCAGGTTGATTCCCGAACAATCATTGACATGGCAGGTGCGGAAAAACTTCTCGGCAAAGGAGACATGCTCTTTTTGGAGAACGGTTCTGGAAAACCGGTCCGTCTCCAAGGCAACTTTGTATCGGACCGGGAAATTGACCGTGTTGTTTCCCATGTCAGAAACCAGCTGCCGCCAGCTTATTTATTCGAACAGGAAGAATTGGTCAGACAAGGCTCTGCCTTAAAGGAAGAGGATGAGCTGTTTTATGAGGCGTGCGAATTTGTTGTTGAGCAAAACAGTGCAAGCACGTCAAGCCTGCAAAGAAGATTCAGAATCGGATATAATCGGGCTGCAAGGCTGATTGATATGATGGAAGCGGAAGGTATGATCTCTGAGGCGAAAGGAAGCAAGCCTCGAGAGGTGCTGATCACTGCAAGTGATTTAATAAACGAATAATATAGGTTCATTTTCACAGCAAACATGGTATGATAATGGATAGAGCATTTAACAGCTATGCCGCTTTACAGCAAATGGGCATAGAAATCGTGATATTCAGGTTTAATCGGAAAGCAATAACCGGATACTGAACATAACAAAAAATATAAGGATACGCCGTCAGGCGGCTTTTCAGCCGCCGCGGTCGCAAATTGAAATGAACGTCATATACTGGGGAACAGATAGACGTTTGTTGGAGGTACAATTATGACTGTTTATCATTTTGTTGGAATAAAAGGGACGGGTATGAGTCCGCTTGCACAAATACTTCATGATAATGGATATACTGTCCAAGGATCGGATATCGAAAAATTCATTTTTACACAAACGGCGCTTGAAAAAAGAAACATCACTGTTCTTCCTTTTAGCGCGGATAACATCAAACCCGGCATGACAGTTATCGCTGGAAACGCATTCCCAGACACGCACCCTGAGATTGAAAAAGCGATGTCTGACGGAATTCCGGTGATTCGTTATCATAAGTTTTTAGGTGACTACATGAAAAAATTCACCAGTGTCGCGGTTACTGGTGCGCACGGTAAAACGTCGACTACGGGGCTGCTGGCTCACGTTATCCAAAACGCAAAACCGACGTCTTTCTTAATCGGGGACGGAACAGGCCAAGGAAATGAAAACAGCGAATACTTCGTATTTGAAGCGTGCGAATACCGCCGCCATTTCTTAAGCTATCAGCCTGACTACGCGATTATGACGAATATTGATTTTGATCACCCTGATTACTTCTCAAATATTGACGATGTGTTTGACGCTTTTCAGGAAATGGCTCTTCAAGTTAACAAAGGCATTATTGCCTGCGGTGATGATGAGTATCTGCCGAAAATCCATGCGAACGTGCCTGTCGTTTATTACGGCACAGGAGAAGAAAATGATTTTCAAGCGAGAAATATCGTAAAAAGCACAGAAGGGACAACTTTCGATGTCTTTGTCCGCAATACATTCTATGACACATTTTATATTCCTGCGTACGGCCATCATAATGTATTGAACTCATTGGCGGTCATCGCGTTGTGCCATTATGAAGAAATTGACGCCAGCGTTATTAAACATGGCCTCAAATCATTCGGCGGCGTCAAACGCAGATTCAATGAGAAACAGCTCGGAAACCAAGTGTTAATTGATGATTACGCTCATCATCCGACAGAAATAAAAGTGACGATTGAGGCGGCAAGACAGAAATATCCTGATCGTGAAATCGTTGCGGTATTCCAGCCACATACATTTACGCGGACACAGCAATTCCTTGATGAATTTGCTGAAAGCCTGAGCGGGGCAGACTGTGTGTATTTATGCGACATCTTCGGGTCAGCCCGGGAAAACGCAGGAAAGCTGACGATCGGCGACCTGCAGGGAAAAATTCATAATGCCAAGCTGATTGCAGAAGATGATACATCTGTTTTAAAAGCCCATGATAAAGCCGTTCTCATCTTTATGGGAGCAGGAGATATCCAAAAATATATGAGAGCCTACGAAAACGTCATGGCATAATAAAAAGCAGTGATTTCACTGCTTTTTATTTATCTGAAGAGAAATCCTCTTAAAGGATTTTTCAAATGTAATGGAGAATAATATGTATACAGCCCAACAGATATGTTTATGATTTTACAAATCGGGTAAACAGCAGTATATCCTGCAGCAAGGAGGTTTAAGATGATTATCATTCTTTATTTAAGCGTTGCACTAATCGCAGTAGCATTTCTCGTCTTAGTGATCTATTTGTCTAAAACACTAAAGTCACTGCAGCTGACATTAAAACATGTTGCATCCACGCTCGAAGGGCTGGAGGGACAAATGAAAGGCATTACCACTGAAACTGCCGAGCTTTTACATAAGACCAACCGCTTGGCTGAAGATATTCAGGAAAAATCAGAAAAGCTGAACACGGTCGTTCATGCTGTTCAAGGGGTGGGAACCTCTGTGCAGCAGTTCAATACATCAATGAAGCAGGCGGCAGGGTCTGTATCGGCATCAGTGAGAGAAAACCAAGATAAAATCAATCAGGTTGTCACCTGGAGCCAAGCAGCAATGGAAATTTGGGAGAAGTGGAAGCGAAAGAAATCAGCTCTTTAAGAGAGAAAAACACTTTGAGGAGGAATAATGATGAGCAAAGATGGAATTAATAGTAAAGATTTTTTAATCGGTACTTTAATCGGAGGAATCATCGGAGCCACCACTGCGCTTTTCCTAGCACCTAAATCTGGGAAAGAACTACGCGACGATCTCGGAAATCAAGCTGTTGCTCTGCGGGATAAAACAGATAAAATGACGGCAGATGCAAAAGAAAAAGGCACACAATATGTCAGCATTGCAAAAGACAAAACATCTAACATCACACAGCTTGTCGCCGATCAGTCAGGACAGATCATGAACAAGGTCAAAGATTTAAGAGACCGTTCAAAATCTGCAAATACCGAGTCATCATCTGCTATGCAAGATATGAAAAACGAAGCAATGCAGGCGGCTGACGAAGCAAAAGATCAAGTCCTCCAAACGAAAGAAGACGTAAAAGACGAGCTGAAAGATGCACAAAAACAGGCCGAGCACATCAACCGCTGAGCCCGGAAGGAGCAGACTTGACTAATGGCAAAACAGCTAATTCAATCTGAGGAAGAGTTTAAGCGTATTGCAGAAAAGGAAGACACTTTCTTGTTTTTTAAGCACAGCTTAACATGCCCGATCAGCCAAGCCGCATTTCAAGAATTTAATGCCTTTGCAAATCAGCATGAAGAAGTGCCGGCTTACTATCTGCAAGTACAAGAGGCACGGCCCCTGTCAAATTTCATCGCAGAAACATACGGAGTCAAGCACGAAAGCCCTCAAGTTTTCGTGATCCAAAACGGTGAAGTAAAGTGGCATACCTCACATTCACAAATTACAGAAGCGGCGATTGAGCAGCATCTGTCCTAGAAAAAAGCGTCCAGATATGATCTGGCGCTTTTTTTTTGAAAAAAACTATTGATCATTTTCTTCACATCATGTACGATAGCATCATACATTACTTTATCACTTAAAAGCGTTTGGGTAATAAAGTAGACTTTTTTAAAAATTTTGTATTTCAGTATTTCCATTTGGTTTTACTTATAGTAAGATGCATGTTAACTACAAAATAAAAAATGAATGTGCAGGGAAAGGATGAAAAAAATGAGCAACACAGAATTAGAGCTTCTAAGGCAGCAGGCAGACGAATTAAACTTGCAAATTTTAAAATTAATCAACCAGCGCGGAAATGTTGTGAAAGAGATCGGTAAAGCGAAAGAAGCGCAAGGTGTCAATCGCTTTGATCCTGTCAGAGAACGCACAATGTTAAATAAAATCATTGAAAACAATGACGGACCATTCGAAAATTCTACTATCCAGCACATTTTTAAAGAAATCTTTAAAGCAGGTTTAGAGCTTCAGGAGGAAGATCACAGCAAAGCGCTTCTTGTTTCCCGTAAGAAAAAACCTGAAGATACAATCGTTGATATCAAAGGTGAAAAAGTCGGAGACGGCCAGCAAAGATTTATCGTCGGACCATGTGCGGTTGAGAGCTATGAGCAGGTGGCGGAAGTGGCTGCGGCTGCTAAAAAACAAGGGATTAAAATTCTCCGCGGAGGAGCCTTTAAGCCTCGTACGAGCCCATACGATTTCCAAGGCCTCGGTGTAGAAGGACTCCAAATCTTAAAACGTGTAGCGGATGAATTTGATCTGGCTGTTATCAGCGAAATCGTAACGCCGGCTCATATTGAAGAAGCGCTTGACTACATTGATGTAATTCAGATCGGTGCGCGTAATATGCAGAACTTTGAATTGCTGAAAGCTGCAGGTTCCGTGAAAAAGCCTGTGCTTCTGAAACGCGGACTTGCTGCAACGATCTCGGAATTCATCAATGCAGCTGAATACATTATGGCACAAGGCAATGATCAAATTATCCTTTGTGAGCGCGGTATCAGAACATACGAAACAGCAACGAGAAACACGCTCGATATTTCAGCTGTGCCAATTCTGAAACAGGAAACGCATTTGCCGGTCTTTGTTGATGTGACGCATTCAACAGGCCGCCGAGACCTCCTTCTTCCGACAGCTAAAGCCGCTTTAGCGATCGGTGCTGACGGCGTAATGGCAGAGGTTCATCCTGATCCATCAGTCGCACTTTCTGACTCTGCTCAGCAAATGGCGATCCCTGAATTCGAAAAATGGCTGAATGAACTGAAACCAATGGTGAAAGTCAACGCCTAATGGAATGAGATCAATACAAAAGGCCGCATATGCGGCCTTTTTTTGCGCTTTCTCGTTTATTTAATTATAAAACTCAAGTATACGTTTTCATCATCTATAAAAACGTGTATAATTTCATGAGAAGTATTTAAATTTGATGAATAATGAAAAATAATGTAGACTACTGACTTACGCTTACAAATCATAAACGACATAAATTCGGACATTATGACATTTCTCTACATAAAGTGTTTATGCTATAGATAAGGATAAGTGTATCCAGTAAAAGGAGTGGTTTTAGGATGAGCAATATTACGATCTACGACGTAGCGAGAGAAGCTAATGTAAGCATGGCAACCGTTTCCCGTGTCGTGAATGGAAACCCGAATGTAAAACCGACAACGAGAAAAAAAGTCTTGGAAGCCATTGACCGTCTCGGCTACCGTCCAAACGCGGTGGCAAGAGGGCTTGCAAGCAAAAAAACAACAACTGTAGGTGTCATCATTCCTGATATCTCAAGCATTTTCTATTCAGAGCTTGCGCGCGGAATTGAAGATATCGCGACAATGTATAAATATAACATCATTTTGAGCAACTCTGACCAAAACTTGGAGAAAGAGCTGCACTTATTAAACACAATGCTCGGCAAACAGGTCGACGGCATCGTATTTATGGGCGGAAACATTACGGACGAGCATGTAGCGGAATTTAAGCGTTCGCCAGTGCCGATCGTGCTTGCCGCTTCTGTTGAAGAGCAAGGTGAAACACCATCAGTCGCAATTGATTACGAGCAGGCGATTTATGATGCGGTGAAGCTTTTGGTTGATAAGGGGCACACTGATATCGCGTTTGTTTCCGGCCCGATGACAGAACCGATCAACCGCTCAAAGAAACTGCAAGGCTACAAACGGGCGCTTGAAGAGGCGAATCTTCCGTTTAATGAACAATTTGTCGCTGAAGGTGATTATACGTATGATTCCGGACTAGAGGCGCTTCAGCACCTCATGAGCCTGGATAAAAAACCGACAGCGATTCTTTCAGCAACTGATGAAATGGCGCTCGGCATTATTCATGCCGCACAGGATCAAGGCCTTTCCATTCCTGAAGATCTCGACATTATCGGCTTTGATAATACGAGATTAAGCTTGATGGTTCGACCGCAGCTTTCAACAGTAGTTCAGCCGACGTATGATATTGGCGCGGTTGCCATGAGACTGCTGACAAAGCTCATGAATAAAGAGCCGGTGGAAGAGCATATTGTCGAATTGCCGCATCGTATAGAGTTAAGACAGTCAACCAAGTCATAAGAAAAACAAGAAAGCAAGCTTCACCTCTAAGGTGGATTCTTGCTTTTTTCGTATGAGTGAGGAGAAATGATGAAACGTTTTGATTATCTTACACCTGTTGGTTTTGTGTTAGGAACGATTATGATTGTGATTGGAATTATTTCCGGATCGGGAGTAAGCGGTTTCCGCTCTTTTCTTGATCTGACTTCTTTCTTTATCGTAACAGGAGGGCTTTGTGCCGCTGTTTTTATCAGTTTTCCGCCGAGAGAGCTGAAAAAAACGCCCACTGTGTTAAAGCAGGCATTTATCCGCCAGGAAGACAATGTAAAAGATCTTGTAAAAACCTTCGTTTCCCTTTCCGATCATGCGCGAAAACATGGGCTTTTATCACTGGATGACCAGGCTAGAGAAATCAGAGATCCATTCTTGAAAAAGGGGCTGCTTCTGGCGGTTGACGGCTGGGATGAAGAAACGATTCGGCTTGTCATGGATTCAGAAATTGCAGCAATGGAGGAACGGCACCGCAAAGGCCGGCGTGTTTTGGAGAAGGCGGGGGAATTTGCTCCGGCATGGGGCATGATCGGGACACTGGTCGGGCTGGTGCTGATGCTCAAAAACTTAAATGACCCTGATATGCTCGGTCCGAATATGGCTGTTGCACTTTTGACGACCTTATACGGATCATTGCTGGCAAACATGGTATTTAACCCGATTGCGGCTAAGCTCGAAGAAAAAACAGAAAGCGAAATCTTCATCAAACAGGTGATGGTGGAAGGTATCATCGGGATACAATCCGGAAAAAATCCGCGCAATCTGGAAAGCCAGCTCGTCGTTTTCAGTTCTCGGGAAGAATGGCGGAAGCAGCATAATCAAGTAAAGACAAAAAAGGGATCTGTACATGAAGCTTAGAAGAGACCGATTTGAACGAAGGAATGGAAACGGGAAAAACAATCAATCATCCTCGGGCTGGATGGTAACCTTTACAGATCTGGTTACGCTGATCCTTGTGTTCTTTATTTTACTTTTTTCAATGTCGCAGATTGATCTGCAGAAATTTAAAGCAGCGGTGAACTCGATCCAAAAGGAAGGCAGCGGGCTTCAGCCAGACCAGACAGCCATCGATCAAAAAGACACGCCGTCAGCCGATGTAAAGAAGCAAGAGAATCAGCAGGATCAACTGCTGCAAAAAGTGAATACATACATTCAAGAGCACCAGCTGAAGGCGAAAATGACAGCAAAGCGGGATGAACGCGGTGTCGTGCTCGTTCTTCAGGAAGCGGTGCTGTTTGATTCAGGCGAGGCTAAAGTGTTGGAAAATGCCGAAACGCTTCTTCACCAAATTTCAGTTCTTCTTCAGACTATTCCAAATGATATTCAGGTGGAGGGCCATACAGACAGCCGAAATATTTCAACGTACAGGTATCCGTCTAACTGGGAGCTATCCGCAGCACGGGCAAGCGGAGTCATTCAATATTTCACATCAAAAGAGAAACTCCCGTCGAAGCGATTTATCGCTGTTGGCTATGCGGATACAAAGCCTGTAAAGGATAACAAAACAAATGAACACATGAAGGAAAACAGACGTGTAGAAATCGTCATCAAAAAATCAAAAACGACCTCTTCGTGAAGGTCGTTTTTTTATTTTGTTTTTTCCTGACGCTCTGATCGTATCGCATATAACGCTTTACTGACGGTTTGGGCATTTTTTTCTGTAATTTCTGGCTTGCGTGGAATCGGCGGATATAAATCGGCGGGATCGCTCCAAGTGGACGGAAGGGTGACTGGGCATTGCTTTTGCCATTTTGCGATCCATTCAGATGGGATGTCATGTCCCGGATCGATCCCTTTCATTTCAAGCCATACTCGGGCCCAGGCACGGGGCACCACACGCCAAATATCATATCCGCCTCCTCCGACGGCGATCCATCTTCCGCCGCAATATTGATGCGCTAAAGCATGAGCGAGCCGCGGAATCTGTTCGTAAATGGCAATCGTTGCTGACAAATGCGTCAGCGGATCGTAGTAATGGGCATCAGCTCCATTTTGGCTGATTATCACATCCGGCTGAAAATAAGCGGCGATTTCTGAAGCTGCTGTCTGGTAAGCCTCAATAAATGAATCATCCTCTGTAAAAGCATCAAGCGGGATATTAAAGGAATATCCGTAGCCTTTTCCGCTGCCTTTTTCCTGAATCTGACCGGTTCCGGGGAATAAATACCGTCCCGTTTCATGAATGGACAGGGTGCATACGTTGGGATTATCATAAAACGCAAATTGCACACCGTCTCCGTGATGGGCGTCCGTATCAATATACAGCACCTTGGCTTGATATTTTTTCTGAATATATTGAATCGCTACAGCGCTGTCGTTGTATATACAAAATCCAGAAGCCCTTCCGCGAAACCCGTGGTGCAGGCCTCCCCCAAGGTTTGCAGCATGCAGTGCTTGTCCAGACATGACATAATCCGCAGCTGTTAAGGTTCCGCCGACTAATAGTGAGGCCGCTTCATGCATGCCTGCAAAGACGGGTGTATCTTCAGTGCCGAGCCCGTAGCTTTCCCCTTCTTCGGGTGGAAGTTTTCCGGCGCCGGCAAGCTGTACTGCCTGAATATAATCGTCCGTATGCACAAGAGCCAGCTCATCTTCCGCCGCAAGCCGCGGACTGACGATATCCCCCTCGTCAAAGGCATCCATCGATTTGAGCAAATCATATGTCAGCAGAACACGCTGCTGATTAAAGGGGTGCTCCTGATGAAACATATAAGTCTGATAAGAGGGAGAATAAATAAACACACTGTCCCTCATAGCTGATCCCTGTGCTCTGACGGCCATACGATGAGATGCCCGTTTTTTTGCAATTCCTGCAAAAACGGCAGCGGATTCATCGTCTTGACACGGAATACAAGCACTTTTGCGCCGGAATCGTCATGGGGATAGACAAGAACGCTCAGTATTTTCACCTGAAGTCTTTGGCAGAGGCCGCTGATATCGGCGAGGCTTTTTGTGATGTCATTTACTTTTATCTCAACCTGCGATCCGGGCTGGTCAGCGCCTGTCAGCTTCACAAAAGTCCGCAGCAAATCGGTTTTTGTCAGAATGCCGATTAACTTTTGATGCTGCACGACTGGAAGGCAGCCGATGCCATGCTCGTAGAAAACTGCTGATATTTCTTCAACAAAATCAAGCGGATGGGCGCACACGACGTCTTTTTTCATAATGGATTCAACGCTTCGTGTGAGAAAACGGCTGCGTTTGCTTTCTTCAAAAATACTGGGGCTGGCCTGTTTCATATCTCTGTCTGTAATCATTCCAATCACATGACGGTCTTCATTAATAACAGGCAAATGCCTGATATGAAATTCCTTCAGCTTGTGTATTGCCGTTTCAAGCGTATCCGTTTTCGTTAATGTGATGACATCCTTTTTCATGATTTGCTCAACAATCATTATCTTTTCCCCTTTGTCAGTGTCAGTTAATACATATAACGATGATAAAAACGGAGCCTGTCAAATCGTTCAATTGATTCCTGGCTGACGTTTTTTCCGATGCGCGCCATCAGGCAGTTCGCAGGATGAGAGCTGATCTCTGGCTCATCGGTGGCAAACCAGACCAATCCGCCTGCGTTCATCATTTTCTCCATGATCTTTCTGTACTCCCACACATCCTTTTTCATCCCTTTTAAATCCCAATGCCAGTAATATTCTGTCGTCATCACAATGTAGTTCTCCATTTGTTCGTCCATCATGCTGACGGTCAGAAGTGTTTTTCCGACAGAACATCCCCGGTATTCCGGTGCCACCTCAATAGCTCCGAGCTCAAGCAAATCCTCCATATTTCCTTCTGACCATCTTTCGAGCGGGTCAGGGTATAGATACGTCACATAGCCGACAATGGCCTGGCCGTCTCTGGCAATGATAATGCGTCCCTCAGGAAGGCCTGCAATATCGACTAATGCTTCATGCTGTTCCCGGGGCGGCCGAAATGCGGTCAAATCCTTATGAAACTCATAACCTGCCAAGTCTTCTGGAGAGACAGGCCCTTCTATCAGTAAGGAGCCGGTTGCTGTTTTGATGTTTGCAGAGTGATATGTTTTATGATGTTCCACTGATTCACCGTCCCATCAATTTCTATAAAAAATACATGCCTCCTTTAAGAATAACAAATTATAAAGCGTTTTCAACATGGTTTATATTTTAAAAATTGAGAAGAATATGAATATATACTATAATAAATGTGACAACTTCAGCAAAGGGGGATGTTTGGACATGAATTTGAAAGCGTTACCAGCTATAGAGGGGGATCATAACCTAGAAAACTACGAAGAAACGTATCGGCAATTTGATTGGTCCGAAGCGGAGAAACATTTCTCTTGGCATAAGACAGGGAAATTGAACGCGGCTTATGAAACGATAGACCGCCACGCCGAATCTTTTCGGAAAAACAAAGTAGCGCTTTATTATAAGGACGCAAAACGGGATGAAAAATACACATTTAAAGAAATGAAAGAAGAAACAAACAGAGCCGGGAATGTGCTGAGACGGTATGGAAATGTGGAAAAAGGGGACCGTGTTTTTATTTTTATGCCGAGATCACCCGAGCTTTATTTTATTATGCTAGGCGCTATCAAAATCGGCGCAATCGCCGGGCCGTTATTTGAAGCGTTTATGGAGGGGGCTGTTAAGGACCGGCTTCAAAACAGCGAGGCAAAGGTTGTTGTCACGACGCCTGAGCTTTTGGAAAGGATTCCGGTTGACAAGCTGCCTGGCTTACAGCATATATTCATAGTCGGCGGCCAGGCTGAAAAGAGCGGAACAAACATCATTCATTATGATGAAGTGGCTAAGCATGAGAGCACAAGACTGGACATTGAATGGATGGACAGGAAAGACGGCTATTTGCTTCACTATACATCAGGATCTACGGGTACGCCAAAGGGTGTGCTTCATGTCCATGAGGCGATGGTTCAGCAGTATCAGACAGGAAAATGGGTCCTTGATTTAAAGGAAGAGGACATTTACTGGTGCACGGCCGACCCAGGCTGGGTGACTGGAACGGTGTACGGGATTTTTGCGCCGTGGCTGAACGGAGCGACAAATGTGATTGTCGGCGGACGATTCAGCCCGGAAAGCTGGTATGGAACGATTGAGCAGCTTGGCGTAAACGTCTGGTACAGCGCGCCGACTGCCTTTCGAATGCTGATGGGAGCCGGAGATGAGATGGCTGCCAAATATGATCTGACTTCACTCCGCCATGTGCTGAGTGTCGGTGAACCTTTAAACCCGGAAGTGATCAGATGGGGGCATAAAGTTTTTAATAAACGGATTCATGATACATGGTGGATGACAGAGACGGGCGGCCAGCTGATTTGCAACTATCCTTGCATGGATATTAAACCAGGCTCGATGGGAAAACCGATTCCCGGTGTAGAAGCAGCAATCGTTGACAATCAGGGGAACGAGCTTCCGCCGTATCGAATGGGGAACCTCGCCATTAAAAAGGGCTGGCCTTCTATGATGCACACGATTTGGAACAACCCTGAAAAATACGAATCTTATTTTATGCCTGGCGGATGGTATGTGTCGGGTGATTCTGCCTACATGGATGATGAAGGGTATTTTTGGTTCCAAGGCAGAGTGGACGATGTTATCATGACCTCCGGTGAGCGTGTCGGGCCATTTGAAGTGGAAAGCAAGCTTGTCGAACATCCGGCAATTGCGGAGGCGGGGGTCATTGGAAAACCTGATCCCGTGCGCGGCGAAATCATCAAAGCCTTTATCGCTCTCAGAGAAGGGTTTGAGCCGTCTGATAAACTGAAGGAAGAAATCCGCCAATTTGTCAAACAAGGTCTTGCAGCCCATGCGGCTCCGCGTGAAATTGAATTTAAGGATAAGCTTCCAAAAACACGGAGCGGTAAGATCATGAGACGTGTGCTGAAGGCGTGGGAGCTGAATCTTCCGGCCGGAGACCTGTCAACGATGGAGGATTAAAAGGCGCCGTTGACACGGGATTTTATTTATGTTAAAAATGATATAGCTTCATATGAAAAGGTAAAGATTGAGACAAGTAGAATATCCTTACGTTCCAGAGAGCTGATGGCCGGTGAAAATCAGCACAGACGGATATGTCGAATACACTCATGAACCGCTTTTGCAAACAAAGCCGCTCAGGCTTTCAGTAGTGAAAGAACGGACCTGATCCGTTATCAGGCAAAGTGATAAGAGCGAAAAGCTGTATGTATGCTCTTATTAGTAGGGTGGTACCGCGATAATCAATCGTCCCTTCGTTTACACGAAGGGGCGTTTTTATTTTATTAAAAAAGGAGCTTTATCTCATGACAAACTTACTTGAAGACTTATCCTTCCGCGGATTGATTCAGCAAATGACGGATGAAGAAGGACTGAATAAACAGCTGAACGAAGAAAAAATCCGCCTGTACTCAGGCTTTGATCCGACAGCAGACAGCTTGCATATCGGGCACCTGCTGCCCATTTTAACACTCCGCCGTTTTCAGCTTGCGGGGCACCATCCGATTGCGCTTGTGGGCGGCGCGACGGGTTTAATAGGCGATCCGAGCGGAAAAAAAGCTGAGCGTACGTTAAACACGGCTGATATCGTTGTCGAATGGTCGCAAAAAATCAAAAATCAGCTTTCAAGATTTCTTGATTTTGAATCAGCAGAAAACCCGGCTGTTATGGCAAACAACTACGACTGGATCGGAAACCTGAATGTGATCGACTTCCTTCGTGACGTCGGCAAAAACTTCGGCATCAATTACATGCTGGCAAAAGATACAGTCAGCTCCAGAATCGAATCCGGCATCTCTTACACAGAATTCAGTTACATGATTCTTCAATCTTATGATTTCTTAAACCTGTACAGAGAGAAAAACTGTAAGCTGCAAATCGGCGGAAGCGATCAATGGGGCAACATTACAGCTGGCCTTGAGCTGATCAGAAAATCTGAAGAAGAAGGAGCAAAAGCATTCGGTCTTACCATTCCGCTTGTAACGAAAGCGGACGGCACAAAATTCGGAAAAACCGAAGGCGGCGCAATTTGGCTTGATAAAGAAAAAACGTCACCATATGAGTTCTATCAATTCTGGATCAATACAGACGACCGTGATGTAGTGAAATATTTAAAATACTTCACGTTCCTTTCAAAGGAAGAAATCGAAGAATATGCTGAAAAAACTGAAACAGCACCTGAAAAGCGTGAAGCGCAAAAACGCCTGGCAGAAGAAGTGACAGCGCTCGTTCACGGACGCGAGGCACTGGAGCAAGCGATTAATATTTCCCAAGCATTGTTCAGCGGCAATATTAAAGAGCTTTCTGCCCAAGACGTAAAAATCGGTTTTAAAGATGTGCCTTCTCTAGAAAAAGACAGCGCTGAAGAACTGTCACTCGTAGATGTGCTGGTTGAATCGAAACTGTCACCGTCTAAACGCCAAGCCCGTGAAGATATTAAAAACGGGGCTGTTTACATTAACGGTGAACGCCAGACAGAAATTGACTATATCTTATCTGCTGAAGACCGCATTGAAGATCAATTTACTGTTCTGCGCCGCGGGAAGAAAAAATACTTCCTTGTCACATATAAATAAGAAAAAAACATCCTTTGCTTAATTGGCAAAGGATGTTTTTGGTTTAGCGCATAGGAATTTGAGGGAAAGAGTATATTAGATAGGGCAAACACGACCATTCACCACCTTTTCAATAGGAGGGAGAGCTCACCGTGAATCTCATGTGTACGATCGCCAAAGAAAGATTGCAGCGGGATTATTGGGAGCAGCAGGCCAGAGAAAGTGTTGTCCAGCAGGAAACGGTAGAAGAATCAGACGAAAAAAAACCCCCGACCGCATAGCGGCAGGGGGTTTTTTAAACGATTAACGAGAGTAGAACTCAACGATAAGCGCTTCGTTAATTTCCGGAGCAAGTTCAGAACGCTCTGGAAGACGAGTGAATGTACCTTCAAGCTTTTCAGCGTCGAAAGTAAGGTATTCAGGAACGAAGTTGTTTACTTCAACAGATTCTTTGATGATAGAAAGGTTTCTTGATTTTTCGCGAACACCGATTGTTTGACCAGCTTTTACTTGGTAAGACGGGATGTCAACGCGGCTTCCGTCTACAGTAATGTGGCCATGGTTAACCAATTGGCGAGCTTGACGGCGAGTACGCGCTAAACCTAGCTTGTACACAACGTTATCAAGACGAGAATCTAAAAGAATCATGAAGTTTTCGCCGTGTTTACCAGTCATTTTTGCAGCTTTGTCAAACAATGTACGGAATTGACGTTCGTTTACACCGTACATGTGACGAAGCTTTTGCTTTTCTTGCAATTGCAAACCGTATTCTGATAATTTTTTACGTTGTCCTGGGCCGTGTGGACCTGGAGCGTAAGGGCGTTTTTCTAATTCTTTTCCTGTTCCGCTAAGAGAGATTCCTAGACGGCGGGACAGTTTCCAAGATGGACCTGTATAGCGAGCCATAATGTGACTCCTCCTTTGGTTTTATTTTTGTGGAAAATAAAAACCGTCTGTTCTATTCGACCATGTACATTTTGTTTTCATGTATCCTCGCTCCAGCAGCAGAGAGTTACACGATACACCTTACTGATAAGGAACAAAATGAAAACATAGAAGCTGAACAAAAAGGCTGCAATATTTCACACAAAGGTCATTATATAATTTATTTGTTTTGAAGTCAATCATTCATCCATTATCGCTTTGCTGTTTATGATATAATAAACAAAAATTAGTGGTAAACTTTTTAGGTGATAAAACATGATAGAACAAACAAAAGATCAATTACCCGCCTTTCGTTATCATATGCTCGATTTTTTATTAACCAAATCTGTAAAGGTCTCATTCACCGACTCTCTTTTATGGCTGACATCGGCTATTCAAACATATTTTCCATCACTTTGTGTATCCCTTTTACCGTCTCCATCTGATCACATGGCACAAATGGCAGAGGATGAAGTGCATTTTTCTGCATCGAAAATAAATGCCTCATTTTATGTTATCGAGGATCATGTCTCCGGCAGGAGCTTTCATTTAACATGCAGGCAGGACGGAGTGTTTCCGGAAGAGCTTCCGGATTTGATTTCTTCTTTTTTGAATCAGTCAATGAAACAGGAAAGACTTTATATCAAAACAATCTATCAAAAAAAGATATACAAGATGACAGAACTGTTCCATTCGCTGCTCGACCAGACGGAAGTGTTGAAGAAGCTTCTTGAAAGCTTACACACCACGTTTCCCCTGTTTCAATTTTCTCTGTTTATTTCTCATGATCAGGACCAATGTATAGGTGTTCCTGCAAAGGAACTGTATATGGAAGGGGAAGATGCCGATTCCTTTGCGCTTAAAGTCTATCTATCCGGGAACATTTTGCGGAAAAATGAAACGGTCGCTTACATTCCAATTAAAGGGCAGCAGGGAACGTACGGCGTTCTGATGGCAGGTGGGGCGGGAGACAGTCCTCTTACCGACGTGTACCTTGATGAAATGTCACTGATAGCAAATGCGGCGGGAAAGGCGTTTGAAAATGCCCAGCTCTATGAACAATCCAAAACAAGTATTGCAAACTTGGAATTAATTAATGAAACATCGCGCCGTCTCAACCAGCGGCTGACGCTGACGGATACGATGAACGATCTTGCTGTGAGAATGGCTGAATCATTTCATGCTGAAGAAGTGGGTTTTTTCCATATTGACCATTTTGAACATCAGACACTGCTTCCCGGGAGCACAGCATTTTTTAAAGAAACGAAGTCGTCTGATATATATAATGAAATAAAAGAAAAACTGTACGAAGGAGAGAATGGCGTTTTTATCGGAAATGGACAGTCTGTGTTTGGAAAAGCCGGATACGGTTCACTTATGGCTGTTCCGATGATGGAGAATGACCAGCTCCTGGGATTTGCCGTTTTGCTGAAAAAGGAAATGTACGCTTTTACATTTGAAATGTACAAGCTGTTCCAAGCGCTGATTCATCACGCAACACTGGCTGTGACCAATTCGATGCTTCGCGACCGCCTTGAGCATCTTGTGAAAACGGATCAGCTGACAGAGCTGTATTCAAGAGTTTATTTAGATGAAAAAATCCAATACAGCATGAAAATTCATCAAAAAGGCGTTTTTATTCTTGTTGATATTGATAATTTTAAAAATGTAAATGATACGTACGGACATCAGACAGGGGACGAGATTTTAATACAGGTCGCTTCCGTTATCAAAAGCAATATCCGAAAGCATGATGTCGGCGCCCGCTGGGGTGGCGAGGAGCTGGCGGTTTACCTTCCGAATGTGACGGTTGCTGTCGGGAAACGGATTACCGAAAGGCTTGTTTGTGCTGTGAGAAAAAGCACGAAGCCTGAGGTGACGATTTCATGCGGAATCTCCTGCTGGGACTCAGAATCGAAAAAATCCTTGAAGGAGCTTGTTCACGAGGCCGACGAAGCGCTTTACACCGCGAAACGCAGCGGGAAAAACCGTTTGATGATTCACGAGTCGATAAAATGAAAAAAGCCCAAAACGCTACATGTTTTGGGCTTTTGTTGTATGCTCTACACTAAAGCTTTTTCAAGGATTTCTGCAAATTGTGTAAGATACTTTTCATCGATCTCATCAAATCGGTTTTTGACAGGGCTGTCAATGTCCAAAACGCCGACTAGGTTTCCGTCTACATGAATCGGAAGCACAATTTCTGATTGAGATGCTGCATCACAGGCGATATGTCCCGGAAATGCGTTTACATCCGCAACTCTCTCTACTTTTCCGTTTGCATATGCTGTTCCGCAAACGCCTTTGCCGAAAGGAATACGAACACATGCCGGCAGACCTTGAAACGGTCCTAACACAAGCTGTCCTTCCCCTTCTTTAGCAAAATAGAAACCGGCCCAGTTGACCTCAGGCAATGAATGATAAAGCAGTGCTGACGCATTTGCGTAGTTTGCAATTTGATCTGTTTCGTCTTCTGTTATGGCTTCGAGCTGTTTGAGCAGAAGCTGATAGTCTTTTTCTTTATCTCCAGATTGTTGTTCGACATGAAACATGGAAAACCCTCACTTTTTCTATAATATAAAACAAAATCCCGGCTTTTCTGCCGGCATTTGTCGATAAGTTCTTACAGGAACAGCCGGTCTCCGCCTTGAATTTGTAACAAGAGGAAGGAGTGAGCCGGTATGAAAGTAAGCACCAAAGACAAAATTATTGAATCTGCTGTCATGCTCTTTAACCAAAAAGGATTTTCTGGCACATCTGTCCGTGAAATTGCAAAGTCAGCTGATGTAAATGTTGCGCACATCTCCTACTATTTTAAAGGCAAAGGAGGTTTGATGGAACACTTAGTTTCAGAGTTTTACGAAGGCTACAATAAAACACTTGAAACAGCGGCAGGCAACATCTCTTTTCAAAGCACGCAGGAACAGCTTCTCCAATTGGTTTTCGATATTTTATCCTATCAGCATAACAATCGTCAATTAACTCGGTTTGTCTACCGGGAAGTCACCATTGATTCGACTTTAATAAGAGAAATAATGTCGACGTACCTGATGAAGGAAAAGTATATCTTCCAGCTGATTATTGAGGAAGGAGAAAAACAGCGAGAACATTTAACGCTGCCGCTGCCTCATTTTATTCTTCAATTAAAATCTCTCTTGATGATGCCCTATCTCCAGCCTCAATATATTTCTGAAGTGCTCTATATGCAGCCGCACGAGCCGTACTTTTATAAAATGTATTTTGAAGAAATCAAGATTTGGATCAGAAGCGTATTCCGGACAGGAGACATGCGGTCACAAATTAGCGCAGTTCAGTAAATTTCTCATACGCGTATCCGACATCACCCGCTTGATGGGCATCAGACCCGAATACAAGCGGGATGTTTTTTTGCTTCGCCGCCTCAATCATCCAATCCTCCAGATAAATATCCCCCGCGTATGTTTTTCTCAGACCTGATGTATTAAAGTCGAGCTCCATTCCGTTTTCCTTGACAGCGTTCAGGCACTCAGAAGCAAGTCTGCGAATATGATCGGACATTTTATAAGGAAACAGCCTGATGAATTTTTTAACGAGTGTGATGTGACCGACTCTTTTTGGCTTATAGGCGCCGAGAGATGCTACAATAGAAGAATAAATGCTGCGGTAATACAGTTCATATACAGCTTCGATGCTTCCGCACTCTGAGATCAGCTTTTTAAATGTATGCTCATCATAGTCGAGGCACAGATAGGACGAGCCCGTGCGCAAAAAATGAACGGATAAGATACAGTCATCTAAAAATGGGCCGTATGTATTCAGAAACGATTTGATTTCATCTTCGTATTCAGCAATATAATCGACCTCAAGCCCGGTCCGTATGTCAAGCTGTCCGCGATATTCTTTTTTTAATCCGGAAATTTCATTAATGTAGCGTTCCAAAGAGGCTTGCGCCATTGCGCTGTCTTTTTGCGGTGTCGGATCGGTAAAAGAGGGAGGCAAAGGAGCGTGCTCTGTAAACGTAATTGATTGAAAGCCTTTTTTTATCGCTTCCTCCGCATATTGTCTGAGTGTGTCTGCTGTTCCGTGAGGGCAAAATGGTGTGTGAATATGTCCGTCTCGCTTTAGCATTGGTGTCACCCCATGAAAAAATAGTCAAATCCTGCCGATTTTGCACAAAAAGTTTTTGATTTCTGCTCAAAAAATGTTGGTTACATGGTATCATAATAACAATGAAAACGACAGTTTTTCTCAATACATATCCTGAAATCTTTCTGAATAAATAAAACACCCTGACAGATTAAGGTTAACAGCAAGGGGGCTCATTATGGAGTTTGTCATTGGATTATTAATTGTACTGCTCGCGCTGTTTGCGGCGGGCTACTTTTTCAGGAAAAAAATCTACACGGAAATTGATCGTTTGGAATCTTGGAAGATTGAAATTCTCAATCGATCGATAGTGGAAGAAATGTCCAAAATTAAACATCTGAAAATGACGGGGCAGACAGAAGAGTTCTTTGAAAAATGGCGTGAAGAATGGGATGAGATTGTCACTGCCCATATGCCGAAAGTTGAAGAGCTCCTTTATGATGCCGAAGAATGCGCGGACAAATACCGGTTTAAAAAAGCCAATCAAGTGCTCGTTCATATCGACGATCTCCTGACAGCGGCGGAATCGAACATTGAAAAGATACTCCGGGAAATCAGCAATCTCGTCACAAGTGAAGAAAAGAGCCGCGAAGAGATTGAACAGGTAAGAGAACGCTACTCAAAGTCCCGAAAAAACCTGCTGGCATACAGCCACCTTTACGGAGAGCTTTATGACAGCCTTGAAGCAGATCTTGACGAGATTTGGAGCGGGATCAAACAGTTTGAAGAAGAGACAGAGGGCGGGAACTATATTACTGCAAGAAAAGTTCTCCTTGAGCAGGACCGCAATCTAGAACGGCTTCAGTCGTACATAGATGATGTGCCGAAACTGTTAGCCGACTGCAAGCAGACGCTGCCGGGCCAGATTGCAAAGCTCAAAGACGGATATCGCGAAATGAAAGAGAAAGGGTATAAGCTTGAACATATCCAGATTGATAAGGAACTGGAAAACCTGTCAAATCAGCTGAAACGGGCAGAACATGTTTTGATGACTGAGCTGGATATTGATGAAGCATCTGCCATACTGCAGCTCATAGACGAAAATATTCAATCTGTTTACCAGCAGCTCGAGGGTGAAGTTGAAGCAGGCCAATCTGTGTTAAGCAAAATGCCTGAGCTGATCATTGCTTACGATAAGCTGAAAGAAGAGAAGGAGCAGACAAAGGCGGAAACTGAACTGGTGAAGGAAAGCTACAGACTGACAGCTGGTGAGCTAGGCAAACAGCAGGCCTTTGAAAAGCGCATTGATGAAGTCGGCAAGCTGCTTGCGTCAGTAAAAGATAAGCTGGATGCAGAGCATGTCGCCTACTCTCTTTTAGTTGAAGAGGTCGCATCAATTGAGAAGCAGATTGAAGAAGTGAAAAAAGACCATACGGATTACCGTGAAAAGCTGCAGGCTCTTAGAAAAGAAGAACTGCAGGCGAGAGAGACACTTGGCAATCTGAAAAAAACAATTTCTGAAACAGCAAGACTGCTGAAGACAAGCAACATCCCGGGCATCCCGAGTCATATTCAAGAGATGCTGGAAAACGCGCATCATCACATTCAAGAAACAGTCAATCAATTAAACGAAATTCCTTTAAATATGGAAGAAGCCGGAGCCCATCTGAAACAAGCGGAAGATATCGTGAACAGGGCAAGCCGGGAATCAGAGGAACTGGTAGAGCAGGTTATGCTGATTGAAAAAATCATTCAGTTCGGAAACCGATTCAGAAGCCAGAACCATATTTTATCTGAACAGCTGAAAGAAGCGGAAAGACGGTTTTACGCTTATGATTATGAAGAATCCTATGAAATTGCGGCTGCAGCTGTAGAGAAAGCTGCGCCAGGTGCCGTGAAAAAAATAAAAGCAGATTTATCCGCTTAAATTCAGATCGTAAAAAAGAGCCCGCAGTTTATGAGCGGGCTCTTTTTTATTAAAAAAACGCCTGCGCAGTAACGCAGGCGACCATAACATTAACTTATTTCTTTAAGCTGCTGTTTGGATGTACCGATGAAAAAGGTAAGAATATAGCCGATAATGGCGGCGATGATTCCAGGAATCACCCAGCCGATGCCAAGGCTGTATAGCGGCAGATTGTCATTTAAAAACGTATTTAGAGCTCCGAGCGAAAAGCCTGCTGCTTTTATTCCGTCTAAAATACTGAATAATCCTGTACCGATTAAGCATGCAATGTAAACTTCACGTCTTTCTTTAAAGAGCTTATCAATAAATGAAAGAACGATAATGACAATGGCAAGCGGATAAATAGCTGATAAAATAGGAACTGAAAAAGCGATAATTTGAGCAAGCCCGAAATTAGAAATCATCAGGCTGAATAAAGTGACGATGGTAACGACAACTTTATATGATAACGCAGGGATAAGCTTTGAAAAATATGTGCCGCAAGAAGTGACAAGCCCAACGCTTGTGGTTAAACACGCGACTGTGATAGCTGATCCAAGTACGATATTTCCTAATGAACCGAATAAATAATGGGATGATGCTGATAAAATTTTAGCTCCTTCACCAACAGGCCCGATTGCGTTTGTGCTTGTTGCACCTAGGTAGGCCAGAGAAACATAAATGAATGTCAGCCCTAATGCAGCAATTATTCCGGCTTTAATACAAGCTGCGGCAAGAGCTTTTGATTGTGTAACGCCTCTGCTTTTCACAGCATTTACAACGACAACACCAAATACGATTGAAGCAAGCGCGTCCATTGTTTTGTAGCCTTCCAAAAATCCTTTAAATACCGGTGTTCCTTTATATGCTTCCGTTACTGCACCTAAACCGCCCATAGGCGTGATAATCGCTTTGAGAACAATCACTAAAATAATTGTGAATTTAATTGGAGTAAGAATTTTTCCGATTCGATCCACGACTTTAGTTGGGTTTAGCGCTAAATAGTAAGTAATGCCGAAAAAGATGAGTGTAAAAATTAATAAAGACAGTCTTTCAGGAACGCCAGCCAGAAACGGAACTGCACCAATTTCATAAGAAACGGTTCCTGTTCTCGGGATGGCGAATAATGGTCCGATTGATAAATAAAGCACAACAGTAAATACTGTACCGAATGCAGGGTGAGCTTTATCAGCAAGTCCTTTAGCATCCTTGCCGGTTAATGCGATAGCGATAATTCCGAGAAGAGGCAGACCTACCCCGGTCAGTAAAAATCCGCCGATGGCTTTCCAGACATTGTGTCCGGCTGCTTGTCCAAGTTCCGGCGGATAAATCATATTTCCTGCTCCAAAGAATAGCGCAAATAGCATGAAACCAATAATAATGGTATCTTTGACAGGCAGTGAGTGTTTCATGAAAATCCTCCTAATAATTATGTTAAAATATTCTGTCAATTAATTGTCAGATAATATGACGAAACGAACAAATCTTATTATATGGTAAAAAATTTAGAAGTCAATACTAGCTTTTTGTAATTTTCTATTAAATTTTGTTATGGTAACATAAATATCATACCTTGTACCGCTTTCATAAAGGAGTAAAAAAAGATGATATATTTAGATAATAGTTCAACGACCAAACCGTATAATGAAGTCTTGAACGTTTATGAACAGACTAGCAGCCGATATTTTGGCAATCCTTCATCTTTGCACCGATATGGAGCCGAAACGGAACAGCTGCTTCAGGCAGCCAAAAATCAAATAAAAAGAGCCTTGGGCCTAAAGAATTATGATATTGTATTTACGTCAGGTGCTACAGAAGCTAATAATGTGGCTTTAAAAGGAGCCGCTTTGTCAAAGATAAAAACAGGCAAACATATCATTGCCACTTCTATCGAACATCCGTCCGTTACTGAATCTTTGGAGCAGCTGACAGAGCTATTCGGGTTTGAAGTAACTTATCTTTCAGTAAATGAAGATGGATTTGTGTCCATTAAGGAACTGAAAGATGCGATTCGGCCGGATACCGTGCTTGTCAGCATGATGCATGTGAACAATGAAGTTGGCTCCGTGCAGCCGATTGAAGAGGCCGGAGAAGTGCTGAAGCAGTATCCGAACATTCTGTTTCACGTCGATTATGTGCAAGGCATCTTTAAAGTTCCCTTGGCGATCGAGAATGCCAGCATTGATCTTTGTTCCATATCCGGCCATAAATTCCACGGACTGAAGGGGACAGGTGCACTTTTAGTAAAGGAAGGAACGCGTCTTATCCCGCTGATAACAGGCGGCTCTCAGCAAAAAGGCATACGTGCAGGAACCGAGCATACAGCAGGTGCGGTTTCACTGGCCAAAGCCATCAATCTTGCGGCTGATGATTATCATCATCACCTTGAACAAATGGCGGCCGCAAAGGAATTGTTTATGAAAAGGCTGAGTGATTCAGACGGTGTGGTCTTAAATACGCCTCAATTCAATAGCGCTCCGCATATCATTAATTTTTCTGTGCCGGGCATAAAAGCGGAGGTGCTTTTGCACATGCTGGAGGAAAAGGATATATTCGTTTCAACGACATCAGCCTGCTCGGCAAAGGAACATAAACCGAGCAAAGTCCTGTTACAGATGGGCAAGGGAGAGCAGATCGCCGGAAGCAGCATCAGAATCAGCTTAAACTACAGCCAGACAAGCGATGTGACAGAGCCATTTATGAACGCGCTTGTGCCTGGCATCAAAAAACTAAAAAAAATGATGAGGTAGAACATGAATTACGATCATATATTAATTCGTTTTGGGGAGATATCAACCAAAGGAAAAAACAGAAAAAGCTTTATTGAACGTTTAAAGCAAAACGTCAGGCTTGTCCTGAAAGACTATCCGACATTAAAATACTTTTCTAATCGGGATCGTATGACGATTACATTAAATGGAGTGGACCCTGAGGCTCTTTTTCCACATTTGAAACAGGTGTTTGGCATTCAAAGCTTCAGTCTGGCCATTAAGTGTGAGAGCCGCCTTGATGATATTAAGACAACTGCCCTGCAGGCGATCAAGGATCAATATCAGCCTGGTGATACGTTTAAAGTCGCGACAAAGAGAGCGTATAAACAGTTTGAATTAGATACGAATGAAATGAACGCTGAAATCGGCGGCCATATTTTGCGAAATACAGAAGGGCTGACAGTTGATGTCCGCAATCCAGACATTCCGCTCAGAATTGAAATCAGGGAGGAAGCAACCTTTTTGACGATTCGCAATGAAAAAGGCGCCGGCGGACTTCCTGTCGGTTCAGCAGGGAAAGCGATGCTGATGCTTTCCGGCGGTTTTGACAGCCCGGTAGCCGGTTTTTACGCAATGAAAAGAGGACTCTCAGTAGAAGCTGTCCATTTCTTCAGCCCGCCATACACAAGCGAACGTGCGAAACAAAAAGTGATGGACTTAGCGAAGTGTCTGTCTCGCTTCGGAGGAAGCATGACGCTTCATATCGTTCCGTTTACAAAGACGCAAGAGCTGATCCAAAAACAAATTCCTGAAAACTATACGATGACGGCAACCCGCCGCTTAATGCTTCAAATTGCCGACAGAATCAGAGAAAAAAGAAACGGGCTCGCCATTATTACGGGGGAAAGCCTCGGACAGGTAGCAAGCCAGACGCTTGAAAGCATGTACGCGATTAATGCGGTTACGTCTACACCGATTCTGCGTCCGTTAATCGCCATGGATAAAACAGAAATCATCGAAATATCACGGGAAATCGGCACATACGAAACAAGCATCCAGCCATTTGAAGATTGCTGCACGATCTTTACGCCGCCAAGTCCGAAAACACGCCCGAAAAAAGAAAAAATCGAACACTTTGAGAGCTTTGTGGATTTTGAACCGCTGATTCAAGAGGCGGTTGATCACATTGAAACAATGACATTATATAGCGAACAAGAAGCAAACGACAAATTCGCAGAACTCTTTTAACTAAGAGCCGGCTCCTGTATACAATTACCAAAGATTTTCTGTATGAAGCCATGTGTTTTAACACATTCTATACTCACAAGGAGGTGAGACACATGGCTAACAATAACTCAGGTAACAGCAACAACCTTTTAGTACCAGGAGCTGCTCAAGCTATCGACCAAATGAAATTGGAAATCGCTTCTGAATTCGGTGTAAACCTTGGAGCAGAAACAACTTCTCGCGCTAACGGTTCTGTTGGAGGAGAGATCACAAAACGTCTTGTATCTTTTGCTCAACAAAACATGGGCGGAGGACAATTCTAATTTACAATTTCACATAATGGCTTAGGAGTGGGGTTTTTCCCCACTCTTTTTCGTTTTTTTATAAAAAAGGACCACCGGCCTATAAAAACCGATGTTTAGGGAGCTTGTTTTTAGGCATATCCTTACGGAAACGGCATGTATTTATGTATAATGGGTGGAGAAAGTGAGGAGTTGTTCGTGTTGAAACGAGAAGATTTAATTGCCCCAATGGAATACAATTTAGTTAATGAAATCGAAAAGTTCAGTGCAACTGGACAAAAAACCGCCCTATTATGGGAGGATGAATCGGGCAAACAAAAATCATGGTCGTATGAAAAGCTTATGGAAGAAACAAATAAAATCGGTGCGGCTCTGGCTGATCTTGGATTTAAAAAGGGAGATAAACTGATTGTAATGGTGCCGCGTGTGCTCGAAGCCTATGCCGTTTATCTGGCTATCCTGAAATCGGGAATGGTCGTTATTCCTTGTTCTGAAATGCTTCGTGCGAAAGATCTTGAATACCGGATTGAACATGCCGAAGTGAAAGGCGCTATTGTTTATTCTGCATTTATTGGCGCTTTCCGTGATGTCAGTACTGCAGACCGCCTGATTAAACTTTCTATTGGCGAAAATGATGCCGGATGGAAAAATCTATTAACGATTGATGCGGATGGAAGCCGTTTTCAAACTGCTGATACAACAAGAGAAGACATGGCGTTCTTGTCTTATACTTCCGGAACAACGGGACAGCCGAAAGGTGTTGTACATACACATGGATGGGCATTTGCTCATTTAAAAACATCAGCCGGCGCTTGGCTTGATATTTCTGAACAGGATACCGTATGGGCGACTGCTGCGCCAGGCTGGCAAAAATGGGTGTGGAGTCCGCTATTGGCGGTACTCGGAAGCGGAGCAACAGGTTTTGTGTATCAAGGCAGATTCAAAGCTGAAAAATATTTAGAGCTTTTAAACCGCTACAAAATCAATGTCTTCTGCTGTACGCCGACGGAATACCGTTTAATGGCAAAGGTAGAAGGCTTAGATAGCTACGATCTTTCAGCTCTGCACAGCGCTGTTTCAGCCGGTGAGCCGCTCAACCGCGAAGTGATTGACGTGTTCCAAAAGCATTTCGGCGTCAAGGTCAGAGACGGGTACGGCCAAACAGAAAGCACGCTTTTAGTCGGTGTCTTAAAGGATATGGATATTAAACCGGGAAGCATGGGAAAACCGACACCGGGAAATCAGGTGGAGGTCATCAATGAAGACGGTGAAATCTGCAAAACTGGTGAGGTTGGCGATATCGCTGTTCACCTCAGCACCCCGGCGCTCTTTAAAGAATATTTTAAAGATCCGGACAGAATGAAAACACAAATTCGCGGCGATTATTTCCTGACAGGAGACAGAGCAAGAAAAGATGAGGATGGTTACTTCTGGTTTGAAAGCCGGAATGACGATATCATTATCAGCTCCGGCTACACGATCGGGCCATTCGAAGTGGAAGATGCGCTCGTGAAGCACCCTGAAGTCAAAGAATGTGCTGTCGTCGCAAGCCCTGATGAAATAAGAGGCTCCATCGTTAAAGCATACGTTGTCCTGCAAGATCACGAAAAACGCAGTGATGAGCTTGTCAAAGTTCTGCAAAATCATGTGAAGACCATTACCGCTCCATACAAATATCCAAGAGAGATTGAATTTGTCGAAAGCCTGCCGAAAACGGCTTCTGCAAAAATCAGACGAGTGGAATTAAGAAAACGTGAAGAACAGCTTAAAGCCAATAAAAAGGCGTAAAGAAAGAGAGTGAACGTGAATGAAGGCGATATGGCACGGCGGTTTCATTTATACGATGCTCGAAGAAGGCCACCAAACAGAGGCTGTTTATGTTGAGGATGGTGTCATAAAAGGCACCGGCAGCTATGAGAGTCTGAAGAAGAAATACAGTTCACCGGAAACAAAAGACATCAGCTTGAACGGAGCAGTCATGTTTCCCGGGTTTGTGGACAGCCATTTACATTTGATCGGGCACGGAGAAAAACAGCTCCAGCTTGATCTGTCTTCGTTTACATCTCAAGAAGCTGTGCTGCAGGCTGCGAAGGCAAGAGAAGAGAGCCTGTCTGAAGACGATTGGCTCATTGGAGAGGGCTGGAATGAAAATCAATTCGAGAAGCCGGCTTATTTGACGAAGCATGACCTTGATCCTTTATTCCCGGACAGGCCCGTCCTGCTCAAGAGGGTATGCAGGCATGCAATAGCGGTCAATTCTGCGGCGCTGCAAGCCGCAGGAATTTCAAAAGCCACTCCTCATCCCGATGGCGGAGTGATTGGCAGAGATGCAGACGGCGAGCCGACGGGGCTTCTGTTTGATAAGGCGCAGGATCTGGTCCTGCAAGCCGTTCCGCCTGTATCTCAGCACTATGTTGATCAGGCGCTTACAGCGGCCATTCAGGATTGCTGGACAAAAGGCCTGACAGGCGGCCATTCGGAAGATTTGTCTTATTACGGCGATGTGTCCGTTCCGATGAAAGCTTATGAGACGGCTGCGGCAAGCGGAAAGTATCCGTTTCGCTGTCATTTGCTCGTTCATCATGAAGCGGTTGATCGGTGGGAGCAAATGAAGAAGCCGTCTGGCCCGTACGTTGAATTCGGTGCGATGAAACTATTTTCTGATGGAGCGCTTGGCGGGAGAACAGCTTTGTTAAAAGAACCGTATCATGACGATCCTTCCACAAACGGTGTTCAAGTCCATGATGATGAAACACTCAGCCGCCTCGTTCAAAAAGCGAGAGAGAAAGGAATGGAGGTTGCCGTCCATGCCATCGGCGACCTTGCCTTTGAAAAAGTGCTGCAGGCTGTCGAGCAGCATCCGCCAAAAAGCGGCCGGCATGATCGCCTGATCCATGCTCAGGTGCTGAATGATGAGCTGATTGAAAAAGCAGCACGCATGCCGATTGCTCTTGATCTTCAGCCTCATTTTGTCGCCAGTGATTTTCCGTGGGTGATTGACCGTCTTGGAGAAGACCGTATGAAAACAGCTTTTGCTTGGAAAACACTGATCTCTAAAGGCATTTTATGTGCAGGGGGTTCTGATGCTCCGATTGAGCCTGTTGAGCCGCTTCTCGGCATTCAGTCTGCGGTGCTCCGGACAAGCAGCCGCGAACAGAACGGTCCGAGCTATAACGAAAGCGAGTGTTTAACAGTATATGAAGCTATCAGGCTTTATACAGCAGGAAGTGCTGAGATCATTTACAAAGAGCAGACACGAGGGAAAATAGCCGAAGGGTATGACGCGGATTTTACCGTTCTCAGTGAAGATCCGTTTACAATTGACCCGAAACAGCTTCATCTTTTAAAGATAGAAAAAACCGTTATCAACGGTCAGATTGTATATGAGAATCAACAGTAAAAAGGACAGGCGGATAGCCTGTCCTTTTCTTTTTCTATAAAAATGTCCGTTTTACTTTCTCCCAAAATGAATTGTCCTTTAGTTTCACTGTTTTTATTTTTTTATCAGACAGCTTGATTTCAATCGTTTTCACGTTTCTTGTGCTGAGTGCTTCATTGTCCAAACCGATAATCGGGTGTTCATTTCCGGCTTGCACCACACGAAGCGTCAGCTTTCGTTCAGAGCTGAGGACAAACGGAGAGCCTAGGGTGCGGTAGGTATTATTGTTAAGCGAAGCAAGCTCCGTCACCTGCATGCAGGGAAGCAGCGGATCAACGACAGCTCCGGCCACAGACTTATTATAAGCCGTGCTGCCTGTAGGCGTGGAAATAATCATCCCGTCTCCTCTGAACGTTTCGAAGTGCAGATCGTCAATCAGCACATCCATCACAAAGGTTTTAATTATGCTCGAACGAATGGAAACTTCGTTTAAACAATGAAAAGGACTGGTCTGATCCACTGTCACTTCAATCAGCGGATATTTTCTGACCTCAATTTGTTCAAACGTCATCGCATCCACCATTTTTTCATGCTCATCACTATTAAAATCACAGTATAAATGAGCTTTCCCCTTTTTGGTGATGCCGACGTATAAGCAGTCATCACGGAAATTCGTCTTTCTGACCGCCTGCAAAAATGTACCGTCTCCGCCTACACTGGCAATAATATTGGCGTCAGAAGGCTGATTGACAACAGTAAATCCGTTCTCTTCAGCCAATTGTGTTAAGGAGCTGACTTGTTTGTTTGTTTCCTGGTCCTGTTTGTGAAAAAAATAAACATTACGGCGATGATCGGTCATATCCCATTTCCCCTTTGCTGTCATATTTAAGTTTTTCTGCCATCCAGTATTTGTGATAAAATACCTTTGGTCATAAGTGTACCACGTTTGCCGGCAGCCCGTTAAGCCGGAGCTTTCTCATCAATGAAACATTTTTTCATTTGAATCGTATAATGAGAGAGTTTGGGAAAAAGGAGGAGAAAAAATGAATGCAAAAAGATGGATCGCATTAGTGATCGCCCTTGGAATTTTTGGCGTGTCCATCATCGTCAGTATCTCAATGAGTTTCTTTGAAAGTGTCAAGGGTGCTCAAACAGACCTTACGTCACTGACAGATGAATCCCAGGAAGTGACGCTTGAAAACGGAAGCCTTTCCAGCAAAATCGCCGTTTTGGAGGTCAGCGGCACCATTCAGGATAATGGTGATTCAAGCAGTCTGCTCGGTTCAGACGGGTATAACCACCGAACATTCTTAAAAAACCTTGAGCAGGCAAAAGAGGATGATGCGGTAAAAGGGATCGTACTCAAGGTAAACTCTCCGGGAGGCGGAGTGTATGAAAGCGCCGAAATACATAAAAAACTGGAAGAGGTAAAAAAAGAAACAAAAAAACCAATCTATGTGTCAATGGGATCGATGGCAGCTTCCGGAGGTTATTATATCTCAACAGCTGCCGATAAAATTTTTGCGACACCGGAAACCCTGACAGGATCTCTTGGGGTTATCATGGAGAGCGTGAATTACTCAAAGCTGGCTGATAAGCTCGGCATCTCTTTTGAGACCATTAAAAGCGGGGCTCACAAGGACATTATGTCTCCTTCCCGTGAGATGACAAAAGAAGAAAAAAATATCATGCAATCTATGGTTGATAACTCCTATGAAGGCTTTGTCGATGTCATTTCAGAAGGCCGCGGCATATCGAAAGCGGAAGTAAAGAAAATCGCGGACGGACGCGTGTATGACGGGCGGCAGGCGAAAAAACTGAATCTTGTGGATGAACTCGGATTTTATGATGATACAATTGCGGCCATGAAAAAGGACCATAAAAACTTGAAAAACGCTTCTGTCGTCTCTTACGAGGAAAGCTTCGGATTAGGCTCTCTGTTTACCATGGGAGCGAACAAAATGTTTAAAAGTGAAATTGATTTTCTGAATATGAGAGAAGTTCTTTCACAATCCGGTTCGCCGAGAATGATGTATCTCTATGCGAAGTAGGAGGGATCAATAATGGATGCGACATATGAAGAGCTAGAGCGCAGCGACATCGCAGGCCCGGATCAAGCGGAACAGCTCACACACGCATATGCGGGCTTTTGGGTCCGTTTTTGGGCTTTCCTGTTTGATTGGCTCGTTGTGTGGGGGTTAAACCATTTAATCGTTTCTCCCATCTTTACTTTACTGGATCTGCCGAAAACATCCGGCATGTTTACCATCTCAGCGTACAGCATCACAACGCTTTTCGTTTATCTGGCATATTTTGCGCTGATGACCAAATACTTCAGGCAAACGCTCGGAAAAATGGTGTTCGGCCTCAAAGTAATTTCTGTCAAGCAGGGCCATAAGCTGACATGGAGCACTGTGATTTTCCGTGAAGTGGTCGGGCGGTATATTGATAAGATTTGGATTTTATATATCGTCGTCGCTTTTTCTCCTAAAAAACAGGGGATTCACGATTACATTGCTGATACAACTGTGGTGCACGAAAAATTATATCGTAAATAACAGCTAAACCCGGACCCCGTCCGGGTTTATTTTTTGCTGAATGGGCGATAATGCTTCCTAGAGGAAGTGAAGAATATGGTATATGTGCTGTCAGCCATTCTTATTCTTATAGGTATCGTGCTGCTTCTCAGAATGAAAATTCATGTTGCCGCGGAGTATCTTCATGCTGAGGATAATGACAAAATAACTTTGAAAATTACAACGCTGTTTGGCCTGGTTCGGATTAAAAAAACAATTCCGGCGATTAAGGTGAACAAAGATGACGGAACAGTCGATATCAGACAGAACACAAAATCGAAAGTGAAAAAAAGCAGCAGCAAGAAAAAAATTACGTTTGATGATGTGCAGCAAAGCATCAATAAAATTGAAATGCTTCTGCATCATGTCACTAAGTTAAGGAAAATCAGCGCCTCTTTTATGGCGCATTTGCATATCACAAAACTCGAATGGATCACAGTTGTCGGGGTTCATGACGCAGCGGTGACAGGTGTGTTAACGGGTGCCGTATGGGGAGTCAAAGGCGGTATCGCAGCTATGCTTCATGACCATTTAGACTTTGTGAACAAGCCTGTTTATGAAGTGATTCCATCGTTTCAAGTCCCTGTTTCCAAGACCCATTTTCAGTGTATATTCTTTTTTCGCTTTGGACATGCTATGCTTGCAGCTTTCAAATTCGTCAAATACGGACGGGAGCTTTCTGTATTAAAGAAAAATCCGTCGGCTCGAATGACTTCAAAGAATGATTCATCAGTTTAAGGAGGAAGCGTATATGGCAGACCATCCCATCCAAGGTTTAATGAAAACCGCAATGGAAAACTTGAAGGAAATGATTGATGTTAACACAATCATCGGGGATCCGGTTGAAACACCGGATGGAAGCGTGATTTTAACCGTTTCTAAAGTCGGATTCGGATTCGCCGCAGGCGGCAGCGAGTTTGGCGGCAAGCCGGCTGAGAAAAAATCGGAAGACGATGAAACAAGAGAACAAAAACTGCCCTTCGGAGGCGGAAGCGGAGGCGGTGTGTCCATTACGCCGATCGCGTTTTTAATTGTCGGTTCGACTGGCATCAGAATGCTTCATTTAGATGAAAATACTCATTTGATTGAGAAAATTCTAGACGCAGCCCCTCAAACACTGGAACGCATACAGCAAATGTTTAAGAAAAATAACAAGAATCAAAACCAAGGCCAAAATCAAAACCAAATGAACAATATGAATTATTAAAGAAGGGTTAACTGCGGCGGCCGCAGTTAACTTTTTTTTGGCATAAACTTTGCAGTTTGCAAGAAACTTTACTATGATAGAGACATACATACGAAAGGGAGGAATTATAATGGCTGAAATTACATTTAAAGGCGGTCCGGTTACGCTTGTCGGACAAGAAGTGAAAGTAGGGGATCAAGCTCCTGATTTCACAGTGCTGACAAACAGCCTTGAAGAAAAATCGTTAGCTGACATGAAAGGAAAAGTAACGATTATTTCTGTTATCCCTTCAATTGACACAGGCGTTTGCGATGCACAAACCCGCCGCTTTAATGAAGAGGCTGCAAAGCTTGGAGATGTCAACATTTACACAATCAGTGCGGACCTTCCATTTGCACAGGCGCGCTGGTGCGGAGCAAACGGAATTGACAAAGTAGAAACTCTGTCAGACCACAAAGACATGTCATTTGGCGAAGCGTTCGGTGTATACATAAAAGAACTTCGTCTGCTTGCGCGTTCCGTATTTGTACTTGATGAGAACGGAAAAGTCGTTTACGCTGAATATGTAAGCGAAGCAACGAACCACCCGAATTATGAAGAGCCGATTGAGGCTGCCAAGGCATTATTGAAGTAAGCAGGTGAAAAAAGCTCCAGGCTGCCGCCGGAGCTTTTTTCATGGCAAGGAGGAACACATTATGCAAAACAATCATGTAGGTGCGGTATACGGGCTGCTGGATGATGCCGCGATCATCATAAAAAATGAATTGCAGATTTCATATATAGAAGCGCTTGCCGAAGCGGGAGAAATGTATTTTCTTGAAAAAACGGATCAGCTGAAGCTGCCGAAGGAGAAGGCTGAAAAGCTTCAAGTACTGCTTGAAAAAGCCGAATTTGACACATATGAGCACGAGTGGGTGCGCAAAGCATTCCAGCTTGCCGTCCTAAAGGGATTAAAGGATATATCCCATCCAAACAGACAAATGACGCCGGACACAATCGGGCTTTTTATCAGTTATCTGGTAAATAAATTTATGGCAGGAAAAAAGGAGTTAACGCTTCTTGATCCGGCTGTCGGAACGGGAAATCTTCTGTTCACCGTGTTAAACCAGCTGTCTGAAAATACGGCGAAAAGCTATGGCATAGAGATAGATGACGTGCTCTTGAAAATCGCCTATGATCAGGCGAACCTTCTGAAAAAAGAGCTGGAACTGTTCCACCAGGACAGCCTCGAGCCGCTGTTTATCGATCCGGTTGACACAGTGATATGCGATCTGCCGGTTGGCTATTATCCGAATGACGAAGGGGCAAAAGCCTTTGAACTGAAAGCGGATGAAGGCCATTCCTTCGCCCATCATTTGTTTATTGAGCAAAGCGTCAAGCATACGAAACCGGGCGGCTACCTGTTCTTTATGATCCCGAATCATTTGTTTGAAAGCTCTCAAAGCGACAAGCTGAAGCAGTTTTTCAAGGACAAGGTTCATATCAATGCACTATTGCAGCTGCCGAAATCAATTTTTAAAGACGATGCCCATGCCAAAAGTATCCTTGTGCTTCAGAAAACAGATGAAGAGACGAAAGCGCCAAACCAAATTCTGCTTGCGAATCTGCCGTCTTTCTCCAACCAGAAGGCGATGCTCGACATGATGGCGCAAATAGATGCGTGGTTTACTAAGGAAAAATAGAAAATGAAAAAACAGTTTGAGCGTCCGTCATATGAGGAAGCTTAAACTGTTTTTTTGTATGTACATCTGGGGGCAGATAAACGAATTGAATAGGGTTTCAAAACACAAAATACGAAAGGAGAAACTGCAGGATGTAAGCGTTAATCAATGTTAAGCGCATAGGTAATGTGTCTGAAAATAACGACTTCTTATTGTAAGCGTTATCAATACACAAGTTGACTTGAAAAGCCGACATGACAATGTTTAAATGGAAAAGTCAGATATTTTTCGGGAGAAAATGATGATTCACCCGGGAAAAAAGTACGAAAAACGAAGATGTTGATACAGAGTAAAAAGGAGCGTCAATCATGTCCAAAATTATTGCAATTAACGCAGGAAGCTCGTCTTTGAAATTTCAGCTTTTCGAAATGCCTTCAGAAACCGTTTTAACGAAGGGCTTAGTTGAACGAATCGGTATCGCCGACAGTGTGTTTACGATTTCTGTAAACGGCGAAAAAAATACAGAAGTAACTGATATACCTGATCATGCGGTAGCGGTTAAAATGCTGCTTAATAAGCTGACAGAATTCGGCATTATCAAGGATTTAAATGAAATTGACGGAATTGGACACCGCGTGGTACACGGCGGAGAAAAATTCAGCGATTCCGTTTTATTAACGGACGAAACAATTCAGGAGATCGAAGATATTTCTGAATTGGCGCCGCTGCACAACCCGGCAAATATCGTCGGAATTAAAGCCTTCAAAGAAGTGCTTCCAAATGTTCCTGCGGTTGCTGTTTTTGATACGGCATTCCACCAGACAATGCCTGAGCAGTCTTACCTGTACAGCCTGCCATACGAATACTATGAAAAATTCGGTATCCGTAAATACGGCTTCCACGGCACTTCACATAAATATGTGACTGAGCGTGCGGCAGAGCTTCTCGGCCGTCCGTTAAAAGATTTACGCCTGATTTCCTGCCACCTTGGCAACGGCGCAAGTATTGCAGCTGTTGAAGGCGGAAAATCAATTGATACATCTATGGGCTTCACGCCGCTTGCCGGTGTTGCAATGGGTACACGCTCTGGAAACATCGATCCTGCCCTTATCCCATACATTATGGAGAAAACAGGCCAGACAGCTGACGAAGTACTGAATACATTAAACAAAAAAAGCGGACTGCTTGGCATCTCCGGTTTCTCAAGCGATCTTCGTGACATCGTTGAAGCAACGAAACAAGGAAATGAGCGCGCGGAAACTGCGCTTGAAGTCTTTGCGAGCCGCATCCACAAATACATCGGTTCTTACGCTGCCAGAATGAGCGGTGTTGATGCGATTATCTTTACTGCCGGTATCGGTGAAAACAGCGTAGAAGTCAGAGAACGCGTTCTTCGCGGTCTGGAATTTATGGGTGTATACTGGGATCCTGCGCTTAATAACGTACGCGGTGAGGAAGCGTTCATCAGCTACCCTCATTCTCCAGTAAAAGTTATGATCATTCCGACTGATGAGGAAGTCATGATTGCACGAGACGTTGTTCGTTTAGCTAAATAATGCAAAAAGCACATTCACTTGAATGTGCTTTTTTGTTGAAGCATGATAAAGGTAGACAAAAAACAAAGAGGTGAGCCAATGAGCGTTCAAGAGCATAAACAAGAAGCACCCGATGTTGTCCGGTGCAAAGTGATTACTGTCAGTGATACGAGAACGGAAGAAACGGATAAAAGCGGCAGGCTGATGATCTCATTTTTAGAAGAAGCCGGCCATCAGATCGCTGCATATGAAATTGTGAAAGACGAAAAGGATGCCCTGCAGCGGTCTGTCTTAGCGGGCTGCATAGATGATCAGACGGACGCGGTCCTCTTAAACGGCGGGACGGGTATTGCAAAGAGGGACGTCACCATTGAAGCCATTTCGCCGTTGTTTTCTAAAGAGCTGCCAGGCTTTGGAGAAATATTCAGGATGCTCAGTTATACAGAAGACATCGGCTCCAGTGCGATCATGTCGAGAGCCACAGCCGGCGTTATCCAACATACAGCCGTTTTTTCAACGCCAGGCTCCAGCGGTGCGGTAAAGCTGGCGATGAATAAGCTGATTATTCCGGAGATCGCGCATGTGGTCAGAGAAATCAGAAAAGACAAGTAAATGAATAAATACTACGAAACTTCACCTGGAAAAATGGGTGAAGTTTTTTTAATAAAAGGCTTGAAAAAAAGGAACTTACTTGTTAAAGTGTATACATACAAAATGTATTTTTATTAAATATAATTTATTTTTATACAAAAGAAACAGGGTTGAGAGGAGATTTTTATCATGGCAGAACAGAAAAAAGTCGTATTAGCATACTCAGGGGGTCTCGATACTTCCGTCGCGATAAAATGGCTTCAAGAGCAAGGGTATAATGTCATCGCCTGCTGTCTGGATGTCGGCGAAGGCAAGGACCTGGCGTTTGTTCAGCAAAAAGCGCTTGAAGTCGGCGCAACAAATTCTTACGTGATCGATGCAAAAGAAGAATTCGCCCAGGATTACGCGCTGTTATCTTTGCAGGCTCACACGATGTATGAAGGGAAATATCCGCTCGTGTCCGCATTGTCTCGACCGCTTATTGCAAAAAAATTAGTCGAGATCGCAGAAAAAGAAGAGGCGCAGGCAATTGCGCACGGATGCACAGGGAAAGGAAATGACCAGGTGCGTTTTGAGGTATCAATTAAATCATTGAATCCTGACCTTGAAGTCATCGCTCCGGTTCGGGAATGGCAATGGTCTCGTGAAGAAGAAATTGAATATGCGGCAAGCCGCGGCATTCCGATTCCGATTAATCTTGACAGCCCATATTCCATTGATCAAAACCTTTGGGGACGCGCAAATGAGTGCGGCATTTTAGAAGATCCGTGGGCTGCTCCGCCAGAAGGAGCATACGACCTTACAGCGCCGCTGGAAAAAACACCGGATACACCGGAAGTGATAGAAATCGCATTTGAACAAGGCGTGCCTGTATCCATCGACGGCGTCTCTTACTCACTTTCTGAATTAATTTTAAAACTGAACGAAATTGCAGGCGCGCATGGTGTCGGACGTATCGACCACGTAGAAAACCGCCTTGTCGGCATTAAATCCCGTGAAGTATACGAATGCCCGGGTGCGATGACGCTTATCAAAGCACACAAAGAACTGGAAGATTTAACATTAGTGAAAGAGGTCGCGCACTTTAAACCGGCCATTGAACAAAAGCTGTCAGAAATCATTTACAACGGCTTATGGTTTTCGCCTTTAAAAGACGCGCTGCACGCTTTCTTAAAAGAAACGCAAAAACACGTTACAGGCATCGTTCGCGTGAAGCTGTTTAAAGGCCATGCGATTGTAGAGGGACGTAAATCAGAATACTCTCTATATGATGAAAAGCTTGCAACATATACAAAAGACGATGCGTTTGACCACCATGCGGCAATCGGATTTATCGAGCTTTGGGGACTTCCGACAAAAGTGAACAGCATCGTGAAAAAGAAGGAGCAGATTAAAGCATGAAGAAGCTTTGGGGAGGCCGATTCCAAAAAACACCGGAAAAATGGGTCGACGAATTCGGCGCGTCCATATCATTTGACCAACATTTAGTGACCGAAGACATTACAGGGTCTCTCGCACATGCTGCCATGCTGAAAAAATGCGGTATCCTGACAGAAGAAGAAGAGCTGAAAATCCGTCAGGGACTGAATGCCCTTTTGCAAAAAGCAGAAGACGGTGCATTAGAGTTCTCAGTTGATTATGAAGATATTCATTTGAACATTGAGAAAATGCTCATTGACGAAATCGGCCCTCTCGGCGGCAAGCTGCATACCGGAAGAAGCCGGAATGACCAGGTGGCAACTGACATGCATTTATACCTGAAAAACCATGTCGCTCACATTATCGAGCTGCTAGAGGCATTCCAAGGCGCGCTTATTGATAAGGCAGAAGCAAATATTGAAACCATTCTGCCGGGCTACACTCATCTTCAGCGCGCCCAGCCGATTTCATTCGCTCACCATCTGCTTGCGTATTTCTGGATGCTGGAGCGCGACAAGGAACGTTTTCAGGATTCAATGAAGCGGATCAACAAATCTCCGCTCGGCTGCGGAGCGCTCGCGGGTACCACCTTCCCGATCGATCGTGAGTATTCAGCAGAGCTGCTCGGCTTTGATTCCATTTATGAAAACAGCCTCGACGGCGTCAGCGACAGAGATTTCATTTTGGAATTTTTAAGCAACAGCAGCATGCTGATGATGCACCTTTCCCGTTTCTCTGAAGAAATTATTCTGTGGTGCTCGCAGGAGTTTAAATTCATTGAGCTAGACGATACGTATGCAACGGGAAGCAGCATGATGCCGCAGAAGAAAAACCCGGATATGGCTGAGCTGATCCGCGGCAAAACCGGACGCGTGTACGGTGACATGATGGGGCTGTTTACGATCATGAAAGGCCTTCCGCTCGCTTATAACAAAGACCTGCAGGAAGACAAGGAAGGCATGTTTGACACGGTGAAAACGGTCGAAGGAAGCCTGCAAATCTTCACAGGCATGATTCAAACAATGACTGTTAACAAAGACGTCATGAAGCAAGCGACAAAACAAGACTTTTCAAATGCGACGGAACTGGCTGATTATTTAGCGAAGAAAGGAATGCCATTCAGAGAAGCGCACGAAGTGGTCGGAAAGCTTGTGTACACATGCATCGAAAAAGGAATCTATTTAAGCGACATGCCGTTTGACGATTTTAAGAAGGCGAGCGATCTCTTCGAAGAGGATATTTACACTGTTTTGGATCCTTATCATGCGGTCGAAAAAAGAATGAGCGCAGGAGGCACGGGCTTCAAACAGGTAGAGGAGGCGCTCGTAAAGGCGAAAGCTTGCGTGGCTGCCGGAGTTTGTTAAAATTTCCTTCATAAAATCCCGTCATTATAGCCAACCTACCCCTATAATGATGGGAGGCAGAAGGATGAAAAAAGAACCGGAACGCTATATTTATGATGAACAAGAAAGCCAGGAGACAACAAGGCTCATTTCCGAAGCATATCAAAGCGGTTATGTGGATATCCCGGATCAAGAGCCTTCGTCTTCTGCGGAATAAGCTGTCTATTATAGGCAGCTTTTTTTGTATGGCAAAGTGTAAAAAGTGATATTGCCGGCCTTTTATAGTAAAGTAGAAGAAGAAACACTTTATTGAAAAGCGGCGACGTTGCTTTGGGAGGTATTCATGTGCGACATGCTTTAATTACTGCCGGTTCGAAGGGATTAGGCCGCAAAGTGACTGAAACATTGCTTGCAAAGGGGTATTCAGTAACAGTGAATTACAGGCAGGATGAAGAGGCAGTAAACCGCCTGAAGGAAGCCTGTCCTGATTACCTTGACCGGCTGCAATTTGTAAAAGGTGATGTCACCAAAAAAGAAGATTTGCTGCGCATCGCAGACGCTGCCTTGGACCGCTTCGGGAGAATCGACTTTTTGATTAACAACGCGGGGCCATACATATTTGAACGAAAAAAGTTAGCTGATTATACCGATGACGAATGGTACGGTATGCTGGAAGGGAATTTAAGCGCCGTCTTTCACTTATTCAAAGCGGTTATTCCGGTCATGAGAAAACAGCAATTCGGGCGTATCATCACGTACGGATTTCAAGGTGCGGCACACGCACCCGGCTGGCTTCACCGCTCCGCTTTCGGCGCTGCGAAAGTGGGATTGGCTTCTTTAACAAAAACAATTGCGATAGAAGAAGCTGAATCGGGCATAACCGCTAATATGGTTTGCCCGGGTGACATTGTCGGCGACATGAAGGAAGCGTCAATTGAGGAAGCCAGACAGCGTATCGGAAAAGAAAAAACGCCGATAGGAAGATCCGGCACCGGTGAAGATATCGCCAGAATCATTGCCTTTTTGTGCGAAGAGAACTCAGACCTGGTGACAGGAACTGTAATTGAAGCAACCGGGGGCCTCAATGTGATTAACAAGAATCAATCCACATAAGTTTTTCAGCATCTTAAAAAGGGAAAATGAAAACATCAAAAACAAAGTGACGAGGTGAAGGAAATGAAAGTAACGTATCACGGACATTCTGTAGTTGCAGTAGAAACGAATGACCACCATATTTTATTTGACCCGTTTTTGACAGGAAATTCGTTAACCGATTTGAAGCCGGAGGATGCAAAAGCGGACGCTATCTTATTGACTCACGGCCACAATGACCACGTGGGCGACACTGAGCAAATCGCAAAGCAAAATAACGCGCTGGTTGTGGCACCGAATGAGCTGGCCGTATATTTGGGATGGAAAGGGTTAAATGTTCACCCTATGCACATCGGCGGCTCCCATCAGTTTGATTTTGGGAAAGTGAAGCTTACACAGGCCTTTCATGGATCTGCCATCACTGACGAAGAAAATAAAACGATCACCTACACAGGCATGCCATCCGGTATTCTGCTGACTGTCGAAGGCAAAACGATCTTCCACGCCGGCGATACGGCTCTTTTCTCTGACATGAAGCTGATCGGGGAGCTGAACCATATTGATCTTGCCTTCCTGCCGATCGGCGACAACTTTACGATGGGGCCTGAAGACGCCAAACTAGCTGCAGAATGGCTGCGGGCAAAACAAGTTGTACCGGTTCATTACAATACATTCCCGGTCATCGAGCAAGACCCGGAAGCATTTGCAGACAGCCTGCCGGGCGGAGTCGGAAAAGTCATGGCCGTCGGTGAAACGATTGAGCTTTAAACGCTGAAAGCATCTCCTGAAAATCAGGAGATGCTTTTTATTTTTCGTGCGGAATGACCGTTGCCATTTCTGCCATTTACAATTCAGCACTGACCGCAGCTTTCAGCTCTTGGCTGCGCTGATGGAAGCAGTTGTTAATACGATCAATTAAGTCCTTTGTCGCGCTGTCAAAATGTTTTTCTTTTCTGTTTGTCAAAAGCCCTATAGGCGGTGATATGTCTAGATTGATAATGGGAATGACTTTTGTGCCTTTCAGCGGTTTAGAATGTGCCGTGCCGGTGAAGATTGAAATACCAATGTTTTCTCGCACGTAATATTCATGTGCCATGCTGCTTGTGAGCTCCATTTTCTTGTAATGATTACTAAATGCTTTATGCAAGTGCTGTTCAATTTGAATACGAATGGGGCAATTGGCAGGCGTAAATATAAAACATTCGCCTTCTAAATCAGATAAATGAACAGCTTTTTTCTCAGCGAGCTGATGACGATCAGATACAATTAAATTTAAAGTGTCATAAAAAAACGGTTTGTAATAATTTTCAAGAATCAGTTCCGGTTCGCCGCAGACTGCAAAATCAATCGTGCCGTCTAAGAGCTTTTGGCTGCAGGTATTGGCGTCATCTACGTTTACATTAACCGTTATCTTTGGATAATCATTTAAGAAATCCCTCAGAATATCAGGAAATATGAAGCTTGCAGTCGGCTCTGAAATGCCTACATTGATAATGCCGGCATCCCCTTCCTTTAAGTCGGAAAGAGTGTGCGTAAGCGCCTCGTATTGAGTTAAAAGATCCCCTGTTTTTTCGAAAAAGAGTCTTCCGGCTTTTGTCAGCTGCAGGTGTTTTCCCCGTTCAAACAACTGCACGCCTAAATCCTGCTCTAATTGCTTCATGCGCATCGATATTGTCGGCTGTGAATAGTTTAATATTTCCGCAGCCTTATAGAAGCTTCCGAATGTAACAATCGTATGAAACGTTTTAATTGAGCGAAACTCCAATGTGCTTCCCCCCTGTTTTTTCATCATTACATTTTCTGAACTCAAGGATTATTTTTTTTGATTAGTCAAACATGAAAGTATGTTTTATAGTATAAACAATAAAAGCTTAGTAAACAAATAGGAATTATATATTTTGTGGAGGAGAGTGCTCAAAATGAGTGAGGATATTTTTCGATTGGCAACTGTTGAAGATGCACCGGAGTTTTTAAAACTGGTTAACAGCGCCTTTCAACCAATTCGGCAGCTGGATATTGATTGGCCTTCCACAAGAGCTGACATACATATGGTGTCAGAAAATATCAAAAATCATTCAGCAGTTGTGCTGGAGCGGGACGGGAAGCTCATCTCAACGATTACCATCCGGTTTCCATGGGAGAACGAAACGCCCCCTTCAAAATATCCATTTGTATGGTGGTTTGCAACGCTGCCGGAATATAAAGGGAAAGGCGTCGGCAGTAAGCTGCTGACGTATGTTGAGGAAAAAGTGCTGCGGGATATGCTGAAGGCGCCGGCGCTGACGCTCGGCACCTCGGCGCGCAAGCATCCTTGGCTCGTCGATATGTATAGAAGGAGAGGGTATGAAGTGTATTTTGAGCAAGAGAAAGATGGGGATATAGGTGTCATGATGCATAAGGTTCTGATTCCGGAACGATTTGAACCGTCGCTTTTAGGCACCCCCAGCTGGGCATAATGAGAGGCAGCCTATGAATAAGCGAACGAGAATAGCTTTTCTGCTGACGGTGTTTGGATTACTGGCTGGATGCGGACAGGAAACAAACGGGAAAACGGATAGTCAGGCTCAAACGATTATTGTCGGCACTGGAACAGATTTTCCGAATATTGCATTTTTAAATGAAAAAGGTGATTTGACCGGGTACGACATTGAAGTGATGAAAGCCATCGATAAACAATTGCCTCAATATACCTTCGAATTTAAGACGATGGATTTCTCAAATCTTCTGACGAGTCTCGGAAATAAAAAAATTGATGTGATCGCCCACAATATGGCCAAAAACAAAGAGCGCGAAAAACGTTTTTTGTATCATAAAGTGCCGTATAACTATTCGCCGATGTATATCACCGTGAGGGAGGATAATAACAAGATTCATACATTAAAAGATTTACACGGAAAAACAGTCATTGTCGGTGCCACATCAAATGCAGCGGATTATATCACGTCGTACAACAAAGCTCACGGCAATCCGATTCATCTGAAATACGCCGGGCAGGGAAGCAATGACACGGCCAATCAAATTGAAACCGGCCGTGCCGACGCAACCATATCCACACCGTTTGCGGTCAACTTTCAAAATAAAACGCACGCTTTCCGTCAAAAGACAGTCGGTGATGTGTTATTGGATACTGAGGTATATTTCATGTTCAATAAAGGCAGCCAAACCTTAGCTGATGATACGGATCAAGCCATTAAAAAGCTGGAGAAAGACGGCACGTTAAAAAGGCTGAGTCAAAAATGGCTCGGCGCAGATTACTCAAAATCAAGTTTTAAAAATAAATGAAGCTGAAAATGAGGCGATAAGATGAGGACAAAAGCAGCTGTCATGACAACAATATTGTTTGCCGTTACAACAGTCCTTTCGGCTTGCGGCGGCAGCCAAACAACGGGGGTTGGAGAAAAGAAGGTGCAGACGATTACGGTCGGAACTGGGACCCAATTTCCGAATATTTGCTTTATTAATGATGATGGCGATTTGACCGGTTATGATGTCGAGCTGGTCAAAGAG
Organism: Bacillus sp. 205(2023); assembly: GCF_037027485.1. Classification (NCBI taxonomy): domain Bacteria; kingdom Bacillati; phylum Bacillota; class Bacilli; order Caryophanales; family Bacillaceae; genus Bacillus; species Bacillus sp. 205(2023). Next base: position 1,298,445 of record NZ_JAXCHF010000001.1, on the reverse strand, counting down.
ATTGATAAGCGTCTGCCGAATTATAAATTCACTTTCAAAACGATGGAATTTTCCAACCTGCTCGTCAGTCTCGGCCAGCATAAAGTCGATATCGTGGCACATCAAATGGAGAAAAGCGAAGAGCGTGAAAAAAAGTTTCTCTTTAACGAGGTCGCCTACAATCATTTTCCTTTAAAAATAACCGTCCTTCAAGATAACGATACCATCCACGGGATTGAAGATTTAAAAGGGAAACGGGTCATTACAAGCGCAACCTCAAACGGCGCCCTTGTGTTGAAAAAATGGAATGAGAAACATGGCGACCCATTCGAGATTGCCTATGCGGGCCAAGGTTCAAACGATGCCGCGAACCAGCTGCAGTCAGGCCGTGCCGACGCAACAATCTCAACGCCTTTTGCAGTGGATTTTCAAAACAAAACGAGCGCGATAAAAGAAAAAACGGTCGGTGATGCGCTTTCCAATGCCAAAGTGTATTTTATGTTTAACAAAAATGAACAAACATTACGTAAAAACATTGACAAAGCATTACAGGAAATCATTGATGACGGAACACTGAAAGAGCTCAGTTTAAAATGGCTTGGCGACGACTATTCCAAGGAACAGTATTGAGTATAAAGAGAGGGAGCCGTGATGGAAAAAGCGTTTGATATCAGCATGATTGCAGATTTTGTACCGACCTTAATCGGCTATCTGCCGGTTACATTATACATTTTAACGCTGTCATTGCTATTCGGGTTTGTATTGGGGCTCTTTTTAGCGCTGCCCCGCATCTATAACTTTCCTATTGTAAATCAATTTGCAAGAGTGTATATCTCGTTTTTCAGAGGTACACCCGTTATGGTGCAGCTTTTTATCGTGTTTTATGGCATACCGGCGCTGACGGGGGTGATTGGGATTGATACATCAAAAATGGATCCGTTTTATGCCGCTGTTGCAACATACGCGTTAAGCAATGCCGCAGCAGCAGCTGAAATCATTCGAGCGGGGGCGGGCAGTGTTGATAAAGGCCAAACGGAAGCGGCCTACAGCATTGGTCTCAGCGGAAGACAGGCTTTCAGGCGCATCGTTCTGCCCCAGGCCTTTGTGCAGGCTTTTCCGAATATGGGAAACATGGTGATCAGTTCTTTAAAAGATACGTCTCTTGCTTTTTCAATAGGTGTGATGGATATGTCGGGAAGGGGCCAAACACTGATTACCTCAAGCAATCATTCTCTTGAAGTGTACATTGCGCTATCCGTTGTTTATTATGCCGTAGCAGTTTTATTCGAAAGGTTCTTTACATTGGCCGAAAAACGAATCAAGAAGGATCAAAAACGGCTTGTTACCGTTTTTGACATGAACATACATTGAAATATGTACGGGGACTAGGAGGGGAGACGATTGCAATTTGACTTTCCATTTATTGCTTCCGCCATGAAAGAAATGATAAAAACCATTCCGCTGACATTGATGATGGCTGTTTTGCCGATCATTCTCGGATTTCTTGCGGCACTTGGAAATATAATGGTCAGAATTTTTAGAATTAAGGGCTTGGCAGCTTGTTCAAGGCTTTATGTGTCATTTTTTCGGAGTACACCTGCCATCCTCCATATTATGCTGATTTATTTAGGCGTGCCGCCGATTGTGGATCGTGTCAGCAGCTTTTTTCATCTCGGCTGGTCCGCCAATGAGATTCCGGTCGCCGTGTTTGTGGTTATGGCTTTGTCTTTAACTGCTGGTGCTTATTTAACAGAAATTATCCGGTCGGGCATCTTGGCAATGGATACCGGACAGGTCGAAGCGGCCTATTCCATCGGCCTGACGCACGCTCAAACCTTTCGTCGAGTGATATTGCCGCAGGCGCTGATGGTATCAATCCCTAACTTCACAAATTTAGGCATCGGGTTTTTGCATACGACCTCTATTGCAGCTATAGTGGCAGTTCCTGAAATAACAGGGACAGCGACTATCGTTGCTTCTGATAATTATGCGTTTTTGGAAGCCTTTATCGGAGCGGCGATTATCTATTGGGTGCTGACTCTTATGATGGAAACCGTAAATGGAATATTTGAGAGGAAGGCATCCAGATTTCAAGGAGGCACTTTATGATTGAGATTAAAAATATTCATAAGCGTTTTGGCATGCACCAGGTATTAAAAGGAATAAATCTGACTGTGCACAAAGGAGAAGTTGTGACAATTATCGGTCCAAGCGGGTCAGGGAAAACCACCTTTTTACGCTGCCTTAATTTATTAGAAAGGCCGGACGAAGGGATCATCTCTTTACATGACAAAGTGATTAATTGCAGTTTTCCGACAAAAAAAGACACTCGCTGGCTCAGAAAACAGACAGCAATGGTATTTCAGCAATATCATTTGTTTACTCACAAAACGGTGATTGAAAATGTCATGGAGGGCTTGACGGTCGCCCGGAAAATGAGAAAACAAGACGCGTATGCCATAGCAGAGAACGAGCTGATAAAGGTTGGGCTTCAAGACAAATTGAACGCTTATCCGAGTCAATTATCGGGAGGGCAAAAACAAAGGGTTGGAATAGCGAGGGCGCTTGCCATTAATCCTGATGTACTGCTGTTCGATGAGCCGACAGCTGCGCTTGACCCAGAGCTGGTCGGCGAAGTTCTTGAGGTCATGCTCGATATTGTGAGAACCGGAGCCACTATGATCATTGTTACACATGAAATGGAGTTTGCGAAAAGGGTTTCAGATCAAGTTGTTTTTATGGATGAGGGCGTCATTGTTGAACAAGGAACTCCGGATGAAGTTTTCCGCCATACGAAAAAAGAAAGAACAAAGCGGTTTCTCCGCCGTGTTTCGCCGGAGTATTTATATGAAATAAAAGAAAAGGAGCCGGTGATATGATCCGCTTAAGTATATTAGACCAAAGTCTGGCAGGTGAAGGAGAAACCGCAGCCGATACATTACAGCATACGGTGAAGTTGGCGCAGATGGCTGAAGAGTATGGATATTACCGTTTTTGGGTCGCTGAACATCACAACAATAGTGATATTGCCGGCTCCGCTCCTGAGGTTCTTTTAGGGTATCTTGCCGCAAGCACAAAGACCATTCGTTTAGCATCCGGCGGGGTGATGCTGCAGCATTATAGCCCATACAAAGTGGCGGAGCAGTTTCATCTTTTGTCTGCATTAGCTCCCGGACGCATTGATCTTGGTGTAGGTAAAGCGCCCGGCGGCTTTCAGCTGTCGACAGACGCTCTGCAATATGAATATGAAAAACCGGCGCGCAAGTTTGAAGAAAAGCTGGAGGATCTCACTCATTTCATTCGGGATGATTTTCCGGATGCCCACTGTTTTGCGCAACTGCGGCCGGCACCGCAGGCTGAACACAGGCCGGGACTTTTTCTGCTGGGGGGAAGCACAGAGAGCGCAATTTCAGCTGCAAAACTGGGAATATCTTTTGTCTTTGCTTACTTTATTAACGGTGAAGAGAAAGTGCTAAAAGAAGCCCGCAGAGCCTTTGACATGCATCTGCCAGCAGGCTCTGAAGCGGAATTTCACCTTGCTCCCGCTGTTTTTGCGGCGCGTACAAAGGAAGAGGCACAAAAACATATTGAGTCGCGTGAATCGATAAAAGTGATTTTGCAAGACGGGAGGAGAGTGAATGTCGGTACCCGCGAACAAGCCAAAACCTATCTTGAGAACGTCAGCCAGCCCTATGACATCATCGTCCAAAAAACCGGGGTGATTGCCGGAACGAAGGAAGAAGCGGCGGACGAATTAAAACGTTTATCAGACACATACAGAATTAACGATTTTGTCATTTTTTCACCGATCAAAAATGCAGACGAAAAACGGCTGTCTTATCAGCTGCTGAGTGATGCAGTTCTAGCCGCAAAACAATAAGGGGGATAAAACATGAGCGATTTTGTCAACGTTGTGGTTTGGAGTAAGAAAGGCTGTGCATATTGCGAAGAAGTCAAAAATTACTTACATGAAAAAGCAATAGCATTTCAAAATATCGATGTTTCGGAGAAGGAAGAGCTGAGAGACATTTTACAGGTGAAATACGGAGTACGCCACGTTCCTGTGGTAGAAGTTGGCAGCGGTAATCGTTATGAAGGGATTACTGAAATTGGTATTAAAAATCTTGAGCTTGCACTTGCCAATTACGCTCAGATAAAGGAGGAAAAAAGGTGACGCGAAGAAATGATATTCAGTTTGGAGCCATTATTCATGGGGTTGGGGGAACAACTGACGGCTGGCGTCACCCTGAAGTCGATCCTTCCGCAAGTACAAACGTGGAATTTTACAAGCAAAAGGCTCAAACAGCTGAAAAAGGCTTGTTCAGTTTCATTTTCATTGCAGACGGCTTATTTATTTCTGAAAAATCAATTCCCCATTTTTTAAATCGATTTGAACCTATCACCATTTTATCGGCGCTTGCATCCGTCACAAAAAACATTGGTTTAGTAGGTACGTTCTCTACTTCTTTTACTGAGCCATTTACGATTTCAAGGCAGTTAATGTCGCTGGATCACATCAGCGGGGGGAGGGCTGGCTGGAATCTGGTTACTTCTCCGCAGGAAGGAGCTGCACGCAATCATAGCAGAAGCAGACTGCCAGAACATACCGAGCGTTACGTTATTGCACAAGAGCATTTGGATGTTGTGCGTGGTTTGTGGAATTCCTGGGAGAAGGACGCATTTATACACAATAAAGAAACAGGGCAGTTTTTTGATCCGGCAAAGCTTCATCGTCTGAATCACAAAGGAGAGTATTTTCAAGTAGAGGGGCCTTTAAATATCGGGCGCTCAAATCAGGGAGAGCCTGTCGTGTTTCAAGCGGGTTCTTCAGAAACAGGCCGTCAATTTGCGGCCAAAAATGCAGATGCGATTTTTACCCATTCCAATTCATTAGGCGAGACAATAGCATTTTATGCGGATATTAAAAAGCGGGCTGCCGCTCAAGGGCGCGACCCTTCCAGCGTGCTGATTTTTCCGGGAATCAGCCCGATTGTGGCAGATACGGAAGAAGAAGCAGAGAAGAAATACCGGGAATTTGCAGAATTGATTCCGATTGAGAATGCAGTTACTTATTTGGGGAGATTTTTTGATGATTACGATCTGAGTGTGTTCCCGCTTGATGAACCGTTTCCCGATATTGGCGAAGTTGGAAAGAACGCTTTTCAAAGCACAACAGATCGAATTAAGAGAGAAGCGAAAGCCAGAATTCTGACACTACGGGAAGTGGCGCGGGAAATGGCTTTTCCAAGGACTCCATTCATCGGTACACCAGAGCAGGTCGCCTCCTTGCTTGAGACTTGGTTCAAAGCCGAAGCTGCTGACGGTTTTATCATCGGGTCGGATATCCCGGGAACACTTGATGCCTTTGTAGAAAAAGTGATTCCGATTCTTCAAGAAAGAGGGCTGTACCGCAGAGAATATAACGGCGGGACATTGCGGGAAAATCTTGGGCTTGATACTTCGGTTCATCATCCTTTTGTACATTCATCAAATCATTAATAGGAGAAGCGGGAGGAGGATGACTTTTTTGGCAATCATTGCAGGTACGGTTGTGAAAGGAAAACAGTTGGGCAGAAAATTAGGATTTCCCACAGCGAATATAGAAACCGAAATAAACGGGCTTCCTAACGGCGTTTACGGGGTTCTGACGGCGATCAATCAGCAATTTTATTTAGGGGTTATGAATATCGGAGTGAAACCAACGATTGGTCCTAATCTGAAAAAAACCATTGAGATTTTTTTGATTCACTTTGATAGGGAGATCTACGGAGAACATATGGAATGCAGCATTCTCTTTAAAATAAGAGATGAAAGAAGGTTTTATTCTTATGAGTCACTAAAAGAGCAAATCAAAAAGGATATTTCATACGCTTCCAAACGCTTTGAACGTATGGGAATTGCATCTCAAAATAAAGAAAGCCTGCTCTCACACCCTGTGTTAAATCTTCCGGATCTCAGCTTTTACAAGAAGTGTAACAGTTTATACGGCATCAACCGCGGTGTATACAATGTGATTGACAATTGGTTTTTTGAGTATGGTATTACACAAGTTGCATATCGGCGAATATATATTTTATCTTTTTTAAGCTTTTTGCAGACAGAGAATGAGAACCCTCCCGGTAAGTGTGTAAAATTTGGGCCGGGCGGTCTTGCATTTCAATTGAGCCGTTTTATTACTGCTTATATTGAAGAGACTGGAGATCTTGTGATGTTAAAGGCAGATAGGTAAAGAGCTGAAAGGAGGAGAAAACATGTCTTTAGATTATTGGAGAAATATAGAAGGGACATACCCATATCAGACAGCAAAAACAATTGAAGATGAGTATGGAAAAGATGATAGCGAGCATAATCCATTGAATCTCTTATCGCTTGAAAAAGAGCTCATCACAATACGCCGGCATCTGCACCAATACCCCGAGCTGTCAAAAGAAGAATTTGAAACAACCGATTTTATTGCAAAATGCCTTGGAGAAAAGGGTATACCAATTCGTCCTACATCATTAAAAACAGGTGTATTCGCAGATATAGCAGGGGAGTCAGAAGGTCCGGCCATTGCTTTGAGGGCTGATATTGACGCGCTGCCAATCGAAGAAAAAACAGGGTTGCCCTATGCATCTAAAAAGAAAGGAATCATGCATGCGTGCGGCCATGATTTTCACACGGCAGCGCTTCTTGGTGCGGCCTTTTTGCTAAAGGAAAATCAAGATAGCCTGAAAGGAAAGGTTCGTTTGTTATTCCAGCCGGCTGAGGAATCAGGCGCAGGCGCTGCAAAAGTGATAGCGGATGGCCAATTGGATGGCATTGAAGCCGTTATCGGTCTTCACAGCAAACCCGATATACCGGTTGGCGCTGTAGGGTTAAAAACAGGCCCTCTTATGGCTGCTGTTGACCGATTTAAAGTAGCGATACAAGGAAAAGGCGCTCATGCAGCATTGCCGCATAATGGTTTTGATCCTATTGTCGGCGCCTCTCAGCTTATCGTTGCCCTGCAAACGATTGTAAGCAGAAATGTAAATCCGCTAAAAAGCGCGATTGTAACTGTAGCAAAAATCGAAGGCGGCAGCACATGGAACGTCATCCCCGATACAGCGGTGATCGAAGGCACTGTTCGAACATTTGATTCAGAGGTTCGGGAACAAGTGAAGCAGCGTTTTCTGGCTGTTGCAGAGCAGATTTCTTCTGCTTTTTCTTTGAAGGCGAATGTGAAGTGGATTTCCGGACCGCCGCCGCTTTGTAATGATACAGCAATAACTGAAATCGTAAGAGCTGCTGCTCATAAAGCTCAGCTTCAGGTCATTTCACCCGACCCATCCACTGCCGGGGAGGATTTTGCTTACTATTTGGAGCATATTCCCGGATCCTTTGCTTTTTTTGGAACAGGCGGTGACCATGATTGGCATCACCCGGCATTTACAATTGATGAAACTGCCATTATAAAAGCCTCTTATTTTTTATATGAAAGCGCTAAGAGATTATTAGGATAATGAACGCAGGAATGAAGAGTCAGAGATGGTTTGCTTTGAGAAAATATTCGATTGATACAGACGAGGTGTGCTGATGAAGAAATTAATTGTTTTTGCATTTATAGGCTTGTTATCGCAGTTAATAGACGGTTCGTTAGGTATGGCTTATGGTGTTACCTCAACTTCGCTGTTATTAGCTTTCAGCATAACGCCTGCTGTTGCTTCGGCTTCTGTCCATTTAGCGGAAGTCGTCACGACTGCCGCATCAGGAGTGTCACATATTAAATTTGGAAATGTTGACAAACAAACTGTTTATCAGCTTGTCATTCCCGGTTCAATAGGTGCTTTTTTAGGCGCTGCATTTCTCAGCCATTTACCCGGAGATGTGGCGAAACCCTATATTTCTTTGTTTCTGCTCCTGCTGGGCGGATATGTATTGATAAGATTTTTATTTCAATACAAGCCTGCACTTGAGAAAAAACATGTGCCGTTAAGCAGAAAACAATCCATTCCCTTAGGAGTGATCGCCGCTTTTGCAGATGCCACAGGAGGAGGTGGCTGGGGCCCCGTCACCACTCCGATTTTATTATCCCGAAAAGGCCTGAGTCCGAGGAAAGTAGTAGGAACTGTAGATACTAGTGAGTTTGCCATCGCAGTATCTGCAACTGTCGGTTTTCTTGTTTCATTGGGATGGGAGGATGTCAATTGGTTATGGGTGTGTTCGTTAATGGCTGGCGGAATTATCGCGGCCCCTATCGCAGCATGGCTCGTACAGAAATTTCACCCGCAATTGATGGGTGTGCTGGTAGGAGGATTTATTATATTAGTAAATGCGAGAACATTGATAAATGAATGGATCGAAAACACAGCTGTTTATCCATTTATCTATACGGCGATAGGAGCAATATGGCTGTTTGCTGTTTTATTTGTTTTATCTAAAATAGGGAATAAAAAGATTGTAAAAGCAGCAGTTGACATCAATATAAAAGAAAAATAAAGACATTGTTTTTATAGATGTGAAAGGAAACACGAAGGTCAGGCGCTTGCGGGAAGTCTGAATGATGGGTTCGTCCTTCAGCACCCAACAGCACACTGCGCTGTAAGAAGCCGGGCAGGCTTCCTTTTTATTTTCCTGCCTCATTGCGAATCAATCATCCGAGCCCTTATAATAAAAGCAGAAGACTGTCCCTTAGAGGTGAAAGGTTTGGCAACTAAGCATGAACAAATTTTAACATATATTGATTCGCTGCCTGTCGGTGAAAAAATTTCTGTGCGGAGAATCGCAAAGGAAATGAAAGTAAGTGAAGGCACGGCGTACAGAGCCATCAAGGAAGCAGAGAATAAAGGCTTTGTCAGTACGATTGAACGTGTCGGAACAATCAGAATTGAACAAAAGAAAAAAGAAAATATCGAAAAGCTTACATATGCAGAGGTTGTAAACGTCATAGACGGACAAGTGCTCGGAGGTCGGGCCGGACTCCATAAGACATTAAATAAATTTGTCATAGGCGCAATGGAGCTGGACGCGATGATGCGGTACACGGCAGCCGGGAATCTTTTGATTGTCGGAAATCGAATCAATGCACATAGACAGGCGCTTGAGGCAGGCGCCGCTGTACTTGTAACGGGCGGATTTAACACAGATGACAGCATCGTGCAGCTGGCAGACGAGCTTGAGCTGCCGATTTTATCCACGAGCTATGACACCTTTACAGTTGCCGCTATGATTAACCGGGCGATTTATGACCAGCTGATCAAAAAAGAAATCGTTCTGGTGGAGGACATTTTAACGCCCGCTGACCGTACGATATATCTTTCACCCAAGGATAAACTTGAAAAATGGTACGAGAAAAATTTTGAAACGGGCCATGGGCGTTTCCCGGTTGTCGACGAACAAATGAAAATCCACGGGATCTTGACTTCGAAAGATATCGCAGGTCACGACCGGAATGCACCCATTGAAAAAGTCATGACAAAAAATCCGGTTACGGTTATTGGGAAAACGTCTGTCGCCTCAGCGGCGCAAATGATGGTGTGGGAAGGGATCGAAGTGCTTCCCGTCACTGACGGACACCAAAAACTGATTGGCATGATCAGCCGCCAAGACGTGCTGAAAGCTCTTCAAATGATTCAAAAGCAGCCTCAAGTCGGGGAAAAGCTTGATGATATCGTCTCAAGAGGATTTAAAGATGAGGATGAGGATAAACAGGATCAAACGGTTTATCAGTATGAAGTAACACCGCAAATGACAAATCAGCTGGGGACGATTTCTTATGGCGTGTTTACGACCATTTTGACGCAAGCGGCCAATCGGTTTTTGCGCTCGAAAAAACGCGGCGAACTAGTGATAGAAAGCATCACCATTTTCTTTTTGAAGCCTGTGCAGATGGAGTCGGTCATCGAAGTCAAGCCGCGCATTTTAGAGGCTGGAAGAAAGTTCGGAAAAATGGAAGTTGAAGTGCACAGCCAAGGCCATATCGTGTCTAAAGCAATGCTGATGGTTCAGCTGATGGAAAGAAGCTAAGGGACGTCTCAGGCGCCCCTTACGCGTGATCTCTTTCAGCTTCTTTGGCGTGAAGGGGATTGTAATGGCTGTAGGCTTTATAACCTGCCCATGCGCTTCCGGCTCCGATGACGATAAAGATGCCGCCGATTACTAACGTTAATACTGAATGGAATAATATCATTTGATTGAGTCCGTAAAACAGCACCAGCGATCCTAATGCCATGCTAGATTTTGCTGAAAAGATTTCTTTTTCCAAAGATTGCTTTGCCCGTACGCCTTTTACTTTATAGTACACATAAAAGCAGGCTGAAAGCCCAATCAAAAAAACAAGAACCAGCATAAATGAAATCCTCCATCGTAAAAGTTTACAAACCCATTTTATACAAAAACGGGCTTGGTTTTGACGTTATTTTTCTTTTCCGTCGGCAGAGAATGTGATTTAATGAAAAAAAACAATAAAGGAGTATCAAATGAAAACAGAATTGATCAGAACCATATCATTATATGACACGATTATCTTACATAGACATGTGCGCCCTGACCCGGATGCCTACGGATCTCAGTGCGGACTTACGGAAATCCTGCGTGAAACGTATCCTGAAAAAAATATTTTTGCGGTCGGCACACCGGAACCGTCCCTTTCTTTCTTATATACCCTCGATGAGGTGGACGATGAAACATATAAAGGCGCCCTTGTGATCGTCTGCGATACGGCAAATCAGGAAAGAATCGACGATCAGCGTTATTTATCAGGCGCCAAACTAATGAAAATCGACCACCATCCGAACGAAGATCCTTACGGCGATCTTCTGTGGGTCGATACGAATGCCAGCTCAGTAAGTGAAATGATTTATGAGCTGTATTTAGAAGGAAAAGAGCACGGCTGGAAGCTGAATACAAAAGCCGCCGAGCTGATCTATGCCGGCATTGTCAGTGATACCGGACGCTTCTTATTTCCCAATACAACGGAAAAAACATTAAAATATGCAGGTGAGCTCATTAAGTATCCGTTCTCTTCTTCAGAGCTGTTTAATCAATTGTATGAAACAAAACTGAATGTGGTGAAGCTTAACGGCTATATCTTTCAAAATGTGTCTTTGTCTGAAAATGGCGCTGCTTCTGTTTTCATCAAAAAGGATACTCTTGAAAGGTTCGGCACAACGGCTTCTGAAGCGTCGCAGCTTGTCGGGACGCTTGGAAATATCTCAGGTATTCGCGCATGGGTGTTTTTCATAGAAGAAGACGATCAAATCAGAGTCAGATTCCGTTCAAAGGGGCCTGTTATTAACGGACTCGCCCGGAAATATAACGGCGGAGGGCATCCTCTGGCTTCAGGCGCCTCCATTTACAGCTGGGATAAAGCGGAACAGATTTTAGCTGATCTGGAGACGTTATGTAAAGAACACAAGTAGAGGGGAGACCCTCTCTCTTAGTGTTCATCTGTGACGGGGATGAACCAGCAGCCGAACTCAGTAAGGTCCTCGTAGACTTGGAGATTGTGAGATTGAAGTTCTTTTTTGATGAGGGAAGCGAGTGAGTTTGTTTCGGCATATGCAGAAAAACCTTGTCTGAGTCGGGCTGCTTGATCTTTTGCTAATTGACGGTCACTGTAAACCTCCATTTCCCTTCCTCCTCCTTTCGCTATTAAGCCTCATTTATAGTTTATAAAAAAGAATGGGAAAAAGCGACAGAAGTTTGAAAAATTTAAAAAAATTCCATATTTACGTCGCGAATGATATTTCGATTTCTACCGAAAGCCTTGTGTAAATAATTAATTCCTTGACGGCTGCCTCATATTTTTTTTCATTGATCGTATAGACTTTATTTTCAATTGTCCGTTTTAAAAGCTCCTTCGTTTTATAGACGCTTTCTATATCCTTTGTAATGACCTCTGAAATATCATCCTTCACATGCTCCTCGAATTTTGTTTTATCAGGCTGCGAAATTTTATATTTTTCTCCATTCAGCAATTTGACATCGACGCTTTGAATAAGCAGTTTTCTTTTATTGTCTTCATTTAGTTTGTGGAGGTCTTCCTGATAGATGGAAATTTGGTCGTTCAAGTCTTTGACGTGCTCTTTTTGTTTTTCGATGAGGGAAACCTGCTCCTCCTGGAATGTTCCGTATGTAAACAGGAAAAAAAACCAGCTGATCACGGCTCCGCACATCATACCTGCAAAAAAACGCTGCCATCCCGGTTTCTTGTAATGCTGCGGCACTCTCATGAAGAAATATGCTCCTGCGTCAGCCATGAAATGATAAGCCAGCCGCTTTGCGCCCCGCCCATGGCCGATATAATGAGAAGAATCTGCTTGAATAAATCTCTCGTATTGCCTTCAAGAATACCCCGTTCAAAGCTGTATACCGCATCGAATGTACCGCCGATAGCGGCGACCAGCGCCCATATTTTTAATCTGTTCGCAAGCTTTGTAATGACCGTAAGCGGGGCTTCGCCTGCCAAATATGCTCCAAGGCCTCCGATGAGTGCGCCTCCGATCAGCACCCCTAATGCAATAAAATAACTGTTGATAAAATTTACCATAAAACCAGCTTCCTGATCCATCTTGATCACCTCACCTTTTATATCATATTGAGCATTCGGGACAAGTATGATGACGACTCGAAAAAGAACATTTGTTTCTTTTGAAAACCCGACTTATAATGAAGAAAGAAATGGATCGTAATGGAGAAAGAGGTGATAGCATGTCTTTTGTTCACCTGCAAGTGCATAGCGGGTACAGCCTGCTAAACAGCGCCGCGGCTGTGGAAGAGCTCGTCAGTGAAGCTGACAGGCTCGGATATGCGTCTTTGGCGCTGACAGATGATCATGTCATGTACGGAGCTATTCAATTTTATAAAGCATGCAAGGCGAGGGGGATCAACCCGATTATCGGCTTGACGGCTTCTGTTTTCACAGATGATGACGAGCTCGAAGCCTACCCTCTCGTCCTGCTGGCAAAATCAAATACAGGCTATCAAAACCTGCTGAAAATCAGCAGCGTCCTGCAATCGAAATCAAAAAACGGCCTGAAGCCAAAATGGCTTAACAGCTATCGCGAAGGCATTATTGCGATCACCCCCGGCGAAAAGGGCTATATTGAAATGCTGCTTGAAGAAGGGCTGTTTGACCAGGCCGCTCAAGCAGCGCTTCATTTTCAGTCTATATTCGGAAAAGGTGCTTTTTATTTATCCTTTCAGCCGTTTAAAGAAAATAAATTCTTATCTGAGCAAATCCTCCGGCTGTCTGAAGAAACGGGAATTCCGGTCACGGCGACAGGCGATGTTCATTATATAAGGAAAGAAGATCAGGCTGCCTATCGCTGTTTGAAAGCGATAAAGTCAGGTGAAAAACTCACTGAGGCATCAAATGAAGAGATGCCGGATCTCGACTTGAAATCCATTGATGAAATGCGTGTTATATACCAAGAGCATCCTGAGGCATTGCAAGCATCTGTTGAGATTGCAGAACAATGCCGGGTTGACGTCAGTCTGGGACAGACCCGCCTGCCATCATTTCCGACTCCAGACGGTACATCCGCGGATGATTATTTGACGGATGTTTGTATGACAGGGCTTCGCAGCCGCTTCGATACACCAGATGAACAGTATATTCGACGTCTTCAATATGAACTTGATGTCATCAAGCGGATGAAGTTCAGCGATTATTTTCTGATCGTATGGGATTTTATGAAGCACGCCCATGAAAAAGGGATTGTGACAGGACCGGGAAGGGGTTCTGCGGCGGGATCGCTCGTGGCTTATGTCCTCTATATCACGGACGTTGATCCGATCAAGCATCACCTGCTGTTTGAAAGGTTTTTAAACCCGGAACGAATCAGTATGCCGGATATTGATATCGACTTTCCGGATACAAGAAGGGACGAGGTCATTCAATACGTTCAGCAGAAATACGGCGCAATGCACGTCGCCCAGATTATTACCTTCGGGACGCTGGCGGCAAAAGCGGCGCTTCGGGACGTCGGAAGGGTATTCGGTGTAAGCCCGAAGGAAGCGGATCAGCTTGCGAAGCTCATTCCTTCAAGGCCGGGCATGACCTTGGATGATGCGAGAAAGCAATCGCCGGAGCTGAATAAGCGACTCAGTGAGTCAAGTCTGCTTCAGCAAGTGTTTACGATTGCCAGAAAAATAGAAGGTCTTCCGAGACATACGTCAACCCACGCGGCCGGCGTTGTCTTAAGTGAGGAACCGTTAACTGATGTTGTCCCGCTTCAGGAAGGACATGAAGGGATCTATTTAACGCAATACGCGATGGATCACCTCGAAGATCTGGGCCTTTTGAAAATGGATTTCTTGGGCTTGCGCAACCTGACACTCATCGAGTCCATCACTTCAATGATTGAAAAAGAAAAAAATATTAAAATAGATCTTTCGAGTATTTCTTATCAAGACGAAAAAACATTCTCTCTGCTGTCAAAAGGGGATACGACAGGGATTTTCCAGCTTGAATCCTCAGGAATGAGAAGTGTTTTGAAAAGGCTTAAGCCTTCAGGATTAGAAGATATTGTCGCGGTAAACGCACTGTACCGGCCCGGTCCGATGGAAAATATTCCGTTATTTATCGACCGTAAACACGGGCGCGTGCCGGTTCATTATCCCCATGAAGATTTAAGAGGGATATTGGAAGATACGTATGGCGTCATCGTTTATCAGGAGCAAATTATGGTGATTGCTTCGCGTATGGCAGGATTTTCTTTAGGCGAGGCGGACCTGCTCAGACGTGCAGTCAGCAAAAAAAAGAAAGACATTCTTGACCGAGAGCGGAGCCATTTTGTTGAAGGGTGCTTAAAAAAGGAGTATTCTGTAGACACTGCAAATGAAGTCTACGATTTAATCGTCAAATTCGCAAACTATGGCTTCAACAGAAGCCATGCGGTGGCATACAGCATGATCGGCTGCCAGCTTGCGTATTTGAAGGCTCATTATCCTTTATATTTTATGTGCGGACTGCTTACAAGCGTCATTGGCAATGAGGATAAAATAGCTCAATATCTTTACGAAGCGAAGGGGAGCGGGATTCGTATCCTTCCTCCGTCAGTGAACAAAAGCAGCTATCCGTTTACAGTTGAAGACGGAGCTGTCAGGTACAGCCTCCGTGCGATAAAAAGTGTAGGCATCTCAGCAGTCAAAGATATATATAAAGCAAGAAAAGAGAAACCATTTGAAGATCTTTTCGATTTCTGCTTTCGCGTGCCGTCAAAAAGCGTAAATCGCAAAACGCTTGAAGCACTCATATTTTCTGGTGCAATGGACGAATTCGATCAAAACCGGGCTACGCTGCTCGCATCGATTGACGTTGCGTTAGAGCATGCCGAGCTATTCGCCGCGGACGATGACCAAATGGGATTGTTTTTAGAAGAATCGTTCTCCATTAAACCGAAGTACGTGGAAACCGAGGAGCTTCCGCTTGTGGATATTCTTGCATTTGAAAAAGAAACGCTCGGTATTTATTTTTCAAATCATCCGCTCTCTGCCTTTCGAAACCAGCTGACAGCGCGAGGAGCGGTACCCATTCAGCAGGCTCAGCAGGCTGTTAAAAAGCAGGTTTCACTCGGTGTCCTGCTGTCGAAAATCAAAACGATTCGGACAAAAACAGGTCAAAACATGGCGTTTTTAACGTTAAGTGATGAGACCGGCGAAATGGAAGCCGTTGTGTTCCCTGAACAATTCAGACAGCTTTCCCCGGTTTTAAGAGAGGGCGCTCTATTGTTTACAGCAGGGAAATGTGAAATCAGGCAGGAAAAAGTCCAGTTTATTATGTCCAGAGCGGAATTGCTGGAAAATATGAATGCTGAAAAAGCGCCATCGGTTTATATGAAGATAGAAAGCAGTCAGCACAGTCAGGAGATCCTGACAAAGATCAAGCGCATTTTGCTGGAGCATAAGGGGGAAACCGGCGTTTATCTCTATTATGAAAGGCAAAAACAGACGATAAAGCTTCCTGAGGCGTTCCATATCGATGCGGATCACCAGGTGTTATACCGCTTAAAAGAGCTGTTAGGTCAAAAAAACGTCGTTTTAAAACAGTGGTAACCATTCGCTTTTTGTTATACAATTGGAGCAATTATGTTACTCTGTTTAAATATTCTGATAGATCTACTCCGCAGAATGCAGCAATCAATGCAGCAGCATACGAATCAAAAAATTCCATTAAGGAGTGTTTAGGAGAATGTCATTAAGAGAAGAAGCATTACATCTGCATAAAGTGAACCAGGGGAAGCTCGAATCCAAATCTAAAGTAGAGGTTAAAAATGCGAAAGATTTAAGCCTTGCTTATTCCCCGGGTGTAGCAGAACCATGTAAGGATATTCATGAAGACATTAACAAAGTATATGATTATACAATGAAGGGGAACATGGTAGCAGTTGTGACAGACGGTACAGCTGTGCTCGGCCTTGGAAATATCGGCCCTGAAGCAGCACTTCCTGTTATGGAAGGTAAAGCCGTTCTTTTCAAAAGCTTTGCCGGCGTAGACGCGTTCCCAATTGCTTTGGGCACAAATGATGTTGATAAAATCATCGAAACCGTTAAATTGCTTGAACCGACATTTGGCGGTGTCAATCTTGAAGATATCGCGGCGCCAAACTGCTTCATCATTGAAGAGCGTCTGAAAAAAGAAACGAACATCCCGGTTTTCCATGACGATCAGCACGGCACAGCGATTGTAACAGTAGCTGGCCTTGTAAACGCGCTGAAATTGTCTGGAAAATCCATGTCTTCCATTAAAGTTGTGGCTAACGGCGCCGGTGCTGCAGGTATTGCGATCATTAAGCTTCTTTACCATTTCGGCGTGCGCGACATCGTGATGTGCGATTCAAAAGGAGCCATTTATGAAGGGCGTCCGAACGGTATGAACGATGTTAAAAACGAAGTGGCAAAATTCACAAACCAAGACCGTAAAGACGGCTCTTTGGAAGATGTGATCGCTGGTGCTGACGTATTTATCGGTGTGTCTGTCGAAGGTGCGCTAACAAAAGAAATGGTACAAAGCATGGCGAAAGATCCGATCATTTTCGCAATGGCAAACCCGAATCCGGAAATTATGCCGGAAGATGCGCGTGAAGCTGGAGCAAGCGTTATCGGAACAGGCCGTTCAGATTTCCCGAACCAAGTAAACAATGTGCTTGCCTTCCCGGGAATTTTCCGTGGAGCGCTTGACGTGCGCGCCACTCACATTAACGAAGAAATGAAGATTGCAGCGGTTGAAGCCATTGCTTCACTAGTATCAGACGATGAGCTTAGCCCAGAGTACGTAATCCCTGCACCGTTTGATAAACGTGTTGCGCCTGCTGTGGCTAAGGCTGTGGCGAAAGCGGCGATGGAAACAGGTGTGGCAAGAATTACTGTAGATCCTGAAGAAGTTGCAGAAAAAACCAGAAAACTTACGATTATTGGCGAATAATTTTAATTCATTCCAAAAATGGCAGCGCGTTGGCGGAGACCGGCGCGCTGTTCTCAAGTTAAACTTGCGGCTGAAATTTTTTTGGGGTCAGGACTTAAAAAAATTTCAGCCGAGTTTAACATGATTTTTGAATACGTTACCAACCTTACTGGTTCAACGATTTATTAGGTTTATCATGAGTCTGTCCGCACGCGTCTGCGGATAAAAAGTTGTCGAATTGAGGATGACAGCGTTTGACAAAAAAAGTACAATAGTTTCGGTAAAGTTATTAGCAAGTCTATCTGTCTGGATGGCATGCGGTGAAGAGAACCCTTCACAAAAGGGAGGTAATCATTTGTTAAAGGATATATTCACTAAAAAGAAAAAGTATGCTTCCGTACCGTCAGATCAAGCGAAGCACGATGTTCCGGAAGGCATTATGACAAAATGTCCTAAGTGTAAAAAAATCATGCTCACTAAAGAGTTGGATAAAAATATGCGGGTATGCATGAACTGCGATTATCATTTCCCAATGAATGCAAAACAGCGTATCGAAAGCTTGATGGATGAACAGTCCTTTGAGGAATTCAATCAGGGGATGTTATCGGAAAACCCGCTCGGTTTCCCGGGTTATCTGGAAAAGCTTGAAAAAGATCGCGAGAAAACATCCTTAAACGAGGCTGTTGTCACAGGCAAGGGCACCATCGGGGGATTTCCTGCTGTTGTCGCGGTAATGGATTCTTCATTCCGTATGGGCAGCATGGGCTCTGTCGTCGGTGAAAAAATCACGCTTGCGATTGAAAAAGCAAAAGCGGATAAAGTTCCGTTTATTATTTTTACTGCTTCCGGCGGTGCAAGGATGCAGGAAGGCATATTAAGCCTTATGCAAATGGCAAAGACAAGCTCTGCCTTAAAATTATTCAGTGAGGAACAGGGTCTCATTATCTCAGTCATGACGCATCCCACTACCGGCGGGGTATCGGCAAGCTTTGCTTCTCTTGGCGATTATAATTTCGCGGAGCCCGGCGCGCTGATCGGTTTTGCCGGAAGAAGGATTATCGAACAGACAATAGGCGAAAAACTGCCGGAGGACTTCCAAACGGCGGAATTCTTATTAAAACATGGACAGCTTGATGCGGTTATTCACCGCGACGACATGAAAAAAACGTTAGAGAATCTGCTGGATATGCATCAAACAGGAGGTGACATTGAGTGGCTGCAAGATTAGAATTTGAAAAACCGGTGATTGAACTGCAAACCAAAATCGCCGAATTGAAAAAATTCACCCAGGATTCGGAAATGGATCTGAGTGCAGAAATCGAACGGCTTGAAGACCGTCTGGCTAAGCTTCAGGATGATATTTATAAAAATCTGAAGCCTTGGGACCGTGTTCAAATCGCACGTCTGCCGGACCGTCCGACAACACTTGATTATATTCATTACCTGTTTACAGACTTTTTTGAATGTCACGGAGACAGAGCGTACGGAGACGATGAAGCCATTGTCGGCGGTATTGCCAAGTTTCACGGCCTGCCTGTGACAGTTATCGGTCATCAGCGCGGAAAAGACACGAAGGAAAACCTGGTCCGCAACTTTGGAATGCCTCATCCTGAGGGCTATCGTAAAGCGCTTCGTCTGATGAAACAGGCTGATAAATTTAACAGACCGATTATCTGTTTTATTGATACGAAGGGGGCATACCCTGGACGAGCAGCTGAAGAAAGAGGACAAAGCGAAGCAATCGCCAAAAACCTGTTTGAAATGGCCGGCCTTAGAGTGCCTGTTGTTTGTATCGTCATCGGCGAAGGCGGAAGCGGCGGAGCTCTAGGTTTAGGTGTGGGCAACCACTTGCATATGCTGGAAAACTCTACTTATTCTGTTATTTCTCCGGAAGGTGCTGCGGCACTCTTATGGAAGGACTCCAGTCTTGCCAAAAAAGCGGCGGAAACAATGAAAATCACTGCGCCTGACTTAAAAGAATTAGGTATTATAGATCATATGATAAAAGAAGTAAAAGGCGGAGCGCACCACGATATTAAGCTGCAGGCAAGCTACATGGATGAAACCCTTAAACAATCGTTAAAGACTTTGCTGAAGCTGAATGAAGAAGAATTAATTCAGCAGCGCTATGAAAAATACAAAGCAATTGGGAAAGTATCGATTGAAGATCAATATATCGGGGTAAACTAAATAAACGTGAAGCCTTTGGCTCACGTTTATTTTTTGTGACATTCCTTAAATTTTATTTAAAAACAATTTATTTAATTGTATAATAGGTAAGGTTTCATAGGGAGGATGGAGATCCCTTTTCATTGTTTTTAGGGCAATGATCATGTTATGTTTTAATCATATATGTTTGCTGAGGTGAATGGAGAATGAAACGTATAGGGGTATTGACGAGCGGCGGGGATTCCCCGGGAATGAATGCAGCAGTTCGCGCAGTTGTCAGAAAAGCGATTTATCATGACGTTGAAGTTTACGGCATTTATAACGGATACTCAGGATTGATCAGCGGAAAGATTGAAAAGCTAGAGCTCGGTTCTGTAGGTGATATTATTCATCGCGGAGGAACAAAGCTTTATACAGCAAGATGTCCTGAATTCAAAACGGTTGAAGGCCGTGAAAAAGGGATCGAAAACTTGAAGAAGCTGGGTATCGAAGGGCTTGTCGTTATCGGCGGAGACGGCTCATACATGGGTGCGAAGAAATTAACGGAGCACGGGTTTCCATGTGTAGGTGTACCGGGTACAATTGATAATGACATTCCGGGTACTGATTTTACAATCGGTTTCGACACAGCTTTAAATACAGTAATTGACGCAATTGATAAGATTCGCGATACAGCGACTTCTCATGAACGTACATATGTGATCGAAGTGATGGGCCGCCACGCCGGTGATATTGCATTATGGGCCGGACTTGCAGGCGGTGCGGAATCAATCTTGATCCCTGAGGCTGATTACGACATGCACGAAATCATTGCCCGGCTAAAACGCGGTCATGAGCGCGGGAAGAAACACAGTATTATTATCGTTGCCGAAGGGGTAGGCAGCGGTGTTGAATTCGGGAAACGCATTGAAGAAGAAACAAATCTTGAAACTAGGGTATCTGTATTAGGCCATATCCAGCGCGGCGGTTCCCCAAGTGCTGCTGACCGTGTTCTGGCAAGCCGACTTGGCGCGTATGCGGTTGAACTGCTGCTTGAAGGAAAAGGCGGACGCTGTGTAGGTATACAAAACAATAAGCTTGTAGACCATGATATTATAGAAATACTGGATCAAAAACACACAGTTGAGCAAAACATGTATCAGCTTTCAAAAGAACTGTCTATTTAAGAATGCAGCAGAAGGCTGAAGATTTCAGAAGGAAGTGAACGAATTGAGAAAAACAAAAATTGTTTGTACCATCGGTCCGGCAAGTGAAAGTATTGAAATGCTTACGAAATTAATGGAGTCAGGAATGAATGTGGCTCGTTTGAATTTTTCTCACGGAGATTTTGAGGAGCACGGAGCACGTATTAAAAATATCCGCGAAGCGAGCAAAAAGCTCGGCAAAAACGTCGGAATCCTGCTTGATACAAAAGGCCCTGAAATCCGTACACATACAATGGAAAACGGTGCTATTGAGCTTGAAACAGGCAAAGAGCTTATCGTTTCAATGGACGAGGTAGTTGGAACAACTGATAAGATTTCAGTAACGTATGAAGGTTTAGTAGAGGACGTTGAAAAAGGCTCAACGATTCTTTTAGATGACGGGCTTATCGGTCTTGAGGTACTTGAAGTGAATGCCGCTAAACGCGAAATCAAAACAAAAGTACTAAACAACGGAACACTGAAAAACAAAAAAGGCGTTAACGTGCCGGGTGTCAGCGTCAACCTTCCTGGTATTACTGAGAAGGACGCGAGAGATATCGTTTTCGGTATTGAGCAAGGAGTAGATTTCATCGCTGCGTCTTTTGTACGCCGTTCTACTGACGTGCTTGAAATCCGTGAACTTCTTGAGGAGCATAATGCTCAGGATATTCAAATTATCCCTAAAATTGAAAACCAAGAAGGCGTAGACAACATTGATTCTATTCTCGAAGTGTCTGACGGCTTAATGGTTGCGCGCGGAGACTTAGGTGTGGAAATCCCGGCTGAAGAAGTGCCGCTCGTGCAAAAAGACCTGATTAAAAAATGCAACGCACTGGGCAAACCGGTTATTACAGCGACACAAATGCTTGACAGCATGCAGCGCAACCCGCGTCCGACTCGTGCGGAAGCGAGTGACGTCGCAAACGCAATTTTCGACGGCACAGATGCGATCATGCTTTCTGGTGAAACAGCTGCCGGAAACTACCCGGTTGAAGCGGTTCAAACGATGCACAACATCGCATCCCGTTCTGAAGAGGCGCTGAATTACAAAGAGATTCTTTCAAAGCGCAGAGACCAGGTAGGCATGACGATTACTGATGCAATCGGCCAATCTGTTGCACATACAGCCATTAACTTGAATGCTACTGCGATTGTAACGCCGACTGAAAGCGGCCATACAGCGCGTATGATTGCAAAATACCGCCCGCAGGCACCGATTGTCGCTGTGACTGTAAATGATTCTGTTTCCAGAAAACTCGCTCTTGTATCCGGCGTTTTCGCAGAAAGCGGTCAAAATGCAAGCTCAACTGATGAGATGCTGGAAGACGCTGTGCAAAAATCATTACACAGCGGAATTGTAAAAAATGGTGACCTGATCGTCATTACAGCAGGTACTGTCGGTGAGTCAGGAACAACGAACTTGATGAAAGTTTATACTGTCGGTGATATCATCGCTAAAGGCCAAGGTATCGGCCGCAAATCAGCTTACGGTCCGGTTGTCATTGCACAAAACGCAAAAGAAGCCGAACAAAAAATGACTGACGGCGCTGTTTTGGTGACAACTAGCACTGACCGTGACATGATCGCGTCTCTTGAAAAAGCGTCTGCCCTTATTACAGAAGAAGGCGGCTTGACAAGCCATGCTGCAGTAGTCGGATTAAGCCTCGGCATTCCGGTTATTGTTGGTTTGGAAAATGCGACATCCATTTTGACAGAAGGCCAGGATATTACGGTTGACGCTTCTAGAGGGGCAGTCTACCAAGGCCGTGCAAGTGTACTTTAATCACATCTGAAAATGGGAAGGGAGCGTATTCCCTTCCTTTTCTCTATTTGGCACTATTTTTGAACGAAGGCGTTTTACACATGTGGGGGGCTGGAGATGAGGTTTTTATTTTTGCTTTTTATTGTGTTTCCGGCAATTGAAATCGGCATATTTCTATTTTCGGGCAAGCTGATCGGTATTCTTCCGACGGTTCTTTTGATGATTCTGACCGGGATCATTGGGGCAGCAGCTGCCAAAAAACAAGGAACTGAAGTTTACTTCAAGGTTCAGCGTGACCTTCAATATGGCAAGATGCCTGGTGAAGCGATTGCTGACGGCCTGTGCATCTTTATTGGCGGCCTTTTGCTGATGCTTCCAGGCTTTTTATCAGATCTGGCCGGCGCATGCCTGCTTATCCCGTTCACCCGCAGCTGGTGTAAGCCGATCCTGTTCAAATGGCTGAGAGGCATGTCGAAGAACAAGCGGATCATTATAAAATAAAAACGGCAGCCTGCATCATGGGCTGCTGTTTTATTTTTGCTGGACAGTGATGTAGGACCATATTTCCTTTAAGGCACCTGTTGTAATAAAAGCCTGGATGACAACGAGAACGGCAGGACCGGCAATCAGTCCTAAAAATCCGAACAATTTAAAGCCGGCAAAGAGGGAAATGAGTGTTGCCAGCGGATCGATTCCGATTGATTTACTTAATATTTTCGGCTCTGTCAGCTGCCGCTGAACGAGTACGACAAGGTACAGCACACCAATTCCAATTGCTTGAGGAAGCTGGCCTGTAATCGATAAATACAAAATCCACGGCACGAAGACGGATCCTGCTCCTAAATAAGGGAGAAGGTCGACTAGCCCAATTAAAAAAGCAATCGTTGCTGCATGCTCAACCTTTAAGAGAGAAAGACCGATGAATACAATGACCATCGTAAGGAATACAAGAACAGCCTGCGCTTTAATGAAACCGGTCATTGCTTTTTTTAACTCGCTGCTGATCGCCTTTCCGTTTGCTGTTATTCGATCCGGCAGCATTGAAACGAGCATCGCTTTCAGCTTGTGCCAGTCCTTTGTCATGAAAAATGTAGCAAGAAGTGAAAATATCAAAACAGCCGCGGTATTCGGAAGCAGCGCGAAAAACTTCGGGATCATTTCAAGAATGTGAGACAGCAGCAGTCCTGCGTTTTTGGCAGCGGAATCTCCAAGTGTCTGAATGTGAGTGACGATGGAAGCCTGCTGGTTGGTCTCCAATTCATGAAATAAAACGGTCAGTTCGTGATAGAGCGGCTGGATATGAGTGGTAAACAGTTTTTCACAATAAGAGATAAATGTGCTGATATGCGGGGGAAGGGTTTTTGCAAGATATGCAGTCCCTGTTACGATTTCTGCTACCACAATGGTCAGCACACCGAACGCCGCGAGCAGAAAAAAGGCAAGCACGCCGATGACATTTAAAGTTCGCGGGAATCCGGTCACCTTGTCCAAGTAGTCTACAACAGGGTGAATCGCTGTTGAAAGAATAAGGGCAATGAGGAACGGATATGTTAACGGAAACGAATAATAAACAGCGGCTGCTGATCCGGCTGTAAGCGACACGACAAAGAGGGTTCGGAAAAAAATAGTGATATAGGATTGATTCACAAAAACGATCCTCCTCTCGTCAGCATGTCCTATTGTTATGTTTATTCACGGTACGGCTGTATATGAATACATTCATCTTAAAGGAGGGATGACGCGTGTTTACACAAGCGAATTTATTTTTAATATTACTCTTGGCTATTGCACTTATCGCAAAAAATCAATCGCTGCTTTTTGCTGTATCCGTCCTTTTGATCATTAAAATCGTGGGACTTGACCAAAAATTTTTTCCGACTATCCAGTCAAAAGGCATCAACTGGGGCGTGACCGTCATCACAATTGCTGTTCTTGTTCCAATCGCCACAGGAGAGATTGGATTTAAACAGCTTGGTGAGGCAATGCGTTCTTCTTACGCATGGATTGCATTGGGGGCGGGAATTGCCGTTGCGCTGATTGCCAAAAATGGCCTGACCCTGCTGGAAAACGATCCTCACATCACCACTGCTCTTGTCATCGGTACCATTCTCGCAGTCGCGCTTTTCGGAGGAGTCGCAGTGGGTCCGCTGATCGGAGCGGGGATTGCTTATATCGCGATGCAGCTCGTAAAACTGTTCACTTCATGAAAAAAGCGGCTTGCTGCCGCTTTTTTTTAATGCCAAAAACCCGCAAATAAAGGCGTTTTTTCGGGAAAATCATAGAATGAAAAAAAAAATTATAGGTAAACATTTAACAAATGTCTGATTATTGTTTATAATAGGAATAGGCACAAACTTAAAAAAGCTTATAAGAATTTGTTATGTTCTTTCATAAGCAAAGGGTTTCAGCACCAGCAGGCAGTAAAATGTAAGCATTTTCTTTTGGGGGGAGAAATACTTACAACGTGCTTTTTAAGTTAGCCTCATGTTTTTACAACACTCTTAAAGGGGAAATTTATTGAAAAGGAGATGTTATATATGACAGCGACACGCGGTCTTGAAGGGGTTGTAGCAACAACATCATCTGTTAGTTCGATTATTGATGATACCCTTACATATGTGGGGTATGATATCGATGATTTGACAGAGAATGCGAGCTTTGAAGAAATCATTTACTTGCTTTGGCACTTAAGGCTGCCAAACAAAAAAGAGCTTGATGAGTTAAAACAGCAGTTAGCAAAAGAAGCTGCCGTTCCGCAAGAAATTATTGAGCACTTCAAATCTTATTCCCTCGAAAATGTTCATCCCATGGCTGCTCTTCGGACAGCGATTTCTTTACTAGGCCTGCTTGACAGCGAGGCTGATACCATGAACCCGGAAGCCAACTACAGAAAGGCGATCCGCCTTCAGGCAAAGGTGCCTGGTCTGGTTGCAGCGTTTTCCAGAATCCGCAAGGGTCTTGAACCCGTTGAGCCAAGAGAAGACTACGGCATTGCCGAGAATTTTCTCTACACATTAAATGGAGAAGAGCCTTCACCGATTGAGGTTGAAGCCTTCAATAAAGCACTGATTTTACATGCCGATCACGAGCTGAACGCGTCAACGTTTACAGCGAGGGTCTGTGTGGCAACACTTTCGGATATCTACTCAGGAATTACTGCAGCGATCGGCGCACTGAAGGGCCCGCTTCACGGCGGTGCAAACGAAGGCGTCATGAAAATGCTGACAGAGATCGGCGAAGTGGAGAATGTCGAGCCTTTCGTTCGCGCCAAGATGGAAAAGAAAGAAAAAATAATGGGATTCGGCCATCGCGTTTATAAGCATGGCGATCCGCGCGCCAAACATTTAAAAGAAATGAGCAAACGTCTGACCAACCTGACCGGCGAAAGCAAATGGTATGACATGTCGATTCGCATCGAAGAAATCGTGACATCAGAAAAAAAGCTTCCGCCTAACGTTGATTTCTATTCCGCTTCTGTTTATCACAGCCTCGGAATAGACCATGACCTGTTCACACCGATTTTTGCTGTAAGCAGAATGTCAGGCTGGCTCGCTCATATCCTTGAGCAGTATGACAATAACCGCCTGATCCGCCCGCGTGCAGATTACACAGGCCCTGACAAACAAACTTTTGTTCCGATTGAAGAAAGAGCCTAAAGAACCATGGGAGGCTGGCTTATGTTAATGAAGTTAGCCTCTTGTTCAGAACATCAAAGATGGTTTACACTTTAGAATGTTAAGAAAAATCATTTTGTTTTCTATATAAGAAAAATAAAATGTTTTCTAAATATGAATTACATACTGGGAGGTTTTTATTGTGGCACAAGGTGAAAAAATTACAGTCTCTAATGGAGTATTAAACGTACCAAACAACCCGATTATCCCGTTTATTGAAGGAGACGGAACCGGTCCTGATATTTGGAATGCGGCTTCAAAAGTTTTGGAAGCCGCAGTAGAAAAAGCATATAAAGGTGAAAAGAAAATTACGTGGAAAGAAGTTTATGCCGGAGAAAAGGCTTATAATAAAACAGGTGAGTGGCTTCCTGCTGAAACATTAGATGTTATCCGCGAATATTTCATCGCGATTAAAGGCCCGTTAACGACACCTGTCGGCGGCGGTATCCGTTCTTTGAACGTAGCGCTCAGACAAGAGCTTGACCTATTCGTTTGCTTGAGACCGGTAAGATATTTTACTGGAGTGCCGTCACCCGTAAAACGTCCTGAGGATACTGACATGGTCATCTTCCGTGAAAATACAGAAGATATTTACGCAGGCATCGAGTACGCAAAAGGCTCTGAAGAAGTGCAAAAGCTCATCAGCTTCCTGCAAAATGAATTGAATGTTAACAAAATCCGTTTCCCTGAAACATCAGGTATCGGCATTAAGCCTGTTTCTGAAGAAGGAACAAGCCGTCTGGTCAGAGCGGCAATTGAATATGCGATTGAGCACGGCCGCAAGTCTGTAACGCTTGTACACAAAGGAAACATCATGAAGTTCACGGAAGGCGCCTTCAAAAACTGGGGCTATGAGCTTGCAGAGAGAGAATACGGCGAAAAAGTCTTCACATGGGCTGAATATGACCGCATTGCTGAAAAAGACGGAAAAGACGCCGCTAATAAAGCGCAAAGCGAAGCAGAAGCAGCAGGCAAAATCATTATCAAAGACAGCATTGCTGATATTTTCCTTCAGCAGATTCTGACACGTCCAAGTGAATTTGATGTTGTGGCAACAATGAACCTTAACGGAGACTATATTTCTGACGCTCTTGCGGCGCAAGTAGGCGGAATCGGTATTGCTCCTGGGGCGAACATCAACTACGAAACAGGACATGCGATTTTCGAGGCGACACACGGAACGGCTCCTAAATACGCCGGACTTGATAAAGTAAACCCATCTTCAGTTATTCTTTCAGGTGTGCTGCTGCTTGAGCATTTAGGATGGAATGAAGCGGCTGATTTAATCATTAAATCTATGGAAAAAACAATCGCTTCTAAAGTCGTAACTTACGATTTTGCCAGATTAATGGACGGCGCGACTGAAGTTAAATGTTCAGAGTTCGGAGAAGAACTGATTAAAAACATGGACTAAGCAAGGAAACAGCCTAAAATTAGCCATAAAGGAGAAGAGAGACATGGGAAATACTCGTAAAAAAGTTTCTGTTATCGGAGCAGGTTTTACCGGAGCGACAACAGCTTTCTTAACCGCTCAAAAAGAGCTGGCGGACGTTGTTCTCGTTGATATCCCTCAATTGGAGAACCCGACGAAAGGAAAAGCCCTTGATATGCTGGAAGCCAGCCCGGTTCAAGGCTTTGACGCGAAAATTACGGGTACATCTAATTATGAGGATACGGCGGGTTCTGACATTGTTGTCATTACAGCCGGTATTGCAAGAAAACCTGGTATGAGCAGGGATGATCTAGTCTCTACAAACGAAAAAATTATGAGAAGTGTCACACGAGAAATCGTGAAATATTCTCCTGACTCTATCATTGTGGTTTTGACAAACCCTGTTGATGCAATGACATACGCAGTATATAAAGAGTCTGGCTTCCCGAAAGAGCGCGTGATCGGCCAATCAGGTGTGCTTGATACGGCAAGATTCAGAACGTTTGTGGCGGAGGAATTAAACTTGTCAGTGAAAGATGTGACTGGTTTTGTTCTCGGCGGACACGGTGACGATATGGTGCCGCTTGTACGTTATTCTTATGCTGGCGGTATCCCGCTTGAAACCCTCATTCCAAAAGACCGGATTGACGCAATTGTGGAGCGCACAAGAAAAGGCGGCGGCGAGATCGTGAATCTCTTAGGAAACGGAAGCGCGTATTATGCGCCTGCGGCTTCACTGACAGAAATGATCGAAGCAATCTTAAAAGATCAGCGCCGCGTCCTTCCTACAATTGCTTATCTTGAAGGAGAATACGGCTATGAAGGCATCTACCTTGGTGTTCCTACAATTGTCGGCGGAAACGGGCTTGAACAAATCATTGAGCTTGAATTGACAGAATACGAGAAAGAACAGCTGAATAAATCAGTTGAATCTGTCAAAAATGTGATGAAAGTATTATCCTAAAATAAAAAGAGAAAGGCTGGTTTAATCGAAGCCTTTCTCTTTTTATTACAAAATGAAAGCGCTTCCTCCTATTCCTCAGCTGCCTCTTGTATTTTTCTTTTAAAATGATGTAAAAGGCGAATTGTCGGAATGTCCGGCTTTCGTTAAAATAAAATCATGAAACATGGTAAGATGACATAAAATAGAGAAATAGGATGTCGGGGAATTAAGATACTGGAGGCACAGCATGAACAAGAAAATTTTAGTTGTGGATGATGAAGAATCTATCGTTACACTTTTGCAGTACAATTTGGAGCGATCAGGCTATGAGGTTATTACTGCTTCGGATGGAGAAGAAGCACTCAAAAGGGCGGAAACAGAAAATCCTGATTTAATTGTGCTTGATGTGATGCTTCCAAAGCTGGATGGAATTGAAGTATGCAAGCAGCTGAGACAGCAAAAACTCATGTTTCCTATTTTAATGCTGACAGCGAAGGATGAAGAATTTGACAAAGTATTAGGGCTTGAGCTTGGTGCTGATGATTATATGACCAAGCCGTTCAGCCCTCGAGAAGTCAATGCAAGAGTAAAAGCTATTTTAAGGCGTTCTGAAATGGCTGCGCCCTCTAGTGATATGAAAAACGAGGAAACAGAAGGACAAATTGTTATCGGCGATTTGAAGATTCTGCCCGATCATTATGAAGCTTATTTTAAAGAAAATCAGCTTGAGCTGACACCGAAAGAATTTGAGCTGCTATTGTATTTAGGCAGACATAAAGGAAGAGTGCTGACGAGAGATTTGCTTTTAAGTGCTGTCTGGAATTACGATTTTGCCGGAGATACGAGAATTGTTGATGTGCATATCAGCCATCTTCGAGACAAAATTGAAACGAATACAAAAAAACCGATCTATATTAAAACCATTAGGGGATTGGGGTATAAATTGGAGGAGCCAAAAATGAATGATTAAATATCGTGTGCGCCTTTTTTCTGTGCTCGTTGTCTGTATGATTGTGGTGTTTAGTGTACTCGGGCTGTTTTTACAGCAGCTCTTTGAATCTTCTGATCAAAAAAAATCGGAGGAACACATTGAAAAGGAAGCCAAATACATGGCTTCGCTGCTTGATGCCGGCAACCTGAATGACCAGGCAAATGAGAAAGTCATTAAAGATGCAGGCAGTGCGCTTGATGTAGAAGCGTCCGTGATCGATACAGAAGGAAAGGTGCTGTACGGGTCTGACGGCAGAGCGGAGGATTCTTCACAGATTCAGGCGCTTGTCTCCGGTCATGAGGGAGTTCTCGCGAAAGAGGAGAACATGTTTTATTATGGGCTTTCGCTTAGGAGCAAAGGTGAAAAAACAGGGTATGTGCTGCTTACTTCCCGTGAAGAAAGCTCGGGTCTGAATGGCGAGATGTGGGGCATGCTGACAGCCAGTCTTTGTACCGCTTTTATTATTATTGTTTTCTTTTATTCTAATATGACCTCTCGCTACAAAAGATCTATTGAAGCAGCCACAAACATGGCAACAGAGCTGTCCAAGGGGAATTACGATGCCCGTACATACGGCGGTTATATCAGGCGTTCTGACAAGCTTGGCCGGGCCATGAACAGCCTTGCCGTTGATCTGATGGAAATGACGAGGACGCAGGAAATGCAGCGCGACCGCCTGCTGACTGTCATTGAAAACATCGGCTCCGGGCTGATTATGATTGATGGAAGAGGTTTTATCAATCTCGTCAACAGGTCTTACGCGAAGCAGTTTCATGTCAATCCGAATCAGATGCTGCGCCGTCTTTATCATGATGCATTTGAACATGAAGAAGTGATCCAGCTTGTCGAAGAGATTTTTATGACTGAGACGAAGAAATGCAAGCTATTAAGGCTTCCGATCAAAATTGAAAGGCGTTATTTTGAAGTGGACGGCGTTCCTATTATGGGGCCGGATGATGAATGGAAAGGGATCGTGCTCGTTTTTCATGACATGACGGAAACGAAAAAATTAGAGCAGATGAGAAAAGATTTTGTGGCCAATGTTTCCCACGAGCTGAAAACGCCGATTACATCGATCAAAGGGTTTACGGAAACGCTATTAGACGGGGCAATGGAGGACAAAGAGGCGCTTTCAGAATTTCTCTCGATTATTTTAAAGGAAAGCAAAAGGCTTCAGTCATTGGTGCAGGATTTGCTTGATCTTTCTAAGATTGAGCAGCAAAACTTTACGCTCAGCATCGAAACGTTCGATGCAGCGAAAATGCTGGCTGATATTGAAACGCTACTTAAGCATAAAGCGACGGAGAGAGGTATCTCTTTACAGCTGAACGTTCCGAAAGACCCTCTCTATGTAGCGGGCGACCCGTACCGGCTGAAACAGGTGTTTTTAAATCTCGTAAACAATGCATTAACCTATACACCGGAGAAGGGTTCGGTAGCTATCAATGTCAAACCGGGAGAAACAGAAATTCAAATTGAAGTTTCCGATACCGGGATTGGCATTCAGAAAGAAGAAATTCCCCGCATCTTTGAACGGTTTTACCGCGTTGATAAAGACAGAAGCAGAAACTCAGGCGGGACCGGTCTCGGTCTTGCGATTGTAAAGCATTTAATAGAGGCTCATGAAGGCAAAATCGATGTGACAAGCGAGCCGGGCAGAGGCACTGTGTTTACAGTGACGCTGAAGCGGGCTGCTGAAAAGCCTGTTTAATGTTTACAAAGCTTTAACAATATCTTCATGCACTGTTAAACCTATGCTGGTAGGATGTAGTAGAACCCCTTCATCCAAGGAGCCAATTTTGACGGCGGGAACCTTTTTGTGTTCCCGTCCTTTTTTGTGTGTTCTCATCGGTTCGCGTATTTTCCTTTCAAATTGAACTTTGTTAAAATAAAAGAAGCTAAAGACTATTATTATGAGATGAATGGAAGCTGCTGCTTCTTAGGAGGATATTGAATGACGGAACGAAAAAAATTAGTGCTTGTAGACGGAAACAGTCTGGCTTACCGGGCGTTTTTCGCATTGCCGCTGTTAAGCAATGATAAAGGAATTCATACAAATGCGGTTTACGGTTTTGCGATGATTTTGATGAAAATGCTTGAGGATGAAAAGCCGACGCATATGCTGGTTGCGTTTGATGCCGGGAAAACGACGTTTCGTCACGGCACATTTAAAGAGTATAAAGGCGGAAGACAGAAAACCCCGCCTGAGCTTTCAGAACAAATGCCGTTTATCCGCGAACTGCTTGATGCCTATCAAATCAGCCGTTACGAACTGGAACAATACGAAGCTGACGACATTATCGGCACACTCGCCAAATCGGCTGAAAAAGACGGCTTTGAGGTAAAGGTTTTCTCGGGCGATAAGGATTTAACACAGCTGGCAACAGACCAGACGACGGTTGCCATTACGAGAAAAGGAATTACCGATGTTGAGTTTTACACACCAGAGCACGTCCAGGAGAAATACGGACTCACGCCTGACCAAATTATTGATATGAAGGGTTTAATGGGGGATTCTTCTGACAACATCCCGGGTGTGCCTGGAGTCGGGGAAAAAACCGCGATTAAGCTGTTAAAACAATTCCATTCTGTTGAAAAGCTGCTCGAATCAATTGATGAGGTAAGCGGAAAAAAACTCAAGGAAAAGCTGGAAGAATTTAAGGATCAGGCCTTGATGAGCAAGGAATTGGCGACGATTATGACCGATGCGCCGATTGAGGTGTCCGTTTCGGGTCTGGAATATCAAGGCTTTAATCGTGAACAGGTCATTGCCATCTTTAAGGACCTTGGGTTCAATACGCTTCTTGAACGGCTCGGAGAAGACGGTGTAGAGGCGGAACAGGATCAGTTGTTAGAAGAAATTGATGTCAAAACAGTCACCGACGTGACTAGCGATATATTGGTTTCTCCATCTGCATTTGTCGTTGAACAGATTGGCGATAATTATCATGAAGTGCCGATTCTCGGTTTTTCGATAGTGAACGAAACGGGAGCCTACTTTATTCCAAAAGACGCTGCTGTCGAGTCTGATGTGTTTAAAGAATGGGTGGAAAATGACGATCAGAAAAAATGGGTCTTTGACAGCAAGCGGGCTGTCGTGGCTTTGCGCTGGCAGGGCATTGAGCTGAAAGGTGCGGAGTTTGATACGCTTCTTGCCGCTTATATCATTAATCCGGGCAATTCGTATGACGACGTTGCCAGTGTGGCTAAGGATTACGGCTTGCATATCGTTTCAAGCGATGAATCAGTTTACGGCAAGGGAGCAAAACGCGCAGTGCCGGCAGAGGGCGAACTGTCTGAGCATCTCGTCAGAAAGGCTTTAGCTATTCAAAGCCTCCGGGAAAAGCTCGTTCAGGAGCTGGAGAACAACGATCAGCTTGAATTGTTTGAGGAGCTGGAAATGCCGCTGTCGCTTATTCTCGGAGAAATGGAATCAACAGGCGTTAAGGTTGATGTTGACCGCTTAAAACGAATGGGAGAAGAACTGAGCGCCAAGCTGAAGGAATATGAAGAAAAAATTCATGATATTGCAGGAGAGCCGTTTAATATCAATTCTCCTAAACAGCTCGGCGTCATCCTGTTTGAAAAGATCGGCCTGCCAGTTGTGAAGAAAACGAAAACAGGCTATTCAACGTCTGCTGATGTGCTTGAAAAGCTGGCTGACAAGCATGATATTGTTGACTATATTTTACAGTACAGACAAATCGGCAAGCTGCAATCGACATACATCGAAGGGCTTTTAAAGGTGACAAGAAAAGATACACACAAGGTGCATACGCGCTTTAACCAAGCCTTAACGCAAACAGGGCGCCTCAGCTCGACCGATCCGAACCTGCAAAACATACCGATCAGGCTTGAGGAAGGGCGCAAGATCCGCCAGGCCTTTGTTCCGTCTGAAAAAGACTGGCTCATTTTTGCGGCTGATTACTCGCAAATCGAGCTGCGGGTGCTTGCCCACATTTCAAAGGATGAAAATTTGATCGAAGCCTTTACAAACGACATGGATATTCATACAAAAACAGCAATGGATGTGTTCCATGTCGCTGAGGATGAAGTGACATCGGCGATGAGACGCCAGGCGAAAGCGGTCAACTTCGGGATTGTATACGGCATCAGTGATTACGGTCTATCACAGAATCTCGGCATTACGCGGAAAGAAGCTGGGGCATTCATCGACCGATATTTGGAAAGCTTCCAGGGCGTCAAAGCGTATATGGAGG
This sequence comes from Bacillus sp. 205(2023), assembly GCF_037027485.1. Lineage (NCBI taxonomy): Bacteria > Bacillati > Bacillota > Bacilli > Caryophanales > Bacillaceae > Bacillus > Bacillus sp. 205(2023). The sequence goes on along the minus strand of NZ_JAXCHF010000001.1, from coordinate 1,264,723 downwards.
ACTCGGTGCAGGACGCGAAGCAAAAAGGCTACGTAACCACGCTGCTGCATCGCCGCCGATACATCCCTGAACTGACGAGCCGAAACTTTAATATCCGCAGCTTTGCGGAGCGGACGGCAATGAATACGCCGATTCAAGGAAGTGCCGCGGATATTATTAAAAAAGCCATGATTGATATGGCAGCCAAGCTGAAAGAAAAGCAACTGAAGACAAGATTGCTGCTTCAAGTGCACGATGAATTGATTTTTGAAGCGCCGAAGGAAGAAATTGAAATACTTGAAAAGCTTGTTCCAGAAGTGATGGAGCATGCGCTTGCATTAGATGTGCCGTTAAAGGTGGACTTTGCTTCAGGCCCATCCTGGTACGATGCGAAATAAACAGAGATAAAGGAAGTGATGGATGTGCCGGAATTACCAGAGGTTGAAACCGTCCGGCGCACTCTGACCGGGCTTGTAAGAGGAAAAACAATCAAATCGGTAGAGATCAGATGGCCGAATATCATCAAACGGCCTGCCGAACCGGAGGAATTTGCGCGAAACTTAGCAGGAGAAACCATCCAGTCCATCGGAAGACGGGGAAAGTTTTTGCTGTTTTACTTAGATCATTATGTCATGGTCTCCCACCTTCGTATGGAAGGGAAGTACGGGCTTCACCAAGAGGAGGAGCCGGACGATAAACACGTGCATGTCATATTTACGATGACGGACGGAACCCAGCTGCGTTACAGGGACGTTCGGAAATTCGGAACCATGCATTTATTTAAACCGGGAGAGGAAGCAGGGGAGCTGCCGCTTTCTCAGCTCGGACCCGAACCGGATGCAGAAGAATTTACGAGTGCGTATTTGAAAGAACGGCTGGAGAAAACAAACCGAGCTGTCAAAACCGCTCTTCTGGATCAGAAAACGGTCGTCGGACTCGGGAACATTTATGTGGACGAGGCTCTGTTCAGAGCGGGCGTCCATCCCGAGACAAAAGCAAACCAGCTATCAGATAAAAAAATCAAAAAACTTCATGCTGAAATTAAAAATACCCTTCAGGAAGCGATTGATGCCGGTGGAAGCACTGTCCGGTCGTATATCAATTCCCAAGGAGAAATCGGAATGTTTCAGCTGCAGCATTTTGTGTACGGGAAAAAAGATGAGCCCTGCAAAAATTGCGGCACCATGATTACCAAAATTGCCGTCGGAGGCAGAGGCACACATTTTTGCGCCAAGTGCCAGAAAAAATAGAGGAATGCTTCATCGTCCAAGCTGTCGGTGCATATATCAGTAACTCTGTAATAGAGGAAGTGCCGTTTTTCGGAAACACGGATTTTTCACTTTTCCATATACATGATTGTGATGAATCTCCGGGCATTAAACATCTGATACAAGAGCACCAACAGAAAGGAAGAAACGGATATGCAAATGGTTTCTATACTGCTGCTGGCGTTAGCTGTCAGCTTGGACAGTTTTTCAGTCGGATTTACGTATGGATTGCGAAAAATGAAGATACCGCTAAAAGCCATTATTGTCATTGCCTTCTGTTCCGGCACTGTTATGTTTATATCCATGCTGATCGGAAGCTTTCTCACCAAGTTTTTCCCCGTATATGTGACTGAGAAGCTCGGCGGGTTAATATTGGTTGGAATCGGCGTGTGGGTTTTATATCAATTTTTCAGGCCGGCAAAAGACAAAGACTACTTATTGCATGAAAAAACGCTGCTTAATTTAGAGGTTCGGTCATTGGGCATTGTGATCCATATTTTGAGAAAACCGATGAGTGCGGATATCGACAAATCTGGTGTGATTAATGGAATTGAAGCGGTGTTATTGGGATTCGCCCTGTCGATTGATGCCTTCGGAGCAGGTATGGGAGCAGCCATTCTCGGTTTTTCTCCCATTGCGATGAGCATAACCGTCGCGATTATGAGTTCGCTGTTTGTGTCAGTCGGCATCAATGCCGGCCATATTCTGTCTAAATGGAGATGGATCGATAAAATGGCGTTTTTGCCGGGGCTTCTGCTGATCACGATCGGGCTCTGGAAATTGTAAAAAGGAGTGGATCTCTTGACCTTAGTCATTGGTTTAACGGGAGGAATAGCAAGCGGCAAAAGTACGGTTGCCAATATGCTGATAGATAAAGGAATCACTGTCATAGATGCGGATATCATTGCAAAACAAGCGGTAGAAAAAGGGATGCCGGCCTACCGGCAGATCATTGACGAATTTGGTGAAGACATTCTGCTCGAAAATGGTGATATAGACAGAAGAAAGCTTGGGGCGCTGGTCTTTACAAATGAACAGAAGCGTCTTGCTTTGAATTCAATTGTTCATCCTGCGGTCAGAGAGGAAATGCTCAAGCGGCGTGATGAGTCCATTGCAAATCAGGAGACATTTGTAGTATTAGATATCCCGCTTTTGTTCGAAAGCAAATTGGAGTCTTTAGTGGATAAAATTATTGTGGTCAGTGTGACAAAAGAGCTGCAGCTTGAACGCCTGACCAAGCGCAACCAATTAACGGAGGAAGAAGCGCTTAGCCGGATCCGCTCCCAAATTCCATTAGAGGAAAAAGTGTCAAGAGCGGATAACGTAATAGACAATAGCGGCACACTCGAAGAGACAAAACAGCAGCTTGAGGAAATTCTCAGCTGCTGGGCATAATAAAACACCGTTCATTATGAACGGTGTTTTTGTGATTAAAAATCAAAATTGTCCGGATCAGGACCGACGCGCAGATTTTCATTTAACGCATCAATTCGGTTCATGTCATCCTGTGATAATTCAAAATCAAATATGTTCGCGTTCGCTTTAATTCGATGTTCCTTTGTTGATTTAGGAATGGTGATGACGCCGTGCTGTAAATCCCAGCGTAAAATGATTTGCGCGACGGACTTGTTATATGATGTTGCAATGTCTGTCAGTTCGGGATGATCAAGCAATTGTCCCTGCATTAAAGGTGACCATGCTTCCATTTGAATGCCTTGCTTCTTGCAATAAGCCATCAGCTCTTTTTGCGTGAGGCGCGGGTGGAATTCCACTTGGTTGATCATAGGCTTCATTTCAGCACCCTTCAGCAGATCCTCCAGGTGGTGGATTTGGAAATTGCTCACACCGATCGCTTTGACACGGCCTTCTTTATACAATGTTTCAAGTGCTCTCCAAGCTTCTTTATATTTGCCTTCCACAGGCCAGTGAATGAGGTATAGATCTAAATATTCCAAACCGAGTTTTGACAGGCTTGTTTCAAATGCCGCCAATGTTTCCTCATACCCTAAATCCGCATTCCACACTTTTGATGTGACAAATAGATCCTCTCTGGAGATGCCGGCTTCTTCAATTCCTTGCCGCAAGCCTTCCCCGACTCCCGCTTCATTTCCGTAGATAGCGGCAGTATCAATACTGCGGTAACCGTGAACAATGGCGGTTTTCACCGCATTGACGAGTTCCGATCCTTCTTCCACTTGGAATACACCGAGGCCGAACCACGGCATTTTCACCCCGTTATGAAGTGTTGCTGCTGCTTGTAAATGTGTTGTCATGTTTGTTTCCTCCTTATTGAAATGTTAGGCTGCCTGCCGATCCTGTTTTTCCAGAAGACGGCTCCAGCCTGTTAAGATGACGGCTCCTGCTACCATTAAAGCTCCAATCCACGCGGTATGAATCAGTCCGATGGAATCGGTAATCACGCCTCCCAAAAAAGATCCTAGGGCAATTCCTGCGTTAAATGCTGCAATATTAATCGCGGATGCTACATCTACTGCGCTCGGTACAAAACGTTCAGCCAGCATGACGACATATACTTGCAGGCCGGGCACATTCATAAAGGCCAGCAAGCCCATAAAGAGAATCGTAATGAGGCCAGCAATTTTATAAGGAGCCGTAAATGTTAACGTAAACAGGACGAGCGCCTGTACGATAAACATATAAAACAGCGCGGCGATCGGATTTCGATTGGACAGTTTTCCGCCAATCATATTGCCGATGGCAATGGCAATTCCGTATACGAGCAGGATAATGGCTACAGTGCCGGCCTTAAAGCCCGTCACTTCCTGAAGCAGGGGAGACAGGTAAGTGAACACAACAAATGTTCCTCCGTATCCTAAAGCTGTTATGACAAATAAAAGCAGTAAACGGCCGTTTGTCACAAGCTTCAATTGATCCCGCATCGTTGTTTTCGTCCCTTTTCGTAAATTGGAAGGGACAAGAATGCCATTTGCAATGACAGCGATAATGCCGACGGCGATAATAACCATAAAGGCAAACCGCCAGCCGAGCTGTTGGCCGATAAACGTGCCGAAAGGAACTCCGGTTACTGTTGCGACGGTGAGTCCTGTAAACATAATGGAAATCGCACTCGCCCTTTTATTTTCAGGGACAAGATCAGCTGCGATCGTCGAGCCGATCGACATAAACACACCGTGTGAAAAAGCGGATATCACACGTGCTGCTAAAAGAATCCCGATGCTTGAGGCCGACGCGGCCATCGTATTCCCGGCGATAAAAATGATCATGATCCAAAGCAATAGCGTCTTTCGTGACATGCTTGAGGTCAATGACGTTAAAATAGGCGCGCCGAACGTAACACCCAGTGCGTATAGCGAAACGGTCAATCCCGCTGTTGTTACAGGAATGTGTAAATCATCAGATATTAACGGCAAAAGGCCGACGCTGATAAATTCGGTTGTCCCTATCGCGAATGCACTAATGGCGAGAGCCAGAAGTGCAGGAATGCTGCTTTTATTGGCTGAAGTCATTCAAGTTCCTCCTTTTCTGTTATGTGTTGTATGATTGAAATTCTGCCGAACAAGCTATATAAATAAAAGAGCAGATTCAATTCAGCCGGCAAATGTGATTATGAAAGATATCATCAAAAAAGAAAAGTACGTACTTTTAAGTGCTATAGTCACTTTTTGGTGCCTGTAAGGAGAGTGAACCGCATGGAGAAGAAAAAATATAACATTTCAGTTGAAGCGACTCTTGAAGTAATAGGCGGGAAATGGAAATGCGTGATTTTATGCCACCTGACACACGGAAAAAAACGAACAAGTGAGTTAAAGCGTTTAATGCCGAATATCACTCAAAAAATGCTGACCCAGCAGCTGCGTGAGCTGGAAGCTGACGGTGTCATTAACCGTATCGTGTACAATCAGGTTCCTCCTAAAGTGGAATACGAACTGAGTGAATACGGCCGCAGCTTAGAAGGCATTTTAGATATGCTCTGCGATTGGGGAGCGAATCATATCAACAAGGTATACGGCAATACTTTCTCTGTATTAGAAGAAAGTGTGCTCAATGATAAATTGAAACAGGAATCATAAGAAAATAAAGCAGGCAGTGCGCAGCGCTGGCTGCTTTTTTGATTCTTTATCCTCATATTGTGTGCAAGAAAACGTATGATACATCATAAATTAGCGTTATAATCGTTGATTTTTATCAATATGTACTGGCGAATTCTTTTTAATGTGTTATACTAATTTCAGATGACAACAATTTAGAATGACATAATTGATGAGGGGTGACCAACGTGAAGGTAAAAGTAGCGATAAACGGGTTTGGAAGAATCGGAAGAATGGTCTTTAGAAAAGCAATGTTAGACGATCAAATTCAAGTAGTGGCTATTAACGCCAGCTATTCGGCTGAAACGCTGGCTCATTTAATAAAGTATGACACAAATCACGGACGGTACGACAAAGAGGTTGAGGCTGGAGAAGACAGTCTGATTGTGAATGGAAAAAAAGTACTCTTGTTAAACAGCCGTGATCCGCAACAGCTGCCTTGGCGGGAATATGATATTGACATTGTCGTTGAAGCAACAGGGAAGTTTAATTCAAAAGAAAAAGCGATGGGACATATTGAAGCGGGCGCGAAAAAAGTCATTCTGACCGCTCCGGGGAAAAATGAAGACGTTACCATTGTGATGGGTGTTAATGAAGACCAATTTGATGCTGAACGCCACGTGATTATCTCAAATGCGTCATGCACGACAAATTGCCTTGCACCGGTTGTGAAAGTGCTTGATGATGAATTTGGCATTGAGAGCGGTCTAATGACGACAGTGCACGCTTATACGAACGATCAAAAAAATATTGATAATCCGCACAAAGATTTGCGCCGCGCCCGGGCATGCGGTGAATCCATCATTCCGACGACAACAGGAGCGGCAAAGGCGCTTTCGCTTGTTCTTCCTCACCTGAAAGGAAAACTTCACGGTCTCGCTTTGCGTGTGCCTGTACCGAACGTCTCATTAGTTGATCTTGTTGTCGACTTGAAAACGGATGTAACGGCAGAAGAGGTAAACGAAGCATTCAAACAGGCTGCCAAAACGTCAATGTACGGAGTGCTTGATTATTCGGATGAACCGCTCGTGTCGACAGATTATAATACGAATCCGCATTCGGCGGTTATTGACGGGCTTACGACAATGGTGATGGAAGACAGGAAAGTAAAGGTTCTCGCATGGTATGACAATGAATGGGGCTACTCATGCAGAGTAGTTGATCTCATCCGCCATGTGGCGGCACGAATGAAACATCCATCTGCTGTATAGAATAAGGTCATGGACACAATTTAAGAAAAAACCCTTAACAGCATATTTCTGAAAAAACGCTTCTTGCAAATTAGACTTAAACACAGTATACTATTTTTCGTGAACTTCTTGCTTGAGACTGTTTCGGGATTACTTAAAGGGTTAGGACCTCTCCGGACTAACTTTCCCCCGTGGTAAATAGCCGACCCAGTTGTTGGAACTTCACTTTTTAATTCTTGTTAAGGGGGGTCCATGACTATGGAAACAATGGGGCGTCACGTTATCTCCGAGCTATGGGGATGCGATTTTGATAAGCTGAATGACATGGATTTTATTGAAAAAACGTTTGTAAATGCTGCTTTAAAATCAGGAGCTGAGGTGCGCGAGGTTGCATTTCACAAATTTGCACCGCAGGGCGTAAGCGGAGTCGTTATTATTTCTGAATCACATTTAACGATTCACAGTTTTCCTGAGCACGGATATGCAAGCATTGATGTTTATACTTGTGGAGACTTAGATCCTAATGTCGCTGCTGACTACATTGCAGAGGCATTACATGCTGATACAAGAGAAAACATTGAAATACCAAGAGGAATGGGGCCTGTGCAGATTAAACAGGCGCAAGCGAAAGTCCTATAAAGTAAACACGAACACAAAGGGAGCTGGAGCTAGAAAGCCGTTACGCGCTTTTTAGCTTATGCTCCTTTTATTTTTATGAACAAACAGGGGCGGCTAGCTTTTTCTTTTTCCGTTTTTTTTGTAAAATAAGAAAGAGATATGTCATAAACCGCCTGATGCTGTTAGATACAGCCTAAACAACGGCTCTCCCGACAGATGCCTGTCACATCACTTTATAGCCGGAGGCTGCCGAATATACATTGCAGGGAACGAAATAGTTGGGAGCTGATTTTATTGAAATGTCCTTCATGCCAGCATAACGGAACGCGAGTCCTCGATTCACGGCCTGTGGATGACGGAAAATCCATTCGCAGAAGACGGGAATGCGAAGCCTGCCATTACCGCTTTACTACCTTTGAGAAAGTGGAGGAAACCCCGCTCATCGTTGTAAAAAAAGAAGGCGTGCGAGAGGAATTCAGCAGGGAAAAAATGCTGCGCGGCCTTATTAAAGCGTGTGAAAAAAGGCCTGTTTCACTCAAAACGCTGGAAGATATGTGTTTTGACATTGAAAAAGAACTGCGCAATCAAGGCTGTTCCGAAGTGAAAAGCGAGTTCGTCGGAGAAATGGTCATGGACCGCCTGGCTAAGGTTGATGAAGTCGCATACGTGCGGTTCGCGTCCGTCTATAGGCAGTTTAAAGATATTAATGTCTTTATCGATGAATTAAAAGATTTAATAAAGAAAGAGCGTTAAAGAGCTAAAAGGATTCTTCTAGCTCTTTTCTCATGTGCAAAATTGGCATTTGATAGATATTCGAAACGGTGTAAAATGAGAGGTAGAAACATAATCGGAAGGTTTGAGAATGTATGGCTGACTATTGGAAAGATGTACTGCCTGTAGACCCTTATGTGGTGAAGAGCAAATCAATGCTGCAGGATATTGACAGACAAATTGTTACACAACTGTACCAGCCCTTAATCGGCCCTGTTGCATTCTCTCTTTATATGACATTGTGGGGAGAACTTGAACAAAACCGTCTGTGGGGCGGAGAATCCACACATAGACAGCTGATGGGAATGACCCAGTCCAATTTGAAAACGATCCATCAGGAACAGGGAAAGCTCGAGGGCATCGGATTGCTAAAAGTATATATGAAAGAATCCGAACGGCAGGAGCGCCTCTTTATATATGAACTGCTGCCGCCGCTGCGGCCGAATGAATTTTTCGAAGACGGCATGCTGAACGTTTTTCTGTATAACAGGGTCGGAAAAACAAAATATCAGCAGTTAAAACAATTTTTTACGCATCCGGCGATTTCAGAAGACGCCAAAGAAATTACAAGGCCGTTTAATCATGCGTTTGAATCACTGCAGCCGAGTGAATGGAAGCTCACATCCGATATGGAGGAAACGGTGAGACTTGCGACGGGAAGGGAGTATACAACTGTCGGACAGGCTCCGTCCTATACCGTTACAGAGGATGTGTTCGATTTTGATTTGTTTTTAGCGGGGCTTTCGGAGACGATGATTCCAAGAAAAGCAATGACACAGCAGGTGCGGGAAACGATTAAAAAGCTTTCTTATTTGTACGGCATTGATCCTTTGCAGATGCAAAATGTCGTCATGAGCGCGATCGATGAGCATGAAGTGATTACCACCGAAGCTTTAAGAAAAGCAGCAAGCGACTGGTACCAAATTGAGAGGAACGGACAGCTGCCAGACTTAGTGGAGAAAACACAGCCGGTACATCTGCGCGAAGGCGGAAAACCGGCAGAAGAGGATTCGCTGGATAGTGAGCTGATCGCATTGCTGGAGGTCATCTCACCGAAAAAGCTTCTTCAGGATATCGCGGACGGAACCGAACCGTCAAAAGCAGATCTAAAAATTATAGAAGAAATTATGTTTGAACAGAAGCTGGAGCCAGGCGTCACAAATGTATTGATTTATTACGTCATGCTGAAAACCGACATGAAGCTGTCGAAAAATTATATACAAAAAATTGCCTCCCATTGGGCGCGCAAAAAAGTCAAAACGGTCAGAGAAGCGATGAAGCTTGCCATAGAAGAAAACCGCCAGTATCTCGAATGGGCTGAAGGGAAAACGAGCCAATCTTCTAAACGAAATCAAAAAGTGATTCGCGAGGAAAAACTTCCTGACTGGATGAAAGAAAAGAAAACGGCTTCCGATTCTGAAACCGGACAGCACATGCTGCATGAACAGGACTTGGAAGAACAGAAGAAAAAGATGATGGAAGAAATGAAAAAACTGAAAAAATACTCTGCCTATTAAGAGCAGAGATGCGGGGTGAAGTAATACATGGAACCAATCAGCCGTTCCCTGCAGGGCGTAACCGGCAGACCGGATTTCCAAAAGCGTCTTGAACAAATGAAAGAAAAAGTGATGAAGGATCAAGACGTTCAGGCATTTTTAAAGGAAAATGAAGACGTCATCGATCAAAAAATGATTGAAAGAAGCTTAAATAAGCTTTATGAATATATTGGACAGAGCAAGCACTGCTCTTATTGTTCAGAAGACGAAAACAGCAATAATCTGTTGGAGGGCTACCATCCGAAGCTTGTGATGACCGGCCGCTCTATTGATATCGAGTATTACGAATGCCCGGTCAAACGAAAGCTCGATCAGCAGAAAAAACAGAAGTCTCTCATGAAAAGCATGTATATTCAGCAGGACCTTCTCGGAGCGACCTTCCAGCAGGTCGATATTAATGATCCGAGCAGACTTGCAATGTTCCAGCATGTCACGGATTTTCTGAAAAGCTATAATGAGACGGGAAAAGGGAAAGGATTATATTTGTACGGCAAGTTCGGTGTAGGAAAAACCTTTATGCTCGCCGCTATTGCCAATGAGCTGGCGGAAAAAGAGTATTCCTCCATGATCGTCTATGTGCCCGAATTTGTCAGAGAGCTGAAAAATTCGCTTCAAGATCATTCGTTGGAAGAAAAGCTGAACATGGTAAAAACCACGCCTGTATTGATGCTCGACGACATCGGAGCGGAATCGATGACGAGCTGGGTCAGGGATGAAGTTATCGGGACAGTGCTTCAGCACAGAATGTCCCAGCAGCTGCCGACTTTCTTCTCTTCTAATTTCTCGCCTGATGAGCTGAAGCATCATTTTACGTATTCGCAAAGGGGAGAAAAGGAAGAAGTGAAAGCGGCAAGATTAATGGAGCGGATTTTATATCTGGCTGCTCCTATCCGTCTTGACGGAGAAAACCGCCGCCATTAATAACCGCTGCGGTTCAAAGGGGAAGGAACTGAGGGTATGAAACTAAAAACGGCTGTTAAATGGCTGGCAGTGCTTGCGGGAGCAGGCTTGATTTTTTGGGCAAATAAAAGGTATTTAAATCTATCTCCGAAAGAAATCCGGATATGGGTTTTATCATTCGGCATCTTTGCGCCGCTTATCTTTATCGGGATATCGATCGTCAGGCCGCTTGTATTATTTCCGGTATCAGTTATTTCTATTGCGGGCGGTCTGGCCTTTGGCCCGATTCTCGGCACGCTTTACACACTATTCGGGTCGATGTGCGCTTCGGCTGTCTCATTTTTTGCAGCCGGTCTGTTGGCGGCAAAAACCAACAGCCGTCACGAAAGGCTGGAAAACATCCAGAAACAGATGGAGGAAAACGGTTTTTTCTATATCTTTCTTCTGCGGATCCTTCCGATTAATTTTGACTTTGTCAGCTATGCGGCAGGACTTTCTAATGTCAAGCCGCTCCCATATTTTGCGGCGACGGCTGCGGGAATCATCCCTGGGACCGTTGCACTGAACGTGCTGGGAGCAAGCTTTTTCACGGGCAATTTGCCCGCCTTCTTTCTCGTCCTCGGATTCTATCTCATTTTTATGGCGCTGCCATTTATCTTCAGAAGGAAAATGCAAAGCCTGTTTCAAGAATCAAATTAAGATTTGCCGGTGACCTTTACGTCTATTTTAAAAACATCCCCCATATACTTGTAACAGATGCCGTAAGGGGGGACAAACATGCTTGAAATAATCTTTGAAGATGACCATGATACAGCCGCTTTTTTACATCTCATTCAGCATTCGGACGATCGGAAAAACATCATTGTCCGTGAAGGCATACGAAAAATCGGGATTGAAAAAGCTGAGCAGGCTTTCTCTATTCAGGGTTTTATGGAGCCGATTCTGGTCAAGTTTTTTTTAGACTGCAAAGAAGACGAGCATATGCTGTCGTTGATTGAAGAGACGTATTGTTTCACGGACCAGGATGAGCAGCAGCAAATCCTTCAGCTCGCACACAGTATTATAGAAGGAGAAGCTGATGTTCTTCCGTTTGAACCGATGAAGCCGCCGCGCAAGCAGTGTATTTTAGATGAGCTCCAAACGATTTGTTTAGAGGAAGGGGTATTTTCAATTCGTTCCTTTCAAACCTTTCGCCTCGGAAAGTACTACGAACAGCTTAGAGAAACTGTGGAAGCGGCAATAGACGAATATAAGATGGAGCAGGAGTACCAAAACTTTATTCAGACACTCAGAGATTATGTAATGGCTAAACCGCCGCGAATCAAAAAGGTGCACATTGTCCATGATGGTTCATTTACACTGTGGGAGATGCGCTATGTGCCGGAACGGGAAAAAATGAAATACATAGACAGGCGATTTGTCCGGGATCATCCCATGTACATTGACTCCCATTTGCTTGCGCCGCTGATCTCCATCGCGCCTGATGAGGTGATTCTCTATACAGACCAGCCCGAGCATATGATGGTAAGGACGATTCAAAACGTATTTCAAGAGCGTGTGCAAATGCTTCCGCTTCAGGCGTTTTCAAACGCTGAAACACCGGTCAAGCACTCAGAGGGATAAGTGCCGGCAGCCTGTAAACATAAGGCTGCCGCTTGAAAAAAAGGAAATACAATCGTGTTGATTTTTTGGAACGAACAATTTATAATACATAGGAGATTAAGATTGACACACGTACTGATAAGGACATGAAGGAATGATACCGGCTTAAAGAGAGGGAAGTCACGGCTGCAAGCTTCCCAGCTAAGGACCATTCGCTTTACCGCCTTTGAACCTCAGCTGTGAACCCCTTTATAAGGAACAGTAATAGCTGACGGGAACTCCCGTTACAGAGTTTAGAGCCGCAGGTGCCGGTGTATTGGCTTGCGGAAAAAAGGGTGGAACCACGATTCCGTTTATTCAACCTCGTCCCTTTCATAGGGGGCGGGGTTTTTATATGCAAAAAAAGGAGTGACAATGATGTCAGATATGGTAAAAATCACATTTCCTGATGGAGCAGTCAAGGAGTTTGCGAAAGGAACAACAACAGAAGATATCGCGGCATCCATCAGTCCGGGATTAAAAAAGAAATCATTAGCCGGAAAACTGAACGGAAAAGAAATCGATTTGAAAACGCCGATCAACGAAGACGGCACTGTGGAAATCATTACTGAAGGATCAGAAGAGGGTCTTGAGATTATGCGCCACAGTACGGCTCACTTGCTGGCACAAGCGATTAAACGCATTTACAAAGACGTGAAATTCGGTGTCGGTCCTGTTATCGAAAACGGTTTTTACTATGATGTAGAAATGGAAGAAGCGATTACGCCGGAGGATCTGCCGAAAATCGAGAAAGAAATGAAAAAAATCGTCAATGCGAACCTTCCGATCGTTCGAAAAGAAGTCAGCCGTGAAGAAGCGAAAGCCCGCTTTGCGGAAATCGGCGATGACCTGAAGCTTGAACTGCTGGATGCGATTCCTGAGGGAGAAACCGTATCGATTTACGAGCAGGGCGAATTCTTTGACCTGTGCCGCGGCGTACACGTTCCATCAACAGGAAAAATTAAAGAGTTTAAGCTGTTAAGCCTTGCAGGTGCATATTGGCGCGGTGACAGCAATAATCAAATGCTTCAGCGTGTATACGGAACAGCTTTCTTCAAAAAAGCTGATCTTGACGAGCATCTTCGCATGCTTGAAGAAGCAAAAGAGCGTGACCACAGAAAACTTGGCAAAGAATTAAAGCTGTTTGCGAATTCTCAAAAAGTCGGACAAGGTCTGCCGCTTTGGCTGCCAAAAGGCGCGACAATCCGCCGCACAATCGAACGCTACATCGTCGATAAAGAAATCAGCCTCGGCTATGAACACGTCTATACACCAGTGCTTGGAAGCAAAGAGCTGTATGAAACATCAGGACACTGGGATCATTATCAAGAAGGCATGTTCCCTCCGATGGAAATGGATAATGAAACACTTGTGCTCCGTCCGATGAACTGCCCGCACCATATGATGATTTATAAAAACGATATTCACAGCTACCGTGAGCTTCCGATTCGTATCGCTGAACTCGGCACAATGCACCGCTACGAAATGTCAGGTGCGCTGTCAGGTCTTCAGCGGGTGCGCGGCATGACACTGAATGATGCCCACATCTTTGTCCGCCCGGATCAGATTAAGGATGAGTTTATCCGGACAGTTCGTTTGATTCAGGACGTATATGAAGATTTCGGCTTGCACGATTACACATTCCGTCTGTCTTATCGTGATCCGGAAGACACAGAGAAATACTTTGATGACGATGAAATGTGGAACAAAGCGCAATCTATGCTGAAAGCGGCAATGGACGAAATTGGCCATGACTATTACGAAGCAGAAGGCGAAGCTGCATTCTACGGCCCTAAACTTGATGTTCAGGTGAAAACAGCGATCGGCAAGGAAGAAACATTGTCTACTGTTCAGCTGGACTTCTTGCTGCCTGAACGCTTCGATCTGACATATATCGGTGAAGACGGCAAGCAGCATCGTCCGGTTGTTATTCACAGAGGTGTGGTATCAACAATGGAACGCTTTGTTGCATTCCTAATCGAAGAGCATAAAGGCGCACTTCCAACATGGCTTGCACCGGTTCAGTTCCAAGTCATCCCGGTTTCTCCGGCTGTGCATTTGGATTATGCGAAGCAAGTACAAGAGCGCCTCCAGCGTGAAGGCCTGCGTGTAGAAGTCGACAGCCGTGATGAAAAAATCGGCTACAAAATCCGCGAAGCGCAAATGCAAAAAATTCCGTACATGCTTGTGGTCGGTGACCAAGAAGCAGAAAACGGTGCGGTAAACGTCCGTAAATACGGAGAGCAGAAGTCTGAAACCATTTCACTTGATGATTTTGTGAAAAAGGCTGTAGCTGAAGCGAAGAAATAATACAAAAAAGCATGATCTCATGAAAGAGATCATGCTTTTTTATTTATGTTCTAAAATAGGAAACAAATCATGAAGGCTGCTGATGATGTGATCCGGCGTCACTTCTGTTTCATTTTTCTTATCCGCCCGGTTGATCCATACGGTTTTGATACCGGCTCTGGAAGCGCCTAAAATGTCTGTATTCAGGTTATCGCCGACCATGATGGCATCCTCTTTCTGGATCTTCATCAGCTGCAGGCAATGCTCGAAAATAGAAGCATCAGGTTTCCCTTTGCCAAAAGCGCCTGAGATGACAATTTCATTGAAATAAGGGGCGAGCTCAGGCACGCCGGCGAGCTTCTCCTTTTGCAGACTCGGATCGCCGTTAGTCAAAAGCAGCAACTCATACTTTCCTTTTAATTGATCAAGCACATCAAATGTTTCATCGTAAACAAACGGGCGTTTTCGGCGTTCCGCTGCAAAAAACTCTCCCAAATATTCACCATATGCCGGATCGTCGACACCAAGCGCTTTCAGGCCGTTTGTCCATGCGTTTCGTCTGTACTCCGGCACAATCTTATTCAGCTTCTGAAATCCTTCACTGATCGGCTCGGAGAAATTCGACCACAGCCCTTCAAATGGGTTAATGCCGATCATCACCGTATAAGGGTATGTCTCGTAAGACATGTACAATTCTCTCGCCGCTTCCCGAACAGCTGCTTCGAATTCCTCAGGGTCAAGACCATATTTTTTCTCGGCCTGTAAACATGTTTCTGCAAATGTTGTTCTGACGCTTTTCTCATCCCAAAGTAGTGTATCGTCTAAATCAAAAAATACGGCTTTCATGATCTTCTCCTCTGCTTCAGATTCAATTCTTTCTGCCAAAAGGCTCATGTTTATTCTACAATAGATAAAAGCCTTGTGAAATATGTTTTCAGACGATTTTAAAAAAACAGTCAGCCATGAAACGATTTGCCGAAAAAATGATAAAATGAAATGGGAAAGAACAGGTGACACAGATGATTCAATTAATGATCATGATGCTGGAAAGAGTAGGGATTATTGTTATATTGGGATTTATTCTGGCCCACACTAAACTTTTCAGACAGGCACTTCAAAATCCGGAGGGCTACAAAGGAAAAGCCGTATTGATTTCTATTTTTTCTCTTTTCAGCATCATCAGCAATTATACCGGCATCGAAATTCAAAAACATATGATTGTGAATAATGATTGGGTGTTTACAATAGATCCGTCGGGCTCTATTGCAAATACCCGTATTTTGGGCGTTGAAATAGGCGGGCTTTTGGGCGGGCCGTTTGTTGGAGCGGGAATCGGTTTATTAGCAGGCCTTCA
Source organism: Bacillus sp. 205(2023) (assembly GCF_037027485.1). Classification (NCBI taxonomy): domain Bacteria; kingdom Bacillati; phylum Bacillota; class Bacilli; order Caryophanales; family Bacillaceae; genus Bacillus; species Bacillus sp. 205(2023). The sequence goes on along the minus strand of NZ_JAXCHF010000001.1, from coordinate 1,249,087 downwards.
TCGTTTTTCGCTCGGCGGCAGCACGGCTTTAAGCTGTGCGGTCTCATCCGTTTTAGCAGGGTTTCTTGCGGGATGGATCGGCAGGTATTTTACGAAGCGCTATCGAATGCCGACACCGCGTATCGCAGCCCTCGTCGGGATCGGTATGGAGACCTTGCAAATGGTCATTATTTTGCTGATGGCAAAGCCGTTCAATGACGCTTGGGAGCTTGTCAGCATGATCGGGATTCCGATGATCCTCATTAACGGAACAGGCAGCTTTATTTTCCTGTCGATTATTCAAGCCATTATTCGCAAGGAAGAACAGGCAAGGGCGCTTGAAACGCACAGGGTGCTGACCATTGCCGATCAGACGCTTCCTTTTTTCCGTCAAGGGTTAAATGAAAGTTCTTGTAAAAGTGTAGCGGCCATCATCCATAAGATGACCGGAACGGATGCGGTATCTCTGACGGACAATGAGAAAATACTTGCGCATGTCGGCGCGGGAATGGACCATCATATCCCATCTAAAAGCCTGATCACAGGCCTGTCTAAAAAGGTAATTAAATCAGGGCGTATCATGAAGGCTACTTCACAGGAAGAGATTGAATGCACCCATTCGGAATGCCCTTTGCATGCGGCGATTGTACTGCCTTTGACATCAAACGGCAACACAATCGGAACGTTAAAAATGTATTTTAAAAGCCCGGCAGGCCTCAGTCAGGTAGAGGAGGAGCTTGCCGAGGGGCTGGCTATGCTGTTTTCGACACAGCTTGAGCTCGGTGAAGCCGAGCTGCAAAGCAAGCTTCTGAAGGATGCGGAAATCAAAGCGCTTCAAGCGCAGGTTAACCCGCATTTTTTATTTAATGCCATCAATACGATTTCTGCTTTATGCCGGACAGATGTTGAAAAAACCCGTAAGCTTTTGCTGCAGCTTAGCGTGTACTTTCGTTCTAATCTCCAGGGAGCAAGACAGCTGCTGATCCCGCTTTCAAAGGAGCTGAACCATCTTCAAGCCTATCTGTCATTAGAACAGGCGCGTTTTCCCGGGAAATATAAGATTGAGCTTGATATTGACAGCAGGCTGGAACAAATTGAGATTCCTCCGTTTGTCTTGCAGGTGCTTGTTGAAAACGCATTACGGCACGCATTTCCAAAAAAACAAGACATGTGCAAGGTAACGGTTTGTGTCTTATCTGACGAGTCATCCGTCTATATGAAGGTCACGGACAATGGGCGCGGAATTCCGCCGGACGTCTTGCCGGAATTGGGGAATAAACCGCTGCCTTCTAAGGAAGGAACAGGGACTGCGCTTTATAATCTGAATCAGCGGCTGATCGGTTTATTCGGCCAGCAGGCTGCATTACATATCAAGAGTGAGGTACATAAAGGGACAGAGGTTTCCTTTCAAGTACCTATGCAACAAATGAAAGAGGGAGAAGAACATGCTCAGGGTGTTAATAGTTGATGATGAGATTCTGGCAAGAGATGAACTGGCTTATTTACTCAAAAGGACAAGTGAGGAATTGGAAATCAATGAAGCGGAAAATATTGAATCAGCGTTTGACCAAATGATGGATCAAAAGCCTGATTTGCTGTTTTTAGACGTTGACTTATCCGGAGAGAATGGTTTTGATATCGCAAAACGATTGAAGAATATGAAGAACCCCCCGGCTATTGTGTTTGCGACGGCCTATGACCAGTATGCACTTAAAGCTTTTGAAGTGGACGCTCTTGATTACTTAACCAAACCTTTCGATGAAGAAAGGGTTAGGCAAACAATGAAAAAGTATAAAAAGGTAAAGCGGGAGATTGATGAACCAGAACAGATCAGCCATGCCAGCCAGCATAAATTAGCCTTATCTGTCGGTGAATCGATTGTGATTGTGGATACGAAGGATATAATCTTTGCGGGAACCGGAGACGGCCATGTCCATGTAAAAACCTTTGATGCATCTTATTCAGTCAATGATACGCTCGTTGTCATTGAAAAAAAGCTGCCGGAAACTGATTTTCTCCGCGTCCATCGAAGCTTTGTCGTTAATACTGAGTACATCAAAGAGATACAGCCATGGTTTAATTCCACCTATAATCTGATCATGAAAGACGGATCGAAAATACCGGTCAGCCGGACATATGCCAAGGAATTAAAAAAGCTGCTCCATATTTGACAGGGCGGCTTTTTGTATTTCATCCTTTTTATGCTGCAACTCATCTTTAATATTCGGCAAGTTATCATGTAAGCGCTTAATAGAGAGGGATTCTTATTTATAATGAGGATACAAAAGAGAAAGAGGTGAAGAAAATGAGTGCTAAAAAAGTGTACGGATTTTTAACACAAGCATTTATTTTTGCCGTCATTATGCTGGTTTCCAATATGATTGCCGCTTTTGTCCCAATTCCTATACCGGCGTCGGTTGTAGGTTTGGTCTTATTATTTCTCCTATTATGTTTGAAAGTGATTAAACTGGAACAAGTAGAAACGCTCGGAGCGTCTTTAACCTCATTGATCGGATTTTTATTTGTTCCATCAGGTATATCTGTTATGAATTCTCTTGGTGTGATGCAGCAATACGGCCTGCAAATCGTCCTTGTCATTCTTCTCGCAACGATTATTTTATTGGGGGCAACAGGATTGTTTTCTCAGCTTATTCTTACACTGAGCGGAAAACGCAAGACTGCTGATGACATAAAAGCAAAAACAGTACAGCCCCCGCAGAAGAAAAACGAACTTGTTCATCATTAAGAGAAACAGGAGGTTCATGATATGGAAAGCACAATGAGTCCTTATTTCGGAATTGTCGTATCACTGGCCGCTTTCGGCATCGGCACCTTTTTATTTAAAAAAACAAAAGGGTTCTTCCTTTTCACTCCATTGTTTGTTGCGATGGTGCTAGGGATTGCATTTTTGAAAATCGGCGGTTTCTCTTACGCTGACTATAATAACGGGGGAGAAATCATTAAGTTTTTCTTGGAACCCGCGACGATTGCCTTTGCCATTCCATTGTACAAACAAAGAGATAAACTGAAAAAATACTGGTGGCAAATTATGTTCTCCATTATCGTAGGCTCTATCTGCTCTGTCACGATTGTCTATTTGCTTGCAAAAGGGATTCACCTTGATGCGTCAGTGATGAAAAGTATGCTTCCGCAGGCGGCAACAACGGCGATTGCGCTTCCTTTATCAAAAGATATTGGTGGCATCAGCGATATCACAGCTTTTGCTGTTATCTTTAACGCCGTCATTGTGTATGCGCTCGGCGCTTTGTTCTTAAAAGTGTTTAAAGTGAATAATCCCATTTCGAAAGGGTTGGCTCTCGGAACGTCCGGACACGCACTCGGTGTAGCTGTCGGGATCGAGATGGGTGAAGTCGAAGCCGCGATGGCAAGTATTGCTGTTGTCGTTGTCGGGGTCGTAACGGTTCTGGTCATTCCTGTGTTCGTGCAGCTGATCGGAGGTTAAGCCAAGGTTGAATCCTTGGTTTTTTCTATTTTATGGTGCGTCCTCCGGATCGATATATCCTTGTTTAATGGCCCATTCCGCTTGATCGTCATGCCAGCCGATTCGAAACATACTATAAAAGAAAGCAGTCAATTGAGTGCAGATACGCTTTATCAAATACTAATATGACATGCACGATACCCGATTCGCTCAGACAAACCAGTGCCAGCCTGCTGGTGACGGTCGGGAAAAGAAAGAAAAGTGATGAATGCATCGGCAGCTGAAATCGCAAAGATGAATGAAAGTTCGAGAACGCTATGTTTCCAGGGATCTGCCATGGAGCGCCGCTGGCTCAGCCGATGCTGTTTAACAAAATCCTGCATGATGGGCTGGAGGGTTCAGAACCTTGCATTCTGGATAAGAATAAAAGATTTTCTTTTTCTCTCTTGCACTCATAAATAACCCATGTTACAATGAGAAAGTTGTTCCGGGTAAGTCATCCTTGACTAAACATCCGGCATTGTGTAGAATAGTTATTGAATTGAATATAAATCACAAGCAGAAGCACCCGCTTCTCACCTGATTGACACATTCATGTAGTTGGCAGGTTGACCGTACATTTTTATTGATACAGATGTTCGTAGTGTGGGTGTTTTATAATGCCCGCACTTTTTGTTTGCCTGCAGAATGCAGTCAAAAGAGTTGTGAATCAATTCGAAGAAACTATGGAGGTGGCTCATTATTAGCAAAGATCAATTGGTTAATGAGGGTATCCGTGCACGTGAGGTCCGCTTAATCGGACAAAATGGCGACCAGCTTGGAATCAAGTCCCGTCAGGAAGCACTTGAAATAGCCGGCCGCGCAAATCTTGACCTTGTGTTAGTTGCAGCAAATGCAAAACCGCCTGTCTGCCGTATCATGGACTACGGAAAGTTCAGATTCGAGCAGCAGAAAAAGGACAAAGAAGCACGCAAAAATCAAAAAATCATTAACTTAAAAGAAGTTAGATTAAGCCCGACAATCGATGAGCACGACTTTAACACGAAGTTGCGCAATGCGATTAAATTCCTTGAAAAAGGCGATAAAGTGAAAGCTTCTATCCGCTTTAAAGGACGCGCAATCACTCATAAAGAAATCGGCCAGCGTGTACTAGACCGTTTTTCTGAAGCATGTGCTGAGGTTGCGACAGTCGAAACAAAACCAAAAATGGACGGCCGCAGCATGTTCTTAATGCTCGCGCCGAAAAACGAAAAGCAATAAGGAGGAAATCCCATGCCAAAAATGAAAACTCACCGCGGATCTGCTAAACGTTTTAAAAAGACAGGTTCTGGGAAGTTAAAACGTTCTCATGCATACACAAGTCACTTATTCGCCAACAAATCTCAAAAGCAAAAGCGTAAGCTTCGCAAGAGTGCTGTTGTAAGCGCAGGAGACTTCAAACGTATCAAACAAATGCTTGCTAACATCAAGTAATCGGACAAGGAACAATTAGGAGGGAAATTTAATGCCAAGAGTAAAAGGCGGAACTGTTACACGTAAGCGTCGTAAAAAGGTTCTTAAATTAGCAAAAGGTTATTTCGGTTCAAAACATACATTATACAAAGTAGCTAACCAGCAGGTCATGAAATCTGGAAACTATGCTTTCCGTGACCGTCGTCAGAAAAAACGTGATTTCCGTAAGCTTTGGATCACTCGTATCAACGCAGCTGCTCGTATGAACGGTCTTTCTTACAGCCGTTTAATGCACGGTCTTAAGCTTTCTGGTATCGAAGTAAACCGTAAAATGCTTGCTGATCTTGCTGTAAACGATCTTACTGCATTCAATCAGCTTGCTGATGCTGCTAAAGCTCAATTAAACAAATAATGATATAGAGCCGCTCTTAGAGAGCGGCTTTTTTATATAAAGGATGAGGCAACATGATAATTGCTGTATATCTAGTTCTGATCAATCTGTGCGGTTTTTGGGTGATGGGCGCAGATAAACGAAGAGCGCAGCACCACAAATGGAGAATTTCTGAAAACCGGCTGTGGCTGATCGCCATCGTGTTTGGGGCACTTGGTGTCTGGCTCGGCATGCAGACCTTCAGACATAAAACGAAGCACGCATCCTTTCAATACGGTGTGCCGTTTCTTTTGTTGATTGAAGCGGTGTTGATCGGCATCTATTACAGTCCGTTTGATTTATAAAAAAGCAGAAAAGCGTTTACCGCTCTTCTGCTTTTTTTGCAAGTTTAATGGGCAGATCCCAGTCAATTTTACAATCCGGATATCGCTCCAGTACTTTTTCTTCAATATTCTCAAAATCTTTTGCGGAAAAGTTTTTTAGCTTTTCAGGAGACTCCGTCCATACAAAGATGGTGTGGATGAACAGCGGATGATCCTTGGAAGGAATATGCTTTTCTCCTTCAAAAAGCACGCCTTTATACGTCAATTGAAAGTTCTTTCGGGTATTGTTCTGTTCATCGATAATATAAAAAAGTTCTTTTGATTGGGCCAGCTTCAGTCTTCTCTTTGGATTTGCGACATATTTGACCAAGGCATAAATACAGTAAGCAAATAAAGCAAGCAATAAAATCCGGAGAACCATGATAAACATTGTGTGAAGGCACCTCCCTCATTGTGATGATCTGATGTAATACGTAGAGCATAGAAAAAGGTTTCACTTTTTCTAAAAGAAGTTTGTTAAAAAAGATATACCCGCTTTTTAAGTGAAATAGTCGTATGGTTGCCGTCAGGTTTTGTATAATAATAATGCAGGACAGATGAAGGAGGTTTTTGGAATCATGGCAAAATTGGATGAAACGTTAACCATGCTGAAGGAATTAACTGATGCAAAAGGCATTCCGGGAAATGAAAGAGAAGTCAGGCAAGTGATGAAATCATACATAGAACCATTTGCTGATGAAGTGACAACTGACCGGCTTGGCAGTTTAATTGCGAAAAAAACAGGTGCGGAAAACGGTCCGAAAATTATGATTGCCGGGCATTTGGACGAAGTCGGCTTTATGGTGACACAAATCACCGATAAAGGCTTTATCCGTTTTCAAACTGTCGGCGGCTGGTGGTCTCAAGTCATGCTGGCTCAGCGTGTCACCATTGTGACGAAAAAGGGAGAGGTCACAGGTGTTATCGGATCTAAGCCACCGCACATTTTATCTGCTGAAGCGAGAAAAAAACCGGTCGATATCAAAGAGATGTTCGTTGATATCGGGGCTTCAAGCCGTGAGGAAGCATTGGAATGGGGCGTACTTCCAGGCGATATGATCGTTCCGCATTTTGAATTTACGGTCATGAACAATGAAAAATTTCTTTTAGCAAAGGCGTGGGACAACCGTATCGGCTGTGCGATCGCCATTGATGTTTTGAGGAATTTAAAAGACACAGATCATCCAAACGTTGTGTATGGCGTTGGAACTGTCCAAGAAGAAGTTGGCCTAAGAGGAGCGAAGACCTCTGCGCACACGATACAGCCTGATATTGCTTTTGGTGTTGATGTAGGGATAGCCGGAGATACACCAGGCATTTCTGAGAAGGAAGCGCAAAGCAAAATGGGAGAAGGGCCGCAGATTATTCTGTACGATGCATCTATGGTCTCCCATAAAGGACTACGTGACTTAGTTGTCAATACAGCAGAAGAAGCAGGCATTCCATATCAATTTGATGCGATCGCCGGCGGAGGAACTGATTCCGGGTCTATTCATTTGACGGCAAACGGTGTTCCGGCGCTGTCCATTACCATTGCAACACGATACATTCATACGCATGCCGCCATGCTGCATCGTGACGATTATGAAAACGCGGTAAAATTAATCACCGAAGTCATTAAGAAGTTAGACCGGCAAACGGTTGACGATATTACGTACCAATAAAGATACGGAAGAATCCGCCTTGTGAGGCGGATTCTATTTTTTTGTCTGTACAAATTTTGGCGGAGTGACTACAATAAAGGAGATACCGAAAAATTCCTGAATCTGATCACGTACGAGATGCAGCTCATTTGTAAGGAAAGGAGGATTCAATTTAACGTTTTGTAAGCGCTTTCTAAAATAAGGGAGGTTTGAAAAAATTGAAAAAGAAAAAAGCATGGAAACGGTTCTTTCACTTTTCGAGTGCTGCTCTGACAGCGGGTTTGTTATTGACTTCCGCTTCTCCGGCATCCGCTGCATTTTGGGGAGCGTCTAATGAACTGCTTCATGATCCAACGATGATCAAAGAGGGAAGCTCGTGGTACGCGTTTGGAACAGGCCTTACGGAAGAAAGGGGGCTGCGGGTTCTCAAATCGTCGGATGCTAAAAATTGGACCGTGCAAAAATCGATTTTCAGCACACCTTTATCATGGTGGTCCACTTATGTGCCGAATTACGGCCAAAACCAGTGGGCACCGGACATTCAATATTATAACGGAAAGTACTGGCTGTATTATTCAGTTTCTTCTTTCGGAAAAAATGTCTCTGCCATAGGCCTTGCTTCTTCAACAAGTATCAGCTCGGGAAGCTGGAAAGACGAAGGCCTGGTAATCCGGTCGACAAGCTCCAATAATTATAACGCCATCGACCCGGAACTCACCTTTGACAAGGATGGCAACCCGTGGCTTGCGTTCGGCTCATTTTGGAGCGGAATCAAGCTGACCAAGCTGGATAAGAACACGATGAAGCCTACCGGATCGCTTTATTCCATTGCGTCGAGACCGAGTAATAGCGGAGCGCTGGAGGCTCCTACCCTCACGTACCAAAATGGTTACTACTATTTAATGGTTTCATTTGATAAATGCTGTGACGGGGTAAATAGTACGTACAAAATTGCTTATGGGAGATCTAAAAGCATAACAGGGCCTTATCTTGATAAAAGCGGAAAAAGCATGCTGGAAGGAGGGGGCACCATCTTAGATTCAGGCAATGATCAATGGAAAGGGCCTGGAGGTCAGGATATTGTAAATGGAAACATACTTGTGCGCCATGCCTATGACGCGAAAGATAACGGCATTCCCAAGCTACTAATCAATGATTTGAATTGGAGTTCGGGCTGGCCGTCCTATTAAACTGATAAGCCGGGTGAACACCTGGCTTTTTTAAAAAGAAAAGATTGACAGTATCCTACTGAATTACTATAATGAAGTTGTTCGTACAAATTAATAATAATTCACTAGTTTTTGTTTATTAGTACGTATCTATCAATCTAGAATTGAAAGCGTTTTATTTTATAAGAAAGGGGCAGTTAACATGCTACAGACAAGAGATTATGAATTCTGGTTTGTAACAGGAAGCCAACACCTATACGGAGAAGAAACGCTGCAGCTGGTAGACCAGCATGCAAAAAGCATTTGTGAGGGGCTTAGCGGCATTTCTTCCAGATATAAAATTAAGCATAAACCTGTTGTAACTTCCTCGGAAACCATCAGACAGCTGTTAAGAGAAGCGGAGTACAGTGAAACATGCGCCGGAATCATTACATGGATGCACACATTTTCTCCCGCAAAAATGTGGATAGAAGGCCTTTCCTCTTATCAAAAACCGCTTATGCATCTGCATACTCAATATAATCGCGATATTCCATGGGGTACGATTGACATGGATTTTATGAACAGCAACCAATCCGCACATGGCGACCGCGAGTACGGGTACATCAATTCTCGTATGGGGCTGAGCCGTAAAGTTGTCGCGGGCTATTGGGATGATGAAGAGGTAAAGAAAGAAATTTCTCAGTGGATGAATACGGCGGCTGCGTTAAATGAAAGCAGACATATCAAGGTTGCCAGATTCGGAGATAACATGCGCCATGTTGCAGTAACGGACGGAGACAAGGTGGGAGCGCATATCCAGTTCGGCTGGCAGGTTGACGGCTATGGCATCGGGGATCTTGTCGAAGTGATGAATGGAATTTCTGACGATGAGGTCGAAACACTCTATGCAGAGTATGACAAGCTTTATGTCATCAGCGAGGAAACGAAACGAGACGTAGCAAAGATAGCGTCCATTAAAGAACAGGCGAAAATTGAACTTGGTCTAACCGCTTTTCTTGAACAAGGCGGATACACGGCTTTTACGACTTCATTTGAAGTGCTGCACGGAATGAAACAGCTGCCTGGGCTGGCCGTTCAGAGGCTGATGGAAAAAGGCTACGGGTTCGCCGGAGAAGGTGATTGGAAGACGGCTGCTCTCGTCCGGATGATGAAAATCATGGCTGAAGGTAAAAGAACGTCCTTCATGGAAGACTATACGTACCATTTTGAACCTGGAAATGAAATGATTCTTGGCTCACACATGCTTGAGGTGTGCCCGACAGTTGCTTTGGATCAGCCGAAAATTGAAGTACATCCGCTGTCTATCGGAGGCAAGGATGACCCGGCGCGGTTTGTATTCAATGGCATCAGCGGATCAGCCATTCAAGCGAGTCTGGTTGATATCGGAGGGCGTTTCCGTCTTGTGCTCAATGAGGTAAACGGACAGGAAATTGAGAAAGATATGCCGAATCTGCCTGTCGCCCGCGTTCTCTGGAAGCCTGAGCCTTCATTAAAAACAGCGGCGGAGGCATGGATTTTAGCCGGCGGCGCACACCATACCTGCTTGTCTTACGAATTGACAGCGGAGCAATTGATGGATTGGGCGGAAATGGCGGGGGTTGAAAGTATCTTGATTTCTCGCGATACATCGATTCACAAGCTGAAACATGAATTGAAATGGAACGAGGCGCTTTACAGGCTTCAAAAGTAGAGAGGAGGATGTCACTTGGCTTACACAATAGGTGTTGATTTCGGAACATTATCAGGAAGAGCGGTGCTCGTTCACGTCAAAACTGGAGAAGAGCTGGCGGCGGCTGTCAAAGAATATCCACACGCCGTCATTGATACCGTCCTTCCCAAAACGGGTCAAAAGCTGCCGCGGGACTGGGCGCTTCAGCATCCGGCAGATTATCTGGAAGTCTTGGAAACAACGATACCGTCATTACTTGAACAGACTGGTGTTGATCCAAAAGAGATCATCGGGATCGGAATTGATTTTACGGCATGTACGATCTTGCCTGTCGACAGTGAAGGGCAGCCATTATGTATGCTGCCGGAATTTGAAGAGGAGCCGCACAGCTATGTGAAGCTTTGGAAGCATCACGCCGCCCAAAAGCATGCTGATCGGCTCAATCAAATCGCCGAAGAAGAAGGGGAAGCTTTTTTACAGCGCTACGGAGGAAAGATTTCATCAGAATGGATGATTCCGAAGGTGATGCAGATTGCCGAAGAAGCGCCGCACATTTATGAAGCAGCTGATCGGATGATCGAAGCAGCTGACTGGATCGTGTATCAGCTTTGTGGCTCGCTGAAGCGAAGCAACTGCACAGCCGGTTATAAAGCGATTTGGAGTGAAAAAGCGGGATATCCTTCAGAGAATTTCTTTGAAAAACTTCACCCTGCAATGAAAACGATTACAAAAGACAAGTTAGCGGGATCGATTCACTCAGTAGGGGAAAAAGCAGGCGGGCTGACGGAAAAAATGGCACAGCTGACCGGTCTCCTTCCGGGAACAGCGGTTGCTGTTGCGAATGTTGACGCTCATGTTTCTGTTCCGGCTGTCGGTATCACAGAACCAGGAAAAATGCTGATGATTATGGGAACCTCAACATGCCACGTTCTCTTAGGAGACGAGGTAAACATTGTGCCCGGCATGTGCGGGGTTGTGGACAACGGCATTCTTCCGGGATTTGCGGGGTATGAAGCCGGACAGTCCTGTGTGGGCGATCATTTTGAATGGTTCGTGAAAACGTGTGTCCCGCAAGCCTATAAAGACGAAGCGGAGAAAAAAAACGTCAGCATTCACGAGCTGCTGAGCGAGAAGGCAAACATGCAAGCGCCGGGGGAGAGCGGCCTCCTTGCCCTGGATTGGTGGAATGGAAACCGTTCAACCCTTGTTGATGCTGATCTAACGGGGATGCTGCTTGGCATGACGCTGCTGACGAAACCCGAAGAGCTTTACCGTGCGTTAGTTGAAGCAACAGCATACGGCACAAGGATGATTATTGAAACATTTAGAGAAAGCGGAGTGCCAATTGAAGAGCTTTACGCAGCTGGCGGTATTGCTGAGAAAAACCCGTTTGTCATGCAGATTTATGCGGATGTCACAAACATGGATATTAAAATCTCAGGTTCACCGCAAGCCCCTGCTTTAGGATCTGCCATTTTCGGCGCGCTTGCGGCCGGTAAAGAAAACGGCGGCTATGATGACGTCACAGAGGCAGCGGCGCACATGGGGAAACTGAAAGATATATCCTATACGCCAAATGCTGAGCATGCCGCCGTATATGAAAAGCTATACGCTGAATATAAAGAGCTGGTTCAATATTTCGGAAGAAAGAATCATGTCATGAAGCGTCTGAAAACGATAAAAAATCTTCAATTTTCATCTGCCGCACAAAAGAATTCATAAAGGGTGATGAGCATGCTTGAAACGTTAAAAAAAGAGGTGCTGGCTGCCAACCTGAAGCTTCAAGAGCATCAGCTGGTGACCTTTACGTGGGGAAATGTGAGCGGTATTGACCGTGAAAAAGAGTTAATCGTCATTAAACCGAGCGGAGTCGAATACAGCGAGCTGACAGCCGATGACTTGGTTGTTTTGAATTTGGAAGGTGAGGTCGTAGAAGGCTCGCTCAAACCTTCTTCTGATACACCCACTCATGTTTATTTGTATAACGCGTTTCCAAATATCGGCGGGATTGTCCATACCCATTCTCAATGGGCGACAAGCTGGGCGCAAGCCGGAAGGGACATACCCCCTTTAGGCACGACACATGCCGATTATTTCGACAGTGCGATTCCGTGTACACGTGAAATGTACGATGAAGAAATCATTCATGACTACGAACTGAATACAGGCAAAGTGATCGCGGAGACCTTTCAGCATCATAAATACGAGCAGGTGCCGGGCGTGCTCGTTAATAACCACGGCCCGTTCTGCTGGGGCACAGATGCCTTAAACGCCATTCATAACGCGGTGGTGTTAGAAACGGTTGCGGAAATGGCGTATCACTCTATGATGCTGAACAAGAATGTCAACCCGATCAATACTGTTCTCCACGAAAAGCACTTTTATCGAAAACACGGAGCAAATGCGTATTATGGCCAGTCATAATCCCGCAGTATCACCGGCCGGTTTTCTGATTGACTTGGACGGTACCGTATTCAGAGGAAACGAACTGATCGATGGAGCAAGAGAAGCCATCAGTACACTTCGAAATATGGGAAAGAAAATCGTCTTTTTGAGCAACCGGGGAAATATCTCCCGTGCCATGTGCAGAAAAAAACTGCTTGGTGCCGGAATAGATGCAGATGTAAACGAAATTGTCCTGTCATCAAGTGTGACAGCAGCCTTTTTAAAAAGGAACTATCGTTTTTCAAAGGTATGGGTGCTTGGAGAACAGGGCTTGATTGACGAACTGAGGCTGGCAGGCGTCCAGACAGCAGATGAACCGAAGGAGGCGGATTGGCTTGTCATCTCGCTTCATGAAACACTCACCTACGAAGACTTGAATCAAGCCTTTAAAGCGGCCGCCGCAGGCGCTCGTATAATTGCCACGAACAAAGACCGCTATTTTCCTAATGAGGACGGCAATGCCATCGACGTCGCCGGAATGATTGGGGCGATAGAAGCTTCTGCTCAGGCGAAGACGGAGCTTGTCATCGGAAAGCCATCGTGGCTGATGGCGGAGGCTGCCTGTACAGCGCTGGGGCTTTCTGCACATGAATGTATGATTATAGGGGACAGCATTGAATCTGATATCGCAATGGGAAAGCTGTATGGCATGAAGAGCGCTTTAGTGCTGACTGGTTCAGCGAAACCGGGTGAACAGCGTTTGTATACGCCGGATTATGTACTGGAGTCGATTAAGGATGTAACCAAACTGGCTGAGGAGGGGATTCTGCTATGAATCATATCGCAGCTGACGTTCAGCGTGCTTTTGAACACGCGGGGGAGATGACATTTCCTGTAGAAGTAGAAGAAATTGTTCTAGAAAAACAAGCAGCCGATCGGTTGTTGGATTATGTAAAAAGAAAGAATGATCAGCGTATCGTCCTTGTCTGTGATCGGAATACGCACCGCATAGCGGGGATCGAGTTAGAAGACCGCTTGATAAAGGAAGGGCTTCAGGCGGAGTGTCTGGTCATTCCGGAAAATGAAGCAGGAGATGTGGCGGCAGATGAACGGTCACTCATTCATGTGCTGGTCCATACGAAAAAATCAACAGATATCATGATCGCAGTCGGTTCGGGGACTATCCATGATATCGTGCGTTTTGCCGCCTTCCAGAGGGGGCTGCCGTTTATTTCTTATCCGACCGCCCCATCCGTTGACGGATTTACATCAGCCGGTGCGCCCATTATTTTATACGGTACGAAAACCACCATCCAAACAAAGGCCCCGTCCGCGCTGTTCGCTGATCTTGACATCTTAAAAGCGGCGCCGCAGCCTATGGTGGCGGCTGGATTTGGGGATATGCTAGGCAAAATGACGTCTCTGGCTGATTGGAACATTTCTCATCAGCTCGCTGGTGAGCCATATTCACCAACAGGCGCAAAGCTCGTACAAGAAGCACTTGATGCCTGTATCGAACACGCTGAAGACATTGCGATGAAAACGGAAACCGGCATCCGGGTCCTGATGGAGTCCTTGATTGTATCAGGACTTGTCATGCTGGCTTTGGACCATTCCCGTCCTGCATCAGGAGGGGAGCATCATATTTCCCATTGGATTGAGATGGAATTAATGGAGAAAAGACGGCCTCAGATTCTCCATGGGGCAAAAGTGGGCTGTGCGGCCGTTTTATTGACTGACACGTACAGAAAGCTCATCCAGGCTGAAGGGCTGAACGAGTTTTCTCCGCGTCAGCGGGAAGTCATTCAATCGGCTTATGAAACGCTGCCGGAAGGAAAAAAGCTGGCCGGCTGGCTGAAATCTGCCGGAGGTCCTGCGTATTTTGACGAAATTGGTGTCGGGCAGGATTCCGTCAAAAATGCCTTCAGGCACGCACACACCTTAAGAGACCGCTGCACCGGATTAAGACTCATCAATGAAAACAAAACGCTTGTCAATCATGGTCTTTATGAATAGCCCGCACCTCGAATGGAAGGGGTAACATAGATGAAAAAGATGACTGTCTGTTTTCTTGCGCTCATGATGGTTTTGACATTATTTATCGCTGGGTGTTCAGCGGAACGGTCATCCGGTAAACCGGGTGAAACGGAGCTGACTTTTTGGACATTTAACGGACTTCATGAGCAGTTTTATGTGGAAATGGTGAAAGAGTGGAACAAGAAATATCCTGACCGTCAAATTAAACTGAATACGGTCGTCTATCCGTATGGCCAAATGCACGATAATCTGTCGATTTCCTTAATCGCCGGGGAAGGCGTGCCTGACATTGCAGATGTAGAATTGGCCCGGTTTTCAAACTTTCTGAAGGGCACCGATGTGCCGCTTGCCGATTTGTCCCCGCTTATTGAAAAGGACCGGGATAAATTCGTAGAGGCGCGTCTTACGCTGTACAGCAAAAACGGCAAGCTATACGGGCTGGATACACATGTAGGAACGACAGTTATGTTCTATAACATGGATATTATGAAACAAGCCGGCATCAACCCGGATGATATTAAAACATGGGATGATTACCGCAAAGCCGGACAGAAAGTGCGCAAAGCGACCGGAAAGCCAATGGGAACGGTGGAGACAAATGATTCAGCAACATTTTTATCAATGATTTCACAGCAAAACTCAGGGTATTTTGATAAAAATGGAAAGTTGATTCTGAATAATGACACCAACGTAAAAACGCTTCAGTATTTAAAAGACCTGATTAATGATAAAACAATGATCGCTGCACCAGGCGGCGGGCATCACAGTGAAGAATATTACGGTTTTATGAACCAAGGCGGAGCGGCTTCTGTTCTGATGCCGATTTGGTATATGGGAAGATTCATAGATTATATGCCTGATCTGAAAGGGAAGATTGCCATTCGGCCGCTTCCGGCATGGAAAGAAGGAGGCGACCGTTCAGCAGGTTTGGGCGGCACAGCCACCGTTGTGCCAAAGCAGGCCAAACATGTCGAATTAGCTAAAGAGTTTCTCGCTTTTGCGAAGGGTTCTGAAGAAGGAAACAAAAAGCTTTGGAGTGTGCTCGGGTTCGATCCGCTTCGCTGGGATGTCTGGAGCTCCAAGGAATTGAAAGAGAAAAACCAATACACGGATTACTTCCAAAACGGAACAGGCATTTTTTCTGTGCTGCTCGATATCAAGGATGAAATCAATCCGATTTATTTACATGAGGATTTTGCCAAGGCTTCAGACCTTGTCAACAGAAGCGTATTATTCGACGCGCTCAAATCTCAGCAAAAGACGCCAAAACAAGCCTTGGACAGAGCGGCAGGTGAACTGAAACAGAAATAGAATCCCATTCAAAAAGTGAAAGCGGGGAGGTTCTCATGAAACCTGTGAAAACGGGAACGGCTCATCCCGTTCCTTCGGCTGCGAAAGAATCAGGCTGGCGAGGTATTTTTTATTCGAAAAAAGCGGCGCCTTATCTGTTTACAGCGCCATTTGTTTTATCCTTTCTTGTTTTTTTTCTATACCCCATCATTAGTGTCTTCATCATGAGCTTTCAAAGAATATTGCCTGGAGAAGTGACGTTTGTCGGGTTATCCAATTACACCGCTCTTAACAACCCGACGTTTTATACCGCCCTTTTTAATACGCTGGAATATACGTTTTGGACGCTGATTGTGCTGATTCCAGTTCCATTGCTGTTAGCCATATTCTTGAATTCGAAACTGGTCAAATTCAGAAACATTTTCAAATCAGCGTTATTTATACCTGCACTGACTTCTACCATTGTGGCTGGTATCATTTTCAGACTGATCTTTGGAGAGATGGAAACATCTTTAGCCAATTCGATTTTATTGAAACTCGGCTTTTCACCGCAGAACTGGATGAACAATGAACATACCGGCATGTTTTTGATGGTGCTGCTTGCTTCGTGGAGATGGATGGGAATCAACATCCTTTACTTTTTGGCCGGACTGCAAAATGTGCCGAAAGAGCTGTACGAAGCTGCTGATATTGACGGAGCAAATACGATGAAAAAATTTATGCACATTACGCTGCCGTTTCTGAAGCCTGTATCCGTCTATGTTTTAACCATCAGCATCATTGGCGGGTTCAGGATGTTTGAGGAAAGCTACGTCCTTTGGCAAAATAATTCCCCGGGTAATATCGGCCTGACGCTTGTCGGATATTTGTATCAGCAGGGCCTTGCTTACAATGAAATGGGATACGGGGCGGCCATCGGCATTGTCCTTTTGATTGTCATACTTGTTGTCAGCCTGATTTCATTAAAACTGTCAGGCTCGTTTAAGGGGGAGGGGTAAATGTTGCAGCACAGTCCTCAGTTTCGGGTGTACAGAATCGCGCTTACTCTATTTTTTATCATGCTGAGCCTGTTGTATATTTTCCCGATTTTCTGTCTGCTTTTAGGATCATTAAAGCCGTCATCTGAGCTTTTACGGGTGGGACTGAATGTTGACATCGATCCAAAAGTGATGAGCCTTGATAACTATACATTTTTGTTTAACGGCGGCAGCATTTATTTTAAATGGTTTTTTAACAGCCTTGTGCTCGGTCTATTAACGACAGTGCTTACTCTGTTTTTCTCGTCGATGATCGGATACGGGCTAGCGGTGTATGAATTTAAAGGCAGAAATATCATTTTTGTTCTTGTGCTGATTATTATGATGGTTCCGCTGGAAGTGATGATGCTCCCGTTGTTTAAGCTTACAGTCGGACTGCATTTGATTGATTCGTATACGGGTGTCATTTTGCCGTTTATCGTTTCGCCGGTAGCTGTTTTCTTTTTCCGGCAATATGCACTCGGCCTTCCGAAAGACCTGCTGGATTCAGCAAGGATGGACGGATGTACGGAATTCGGCATTTTTTTCAGGATTATGGCGCCTCTGATGAAACCGGCATTCGGAGCGATGATTATTCTCCAGTCTTTAAACAGCTGGAACAACTTCTTATGGCCCTTGATTGTGCTTCGGTCGAAAGAAATGTTTACGCTTCCAATCGGGCTGTCCAGCTTGCTTAGCCCTTACGGAAACAACTATGACATGCTCATATCCGGCTCAGTATTTGCCATTTTGCCGGTGATTATCATTTTCTTGTTTTTCCAAAAGTACTTTATCTCCGGCCTGACAGTAGGCGGAGTCAAAGGATAATGAAGGAGGAAACGTGTAATGAAAAAAGCGAGAGTGATTGTGGACAAAGAATATAAAATTGGTGAAGTCGACAAACGGATTTACGGGTCGTTCATCGAGCACATGGGGCGTGCTGTATACGAAGGCATATATGAACCTGATCATCCTCAGGCT
Organism: Bacillus sp. 205(2023); assembly: GCF_037027485.1. NCBI lineage: Bacteria > Bacillati > Bacillota > Bacilli > Caryophanales > Bacillaceae > Bacillus > Bacillus sp. 205(2023). Next base: position 1,231,268 of record NZ_JAXCHF010000001.1, on the reverse strand, counting down.
GATGAAAACGGGTTTCGCAAGGATGTTCAGGCGTTAATCAAGGAATTGCAGGTTCCGATCATCCGCTATCCGGGCGGAAACTTTTTATCAGGGTATAATTGGGAGGACGGCGTCGGGCCTGTCGAGAACCGCCCGAGACGCCTTGACTTGGCATGGCAAACGACAGAAACCAATGAAGTGGGAACGAATGAATTTTTAACTTGGGCAAAAAAGGTGAACACAGAAGTCAATATGGCTGTTAACCTCGGCACGAGAGGGATAGATGCTGCCCGCAATCTCGTAGAATACTGCAATCATCCGAAAGGCTCTTACTGGAGTGATTTGAGAAGATCGCATGGCTATGAGCAGCCGTACGGCATTAAGACATGGTGCCTGGGTAACGAAATGGATGGCCCGTGGCAGATCGGCCACAAAACAGCTGATGAATACGGACGGCTTGCCGCGGAGACGGCAAAGGTCATGAAATGGGTTGACCCATCAATTGAACTTGTTGCCTGCGGCAGCTCAAACAGCGGCATGCCGACCTTTATCGATTGGGAAGCAAAGGTACTGGAGCATACGTACGAGCATGTCGACTATATTTCTCTCCATACGTATTACGGAAACCGGGATAACAATCTGCCAAACTACTTGGCCCGTTCCATGGATCTCGATCATTTTATTAAATCTGTTGCTGCAACCTGTGACTATGTAAAAGCAAAAACACGCAGCAAGAAAACAATCAATCTCTCTCTGGATGAATGGAACGTTTGGTACCACTCGAATGAAGCTGATAAAAAAGTAGAACCGTGGATTACTGCGCGGCCTATTTTAGAAGATATTTATAACTTTGAAGATGCCTTATTGGTCGGCTCTCTGCTCATTACGATGCTGCAGCACGCAGACCGTGTGAAAATCGCGTGTCTTGCACAGCTTGTAAATGTCATCGCGCCGATCATGACGGAAAAAGGCGGAGAAGCATGGAGGCAGCCGATTTTCTATCCGTACATGCATGCTTCTGTCTACGGCCGAGGAGAGTCGCTGAAACCGCTTATTTCTTCACCGAAGTATGACTGCTCTGATTTTACTGATGTGCCGTATGTTGACGCCGCTGTCGTATATTCTGAAGAGGAAGAAACACTGACGATTTTTGCGGTGAACAAAGCTGAAGATCAAATGGAAACTGAAATTTCCCTCAGAGGCTTTGAATCGTACCAAATCGCAGAGCACATCGTACTTGAGCATCAGGACATCAAAGCGACAAACCTGCATAACAGAAAAAATGTCGTCCCGCATTCCAACGGAACGTCTTCCGTCAGCGAAAACGGTCTAACTGCGCATTTCACGCCGCTTTCATGGAATGTGATCCGCCTGCAAAAACAATCATAATAGCAACATGAGCCGGAGACCTGTCTCCGGTTTTTTATTTTTTCTTAGTAAATATGATTCAGTACCTTGTAATGCTCAGTAGTGGATGTTACCATGTGATGGACGGTGGAATATATAAACAAAATTTATGGGCCGCAGGGAGGATTTGATCATGAATGCTCAATTTAAAAAGGGAGCATTAGAGTTATGTGTGCTTGTATGTATTGCTGAAAAAGACCAATACGGATATGAGCTGTCTCAAAACATTTCCCGGTATATGGCTATTGCTGAAGGCACCTTATATCCTCTTCTCAGAAGACTGACGAAAGAGGAGTATTTAGAAACATATATGGCTCCGTCTTCTGAAGGGCCAGCCAGAAAATATTACACGTTGTCAAAGCTTGGTGTCATGCGAATGAAATTGCTGCTGGCAGAATGGGATCAGTTCACAGCATCCGTCAACCAAATCATTGATGCGGCAAGGGGAGGAGAACGATGAATCAAGAACAGTTTTTACAGGAGTTAAGTAAAGCGTTAAAGCCGCTTTCTGAAGAAGAGCGGAATGAGATCTTATTTGATTTTGAGGAACATATTACCGAAGGGATGAAAGAAGGCAGGCCGGAAGCGAACATTATCAGGGAACTCGGCTCCCCAAAACAAATTGCAAAGGAATTGGTGCCAGATGTGACGGAAACTGCTCCAGCAGTGCAGCGCCCTAAGAAGAACCTCTTCCAGATGGCATGTTCAGCAGCAGCGATAAGCATCTTGAATTTGATTTTTGTGCTGGGACCAGCTATTGGCATTTTTGGAGTGTACGTAGGTTTCTGCGGGGCAGCGCTTGCACTCTCTGTATCACCAATTATGTTTGTCGGCATGGTGATGTTTCAAATGAATACGCACATGATGCTGGAGTTCTTTTTATCACTCATGTTTGGCAGTCTGGGATTGCTATCTTGTATAGGGCTGTGGCATATAGGAAAGCTGCTGTATAGCGTGAGTTTACGATATATCAGATATAATTTAAAGCTGGTGACGGGGGCGCAGACATGAAAAAAATCATAATAGGATTGATCGCAGTATTTGCAGTCGGGGCAATCGGAGCTGTCATCTCTGCAGCTGCCTCGGATTTTACAAAAGAAGAGGTGAAAGCTGCCGAAACTTATGATCCTGCAGATATTAAAAAAATTGAGGTAGCAACAAGCTCGATGAATGCAGAGGTCAAAAGCGGGCAAACGGATGATATTCAGGTAGCTGCTGAAGGACAAGTCAGTGATAAAAGCAAAAAGCTGTTCGATGTGACCCAAGATGGCAAATCATTAACAATCAATCAAATAGCACGCGAGAATATCATCTCTTTTATACCGTGGGGCAGCGAAAAGGATATGAAAATCACAATCACGATTCCGAAAAAGAAGTATGATGAGATAACCGTAACGACAACCTCTGGCGATATTCTGATAGAAAATATGCAAACGGATCAATCAGCTGCTGACTCTACATCAGGAAATATTGAGCTGAAGCATACACGCATCGAAAACGAGCTGACGCTAAAAACAACGAGCGGAGATGTTCAAGCTGATCAAAATTCATTCGGCCAAGGTGAGGTAAAGACAACAAGCGGATCAATAAAAAGCAGCCACACAACAGCTGAAAAGGTGAACTATAAGACAACTTCCGGGGATATTGATCTTCTTCAGGATCATCAGAACGAAGAGGTCGACATCGTCACTACGAGCGGAAGTGTGTCAGTAGGGTATCAGAAAGAACCTGCATCTTTGGCAGTGGATTTTCAGGCTGACTCAGGTGATGCTGCGGTCAATCTCGACCACATCCTGTATAAAGAAAAGACAGAGCACCGTGTTGTAGGTTATGTAGGTGATAGCCCCTCTAACCGTTTAAAAGTTCGTACAACCTCTGGAGACATTGAACTAAACTAACTGCCTCAAGCCGGCCCATTCCAGCCGGCTTTTTTGAATAGGAAAAAATGACCGCTTTTTGCTCTGAAATTATGATATATTTATGAAAAACAGCAAAGGGGTTGGGGAGAAATGAATGCGGTTACAATTGTGATAGCGTCAATGTGTATATTGGCTATCGCCTATCGTTTATACGGAACATTTATGATGGTGAAGGTTCTCAAAGTGAATGATGATAAGCCAACGCCTGCACATGCGCTTGAGGATGGAAAAGACTATGTGCCTACGAATAAATGGGTCTCATTCGGTCATCATTTCGCGGCCATTGCGGCGGCCGGGCCGCTGGTCGGACCGATTCTCGCGGCGCAGTTCGGTTATTTGCCGGGATTATTATGGCTGTTAATCGGGGCGGTGATAGGGGGAGCCGTCCATGATATTGTTGTGCTGTTCGCGTCAATGCGTCAAAACGGAAAGTCGCTGTCGGAAGTGGCGAAGGATGAGCTTGGTCCTGTTGCCGGCTTTTGTACGGGACTGTCCATGCTATTTATTATTACCATAACGATGGCGGGACTGTCGATGGTTGTGCTGCACGCGCTTGAACGGAATCCGTGGGGGACATTTGCTGTAGGGATTACGATTCCGATAGCGATGGGCGTCGGCTTGTTTTATAAGAAAACAGGGAATTTAAAGCTGGCGTCTTCTATCGGTTTTCTATTTTTAATGGCCGGAGTGTTTATTGGCCCTTGGGTGCAGACTACCGCATTTGGTGATCTGTTAACCCTTGATACGAAAACGCTTGCAATCGCGTTGCCGATTTACGCTTTTTTTGCAGCGGCACTGCCGGTCTGGCTGCTGCTCGCACCGCGCGATTATTTAAGCAGTTTTATGAAAATCGGTGTGTTTGTCGCTTTAATTGCGGGTGTGTTTGTTGTGAATCCGTCCATTCCATTTCCGGCTTTTACGGAGTTTGTAAAAGGCGGCGGGCCTGTGCTTGCGGGTCCTGTCTGGCCATTCATCTCGATCACGATAGCCTGCGGCGCGATCTCGGGGTTCCATGCCTTTGTCGGTTCCGGCACCACGCCGAAAATGCTTAATAAATGGAGTGATATGAAGCCGGTTGCTTTCGGTGCAATGCTTGTTGAGTGCCTTGTCGGCATTATGGCGCTGATTGCGGCGACTGCTTTGCAGCCTGCAGATTACTTTGCGATCAACAGCACGCCTGAGGTTTTCCGTACGCTCGGCATGGATGTTGTGCATTTGCCTGAACTGAGCAGGGAAATCGGTTTGGACTTAGAAGGCAGAACAGGGGGAGCCGTCACGCTTGCGGTAGGAATGACTTATATTTTTACCGGAATTCCGTTTTTCAGCCATCTGGCCTCATACTTTTTCCAATTTGTCATTATGTTTGAAGCGGTGTTTATTTTAACGGCGATCGACGCCGGCACGCGTGTGGCACGCTATTTGATTCAGGACTTCTTCGGAGAGGCGTATAAGCCGCTGAAGAAAACGGACTGGATTCCCGGATCTGTATTTGCCAGTGCGCTTGCCTGCTTTATGTGGGGCTATTTGCTTTACTCAGGTGATATCGGATCCATTTGGGCGCTGTTTGGCGTTTCCAATCAGCTGATGGCTTCAGTGGGTCTGATTATCGGAGCAACCATTGTGCTGAAAATCGCCGACAAACGCCGTTACATCCTCACCTGCCTCATTCCGCTCGCCTATTTATATGTGACTGTGAATTACGCGGGCTATTGGATGGTGCGCTATGTGTATCTCAATCCAGACGCTGCGGGTTACAGTGTCCTGAATGGCGTTTTGTCTATCATCATGCTGCTGTTAGGCTTCATCATTATCGTGGCGGCAGTGAAAAAATGGGCGCAGATGTGGAGAGATCCCAGCTTAAGAATGGAAGCCTCTATACCGGGATAAAAGGAAAAATGGAAACCTTAAGGAGGAAAAGAAATGAATTTATCAATGAAGTATATCATCCTGTATGTATCGGACAGCCAGCGCTCGATTCATTTTTATCAGCATATTTTGGGGCTGCCGATCCGCGCGGAACACGGCACATATGTAGAGTTTGATACCGGCTCCACCATTTTGGCGCTCAATACACGAGAAAGTGTCAAGGAAATGACGCCGTTAGATATACCGGAAACACCCGTTTCTTCACAAACATTTGAAATCGGGTTTGTCACTGAAAGTGTAGAAGCGGTCATCAAAAAAGTAAGAGAACACGGCATAACCATTATCGGGGAGCCTAAAGTGAAGCCATGGGGACAGACGGTCGCTTATATCGCCGATCCTGACGGACATTATATTGAAATTTGCAGTCCGATGGAATAAAGCACAAAGCCCAAAACAGAAATTGTTTTGGGCTTTCTTATGATGTTAGCGATCCGGCGGCTTCTAATAGCAAATCAGCAAGGTGAACAGCTCGGACCTTGCCGTTTAACCCCTCTCGTTCAATGCCGAGCTTCATCTGCAAAAGACATCCTGGATTGGCGGTTACAATGACCGCTGCTTCGGTTGCTTTGACAGCAGCCATTTTACTGTCCAGTATCTTCATTGACATGTCTGCTTCAACAATATTGTAAATTCCCGCTGATCCGCAGCAGCTGTCCGCTTTATCCATTTCTCTGAATTCAGCTCCCTTGATGCTTTGAAGAAGCTTTCTGGGCTCCGAAGATGTATGCATTACATTTCTCAGGTGGCATGAATCTTGATAGGTAATCAGCTTAGGTGTTTCAAGCTCCAAGTCTTTTTGGTGAAAATCAAGCTCAATCAAAACCGATGAAAAATCTTTTAGCTTCTGCACAAATGAAACAGCCCGCTCCGACCACTCGGGATCATCCTTCAGCAAATGGCCGTATTCAGTGAGAAAAGCTCCGCATCCGCCCGCGTTTGTAATGACAGCATCTACGTCTAACGCTTCAAACGCGGCGATGTTTTGTTTCGCAAGCTCTTTTCCCGCATTTTTTTCGCCGCTGTGTCCATGCAGTGCGCCGCAGCATGCCTGCTCAGGCGGGATGACAATTTCACAGCCTGCCAGCTGCAGCAGTTTCAGCGTGGCATTGTTTGTCGGCAAAAACATCGTATCCATTAAACAGCCTGAAAAAAAGGCAACCCTTTTTTTAGCTGGGCCGGCCGCCGGCAGTAAACGCGGCCGATGCTTCATTTCTTCACGTTTAGGCACATCCGGAAGAACGGCTTCCATCGTGCGCAAATGCTCAGGCAGAATGCGGAGCATGCCGGTTTTTCGCACAGCCGTCTGCAGCCCTGACCGCTGGTACAAACCAATGAGACTCACAGCCGAACGCATGCGGTTTTGATGCGGAAAGAGCTCCTGAAAAGCCGCTTTTCTCATAACACGCGCGCTGAGCGAGTGCTTTTTATTTTGGTGGATAATATCTCTTGCTTCCTCCAGCAGCTGTCCGTATTTAACGCCTGATGGGCATACCGGTTCACACGCGCGGCAGCCGAGGCAAAGAGACAGTGAACGCTCGACATCTTCATCCGGTTCAATCACACCGTCGGCGACTGCTTTCATTAAGGCGATTCGCCCGCGCGGCGAGTGAGATTCCTGAAAACCGGATTCGATATAGGTCGGGCAAGAAGGCAGACAGAAACCGCAGCGCATACAATTCAAAAGTTCGCTTTCATCCATACGCTCTTTAAACTCATGTTGGATCTGTTTCATTTCTTTTTCTGTTGTCATCTTTCCGTCACCACACGTTTTCTGGCATCTTTCGCAAACACTTTGCCCGGGTTTAAGATATTTTTGGGATCAAATGCCGCTTTCATTGCTTTCATCGCGGCGATGCCTTCTTTTTTCAGCTTCATTTCCAAGTAAGGCGCTTTCATGGCCCCGACTCCGTGCTCCCCGGTAATTGTGCCGCCAAGCTCAATCGCTTTTTCAAAAATCTCGGCAAAAGCCTGCTCGACTCGCTGCATTTCATCTTTATTTCTTATGTCTGTGGTGCATGTCGGATGAAGGTTTCCATCCCCGGCATGGCCAAAGGTGCAGATCGAAATATCGTATTTTGCGGCAATGTCATTAATGGCTTTTACCATATTCGCGATTTCTGACCGCGGTACAGTCGCATCCTCCAAAATGGTGGTCGGCTTTAAGCGGGCAAGTGCAGAAAGCGCTGAACGCCGGGCTTCAGTGAGGGCGAATGCTTCCTCATCTGTTTGCGCAGTTTGAACGGAGACGGCAGCGCCTTTTTTGCAAATTGCCTCAATTTTTTCCATGTCACGAGCCACGGTCTCAGCTGTCCCGTCCTGTTCGATCAAAAGAACCGCTTTCGCATTTGTCGGAAGGCCGATTTTGGCATAATCCTCAATCACCAAAAGGGTAGGCTGATCGAGAAATTCAAGCGTAGCCGGTATAATTTTTTCGGAAATAATGGCTGACACTGTTTGAGCAGCGGCATCAATATTTTCATAAAGGGCGAGCAGCGTCTTCTTTGTTTCTGGCTTCGGCACGAGTTTGAGAATCGCTTCTGTCACAATGCCGAGTGTCCCTTCTGAGCCGACAAAAAGGCGCGTGAGATCATACCCGGCTACATCCTTTGCAAGTTTTCCCCCAGTGCGGATCATATCTCCGTTTGCCAAAACAACCTCCAGCCCGATGACGTAGTCACGGGTGACGCCGTATTTTAAGCCGCGGAGACCGCCGGAATTTTCGTTGATGTTTCCTCCGATGGTTGATATTTTCATAGAACTCGGATCAGGCGGATAGAACAACCCCTTGCTTTCAACCGCACGGATTATATCCAAGGTAATAACGCCAGGTTGGACTGTGGCCGTCAAATTTTCTTCATCAATCTCAAGGATCTGATTCATATGCTTAAAGAGAAGAACAAGCCCGCCTTCAGTAGGGCACGTGCCCCCGCACAGGTTTGTCCCCGATCCTCTCGGAACAATCGGTACACGGTGCTCACTGCAAATGTTTAAAATACGTGATACTTCATGTGGATCTCTCGGCGCAATCACTGCATCCGGCATAGACTGAAATTGCGGTGTCGCGTCATATGAATACACGAGACGGCCGGCTTTCGAGTCATCGTAGTTTTCCGGTCCGACGATTTGGATCAGCTGTTCTTTTACGTCTTTGGTGATCATGTTCACCCATCCCCCTGTCAAAAAACGCTTTCAATCTATTGTAAAAGAAAAAAAGAGAAGCCTTCTATGGATAAACATACAAAATATGAAACTGAAACTCTCTCTATTTTGTATCTTGATCTAAAAAATAGAGCGCAACGTACATCGTGACGATGTCCTCTGTGCGCTGAAAACTTAAACCCGTCAGCTGTTCAGCCTTTGACAGGCGATAGCGGAGCGTATTGATATGAATATGCATCTCTTCAGCCGTTTTTTTCAGGGACAAATCGTAATGGAAGAGAGTTCGTATCGTATTCATAAGCTCTTCGTTTCGGAGCGCTTCCTGAAATACTCTTTGCGGAAATTCATGTCGTGTCCCCGGGCTGATCTCAGTCAGGCACATGTCAAGCTTCAGGTCTTCCTCGCATACGGCGGTTTTGCGTTTGAGGCTGACGGCCAGCGCTTTTTCTGCCTGTTCGTATGACTGCGGCAGGCCGGAGCTTGCGACAGCCCTTCCGGCGCCGGCAGCTGCGCGGCTGTTTCCGAGGCGTTCAGCCAATGAACAAATAAGCTGAATTTGCCGCAAAAGCTGCTCCTTTTGTTCATGTTTCGGCACTTCGTGATTAATCAGAATACGTTCATTTCCCCATCTGATGAATAAATCGGATGGAAACACTGATTTCCAGGCGCGTGTCATTTGATCAATATCGCCGGGTGACCATTCGTGCCCTTGAATGAGGATCATCTGGCGGAGGGAGGTAAGGTCAACGCCAAGAAGCTGCGCTTTTTCGAGAAAACCCGGAGACCATTCTTTTAATTGCAGCCAGTCGATCATAAAGGATTCCAGCATTCTCTCGCGCCACTGGGTCTGCTCCAAATGCCACGATTCTTTAATAAACAGCTCTGTCATTTTCCTGAGCAGCTCCCCGTACGGCTGAATCTCAGCAGGTTCTCCCGTCAGTCCGAACACGGCGATGACATCACGCTCAGAAAATACGGGGAGGTTTAACCCCGCCTTTACCCCTTTGAGCCTCTTTTCATCTTCTTTTGTAATGATCACATTGCGTTTCTCTTTCGCGCAGATAAGCGCTCCTTCATGAAATAGCCCGACTCGCTCATCATTTGTGCTTGCGATAATGAGGCCGTCTGTGCTGACAATAATGACTTCACGTTCGTACATTTTTTTCACTTCGGCAATGATTTTTTTCGCTAACAGCGGTTGTAAAAACATGCGGCGATCCCCCTCATGTTTTTATTATATAAGAAAAAAACCGGGCGCTGTCACCCGGTTTTGATGTGCTATTGGGCAGGTTTTAATCCGCCTTCCAGCGTCTTTAACATTTCTTGTTTCTCACTCTCAGATGCGTGCTGCCAAATGACTTCAAACAAAACGCCGAGTCCCGGAAGCATTTTTTCTTCACCGCTTTGAATCGCGTCCACAATTGTGTGCTCAAGCTGCTCCTGATCATTGCCGGTTACATTGGCAATGACGGCATGACGTAAATTAAGATCCATATGAAGCGCTCCTTTTTTTCTAAAATGTAATACGTATATTCTAACCCTGCACCCGGTTTATTATGTGCTGTTCTTGCGATATAATAACATCATGTTAAAAAAAGGAGAGCCACACAGACAGTGAAACAAATAGAATCGGCAAAAAACCAAAAAGTGAAGGATTGGAAAAAACTTCACACAAAAAAAGAACGAACAAAAACGAATACCTATTTGATTGAAGGAGAACATCTTGTTGAAGAAGCCTTGAAGAGCCCGGGCGCGGTGAAAGAAATTCTTGTCAAGGATGAAGCGGACATCCCGCCGAATCTTGATATGGGCATCCAGTGCTACGTGCTGAGCGAAGACGCGTTTTCAGCTGTTACAGAAACGGAAACACCGCAGCGGATCGCCGCTGTTTGCCATATGCCGGAAGAACATCTCGCGCCGCCTAAACGTGTGCTGCTGATTGACGCTGTTCAAGATCCGGGGAATCTCGGCACGATGATTCGCACGGCGGACGCAGCCGGTTTGGATGCGGTTGTGCTCGGTGACGGCACGGCGGACGCGTTTAACGGAAAAACGCTGCGATCCGCGCAAGGCTCCCATTTTCACATTCCTGTTGTGAGAAGAAATTTACAATCATACGTGGATGAATTAAAAGCAGAGGGCGTAAAAGTGTACGGCACAGCACTGCAAAACGGGGCGCCTTACCAGGACATCTCACCATCCGGTTCATTTGCTTTAATCGTCGGCAATGAAGGGGCAGGGGTGGATGCCGGATTGCTGGAAAAAACAGATTTAAACCTGTACGTCCCGCTGTACGGGCAGGCTGAATCACTGAACGTTGCAATTGCGGCGGCTATCCTGGTGTACCACTTGCGAGGATAGTGTTGCGCCGAGCGGAGTATTTCACTATAATAGAACATAATATTTGAAAAACCGTGACAGAGGATCTCGATTTCTCATCAACTGCCTTCCAGGGAGAAAATGCCGCAGACTGAGAGCATTTTTAAAGCAGCCGGAAATTGGTTTCACCTCTCGAGTTGTCACCGGGACCGCGCACCTTGCGCGTAAAGGTGAACCGGAATCTGATTCCGTTATGTCAATGAAGCTGACGACAGCATCAGTCTGTCTGAAATAAGGGTGGTACCGCGGCCACAACTCGTCCCTTGTCCTATAAGGGGCGGGTTTTTTTGTTTTCCAAAGACATATAACGGTTTGTTTACATAAAAGGAGGATGCAAAATGGAAGAAAAGCTAAAACAGCTGGAACAAGAAGCTTTAGATCAAGTAGAAGCGGCAAGCTCATTGAAGGTTGTCAATGATATTCGGGTTCAATATCTCGGAAAAAAAGGGCCGATCACAGAAGTGCTGCGCGGAATGGGCAAGCTCTCTGCGGAGGAGCGTCCGAAAATGGGCGCTCTTGCCAATGAGGTAAGAGAACGAATCGCCAATGCGATTGCAGCTAAAAACGAAAAGCTTGAGGAAGAAGAAATGAAACAGAAGCTTGCGGGACAGACAATTGACGTCACACTCCCGGGTAATCCTGTCGCAATCGGCGGACGCCATCCGCTCACTGTTGTCATTGAAGAAATTGAAGATCTATTTATCGGCATGGGCTATACCGTTGAAGAAGGCCCTGAGGTCGAGACGGACTACTACAACTTCGAAGCGCTTAATCTGCCGAAAGAACACCCTGCCCGCGATATGCAGGACAGCTTTTACATCACAGAGGAAATGCTGATGAGAACGCAAACCTCTCCTGTTCAGACGCGGACGATGGAAAAGCACAAAGGCAAAGGGCCTGTTAAAATCATTTGTCCCGGAAAAGTATACCGCCGCGATAATGATGACGCGACGCACTCTCACCAATTTATGCAGATTGAAGGGCTTGTTGTTGATAAAAACATCAGCATGAGTGATTTAAAAGGAACCCTTGAACTGGTTGCGAAAAAAATGTTCGGGCAAGACCGTGAAATCAGACTTCGCCCAAGCTTCTTCCCGTTTACCGAGCCTTCAGTGGAAGTAGACGTAACGTGCTTTAAGTGCGGAGGAAACGGCTGCTCTGTATGTAAAGGAACAGGCTGGATCGAAATCCTCGGCGCCGGCATGGTTCACCCGAATGTGCTGGAAATGGCCGGCTTTGATCCGAAGGAATATCAGGGCTTTGCGTTCGGAATGGGTGTTGAGCGCATCGCGATGCTGAAATACGGCATCGATGATATCCGCCACTTCTACACAAACGATGTCAGATTTATTTCGCAGTTTAAACAGGCGTAAGAGGAGGATGCTAGAATGTTTGTTTCTTATAAATGGTTAGAGGATTATGTTGATTTAAAAGGCATGGATCCGGCTGTTCTTGCTGAGAAAATAACAAGAGCCGGTATTGAAGTTGAAGGAATTGAGTATAAAGGAGAAGGCATTAAAGGCGTTGTCATCGGCCATGTGCTGGAGCGCGAACAGCATCCAAACGCTGATAAGCTGAATAAGTGCCTTGTAGATATCGGAGCTGAGGCACCCGTCCAAATCATTTGCGGCGCGCCGAACGTGGATAAAGGGCAAAAAGTTGCAGTCGCTACAGTCGGAGCGGTGCTGCCGGGCAATTTCAAAATCAAAAAAGCCAAGCTTCGCGGTGAAGAATCAAACGGCATGATTTGTTCTTTACAAGAGCTCGGTATTGAGAGCAAGCTTGTGGCGAAGGAATATGCGGAAGGCATTTTCGTTTTCCCAAATGAGGTTGAAGCAGGAAGTGATGCGTTAGCTGCTTTACAGCTTGACGATGCTGTCTTAGAGCTCGGTTTAACACCGAACCGCGCCGATGCGATGAACATGCTTGGTGTTGCTTATGAGGTTGCAGCGATTTTAGACACAGAGGTAAAGCTTCCGCAAACGGATTACCCAGTGGCTTCAGAACAAGCGTCAGACTACATTTCTGTCAAAGTTGAAGACCAGGAAGCAAATCCGCTGTATGCAGCCAAAATCATTAAAAATGTAAAAATTGCTCCGTCACCGCTTTGGATGCAGACGAAACTGATGAATGCAGGCATTCGCCCGCACAACAACGTCGTGGATATCACAAACTTTGTTTTATTAGAGTACGGACAGCCGCTTCACGCGTTTGATTATGACAGATTCGGCTCTAAGGAAGTTGTAGTCAGAAAAGCTGTTGAAAATGAAACAATCTTAACACTCGACGATCAGGAACGAAAACTGTCTGCCGATCACCTTGTCATTACAAACGGGTCGAAAGCACAAGCCGTTGCTGGTGTTATGGGAGGAGCAGAATCAGAAGTTCGGGAAGACACAGCAACGATTTTGCTTGAAGCTGCGTTCTTCAACGGGCAGACGGTTCGCAAGGCTTCAAAAGATCTTGGTTTGAGAAGTGAATCGAGTGCAAGATTCGAAAAAGGCATTGATCCTGCGCGTGTGCGCCTTGCGGCAGAACGTGCGGCACAGCTGATCCACCTGTATGCCGGCGGTGAAGTGCTTGCCGGAACTGTTGAAGAAGACCATCTCACAATCGAAGCGAACAACGTTCATGTATCGGCTGAAAAGGTGAACAGCGTTCTCGGCATGACGATCAGCAAAGAAGAACTGATCAGCATTTATCAGCGTCTTGGCTTTGCTGTCGGAGAAGCAAATGACTTGCTCGTTGTGACTGTTCCGTCACGCCGCGGTGACATTCGAATCGAAGAGGATTTGATTGAAGAAGCAGCAAGATTGTATGGCTACGACAACATTCCGTCCACACTTCCTGAAACAGCGGGAACAACAGGCGGATTGACGCCTTACCAGGCAAAACGCCGTAAAGTCAGACGTTTCCTTGAAGGAGCCGGCTTATCACAAGCGATTACCTACTCATTAACAAACGAGAAAAAAGCGGCGGCATTTGCGATTGAAAAATCGTTTAACACTGTCCTTGCGCTTCCGATGAGTGAAGAAAGAAGCATTCTCAGACACAGCCTTGTTCCGAATCTGCTTGAGTCCGTTTCTTACAATCTGGCAAGACAAACTGATTCGGTTGCATTGTACGAAGTCGGTTCCGTTTTCCTGACGAAGGAAGAGGATACAAAACCTGTTGAAACGGAGCGCGTGGCAGGTGCAGTAACCGGTTTATGGCGCAAGCATCTGTGGCAGGGCGAGAAAAAACCGGTCGATTTCTTTGTCGCAAAAGGAATTGTTGAAGGGCTGTTAGATAAACTGAACGTCCTGGACAGCATTGAATTTGTGCAATCAGAAAGAAAACAGCTGCACCCGGGCAGAACTGCGAACATTCTTTTAAACGGCTCTCTTATCGGCTTTATTGGCCAAGTCCACCCTTCACTGGAAAAAGAACTGGATATTAAAGAAACGTACGTGTTCGAACTTGATCTTCACACGCTGCTCACAGCAGACACGGCGCCGCTCGTGTACACGGCGATTCCGAAATATCCGTCTGTGACACGTGATATCGCGCTTGTGACAGATCAATCAGTGACAAGCGGCCAGCTCGAGAGCGTCATCAAAGAGGCGGGCGGCAAACTGCTGAAAGAAGTAACCGTCTTTGACGTCTACGAAGGAGAGCATATGGAGGAAGGCAAAAAGTCAGTCGCTTTCTCACTCCAATATGTAAACCCGGAGCAAACGCTGACTGAAGAAGAAGTGGCAAAAGCGCACGACAAAGTGCTGAAAGCGTTAGAAAACACTTATCAGGCCGTATTGAGAGGCTAAGAAAAAAGCTTGCAGATATTCTCTGCAAGCTTTTTTCTATGAACGTTTTTTATCCGCCAGGCGCTGCGCTTTCTGCGTATTGGCAAAATGGAGTTTTGTAAAGGTTCGGAGAGCGGATGCCCCTTTTTTGATGATCAGTTTGGCGGCCGCTTCATCTACATGAGGGCCGGCCCCTTTCGGCAGTGTCATTCCTGCCTCGCGCGAAAGCTTATCCATTTCCATTAAAAAGGAATATCTTGCAATAATCGATGCAGCAGCTACTGACAGGTGAATGCCTTCGGCTTTTGTGCTGAAATAGGTGCGCTCCTGTACAATGTCTCTTCCCTTTAAATGGTTGTAGTAGACGCCGGGCTCGGCGAATTGGTCGATCAGAATCGCCTCAGGCTTTACTCCGTCCATTTTTCGCAAAAGGTGGGTTATGGCCTGATTATGCAAGAGAGCTTTCATTTTTCCCTGACTCATGCCTCGTTCCTGCATGCTGTTGTACTTTTCGTTTTTTAAAACGAGCAGGCTGTACGGAATGGTTTTGATCAGGCTTCGGGCGATCTCAATGATTTGCGGATCCTTTAAGTGCTTAGAATCCTTCACACCGAGTTCCTTCATTAAAGGAAGCTTTGTTTTGTCAACGTATGCGCAGACAACCGTCATTGGGCCAAAGTAATCTCCGGTTCCGACTTCGTCAGAGCCGATGACAGACATCCCTGCGATATCTGTTGGAGGGGCGTAGCGTGAATCAGCCGGCTTTTTTGCCGTTTTTTTCTTTTCCTGCGGCTCAGCAGTTCCCCAGTGGGCAGATTCTGCCTCTGCGTTTTTGCCCTGAAACAATACCTTCCCTGACTTATAAGCTGTAATGGTACAGCCTGCCGGTTTTGCCTGGAAAATGGCACCCTGCGGCACAGATGCAGTAAGTGAACTGTTATACGCTGTTTTCATTTGGTCAATAGCAGACATTGGTACTTTTATCACAGAATGGGACACGTAATAATCTCCTTTTTTTACACGATTCGCTGTATCTACCAGTGTATCATAACAGCGGGAGGCTCGTCTTTCCATTCATTTAATAAACGTGTTATGATAGGAACTAGGATTCTCACGGAATGGAGGAGAAACGTTGTCTGACGGCAAAAAAACGAAAACAACCGTTGACATTTACGGCCAGCACTTCACTATGATCGGTGAAGAAAGCAGAGCCCATATGAGATATGTGGCCGGAATTGTTGATGATAAAATGAGAGAAATCAATCAAAAAAATCCATATCTTGATATAAATAAACTTGCAGTGCTGACAGCGGTAAATGTGGTGCACGACTATGTGAAATTAAAAGAGCAATATGAAAAACTGGAGCGTCAGCTTAAAGAAAAGGATTGAACAACTATGCTAGATATCATCATCTTAATCTTGCTCCTGATGGGGACTTTACTGGGATTAAAACGCGGTTTTATCCTCCAGTTTATCCGCTTGACGAGCTTTATTCTTTCGATCGCGTTTGCGTCTTTATTCTATAAAAATGTCGCACCGCATTTGAAGTGGATTCCTGCGCCCGATTTTTCAGCGGGACAGCCGGCGTTTTCTTTTTTCTCGGGAAATCTGGAAGCAGCCTACTATAATGCGATTGCGTTTGTCGTTCTATTTATTATCGCTAAAATCTTACTGAGAATCATCGGCTCATTCCTAAGTATTGTAGCGGGCATTCCTGTGATTAAACAAATCAACCAAATGCTCGGCGCCGTTCTCGGTTTTCTGGAAGTCTATTTATTTACATTTGTGCTGCTGTATGTTGCTTCCGTACTTCCGATAGACGGCTTACAGCAAATGATGGGGCAATCGTCTCTCGCAAATGTCATGATCAACCATACACCGTATTTATCAGGGCTTTTACAGGAGCTTTGGACGCAATACGGAGGATAAAAAACTTCTCTTGTCCGGAGAAGTTTTTTTCAAGTATGATGGAAACATATGTGAACGTCTGGGGGTTATTCTATGCATAAAAAAGATATTATCCGGCTGCTGGAAACCATTGCAGTCTACATGGAACTGAAAGGGGACAACCCGTTTAAAGTTTCCGCATTCCGAAAAGCAGCGGCAGCCCTGGAACAGGACGACCGCAGTTTATCAGAAATGGACGACATGATGTCACTGTCCGGTATCGGAAAAGGCACGTACAGCGTCATAAAAGAATATATAGATGAAGGAAAGTCAAGTACGCTTGAATCACTGCAGCAGGAGGTGCCGGAAGGGCTGGTGCCTTTATTGAAGCTCCCGGGGCTCGGCGGCAAAAAAATCGCAAAGCTGTATAAAGAGCTTGGCGTACATGATGCAGAATCATTGAAGGAAGCATGCGAACAGCAGAAAGTCCAAGGGCTTGCGGGATTCGGCAAGAAATCAGAAGAAAAAATATTACAGGCGCTCGGAGAAGCCGGAAAACAGCCTGAACGTTTTCCGATCGGCTATGCGCTCCGGGTCGCGCGGGAAATTGAAGAGCATCTTTCTCAATTGACAGACATCATCAAATATTCCCGTGCCGGAAGTCTCCGCAGAGCACGCGAAACCGTCAAAGATCTGGATTATATTATTGCGACGGATCATCCCGCTGAAGTAAGAGAGCAGCTGCTTGCGCTGCCAAACATCAAAAGCGTCATTGCCAGCGGGGACACGAAGGTATCGGTCATTCTTTCCTTTGAATATGAAACAAGTGTCGATTTCCGTCTCGTGACGGAAGAACAATTCCCGACAACTCTTCATCATTTTACGGGATCGAAGGACCACAATATCAAAATGCGGCAAATTGCAAAAGAACGCGGTGAACGGATCAGTGAGTACGGCGTCGAGACGGTTGAAACAGGAGAAATCAAAACCTTCCCGAGCGAACGGGAATTTTACGCACACTTCGGCTTGCCGCTGATCCCGCCGGAACTCCGTGAAAGCGGGCAAGAGGTGGAAACCTACAACGACAGCATTGAACTCATAGAGCACGATCAAATCAAGGGTGATCTTCACATGCACTCCACATGGAGCGATGGCGCCTTTTCTATCAGGGAAATGGCTGAAGCATGCATGGAAAAAGGCTATCAGTACATGGCCATCACTGATCACTCGCAATATTTAAAGGTCGCCAACGGGCTGACTGCTGAAAGGCTCAAGCAGCAGGCGAAAGAAATTGACGCGCTGAATGCTGAGTTTGAGAACTTCCGTATTTTTAAAGGCGTTGAGATGGATATTCTTCCTGACGGCACACTTGATTATGATGACGATGTGCTGGCGGAAATGGATCTGGTCATTGCATCCATCCATTCAAGCTTTAATCAGCCGGAGCACGTCATTATGAAGCGGCTTGAGACGGCACTGACCAACAAGCATGTTGACATTATCGCCCATCCGACCGGACGCCTCATCGGCAGACGTGCCGGTTACGAAATCGATATCGACAATTTGATTGAGCTCGCGAAGAAAACAAATACGGCGCTTGAACTCAACTCTAACCCTGCGCGTCTCGACCTGCGGACAGAGCATTTAATCAAAGCAAATGAACAAGGGGTTACATTGGTCATTAATACCGATGCCCATAACATTGAGATGTTAAACGATATGAAAACCGGCGTCACTGCCGCGCGCAAAGGCTGGACGGAAACGAAAAACGTCCTGAATGCCCGGTCGCTTGAAGACGTACAGGCATTCCTGAAGCGCAACGATTAAGTAAGGAGGCTCACACAACCGTGCAGCAAAAAGTATTATCATCTCTTGAATTCCATAAAGTGAAAGAACAGGTAATCGAGCACGCCGCTTCATCGCTCGGAAAAGAAATGCTTCTCCAGCTAAAGCCTTCTGCTTCGATTGACGAAATCAAAAAACAGCTGGATGAGGTAGATGAAGCCTCTGCGATCATCCGGCTGCGAGGCCAGGCACCGTTTGGCGGCCTTACCGATATCAGAGGGGCATTAAGACGGGCGGAAATCGGCAGCGTTCTCAGTCCCTCGGAATTCACTGAAATATCAGGGCTGCTTTACGCAGTCAAACAAATGAAACACTTTCTCGGACAAATGGCTGAAGACGGAGTCGACATTCCGCTGATGCAGCAATATACTGAACAGCTCATGACACTGCCCGATTTAGAACGAGAAATTAATTCCTGCATAGATGATCACGGCGAAGTGCTTGATCACGCGTCAGAAACGTTAAGAGGAATCCGCACGCAGCTCAGAACGCTCGAATCGAGAATCAGAGACCGGTTAGAGTCCATTCTGCGTTCCTCCTCCGCTTCGAAAATGCTGTCTGATACGATTGTTACAATCCGAAATGACCGCTTTGTGATCCCGGTCAAACAAGAGTACAGATCAAGCTACGGAGGCATTGTGCATGACACCTCTTCTTCTGGCGCGACTCTGTTCATTGAACCGCAGGCGATTGTAGATATGAACAACTCGCTTCAGCAGGCGAAAGTGAAAGAAAAGCAAGAAATTGAACGGATTTTACGCGTGCTGACAGAGCATACGGCGGAGCACACAGAGGAGCTTTTTCAAGATTTGCAAGTCCTGCAGACGCTTGACTTCATTTTTGCAAAAGCGAAATACGCAAAAGCGGTCAAAGCTACAAAACCGACCATGAATGACAGCGGATTTGTCCGTCTGAAAAAAGCGCGCCATCCATTGCTTCCGTCTGATCAGGTGGTCGCCAATGACATCGAGCTGGGCTGCGATTTTTCAACGATCGTGATTACAGGACCGAATACCGGGGGGAAAACAGTTACATTAAAAACACTGGGGCTGTTGACCTTAATGGCGCAATCGGGTCTTCATATTCCGGCAGATGAAGGATCGGAAGCCGCTGTATTTGAGCATGTGTTCGCTGATATCGGCGATGAACAGTCGATCGAGCAAAGCTTAAGTACATTTTCTTCCCATATGGTGAACATTGTCGGCATTTTAAAACAAGTCAACGAAAACAGCCTTGTGCTCTTTGATGAACTGGGAGCGGGTACAGACCCGCAAGAAGGCGCGGCACTCGCCATGAGCATCTTGGATGAAGTCCACCGCACCAATGCCAGAGTATTAGCGACGACGCATTATCCGGAGTTAAAGGCGTATGGCTATAACAGAGAAGGCGTCATGAACGCCAGTGTCGAATTTGACATTGAGACACTTTCACCAACCTATAAGCTCTTAATTGGTGTACCGGGACGAAGCAACGCCTTTGAAATTTCTAAACGGCTCGGGCTTCCGGACCATATTATCGGGCAGGCGAAATCAGAAATGACGGCCGAGCATAATGAGGTCGATACGATGATTGCGTCTCTTGAACGAAGCAAAAAACGGGCGGAAGAAGAGCTTTCTGAAACAGAGGCGTTCAGAAAAGAAGCCGAAAAGCTGCATAAAGAGCTGCAGCAGCAAATCATTGAACTCAACAGCAAAAAAGACAAATTGATGGAAGAGGCCGAACAGCAGGCGGCTGAAAAAGTTAAAGCGGCCACAAAAGAAGCTGAAGACATCATTCACGAATTACGCTCGATTAAAGAAGAACACAAATCCTTCAAGGATCACGAGCTGATTAACGCGAAGAAACGGTTAGAAGGCGCGATGCCGACCTTTGAAAAGTCCAAAAAACCGGAAAAACCGAAAACGCAAAAACGCGTCTTGAAGCCGGGGGATGAAGTAAAAGTCCTTACTTTCGGGCAGAAAGGAACATTGCTTGAAAAAACCGGCGGCAATGAATGGAATGTTCAAA
The DNA here is from genome assembly GCF_037027485.1 of Bacillus sp. 205(2023). NCBI lineage: Bacteria > Bacillati > Bacillota > Bacilli > Caryophanales > Bacillaceae > Bacillus > Bacillus sp. 205(2023). The sequence continues at coordinate 1,210,977 of NZ_JAXCHF010000001.1, read as the reverse complement.
TCGGCATTTTAAAAATGAAAGTGAAAGAAAAAGACTTGGAATTTATCAAATCGGCTCCGGAACCAAAAAAAGAAAAACTCATTACGGCGGTTAAGGGCAAAGATTACCACGTATCGCTTGAACTTGATCTTCGCGGCGAGCGCTATGAAAATGCCCTCAGCCGTGTTGAAAAATACTTGGATGACGCGGTGTTAGCGGGATATCCAAGGGTATCCATTATCCACGGCAAAGGTACCGGCGCTTTAAGAAAAGGCGTGCAGGATCTCCTGAAAAATCACCGCAGCGTTAAAAACTCCCGTTTCGGTGAAGCTGGTGAGGGAGGATCAGGCGTTACAATTGTTGAATTAAAATAAAAGGGAGTATGGCCATGAGTGATTTTTGGGAAAACGAGCTTGTGGAAATCGCGGCGTATTACAGTGTCGCGGTTCTCTGCCTCGTCCTCTTTTTGACTGTGTTTGAGCTGGTGACAGCTTATAAAAACTGGGAAGAGATTCAAAATGGAAATCTCGCTGTGGCAATGGCAACAGGCGGGAAAATTTTAGGAATAGCAAATGTGTTCCAGCACTCCATCTCTCAGCACAATTCTCTGCTGCAAATGATCGGCTGGGGTGTGTACGGGTTTGTTATGCTTTTGATCAGCTACTTCATTTTTGAGTTTTTGACACCGCGCTTTAAAATTGATCAAGAAATTGAAAATGATAACCGGGCTGTCGGCTTTATTTCATTTGTCATTTCTGTCGGGCTCTCATTTGTTGTGGCAGCCGGAATATAAGGGGACGGAGAATAGATGGAAAAGCTTGCAAAAATACTGCTCGCCGCGGCAGGAATCTTTTTGTTGATTGGTCTTATATATCTGTTCGTATGATGAGAAAAAGAAAGATTTTCCTTTCTTTTTCTTTTTTTTGCCGTCCATCTGCTATAATAATAGGGTGAACTCTAAAATCGAAAGGGGAGGTTTTATGCAGTCTCAAAAGCCGTGGCTTGCCGAGTATCCCGACGATATCCCGCATGAGCTTCCGTTGCCGAACCAAACCCTGCAATCCATCCTGACAGACTCCGCCGCACGATTCCCTGACAAAACAGCCGTATCTTTTTTCGGAAAAAAACTCACCTTTCATGATATTTTGACCGATGCTCTTAAACTCGCAGCTTTTTTGCAGCAAAATGGCCTGCAAAAAGGAGACAGAGTGGCTGTCATGCTGCCCAACTGTCCGCAATCCATCATTTCTTATTACGGGGTGCTGTTTGCCGGCGGTATCGTGGTGCAGACAAACCCGCTCTACACTGAGCATGAGCTCGAATATCAGCTGAGAGACGCAGAGGCCAGGGTGATCATCACCTTAGATTTGCTTTTCCCGAAGGCAATAAAAATGAAAACGTTATCAATCGTAGATCAGATAGTGGTGACGAGTATAAAAGACTATTTGCCGTTTCCAAAAAATATTCTCTATCCGCTTACGCAAAAACAAAAAGTGCACATTGACTATGATGAAAACGACAATATTCATACCTTTGCTTCGAGCATGAAGCGGGAAAAAACAGAGCTGATCACAATTCCGGACATTGACCCTGAGCATGATATCGCCGTTCTGCAATACACCGGAGGAACGACGGGAGCGCCCAAAGGAGTCATGCTCACGCACAGAAATATTTTAGCCAATACTGAAATGTGTGCGGCTTGGATGTACAACGTAAAGGAAGGCGATGAAAAAGTGCTTGGCATTGTCCCATTTTTTCACGTCTATGGGCTGACAGCAGTGATGAATTATTCGATTAAACTAGGATTTGAAATGATCCTGCTTCCCAAGTTTGATCCACTGCACACGCTCAAAATCATCGATAAACAAAAACCGACACTGTTTCCCGGCGCGCCGACGATTTACATTGGCCTCTTGCATCATCCCCAATTACAGCAATACGATCTGTCATCCATTAAAAGCTGCCTCAGCGGCTCAGCCGCTCTCCCTGTCGAGGTGAAGCAGCAATTTGAAAAGGTGACTGGCGGAAAGCTTGTGGAGGGATATGGTTTATCCGAGGCATCTCCGGTGACACACGCTAATTTTATCTTGGGAAAAAACAAACCCGGCAGTATCGGCTGTCCCTGGCCAAATACAGACGCAGCCATTTACTCTGACGAGACTGGCCATTTTGCCGCCCCGTATGAGCATGGTGAGATCGTCGTAAAAGGCCCGCAGGTCATGAAGGGGTACTGGAACAAGCCGGAGGAAACGGCTGCTGTCTTAAAGGACGGATGGCTCTTCACCGGAGACATGGGCTATATGGATGAAGATGGATTTTTCTATATTGCCGACAGGAAGAAGGACATCATTATCGCAGGCGGCTATAATATTTACCCGCGGGAAGTTGAAGAAGCGCTGTACGAACATGAAGCGATTCAGGAAATTGTCGTTGCAGGCGTGCCTGATTCGTACAGAGGGGAAACGGTAAAAGCGTTTGTCGTGTTAAAGAAAGGCGCACAAGCCGACGCAGCAGAACTGGACGCTTTCGCCAGAGCCCGTCTCGCACCCTATAAAGTGCCGAAAGCCTATGAATTCAGAAAAGAGCTTCCGAAAACAGCGGTTGGGAAAATTTTAAGAAGGCGTTTACTTGAAGAAGAAACCGAAAATCATCATATCAAGTAACAAATAGAGCAAGAAAAAGAGAACATTTATGAATAAACTTGACAAACCGGAAAATCCTTCTTATCATAAAATTATGAATGAATAGTCATTCATTCCTATAGGAAGGAACGATGAAAATTGAAGCAAAAACGGCCAAAGTATATGCAGATTATTGATGCAGCAGTTGAAGTAATTGCGGAAAACGGCTACCACCAGTCACAGGTATCTAAAATCGCCAAACAAGCCGGAGTAGCGGACGGCACCATCTATCTTTATTTTAAAAATAAAGAAGACATTTTAATTTCTCTGTTTAAAGAAAAAATGGGCCAATTCATTGAGCGGATGGAAGAGGACATAAAAGAAAAGGCAACAGCAAAAGAGAAATTGGCGCTCGTGATTTCAAAACATTTCTCACTTTTGGCGGGCGACCATAACCTCGCCATTGTCACTCAGCTTGAGCTCCGCCAATCCAATTTGGAGCTGCGGCAGAAAATTAATGAAATATTAAAAGGCTACTTAAATATTTTAGACGGCATTCTGACGGAAGGAATACAATCAGGCGAGTTAAAAGAAGGCCTCGATGTCCGCCTCGCCCGGCAAATGATTTTTGGAACGATTGACGAAACCGTGACGACCTGGGTGATGAATGATCAAAAGTACGATCTGGCTGCTTTGTCAGACAGTGTTTTAGAATTACTGGTATCCGGAATTCACAATAAGTAAAGGAGTTCTGTCCTATGAATGCAATATCACTCGCAGTTGATCAATTTGTTGCAGTTATGACGATTCACAATCCGCCGGCAAACGCGCTTTCCAGCCGGATATTAGAAGAGCTGTCCTCCTGTCTTGATCAGTGTGAGACAGATGCCGGCGTGCGGTGCATTATTATACACGGGGAAGGAAGGTTCTTCTCCGCAGGCGCTGATATTAAAGAATTTACGTCACTGAGAAACAGTGAGGATTCCTCAATGCTGGCTGAACGCGGCCAGCAGCTGATGGAGAGAATGGAGAGCTTTCCAAAACCGATTATCGCAGCGATTCACGGAGCTGCCCTCGGCGGCGGGCTGGAGCTTGCAATGGCCTGCCATATCAGAATTGCGGCAGAAGATGCCAAGCTGGGGCTTCCTGAGCTTAACCTCGGCATTATTCCCGGTTTTGCAGGTACACAGCGGCTCCCGCGATACGTTGGTACAGCAAAAGCATTGGAGCTCATTGGATCAGGAGAACCGATATCGGGGAAAGAAGCGCTTGACCTCGGACTTGTGACAATCGGAGCAAAAGATGAAGGAGAAGTGCTTGAAAAAGCGAAAACGCTTGCTGGCAAATTTGCAGAAAAAAGTCCGCAAACGATGGCGTCTCTGCTTGAGCTTCTCTATACAAACAAGGTGTATTCCTATGAAGGCAGCTTAAAGCTTGAAGCAAAGCGGTTTGGAGAAGCGTTTGAGTCGGAGGACGCCAAGGAAGGCATTCAGGCATTTCTCGAAAAAAGAAAGCCTCAGTTCAAAGGCGAATAAAAGGGGATATGATCATGAATCTATTTGTACTGATGAAACGGACGTTTGACACAGAAGAAAAAATCGTCATTGACGCAGGGAAGATTCAGGATGACGGGGCTGAATGGATTATCAATCCGTACGATGAATACGCGATTGAAGAAGCCATTCAGCTGAAGGAAAAACACGGCGGCACCATCACCGTTGTCACTGTCGGCGGCGAAGAAGCGGAAAAGGAGCTGCGTACAGCGCTTGCCATGGGGTGTGACCAAGCCGTTTTAATCAACATAGAAGATGATCTCGAAGAACCCGACCAGTATTCCATTTCTCAAGTTTTATACCACTATATGAAGGAACAGGAGTTTGACCTTATTCTCGGCGGAAATGTCGCGATCGATGGAGGCTCAGGACAAGTGGCGCCTCGCCTGGCAGAGCTTTTGGACATTCCGTGCATCACGACGATCACCAAACTCGACATCAATGGAAGTGACGCAGAAGCGGAAAGGGACGTTGAAGGGGATGTTGAAAAAATCAAAACGACTCTTCCTTTGCTGGTCACAGCTCAGCAAGGCTTAAATGAACCGCGCTACCCATCGCTTCCGGGAATCATGAAAGCCAAGAAAAAACCGCTTGAAGAGCTTGAGTTGGATGATCTGGACTTGGATGAAGAAGATGCTGAACCAAAAATGAAAACAATTGAACGTTTTCTGCCGCCGAAAAAAGAAGCCGGGAAGCTTCTGCAGGGTGAGCCTGCCGAACAGGCAAAAGAGCTCGTATCATTGCTCCGCAGCGAGACGAAAGTCATTTAGCGCTTGCACATTCAAAGAAACAGGGGGATGTTAGGATGGGAAAAAAAGTGATCGTACTCGGAGAAATTCGTGACGGAGAACTGCGAAATGTCACCTTTGAAGCGATCTCCGCTGGAAGAATCATTTCAGGTGATGGAGAAGTGATCGGTGTTCTTATAGGAGAAAACATATCACAGCATGCAGAGGAGCTTATCCACTATGGTGCAGACAAAGTTCTCACAGCTGAGGACCCAAAGCTCAAGACATATACGGCAGACGGATACAGCCAAGTGATGCGAACCATTATTGAAAAGGAAAAACCTGATGCGGTCGTATGCGGACACACTGCAATGGGGAAGGATCTGTCACCGAAGCTTGCAGCCCGGCTGCAAACGGGATTGATTTCTGACGCTACAGATGTAAGCGTTACCGGAGAGAACGTTGTTTTCACAAGACCGATTTACTCAGGGAAGGCATTTGAACGTGTCATTTCCACGGATCCGATGACGCTTGTGACGATTCGTCCAAACAACATTCAAGCCTTAGAAAAAGACGCCAGCCGGGCAGGCAGCATTGAAAGCATCGAAGTTTCCCTTACGGATCTCCGTACCGTCATACAAGAGATCGTCAAAAAAACAGCGGACGGCGTTGATCTCTCTGAAGCGAAAATCATTGTTGCGGGCGGCCGCGGCGTAAAAAGCAAGGAAGGCTTTCAGCCGCTGCAGGAGCTTGCCGAGGTGCTGGGCGCAGCAGTCGGCGCTTCACGCGGGGCGTGTGACGCTGATTATTGTGACTATGCTCTTCAAATCGGACAGACCGGAAAAGTTGTCACTCCCGATTTGTATATCGCCTGCGGAATCTCCGGTGCCATCCAGCATTTGGCGGGTATGTCCAACAGCAAGGTAATTGTCGCCATCAATAAAGATCCTGAAGCCGATATTTTTAAAATAGCTGATTACGGTATTGTAGGAGATTTATTTGAAGTCGTCCCATTACTGACTGAAGAATTCAAACAGCTGAATATTCACTCATAAAGGGAAGCCCCGGACTGCAAAAGTTCGGGGTTTTTAATACATACGTACAAATATTTAGTGATAAAAAAAGTCGTTGACATGTACGGACATATATAATAAGGTTGCTTTAAAAGCGCTTACATTCATGCTGGCTCCTCAGACAAAACACAGATCCTATATTTGACTGTGGTGCTTTTCATATTTGTATGAAAGGAATGATCAAGCATGTCTGAACATACAGCAGTGATTCAAACGGATATTGTAAAAGGAACGATCAACAAAAATATATACGGTCATTTTGCTGAGCATTTAGGAAGAGGGATTTATGAAGGGATTTGGGTCGGAACGGAATCAAGCATTCCTCATATAAACGGTATAAGAAAAGATGTGTTAGAAGCGCTGAAACAGCTGCGTATTCCTGTCCTCCGATGGCCGGGGGGCTGCTTTGCGGATGAATATCATTGGGCTAACGGTGTGGGTGACCGCAAGACGATGCTCAATACTCATTGGGGCGGCACAGTTGAATCGAATGAATTCGGGACACATGAATTTATGATGCTGTGCGAGCTGCTTGAGTGCGAACCTTACATTTGCGGCAATGTAGGAAGCGGAACAGTTCAGGAAATGGCGGAATGGATCGAATATATGACCTTTAAAGAAGGCACGCCAATGTCGGATTGGAGAAAACAAAACGGAAAAGAAGAGCCTTGGAAGCTGAAATATTTTGGGGTGGGCAATGAAAATTGGGGCTGCGGCGGCAACATGCACCCTGAGTACTATGCCGATCTATACCGCCGTTTTCAAACGTATGTCCGCAATTACAGTGGCAATGAAATTTATAAAATTGCCGGCGGTGCAAACGTCGATGATTTTAATTGGACGGACGTGCTTATGAAAAAAGCAGCTGGCCTGATGGATGGGCTAAGCCTTCATTACTACACGATTCCGGGAGATTTCTGGAAGGGCAAAGGATCGGCCACAGAATTTACAGAGGACGAATGGTTCATCACGATGAAAAAGGCCAAATACATTGATGAATTGATTGAAAAACACGGCACAATTATGGACCGGTATGATCCGGAACAGCGGGTCGGACTGATTATTGACGAATGGGGCACATGGTTTGACCCTGAGCCAGGAACGAACCCAGGCTTTTTATATCAGCAAAACACGATTCGTGACGCGCTGGTCGCAGCTTCTCACTTTCACATTTTCCATCAGCATTGCCGCCGGGTGCAAATGACCAACATCGCGCAGACGGTAAACGTTCTTCAAGCTATGATTCTGACTGAGGGAGAACGGATGCTATTAACGCCGACATACCATGTATTTGACATGTTTAAGGTACATCAGGATGCCTCTCTTTTAGATACTGAAACAACGTCCGCTGACTATGAATGGAAGGGAGAAACGCTGCCTCAAATCAGTGTGTCAGCATCAAGAAATGCTGAGGGCGATATAAACGTCAGCATCTGTAACATTGATCATCAAAATAAAGCAGAGGTGGAGATCGAGCTGAGAGGTCTTGACAAGGCTGTGGATCATTCCGGCGTTATCCTGACTGCTGAAAAGATGAACGCCCATAACACGTTTGATGATCCGGAGCACGTAAAACCTGAATCGTTCAGCCGTTATTCTGTAAATAAAAACAAATTGAAAGCAAAGCTGCCGCCAATGGCAGTTGTCTTACTCACATTACGGACTGATTCTTAAACAAAATAAGGAGCGCCGATCCACTAGAGGACAGCGCTCTTTTTTGTTTTGAAACAGCTCCAAAAGGGCATGGTAAAGTATATGACGGTTATAGAAGGGATGTTGTCCTATGCTTCGTACAATTTTAATGATCATCGGCGCAATCGTGGTGATCGGAGCGATTATCAGATTCGTGTTTTAATGCCCCATTCTATGAGTAAACCGATTGTGATCAGGAAAAAATAATTTATAAGCATTTAAATAGCGTGAACGAATGGGAGATGCTATACTAAAAATCATCATTTCACAATTGGAGGAATTCAATAATGGCTATCGTAAAAGCAACTGATCAATCTTTCTCAGCTGAAACAAGCGAAGGCGTCGTACTTGCTGATTTCTGGGCTCCTTGGTGCGGACCTTGTAAAATGATTGCACCTGTTCTTGAAGAATTGGATCAAGAAATGGGCGACAAACTGAAAATCGTAAAAATCGATGTAGATGAGAACCAAGAAACAGCAGGCAAATACGGCGTTATGAGCATCCCGACACTTCTTGTCTTAAAAGATGGAGAAGTTGTTGAAACATCTGTAGGCTTCAAACCGAAAGAAGCGCTTCAAGAGCTTGTAAACAAACATCTTTAATTTTCGGCTGCTTACATGCCAGAGCGATTCCAATTGAGGGATCGCTTTTTTTATTCGCCAATCGTGAACCATGGAGAAAAACACCTGTTCGTGTTAAACTGGAAGCAAAGGACTAACTATAAGGAAGGGTAACATATGAACAAACAACTGAAAGAAAAACTCGCCCTCCTTCCCGATCAGCCCGGGTGTTATTTAATGAAGGACCGTCAGCAGACAGTGATCTACGTAGGAAAAGCAAAAGTGCTGAAAAACAGAGTGCGCTCCTACTTTACCGGGTCCCATGACGCAAAAACACAGAGGCTTGTGACGGAAATCGAGGATTTTGAATATATCGTGACGTCCTCCAATCTTGAAGCGCTAATTTTAGAAATGAACTTGATCAAAAAGCATGATCCGAAATATAACGTCATGCTGAAAGATGATAAAACCTATCCTTTTATAAAACTCACCCATGAACGCCACCCAAGGCTGATTGTCACCCGCAATGTCAAAAAAGACAAAGGGCGCTATTTCGGACCGTATCCGAATGTGCAGGCCGCAAGGGAGACGAAAAAGCTGCTCGACCGTCTCTACCCTCTCAGAAAATGCTCAAAGCTCCCCGACAGAGTGTGTCTTTATTATCACCTCGGACAATGTCTTGCTCCTTGTGTAAAGGACATTTCTGAAGAGACAAACAGAGAGCTGGTTGAGAATATTACCCGTTTCTTAAAGGGCGGCTATAACGACGTTAAAAAAGAGCTAGAAGAGAAAATGCTTGAGGCGGCTGAGAACCTTGAATTTGAACGGGCAAAGGAGCTTCGTGACCAAATTGCCCATATCGAATCAACGATGGAAAAACAAAAAATGACGATGAACGACTTAGTCGACCGTGACGTATTCGCTTACGCTTATGATAAAGGCTGGATGTGCGTACAGGTCTTTTTCGTACGGCAAGGAAAACTCATCGAACGTGACGTCAGTATGTTTCCGCTTTATCAGGAAGCAGATGAAGAGTTCCTTACCTTCATCGGGCAGTTTTATTCAAAAAACAACCATTTTCTGCCGAAGGAGATTTTAGTGCCGGACAGCGTCGATCAATCGATGATTGAGCAGCTGCTGGAAACAAACGTCCATCAGCCGAAAAAAGGGTCGAAGAAAGAATTGCTTATGCTGGCACATAAAAACGCAAAAATCGCGCTTAAAGAAAAATTCTCTTTAATCGAACGTGACGAGGAGCGTTCAATCGGTGCTGTGCAGAAACTTGGTGACGCCTTAAATATTTATACCCCGCACAGAATCGAAGCGTTCGATAACTCGAATATACAAGGGACAAACCCGGTTTCGGCGATGATTGTCTTCATCGACGGCAAACCATACAAAAAGGAATACCGCAAATACAAAATCAAAACTGTCACAGGGCCTGATGATTACGGCTCAATGAGAGAGGTTGTCAGACGAAGATATATGAGAGTGCTTCGTGAAAACCTGCCGCTCCCTGACCTGATCATTATAGACGGAGGGAAAGGCCAGATCAACGCGGCCCGTGACGTCATAGAAAACGAACTGGGCTTGGATATCCCGATTGCCGGCTTGGCGAAGGATGATAAACACAGAACCTCCAATTTATTAATCGGCGATCCGCTGGAGACGGTTTATCTTGAACGAAACAGCCAGGAATTTTACCTGCTTCAGCGAATTCAGGATGAGGTGCACCGGTTTGCGATCAGCTTCCACAGGCAAATCCGCGGGAAAAGCGCGTTCCAGTCTGTGCTAGACGATATACCCGGAATTGGAGAAAAAAGAAAGAAAATGCTGTTAAAGCATTTCGGTTCCGTCAAAAAAATGAAGGAAGCAAGCCTCGAGGACATCAAAAAAGCGGGTGTACCCGCAGCGGCGGCACAGCTGCTTTATGATAAATTGCAAAAATAATGTTGTCCTTTTGAAAAAGTTCTGATAAAATGTGAACTAATTTCATAATTAGATCGTGTAATATGGTGAAGATAGAGGTGCGAACTTCAAGAGTAAGCCTTTGGAGAAAGATGGATTCTGAGAAAAAGGCTGAAAGGGGAGCGTCGCCGAAGTAAATAAAACCCCATCGGTATTATTTGCTGGCCGTGCATTGAATAAATGTAAGGCTGTCAAGAAATCATTTTCTTGGAGGGCTATCTCGTTGTTCATAATCATCGTGATGATTAATTGATAAGCAATGAGAGCAATTCCTCTCATTGCTTTTTTTATTGTGGACAAAGCGCTCTTTCTCCTCACCCGCACGAACCAAAATGTAAAGGGTGGTTATACATGGGTCTCATTGTACAAAAATTCGGAGGTACTTCCGTCGGCTCAGTCGAAAAAATTCAAAATGCAGCAAATCGCGTCATTGCGGAAAAACAGAAAGGCCATCAAGTCGTTGTTGTCGTATCAGCTATGGGGAAATCCACTGACGCATTGGTCAGCCTTGCAAAAGACATCACTGATCAGCCGAGCAAACGTGAAATGGATATGCTGCTGGCAACAGGCGAGCAGGTCACCATTTCCTTGCTTTCCATGGCGCTGCAGGAAAAAGGCTATGACGCCGTTTCCTATACAGGATGGCAGGCGGGGATCCGCACGGAGGCCGTCCATGGCAACGCCAGAATTACGGATATGAACACATCCGTGTTAGAAGGCCAGCTTCAGGAAGGAAAAGTCGTTGTTGTGGCAGGGTTTCAAGGCATGACAGACGACAGTGAAATCACGACATTGGGCAGAGGCGGTTCAGACACAACAGCAGTGGCTTTGGCTGCCGGATTAAAAGCGGATAAATGTGATATTTATACGGACGTGCCCGGCGTGTTTACAACCGATCCGCGCTATGTGAAATCAGCGAGAAAGCTTGCCGGCATCTCTTACGATGAAATGCTGGAGCTTGCCAACTTAGGCGCGGGTGTTCTTCATCCGAGAGCGGTTGAATTCGCAAAAAATTACCAAGTGCCGTTAGAAGTGCGTTCAAGTACAGAAACAGAAGCGGGAACATTAATTGAGGAGGAATCATCCATGGAGCAGAATCTTATCGTCAGAGGCATCGCGTTCGAAGATCAAATCACAAGGGTAACCATCTACGGGCTGACAAGTGGCCTGACCACTTTGTCTACTATTTTTACAACTCTTGCAAAAAGAAACATTAACGTGGATATCATTATCCAAACGCAGGCGGGAGACCATGAGACCGGAATTTCCTTCTCTGTTAAATCCGAAGACGCGGACCAGACTGTTGCCGTACTTGAAGAGTACAAAGATGCGCTGGAATTCGAAAAAATCGAGACAGAAAGCAAATTGGCCAAAGTATCCATTGTCGGATCAGGCATGGTATCAAATCCTGGTGTAGCGGCTGAAATGTTTGCTGTACTGGCGGAAAAAAACATATTAATCAAAATGGTCAGCACATCTGAAATCAAAGTTTCAACAGTAGTGAGCGAAAATGACATGGTAAAAGCGGTGGAAGCACTGCACGATGCATTCGAGCTCTCGAAACACCCTTCAGCTGTGTAATGACAACCAAAAAGGCGGGACTCATGCAGTCACCGCCTTTTTCATTACACCGGGTCTTTCATATCCCATTTGACAGTCAGAACCACTTTATCGGCTCTCTTTTTTACTTGTTCGTATGATTCGGCAATCTGATCATTCATCAATTGAATTTGCTCGGCGATGAAGCCAGCTTCCAGCTGAAAGCACGGTTCTTTCTGATATTTAAGCCGATTGGAAATAACCTGCCCTTCAAGCTCGAATTCCAGTTCCTGTTTTTTTGCGCTAACGTTTGTGAGGGTTCCCCAGCCTGCTTCTTCAAAGAAAGCCGGAAATTCCTCCCATGATTCAAGAGGAAACTTACGGGCGAGATGTTTCCCTGCCCAATACATCATGGAAGAGTAATCTTGGCCAAGCATGTCTGGGAGAACAATCTCTCGTATCAGTTCATAGGCATAGGCGTTCATTTCAATTTCTTTTAAATTGTGTATAGATGCTTCATATTTAGACTTCATATCTGTCTCCCCTCTCTCCTTCGTTTATTATAGCCCAAACAGGGGGGAGGATTACAGAATGATCCTGTATTTCTCATGAAAAATTAAGAAAGAATTATATATTGATAAAATAAAATTTTTGAATCAACTAATCAATTCGGAAAATTAGAATTTATGTACGCGTTTTCTTGACGCCCTTTTGTGGTAGGAGTAAAATGAAATTGTCAATAAATCTTAATAAAGTGCTTACAATTGAAAGAAGTGGGGGAAGAGATTTAGCACATTTCGCACTTATCAAACAGGGGGTAAAGTAATGTCTGGGAACAGAGAGTTTTATTTTCGAAGATTGCATTCCTTGCTTGGCGTCATACCGGTCGGCATCTTTTTGATTCAGCATTTAGTCGTCAACCAGTTTGCCGCAAGGGGCGCGGAAGCATTCAATAATGCTGCTCATTTTATGGATAGTCTGCCTTTCAGGTATGCTCTGGAAATCTTTATTATCTTCTTACCTTTAATTTATCATGCAGTTTATGGTGTGTACATAGCGTTTACTGCGAAAAATAACGCGGGACAATATAGCTATATGCGAAACTGGCTCTTCGTCCTGCAGCGTGTAACCGGTATCATCACTCTCATTTTTGTGAGCTGGCATGTGTGGGAAACCCGCATTGCTGCACAGATGGGCGCTGAGGTCAATTTCGACATGATGGCGAATATCCTGAGCTCGCCGGCTATGCTGGGCTTTTACATTGTAGGTGTTTTATCGACAATTTTCCACTTCTCGAACGGTTTATGGTCTTTTGCTGTCACGTGGGGCATCACTGTAACGCCACGTTCTCAAAGAATTTCGACGTACGTTACGCTGATTATCTTTGTTGCACTGTCATACGTAGGCTTAAAAGCGATTTTTGCATTTGTATAAGAGTACTAGATTACTAGAGGGAGAGGGGCTATCATGAGTCAAACAAGCATTATTGTAGTCGGCGGGGGTCTTGCCGGCCTCATGGCGACAATCAAAGCAGCGGAATCAGGAATGGCGGTTAAGCTGTTTTCCATCGTTCCTGTGAAACGTTCTCATTCAGTTTGTGCCCAAGGCGGCATCAACGGAGCAGTCAACACAAAAGGGGAAGGCGACTCTCCGTGGGAACATTTTGACGATACTGTGTACGGGGGAGACTTTCTTGCCAATCAGCCGCCGGTTAAGGCGATGTGTGAAGCGGCGCCATCAATCATCCACTTATTAGACCGGATGGGCGTCATGTTTAACCGGACGCCTGAGGGGCTGCTTGATTTCCGCCGATTTGGGGGTACACAGCACCACAGAACAGCTTATGCAGGTGCGACGACTGGCCAGCAGCTGCTTTACGCTTTGGACGAGCAAGTGCGCAGATACGAGGTTGCCGGTCTGGTCACAAAATACGAAGGCTGGGAATTCCTTGGCGCTATATTAGATGATGACAGAACCTGCCGCGGAATTGTCGCGCAAAACCTGACAAACATGCAAATTGAATCCTTCCGTTCTGACGCTGTCATTATGGCGACAGGCGGACCGGGAATCATTTTCGGTAAATCCACAAACTCCATGATTAATACAGGGTCTGCTGCATCGATCGTTTATCAGCAGGGAGCGTATTATGCAAATGGAGAATTCATTCAAATCCACCCGACAGCTATACCGGGGGATGATAAATTAAGGCTGATGAGTGAATCGGCGCGCGGTGAAGGCGGACGTGTGTGGACATACAAAGACGGTAAGCCGTGGTATTTCCTCGAGGAAAAATATCCTGCATATGGAAACTTGGTGCCGCGTGATATTGCGACACGCGAAATATTTGATGTGTGTGTGAATCAGAAACTCGGCATCAATGGCGAGAACATGGTGTATCTCGATCTGTCTCATAAAGATCCAAAAGAGCTTGATATTAAGCTCGGCGGCATCATTGAGATTTATGAGAAATTCATGGGAGACGACCCGCGCAAACTCCCGATGAAAATCTTCCCTGCGGTTCATTATTCAATGGGCGGCTTATGGGTAGATTACGATCAAATGACAAATATCCCGGGACTGTTTGCCGCTGGGGAATGTGATTACTCCATGCACGGAGGCAACCGCTTGGGAGCAAACTCCCTGCTCTCCGCGATTTACGGAGGAATGGTAGCCGGACCGAATGCTGTGAAATATGTAAACGGCTTAGAATCTTCCGCAGAGGATATGTCTTCATCGATATTCGATGCCCACGTGAAAAAAGAAGAAGAAAAATGGGCTGAGATTATGAATATGGACGGAAACGAAAATGCGTACGTCCTCCATAGAGAGCTCGGGGAATGGATGACGGCGAATGTGACGGTTGTCCGCCATAACGACAAGCTGTTGAAAACAGATGACAAAATTCAGGAGTTAATGGAGCGGTATCAAAAGATTAACATCAATGACACGACAAAATGGAGCAACCAGGGAGCTATGTTTACACGCCAGCTTTCAAACATGCTTCAGCTTGCCAGGGTGATTACACTGGGTGCTTACAACCGTAATGAAAGCAGGGGCGCCCATTATAAACCGGATTTCCCTGAGCGTAATGATGATGAATGGCTCAAAACAACAATGGCTAAACATGTAAGCCTGTATGAAGCGCCTGAGTTTGAGTATCAGGATGTCGATGTATCACTGATAACGCCTCGGAAACGGGATTACTCGAAGAAGAAGGTGGCGAAATAATCATGAGTGAGAAAAAGACCATACGATTTATTATCACACGTCAAGATACACCCGACAGCACGCCTTACGATGAAGAATTTGAAATACCATACCGCCCGAACCTGAACGTCATTTCCGCTTTAATGGAAATCCGCCGGAATCCGGTTAACGTGAAAGGTGAAAAGACAACTCCTGTCACATGGGATATGAACTGTCTTGAAGAAGTGTGCGGCGCATGTTCAATGGTTATAAACGGAAAGCCCCGCCAGTCTTGTACGGCGCTTGTTGACCAGCTTGAACAGCCGATCCGCTTAAAACCGATGAAAACATTCCCGGTCGTGCGTGATCTGCAGGTTGACCGCAGCAGAATGTTTAATTCTCTGAAAAAAGTAAAAGCGTGGATACCGATCGACGGCACGTACGATTTAGGACCGGGACCGAGAATGCCGGAAAAACGCCGCCAGTGGGCATATGAATTATCAAAATGCATGACGTGCGGTGTCTGCCTGGAAGCCTGCCCGAATGTAAACAGCAAATCGAAATTCATGGGGCCTGCTCCGATGTCTCAGGTCCGTCTGTTTAACGCCCATCCGACAGGAGCCATGAACAAATCCGACCGGCTGGAAGCGCTGATGGATGAAGGAGGCCTTGCAGATTGCGGCAACTCGCAAAACTGCGTTCAATCCTGCCCGAAAGGCATTCCGCTTACCACTTCTATCGCTGCCTTAAACAGGGATACAAACTTACAAGCATTCCGCAATTTCTTCGGAAGCGACAGAGTATAAGATGAAAAAACCTCTTCCGCATGGGAGAGGTTTTTTTAAACAATAAGGAGATGAGTGAAATGAAGCTTCCTGCTTACATTGACGTGCCGTTTCAAAAATGGAAAGAATCCTTTTCTTTTTTTAATGAAGTATCTGTACGATTTTCTGAGACTGATATGTTTGGGCATATGAATAATGTAATCCCTTTCATCTATTTTGAAGAAGCGAGGATATCTTATTTTAAAAATCTGAATATGATGAAACAACATAAGCAAACCATGACAGTCGTCGCCAGTCAGCAATGTGATTATCTGCGCCAAGTTATGCCTTATGAAGACTTGCGTATTTATGTAAAAACAAGCGCTGTCGGCAGTTCATCCCTCACCTTGCATTACCTCGGAGAAAACAGCGTAGGGGAGCCTTGCTTCACCGGAGCTGTTGTCATGGTTCAAGTGTCGAAGGAAAGCGGAAAGGCTGTCAGCTGGACGAATGAGGAGAAAGAAAAGCTTCTCCATACACCATAAACTAATTCTTCTGTAAACGTCACCTCCTGCGCCCTCCTGACATATGATATCTTGACTATATCAAAACCCATTCGTTTCAGATTCGCTCTCACCTTAGCAAGGAGGGTTACAATACTTGAAGGAGAAAGAATTTCAATCGAAGCCGCTGCTAACGAAAAGAGAAAGAGAAGTGTTCGAATTGCTCGTTCAAGATAAGACAACAAAGGAGATTGCAAGCGAGCTATTTATCAGTGAGAAAACCGTTCGAAACCATATTTCAAATGCCATGCAGAAATTAGGTGTGAAAGGGCGTTCGCAAGCCGTTGTTGAGCTTCTTAGAATGGGTGAGCTAGAGCTTTAATCCTTGCCGGTATTCCTTCTTTTCAGGAGGGAGCCGGTTATTGCTGTTTGTTTGAAAAGTTCCGGATTCCTATATTAAACCAGGATGATACGATATAAAACGAGATTTTCAATTTGCTTTCATTTGCCTAATGTCCCTCTATTTCTCGTCCCGCGAGTCTTGCATTTTCTTTAAAAAAGAAGGAAAATAGACACGGAACGCTTTTGTGCGTAAGAGATCCTTGAGTGAGGGATGGACAAATGACATCAAAACCTTTGGAGCATGTTGCGGACATTGAAAAGTCGCTCCGCCACATCGCCGCGATCATTAAACAAAAAGGAAGAGAAATCCTAAACCAATACGCGATCACGCCGCCGCAATTTGTCGGTCTGCAATGGCTTTATGAATTAGGAGACATGACAATCGGCGAACTATCGGGGAAAATGTATCTGGCATGCAGCACGACGACGGATCTCATCGACCGTATGCAAAAAAATGAGCTTGTCGAGCGGGTAAAGGACCCGGCGGACAGACGTGTCGTCAGGATACACCTTCTGCCTGAAGGGGAACGCATTATCCAAGAGGTCATTACAAAAAGACAGGAATACCTGCGTGATATGTTCGAAACGTTTACAGATGAAGAAATAGCCATCTTCGAAAAATCATTGATGAAACTGCAGCATGAAATGAAGAGAAAATGAGGCGATTTTGTTGGAACAACCAATAGGAGTCATTGATTCCGGGGTTGGCGGGTTAACCGTTGCAAAGGAAATCATGAGACAGCTACCAAAAGAAAATATAATCTACGTTGGGGATACAAAACGGTGTCCGTACGGGCCGCGTCCTGAAGAAGAAGTGCTTCAATACACGCGGGAGCTGACACATTATCTGTTGAAAAACCACCACATTAAGATGCTGGTGATCGCCTGCAACACCGCGACAGCAATTGCACTGGAAGACATCCAGCGCGACGTTGAGATTCCGGTGGTCGGGGTGATCCAGCCTGGTGCTCGGGCCGCGATAAAAGTGACGGAAAATCAGCATATCGGTGTAATCGGCACAGAAAACACCATTAAGAGCAATGCTTATGAAGAAGCCCTTCTGGCATTAAATGCCGAACTGAAGGTCGAAAATCTTGCCTGTCCGCTGCTTGTGCCGTTTGTGGAAAGCGGAAAGTTTCTTGACAAAACAGCAGACGAGATTGTCAAAACATCATTATCTCCGTTAAAAGATACATCGATTGACTCGCTGATTTTAGGCTGCACCCATTATCCTATTTTAAAAGACGCGATTCAAAGATATATGGGAGAGCATGTGAATATTATTTCGTCAGGTGATGAAACAGCCCGGGAAGTGAGTACGATTCTATCGTATAAAGGACTGCTGAATCAATCTCCGTTTACCCCAGATCATCAATTCCTTACTACAGGAGAACGGGATCAGTTTGCGAAAATAGCAGATGACTGGTTTGGCCATGAAGTAGGTCACGTAGAATGCATCTCTTTGCGAGAACCAATTAGAAGATAGTTTTGCCCCGCAACGGCATGTTGCGGGTTTTTTCTGTTTTTAATGGAATTCATCGGTCTATTTCCCGCAGAGGCTCGTATACATAGTAGTACAAACAGCCTTAGGAGGGAAAAGTATGCTGAAAAAAGGACCTGCAGTCATTGGTGCCACTTGTCTCACCTCTGCCTTGCTTTTATCCGGGTGCGGTTTATTTCAATCCGATAAGACAGCTGAGGAAATCGATCCGCCTCAAGACGTTACATACGTAAATGATGAAGCGGGGACCGATTCAAATACAACAGCAGCCGAAAAAACAAAAAACGAAAAAAGTGATACCGAAAAAGCGAATCAGGACTCTTCTACAGTGATGAGGGAGCTTTATCTCATTGATAAAAACGGTTATGTCGTTGCGCAAACGATGCCTCTTCCGAAAAGTGAAGGAACGGCTAAGCAGGCGCTTGAATACCTTGTGCAGGGCGGGCCTGTGTCAGAGATTCTGCCGAATGGCTTCAGAGCCGTTTTGCCGGCTGACACAACTGTTAACGTAGACATCAAAAAAGATGGCACTGCTATAGCGGACTTCTCAAAGGAATTTAAAAACTATAAGAAGGAAGATGAACAGAAAATCGTTCAATCGGTGACGTGGACGCTGACTCAATTCAGTTCAATAGACAAAGTGAAGCTGAGAATCAACGGGCACGAACTTAAGGAGATGCCTGTAGGCGGCACGCCGATCTCGGACGATTTAAGCCGTAAGGACGGGATTAATTTGGAAACAGCAGGCGTCAATGATCTCACTGCTACACATCCGCTGACAGTCTACTATTTGGCGGAAACCGATGACAGTGAGTATTACGTGCCGGTAACGAAACGAATTGACAATTCTAAAACAGACGACATTACAGCCGCTATTAATGAACTGGCTGAGGGCCCGAGCAAGGCGAGCGGCCTGTTAACGGATTTCAGCGAAGATGTGAAATTGGTCAGTAAGCCGAAAATCAAAGATGGACGTGTAACGCTAGATTTTAATCAATCCATTTTCGGAAGCGCAGATGAAAAGACGAAAATGATTTCCTCAGAAGTGCTCAACAGCATTGTGCTGACTTTAACAGAACAGCCGGATGTAAAAAGCGTATCCGTTAAAGTGAACGGAAAAGCCGAGCTTGTGAACGAAAAAGGCGAAAAACTTTCAGAAGCGGTATCCAGACCGTCTCAAGTGAATACGGGTAGTTTTTAAATTGGGATTTTTGATATACTAGAAAGAAAGAGGTTAGCGTTCCGGCTGCCTCTTTCTTTATTCAATTCCGGGACAAAAATGGTTTATGTACATACAATCGGAGGTAAAACATGAGACATGACGGAAGACAACATGATGAGCTGCGTCCAATCACGTTTGATTTGGACTTTATCAGCCATCCGGAAGGGTCTGTTCTAATAACAGCGGGGAATACAAAAGTAATCTGCAACGCATCTGTAGAGGATCGCGTACCGCCGTTTTTGCGGGGCGGAGGCAAAGGCTGGATTACAGCTGAATACAGCATGCTGCCGCGGGCTACAAATCAAAGAACGATCAGAGAATCTTCCAAAGGAAAAATTTCCGGCAGAACGATGGAAATTCAGCGTTTGATCGGCCGCGCGCTTCGGGCAGTCGTTGATTTAGAGAAACTGGGCGAACGTACGATTTGGATTGACTGTGACGTCATTCAGGCGGACGGAGGAACGAGAACGGCTTCCATTACCGGAGCGTTTCTTGCCATGGCGATTGCGGTTGGCAAGCTTCTCAAAGCAGGAACGATTAAAACAAACCCGCTCACTGATTACCTGGCAGCGATCTCTGTCGGAATTGATAAAGAGCAGGGAATTTTGTTAGATTTAAATTATGAAGAAGATTCTGCTGCTGAAGTTGATATGAATGTCATCATGACAGGCAGCGGCCGCTTTGTGGAGCTTCAGGGAACAGGGGAAGAGGCAACCTTTTCACGTGAGGATCTGAATGGGCTTCTCGGTCTTGCAGAAAAAGGCATTCAGGAACTGATTGACAAGCAAAAAGAAGTGCTGGGCGATTCACTTCCAGAACTGAAATAATGACAGAAAGGCTTGATCATCATGAAAGAAGCAATTATTGCAACTCACAATCCGGGAAAAGTGAAGGAATTTAAAGAAATCCTTGAGCCGAAAGGGTACGAGGTAAAATCATTAGCTGAAATCGGGTTTACAGATGAAATTGAAGAGACAGGCCATACGTTTGAAGAAAATGCGATTCTAAAAGCGGAAGCGGTGGCGAAAGCAGTGAACAAAATGGTCATTGCAGACGACTCTGGCTTGTCCGTTGATAATTTAGGAGGCCGTCCCGGCGTCTATTCAGCACGCTATGCAGGGGAACAGAAAGATGACCAGGCGAATATCGATAAAGTGCTGAGCGAGCTGAGAGGCATCGAAAAAGAACAGCGTACGGCACGTTTTCGCTGCGCGCTTGCCGTAAGTATTCCGGGAGAGGAAACAAAAACAGTCGAAGGTCATGTTGAAGGGTATATTGCCGAAGAGCCGAGAGGAGAATACGGATTTGGCTATGACCCGATCTTTATCGTCAAAGATAAAGATAAAACTATGGCCGAGCTGACAAGTGATGAAAAAAATAAAATCAGCCACAGGGCTGACGCGCTTAAAAAGCTGTCGAAGCTGTTGGAGGCATAAGGGGGAGCTTATATATGAACGTGCTGATTATCAGTGACAGCCATGGGCTTGAAGAGGAGCTTCAAACCATAGCGAAACGTCATGAAGCGGATGTTGATCTCATGATTCATTGCGGAGACTCTGAGCTTGAAACCGGCCATCCGGCGTTAGAGCCTTATTCCGTTGTAAAAGGCAATTGTGATTTTATCGGCGATTTTAAGGACGAGCTCCTGCTGACGGCCGGTTCCAAAAAAATATTGGTTACGCACGGACACCTTCATGGTATTAAACAGACCTTATTAAACGTATACTATCGTGCAGAGGAGCTCGGAGCGGATATCATTTGCTTCGGGCATTCACACATCGCAGGAAGCGAAATGCTGCGCGGAAAACTGCTGATTAATCCCGGCAGCATCCGCCTTCCAAGAGTGCGCAGCACAGAAAGCTATGCTATACTGTCTTTAGAAAATGATACAGCAACAGTGCGTTTTTATAACCAAGCAGGCGATGAAATCATTGATTTGCAACACCGGGTAACCCTATGAAATATCACATGAGGAAGAAAATTTTCTTCCTCATGAAAAAAATTCTAAAAAACCGTTGACTTATCATTGCATCCCATATATAATAAATCTTGTCGCTGATAGTTAAAGCGAAAACAAAAAAACAAAACGTGTCCCAGTAGCTCAGCTGGATAGAGCAACGGCCTTCTAAGCCGTCGGTCGGGAGTTCGAATCTCTCCTGGGACGTACCAAGAAAAAACCTCAAATCCTTAAAGGATTTGAGGTTTTTGTTTATGATGATTTTTATTTGTTATTTAACGTATCATCATCCAGGTCGCGGACATTTCCTTCTTTATTCAGACGCGGTTCTTCTTTTTTCACAGTTTCGGAAATATGTTTGTTTTCTTCGACAGTCCGTTTTCCGACAACCACTTCATCCGTAACAACGGGTTTTTTTGTCACTTCAAGCTTTTCCTCAACGATAGGAACCCTGACCGTTTCTGAGTCATTTACGGGAGAAGCGTCTGCCGTGTTTTCATCCACCGGACGGCGTTCAACGTAAATTTCATCATGTCTTACCGGAATGTCCATATCTCTTTGTTCTGTTTTGACTTCTTTTCCGATTTCCACTTCTCCGGTTTGGATATCTTCTTTATCCACGTTCAGCTGTTCTTCTCGAAGCGGCATGGTTTTTTCTTCTTTTGTTGTATAATCTACTGTCTCATTTGTATTGGCAAAGCCGCCTGAAAGGGCATTGCCGTTATCAATAGTCGCATCTAAGTCTGCGTCTGTATCGACGGCTACGAGAAGCTTTCCGTCATCCAGATCCTCTTGGTACTTGTCTATTTCATCATTTGAGATATCCAGGTCTGATAATGCTTTGCTGTGCGCGCCAGTATCATCCATTGTGAAATAATCTTTCAGTTTATCGAAAAAGGATTCAGAATCGCTATCATTTGCTTCAAGGGCTTGATTTACTTCTGTCCCTGTACGGGATTCGAGATAATCGGTATCCCGGCGATTTGTGACAACAGAAATATCGTCAGAATCATACCCCTTTGTTAGTAAGCCTTCAATTACTGCAATGGTCTCTTGCGGAGTTTCGTATACACCAACTACACTTTTTTTCATATTAATCTCCTCCTCTGTAAAAATAAAATTTTATCGTTCTTGTCGTCTTTAATTCCCGTTACGTTTTAAAATAAACAAAATCGAAAACACTCACGGTTTTCGGCAATTGCATAAAGATTAATTTATATTATTTCTTTTTAAAAGAATAAGCTTTTTATTATATGAATTTCCTGAAAAATAAATATTTGGATACGGATATGGAAAAATTTATAGTCATGCCGATATTTGTTATGTGGAAAAACAAATAAAGGAGTGTTATCTTTTGAAAAAATGGTTCATTGTTTTTTTCTTATTCGTGATTACACTGTTTCAATCGCTCCAAACAGTTAGTGCGGAAACAGTTGAATGGAAAGAAAGAGCAGATTTGCCTGAGCCGCGTGTCGGCGCAAGCAGCGGTGTAGTAGATGGAAAGATATATGTGATAGGTGGCGGAACGGAAAAACCAGGTACTTATGGGAACCAAACGTTTGTCTACGATCCTAAAACAAATGAATGGACAAGAAAAGCCGACATGCCCACAGAGAGGGGAGGAGCTGCAACTGTTACAGTGGATGGGAAAATTTATGTCTTGGGCGGAATGTCAAACGATGGAGCTGTCAAGACAGTAGATGTATATGATCCAAAAAAAGATACGTGGGAAAAATTGGGTGACTTACCCTTTGAAAAAATGGTTCCAGCCTATAAGATTTATGCAGAAGCTATTGGAAAGAAAATTTATGTTGTAGGTTCTGCAAGTAACTCGTATGCAACGACTTACAGTTATGATCTAGAAACGAAGAAATGGGAGAAAAAACAAAAATTAAATTATGAAGTAACCGGAGCAGTAACCGGAGCTTCTACAGCAGTAATTGATAATAAACTATATATTCTTGGCGGAACGCATTATATTCCCCAAATCGTTTATGTTTATGATCCAGAAAAAGACACATGGGCAGAAAATGGTAAAGGATTCACAGCAGGATATTATTCTGCGCTTGCTTATAAAGGAAAAATTCTGATGACTGGAGGTGTAAACCGAATAAAGGTGTACGATCCCAAAAGTCAATCAGTTACAGCTGTGACAAACCCTAAAGTCCCCTACAGAATGGCTCATTCTTCTGCCATTATTGATGATACTCTTTATGTAATTGGTGGAAGAGAGGAAACATCCAGTTTTACTGGAAGTGCATCCTCTAAATTTAAATCAGTTATGTCAATTTCATTAAAGGATTTAAACATACCAACCGATGGGGCTGAGAATCCGGGAGATAAGGATAAAGGATCAACAACAACACCTTCTGAGGATAATTCAGCAGAAGACGGAGACGCCCTCCTTGTTATTACAATGGTAAACGGTTTGCAAAAAGAATATCAGCTGTCCATGAAAGAAGTGAACGGTTTCCTCAAATGGTATAAGCAGCGTGATGCTGGAGAGGGACCGGGCTTTTATGAAATTGATGAGCATGACAACAACAAAGGGCCTTTTGAAAGTAAAAAGGATTATGTTGTGTTTAAAAATATTTTGATGTATGAAGTGAATAAATATAAATAATAATTTAACCATCCAGTACAATGCTGGATGGTTTTTTTGTGTGATAAGCAATCGAGAAAGTTGTCTGCAGAAGGAAAAACGTAGCAGAGTGCTAATGTAAGATGCTGCCTAGATAGCAGAAGATGAATTGTAACCACAATATAAAAAGATAGATAAGACAGAAACATAGTCCCGCACTTATCTATCCTTTATATTTCACAATTCCTTTGTCATAAACACGCTGTTCGGATCTTCCATATAGTCTGCAAACGGCTGGCAATACCGGAAACCGAAGCTTTCATAAAGTTTTCTTGCCGGCTCGAAAGAAGTCATTGACCCCGTTTCCAAACTCAATCGCTGATAGCCGCGCCGCTTGGCTTCTACTATAATGTGCTGAAGAACCTTGCTGGCAACGCCCTTTCTTAAATGGGAAGAAGAGGTTCGCATCGACTTAATTTCTCCATGCCGGCTGTCCAGTTCCTTAAGTGCTCCGCAGCCGGCTAATTCATTGCCGTCCCAAGCGCTCCAAAATGTAATCTCAGGTTCTTTCAGCCTTTCTATGTCCAGGGCATGAATACTTTCAGCCGGAGACATGAGAGTCATGCTATGTAAATGCTCACTCACTAATTCGATCACTTGATGTCCGGTCAAATCATCTACTTTAATATGCAAAATGAATTCCTCCTCAAAAACCGTAACTCTGAACATACTTATCCTTTATCTTAAAATATATCCTTTTTGCTTCCAAATAGTAAGATAGGAAACCTTACAGTCTATTAACTTTATTAAAGATGAATAAATTAACAAGTGCCGAACATAGATGTTCGGCACCTCATGATATTTTAATATCGAAATCCTCCATGTACTCCAGATGCTCCGCTGAATCCTCCGGCGTGCGTTGCGGGAATACTGAAACCGCCGCCATGGCCGCTATAGCCGGCACCTGAAAATTGCTGTCCGTAAAATCCTGAAGCATATGGAAATGAGGAGTACATAGCAGAGGGGGTGCTTAGCGGGCTGTATGCCTGGCTGTACGGCTGTCCGTATCCAAAGCCTCCAAATGGCTGATGGCCTTGCTGAAAGCTGGGAGCTGCCGGATAAAATGGCTGGGGAAAGCTTGGAAAACCCCCGGGAAATCCTTGGATGTCTGCAAATGATTTATTCATCTCGTATCACCTTTTCTTTGCAAGATAACACCAGTGTATGACGAAAAATAATGAAAGAGCCTATCCGAACTGAAATTGTTTTTTGCCAGAAGATCTTCCATATATACGTCTCATCGAAACAAAAACACGTCATATTATGTGACATGTTTATATGAAATTGAAAAATTCGAGTGTAAACTTGATAGATTAATAAAAAAATTACAAAAACTTTTATCTTTTGAAATGCCTTATATACCAATAATGAAAGCGTATACAGTATAGTTTGATTAATCTAAATTGTCTAATAATTTTAAAAAATGCTGTTGACACTGCGTCCAAAGCGGCGTAATATGAGTTCAACAAAAGATAAACACAAGTTTCACAAGCACAAATGATTGCAATAGGATTCTAAAAAAATGAAAAACAAACGATCTTCTTGGACGGCAGAAAAACTGTTCAAGAGACTGAATATGAAAAGCGCAGATGAGGATAAGTAGCCTTGAAAAAGCTTTCCACAGAGAACCGGATTAGCTGAGAACCGGCGAAGCTTTACAAGGTGAACTCGCCTCAGAGTGCCAGTCTGAAATCACAGTAGGACTTGGCCGGGTGAACGATGATGTTTACTCGTTATTAAAACGGATAGGAATATCCATGAGACGGCCGTATAAAAGGCCGTAAACAAGGGTGGTACCGCGGAAAGAAGAGCCTTTTCGCCCCTTTTGGCTATCGCATTCACTGCGCGGCTGATTGTGGGCGGAAGGGCTTTTTTTATTGAATAATCAGCTGTAAAGCTAATAAATGATGATCTTTAGAGGATGAAAATCCAAAAGGAGGAACTAAAAATGGGGACTAATGTACAGGTGGATTCAGCATCTGCCAAATGTACACAGACGATGAGCGGAGCGTTAATGCTGATTGAATCATTAAAGAAAGAAAAAGTAGAAATGATATTCGGTTATCCGGGCGGAGCTGTACTTCCAATCTACGATAAACTGTACAATTCAGGAATGGTACATATCCTTCCCCGACACGAGCAAGGCGCCATTCATGCAGCAGAAGGATACGCGAGAGTTTCTGGAAAACCAGGGGTCGTTATTGCGACATCAGGACCGGGAGCGACAAACCTTGTTACTGGACTTGCGGATGCCATGATTGATTCACTGCCTTTAGTCGTCTTTACAGGGCAGGTGGCAACCTCCGTTATCGGCAGCGACGCTTTTCAGGAAGCGGACATTTTAGGAATTACAATGCCGGTTACAAAACACAGCTATCAGGTCCGCCAGCCGGAAGATCTGCCGCGCATCATTAAAGAAGCATTCCATATTGCGACAACGGGAAGACCGGGACCTGTACTAATCGATATTCCGAAAGATGTTGCAGCAATTGAAGGGGAATTCAGCTATGATCACGAGATGAATCTCCCGGGATATCAGCCGACAACGGAGCCGAATTATTTGCAGATCCGCAAGCTTGTGGAAGCCGTAAGCAGCGCAAAGAAACCGGTTATCCTAGCGGGTGCGGGCGTATTGCACGGAAAAGCGTCAGAAGAATTAAAAAATTATGCCGAGCAGCAGCAAATTCCAGTTGTACACACGCTTTTAGGACTTGGGGGTTTCCCGGCAGACCATCCGCTTTTCTTGGGGATGGCGGGTATGCACGGCACTTATACAGCGAACATGGCCCTTCATGACTGTGATCTTTTAATCAGCATCGGCGCCCGTTTTGATGACCGCGTCACAGGAAACCTGAAGCATTTTGCAAGAAACGCAAAGATTGCCCACATTGATATTGATCCGGCTGAAATCGGAAAAATCATGAAAACGCAAATTCCGGTTGTCGGCGACAGCAAAGTTGTCCTGCAAGAGCTGATCAAACAAAACGGCAAACAAGGCGATTCAAGCGAATGGAAAAAACAGCTTGCCGAGTGGAAAGAAGAGTATCCGCTCTGGTACGTAGACAATGAAGAAGAAGGCTTTAAACCTCAGAAATTGATTGAATATATTCATCAATTTACAAAAGGCGAGGCTATTGTCGCAACGGATGTGGGCCAGCATCAAATGTGGTCAGCGCAATTCTATCCGTTCCAAAAGGCAGATAAATGGGTGACATCAGGCGGACTTGGCACGATGGGATTCGGCCTTCCGGCAGCGATCGGCGCACAGCTGGCTGATAAAGATGCAACCGTGGTGGCGGTGCTCGGAGACGGCGGTTTTCAAATGACGCTCCAAGAACTCGATGTCATTCGCGAATTGAATCTCCCGGTCAAAGTTGTGATTTTAAATAACGCTTGTCTCGGGATGGTCAGACAGTGGCAGGAAATTTTCTATGAAGAACGTTATTCAGAATCTAAATTCGCTTCTCAGCCTGACTTTGTCAAATTATCGGAAGCATACGGCATTAAAGGCATGAGAATTTCATCAGAAGCGGAAGCGAAAGAAAAGCTGGAAGAGGCATTAACATCAAAAGAACCGGTTGTCATTGACGTGCGGGTTGCCAGAGAAGAAAAAGTATTCCCGATGGTGGCTCCGGGGAAAGGGCTGCATGAAATGGTGGGGGTGAAACCTTGAAAAGAATTATCACATTGACTGTGGTGAACCGTTCCGGCGTGTTAAACCGGATCACCGGTCTATTTACAAAAAGACATTACAACATTGAAAGCATTACAGTTGGACACACAGAAACAAGCGGCGTTTCCAGAATTACCTTTGTCGTTCACGTTGAAGGAGAAAATGATGTTGAACAGCTGACAAAACAGCTTAACAAACAAATTGATGTGCTGAAAGTCACTGACATCACAAATCAATCAATTGTCCAAAGGGAGCTTGCCTTAATCAAGGTCGTTTCCGCACCGTCAACGAGGACAGAGATTCACGGAATGATAGAGCCGTTCAGAGCTTCTGTCGTTGATGTCAGCAGAGACAGCATCGTTGTACAGGTGACTGGCGAATCTAACAAAATTGAAGCGCTGATTGAATTACTAAAACCATATGGCATCAAAGAAATTGCGAGAACAGGTACAACGGCTTTTGCGAGGGGCACTCAGCAAAAGGCGTCATCCAATAAAACAATATCTATTGTATAAAACAAAACAAGGGAGAGATTGAAATGGTAAAAGTATATTATAACGGTGATATCAAAGAGAACGTATTGGCTGGGAAAACAGTAGCGATTATCGGTTATGGCTCACAAGGGCATGCACACGCGCTGAACCTGAAAGAAAGCGGAATTGACGTGATTGTCGGTGTCAGACAAGGAAAATCTTTCACTCAGGCGCAAGAAGACGGACATCGAGTATTTTCAGTAAAAGAAGCTGCGGCTCAAGCTGAGATCATTATGGTTCTTCTTCCGGATGAACAGCAGCAAAAAGTATATGAAGCTGAAATCAAAGATGAGCTGACTGCAGGCAAATCATTGGTCTTCGCTCACGGATTTAACGTTCATTTCCACCAAATTGTTCCACCGGCAGATGTTGACGTATTCTTGGTAGCGCCTAAAGGTCCTGGACATTTGGTTAGAAGAACATATGAGCAAGGAGCAGGCGTACCGGCGTTGTTCGCGATCTATCAAGATGTGACAGGTGAAGCGAAAGATAAAGCTTTGGCATATGCAAAAGGAATCGGCGGAGCAAGAGCAGGCGTTTTGGAAACGACATTTAAAGAAGAAACAGAAACGGATCTGTTCGGTGAGCAAGCTGTACTTTGCGGAGGATTAACTTCCCTTGTAAAAGCTGGATTTGAAACATTAACTGAAGCTGGTTATCAGCCGGAACTTGCATACTTTGAATGTCTTCATGAGCTGAAATTGATCGTTGACCTTATGTATGAAGAAGGCTTGGAAGGCATGAGATACTCTATTTCTGATACTGCTCAATGGGGAGATTTCGTATCCGGACCGCGTGTTGTAGACGCAAAAGTAAAAGAATCAATGAAAGAAGTCTTAAAAGACATCCAAGACGGAACATTTGCAAAAGAATGGATCGTAGAAAACCAAGTAAACCGCCCTCGTTTCAACGCAATAAATACGAGCGAAAACGAACATCAAATCGAAGTGGTGGGAAGAAAGCTTCGTGAAATGATGCCGTTTGTCAAACAAGGCAAGAAGAAGGAAGCGGTGGTCTCCGTTGCGCAAAATTAATTTTTTCGATACGACGCTTCGTGATGGTGAACAATCCCCTGGAGTAAACTTAAATACACAGGAGAAACTTGCCATAGCAAAGCAGCTCGAAAGACTCGGGGCAGATATCATTGAAGCGGGATTTCCCGCTTCGTCCCGAGGTGACTTTTTAGCTGTGCAGGAAATCGCAAGAACCATAAAAAATTGTTCTGTGACAGGTCTTGCCCGCTGTGTAAAAGCTGATATTGATGCTGCATGGGAAGCGTTAAAAGACGGTGCTCAGCCAAGAATTCACGTATTCATTGCCACATCGGACATTCATTTAAAACACAAGCTGAAAATGACGCGTGAACAGGTCATCGAAAGAGCGGTTGAAATGGTGAAATACGCAAAAGAGCGTTTCCCGATTGTTCAATGGTCTGCTGAGGATGCCTGCCGAACTGAACTGCCGTTTTTAGCGGAAATCGTAGAAAAAGTGATTGACGCAGGGGCCAGTGTCATCAACCTTCCGGATACAGTCGGCTATTTGGCTCCGGCAGAATACGGGAATATCTTTAAATATATGAAAGAGAACGTTCCGAACATTCATCAAGCGAAGCTGTCAGCTCACTGCCACGATGATTTGGGAATGGCAGTCGCCAATTCTCTCTCAGCGATCGAAAATGGCGCTGATCAAATTGAATGTGCGATTAACGGAATTGGTGAAAGAGCCGGAAATGCTGCATTAGAGGAAATTGCAGTTGCCCTTCATATCAGAAAAGATTTCTATCAAGTCGAAACAGGCATTACGCTAAATGAAATAAAACGCACTAGTGATTTAGTAAGCAAGTTCACAGGTATGGCTGTTCCTCGAAATAAAGCGGTAGTGGGCGACAATGCATTTGCTCATGAATCAGGCATCCACCAGGACGGCTTCTTAAAAGAAAAATCAACATACGAAATTATTTCACCAGAGCTTGTCGGTGTAACGGCAGATGCGCTTGTCCTAGGCAAGCATTCAGGACGCCATGCATTTAAAGACCGGCTGACTGCATTGGGATTCCAATTTGATAGTGAAGAGATTAATAAGTTCTTTACGATGTTTAAAGAGTTGACTGAGAAGAAAAAAGAAATCACTGATGAGGATCTTGTCTCTCTTATTTTAGAAGAAAAAGTAACAGACCGCAAGATTGGGTATGAATTTCTTTCTCTGCAAGTCCATTATGGAACATCTCAGGTCCCTACGGCTACGGTTTCTTTGAAAAATCAAGAAAACGCCCAGCTTATTCAGGAAGCGGCAACAGGAGCCGGAAGCGTGGAAGCGATATACAATACCCTTGAACGCTGTATTGATAAAGATGTGGAGCTCTTAGACTACCGCATTCAGTCCAATAGAAAAGGCGAAGACGCATTTGCCCAGGTTTATGTAAGAGTAGTAGTAAACGGAAAAGAATCAGCAGGGCGGGGCATAGCGCAAGACGTATTAGAAGCTTCGGCGAAAGCCTATCTGAACGCAGTCAACCGTCAATTGGTTTTCCAGTCTAATATGAACGGACTGCAAAACCATACAGTTGTCGGATCATAAAAGAAAGGAGAACGGTTAATTTGAAGAAACGGATTGCTCTATTGCCCGGAGACGGGATCGGCCCTGAAGTATTAGAATCAGCGACAGACGTGCTGAAAAGTGTTGCCGAACGCTTCAGCCATGAATTTGAATATGAATACGGCCTTATTGGAGGAGCGGCAATTGACGAACACAACGACCCTCTCCCAGAGGAAACCATTGCGATTTGTAAAAAGGCTGATGCTATTTTGCTTGGTGCTGTCGGCGGCCCGAAATGGGATCAAAACCCTTCGGAGCTGAGACCCGAAAAAGGTCTGCTCAGCATTAGAAAACAGCTTGACCTGTTTGCGAATTTACGGCCTGTGAAAGTGTTTGAAAGCCTTTCTGACGCTTCGCCTTTGAAAAAAGAATATATTGATAACGTTGATTTCGTTATCGTTCGTGAACTGACAGGCGGTTTGTATTTCGGCCAGCCGAGCAAACGCTATGTAAACAGTGAAGGTGAGCAAGAAGCGGTAGACACACTGTTTTATAAGAGGGAAGAAATTGAACGCGTGATCAGAGAAGGCTTTAAAATGGCGGCTGCCAGAAAAGGCAAGGTTACCTCTGTTGATAAAGCGAACGTTCTTGAATCAAGCAGGCTGTGGCGGGAAGTGGCTGAAGACGTCGCAAAAGACTATCCTGATGTGAAACTTGAGCATATGCTCGTTGATAACGCGGCTATGCAGCTGATTTATGCACCGAATCAATTTGATGTCGTGGTGACTGAAAATATGTTTGGTGACATTTTAAGCGACGAAGCGTCCATGCTAACAGGTTCTCTCGGAATGCTTCCGTCAGCCAGCTTATCAAGCTCAGGACTCCATCTGTTCGAGCCTGTACACGGCTCAGCACCTGACATAGCAGGGAAAGGGATGGCAAATCCATTCGCGGCGATATTATCAGCGGCAATGCTTTTGAGAACATCTTTCGGGCTTGAAGAAGAAGCGAAAGCTGTAGAAGATGCAGTCAATCAGGTTCTTACTTCCGGAAAAAGAACAAGAGACTTGGCAAGAGGCGAAGAATACAGCAGCACTCAGGCTATTACAGAGGAAGTAAAGACGGCATTAATGAGTGAAAATACAATTTCTAACGTGTGACAGCTTATGGTGTAAGCGGTCTTAGTTCATAGGTAGAGGGAGGAAATAAAGATGATGCCTCGAACGATCATCGAAAAGATTTGGGATCAGCATATTGTAAAACATGGTGAGGGAAAACCGGATCTTCTCTATATTGATTTGCATCTCATCCATGAGGTGACATCCCCTCAGGCATTTGAAGGGTTGAGACAAAAGGGAAGAAAGGTCAGAAGACCGCAAAATACATTCGCAACGATGGATCACAACATTCCAACCGTCAATCGCTTTGAGATAACGGATGAAGTTGCGAAACGCCAAGTGACAGCGCTTGAGCGGAACTGCGAAGAGTTTGGCGTACGCCTTGCCGATCTTCACAGCGTAGATCAGGGGATTGTTCATGTAGTCGGGCCTGAGCTTGGCTTAACGCTTCCGGGAAAAACGATCGTATGCGGCGACAGCCATACTTCAACTCACGGTGCATTCGGCGCCCTGGCATTCGGAATCGGAACGAGTGAGGTTGAGCATGTTCTTTCTACACAGACACTCTGGCAGCAGCGCCCGAAAACGCTTGAGGTGCGTGTAGACGGGACACTGCAAAAAGGGGTAACGGCAAAGGATGTCATTCTTGCTGTTATCGGTAAATACGGTGTGAAATTCGGCACCGGTTACGTTATTGAATACACTGGGGAAGTATTCAGAAACATGACGATGGATGAGCGGATGACCGTTTGCAACATGTCAATTGAAGCCGGAGCAAGAGCAGGTTTGATTGCGCCTGACGAAGTGACATTTGAATATTGCAAAAACCGCAAGTATACGCCAAAAGGAGAAGAATTTGATAAAGCCGTAGCAGAATGGAAAGCACTGCGCACTGATCCAGGCGCTGTTTACGATAAATCAATTGTGCTTGACGGCAATGAAATTTCCCCTATGGTGACATGGGGTATCAACCCGGGGATGGTTCTTCCTGTCGATTCGGAAGTTCCGGCGCCGGAAAGCTTTTCAGCGGAAGACGACAAAAAAGAAGCGATTCGCGCTTATGAATATATGGGGCTGACTCCTCATCAGAAAATTGAAGACATCAAAGTGGAGCACGTATTTATCGGTTCCTGTACAAATTCACGCATGACTGACCTCCGCCAGGCTGCCGATATGATCAAAGGGAAAAAGGTGGCTGAAAGTGTTAGAGCAATCGTCGTGCCTGGATCTCAGAGCGTAAAACTTCAGGCTGAAAAGGAAGGGCTTCATCAGATCTTCTTAGACGCTGGATTTGAATGGAGAGAATCAGGCTGCAGCATGTGTTTGAGCATGAATAATGACGTTGTTCCTGAAGGAGAGCGCTGTGCGTCAACCTCTAACCGTAACTTTGAGGGCAGACAAGGAAAAGGCGCGAAAACACATCTCGTCAGCCCTGCGATGGCTGCGATGGCCGCCATTCACGGCCATTTCGTGGATGTCAGAAAGTTTTATCAGGAAAAAACAGTTGTGTAAGGAGTGCACGAGATGGAACCTTTGAAAACACATACGGGGAAAGCGGCCGTATTAAATCGTATTAATGTTGATACAGACCAGATCATTCCGAAACAATTTCTAAAGAGAATTGAAAGAACGGGCTACGGCCGTTTTGCATTCTTTGACTGGAGATACGATGCGAATGGTGAACCGAACCCGGAATTTGAACTGAACCAGCCGGCTTATGAAGGGGCGTCCATTTTAATAGCGGGAGAAAACTTCGGCTGCGGGTCATCGCGTGAACACGCTCCGTGGGCGCTTGATGATTACGGCTTTAAAATCATTATCGCACCGTCATTTGCTGATATTTTCCACCAAAACTGCTTTAAAAACGGTATGCTGCCGATTCGCATGCCGTATGACAATTGGAAAAAGCTTGTCGGACAATACGAAAATCAGTCACTGCAAATGACAGTCGATCTTGAAAATCAGCTTATTCACGACAGCGAAAGCAATCAGATCTCATTCGAAGTCGATCCGCATTGGAAAGAAATGCTGATCAACGGCTATGATGAAATTTCATTAACGCTTTTACTTGAAGATGAAATCAAGCAATTTGAGTCGCAGAGAAGTTCATGGCTACAAGCTTAAAAAAAGCTGCCCGGCAATTTGTCCGGCAGCTTTTTTTGTCTGGCAGAACCTTTCCTTTCTTGTTTTTGTGTACGGGTGTTGATACACTTGAACAAAATAAATGCCTGAAAGGAATATAGGTATGACGCATGACAAGAAAAACGCAAAAATTATTCCTTTTCCTCATTTGAAAGACCGTCTGGTGGAAAAAGGAATGTCCTCGCTGAAGGAGAAAAAGTATCAAGAGGCGCTGGAACTGTTTTCAGAAGCAATGAAATATGATGATACTGAATCAGATCTTCACTTGGGCATGGCCATTTGCTTTTTGGAGCTGGGCGAATTGGAAGAGGCAAAACGTGTATGCGAAAAGATGCTGAAAGAAGGATACGGCCAGTATTTTACGGTTTTACAAGTATACATGACGATCTTAATTCAGCTTAAGAAATACGAAGAAGTAAAAAGCACGATTGAGGCCGTCCTGGAGGAAAATCAGCTGCCTGCGGAAAGCGCCGAGCAATTTTATAAACTGCTTGATTTCAGCCGCAAAATGACCGACCCGGAGCGAGAAGACGAGGCTTGGGCCGAAGAGTATGAAGATGTGATCGACACGGAGAAAGTGTTAGCCAGCCCAGAGGAACAAA
The DNA here is from genome assembly GCF_037027485.1 of Bacillus sp. 205(2023). Taxonomy (NCBI): domain Bacteria; kingdom Bacillati; phylum Bacillota; class Bacilli; order Caryophanales; family Bacillaceae; genus Bacillus; species Bacillus sp. 205(2023). Next base: position 1,176,485 of record NZ_JAXCHF010000001.1, on the reverse strand, counting down.
TGAATTTGATCCATTCATTGAAAGACCGCAATGTAGCAAAGTATACGGGGCTGTTAAAAACAATTCTTGAAGATCCCGCTGCTCACCCGATTATTAAGACGATGATCGTGATGTTAATGGCGGAACACGACTACAGCAAACCGGTCCACATTACAAAATTCGGCGACTCCATGACAATCGAGCCGAGCGAGACTGTCCCGCCTGACGCCTCCCCGATTTTGCACCGCGTTCTCCGTGTGCTGGATGAAACGCTTGGGAATGAAAATCCAACCCTGTATGCAGCGGTAGAAGAACTGTGGAGAAGACATTTGTATGTTTTATATCCATTTCAGCCAAAATTGCTGTCTGCAGATCTTTGGGCGGCGGCCCTGCATAAAGTCGGCTATGAAATGCATGGGATTGAGATTGAAAGAGAAGAGCTGCATATGATGTATGAGTTTACCGACAGAGAACTTGATGAAGCGTGCACAATGATTAAAGATATTGAAGAAATTTCTTATTTGTAAATCACGCCATATAGTTGAAAGCGGTATGTGTTATGTTATAATATAATGGTTGTATTTGTGTATAACGGGTTATAAGAAATACGGTTGGACAGGCTTTACAGTTCATTATTAAAATGTATACATAATGATTCTGATCTTTGGCAGCTTCGTTTTTGATGGACGAAGCCGAATGATTGCTTTAGAATGGAAGACCGACACAACCTGAATAGATTTTTGGAGGGAAACACATGTCTGTAAAATGGGAAAAACAAGAAGGCAACGAAGGCGTTTTAACGGTTGAAGTTGATGCTGAAACATTTAAAACGGCACTTGATGATGCATTTAAAAAAGTAGTTAAGCAAGTTTCAATTCCTGGATTCCGTAAAGGGAAAATTCCACGCGGTTTATTCGAACAGCGCTTTGGCGTAGAAGCTCTTTACCAAGATGCTTTGGATATTCTTCTTCCTGTAGAATACCCTAAAGCGGTTGAAGAAGCTGGAATCGAGCCTGTAGACCGTCCTGAAATCGATGTTGAAAAAATCGAAAAAGGCGAAAGCTTAATCTTCACTGCAAAAGTAACAGTGAAACCTGAAGTGAAGCTTGGCGAATACAAAGGCTTAGGCGTCGAAAAAGACGACACAGCTGTAACTGACGAAGATGTTCAAAACGAACTAAAAGCGCTTCAAGAGCGTCAAGCTGAGCTTGTTGTAAAAGAAGAAGGCGCTGTTGAAGAAGGAAACACAGTTGTTCTTGACTTCGAAGGATTCGTTGACGGCGAAGCATTCGAAGGCGGAAAAGCTGAAAACTATTCACTTGAAGTGGGTTCAGGTTCATTCATCCCTGGCTTCGAAGATCAGTTAGTTGGCCTTGAAGCAGGTGCTGAGAAGGATGTTGAAGTAACATTCCCTGAAGAGTACCACGCTGAAGATCTTGCCGGCAAACCAGCTGTCTTCAAAGTGAAAATTCACGAAATCAAAGCGAAAGAGCTTCCTGAGCTTGATGATGAATTCGCAAAAGATATCGATGAAGAAGTGGAAACACTTGCTGAATTGACTGAAAAAACGAAGAAACGTTTAGAAGAAGCAAAAGAAAACGAAGCTGACGCTAAATTGCGTGAAGAGCTTGTTCTGAAAGCTTCTGAAAACGCTGAAATCGATGTTCCTCAAGCGATGATCGACACTGAGCTTGACCGCATGCTGAAAGAATTCGAACAGCGTCTTCAAATGCAAGGCATGAACCTTGAGCTTTACACTCAATTCTCAGGCCAAGACGAAGCTGCGTTAAAAGAGCAAATGAAAGAAGATGCTGCAAAACGCGTAAAATCTAACCTGACTCTTGAGGCGATTGCGAAAGCGGAAAACCTTGAAGTAACAGATGAGGAAGTTGATGCTGAGCTTTCTAAAATGGCTGAAGCATACAACATGCCTGTTGAAAATATCAAACAAGCCATCGGTTCTACTGACGCGATGAAAGAAGATTTAAAAGTTCGCAAAGCAATTGATTTTCTTGTAGAAAACCGTTAATATGGTGCATAATAATAGTAATAATAAAACAGGGCGCGAATGATTCGTGCCTTGTTTTGTACAATTATGATATATCTCTTTTTCTTGGGGCAATATAGTTAATGCAGGCTGTTTTTTGTCATACATATAGAATGTGCAAGTCAGAAACACAATGTTACCGTCTTTTTGGAAAGTATGGTAAAATGCAATACATACTCGTTTCGTTTCAAGAATCATTTTCTTTTGCTCTGCCGGTAAAAGAAAAAGTGAGACAAGATTAAGGGGTGAAAGAATGTTTAAATTCAACGAGGAAAAAGGACAATTAAAATGCTCGTTCTGTGGAAAAACACAAGATCAGGTTCGTAAGCTTGTAGCTGGACCTGGTGTATATATATGTGACGAATGTATCGAACTCTGCACTGAAATTGTGGAGGAAGAACTCGGAACAGAAGAAGAAGTAGAATTTAAAGATGTGCCGAAGCCGCAGGAAATTCGTGAAATTCTGAATGAATATGTAATCGGTCAGGATCAGGCGAAGAAATCACTAGCTGTTGCGGTGTATAACCACTACAAACGCATCAACTCCAACAGCAAAGTGGACGATGTCGAGCTTTCGAAAAGTAACATTTCATTAATCGGCCCGACAGGAAGCGGTAAAACCCTTCTTGCGCAAACTTTAGCCCGTATTTTAAATGTGCCGTTTGCGATTGCTGACGCTACGTCCCTGACAGAAGCTGGATATGTAGGTGAAGATGTAGAGAATATTCTCTTGAAACTCATCCAAGCTGCTGACTATGACGTGGAAAAAGCGGAAAAAGGCATTATTTATATTGATGAAATCGATAAAGTGGCAAGAAAGTCTGAAAACCCGTCTATTACACGTGATGTGTCAGGTGAAGGCGTGCAGCAGGCATTGCTGAAAATTCTTGAAGGAACTGTGGCGAGCGTGCCGCCTCAAGGCGGACGTAAGCACCCTCATCAAGAGTTTATTCAAATTGACACAACAAACATTTTGTTCATTTGCGGCGGTGCCTTCGATGGTATCGAACAAATCATCAAACGCCGTTTAGGACAAAAAGTGATTGGCTTCGGTTCAGATAATAAGGCTGCAGATCTGGAGAAAGAAGACCTTCTTTCAAAAGTGCTTCCAGAAGACTTGCTCCGTTTCGGATTAATTCCGGAATTCATCGGACGTCTTCCGGTTATTGCAAGCCTTGAAAAGCTTGACGAAGAAGCGTTGGTTGCGATCTTAACAAAACCGAAAAACGCTCTTGTGAAGCAATTCAAAAAAATGCTTGAGCTTGATAATGTTGAGCTTGAGTTTGAAGAAGAAGCGCTGTCTGAAATTGCTAAAAAAGCAATTGAGCGTAAGACAGGAGCACGCGGACTCCGTTCCATCATTGAAGGCATTATGCTTGATGTGATGTTTGACCTGCCTTCCCGTGATGACATTGAAAAATGTGTGATTACTGGGGCAACTGTAACGCATGGAGAACCGCCTCGCCTTTTGTTAAAGGACGGTACTGAGGTTAGCCAAGACAAAACGTCTGCTTAAAAATGAAAATGAACCTCCTGAGTGGTAACAATCAGGAGGTTTTTTTGTTGTGTAAACTCTTCCGGAAAACGTTTATTCCCCTCTTTTGTGGGAGATACTAGCAACCAGAGGAATGAATTGGATACATAAATTGTTTTTCAGGAGGGACCACCATGAGTTGGACAGGGATCGCATTATTTATTCAGCTGTTTTTTGGGATTATCATTGGTTTGTATTTTTGGAATTTGCTTAAAAATCAAAGGACACAAAAAGTCACGATAGATAAGGAATCAAAGAAGGAAATGGAGCAGCTTCGCAAAATGCGGGCTATCAGCCTGTCCGAACCGTTATCTGAAAAGGTGCGCCCTAAAAGCTTTCAAGATATCGTCGGTCAGGAAGACGGGATTAAAGCGTTAAAAGCCGCGTTGTGCGGACCGAATCCCCAGCACGTCATTGTCTATGGACCGCCGGGAGTCGGAAAAACAGCTGCTGCAAGGCTTGTGTTAGAGGAAGCTAAAAAACATAAGCAATCACCTTTTAAAGAGCAGGCTGTTTTTGTGGAACTCGATGCGACAACGGCTCGATTTGATGAAAGAGGAATTGCCGATCCGCTCATTGGTTCTGTACATGATCCGATATACCAAGGGGCCGGAGCGATGGGACAGGCGGGTATTCCGCAGCCGAAGCAGGGGGCTGTCACGCATGCCCACGGCGGTGTATTGTTTATTGATGAAATTGGGGAGCTGCATCCGATTCAAATGAATAAAATGCTGAAGGTGCTTGAGGACCGGAAAGTCTTTTTAGACAGCGCTTATTACAGCGAAGAAAATACACAAATACCGAACCATATTCACGATATTTTTAAAAATGGGCTTCCAGCTGATTTTCGTCTGATCGGTGCGACAACAAGAATGCCCAATGAAATCCCTCCGGCAATCCGATCCCGCTGTTTAGAGGTATTTTTCCGCGAGCTTGAGAAAGATGAGCTGAAATCAGTTGCCAAAACAGCAGTGGATAAGATTGAAAAGAATATTTCTGAAGAGGGGCTTGATTTACTGACCAGCTATACGCGGAACGGCCGTGAAGCCGTCAATATGATTCAAATCGCGGCGGGAATGGCGGTAACCGAAGATCGGAAGGACATCACCATTGAGGATATAGAATGGGTCATTCATTCCAGCCAGCTTACCCCTAAGCACGAGCAGAAAATCGGCTCTGCACCGCAAATCGGCATCGTAAACGGGCTTGCAGTGTATGGCCCTAACAGCGGTTCGCTGCTGGAAATCGAAGTGAACGTAACACCGGCTCAGGATAAAGGGTCAATTAACATTACCGGAATAGCAGAAGAAGAAAGCATCGGCAGCCAATCAAAATCAATTCGCCGGAAAAGCATGGCAAAGGGCTCGGTTGAGAATGTGCTAACCGTACTGCGTACAATGGGAATGAAGCCTTCAGACTATGATATCCACATTAATTTTCCGGGCGGCATTCCGATTGACGGGCCGTCAGCAGGTATTGCCATGGCGGCGGGAATTTTTTCAGCCGTTCATAAAATTCCGATCGATAACACGGTTGCCATGACAGGCGAGATCAGTCTAAACGGACTTGTAAAACCGATTGGAGGCGTGATTCCGAAAATTAAAGCGGCAAAACAGTCCGGTGCCAAAAAAGTTGTTATCCCGCATGAAAATCAGCAATCGATCTTAAAACAGATTGAAGGAATCAAAATTGTGGCGGTGAAAACGTTCCAGGAAGTGCTTGATGAAATTTTAGTGAACCCGCCTACTGAACAAAAACCGTTTAACATGCAAATGAATAAAGAATCGGTCTGACCCTATTTTTAAAATAGGGTTTTTTTCATGAAGGACATCTTTTCCTTTTTCAGATCAGAAAGAAAGGGTATACTACGAGGAGACTGTGTTATAGAAAATGAAACCATGCCGTTTATTGTACAAGGATGAAAAAGTTGTATTATAATGGTTCATACTAAAGTCACGGAGGTGTCAGTCACATGGCAGAAGAATTAAAACGCAGCATCCCGCTCCTCCCTTTAAGAGGTTTATTAGTGTACCCGACAATGGTTTTGCACTTAGATGTAGGACGTGACAAGTCGGTTCAGGCCCTTGAACAGGCAATGATGCATGATCATATGATATTTTTAGCTACTCAGCAGGATATTTCGATAGACGAACCGGGTGAAGACGAAATTTTTACTGTCGGCACCTATACGAAAATTAAACAAATGCTGAAGCTTCCGAACGGTACGATTCGTGTGCTGGTGGAGGGCATACAGCGCGCCCAGATCATTGAATACAATGAGCATGAAGATTATACATCAGTAGACATTCAGCTGATCCATGAAGATGATTCAAAAGATACAGAAGACGAAGCGCTGATGCGGACTTTGTTGGACCACTTTGATCAGTACATAAAAATTTCTAAAAAAATCTCAGCCGAAACGTACGCCGCGGTTACTGATATCGAAGAGCCGGGCAGAATGGCAGACATTGTTGCTTCTCACCTGCCTCTTAAACTAAAGGATAAGCAGGATATATTAGAAACGGCTGATGTCAAAGACAGACTGAACAAGGTCATTGATTTTATCAACAATGAAAAAGAAGTGCTTGAGATCGAGAAAAAAATCGGCCAGCGCGTCAAACGTTCAATGGAGCGTACGCAAAAGGAATACTATTTGCGCGAACAGATGAAGGCGATCCAAAAAGAGCTTGGCGATAAAGAAGGCAAAACAGGTGAAGTTCAAACGCTGACCGAAAAAATCGAAGAAGCGGGCATGCCTGACCATGTGAAGGAAACGGCTCTTAAGGAATTAAACAGATATGAAAAAATTCCGTCCAGTTCTGCCGAAAGTTCTGTTATCCGCAATTATATTGACTGGCTGGTCGCTCTCCCATGGACGGATGAGACAGAAGATAAGCTTGATTTAAAAGAGGCTGAACATCTTTTGGACAAAGAACATCACGGACTTGAAAAAGTGAAAGAGCGTATTTTAGAGTATTTGGCTGTTCAGAAGCTGACAAAATCCTTAAAAGGTCCGATTCTCTGTTTGGCTGGACCTCCAGGGGTCGGAAAAACGTCCTTGGCCAAATCGATTGCTAAAAGTATGGATCGGAAATTTGTCAGAATTTCACTTGGCGGGGTGCGCGACGAATCAGAAATTCGCGGGCACAGACGGACATATGTCGGGGCAATGCCGGGACGTATTATTCAAGGCATGAAAAAAGCCGGCAAGCTGAATCCGGTCTTCTTATTAGACGAAATTGACAAAATGTCTTCTGATTTCAGAGGCGATCCGTCATCCGCAATGCTTGAAGTGCTTGATCCAGAGCAAAACAGCACCTTCAGCGACCACTACATTGAGGAGACCTTTGATCTGTCAAAAGTGCTCTTTATCGCTACGGCTAACAATTTAGCGACAATCCCGGGACCGCTTAGAGACAGAATGGAAATCATTAATATTGCGGGCTACACGGAAGTGGAAAAACTTGAAATTGTGAAAGATCACCTTCTTCCGAAGCAGATCAAGGAGCATGGGCTCAAAAAGAGCAACCTGCAGCTGCGTGATCAGGCCATTCTTGATATTATTCGCTATTATACGAGAGAAGCAGGTGTGAGAAACCTCGAACGCCAGCTTGCTGCCATCTGCCGCAAGGCCGCAAAAGCCATTGTTTCTGAAGATAGAAAACGGATTACAGTTACGGAGAAAAATCTTCATGACTTTATCGGAAAACGAATTTTCAGATATGGACAAGCAGAAACGGAAGATCAGGTGGGCGTCGTCACGGGGCTGGCTTATACAACTGTCGGCGGAGATACGCTGTCGATCGAAGTATCGCTTTCTCCAGGGAAAGGAAAATTGATCCTGACGGGTAAGCTTGGCGATGTCATGAGAGAGTCTGCTCAGGCGGCTTTCAGCTACGTGCGTTCAAAAACAGAAGAACTTGGCATTGAACCTGACTTTCATGAGAAGTATGATATTCATATACATGTTCCTGAGGGTGCGGTGCCTAAAGATGGTCCGTCTGCCGGTATCACAATGGCGACTGCGCTTGTTTCTGCTTTAACAGGACGGGCTGTATCGCGTAAAGTCGGAATGACTGGCGAAATTACGCTCCGCGGACGCGTGCTTCCGATCGGCGGACTGAAAGAAAAAGCACTCGGGGCACATAGAGCGGGATTGACGACCATTATTGCGCCTAAAGATAATGAAAAAGATATAGAGGATATTCCAGAGAGCGTCAGAGAGGGGCTTACCTTTATATTGGCATCTCACTTAGACGACGTTTTGGAACATGCCTTAGTAGGAGAGAAGAAATGAAAGTCACAAAGTCAGAAATCGTAATCAGTGCAGTTAAACCTGAACAGTACCCTGAAGGGGGGCTTCCGGAGATTGCACTGGCCGGAAGATCGAACGTTGGAAAGTCATCTTTTATCAATTCATTGATTAATCGTAAAAATCTTGCGAGAACATCATCAAAACCGGGAAAAACACAAACATTAAATTTCTACATTATTAATGACGAATTGCATTTTGTTGATGTACCGGGTTACGGTTTTGCCAAAGTGTCAAAATCCGAGCGTGAAGCTTGGGGAAGAATGATTGAAACCTACATTACGACACGCGAGGAATTGAAAGCAGTGGTGCAGATCGTTGATTTGCGGCATGCACCGTCTAATGATGATGTGCAGATGTATGAATTCTTAAAGTATTACGGCATTCCTGTTATTATTATCGCTACAAAAGCCGATAAGATCCCGAAAGGAAAATGGGACAAACACGCGAAGGTTGTAAGACAGACATTAAATATTGATCCGGAAGACGAGCTGATTCTCTACTCCTCAGAAACGAAAAAGGGGAAAGACGAAGCTTGGGGAGTGATCAAAAAAATGATAAACCGGTAGAGAATACTCTCTGCCGGTTTTATTTATCGTATAGATTTTTTTCGTTTTATCAATAATAACAATAAACTGATTCCGATAAATACAAACGGCCAATACTCTTTCAGCAGGGCCGTGGGAATATGCGCAGACTCGAGCCATGCCATAATCTGTTTGAAAAAGTAAAGAAACAGGGAAAAACAAATCATCGAAACAGCTTCATATACATATTCTTTTTTCTGAACGGTTGAAACGAGCAGTGAGAAGCCGACCATGAAGAGTAGCATTTCAAAATCATCCGGCCACCATGTCCACTTTGGCTTAGCGAAAAAGTGCAAACCGATTCCGAAGAGAAGCAAGCCGATAAAGAAATGGGGGGAGACAGCTTCTTTTTTTCCTTGGTATATAAAGGCTGCGCCTAACAGCATAAGAAGAACAGGCCATTGATCCTGTCCTGAAAACAGTTCGGCTTGGCCGCTTTCAAGCCATGCGTAAACGGATGCGGCGAGCAGCAGACAAGGAAATAAAATTGATTTTTGTTTCATGCATATCACCTTCTTGTTTTCTAGAGCTGATTTTGAGTAATTTTCTGCTGTTTTTGGTATTGTCAATAGGAACATATTTTGTTCGTGAAGCTTTTTCTAATATAGCACAATATTTTTGAAATCTGTTCACATTTTGCGAAAGAAACTATGTTATAATTATTATAAATAATGAATTCTATGTTAGAATGATTATAAATTAAAGTTTGGGTGTTGGGGGTGTAAGGAAAGCTATGCATATACTTGTTGTGGGAGTAGATTATAAATCCGCCCCTATTGAGATACGTGAAAAAGTAAGTTTTCAGCCGAATGAGCTTGCAGAAGCGATGGTGCAGCTAAAAGCAGAGAAAAGCATTCTCGAAAATATCATCGTATCTACCTGCAACCGCACTGAAATTTATGCGGTAGTCGACCAGCTCCATACCGGCCGTTATTATATAAAGAAATTTTTAGCTGACTGGTTTCACTTAAGCAAAGAAGACCTGTCGCCGTTTTTAAGATTTTATGAAAGCGATGCGGCTGTTGAGCATTTGTTCCGTGTAGCCTGCGGATTGGATTCTATGGTGATCGGTGAAACGCAAATTCTCGGCCAGGTGCGCGACAGCTTCAAAACAGCTCAGCAAGAAAAAACGATCGGCACGATTTTTAATGAGTTGTTTAAGCAGGCGGTTACAGTGGGTAAACGGACTCACGCCGAAACAGACATTGGCTCTAACGCAGTGTCTGTTAGCTATGCGGCCGTTGAGCTTGCGAAAAAAATCTTCGGAAACCTTTCAAGTAAGCATATATTGATCCTTGGTGCAGGAAAGATGGGCGAGCTTGCAGCCGAAAATCTGCACGGACAGGGAATCGGAAAAGTGACCGTCATTAACAGAACATACTTGAAAGCGAAAGAACTTGCAGACCGTTTCTCCGGTGAAGCGCGAAGCTTAAATCAGCTTGAAAGCGCGCTTGCAGAAGCCGATATTTTAATCAGCTCTACCGGTGCGAGTGATTTTGTTGTGTCTAAAGAAATGATGGAAAACGCGAATAAGCTTCGCAAAGGCCGTCCTTTATTTATGGTGGACATCGCCGTGCCAAGAGACTTGGATCCCGCTTTGAACGATCTAGAAGGCGTCTTCCTTTATGATATAGACGATCTTGAAGGGATCGTAGAAGCGAACCTGAAAGAGCGGAGAGAAACCGCTGAGAAGGTTGAACTGTTAATTGAAGAAACCATTGTTGAATTTAAACAATGGCTGAATACACTCGGTGTAGTGCCCGTCATTTCCGCATTGCGTGAAAAGGCGCTGGCAATCCAGTCTGAAACGATGGACAGCATCGAACGGAAGCTGCCTCATTTGACGACAAGAGAGAAAAAACTTTTGAATAAACATACGAAAAGTATCATTAATCAAATGCTCCGCGACCCGATATTAAAGGTGAAAGAACTTGCGGCAGAGGCTGATTCTGAAGAAAAGCTGGCTTTGTTTAAGCAGATTTTTGATATAGAAGAAGCTGCGGGCCGGCAAATGATCAAAAGCGTTGAAGGCAGCCAAAAGGTCCATTCTTATAAGAAGGCTGAATCAAGAGCGGGGTTTGCCCCACTTGTAAGTGAGTGAAAGCTGAATGATTGATACTGCAATGGCAAGACTTAATGAAGGGACAATCGTCATTTACGCATTAAGTGTACTCTTTTATTTTATAGATTTTCTTCAACACAACCGGAAGGCTGGGAAAATGGCCTTCTGGTTGCTTTCTATTGTCTGGACTCTGCAAACCGTGTATTTAGCCTACTTTATGTGGGTGACGGGGCGGTTTCCGGTATTAAATGTGACGGAGGCGCTTTATTTTTATGCTTGGGTGCTTGTCACACTGTCACTTGTACTGACAAAGCTGCTGCGTGTTGATTTTATTGTGTTTTTTACAAATGTAATAGGGTTTGCTATGATCGCCATTCATACATTTTCACCGACGGAGCAGCAGTCAGCGGCTTTTTCGGGTCAGCTCGTATCGGAGCTGTTAGTAATTCATATTACAATGGCGATTCTTTCTTACGGCGCTTTTTCCCTTTCTTTTGTATTTTCTGTGCTCTATTTGTTTCAATATCATCTCTTAAAAAAGAAAAAATGGGGAAAGTGGCTGTTGAGAATAGAAGATTTGTCTAAGCTTGATTATATGGCGTATGTTCTGAATGTTATCGGAGTTCCGATGCTTTTGCTGAGTTTGATTCTTGGTGTCATTTGGGCGTATGTGTCTCTAGAAACGCTGTATTGGTTCGACGCCAAAGTGCTTGGTTCGTTTGTCGTCCTGCTTCTCTACAGCTATTATCTCTATATCAGGCTGATTAAAGAGCTTCAGGGGAAGGTCGCCGCACTGTGGAATACGGCTTGTTTTCTCGTGCTGATGATCAATTATTTCCTGCTCGGAAGCCTGTCTCAATTCCATTGGTTCAGTTAAATAATGTGCCCAAGCAGATTCGGGAGGAAAGAAAAAATGAGAACGATAAAAGTAGGTTCCAGACGGAGCAAACTCGCTATGACCCAAACAAAATGGGTGATTCGCAAACTGAAGGAAATCAATCCTTCTTTTGCTTTTGACATAAAAGAAATCGTCACAAAGGGTGACCGGATTGTTGATGTTACCCTGTCAAAAGTGGGAGGGAAAGGGCTGTTTGTCAAAGAAATCGAACAAGCGCTTTTAAACGAAGACATTGATATGGCGGTTCACAGCATGAAGGATATGCCTGCCGTTTTGCCTGAAGGCCTTGTGATCGGCTGTATTCCTGAACGGGAAGATCCTCGTGACGCTCTTATTTCAAAGAATCGTGTAAAGCTTTCTGAATTGAAGGAAGGTGCTGTAATCGGCACAAGCAGTTTAAGAAGAAGCGCGCAGCTTTTGATTGAGCGCCCTGACATTACAATTAAATGGATTAGAGGTAATATAGATACGAGACTTCAAAAGCTGGAAAACGAAGATTATGACGCAATTATTTTAGCAGCAGCAGGGCTTTCCAGAATGGGCTGGAAGCAGGATGTCGTAACTGAATTTCTTGAGCCTGAGCGCTGTCTTCCGGCTGTTGGCCAAGGCGCTCTTGCAATTGAGTGCCGCGAATCCGATCGAGAGCTTTTAACGTTATTTTCTCAGTTTACGGATGAGTACACAAAACGGACTGTACTGGCAGAACGTGCCTACTTAAACGCGATGGAGGGCGGCTGTCAGGTGCCGATCGCCGGCTACTCGGTGATAAACGGCCAGGATGAAATTGAACTGACAGGGCTTGTGGCTTCGCCTGATGGAAAAATCATTTTCAAAGAAACCGTCACCGGAAACAATCCGGAGGAAGTCGGTAAGCGCTGTGCAGCTCTCATGACTGATAAAGGCGCTAAAGATTTAATCGATCGCGTAAAACGGGAGCTTGATGAGGATGGTAAATGATTTTCCTTTGAAAGGAAAAACAGTGCTTGTCACCCGAAATAAGACACAGGCAAAATCGTTTCGGCAGAAAGTGGAGCAGCTTGGCGGAAAAGCGGTATTGGCCTCATTGATCACGTTTCGCCGAGCTCTGCCGAATGATCTGGCGGAACAGGTGCGAATAGATCTAACCATACCCGGCTGGCTTGTGTTTACGAGTGTAAATGGAGCGGATTTCTTTTTTTCTTATCTGAAAGAAAATCAGCTTATTGTTCCCAGTCATAAAAAAATTGCGGCTGTTGGTGAAAAAACCGCACGCCGTTTAGAATCGTACAACGTATCGGTTGATGTAATGCCTCATGACTATATTGCAGAACAATTGGCGGACGCTCTTAAGCAGCATGCCGAACCGTCAGAACGGATTACAGTCATAAAAGGCAATTTATCTCGCGATGTGATAAAAAAAGAGCTTACGCCTCTTGGCTTTGAGGTGAAGGAATGGGTCGTATATGAAACTGTTCCTGATGAAGATGGCATCGAGGAATTAAAAAATGCCGCGAATCAGTATTCATTTGATTATGTGACATTTACAAGCTCATCAACCGTACATACATTTATGCATGTTTTGGGAGAAGGAATAAAAAAATGGCCGGCGCACCAGACGGCCTGCATCAGCATCGGACCGTTAACGAGGGACGCTCTGCTGTCGTACGGAATCACGTCGTATATGCCTGATACATTTACAATTGACGGCATGCTTGATTTAATGTGCCGCATGTCTAGAAAGGAAGATAGAATATGAGTCAATCATTTAACAGACACCGCCGTTTGCGGTCATCAAAAGCAATGAGAGAGATGGTGAAAGAAACTCGTCTGCATCCATCTGATTTTATTTATCCGATCTTTGTCGTTGAAGGTTTAGAAGGAAAAAAAGCTGTTCCATCAATGCCTGATGTTTATCATGTATCTTTAGATCTATTAAAGGATGAAGTGGCTGAGCTGGTCAGTCTCGGAATTCAATCCGTCATTGTTTTCGGCATACCTGAAGAAAAAGATGATTGCGGAACGCAAGCTTACCATGACCACGGGATTGTGCAAGAAGCAATTGCCGAAATTAAAAAGCACTTCCCTGAGATGGTTGTCGTTGCTGATACATGCCTATGTGAATATACAGATCACGGACATTGCGGTCTCGTCAAAGACGGACAGATCCTGAATGATGAATCCTTGGAGCTATTGGCACAGACAGCTGTCAGCCAAGCAAAAGCCGGAGCGGATATCATTGCGCCTTCTAACATGATGGACGGATTTGTGACGGTTATCAGAGAAGCGTTAGATAAAGAAGGCTTCATCAATATTCCGATCATGTCTTACGCCGTGAAATATTCAAGTGAGTTTTACGGTCCGTTCCGTGATGCAGCAAACAGCACGCCTCAATTTGGCGACCGCAAAACGTATCAAATGGACCCTGCCAACCGTCTTGAGGCACTCCGTGAAGCCCAATCAGATGTTGAGGAAGGCGCGGACTTCCTGATTGTGAAACCTTCACTTTCTTATATGGATATCATGCGGGATGTAAAAAATGAGTTTACATTGCCGCTTGTGGCTTATAATGTAAGCGGAGAGTATTCTATGGTGAAGGCTGCAGCTCAGAACGGCTGGATCAAGGAAAAAGAGATTGTCTTAGAAATTTTGACAAGCATGAAGCGTGCTGGTGCCGACCTGATTATTACGTATCATGCAAAAGACGCAGCAAAATGGCTTGCGGAGTAATTTTAATCAGTTGACAGGAGTTGAGGCAGATGAGAAGCTATGAAAAATCAAAAGCGGCTTTTAAAGAAGCGCAAAAACTCATGCCGGGCGGTGTAAACAGCCCCGTTCGCGCCTTTAAATCGGTAGACATGGACCCGATTTTTATGGAGCGCGGAAGAGGCTCTAAAATCTATGATATTGATGGAAATGAGTATATTGATTACGTCTTGTCATGGGGGCCTTTAATTTTAGGACACACAAATGACCGCGTTGTAGAGAGCCTCAAAAAAGTGGCTGAATACGGGACAAGCTTCGGGGCTTCGACTGAGGTGGAAAATGAATTGGCGAAGCTCGTCATTGACCGAGTGCCGTCAGTAGAAATTGTACGGATGGTCAGCTCAGGAACCGAGGCGACCATGAGCGCGCTTCGTTTGGCAAGAGGATATACAGGCCGCAATAAGATTTTAAAATTTGAGGGCTGTTACCATGGACACGGAGATTCTCTGCTGATTAAAGCGGGTTCAGGAGTGGCAACACTCGGTCTGCCTGACAGTCCGGGCGTACCTGAAGGAATAGCGAAAAACACCATCACCGTTCCGTACAATGATTTAGAAAGTGTAAAGCTTGCATTCCAACAGTTCGGTGAAGATATTGCAGGCGTCATCGTAGAACCGGTTGCCGGAAACATGGGAGTAGTTCCGCCGCAAGAAGGCTTCCTGCAAGGATTGCGTGATATTACTGAACAGTACGGCACGCTGCTGATTTTCGATGAAGTCATGACTGGTTTCCGGGTCGATTACAAATGCGCCCAAGGCTATTTCGGCGTAACGCCTGATCTGACTTGCTTAGGAAAAGTGATCGGGGGCGGACTGCCTGTCGGCGCTTATGGCGGTAAAGCCGAAATTATGGAGCGGATCGCTCCGAGCGGTCCGATTTATCAGGCAGGTACGCTGTCAGGCAACCCGCTTGCGATGACGGCTGGACTCGAAACATTAAAGCAGCTCACGCCTGAATCATACAAGACCTTTATGAAAAAAGGCGACAGGCTGGAAGAAGGCATTTCAAAAGCGGCAGAGGTGCACGGTATTCCGCATACCTTTAACCGCGCAGGTTCAATGATCGGTTTCTTCTTTACAAATGAACCTGTCATCAATTATGAAACAGCCAAAGCATCGGATTTGAAGCTGTTTGCCAAGTATTATAAAGGAATGGCAAACGAAGGTGTGTTCCTTCCGCCGTCTCAATTTGAAGGGCTTTTCCTCTCGACGGCTCATACTGATGAAGATATTGAAAAAACAATTCAGGCAGCTGAGAACGTATTCGCTGAGATCAGCCGCGGATAAGTACGATAAAAACCGGTATCAAGGACATCCTTGTACCGGTTTTTCTATGCTTCCCCATTCATATTTTCTCCATTTCATACATACACCTTTAGTGACATCTAATTTTAAGGATTAGATGAAAGGAGGATATGAACTTGCCGCAAAATCATCGATTGCAATTTTCTGTAGAAGAATCGATCTGTTTCCAAAAAGGACAGGAAGTTTCTGAACTGCTTTCCATTTCATTAGATCCTGATATTAGGGTTCAGGAAGTAAATGATTACGTTTCAATCAGAGGATCGCTTGAACTTACAGGTGAGTACAACATAGATCAGAGCAAAAATACTGAAGAGTTTTATACCGATAAGCGGTTTGTCGAAGAGGTCAGAACGAGAGAGGATGGAACTGCGGAATTGACTCATTGTTTCCCTGTCGATATTACCATCCCGAAAAATAAAGTCAGTCATCTACATGAAGTTTTTGTGTTTATTGATGCATTTGACTATCAACTAACAGACTCGCGCATCCTGACGATCCAGGCTGATTTAGCAATAGAAGGCCTTCTTGATGACACAGCAGACAGGGAGCAAGACATTCCTCTCTATGAAGCTCCTGATGAAGGTTTTTCTGAGCCGCCAGAGCTATTTGCTTTAGAAGCAGAGGCCAGCGAAGAAGAAGCGCCAGCCGAGCCGCCGGAGCTTCTAGTCTCGGAAGCAGGGCTTCGTGAAGAGCAGGAAAATGAAGAGGAAGAAGCTGAGCGGTCAGAGCCATTGGCTTTAAAAGCAGAGGACAGCGAAGGTATAAAAGCGGAAGAAGCGTCAGCTGAGCCGCCGGAGCTTGTTGTCTCGGAAGCGAGGCTTCGTGAAGAGCAGGAAAATGAAGAGGAAGAAGCTGAGCGGTCAGAGCCATTGGTTTTAAAAGCAGAGGACAGCGAAGGTATAAAGGCGGAAGAAGCGCCAGCTGAGCCGCCAGAGCTTGTTGTCTCGGAAGCGAGGCTTCGTGAAGAGCAGGAAAATGAAGAGGAAGAAGCTGAGCGGTCAGAGCCATTGGCTTTAAAAGCAGAGGACAGCGAAGATATAAAAGCGGAAGAAGAAGCGTCAGCTGAGCCGCCGGAGCTTGTTGTCTCGGAAGCGGGGCTTCGTGAAGAGCAAGCAGATGAAGAGGAAGAAGCTGAGCGGTCAGGGCCATTGGCTTTAAAAGCAGAGGACAGCGAAGATATAAAGGCGGAAGAAGCGCCAGCCGAGCCGTCAGAGCTTGTTGTCTCGGAAGCGAGGCTTCGTGAAGAGCAGGCGAATGAAGAGAAAGAAACTGTACGATCAGAATCAGCTGCTTTAGAACCAGAGGGCAGCAAAGATATAAATGCGGAAGAAGCGAAGCCGCCGGAGCTCATTCTTTCAGAGGCAAGGCTTCGTGAGGAAGCGGAAACAATAGAAGCAGATTCCCCAAAGGCTGCTTCAGGAATAGAGATCCGCGAAAAAGCAGAGGCGGAAGAAGAGCAGGCTGAACTGTCAGAACCGCTTGTTTCAGCGGCGGAAATATCACCTGCTGTAGAAGCTGAGCTTCAGCAAGAGGCTGAGCGTGGTGAAGAAAAAACAGAAAAACCAGATTCTCCTATTCTTGAGCATGCTCTGCGTCAAGAATCCCAAAAAACAGAATCGGAGCTATCGGATCACATAGAGCCTGCACCTCGACAGGATGCAGAACAACTGGAGGAAGTCCAGGAAACTATACGTGAAGACGTTGTTTCTTTAGAAGGAAGCAGAGAGCAGGAAGAAGCGCCAGCTGCACTTTTAAAGGAAGAAGCAGCAGCTCCAACCCTGCATTTTAATCAAAAGATAAGTGCTGAAGGGGAATCTCAGGAAGAAGAGCTTACGCCGGCCTACCGTACCTTCCTGCCGGAACAAGATTCAGAAGAGCATTCCTTTTATTCAGCGCCTAAGCTGCTGGAGGAAGAAGAGCAGAAGAAAGAAAGCTTTGAAATTGAAGTGAGAAAAACACCTTCACCTGAAGAACCTGAGGAAGAGGCGTCTTTTCATTCTTACCAGCTGCCAGACACTTCCGAACCTGAAAGGAAGGAAACAGATGCTGTTGCTGGGACTGTTCCTGCTGCTCAAACAAAGGAAACTGAAACAAAGGAAAATCATAATTCTCTTTATTTAACAAAACTCTTTACAAGAGAAGAAGATGAGTTTTCTAGAATGAAAATCTGTATTGTTCAGCAGGAAGATACCATTGAACGTTTATGCGAACGATACGACATTACCTCCCAGCAGCTGATCAGGATGAATTCTTTGGCGCTGGATGATGAATTGAAAGCAGGGCAGATTCTTTATATCCCTCAATACAACAGCAGCCATGCGTAAGCCGTAAGCGATCGGAAAATGTGGTGAATGGAATGGAAGATGTCCAATCGGTTCTTCAGGAATACGGACTGACGGCTCAATTTATTGAGCCAGTCAGTTCTCGTGTGTGGAAAGTGTATTCAGATTATGGGGTATTTGCGCTGAAAAAAATGAAATCGGTTCGCGGCAAACATTTTACAGATCAAATGGTGGCAATTGAGGAAAAAGGCTTTCATTCCTTTGTTCCCATTTACAGAACAAATGAGGGAGAGTTTTTCTTCGGAGGCGTACAAACTGGAGACTCCTATTACTTAATGCCTTGGCTCCAATTTGACCAAGAGGAAGAGCAGGATCAGAAACATGCCTATCTATTTAGAGAAACAGCCCGCCTTCACGAGAGAACTGCGCAGGAAATCAAGGTCAGGCGTGAAGACATTGAACGCCACTATGAACAAACGAGAAAAAAGTGGGAAAATGAAAAGATCATTTATGAACAGTTTGTAGACAGAGCTGAGAAAGAATGGTACCTTTCCCCCTTTGAATTGCAGGCTGTAACCTATTATTCAGAAACCATTTCCGCCGTAAACTTTGCGCTTGAGCGGATTAAGGACTGGTATGAAGCGGCAAAAGAAAAAGGCTCCTCAAGAGTTGTCATTACCCACGGCAGCCTGTCTATTCACCATTTTCTGTACAATGATGCAGGGACCGGATACTTTACGAATTTTGAGAGAGCGTCTGTGGGGCCGCCGCATAACGACTTGCTCGGCTTTTACACACGAATGTTCAGCGGTTTTCCAAAAGCTTGTCCGGAGTGTGTCGATTGGTTTTATGCATATACGAAAGCATTTCCTCTGCATGAGGCTGAAATCAGTCTTTTTCTCAGTTACATGGCTTATCCGGCAGCGGTGTACAAAGTGCTGAACCGCTATCAGACCGGGAAAAGACGGCGTGAAAAAGATGAATGTACACATTTATTAAAGGCATACTGGCAAATGAAAAATATTGAGCCGTTTGTGATGAAAATCCATCAAATTGAACAAGAGAAAAAATTTCAGGCGGAAAACGAGTCCACGTCTTAATTGGCGCGGACTTGTTTGTTTATATCCATTCCAAATGAAGCGCACAGGCTAACAGAATCAATATTGCGAGCAGCAAGACATCAAAGGTTGTCGGAAAGAAAATGGTTCTGATACCTTGGAAAATCGTAATCGGGATAATCACTTGCGCGGATACAAGCCGAATTTGCCTGACCCACGGCGGCAGGGAATAAGAGCTGAAACGTTTCTTCACGGTGCATCCTCCTCTACGCATTTACAAGCATCATATGTATACTTGGTCAATAGGTGCCTGCCCATCTTGTATAGGAAGCAGTATTTTTGGAAAAGATGATTGACGAATCAAAAACACTTTTACTATAATAAAGAACATAAATAAAGTATATAATGAGCTGATAGATACACCTGCTTAGAACGGGAAGAGTACAAGAAAGACGCATGCAGAGAGAGAAGCCGCTTGCTGAAAGGCTTCTTATGTTGTCTGATTGGAAGGTCGCCCGGGAGCATAATTTCTTGAAAGAAGAGTAGAGAAATTCGGGAAACCCCCGTTATCCGTTGAAGCGCATGAACTGACAAGGTTCATGAAAAAAGGTGGTACCGCGAAAGAGCTTTTTCGTCCTTTTCCCAAGGATGAAGGGCTCTTTTTTCGTTCTCAGCCATTTTAAACATGCTGGAGGGTTATGATGGAAACGAATGAACAAACAATGCCGACGAAATACGATCCGGCTGCGGTTGAAAAAGACCGATATGATTTTTGGCTAAAAGGTAAGTTTTTTGAAGCAGGCAGCGATCAGACAAAAGAGCCGTACTCTGTCGTTATTCCGCCGCCAAACGTAACAGGAAGGCTTCACCTTGGCCACGCTTGGGATACCACGCTGCAAGACATTGTAACAAGAATGAAACGCATGCAGGGTTATGATGTACTGTGGCTTCCTGGTATGGACCACGCCGGTATCGCGACACAGGCTAAAGTTGAAGCGAAACTTCGTGAAGAAGGCACAAGCCGATACGATTTAGGCCGTGAGAAATTCCTTGAAGAAACGTGGAAGTGGAAGGAAGAGTATGCTGACTTCATCCGCAGCCAGTGGGCGAAATTAGGGCTTGGCCTTGATTATTCCCGTGAACGCTTCACGCTTGATGAAGGCTTAAACAGAGCGGTTCGCGAAGTATTCGTCAAACTTTATGAAAAAGGCTTGATCTACAGAGGCGAATACATCATAAATTGGGACCCGGCAACAAAAACAGCTTTATCAGACATTGAGGTCATTTACAAGGATGTTCAAGGCGCGTTTTATCACATGAGCTATCCGCTTGCTGACGGATCAGGTTCAATTGAAATCGCGACGACACGTCCAGAAACGATGCTTGGTGATTCGGCCGTTGCGGTTCACCCTGAAGATGAGCGCTACAAGCACCTTATCGGAAAAACGGTTATTCTGCCTATCACAAATCGTGAAATACCGATTGTCGGCGATGACTATGTTGATATGGAATTTGGTTCAGGTGCAGTGAAAATTACGCCTGCTCATGATCCGAACGACTTCGAGCTTGGCAACCGCCATAACTTAGAGCGTATTCTTGTCATGAATGAAGACGGCACGATGAATGAAAATGCGCTGCAATATCAAGGCATGGATCGCTTTGAATGCCGCAAAAAGCTCGTTAAAGATTTACAAGAGGCAGGCGTTCTCTTCAAAATCGAGGACCATCTGCACTCTGTCGGACATAGTGAACGAAGCGGAGCGGTTGTTGAGCCATATCTTTCTACCCAATGGTTTGTGCGCATGCAGCCGCTTGCTGATGCAGCAATTGAATTGCAGGAGAAAGAAGAAAAAGTCAACTTTGTTCCTGACCGCTTCGAAAAAACGTATTTGCATTGGATGGAAAATATCCGCGACTGGTGTATTTCCCGTCAATTATGGTGGGGCCACCGCATTCCTGCCTGGTATCATAAAGAAACCGGCGAGTTATATGTCGGTCTTGAAGCGCCGGAGGACAGCGAAAATTGGGAGCAGGATACAGACGTGCTGGATACATGGTTCAGTTCTGCGCTCTGGCCTTTCTCCACTATGGGCTGGCCTGATTTGACAGCTGAAGACTTTAAACGCTATTATCCGACAGACGTTCTCGTTACAGGCTACGACATCATTTTCTTCTGGGTGTCACGCATGATTTTCCAAGGGATTGAATTTACTGGCGAACGTCCGTTTAAAGATGTTTTAATCCATGGCTTAATCCGTGATGAGCAAGGCAGAAAAATGAGTAAATCTCTTGGCAACGGTGTCGATCCGATGGACGTGATTGACAAGTACGGAGCCGATTCCCTTCGCTATTTCCTGGCGACTGGAAGCTCTCCTGGCCAAGATCTTCGCTTCAGCTATGAAAAAGTGGAATCGACTTGGAATTTTGCCAATAAAATTTGGAACGCTTCTCGTTTCGCGTTAATGAACATGGACGGCATGACATATGAAGAGCTTGATCTTTCAGGTGAGAAATCAGTAGCTGACAAGTGGATTTTAACGCGTTTAAACGAAACGATCGAAAGTGTGACACAGCTAGCTGATAAATATGAATTTGGTGAAGTCGGCCGCCATTTATATAACTTTATTTGGGACGATTTCTGTGATTGGTATATTGAAATGGCGAAGCTTCCTCTATACGGAGAAGACGAAGCGGCTAAGAAAACAACCCGTTCCATCCTTGCTTATGTTCTGGATCAAACGATGCGCCTGCTCCATCCGTTTATGCCATTCTTAACGGAGGAAATTTGGCAGCACCTGCCTCACCAAGGAGAATCCATTACTGTAAGCACATGGCCTGTTGTTGTGCCTGAGCATACAGACACTGAAGCTGCTGCTGACATGAAGCTTCTCGTTGAGCTGATCCGTTCTGTGCGTAATATCCGCAGCGAAGTAAACACACCGATGAGCAAGCAAGTTGAATTGTACATTAAAGCGAGCACGGACGAGGTCGCAGCCCGTCTCGAAGCAAACCGTTCTTATGTGGAACGCTTTACAAATCCGAGCGTGCTGAAAATCGGTACAGATATCGAAGCTGTTGATAAAGCAATGACGGCAGTTGTCACAGGAGCAGAGGTCATACTTCCGCTTGAAGGTTTAATTAATATCGATGAAGAAATCGCCCGTCTGCAAAAAGAATTCGATAAGCTGACGAAAGAAGTCGAGCGTGTCCAAAAGAAACTTGGAAACGAAGGATTTATAAAAAAAGCGCCTGCGCACGTAATTGATGAAGAACGTGAGAAAGAGAAAGATTATGTGGCAAAGCGTGACGCTGTTCAAAAACGAATGGCTGAGCTGAAGGGCTAATGAAAAGCCGAGGCGGTTTCTTGAGAAACCGCCTTGTCTTATAAAAGAGGGGATTATCATTGTTTACTGCATATGAAGAAGCGCGCAGCTGGATTCACAGCCGTCTAAAATTCGGAGTGAAGCCTGGTCTTGATCGAATGAAGCAGCTGATGGCGCGATTGGACCATCCTGAAAAGAAAATCCGCGCGCTCCACGTGGCGGGAACAAACGGCAAAGGATCAACTGTCGCTTTTATCCGTTCTATGCTGCAAGAAGCGGGATACACTGTCGGTACGTTTACATCGCCTTATATCATCACATTTAATGAGCGCATCAGCGTAAACGGCACACCTATTACAGATGAGGAGTGGGTCACACTCGTTAATCAGGTGAAGCCGATCGTTGAAGAGCTTGATCAAACTGAACACGGTCAGCCGACAGAATTTGAAATTATGACGGCTTGTGCATTTTTATATTTTGCTGCGTATCATCAGGTTGATTTTGTTATTTTTGAAACAGGTCTGGGCGGAAGGTACGATTCTACTAATGTTGTCGAACCGCTTTTAACCGTCATCACAAGCATCGGATACGACCATATGAACATCTTAGGAAACACCATTGAAGAAATCGCAGGCGAAAAAGCCGGGATTATAAAAGAAGACATTCCGATCGTGACAGCCGTTACCCAGCCGGAAGCCTTACAGGTAATCCGGCATGAAGCTGAACGAAAATCTGCTCCTTTTCAGTCATTGCATGATACAAGCAGGATTTATAATGAAAAGGCTCTCCCTGCAGGAGAACAGTTTTCTTTAAAAACCGGAGAAACGTGTTATGAAGATATTCGAACATCTCTCATCGGTACGCATCAAAGACAAAATGCGGCATTGTCCATTTTGGCTGCCGAGTGGCTTAACAGGGAAAACATTGCTGAAATTAGTGGTGCTGCGTTAAGAAGCGGGCTCGTAAAGGCTGCTTGGCCGGGCAGATTAGAGTTGGTTCAGGAACATCCGCCGGTATATTTAGACGGCGCCCATAATGAAGAAGGGATCGATAAGCTGACTGAAACGATGAAGCAGCGTTTCCCGGATTCCGACATTTGTGTGGTGTTCAGTGCGTTAAAGGATAAGCCGTATCATGACATGATTAAGAAACTGGAAACGATCGCGCACTCGATTCATTTTGCTTCTTTTGATTTTCCGCGTGCTTCTCTTGCGAAAGATCTGTATGATGCTAGTGAAATCAGCAGCAAAAGCTGGAATGAAGATCCGGAGCATGTGATCAAATTAATAGAAAGCAAAAAAGGCTCAAATGATATCGTACTCATTACGGGATCACTTTATTTTATTTCTGACATTCGAAAAAGAATGCTGTAATGACTTTGGCCCGGCAGAATCAATAATAATATTCTGCCGGGATTTTTTCTGTCAAAATCTAAAATTGCTTATTATAGATCAATATGCTTGCTGTGCTACAATCCATAGCATAATCCTAAAGATAGTAAAGGTGTGTTGTCTATGATTCCGATTCTTTTTGTCCTCGGCCTTATCCTCGGTTCATTTTATTATACGGTTGGATGCCGTATCCCCTTGCACATATCCATCATAAGTCCGCGTTCAGCATGTTCCTTTTGCCGTCGAACCCTAACCTCGACGGAATTAATCCCTGTTTTATCTTTTATTCTGCAAAAAGGCAACTGCAAAAGCTGCGGCCAAAAGCTCTCTCTTATGTACCCGGCGGCAGAGCTCTCGACAGCGTGTTTATTTGCAGCCGCGGGATTTCGTTTCGGTTTGTCTTGGGAACTGATTGTTGCGTTGGTGTTTCTATCTCTTCTAATTATTGTTTCTGTGACAGATATTCACTTTATGCTGATTCCAAATCGCATATTGCTATTCTTTCTTCCCTTTCTGGCGGCTGGCAGAATTATTTCTCCGCTTCTTTCTTGGTATGAAGGCTTTATAGGCGCGGCTGCCGGTTTTCTTTTACTGGCCTTTATTGCCGTCATCACTCATGGAGGAATAGGGGGAGGGGATATTAAATTATTTGCCGTTATTGGCCTTGTGCTTGGTGTAAAAATGCTTGCTGCCGCTTTTTTCTTCTCTGTTCTTATAGGCGCATTATACGGAGCTGCCGCTGTACTGTTCGGAAGGTTGGCCAGAAAACAGCCGATTCCCTTTGCCCCGGCAATTGCGGCAGGAAGTATTTTCGCTTATTTATACGGTGACTCTATCATTTCCTTTTATGTCAAAACGGCGTTAGGCTGACTGATGAAAAATTTGACGAACGTTTTTTGGACAAGACGACAAAAGTCTTGTTCTTTTTTTTTTCGCCTGTGCTAAAGTGTGTAGCATGAAAAGCCACAAGAACGGTCACACAAATGAAGGGAGGAAGCAGAATTGAAAAAAAGGAAGCAAAAAAAAATCAGTAAAGCGGAAGAAAAAGCCCTCAAGGTGACGATTAATGGAAAAGAAGAAACAGTTTACGAACAAGAGACACCGGAGACAGAGCAAGAAAAAAACATGACGTTTTCAAATTGGGAGGAAAAGAGAAAGGCGGAGCAGGAGGTTGCGGCATCCCATGAACATACTGATGAAGATGAATTCAACTGGGATTCAGACGAGGATAAGGTGTTTAAAGATGACCCCAAAGTTGTACCGCCTTATCAAAAGAAGAAATCGAAGCTCTATTCAAAAGGAAAGTCAGGGTCGGCCAAGCCGGTAAAAAGAGTGGCGGCGACAATTGCCTTTGCGGCGGTTTTAGGCACAGGCTTAGGGCTATTCGCATTGAATATATCAGGCAATAAAGAAGCGTCGGCGCCAGCCTCCTTAGATGATTCTTTAGGCAGCCAGACGGCAAAAGCAGGAGATACATCTGCGGAGAAACAAAGCACCGGCGGAGAAAAACAAGCGGCACAAACGGAAGGTACATATAAAACATATGCAGTTCAAGCAGGAAAGTTTTCAAATGAAAAGGGTGCGGAGACGTTAACTGAACAGCTGACTGAAAAAGGATATTCCGCCGTCTCCCTGTCGAAGGATGACGGGTACACGTATGTCATTGCGGGACTGGCAAATGATAAGGCTGTATCACAGCAGTTAGGGCAGCTTTTGATCGACAGCGATTTTGAAGCTTGGGGAGGCAAGGAATTATCCTTATCAATAGAGTCGGATATGACAGATTCTTTCAAGAAAACAGCAGAGCTCTCTGCGAAGGCGATTCTCGGAGAAGATATCACAAAAGCAAGTGTTAAAAAAATAGAAAAGTCGCTCGGTGAATCAGAAGCGGCTGAAACGGGAGAGAAAAAAGCAGTTTTGCAGGCGTTAAAGGAATTAGAGGACCCAAGTGCTGAAGCCGGATGGAAGGCTCAGCAGCAGCTTTTAGCCGTAATTAAATAATAGAAAGTGCCTGAGCCTTCGTCCTTAGTGACAGGCTTTTTTTTATTTTGTCATGAAAAAGTTATTTTTCTGAAATTGTGGCGAGCCTCATGATTTGGTAGGATAAATGAGTATCTTTTTTTCTTAAGCAAACCCTGAAAGGATGACGACCATGGCTAAGCCGCTTATACTTGCATCACAATCTCCGCGAAGAAAAGAACTCCTCGATCTGCTTCAGATTCCCTACACCATTATTGTCAGTGAAGTAGAGGAAAAATTAAATCGAAACTTTTCACCTGAAGAAAACGTCCAATGGTTGGCAAAACAAAAAGCTAAGGCTGTGGCCGATCTCAATCCGGGCGCAATCGTAATCGGTGCTGATACAATGGTATGTCTTGACGGTGAGTGCCTTGGCAAACCGCAAGATCAAGAAGAAGCCGCTGCAATGCTTCGCAGGCTTTCCGGCCGTAGTCATTCAGTGATAACCGCTGTCAGTATTCAAGCCGCAAATCACAGCGAAACGTTCTATGATAAGACAGAGGTTGTGTTTTGGCCCCTCAGTGAAGAAGATATTTGGACTTATATTGAAACGAAAGAGCCGATGGATAAAGCAGGTGCTTACGGAATCCAAGGAAAAGGCGCACTTTTTGTAAAAAAAATAGACGGAGATTATTATTCAGTCGTAGGGCTCCCTATATCAAAAACAATGAGAGTTCTGAAGGATTTTGATGTAGAAGCCTGACGATTTTTATAAACGGGAAGGGAAAGAAAAGGAGGGCTTGATCATACACGATCTGCCATTAAAACTCAGAGATTTCCCAAAGAAAGAAAAACCTAGAGAACGGCTGCTGAAAGTCGGAGCCGAGAACTTAGCAAACAACGAACTTTTGGCTATTTTATTGCGGACAGGCACAAAGAACGAATCTGTTATGAACCTTTCAAACAGGCTTCTGCGCTCGTTTGACGGGCTGCGTCTGCTGAAAGAAGCTTCCGTTGAGGAGCTGTCCAGCATCCCGGGAATCGGTCTGGTGAAGGCTGTGCAAATACTGGCAGCAGTTGAACTGGGAAGCCGTATTCATAAACTAGCCAATGAAGAACATTTTGTAATCCGCTCCCCGGAAGACGGCGCAAACCTGGTCATGGAGGATATGCGCTTTTTAACCCAGGAGCATTTTGTCTGTTTATATTTAAATACAAAAAACCAAGTCATCCATAAACGCACTGTTTTTATCGGAAGTCTGAATTCATCTATTGTCCACCCCAGGGAGGTATTTAAAGAAGCGTTCAAACGATCTGCTGCTTCCTTTATTTGTATCCACAATCATCCTTCGGGGGATCCGACGCCGAGCAGGGAAGATATTGAAGTGACAAGACGGCTGTTTGAATGCGGAAACCTGATTGGCATCGAGCTGCTTGACCATTTGGTGATTGGCGACAAAAAATTTGTGAGTTTAAAGGAAAAAGGATATTTGTAACACTTTTTTTTTCGTCGAATTAAGCTATAATAGAGTTTATGAGTTTTTCCCTTTAGGGTATTTTTGCTTTAAGAAAGGAAGATACATACATATGTTTGGAATTGGTACAAGAGACCTTGGTATAGATCTTGGAACTGCGAATACGCTTGTTTTTGTAAAAGGTAAAGGAATTGTTGTGAGAGAGCCGTCAGTCGTTGCTCTGCAAACGGATACGAAATCGATTGTTGCTGTCGGAAATGATGCGAAAAATATGATCGGACGGACTCCTGGAAACGTAGTGGCTCTTCGCCCGATGAAAGACGGCGTTATCGCTGATTATGAAACAACGGCTACCATGATGAAATATTACATCAATCAAGCCATTAAAAATAAAGGCATGTTTGCCAGAAAACCTTATGTGATGGTTTGTGTGCCATCCGGCATTACTGCGGTTGAAGAGCGTGCTGTTATCGATGCGACAAGACAAGCAGGAGCGCGTGACGCGTATCCGATCGAAGAACCGTTTGCTGCGGCTATCGGCGCCAATCTGCCGGTTTGGGAACCGACTGGTAGCATGGTTGTTGATATCGGGGGCGGAACGACAGAAGTTGCGATTATTTCCCTCGGAGGTATTGTAACATCTCAATCCATCCGCGTTGCCGGTGATGAAATGGACGATGCGATTATCAACTACATCAGAAAAACATACAACCTGATGATCGGGGACCGCACTGCTGAAGCGATTAAAATGGATATCGGCTCTGCTGAATCCGCAGAAGAATCCGATAAAATGGAAATCCGCGGCCGTGACTTGCTGACAGGTCTGCCGAAAACGATCGAAATTACTGGAAAAGAAATTTCTAATGCTTTGCGTGACACTGTGTCAACCATTGTAGAGGCAGTGAAAAGCACACTTGAAAAAACACCGCCTGAGCTTGCCGCAGATATCATGGACAGAGGTATTGTGTTAACCGGCGGCGGAGCGCTTCTTCGTAATCTGGACAAAGTCATCAGCGAAGAAACAAAAATGCCGGTCCTTATCGCTGAAGACCCGCTTGATTGTGTAGCGATCGGTACAGGAAAAGCACTGGAGCACATCCATCTTTTCAAAGGAAAAACAAGATAATCGGGAGTTCAATAGAAGAGGTGTAACACGATGCCGAATAAACGGTTAATGCTATTACTTCTGTGTATTATCATATTGGTGGCTATGATTGGATTTTCGCTGAAGGACGGCCGTAATACCACCTGGCCTGAGAAACTGATCGGTGATACGACGGGAGTATTTCAAAACATTTTTCATACGCCTGCCGAATTTTTTGCAGGGATATTTGAGAACATTAGTGATTTAAAAAACACATACGAAGAAAACGAGCGTCTGAGAGAAAAGCTTGACGGACAGACAAAATATGAAGCCAAGCTTCAAGAACTTGAAGACGAAAACAAATCCTTGCGTGACGAACTCGGCCATGTGAAATCAATAAAAGATTACAAGCCGATTTTGGCGACAGTCATTGCCAGAAGTCCTGATAACTGGGCGAAGCAGGTGACCATTAACAAAGGGACTCAGCAAAACGTAGCGAAAGATATGGCTGTAACGAACGAAAAAGGCGCATTAATCGGGAAGATTAAAAGCTCCGGCCTTAATAACTTTACGTCTACGGTCCAGCTTTTAAGCGATACTGACCGGAATAACAGAGTCGCAACAACCATTTCCGGGAAAAAAGGCAGCAAAGGCTACGGTTTAATCGAAGGCTATGATAAAGACAAAAAACGGCTGAAGATGACCATAATCGAACGCAAGGATAAACAAGACGTGAAAAAAGGCGATCTGATTGAAACGTCGGGCACAGGAGGCGTATTTCCAGAAGGGCTGACAATCGGTGAAGTGACTGAGATCGAGTCTGACTCTTATGGATTAACGAAAGTTGCCTATGTAAAACCTGCGGCTGATCTTTCTGATTTAAATAATGTGATCGTTGTTAATCGTGATGTGCCGACTGTCGATACAGAGGAGGAAGGATCGTGAAACGTTTCCTTCTCCCTTTCGTTATGATGTTGGTTTTTTCGGCGGAAAGCATCTTTACTGATCTGGTGCATTTCCCGTTCGTCACGGATGACCAGGTGCTCGTCCCGCGTTTTCTGATGCTTGTGCTGATTTTTATGTCGGCTTTTATCAATCAAAAACACGCGGTGATCTACGGTTTTATTTTCGGCTTTCTATATGATATGAATTATACAAGTCTATTAGGTGTTTATATGTTTGGCTTTGCGGGGCTAAGCTATTTGGCGTCAAAAGCGTTTAAAGTGCTGCACACAAACGCTTTTGTCGTCATCCTGATTGCTGTTCTCGCAGTTTGCCTGCTTGAATTTTATGTATTCGGCATTCAGTCGCTGATTCACAAAGACATTATGACGTTTAATGGCTTTGTGCTAGACCGGTTTATACCGACAGTTTTATTAAATATGATAAGCGCACTCATCCTGGTTCTCCCATTTAGATTATTTTTTATGAGTCTAAAGAAAGAATTGAGAGATGAGTAAAAAGGATTTTATCTTTTTTTGACGAAATGAGTATGTTGTTGAGGTGAATATTGTGAAGACCAAAAAGCAGCAATATGTAACGATAAAAGGAACAAAGAATGGTTTGACATTGCATCTTGATGATGCATGTTCTTTTGATGAGCTTCTCGATGGTCTTCAGAATATGCTGTCAATTGAACAATATACAGATGGAAAAGGCCAGAAAATCAGCGTTCACATTAAGCTGGGCAATCGCTGCTTATATCAGGAGCAAGAGGAACAGCTGACCGAATTAATTGCGTCAAAGAAAGATTTGTTTGTTCATTCTATTGAGAGTGAAGTCATTACTAAAAAAGAAGCACAGCGTATGAAAGAGGAAGCTGAAATTATTTCTGTTTCAAAAATTGTCCGTTCAGGCCAAGTGCTCGAGGTGAAGGGCGATTTGCTTCTAATCGGAGATGTGAACCCGGGCGGGACAGTCAGAGCCGGCGGAAACATTTTTGTTCTGGGTTCGCTGAAAGGGATTGCCCACGCCGGATTTAACGGAAATAACCATGCGGTCATTGCTGCCTCTGAAATGCTGCCGACACAGTTAAGAATCAATCACGTGTTAAATCGCTCCCCAGACCACATTCAAAAAGGGAACGAAATGGAATGTGCTTATTTAGATACAGACGGAAATATGGTCATTGAACGCCTTCAACATTTGGCTCATTTAAGACCTGATCTAACAAGGCTTGAGGGAGGAATGTGAATTGGGTGAGGCTATCGTAATAACTTCGGGAAAAGGCGGAGTAGGTAAAACAACAACATCTGCTAACCTCGGTACCGCCTTAGCCATTTTAGGGAAGCGTGTATGTTTAGTAGATACTGATATAGGACTGCGCAACCTGGATGTAGTAATGGGTCTTGAAAATAGAATTATTTATGATCTCGTAGACGTTGTAGAGGGCAGATGTAAAATGCATCAGGCGCTCGTAAAGGATAAACGTTTTGATGATTTGCTCTATTTAATGCCCGCTGCTCAAACGAGTGATAAAACGGCTGTTGCTCCTGAACAAATTAAAACTATGGTCCAAGAGCTCAAGCAGGAATTTGATTATGTCATCATAGACTGCCCCGCAGGAATTGAGCAAGGATACAAAAACGCCGTTTCCGGGGCTGACAAGGCGGTAGTGGTCACAACGCCTGAAATTTCAGCTGTGCGAGATGCTGATCGCATTATAGGGCTTTTGGAGCAAGAAGAAAATATTGAACCGCCGCGGCTCGTTGTAAACAGAATCAGAAATCACCTGATGAAAAACGGTGACACGATGGATATCGATGAAATCGTTCAGCATTTGTCGATTGATTTGCTCGGTATCGTTGCCGATGATGATGAAGTCATTAAGGCATCTAACCATGGCGAACCGATTGCAATGGACCCGAAAAACCGCGCTTCCATCGCATATCGCAATATTGCCCGCCGCATTTTAGGCGAATCTGTTCCTTTGCAGGTGCTTGAAGAGCAGAACAAGGGAATGATGGCTAAGATTAAGTCATTTTTCGGAGTAAGATCATAATTTCATAGAATAAAAGAGAAGAATCTGACAAAGCAAATGCTGTGTCAGGTTTTTTTGTTTCTGACTGCTCTGTGCTTGAAGGTAAATCGAATAATTGCCGTGGACAAGACATATGATGTACAAACCCAACGAATGCAAAGGATGATGGCAATGAGTCACAGAGCAGATGAAATCAGAAAACGATTAGAGAAAAGAAGGAAACAGGTTTCCGGCTCAAAACGTTTCCCTACTCAGACAGGTTCCGAAAAGCAAAAAACGCCGTCCTGGGTCATGATGTCTGATCAGGAAAAACATGGAACCCTCCCGGTATATGAGGATGGCAATTCGAATTTCAGCGGAAGACACCCTTTGGTGAAAACAGACTCAATTATTCTGAAATGTCTTCTATCGGCCTGCCTTGTTCTTGTTTCTGCCATAGCCTATAAAACAAATATTGGACCCGTCAGCCAGCTCAAGCCGGTCGTTGCACAAACCTTCGAAACAGAATTTCAATTTGCTTCAGCAAGCCATTGGTTTGAAACGAAATTTGGCAGCCCGCTTGCATTTCTTGCTCCTGAAAAGAAAAATAAGGAACAGCAGGTTGAAGTGGGTCAGGATCTCGTCGCACCCGCATCTGGTAAAGTTCAGCAGGATTTTCAGGACAACGGAGAAGGCATTAAAGTCGAAACAAGCAGCGATACAATCGATTGTATAAAAGAAGGCTATGTTGTTGAAGTCAGTAAAGACGGTGAGACGGGGCTGACAGTGAAAGTGCAGCATGCTGACAATACCTACAGCATTTATGGTGAACTGAAAGACGTGGATGTCGCTTTATATGATTTTGTAGATAAAGGCAAAAAGCTCGGTTCGATTAAACTCGATGATCATAACAAAGGGCTCTATTATTTTGCCATGAAAGACGGCGACAAATTTATTGATCCGATCCAGGTGATCTCATTTGAATAAATGGCTTGACCTCATCTTGAAAACTCATGTTCATCCTTTTCTTTGGATTATCATGGCGCTGGGGCTGATTACAGGGCATATGAAAGCATTGCTGTGTTTACTTGTGATTGTTCTGATCCATGAGCTGGGGCATGCCGCTCTGGCCGTGTTTTTTTCTTGGAGAATCAAGCGTGTTTTTTTGCTGCCATTTGGAGGAACGGTTGAAGTGGAAGAGCACGGAAATCGACCGTTAAAGGAAGAGTTTGCGGTTATTATTGCCGGACCTCTTCAGCACATTTGGCTCCAGCTTGCCGCTTGGATGATTGCAGGCCTCTCAATAATTGATCAGCAGACCTTTGAGCTGTTTACATTTTATAATCTATCTATTTTATTTGTGAATCTGCTGCCGATTTGGCCGCTTGATGGCGGTAAGCTGTTATTTTTAATTTTTTCAAAGCATCTGTCTTTTCAAAAAGCGCACCGGCTGAATCTAAAGACTTCACTTGTGTGCTGCCTGCTTCTCGCATGCTGGGTTTTATTTGCGGTTCCTCTGCAAATCAGCGCATGGGTTTTGTTTGTCTTTCTGGCTGTTTCTCTGTTTGAGGAGTACAGGCAAAGACACTACATCCATGTGAGGTTTCTCCTGGAAAGATATTATGGGAAAAACCGCGAGCTTGAAAAATTGCTTCCGCTTACCGTTAATGCTGAGGACAAAGTCTATCATGTCATGGCGGAATTCAAACGAGGCTGCAAGCATCCCATTATTATAGAAAAATCCGGAGAGAAGCTAAGCCAGCTGGATGAGAATGAAGTGCTGCATGCCTACTTTGCTGATAAGCGGACAAATTCCTCCATGGAAGAGCTGCTGCTCCCTTATTAAAATCGATTGACAAACGCCTTATATTCTGATATATTTTTTAATGTTATGGATGTAGCACCAATGCTACAACCGCTCAGTACAGGTGTTAAGAGTTGTTTTACAGCCCCCTGGTATCTGGCGAGTCTTAGTCTAATAGGAGGTGCAGAGAATGTACGCAATCATTAAAACAGGCGGTAAACAAATTAAAGTTGAAGAAGGCCAAACTGTTTACATCGAGAAACTTGCTGCTGAAGCAGGTGAAACAGTTACTTTTGAAGACGTTTTGTTTGTTGGCGGAGACAATGTGAAAGTCGGCAACCCTACAGTTGAAGGCGCAACAGTAACGGCTAAAGTTGAAAAACAAGGCCGCGCGAAAAAAATCACTGTTTTCAGATACAAAGCAAAGAAAAACGTTCATAAAAAACAAGGTCATCGTCAGCCTTACACTAAAGTGACGATCGAAAAAATCAACGCGTAAGCATGATTCAGGCAACAATCAGAAGGTCCCGTACTGACAAAAGCTTATTGTCTTTTGAAATGACGGGCCACGCCGACTTTGCTGAACATGGACAAGATCTCGTTTGTGCCGGAGTAACAGCCGTTGTGTTTGGATCCGTTAACGCGGTCATCGCGCTGGCGGGCTTCGAGCCGCTTCTTGATATAGGAGAAGATGGGGGTTATTTCTATTTTGAATTCCCTGAATCTCTCGATCCGGAGGCGCGCCAAAAAGCTCAGTTGCTGATTGAAGGCATGATTGTTTCGTTAGAGACAATTGAGCGGGATTATAAAGATCACTTGCGTGTGACCACAAACATAATATAGGAGGTGAGCTACATGCTTAGATTAGATCTTCAGTTTTTCGCTTCTAAAAAAGGAGTAGGTTCTACAAAGAACGGACGTGACTCTGAGGCTAAACGTTTAGGTGCTAAACGTGCTGACGGTCAATTCGTAACAGGCGGTTCTATCCTTTACCGTCAACGCGGAACAAAAATTTACCCAGGTGAAAACGTGGGCCGCGGCGGAGATGACACTCTTTTTGCGAAAATCGACGGAACTGTTAAATTCGAACGTTTCGGCCGTGACCGCAAAAAAGTGAGCGTATATCCTGTAGCTCAATAATGATTCAAAAACTCCGGTCGATGATGACTGGAGTTTTTTTTGCAATATGCGGAGTAAGCATCAAGAATGTTATGCAGAGTATGTGCGAGCAGACCCCGCCAAGAATGAGAACGAATGTCTCAAACCCACTGGATATGTTCCCCAAGCAGTAATACATAAAATGTTCTGCCTGGCTGAAAATCAACCGAAGCCAGAAAAAAGGAACATGATATTTCTGGGAAAAACAATTGTTTTTCTATCAAAGCCTTCTCTGTTATAATTCATAATACACACTTATACAGACTCCTAAATAAGAAATCAAATGATTGGGAGTGCGAAAATGAAGGATGTTTCAAAAAATCAAGAAGAAAATATAAGCGATACGGCTTTAACAAATGAACTGATTCATCTTCTTGGCCATTCCCGGCATGATTGGATGAATAAGCTGCAGCTAATTAAAGGAAACTTAAGCTTGCAGAAGTATGACCGCGTCTTTGAAATCATTGAAGAAATGGTGATAGACGCTAAGCACGAATCAAAGCTCTCAAACCTGAAAACACCGCATTTAGCGTTTGATTTTCTTACGTTTAATTGGAAAGCCCAATGTATGACACTTGAATATGAAGTTCTCGGGGAAATTAAGGATTTGTCAGCTTATGATCAAAAATTGGCGAAACTGATGAGAAAGCTGTTTGATCTGTTTGAACAAGCAGTCACTAGAGGCAGTGAAAATCATTTAACCGTTTCGCTTCAAACCGATCATCCTGACAGACAGCTGATTCTGTACCTTGATTTTCACGGCACTTTTGCCAATATATCTGCCTTTGACGATTTTCGGCAAAATGGATATGAGGACTTTGATATCATGCGTTTTGAGATCACAAGTCACGAATGTCTGATTGAAATTGGGTTGAACTAGCGGAGTTTTTTAACGGTTTAGAACGGAGGACATTATGTTTGTAGATCAGGTGAAAGTGTATGTAAAAGGCGGCGACGGAGGCAACGGGATGGTTGCGTTTCGCCGTGAAAAATATGTGCCGAAAGGCGGCCCTGCCGGCGGCGACGGCGGAAAAGGAGGAGACGTCGTTTTTGAAGTGGACGAAGGTCTCCGTACTCTTATGGATTTTAGATATAAAAAACACTTTAAAGCGATTCGCGGCGAGCATGGCATGTCAAAAAACCAGCATGGACGAAATGCTGATGATATGGTCATTAAAGTGCCGCCTGGCACTGTTGTGACAGACGATGATACAAAACAGGTCATTGCCGATTTAACCGAACATGGACAGCAGGCTGTCATCGCAAGGGGCGGAAGAGGCGGAAGAGGGAACTCACGCTTTGCCACACCGGCGAACCCCGCACCTCAGCTCTCAGAAAACGGTGAACCGGGAAAAGAACGCTATGTTGTTCTTGAATTAAAAGTGCTTGCAGACGTCGGGCTTGTCGGGTTCCCAAGTGTAGGAAAATCGACTTTGTTGTCCGTCGTTTCATCTGCAAAACCGAAAATTGCGGATTATCATTTTACGACACTTGTTCCGAATCTTGGCATGGTCGAAACAGATGATGGACGGAGCTTCGTTATAGCCGATTTGCCTGGACTGATTGAAGGGGCTCATCAAGGCGTCGGGCTTGGCCACCAATTTTTGCGCCATATTGAGCGGACCCGTGTTATCGTTCATGTCATTGATATGTCCGGCTTGGAAGGCCGCGATCCGTATGAGGATTATGTGACAATTAATCAGGAATTG
This sequence comes from Bacillus sp. 205(2023), assembly GCF_037027485.1. Classification (NCBI taxonomy): domain Bacteria; kingdom Bacillati; phylum Bacillota; class Bacilli; order Caryophanales; family Bacillaceae; genus Bacillus; species Bacillus sp. 205(2023). The sequence continues at coordinate 1,140,818 of NZ_JAXCHF010000001.1, read as the reverse complement.
AGCGAGTACAATTTGCGTCTCACTGAGCGCCCGCAAATTATTGTCGCAAATAAAATGGACATGCCGCAGGCGGCGGAAAATCTTGAAGGGTTTAAAGAAAAGCTGACGGATGATTATCCGGTATTCCCGGTCAGTGCAGTGACAAGAGAAGGACTTCGCGAGCTTCTGTATGAAGTCGCCAATCAGCTGGAAAACACTCCGGAATTCCCGCTGTATGACGAGGAAGAGCTTACGCAAAACCGTGTCATGTACACGATGGAGAATGAAGAAGTGCCATTCAGCATTACGCGAGATCCTGACGGAGTCTTTGTGCTTTCAGGAGACAGTCTTGAGCGGTTATTCAAGATGACTGATTTCTCACGTGATGAATCCGTTAAACGATTTGCAAGACAGATGCGGGGAATGGGTGTTGATGAAGCACTCAGAGAACGCGGGGCCAAAGACGGAGACATTATCAGACTTCTTGAATTCGAATTTGAATTTATTGATTAATAATGGGTGAGAGCCTGGATATCAGGCTCTCTATTTTCAAAAGGGGGGATGCAAGTGAAAGAGGAGACGTTTTATCTTGTCCGTGAAGATGTGTTGCCTGATGCGATGAGAAAAACATTGGAAGTCAAAAAACTGCTGGATCGAAAAAAAGCAGAATCAGTGGCAGATGCCGTTCAAAAGGTGGATTTAAGCAGAAGTGCATTTTATAAATACAGAGATGCCGTTTTTCCTTTTTATACAATGGTTAAAGAGCAAATTATCACACTTTTCTTTCATTTAGAGGATCGCTCAGGCGCGTTATCTCAGCTCCTTCAGGCGGTGGCTGACTCTGGAAGCAACGTTCTTTCCATTCACCAGACCATCCCGCTTCAAGGGAGAGCGAACGTAACGCTGTCTATCAGTACATCTGCAATGGAAGAGGATATTCATACATTAATGAACAAGATGAGAAAGTTTGACTTTGTAGAAAAGGTTGAAATATTAGGTTCAGGAGCGTAAGGGGAGAGAATATCGTCATGAAAGTCGGTTATTTAGGTCCAGCAGCTACATTCACACATCTAGCAGTCAGTTCTTGTTTCCAAAATGGCGCCGAGCATGTTGCTTACCGCACGATACCGGAATGTATAGATGCGGCAGTTGCGGGTGAGGTTGATTTTGCGTTTGTTCCTTTAGAGAACGCATTAGAAGGATCAGTAAATTTAACAATAGACTATTTAATACATGAACAGCCTCTGCCTATCGTAGGTGAAATGACATTGCCGATTCATCAGCACTTACTCGTTCATCCTTCCAGAGAGAATGCATGGAAGGACCTAGACAAAATTTATTCTCATTCACATGCGATTGCACAGTGCCATAAATTTCTCCATCGGCATTTTTCTTCCGTGCCGTATGAATACGCCAATTCAACCGGAGCGGCGGCAAAATTTGTCAGTGACCATCCCGAGCTGAATATCGGGGTGATTGCCAATGAAATGGCGGCTTCTACATACGAATTAAAAATCGTAAAACGGGATATACAGGATTATAGAGACAATCATACGCGATTTGTCATTCTGTCTCCTGATGAAAATATATCATTTGAAGTGAATTCAAAATTGAATTCAAGACCAAAAACAACACTGATGGTGATGCTTCCGCAGGATGATCAGTCCGGAGCGCTGCATAGAGTGCTGTCTGCTTTTTCTTGGAGAAACTTAAACCTGTCAAAAATCGAATCCCGTCCGACCAAAACCGGGTTAGGGAATTATTTCTTTATTATTGATATTGAACAGGCGTTTGATGAAGTATTAATCCCTGGGGCTATGCAGGAGCTTGAGGCGCTCGGATGCAAAGTAAAGCTGCTTGGTACATATCAATCTTATCAATTATAAAAAGCCCTATTAGGGCTTTTTTTAGTCTTCAATCAAAATACCGGCTTCTTCGAGTGCTTGACAGGCTTGATCGATGCGATGTTCATCGGGTGCTGTCAGTGTATGAAGATGCACACCATCTGTCAGCTGTGATAAATAGGAGGCATTTGTGGAATTGATCTTTTTGATGAAATGTTTGACTTCTTTTCGAGTGCCGACTTGGATCGCTGCAGTTAAATCTCCGTATACAGGGTGCTCAATTTTTACGTCTTTTACAGTTACCCCTTCATCCACGATGAGCTGCAATTCTTCTTCTGTCCGTTCAGGCCCGTGCAGACACGCTATGATTCTTTCTGCCTGCTGATGCTTCTGAGCGGCGGCGTCCAGATAGACATAGCCTTGGCTTGTGGCGATAATCGGCTCGTTACTCGCTTTTAAAAGCGAGATATCCTGAACGATCACCTGTCTCGAAACATTGGCTTTTTTGGCGAGCTCTCCTCCTGTCAGCGGCGATGTGGATTCCTTCAGCCACAAAAGAAGCTGCTCACGCCTATTGGCGCCCAAGAGCTTTAATTCTTCGGTCAATATGATATTCTCCTTTCCTTTGTTCCAAAAGCGCTGTAAACGTATCTAATAACATATCCAGCTGTTCAGTTGTTGTGTTTTTTCCGAAAGAGATCCGGATAAATTGCAGGGCTTCCTGTTCTGTTTTTCTTAACGCTTTCATCGTTTCAGACGGCCCATGATAACCTGCAGAACAAGCGCTGCCCGTTGAAATGCAAATATTATTCCGATTACATTCTAACATAACATATTGTCCTTCAAATGAGCCAAAAAAACACCCGATAATATGGGGCAGACATTCTGTGTTTGCACCATCTGCCGCAAGGGTTACAGGGAGAGACCGAATACGGATTTGTTCTAAAAAATATTGTCTCAGCGTTTGATTGTGGGATATCTGACTTTCCATTTCACTTACGATCAGCTCCGCAGCCGCTGTAAAGGCTCCGATACCCGGTACGTTTACCGTGCCTGCTCGAAACCCATTTTCATGAACGGTGTCAGGGTACACCGGTTTCCAATTGACGTCCGGCCGAATATAGACAGCTCCGACTCCTTTAGGGCCGTGAATTTTGTGACTCGAAACAGAGAGAGCATCCACCCCCATTTCTTCAGTATGGATGGGCAGTTTGCCGAATGTTTGTACCGCATCACAATGAAGAAGAATTTGCCTGTTGTGAAGATACGATGACAGGTGTTTAATGGGCTGAATAATTCCTGTTTCTGAATTGGCATGCTGAATAGAAACCAGGCCTGTGTCCGGGCGAATATGAGCTGCCAATATTTCCTCGGTAATAAGTCCGTACTCGTTAGGCTTAATGATTGTCACGTCAAAGCCATGATTCCGCAGTAAAGCAGCACAGTTATGGATTGATTGATGTTCCATGGCAGTCGTAATAAAATGTCTTTTTGTTTTTGGCAAGCCGTTTAACAATGATTGAATGGCAAGAAAATTGGATTCAGTGCCTCCGCTTGTAAAATATATACCGTCTGTTTCTCCGCCGATTATGTCAGCTATTTTCCCCCGGCAGTACTCCAGTATATGCTTTGCTTTTCCCCCAGCGTCATGCAAGCTGCTGGCATTCCCGTACATATCAATGCTGAGCTTCTGAAATACGTCCAGTGCTTCCTCGCAAATTGGCGTGGTTGCTGCATAATCTAAATAAATCATCCGGTCTTTCCTCCATATGTTCTTCATAAAAAACTCTTGAGTTTATTTTATCGTTGTGTAAATATAGGTGTCAAGACAGGTGTAAACAACAGGAGGTGGCATATGTCTATAAAGACGATTGCGGTCATTGGTTCAGGAGCGGCGGCACTTGCCCTGGCTTCTGCACTTCCGCCATCATACCAGGTGACTGTCATCACGAAAAAAAGCACAAAAAACAGCAATTCAAGACATGCACAGGGCGGAATTGCGGCGGCTTATGCAAAAGATGACTCGATTGCGTCTCATATGGAGGATACGTTATACGCAGGCTGCGGACATAACGATCAAAACATCGTATCAGACGTTTTGCTTGATGGAAAAACCATCATTGAGAATTTTTTGGAGAATGACTTTCCATTTGACCGGGATAAACAAGGCAAAGTCAGCCTCGGCAGGGAAGGAGCCCATACGCGCAACCGCATTTTTCATGCAGGCGGAGACGCTACAGGCAGCATGCTCATTGATTACTTGCTGAAACAAATCAATAGTCAAATCGAAGTCATCGAGAATGAAACAGCGGTTGATTTGCTGATGAAGAATGGGCGCTGTGCCGGTGTAGTGACGAAAGACAGCCGCGGCCGGATCAATTTGCGGCATGCGGATGAGGTTGTGCTGGCAGCTGGCGGATGCGGCAGCTTGTTTCAGCACCATACGAACGATCCATCTGTCACGGGTGATGGTCTTTCACTTGCTTACCGGGCCGGAGCGGAATTAACTGATTTAGAGTTTACCCAGTTTCATCCTACACTTCTAGTCAAAAATGGCGTCTCGTTTGGGCTTGTTTCAGAGGCAGTCAGAGGTGAGGGCGGTTTTATAACAGACCAAAATGGCCGCCGTATTATGGCCGGACGGCATCCGCTGGAGGATTTAGCACCACGGGACGTCGTCTCGCGGATGATTCATGAAGAAATAGCAAAAGGAAAACGTGTGTATATCGATTGCAGCGCTATTTCTGACTTCGAAGTGCGTTTTCCCACAATCACCTCTATTTGCCAAAAGGCAGGGGTTGATATTCGCAAAAGAAAAATACCTGTTGCGCCGGGAATGCATTTCTTAATGGGAGGCGTTTCAGTCAATCGGTGGGGAGAAACAACTGTGCCCGGGCTTTACGCGATAGGGGAAACTGCATGCACCGGCTTACACGGAGCCAATCGTCTTGCGAGCAATTCTTTGCTGGAGGCACTTGTGTTTGGTAAAAGAGCAGCAGAACATATTATGAGAAAACCGGCTGATAACAGGTATAGTCAATTCAACGGTGAAACCAGCGGAGTTTATGAGGTGCCGAATATCGAACTTTCTGAACTGCAAAACAGAATGACAAGCGACATGTCCATAGTAAGAGAAAAAGACAGACTGATTGAGATGAGCAATTGGCTTTGTGGGCTCCCATCTCAGAAGATAAATGTGAAGGATATCACAATTCCGCAGCTGGAGCTTTCTCACTTGTGGCAGGTTGCAAAGCTGATGACTTCGTCTGCTCTATTGCGGGAAGAAAGCAGGGGGGCGCATTTTCGAATTGATATTCCTCAGGCTGATGCAGGCTGGCAAGGAAAACAAATTGTCCATACAAAAAAGGGAACCAAAATGAGAAAAAACGAAGGGATTTGGAGAAATGAATCATTTACAGCTGAAAAAATTGCTGAATCACTTTTTTCATGAGGATATAGGGACGGGAGATCTTACATCACAGTCCATCTTTGAAGGACAGAACTGTGAGTCCTCAATTGTTGCAAAGTCAGACGGCATTTTCGCCGGAGCTGCGGTGATTAAGGAAGGCTTTTCCTTATTAGATGAAAAGGTTCAGACGTTTTTACACAAAAAAGATGGAGATCATTTGCGAAAGGGTGATGTGATTGCCGTCTTACGCGGGCCGGCCGCTGCTCTTCTTTCTGGAGAGAGGGTAGTATTAAATCTTATTCAAAGGCTGTCGGGTATTGCGACGATGACAAGGCAGGCTGTTGAACGGCTTGATGATGAACAGATTAAGGTTTGTGACACAAGGAAAACGACGCCGGGGTTAAGAATGCTCGAAAAATATGCGGTCAGGGTCGGAGGAGGATATAACCATCGATTCGGCCTGTACGACGGAATCATGATCAAAGATAATCATATTGCAGCTTGCGGTTCCATTGTAAAGGCGTGTGAAAAAGCGCGGCAGGCAGCAGGGCACATGGTGAATATTGAAGTGGAAATTGAATCTGAGGAGCAGCTCAGAGAAGCCATTCTTGCTGAAGCTGATGTCATTATGTTTGACAATTGCCCGCCTGACACTGTCCGCCATTTTGCAAATATCACACCGGATCACATTAAAACCGAAGCTTCCGGAGGAATTACATTAGAATCTCTGCCCGCTTTTAGAGGGACGGGTGTGAATTATATTTCCTTAGGATTTCTGACTCATTCGGTCAGAAGCTTAGATATCAGCATGGATGTAGCGTTAACAAATCAGTCAGTGGAGGAATGCGGTTATGTCAATTCTTGATGCAATCAAACAATTTGAAATGATGCCTGACCATTATAAAGGGCTGTCAATGAAAGAGATGGAGAGACGTGTTGCAGCCATTAAGGAAAAGTTCGGGAGCAGGTTGTTTATTCCAGGCCATCATTATCAAAAGGATGAAGTAATTCAATTTGCTGACCAAACGGGCGATTCACTCCAGCTTGCCCAAATGGCGGAAAAAAATAAGGATGCGGAATATATTGTATTTTGCGGCGTACATTTTATGGCAGAGACCGCTGATATGCTGACAGGTACGGACCAAACGGTCATCCTGCCAGATATGAGAGCGGGCTGTTCTATGGCTGATATGGCTGACATGCAGCAGACGAACAGGGCGTGGGAGAAACTTCAGCATATATTCGGCGACACGATCATACCATTAACCTATGTGAATTCTACAGCGGAGATCAAGGCATTTGTCGGAAAGCACGGCGGAGCGACTGTAACCTCATCCAATGCCAAAAAAGTGCTTGAATGGGCGTTTACACAGAAAAAACGCATTTTATTTCTGCCCGATCAGCATTTAGGAAGGAACACCGCTTATGAACTTGGTATCCCGCTTGAGGACATGGCTGTCTGGGACCCGATTCAGGATCAATTAGAGAACGAGGCAGAACAAAACGATATCAAGGTTATTCTTTGGAAAGGCCACTGCTCTGTTCATGAAAAATTCACCGTGAAAAATATAAATGATTTGAGAGAACGAGATTCTGACATCAGGATCATTGTTCATCCTGAATGCTCCCATGAAGTCGTAATGCAAAGTGACGACAGCGGATCAACGAGATATATTATTGATGCAATCAGCCACGCTCAGCCGGGAAGCAAATGGGCAATCGGTACAGAAATGAATCTTGTTCAGCGACTGATTCAAGAGCATTCCGACAAACAAATTGAATCACTCAATCCGGATATGTGTCCATGTCTGACGATGAATCGAATTGACCTCCCGCATTTGCTCTGGTCTTTAGAACAAATAGAAAAAGGAGAACCAGCAGGTGTGATCAAAGTGCCGAAAGTCATTCAGGACGATGCCCTTCTTGCTCTGAATCGAATGCTAACCATCACGTAAATCAGAAATATTTCCCCTCCTGTATTCATAATTTCTTTTGATCAGGCATATGTTGTGAAGAAACATATTGTAATCACAACTGAACTGTTCACGTTTTGCATAGGAGGGGAAAACGTTGAAAATCCATATCGTTCAAAAAGGCGATTCACTCTGGAAAATAGCTGAAAAATACGGAGTTGATGTTGAGGAAGTAAAAAAGCTCAATACGCAGCTCAGCAATCCAGATTTAATCATGCCTGGAATGAAAATAAAAGTGCCGTCTGGGGGTGTTCCAGTCAGAAAAGAGATAAAAGCGGGCAAAAGTCCAGCGGCAGTCGGGGATGAGAAGCAAGAACACCCATTTTCCAAGGAGAAGCCTAAATCCGTTGTCGACGTAGAAGACACAAAACCGAAAGAAAAGCAGTCTGTTCCTTTTGTCCCGCCGATGCCGAATTTGCATGATAATGTGTATCCTGAAGCTGATGTGAACGATTATTATGATATGAATCAGCTTTTTCAGCCTTGGTCACCTCCTAAACCGGAGGAGCCTAAAAAGCATCATGACGGAAATATAGATCATATGTATGACATGCAAGATCAATTTCCACAACAGGAGGCAATGAGTAATATGGAGAATGCAAATTATCCGAATATGCCTAATACGCCTAAGGCGCCAGATGTAGGCGGTATGGAAGAAGAAAACATCCACCACACTGTTCCGAATATGCCGGCAGTTCAGCCATACTGTCCGTATCCAGCCCATTTTGTGCCATGTCCGGTTCCTATCTCACCTGTCCTGCCTGGATCCGGCCTGTGCTACCCATACTATCCTGCACATGCATTTCCGATCCATCAGCCTTATGGCTTCCAGCCAAGTTTTGTATCACCTTCGCAATATGATCCGGGTGAATATGATAACCAGCATCATGAAAACAGCCATCACGGGCATTACGGATATCAGCCTTCGCACGGCGCGCCTCAATATGCATCGCCGGCTTATGGATCTCCTTATGGGCATATGCCATATGGTCCTTATTATGGCGCTCCTCAAGTGATGGGTGCTTATCAGCCAAATGTGGCACATGGTTATATACCGCCATTTAAGGATCATGATGATTGCGGGTGTGACGATGATCAGCAGCCATACTTCTCAGCACCTGGTCATCAGGGAGGAGCATATGGAACTCCTTATATGCCTTACGGAGGAGCAAATCCGAATCCGTATGCAGCCGGAACTTCCATGCCGAATCAGCCTTCAACAAACCAGATGTTTGGACGGCCGGAAGAAGAAAGTGAATGATTGTTCGGGACGATGTAAATCGTTCCTTTTTTTGTATTGCCTTACAATCGTCGAATGGTCATAACTGACACGCTTAACATATCTCCCTGATGCACATGATAAAAACGAGCACAACATGCTCAATCAGTCCTCGGGGGGTTTTTCCATTGGGTAGAAAGTTAACAATTGCAGGCCTCATTTTGATGACAGCCGGATTAACAGCATGCGGCGCAAATAATGATGCCCTTAATGATACTCGTAATAACGGTAATAACGGCAATACCCGTCCAATCGGATATTATACAAATGAGAATGACGCTGACAGACAGGGAGACGGGATGGATCACGACGGCCCGGTCTCTGAATTGATGGAGGACCAGAACGGCCAGAACGGCCGTGACCGAAACACAACCAATGTAAACGACCGTGTTACTGCAGATGATCGCGTCCCATTGGCAACTGACGGAACATATAACAACACAAATAACAGAAACATGAACCGAAATGGGACGAACAACAACGGGTATGACAACCAAGAGAACAGAAGACTTGCCGCAAAAATCGCCAATCGTGTGAAACAAGTCAAAAACGTCAACGACACACAAGTGATGGTAACGGATGACAAAGTAGTCATCGCAGTCAGAAGCCACGCTGATTTCACACAGTCTGACAGGCAAAATGTCAAAAAAGCCGCACGAAACTATGCGGATGGCCGTGACGTTCAAGTATCTACAGATAAAGGACTGTTCACAAGACTTCATAAAATGAACAGACGCTAGGACTAAGAAGGCCGCCGGAGAGTGATTCCCGGCGGTCTTTTTCTTTACAACGGCTTGCAATACCCATTAAAGTGTACATAGAAATATCAAGGAAGGTGAAAGCATGGCTGGCCATTCTAAGTGGAAAAACATCCAAAAAAGAAAAAATGCGCAAGACGCAAAGCGCGGAAAAGTATTTATGAAGCTTGCTAAAGAAATCTATGTGGCAGCAAAGCAAGGCGGAGCCGATCCTGAAGCAAATTCAGCATTGCGGCTTGTGATTGAAAAAGCAAAAGGCGCCAATATGCCAAATGATAATATAGACCGTGCCCTAAAAAAAGCCGCAGGAAGCCAGGACGGCAGCAGCTACGAGGAAATCACCTATGAAGGCTACGGCCCATCAGGGGTTGCCGTCATGGTGGAGTGCTTAACTGATAATAAAAACCGTACGGCGACAAATGTGCGGACAGCTTTCAATAAAAACGGCGGAAGTCTCGGAGAAAGCGGATGTGTAGCATTTTTATTTGAGCGGAAGGGGTACATTGCAATTGACCGTACACATCGGCAAATAGAAGAGGATGACCTGATGCTTGATGTCATAGAAGCGGGCGGCGAAGAGCTGCAGACAGAGGATGAATACTTGGAGGTATTAACAGCGCCTGAACGTTTTGAAGAGGTAAAAACAGCACTTGAAGCAAATTATCCAGTCGATTCAGCTGAAGTAACCATGATTCCGAAAACATATGCAGATGCTGATGATGAGGCTGTTGAAAAACTGGATAAATTGATTGATGCGCTTGAAGACGATGATGATGTTCAGGCAGTGTATACAAATTACCAGTAATATAAAAAAGACCGGCGCGAAGTGATCTCAGGCCGGTCTTTTTTCGTCTTAAGAGACGCGCTCATTTTCGTGTGTGTATTCTTTCTCCCAGAAATCAGCGTTTTTGATGCCGAGAGCTTTAGGATCAAAGACTGGGTCTAAGCCTTGTTTCTTCTGTTGCTCATAATCCTTTAACGCAATAAGCGCCGGCTTGGCGAGCAAAACAATGGCAATGACGTTCAGCCAAACCATAATGCCAAGTCCCGCGTCACCTAATGCCCAAGCAAGTGTAGCGGTTTTGACAGCACCGTAGAATGTCGCGGCTAAAATGATCATTTTTAAGCCGAGCATTGCCCACTTGCTTTCTCTGCCTCTCGCTAAATATGCGATATTTGTTTCAGCGATGTAGTAATAAGCCATAATGGTTGTAAAAGCGAAGAAGAACAAAGCAATAGCGACAAAGCCTGCACCAAAGCCGGGCAGCACACTGTCAATGGCGGCCTGAGTGAAGCCCGGTCCAGCTTCTACACCTTTCAGGTGATTGACAATAAATGAACCGTCGGCAGCCTGTGTATTGTACATACCGGTAAATAAAATCATGAATGCTGTAGCGGAACATACAAATAAAGTGTCGATATAAACAGAAAATGCCTGAACCAATCCTTGCTTTACCGGATGAGATACCTCTGCGGCGGCAGCAGGATGAGGGCCTGTTCCTTGTCCGGCTTCGTTTGAATAAATGCCTCGTTTGACGCCCCATGAAATGGCCATTCCGATGAGACCGCCGAATGCGGAATCTAATGCAAAAGCACTTCTGAAAATCAAAGAAATGACAGCAGGCAGTTCAGAAATATTCATCACAATGATGATCAGAGAGAGCAGAATGTATCCGACTGCCATAAACGGGACAATCATTTGTGCGGCACTGGCGATACGTTTTATACCTCCGAAAATGATAAAACCTAATAAGAGAACAAGAAAACAGCCAGTAATGGCAGGAGAGATGCCGAATGCATTTTGGACGCCCGCTGCAATGGAGTTGGACTGGACCCCTGGCATAAGGAGAGCCATTGCAATAAGGGCCGCAGCCGCAAATAAAACAGCAAACCACTTAATGCCTAATCCTTTTTCTATATAATAAGCGGGTCCGCCTCGATATTGGCCGCCTTGTTTCACTTTATAAATTTGGGCAAGAGTAGATTCAACAAAGGCGCTCGAAGCACCGATAAAAGCAATGGCCCACATCCAGAACACCGCGCCGGGTCCGCCGAACGCAATTGCTGTTGCCACACCTGCAATGTTTCCGGTCCCCACCCTGCCGGACAGCGCGATTGATAATGCTTGAAACGAAGATACCCCTGCCTCTGAGCTCTTGCCTTGAAACATCAGCACAATCATTTCCTTGATGTGTCTGACTTGTAAAAAACGGGTCACAATAGAAAAGATCAATCCAATTCCTAATAAAATATAAATGACGGGTGTACTCCATAAGACCGCGTTTAAACTAGCAACAAAATCTGCCATCAAGCTTCCTCCTCACGTCGTTTCGATTGCTTTTATAAAGAGGATTTTGGGTTAATTGAACTATTTTTACAATTAATCTGTCACATTATTTAACGTGTAATGATCATGAGAGGGGAGAATGGGGTGAAAAAAGCGCAGCGTATGAAGTACGCCGCGCTTCTGTTTATAAAGGCATGTGGACACCAATTGTGAAACAGTCCTTGAGAAATAAATAGCCAAGATCTGCCATTGCGTATATAAAAGGCAAAGCGATAAGGATCTTTCATTATCTCACCTCACTGATGCTTGCGGCGGTTCCTCACGAATCCAATGATCATCCTTTCGCCAATCATAAGTTTCATCGATATCGAGATGTAAAGTCTGGCCGCCGATTTTTACTGTATTGTTGTTCAACCATTTAACGGCTGGTCTGCTGTCAGGATAATTCCAATAGATTGTTTTTTTGACAAGTGTTTTTTCATTCACGAGTTCGCCTCTAGCGGCATCTGAGCTTAAGGTATTTTTGGATACATAAGTGTTTAGCGTATAGCTTCCGTCAGGCGATTCCACTGATTGTACGAGGCTGCCTTTCGGAACATTTTTCAGTGAAAAAAACATCCAATAGACGGCACCGCCAAAAAACAGAAGACATGAGAATATTATAAGAAGGACTTTACTGCGTGTTTTGATGTGACTATCTCCCTTTTTTCTCCCATTTTACCACATCACGGATTTTATACGATCTTTACATTTCTTTAAAATTTCCTCAATAAAGTGCAGGTATGATAAAAGAAAATAGATAAAGGGTGGGGGAGACAGAAATGGAAAACACATATTGTCATTCCAGCGAAAAGAACTTAGAAGTGGTTTATTTGAGTGTGAGAGGGTATCGCATCAAGCTGTCGCCTGAACAAATGAAATTAATTTCTGCTGTCAGAAAGTAAAATAAAATGATAAAGGCAGCCGCATATGCGGCTGCCTTTTCTATGAAGAATATTTTCTTTTCCGTTGGGCAAAGTGCTTCTGAAACCAATCTTTTTTATATAAAAAAGCAATAACCTCAAGCCAAAAGCCCGGGATTTTTTTCGGGAAAATCGGCTTTTTATAAAGCGTATGATACGCCGTTTTTAAATCGTCCCACTGCGTGCACGTTTTCGTCTGTTCAAATCTCGCAACATCAATGACCCGCACTGCTCCGGATTCTGTCAGAATCAGATTGCGCAAATGAATGTCTGACGGGTTGAGGCCGGCTGCACGGGCGTCAGAAAGTGCGTCCTCTACCTGCTGAATCATATCGTCGCTGATCGCGATGCCTTTTTTCAGGCAGTTGTAAAAGGTATCGCCTTTAATATATTCCATTAAAATAAATGAATCACCAGTTTCATAAATGTCAGGGTAGAATGCGGATCCGGCTAATTTTTCATAAATCGCTGCTTCTTTGACGGCTGTCGCTTGATACTCCGGAAAAAATACCTTCAGCGCCATTTTCCGGTCACCTTCTGTTATGGCAAACACATAGGCGCTTCGTCCCTTGCCGATCAATGTTAATTCCTCGGGTTTCTCTTTGACTTTATCAAATCTGCTGTTTTGGCGGTATATGACTGAATGGGCCAGTGCCTCTGCTTTTGTCAGCATTTCATTCACCTTCTTTGCTCTATTTTATGCAGTTGTTTATAGGAAAATCCAAAACTGTTCAGGAAAAAGAGCCTAAATATAGTGTATCTGGTCTTGGGAAAGAAGGCTACCTATAAGCTTTGATTGTGATAAAAGAGACATAAAAACGTTTATTCCACTCCTTGAAAAGCGCTTACAAATGGGATACTATTAATTTTAAATAAAGCGCTTTCGTAAACTATCAAGGGGGAACACGCTATGACGAAACAGATGGTGACAGGAATTATCGGTGCAGGGCGCATCGGCAAACTTCATGTTCAAAATATACATCGGATTCCTCATATGAAAATAAAAGCGGTTTCTGATATTTCTGCAAGCTGTTTACAGGATTGGGCTGCCAGTCACCACATTGAATACATAACCGCTGACTATAGAGATTTATTACTTGATCCTGATATTGACGCTGTATTTATCTGTTCGCCAACAAATACACATGCGCAAATCATCAGAGAAGCAGCTGAGGCGAAAAAACATATTTTTTGTGAAAAACCAATCAGTTTTTCTCCCGATGAAACGAAGGAGGCACTTGCGGCCGTGCGGAAACATGGGGTTAAGCTGCAAGTCGGATTTAACCGCCGTTTCGACCCTCATTTTAAGAAAATCAAAACCATTGTCTCAAATGGTGAAATCGGCACGCCTCATTTATTAAAAATTACGTCACGGGACCCTGAACCGCCGAATGTTGATTATGTCCGCACATCAGGCGGCTTATTTATCGATATGTCGATTCATGATTTTGATATGGCCAGATACATCATGGGAAGTGAAGTGACGGAAGTGTATGCAAAAGGAGCGGCTTTGGTGAATCCGTCCTTTGCAGAGCTGGGGGACATTGATACGGCTGTCATGACCTTGACATTTGCAAACGGTGCCATGGGTGTGATAGACAACAGCCGTCAAGCTGTGTACGGATATGACCAGCGGGTCGAGGTTTTCGGCACGAAAGGCTCGGCAGCAGCGGACAACAGCAGGCCGACGACGGTAGAAGTGTCAACGGCTGACTTTGTCATGAAGGATAAACCGCATTTCTTTTTTCTTGAACGCTATAAGGAAGCCTACACAGAAGAGATTCTTCAGTTTGCAGACGCGATCAAAACCAATCGGGAGACTGCCTGCACCGGCGATGACGGCTTTCAGGCGGAACGAATAGCAAGGGCGGCTCAGCAGTCGCTCGCTTTAGGCATGCCTGTCAGCATTGAACATACTGAAAAAATGGTTTTTTAATATTCAGATAAAGGGATTACAATACAGCAAGCTTGGGTATATACATTCCATTGATACTTTATAAAAAGTAGGCGGTGGAAATCATGAATACAGCACATGCTAAAGGAAATGCTTTAAACAAAATCGGAATTCCTTCTCACATGATTTGGGGTTATATTGGCGTGGTCATCTTTATGGTTGGAGACGGACTTGAGCAAGGATGGCTGTCTCCTTTTCTTGTTGATCACGGTCTCAGTATGCAGCAATCTGCTTCGCTCTTTACGGTGTATGGCATTGCTGTCACGATTTCGGCTTGGCTATCAGGAACCTTTGTCCAGACTTGGGGGCCAAGAAAGACGATGACGGTCGGTTTACTTGCTTTTATCCTCGGTTCGGTTGCTTTTATCGGCTGGGCGATTCCTCATATGTACTATCCGGCTCTCTTGGGCAGCTACGCGCTCAGGGGCTTGGGGTACCCGCTGTTTGCATACTCGTTTCTTGTATGGGTATCATACAGCACCTCTCAGCAAATCCTTGGTAAAGCCGTCGGCTGGTTTTGGTTTATGTTTACGTGCGGTCTGAACGTGCTTGGACCGTTTTATTCGAGCTATGCGGTTCCGGCGATTGGAGAAATCAATACGCTTTGGAGCGCTTTACTATTTGTGGCAGCAGGCGGAGTTCTCGCACTGTTTTTTAATAAAGATAAATTTATGCCTGTACAAAAACAAGATCAGCCGAAATGGAAAGAGCTGTCGAAGGCGTTTACAATTATGTTTGAAAATCCTAAAGTCGGCATCGGCGGCATAGTCAAGACAATAAATGCTATCGGACAATTCGGATTTGCGATATTTCTTCCGACCTATTTGGCGCGTTACGGCTATTCTGTTTCAGAATGGCTGCAAATCTGGGGGACGCTGTTTTTTGTCAACATTGTATTTAACATCATTTTCGGCGCGGTCGGAGATAAACTGGGCTGGCGCAATACTGTCATGTGGTTTGGCGGAGTCGGCTGCGGCATTTTTACACTGGCGCTCTATTACGCGCCGCAATTGATCGGGCATCAGTACTGGGTGCTGATGATCATTGCCTGCTGCTACGGTGCGGCACTGGCCGGATATGTTCCATTAAGCGCGCTTTTGCCGACGCTTGCGCCTGATAACAAAGGTGCTGCCATGTCTGTGTTAAATCTGGGATCGGGTCTGTGCGCTTTTATTGCTCCCGGCATCGTGAGCCTTTTTATCGGCCCGCTCGGCGCAGGCGGCGTGATATGGATTTTTGCAGCATTATATTTTCTCAGTGCTTTCCTGACACAATTTCTGACGATTTCAGAACGGCACGCCGATATGTATCCAGAGGAACGGCTTGTCAGGAAAAATGTGCAAACAAATTTTGAGGAAACGGTTAAGCAGTAGCCTCTTTGGTCAGACTAGTCATAAACGTGTGCAAAGAGGTGTAAAGGGTGAAACGATTTAGCACTGCGTATCTGTTGCTGGGGATTTTTTGCTCAGCCGCAGCTTTTCTAATGGGTGCTCCCCGCGCGTCAGGGGCGGAAGTGGAGCACTATGAACCGCTGCAAGTGCATGTGCAGCTTGAAAAAGTGTATTTGGATGGAGAGGTCAGCATCGAGCATAAGCGTGAAAAGGTGCTTTCCATGGATGACTTTTGGGCAGATTATGCGGGATGGACGCTTGTCGAACATAAAAATGGGTACGTTCTATTTCGAAAGCAGGTGGACGATATTTCTCCGCTCAGCAAGGTGAATGGGTATATCGGCGTTTCTGACAGCGGAGTAATTTCCACCTTTCATGGACGGCCGGAGTCGGATTCTGAACCGATTCAATCTTTTTTTCAAATTGACTTAGAAAGACTGGAGAGCCATATGCAAAAAAATCTCGAAAAAGGCATTCCGTTTCGGACGAAAGCGGAGTTTGAAGATGTCATAGAACATATCAAGACGTACAGCGGGTGACCACTGCTGATTGAAGACATGTGCTCATGTCTTTTTTTTCGTGGAACAATGAATGAGAAGCGAACATATGTTAACTTTTCTTTAAGCCTTTGGCTGTTTTTATGGTACAATGAAGAACAGTCAAAGAGGTGAATTTTCGTGATCGAATTTGTTAAAGGGACGATTGATTATGTATCTCCCCAATATATTGTGATAGAAAACGGCGGCATCGGCTATCAGATTTTTACGCCAAATCCGTTTGTATATAAGGAGAGAAGTCAAGAAACCATTTTTACGTACCATCATGTAAGAGAAGATGCGTTTTTACTATACGGCTTTTCAACAAGGGAGGAAAAAGCGCTCTTTACAAAGCTGTTAAATGTGACCGGAATCGGTCCAAAAGGGGCACTCGCCATTTTGGGATCAGGTGACCCGGGAGCGGTCATTCAAGCAATTGAAAATGAAGATGAAGCCTTTTTAGTCAAGTTTCCGGGTGTCGGCAAAAAAACTGCCCGCCAGATTATCCTTGATTTAAAAGGAAAGCTGGCTGACGTGGTGCCTGAAATGATTGAAAATCTGTTCAATCATGAAGAAAGACTTGAAAAACAAACGGCAGAAACGGCGCTTGAAGAAGCACTCGAGGCCCTTAGGGTACTTGGATATGCCGAAAAAGAAATCAAAAAGGTACTTCCTCACTTAAAAGAGGATATTGGTCTGACAACAGACCAGTACGTAAAAAAAGCATTACAAAAACTATTGAAGTAAGGTGATGTTCATGGATGAACGGCTCGTCTCAAGTGAAGCAGACAACCATGAATCAGTGATAGAGCAAAGCCTGAGGCCTCAGCGCCTGGTTCAATATATCGGGCAGCATAAGGTAAAAGAGAATTTGCGTGTTTTTATAGATGCCGCAAAAATGAGACAGGAAACGCTTGATCATGTTCTTTTATACGGTCCGCCAGGGCTTGGAAAAACGACGCTTGCTTCCATCGTTGCCAACGAAATGGGAGTGGAGTTGCGGACGACTTCGGGACCTGCGATTGAAAGGCCGGGTGATTTGGCTGCGATCTTAACGGCGCTCGAGCCGGGGGATGTATTATTTATCGATGAGATACATAGGCTGCACAGATCGATTGAAGAGGTGCTTTATCCGGCAATGGAAGATTTTTGTCTTGATATTGTCATTGGAAAAGGGCCTTCTGCCCGTTCAGTCCGTCTTGATCTTCCGCCTTTTACACTGGTTGGCGCCACGACAAGAGTAGGGCTTTTGACGGCGCCGTTAAGAGATCGATTTGGCGTCATGTCGCGGCTTGAGTATTATACACAAGAAGAGCTTGCTGATATTGTTACGAGAACGGCTGATGTGTTTGAGGTTGAAATTGATCAGCCGTCAGCGCTTGAGATTGCCAGAAGATCAAGAGGAACGCCGCGGGTGGCCAACCGCCTGCTGAGAAGGGTCCGGGATTTTGCACAGGTGTTAGGCGACAGCCGGATTACAGAAGAGATTTCTCAGGACGCTTTGGAGCGGCTTCAAGTCGACCGTCTAGGCTTGGATCACATTGATCACAAGCTGCTGATGGGAATGATCGAAAAATTTAACGGCGGTCCGGTGGGGCTTGATACGATTTCAGCCACGATCGGCGAAGAACCGCATACGATTGAAGATGTGTACGAACCGTATCTTCTGCAAATCGGTTTTATCCAGAGAACGCCGCGGGGAAGGATCGTCACACCGGCCGTTTATCACCATTTTCAAATGGAGGCTCCCCGATATGACTGAATTTCCTAAGATCATTATGATTCTTGGTGCTGTTTTGCTTATTATCGGAGCGGTTTTGCATTTTGTCGGCAAGATGCCGGGAGATATTTTTGTGAAAAAAGGAAATGTGACGTTTTTCTTCCCGGTTGTCACTTGTATTATCATAAGTGTGGTATTATCAATCTTGCTTAATCTTTTCGGCAGAATGAAATAACAAAAGACTAGAATAAAGGTGAAATTATGAAAGTTGATTTATTTGATTTTGAACTTCCGGAACGTTTAATTGCACAGGTGCCATTGGAACAGCGTGACGCTTCAAGGCTGATGGTGCTTGATAAACATACAGGAGAGCTGACAGACAGCTCGTTTAAACAGATTATCAGTTTCTTTAAAGAAGGGGATTGTCTCGTGCTGAACAATACCCGCGTTTTGCCTGCCCGGTTATTCGGAACAAAAGAGGATACGGGGGCAAAAGTAGAACTGCTTTTGCTGAAACAGGAAGCTGGTGACAGGTGGGAAACGCTCGTCAAACCGGCAAAACGGGTAAAAAAAGGAACCGTTGTAACTTTTGGAGACGGCAGATTAAAAGCTGTCTGCACGGAAGAGCTGGAGCATGGCGGCAGAAAAGTTGAGTTCCAATACGACGGTATTTTTTACGAGGTGCTGGAATCACTCGGAGAAATGCCGCTTCCGCCATATATTAAGGAACAGCTTGATGACAGAGAGCGCTACCAAACGGTGTTTTCAAAAGAAATCGGATCTGCCGCTGCGCCTACAGCCGGACTTCATTTCACGGAAGACATTTTACAGCAGCTGAAGGACAAAGGCGTTCAGATTGAGTTCATCACACTGCATGTCGGTCTCGGAACGTTTCGTCCGGTCAGTGCCGATGAAGTGGAAGAGCATAATATGCATGCAGAGTTCTATCAAATGTCAGAAGAAACGGCCGCGGCTTTAAACAGCGTAAGGGAAAAGGGCGGACGGATTATTTCTGTCGGCACGACCTCAACCCGCACGCTTGAAACGATTGCCGGTGAACATGATGGGCGATTTAAAGCATCAAGCGGATGGACATCTATTTTTATTTATCCGGGCTATGAATTCAAAGCCATTGACGGAATGATTACAAACTTTCACTTGCCGAAATCATCATTGATTATGCTGGTCAGTGCGCTTGCAGGCAGAGAAAACGTTCTGCGTGCGTATAACCATGCGGTTGAAGAAGAATACCGTTTCTTCAGCTTCGGCGACGCAATGCTGATTATATAAATTGAGAACAGGAGGCCTCATAAAAAGTGGCTGAACAACCAATACGCTATGAATTTATAAAAGAATGCAAACAAACAGGGGCGCGCCTGGGCAGAGTGCATACTCCCCACGGCTCCTTTGAAACGCCTGTTTTTATGCCGGTCGGCACACTGGCGACAGTCAAAACAATGGCGCCTGAAGAGCTGAAGGCAATGGACGCGGGCATCATATTAAGCAACACATATCACCTATGGCTCCGCCCGGGACAGGATATTGTAAAAGAAGCGGGCGGACTCCATAAATTTATGAACTGGGACCGCGCAATTTTAACAGATTCAGGCGGTTTTCAGGTCTTTTCATTAAGCAAGTTTCGTAATATAGAGGAAGAGGGCGTTCACTTCCGCAATCACTTAAATGGAGATAAGCTGTTTTTATCTCCGGAAAAAGCGATGGAGATCCAAAACGCACTCGGCTCTGATATTATGATGGCATTTGACGAATGCCCGCCATATCCGGCAGAATACGATTACATGAAACGGTCAGTTGAGCGGACAAGCCGCTGGGCTGAACGCTGCCTCAATGCCCATGCCCGGCAGGACGAGCAAGGCCTGTTCGGTATTGTTCAGGGGGGAGAATACGAAGATTTGCGCACACAAAGCGCGAAAGACTTGATTTCCCTTGATTTTCCGGGATATGCTATAGGTGGATTGTCCGTTGGTGAACCGAAAGACGTTATGAACCGGGTGCTTGAATTTACGACACCGCTTTTACCGAAGGATAAGCCGAGGTATCTGATGGGAGTTGGTTCTCCGGATGCTCTGATTGACGGAGCGATCCGCGGAGTAGACATGTTTGACTGTGTGCTGCCTACCCGTATTGCACGGAACGGCACAGTGTTTACTGCTGAAGGCCGGCTCAATATGAAAAACGCAAAATTTGAGAGAGACTTCCGTCCGATTGATGAAGAGTGTGATTGCTACACATGTAAAAATTACACACGGGCGTATATCAGACACTTGATTCGCTGCAATGAAACGTTTGGACTCCGATTAACAACTTACCATAACCTTCATTTTCTGTTACACTTAATGGAGCAGGTAAGACAGGCTATTCGCGAGGATCGTCTGGGTGATTTCAGAGAAGAGTTCTTTGAGCGTTACGGCTATAACAAGCCAAATGCGAAAAGCTTCTAATATAAAAAGCCATAATGGCAAGTTTGTTTCAGAAAGGGGGGAAAAAGATGACAGGTACTTTAGGTACATTAGTTCCTATTATTTTAATGTTTGCGGTTCTTTATTTCTTGCTGATCCGTCCGCAGCAGAAGCAGCAAAAAGCTGTGCGTCGAATGCAGGAGGAACTGAAAAAAGGCGATTCAGTCGTGACAATCGGTGGATTGCACGGTACAGTTGACTCTATCGACGAAAGCAAAGTCGTCATTAAGACTGGTGATAACACACGTCTTACTTTCGACCGCCGCGCGATCAGAGAAACTTCTGCTGCTGAATAACAGCAGGAGTTCATACATAGCAAACAAAAAAGAGCGGGTAACCCCCGCTCTTTTTTTATTAGGAAGATCTGCTTCCTCTCAAATTCACTCCGAAAATGCCGCCAAGCATACATACGCCTAAAAAGCCAAGATGGAAGAGCAGCTGTTCTGCTGTAAATGTTTTTCCGAATCCCAGATATTGAAACAGTAAAATAATCAAGGAAAAGCTTAAAGCAGTCAATGCCCCAATCAGCCATCCTCTTTCCTTCCCTTTCCCGCCAGATATGAATCCGCCGATAAATAAAGAAAGAAATGATACGGCGGTAATCAGCCAGTTGAATGATGATTCTTCAAGCGAGGTTACTGTCAGTAAAAGTGAAACGGCTAAACTCGTTAGGAGCATGGCTGAAAAAATAGCGATTAAGCCGTAGAGTATGCCTTTTCCAACTTGTTTCGTTTCCTCCATGAATTTCTCCTCCCTGCCTATCTATAAAGGCTTCTGTTCTTTTTAAACAAAGCCTCAGACATGCTGATGGCTCGTCTTTGTAAAAATGTATTCCCTCGTTCCGTGAATTAGACGTAAAAGCTTTATGAAATACGATCACTTTTTCTTACATAAATCGTATGTTTTGTTGCATGCTATGATGAGTTGGAGGTGCATGATGGAAGAGCTTCTTACTATAACGTTTCGCACAGTCGTATTATATTTTGTGATCCTGATTATTTTTCGTTTCATGGGCAAGCGGGAGATCGGAGAGCTTAGTATATTAGATCTCGTTGTCTTTATCATGATGGCAGAAATTGCTGTCCTGGCCATAGAAAACGTAGAGGACCATCTGTTTCATACCATTTTGCCAATGCTTGTGCTAATGATGATCCAAGTGACGTTTGCATACATATCCTTAAAAAACCGGAACGTACGTCAGCTTCTTGACGGCAAGCCCACCATTATCATTAAATACGGAAAAATTGACGAAAACGCCATGAAATCACAGCGTTATAATTTTGATGATTTGATGGTTCAGCTAAGAGAAAATAATATCGACAGAGTGGCTGATGTATCATTTGCTATATTAGAGCCGTCAGGCAAACTGACTGTCGTAAAAAAACAAAACAATGATGAACATAGACAGCTGGAGATGCCGCTTATCATTGACGGTGACATTCAAACTGAGAACCTGGCTCGGATCGGCAAAGATAACCAGTGGCTTGAGGAGAATTTATTGAAACAGGGATATACGAATCCTTCAGCTATATCATTTTGTTCGTTTACTGACGGCGAATTTTTTATTGATGAAAAAGATGGGCACCGCACCTGATTTTCATCGGACGATCAGGCGTCCGATAATAGGGATGCGGCGAAGCTCATCTTTTTTGATTAAACGGAAAACGAGCAGCAAGATGATATAGAAAACAGCGCTTATCGCAATCCATCCGGCAACATTCACAGCCTCTGACTCTCCGAACCGCACATATTGTTTGACAGCAGAGCTGAGGAACCCGCATATAAAAATAACCGCAAAGCAGAGCACGTACTCTTTTATTTTGATGCTGATCGGCAGCACTTTGCTCACTGTCGCTGCATGCAAAAGGGTGACGAGCACCATGCCCGTTACAATCGCTAATGCAGCACCCATGATGCCGAGAGACGGTCTGGTGGCAAGGACGAAAATAAGGCCTGTTTTTACAAGGGCTCCGATCAAGCTGTTCATCATTGCGGCTCCTGCTAAATTGAGCGCCTGCAGCACAGCCTGAAGCGGACCCTGGAAATAATAAAGCAGAAAAAACGGAGCCATGACTTTTATAAACACAGCTGCGCCTGAGGACCCATACATCACGCTCATCAGCTCATCCGCAAACACATATAAAATCACTACTGAAATGCCCCCGCTAAGCAGGCACAGCCGCATGGCCTGCTCCAATCGGTATTCAACCACCTGAAGTTTTTTCTGTTCCATTCCTTCACTTATCGCAGGAACGAGCGCGGTCGACAAAGAATATGTAATAAAGCTGGGCAGAGTCAGCAGCGTCATGGCAAAGCCGGTCAGTTCCCCGTATTGCTTTGTAGCCGCAACTGTCGCCACTCCGGCAATTGCAAGGCTTTGCGCGACAACAATGGGTTCAAAAAACCAAGACAGGTTGCCGATAAAACGGCTGCCGGTTGTAGGAAGTGAGACGCTCATTAATTGAGAAAAAGTTTCTTTTCCATTTTTAATCGATTGAAAAAAATGGTTTCTGATTTTCATTGTCTTTTTGAATTTGAAACAAATGAATAAATAAACGAGTGATGCCAGCTCTCCTGCAACTGAAGAAAGCATGGCTCCCGCTGCGGCATATTCGATTCCGTAAGGGAGAAAAATCGTCGTACATACAGCCACGAGAGAAATGCGGACGATCTGTTCTAGGACTTGTGAAACGGCAAGCGGGTTCATATTTTGTTTTCCTTGAAAATACCCTCTCAGCACACTGGATATGGCGATAATCGGCACGACCGGAGTAATGGCCAAGAGGGGGTACAGCGTCCTCTGATCTGTCAGCATGGTTTCCGCCATTACCGGGGCGAAAAATAAAAACAGCGGTGTGAAAATCAGGCTGAGAATCCCAGTGATGGTAAGAGACATGACTAAAATATTTTTCGTTTTTTGATGATCTCCGCGTGCGCTGGCTTCAGCGACAAGCTTACTGATCGCGACGGGAAGACCGAATTGAGTTAATGTAGTGGCTAAGAAAAAGGTAGGAGCCGCCATCATATAGAGCCCGACCCCTTCTTCGCCGATAAAACGGGCGATGACCACCCGGTTGACAAAGCCGAGCATTCTTGTGACCATCCCTGCTGCGATAAGGATAAGAGTGCCCTTTAAAAACGTCTGTTTCGCCATTTTTACCCCCTGCCTTCTCAAACTACCTGGAATCATATACAATAAAGATATGCGTATATATCGTCCAAGCATGACAAGTCTTCTTGAAAAACAATAAAAAAGGAGCGTGGAATTCGTGGATAAGCATCCAGCCGATCTGTATAAAGACCACGTAAGGCCGTTTCTTTACAGCAAACTGGAAGAGTTTAAGATTCTGGGATATGATGATGTTGAGCTCGATAGTTTGTGGTCATACTTAAAAAACAAGAAGTGGAAAAAGAAATCGGAACTGCACATCTATGAACTGACAAGAGATATTTTATCAGTGAAAATTGGAGAATTTATGAACTATGCAACTGTTGAGTCATTTAAAACGTCTAATTGGCTGGGCAGTGAAGAAGGTCAGGAAGCATTGGAAGAACTACTGAGGTAGCAGTTGATCTGCATAGGTTTAAGGGAGGATATACATAATGAAAAAAGGACGCTTGATTGCGTTTTTCCTTTTCGTTCTATTGATTGGCACGGGTCTGGGCTACTTTACAAAGCCTGCTGCAAACAATATTACGTTAGGATTGGATTTGCAAGGCGGATTTGAGGTGCTGTATGACGTACAGCCCGTAAAAAAAGGTGACAAAATCACAAAAGACGTTCTGGTCAGCACAGTAGAGGCTTTGAACCGCAGGGCGAATGTCCTCGGTGTCAGTGAACCGAACATCCAAATTGAAGGAAATAACCGGATTCGTGTTCAGCTCGCTGGTGTGACAAACCAAAACAGAGCGCGGGAAATTTTGGCGACTGAGGCTCAGCTTTCTTTCAGAGATACAAATGACAAGGAATTGCTGAACGGTTCTGATCTCGTTGAAAACGGGGCAAAACAAACATACGACGCCAAAACAAATGAACCGATTGTCAGTATTAAACTGAAAGATGCTGATAAATTCGGTGAAGTGACGAAAAAGGTCATGAAAATGGCGCCAAACAACCAGCTTGTCATTTGGATGGATTACGAAAAAGGAGACTCTTTTAAGAAAGAAGTTCAAAAAGAGCACCCTAAGTATGTTTCCGCTCCGAATGTAAGCCAGGAATTAAACACAAAAGACGTTACAATTGAAGGGCATTTTAAAGTCCAGGAAGCGAAAGATTTAGCCAGCATTTTAAATGCCGGGGCGCTGCCTGTTAAACTGACTGAAAAATACTCAACATCAGTAGGCGCACAATTTGGACAGCAGGCGCTGCACGATACGGTGTTTGCAGGTATTGTCGGAATAGCTATTATTTTCCTATTTATGCTTTTCTATTACCGCCTGCCAGGATTGATTGCGGTGATTACGCTATCAGTTTATGTATACATTACGCTCCAGATTTTTGACTGGATGAACGCTGTTCTCACTCTTCCGGGAATAGCCGCACTCATTTTAGGCGTCGGGATGGCTGTAGATGCCAACATCATCACCTATGAGCGGATTAAGGAAGAGCTTAAGCTAGGAAAATCCGTCCGTTCTGCCTTTCGCTCAGGAAACAGACGGTCATTTGCGACGATTTTTGACGCGAATATTACAACCATTATTGCAGCGGTTGTGCTCTTTGTTTTTGGGACAAGCTCTGTTAAAGGGTTTGCGACAATGCTGATTCTGTCGATTCTGACAAGCTTTATTACCGCAGTCTTCTTATCAAGATTTCTGCTCTCGCTTCTTGTGGAAAGCAGATGGTTAGACCGGAAAAAAGGCTGGTTTGGCGTCAAAAAGAAACATATTGTGGACATCCAGGACACAGATGAAAATACAGAACCGTATACGCCGTTCCAAAAATGGGATTTTACGAGCAAACGAAAATTTTTCTTTATTTTCTCAAGTGTAGTTACCGTTGCCGGGATTATTATTCTGCTTGTATTTAAGCTGAATCTGGGCATTGACTTTGCGAGCGGCGCACGGATTGAAGTGCAAAGTGACCATAAGCTCACGACAGAGCAGGTGGAGAAGGACTTTGCATCACTCGGCATGGAACCTGACACGGTAGTCTTGTCAGGCGAAAAGAGCAATATTGGTGTTGCCCGCTTTGTAGGAGTGCCTGATAAAGAAACCATTGCAAAAGTGAAAGATTACTTTAAAGACAAGTACGGATCCGAGCCGAATGTCAGCACGGTGTCACCTACTGTTGGTAAAGAACTGGCGAGAAATGCATTGTACGCAGTAGCCATTGCTTCAATCGGAATCATTATTTACGTTTCCATCCGATTCGAGTACAAAATGGCGATTGCTGCGATTGTTTCACTGCTTTATGATGCTTTCTTTATTGTCACATTTTTCAGCATTACAAGGCTGGAGGTAGATGTTACCTTTATTGCGGCCGTCCTGACGATTGTCGGTTATTCGATTAACGATACAATCGTTACATTTGACAGGGTTCGCGAGCATATGAAAAAGCGCAAGCCGAAAACGTTTGCCGATTTGAGCCATATCGTAAATCTAAGCTTGCAGCAAACCTTTACAAGATCCATTAATACTGTATTAACTGTAGTAATTGTTGTCATAACATTGCTGATCTTTGGAGCATCTTCTATTACAAACTTCTCAATCGCTCTATTGGTTGGGCTGTTAACAGGTGTTTATTCATCCCTCTACATTGCCGCGCAAATTTGGCTTGTTTGGAAAGGGAAAGAATTAAAAAAAGGTACGGAACAATAGAGTAACTGTCAGGCTGTCCATTATGGGCAGCCTGATTTTTTGGCGTTTGATTGATCTTAAAATAGACATTTGCTATAATGACATACGCTTACAATTAAACATATAAATGGTGTGAAGAGGATTTGTGACAGGTTTTCATTTATGTGGGAGGGTTTGGGTATGAAGGTTCGCGAGTCGGAGCTGCCGGGTATCGGGCAAAAAGTTGAGATTGTCACCAGAAACCAAGATAAAATATCAATTATCATTCATGACGACGGCAGAAGAGAGCTGTATTATTTTGACGAAAATGAT
This sequence comes from Bacillus sp. 205(2023), assembly GCF_037027485.1. Lineage (NCBI taxonomy): Bacteria > Bacillati > Bacillota > Bacilli > Caryophanales > Bacillaceae > Bacillus > Bacillus sp. 205(2023). Next base: position 1,114,138 of record NZ_JAXCHF010000001.1, on the reverse strand, counting down.
CATGAAGAATGTGTGACATCCGTACAGTTTGATGATGCGGAAGCGAGGCAGATTTCTGCGATTCTGGGCGGGATGGCATATAAACCGAAAGCGTTAGAAACCGTGGAAGTGGCTCTTGACGATTTGATTATAGAATGGTTTAAAGCAGAAGCAGGAGCACCAGCCGTTCACAAGACAATCGGTGATTTGGACGTGCGGCAGGAATATCAAGCGACAGTCATCGCTATATTAAAGAAGAATCAGAAAAAGCAATTGAATCCAGGGTTTGAAACAGTGATAGAAGAAGGAGATACACTCGTCATCTCTGGAGAGAGAGACGGACTGAAAAGGCTGATCCGTGAAAAATTAACCGCACTGGGGGCTTGACTCGCGTCAAGCCATGTTTAAAACCAATGTGAATAGGGAAACTAACCTCAATAAGTGAAGTTTGGGGGTAATCGAATGAACAAACAATGGACGATTATATTTGCACTTATTTTTACGTTGCTTGTCGCTGTTTTCGCAGTAATTAATGTAAGATCCGTAGAAGTTGATTACCTGTTTGGCAGATCAGAGTGGCCGCTTATTCTAGTTATTTTAGGTTCAGTACTGATGGGGGCGCTGATCGTTTTTTCTGCCGGAATTTTTCAAGTCATGAAATTAAAGAGAGAAATAAAAGCGTTGCGGAAAGAAACCAAAACCGCACAGGATGTGATACATAACCAAGAGGATGCTCATTTGAATAATGTTCAAGCCGACACACAGGATGCATCCGCCATGATTGAGAAAAAAGACTAGTTTTCGAATTATATTTGAAACCCCTCAGCATGCTCTAGTATAATAGGGTGGTTGAGGGGTGAATTTATGTTAGCGTCAAAAATGCGATGGGAAATCCAGCGACCAGATCAGGAAAAGGTCAAATCACTCACAGAACAATTGGACATAACACCTCTTGTTGCGTCGCTGCTTGTAAAAAGAGGCTTTGATACGGCAGAAAACGCGAGGCTGTTTTTACATACAAAGGATGCCGAATTCTATGATCCCTATGAGATGAAGGGGATGAAAGAAGCGGTTGAACGAATAAAACAGGCGATTTCACAACAAGAACAGATTATGATATATGGCGATTATGACGCCGATGGAGTTACCAGTACGTCAGTGATGCTGCACACTTTGCAAAAGCTGTCGGCGCAAGTTGATTTTTATATACCTGACCGGTTTAAAGAAGGCTACGGCCCTAATGAACAGGCATTTCGCTCGATTAAAGAACGAGGCTTCTCACTCATTATTACGGTTGATACGGGGATTGCCGCTGTCCATGAAGCGAAGGTAGCAAAGGAACTTGGCTTAGATGTCATCATTACCGATCACCATGAGCCTGGACCGGAGCTTCCGGCTGTCCATGCGATCGTTCACCCGAAGCAGCCTGGCTGCACCTATCCCTTTAAGGAGCTTGCAGGAGTGGGCGTGGCGTTTAAGCTTGCCCACGCATTATTGGGCGAATTGCCAGATGAACTTCTTGACCTGGCGGCAATCGGCACCATTGCCGATCTAGTTCCGCTGCATGATGAAAACAGATTAATTGCAACATTAGGTCTCGAAAAGCTCCGGCGGACGAACCGGCTTGGTTTAAAAGAACTGATTAAGCTCTCAGGCGGAGAAATCGGAGAAGCGAACGAAGAAACCGTCGGATTTCAGCTCGCACCGAGACTGAATGCAGTCGGAAGAATTGAACAGGCCGATCCTGCTGTTCATTTGCTTATGTCCGAGGACCCGTTTGAAGCGGAAGAGCTTGCCGCTGAAATCGATCAGCTTAATAAAGAACGGCAAAAGATGGTCAGCAAAATGACGGATGAAGCGATTGAAATGGTTGAACAAGAAGGGCTTAACCAAACTGCGATTGTCGTGGCAAAAGCAGGGTGGAATCCCGGAGTCGTCGGAATTGTAGCTTCAAAGCTTGTAGACCGTTTTTACCGCCCGGCCATTGTTCTTGGAATTGATGAAGAAAAAGGGATCGCCAAAGGTTCGGCACGAAGCATCAGGGGATTTAATTTGTTTGAAAGCCTTTCTGAATGCAGAGATATTCTTCCGCACTTTGGAGGCCATCCAATGGCGGCTGGCATGACGCTGAATGCCGAAGATGTGCCGGAATTGCGGAACAGGCTGAATGAGATAGCTGACAATACGCTTACAGAAGAAGATTTTATTCCTGTACAGGAAGTAGACCTCGTATGCAGCGTGGAGGATATTACGGTTGAAAGCATCACAGAGATGAATCTGCTTTCTCCCTTCGGCATGCTGAACCCGAAACCGCATGTGATGGTAGAAAACGCAGTGCTGGAAGATGTCCGCAAAATCGGGGCGAATAAAAATCATGTCAAAATGACGATTAGAAACGATTCATCCCAGCTTGACTGCGTCGGTTTTAACAAAGGCGAGCTTGAGGAAAGTATAGTGCCCGGTTCAAAAATTTCGATTGTTGGTGAAATGTCGATCAATGAATGGAATAACAGAAAAAAACCGCAGCTGATGATCAAGGATGCGGCTGTTGCTGAATGGCAGCTGTTTGACTTAAGAGGAAAACGTACGTGGAAAGATACGGTTTCCGCCCTTCCGTCTGATAAACGAGTCATTGTCTCCTTCAAAGAAGAAACCACAACGCTTCTTCAGTCTGAAGATCTTCGCCATGACGTGCACGTTATCAGTTCTGAAGACCAAGCGAAGGCATATGAACTTGACGGTGCATATATTGTATTACTGGATTCTCCGCCTTCGCTGGACATGCTCGCACGTTTGCTGGAAGGCAAAGCGCCTGAGCGGATTTACTTCATCTTTCTCAATCATGAGGAACACTTTTTATCATCTTTTCCGGCAAGAGACCACTTTAAATGGTATTATGCATTCTTGCTGAAAAGAGGCGCTTTTGACTTGAAAAAACACGGTTCAGAGCTTGCGAGGCATAAAGGCTGGTCCGTTGAAACAATCAATTTCATGACAAAGGTGTTTTTTGATCTCGGTTTTGTTAAAATAGAGAATGGTGTGCTGTCTGTGATAAGCGGAGCGAAAAAACGCGATTTAACAGACTCACAAACATATCAAGCAAAACAGCAGCTGATGGAGCTGGATCAAAAGCTGAATTATTCTGCGGCTGAAGAGCTGAAGGAATGGCTGAATAAGCTGATGAAACAAGATTCAGAGGCTTATGAAAGTACGAGGAGGACATAAAACAGATGGATTTAAAACAATACGTAACAATTGTACCCGATTACCCGAAAGAAGGCGTGCAATTTAAAGATATTACGACACTGATGGATAAAGGCGATGTCTATCGCTATGCAACAGATCAAATTGTTGAATATGCGAAAGAAAAACAAATTGATTTGGTTGTCGGCCCGGAGGCGCGCGGCTTTATTATCGGCTGTCCGGTTGCCTACGCGCTCGGCGTCGGTTTTGCACCGGTTCGCAAAGAAGGCAAATTGCCGCGTGAGGTCATCAAAGTGGATTACGGTTTGGAGTATGGAAAAGACGTATTAACGATCCACAAAGATGCGATTTTGCCAGGCCAGCGTGTGCTTATTACAGATGACCTGCTTGCGACAGGCGGCACAATTGAAGCTACAATCAAACTAGTTGAGGAGCTTGGCGGCATTGTAGCTGGTATCGCTTTCTTAATCGAGCTTTCTTACCTTGACGGCAGAAATAAACTTGATAATTATGACATCTTAACACTAATGAAATACTAAAGATAACCTCATAAAGAAAAAAGCACTCGATACAGGGTGCTTTTTTCCTATTGTTTTGCATTTATTTGATATATTATTTGGTGATTTGAACTTCTGCTCTTTACATCTATCGTTTTTTTCTTGATAATAAACTACAATACAGTTTACATTTTAAAAAAGGTGATTCCATGGCGAACGAACAAGTATTGACTGCCGAGCAAGTTATTGATAAAGCGCGCAGTTATCTATCCGATGAGCATATCGCATTTGTCGAAAAAGCATACCTGTACGCTGAAGACGCTCATCGCGAGCAATACCGCAAATCAGGTGAGCCTTACATTATTCATCCGATTCAGGTTGCGGGAATTCTCGTTGATCTTGAAATGGATCCATCCACAATTGCGGGCGGATTTCTGCATGATGTAGTGGAGGATACTGATGTGACGCTTGATGACCTGAAGGAAGCATTCTCCGAGGAAGTGGCAATGCTTGTGGACGGTGTAACAAAGCTCGGTAAAATTAAATATAAATCTCAAGAGGAACAGCAGGCGGAAAATCATCGCAAAATGTTTGTCGCTATGGCTCAAGATATCCGGGTCATACTGATCAAGCTGGCGGATCGTCTTCACAATATGCGGACGCTGAAACATCTTCCCCAAGAAAAACAGCGCAGAATTTCTAATGAAACGCTGGAAATCTTTGCTCCTTTGGCTCATCGCCTCGGGATTTCAAAGATTAAATGGGAACTGGAAGATACGGCGCTCCGTTATTTGAATCCTCAGCAATATTACAGAATTGTCAACCTCATGAAGAAAAAACGCGCAGAACGCGAGCTTTATGTCGACGAGGTTGTCAATGAGGTGAAAAAACGTGTCGAAGAAGTCAACATCAAGGCTGACTTCTCAGGCCGGCCGAAACATATTTACAGTATCTATAGAAAAATGGTGCTGCAAAATAAGCAATTCAATGAAATCTATGATCTGCTTGCTGTCCGGATTCTCGTGAACAGCATAAAGGACTGCTACGCGGTGCTCGGCATTATTCATACCTGCTGGAAGCCGATGCCCGGCAGGTTCAAAGATTATATCGCAATGCCGAAGCCGAACATGTATCAATCGCTTCATACAACAGTTATAGGGCCTAAAGGCGACCCGCTGGAAGTGCAGATCCGCACCTTTGAAATGCATGAAATCGCGGAATACGGGGTTGCGGCTCACTGGGCTTATAAAGAAGGAAAAGCAGCGAGTGAAAGCGCAACATTTGAGAAAAAGCTTTCATGGTTCCGCGAAATTTTGGAATTCCAAAATGAATCAACAGATGCCGAAGAATTTATGGAATCGCTCAAAATCGATTTGTTCTCGGATATGGTGTACGTCTTTACGCCAAAAGGAGATGTCATCGAGCTTCCGTCCGGTTCTGTCCCGATTGATTTCTCTTACCGGATACACTCTGAAATCGGCAATAAAACAATCGGTGCGAAGGTCAACGGAAAAATGGTGACCCTTGACCATAAGCTCCGGACAGGTGATATCGTTGAAATTCTCACCTCCAAGCATTCCTATGGTCCGAGTCAGGATTGGGTGAAGCTTGCTCAAACTTCACAGGCGAAGCATAAAATCCGTCAATTCTTTAAGAAACAGCGGCGCGAAGAAAATGTTGAAAAAGGCCGTGAATTGGTAGAAAAAGAAATTAAAAATCTGGACTTTGAAGTGAAGGACGTCCTGACACCGGAGAACATCCAAAAAGTTGCTGATAAATTTAATTTCTCAAATGAAGAAGACATGTACGCAGCGGTCGGCTACAATGGCATCACAGCCCTGCAGGTGGCGAACCGGCTGACGGAAAAAGAAAGAAAACAGCGCGATCAGGAAGAACAAGAAAAAATCGTTCAGGATGTCGCTGCGGAGCCTAAACCGTATCCGCAAGGAAGAAAGCGGGAAGCTGGCGTTCGCGTCAAGGGGATCGACAATCTTCTTGTGCGATTATCGAAATGCTGTAATCCTGTGCCTGGTGACCATATTGTCGGTTTCATTACAAAAGGCAGAGGGGTTTCCGTCCATCGCGACGACTGTCCGAATGTCAAAACGAATGAAGCACAGGAGCGGCTGATCCCAGTAGAGTGGGAACATGAGTCACAGGTGCAAAAACGCAAGGAATACAATGTTGAGATCGAGATTCTTGGGTATGACCGCCGCGGATTGCTTAACGAGGTGCTTCAGGCAGTGAATGAAACGAAAACAAATATTTCTTCTGTCTCTGGCAAATCGGATCGCAACAAAGTGGCAACCATTCATATGGCTATTTTTATCCAGAACATCAATCATCTGCATAAAGTCGTCGAGCGCATTAAGCAAATAAGGGATATATATTCTGTGCGCCGCGTCATGAATTAAAGGAGTCACAAAATGAAAATAGTCGTTCAGCGAGTAACAGAAGCAAGTGTAACCGTTGATGGAGATGTGATCGGCCAAATTGGACAAGGCATTATGGTCCTGGTCGGCATCACTCACGATGATACAGAAGAGGACGCCGCTTACTTAGCGGATAAAATGGTGAATCTTCGCATTTTCGATGACAGCGATGGAAAAATGAATTTGTCGCTTCTGGATACAGGCGGGGAGATTTTGTCTGTTTCACAGTTTACGCTTTACGGAGATACGAGAAAAGGACGGCGCCCGAACTACATGAACGCCGCAAAACCTGATAAGGCTTTGGGCCTTTATGAAAAATGGAATGACCTGCTTCGTGAAAAAGGAATCAAAGTAGAAACCGGTAAATTCGGCGCCATGATGGATGTAAAGCTCACTAACTCCGGACCGGTCACTTTGATTATGGATTCAAAATAAAAAAAGCTGCCAAAAGGCAGCTTTTTTTATTGAAAATATTTCTCCAATCCGCTCTCAATTCCGTCTGTTACTTTTTCTTGATATGAATTGCTATGTACAATGGCTTCTTCCTGCGGATGGCTTACATATCCTAGCTCGTACAGCATAGCGGGCTGTTTGTTTTCACGGAGCACATAATAATCTCCGAACAGTACGCCGCGGTCAGGAATGGAAGATCGCTTAACCACTTCAGAGTGTACATCTGATGCCAGTTCCTGATCCTTTGCAGGACTGTAGTAATAAGCTGTGCTTCCCCTTGTAGAAGTATCCGCAAAGCTGTCGTAATGAATGCTGATGAAGGCGTCTGCATTGCGGTAGTGAGACGTCGAGACTCGTGATTGTAAGCTGACAAATGTATCATCCTGCCGTGTCACATACACGTCTGCTCCTGCTGATCTAAGTTTGCTGGCCAGCAGTTTCGCCGTTTTGATCGTCAGTTTTTTCTCGAATTGGCCTGAATAGCCGATTGTTCCGCTGTCTTTTCCTCCATGCCCCGGATCGACAACAATCGCTTTGTTTTTCAGCGACCCGCTTCCGGAAGCGGAATCAGCGACAGGCGGCTCTCCGGATTCTTCAGCGCTTTTAGACGTCTGTACCACCCAGTTGGCGACATAAGCGGTCTGCCCATTGTCAAGTTTTACTTCATACCAGCTGCCCTTTGATCCGGTAATGGAGTACGCATCGCCTTTGGCTGCGCGTTTAACGATAGAAGCTGACGTTGAGGCATCGCTTCTTAAATTCGTTCCTCCGTATACGATATAGGCTTTTTTTGTACTGTCTGAACTGCTGACATCAGCTGAATCTTCAGCTGGGTCAGAACTGGTCACAATGTAATGGCTTGCGACCCAGCCTTTTAGCCCATTCGCTTCAATATGAAGCCAGCCGTTTTTCTCTTCGAGGATTGTAAGCTTCGTTCCTCGTGAAAGTTTTGTTATAATCGCTGCATCATGTGAGGCAGAGCCTCTGACATTCAGTGAAGAAACGCCAACCGTGCCCGTTGTTGAACCAGATGATTCTGTCTGATCACTTTCCTCAGACGCTGAACTGCCGCTGCCTGAAGTGACGTATTCGGAAGATACCCATCCGGTGGAATTTCGATATGATATCTTGATCCAGCCGGAATTCTTGTCAATCACTGCGGCTTGGCTGCCCTGCGGGAATTTGCCGATGACTTCGTATGAAGTACCAGGGCCTGTTCTCATCCGTAAATCGGGATCTGTTGATGTTACAGTTTCACTGCTGTCTGTAGAGCTTGTGCCTGACTGTTTTTCCTTAGTAATAAGCCAGGAGACAACCCACCCTTTATCTCCGGAACCAAGCTGTATTTGCACCCAGTCTCCGTCTTCCTTCAAGATGGGGTAGCGTTCTCCTTTTTTCACCTCCGCCATGATGCCGTAGCTAAGCCCCGGGCCGCTTCTGACGTTCATTTCATCTGTTGCGATGACGGCTTCTCCCTGAGCGGCTGTAACGGCAGAAAAAGGCGGGAAAAGCGCCCCGGCGACGATAATACATACAATAAGGACAAAGTGTTTCTTGCTCATTGTGTCCTCCTTTCTAATGATCATAAAAAAAAGCATTCTTTATTAATATCGTAAAGTCCTTTCTGATTTTTAAATAAAAATAAAATGATTTGTTTATACTAGGCATAAAACCAATGAAAAAGGTGTGCAAATCATGAAATATCATCCAAAAATGGGACGTGCATTTCACGACGGCGAAGGAAACCTGCATTTCAGTGATCATGCCGATCCTGATACAATCGGTTATCTCACTGAAACGGCAACGGAATTTGGTCTTATGTCCAAAGAAGCATCACAGCAGAAAAACAACCGGAATAAAGCTTGACAGAGTACAGCAATGCCATTATTATAATAGAAATCGAGTACATAATAAATAATAATTAAACTGAACCAATAATGGAGAAGAGTAGGTCAGATTGCATGGCTAGAGAGGAACCGCCCCAGGCTGAAAGCGGCTCCCATTGCGTCTTTCTCGAAACAACACTCCGGAGGTTTCCTGCTGAACGCGTGATACCGTCATTAGGCAGTGAACGTGAACCTGCGTTAAAGGATCGAGCGGGAATACGAAAATATTCCAACTAGGGTGGCACCACGGGTATAACTCTCGTCCCTACTATATGTGTATAGTAGAGACGGGAGTTTTTTTATTTTTCATCATTGACGATAAATGTATATTTTATAAGGGATACATAAGGAGGTCTACACATGGGATATAACATTCCAAGAGGAACACAAGATATTCTGCCCGGAGAATCAGAGCGCTGGCAGTATGTTGAACAAATCATGAGAGACACTTGCCGAACTTATCAATATAAAGAAATCCGCACGCCGATTTTTGAGCATACAGAACTGTTCGCCAGAGGCGTCGGGGAGTCTACGGATATTGTACAAAAAGAAATGTACACCTTCCAGGACCGCAAAGGCAGAAGCCTGACGCTTCGCCCCGAGGGAACTGCTGCAGCAGTTCGCGCTTTTAATGAAAATAAATTATTTGCGAATCCTGTTCAGCCGACAAAGCTGTATTATGTCGGGCCGATGTTCCGTTACGAACGTCCGCAGACAGGCCGTTACCGCCAGTTTTATCAGTTTGGAATCGAAGCGATTGGATCGAAAGACCCTGCAATAGATGCTGAAGTAATGGCGCTGGCGATGGGTATTTATCAGAAGGCCGGCTTGAAAAACGTCAAGCTTGTGATAAACAGTCTTGGCGATCGGGACAGCCGCAAAAGCTACAGAGAAGCGCTCGTGAAACACTTTGAGCCGCGCATCGAGGAATTTTGTTCAGACTGTCAGTCACGTCTGCACACCAATCCGCTCAGAATTTTGGATTGCAAAAAGGACCGGGATCATGAGCTGATGAAATCGGCACCTTCTATTCTTACTTACTTAAATGAAGAATCAGCCGCTTATTTTGAAAAAGTGAAGCAATATTTAAACGATCTCGGCATTTCTTATGAAATTGATCCTAACCTTGTGAGAGGGCTGGATTATTATAATCATACCGCATTCGAAATCATGAGCAATGCGGAAGGCTTTGGCGCTATTACAACGCTTGCCGGCGGCGGACGCTATGACGGATTGGTCGAGCAAATCGGCGGACCAGAAGCGCCCGGCATCGGATTTGCGATGAGCATTGAACGCCTGCTTGCCGCAATTGATGCTGAAAAAAGAGAACTGCCTGTTGATCAGGGGATTGACTGCTATATCGTGACGCTTGGCGAAAAAGCGAAGGATTATTCCGTTTCGTTGGTGTACAAACTGAGAGAAGCAGGCATTTCCAGTGAAATTGATTACGAAAATAAGAAAATGAAAGGCCAGTTTAAAACCGCTGACCGCCTCAACGCCAGATTTATTGCGATTTTGGGAGAGGATGAGCTTGCTCAAAACAAAATCAATGTAAAGGATGCAAAAACAGGCGAACAGATTGTAGTGGCTCTTGATGAATTTATACATGTGATGAAAGCAAACCAAAAGGGATAAGGAGTGGAACGCATTGTTTGGAAGAACATATTATTGCGGCGAAATGACTGAAAAAGCAATTGGCGAATCTGTAACGCTGAAAGGCTGGGTCCAAAAAAGACGGGACCTCGGCGGATTGATTTTTATTGACTTGCGTGACCGTACGGGAATTGTTCAAGTCGTTTTTAACCCTGATGTATCAAAAGAAGCGCTTGCTATTGCTGAAGGCATCAGAAACGAATACGTACTTGATATTCAAGGAAAAGTGGTTGCGCGCGAAGAAGGTACAGTGAATAAGAATTTGAAAACAGGCGCGATTGAAATTCACGCTGATGCAGTGACTGTATTGAGTGCTGCGAAGACGCCTCCGTTTGCCATTTCTGATCAAGCGGATGATGTATCAGAGGACGTGCGTTTAAAATACCGTTACTTAGATTTGCGCAGACCGGCTATGTTTCAAACGATCCAGCTGCGCCATAACGTGACGAAAGCTGCTCGGAGCTTTTTAGATGAAAAAGGGTTTCTTGATATTGAAACGCCGATTTTAACAGGAAGCACACCTGAGGGCGCACGTGACTACTTGGTGCCGAGCCGTGTGCACGAAGGTGAATTCTATGCGCTCCCTCAATCTCCGCAGCTATTTAAACAGCTTCTGATGGTCTCAGGCGTTGAACGCTATTATCAGATTGCCCGCTGTTTCCGCGATGAGGACTTGCGTGCGGACCGCCAGCCTGAGTTTACGCAAATCGATATTGAAATGTCCTTTATGAGCCAGGAAGACATTATGTCATTGGCTGAGGATATGATGGCAAAGATTATGCGTGAAACGAAAGGTGTGGAACTCAAGCTTCCTCTGCCTCGAATGACGTATGACGAGGCGATGAACAAATACGGTTCTGATAAACCGGATACTCGCTTTGACATGCTTTTGACAGATGTATCTGACATTGTAAAAGATACTGAATTTAAGGTGTTCTCATCAGCTGTGGCAAACGGCGGAGTAGTCAAAGCCATCAATGTAAAAGGCGGGGCAGGCGATTACTCAAGAAAAGACATCGATGCTCTAGGTGCGTTTGCTGCAAATTACGGAGCGAAAGGACTTGCTTGGGTGAAGGTCGAAGCGGACGGAGTGAAAGGCCCGATCGCCAAATTCTTTGATGATGAAAAGCAGTCTAAGCTGATTGAAGCACTTAATGCCGCTGAGGGTGACTTGCTGCTGTTCGGGGCGGATAAATTCGAAGTTGTTGCCGCATCACTCGGCGCCCTGCGCTTAAAGCTTGGGAAAGAACGGGGACTCATTGACGAAGACCTCTTCAATTTCTTATGGGTTATTGACTGGCCGCTCTTAGAGCATGATGCGGAGGAAGGCCGTTTTTACGCAGCGCACCATCCGTTTACAATGCCTGTCCGTGAAGACCTTGAGCTGATTGAAACAGCGCCTGAGGACATGAAAGCGCAAGCCTATGACCTCGTCTTAAACGGCTATGAGCTTGGCGGCGGTTCGATCCGTATTTTCGAAAAGGATATTCAGGAAAAAATGTTGGCACTGCTTGGTTTCACAAAAGAAGAAGCAGCAGAACAGTTTGGATTCCTTCTTGAGGCATTTGAATACGGCGCTCCTCCGCACGGCGGAATCGCGCTTGGCTTAGACCGTCTCGTGATGCTTCTTGCCGGCCGGACGAATCTGAGAGATACGATTGCTTTCCCGAAAACGGCAAGTGCAAGCTGTCTGATGACAGATGCGCCGGGAGAAGTAAGCGACGCGCAGCTTGATGAACTTCATCTTTCTATTAAAACAAAAGTAAAGAACTGAATGTGCAGTTCGATTCTTGAAAATCAAAATCGTCTATGATATGATTTTGACAAGTTAAATAAAGTCCTGATGTGTTAGTTGTACACCTAGTTTTGACCGAACATATTTTTGATTTGGGAGCCCGCATTTTTAAATGGCGTACATGCCTCTTTTCATTCGGTAAAGAGGACTTACAAGATTTAAAAGAGGGCACCCACCTGCTGAGAGCGGGTTCAAAACAAAGGAAAGCTGCAACGGCACGATTGGGACTTTATTTTTTATGCGCAGAAAAAACGGCTGTTTCTGTAATAGCCATTTATCATATGAAAACCAGATTACGAATGTGGAGTGAGGTTCTTGTTACACCAGTTTTCACGCAATGAATTAGCTATCGGAAAAGAAGGCCTTGAAACGCTGAAAAACAGCACGGTTGCTGTGCTTGGAGTTGGAGGCGTCGGATCGTTCGCAGCGGAGGCGCTTGCACGTTCAGGCGTTGGACGCATCCTGCTTGTCGATAAGGATGATGTGGACATCACAAACGTAAACCGTCAGCTTCACGCTCTTCTTTCAACTGTCGGTCAGCCGAAAGTGGATTTAATGAAAGCGCGTATTGCAGACATTAACCCTGAGTGTGAAGTGATTTCGTTAAAAATGTTCTATACGGAAGAAACGTATGAGCAATTCTTTGAGTATAACCTTGACTACGTAATTGATGCGTCAGACACCATTCATTATAAAATCCATTTAATGAAAGAATGTCTGAAACGGGATATTCCGCTGATCTCCAGCATGGGTGCGGCGAACAAGACAGACCCGACACGTTTCCAAATCGCAGATATTTCTAAAACACATACTGACCCGATTGCAAAGGTGGTTCGTACGAGACTCCGTAAAGAAGGCATCAAAAAGGGCGTTCAAGTGATTTTCTCCGATGAAAGCCCAATTGTGATCCGGGAAGACGTCAGAAAAGAAGTCGGAAATGACGATGCGAAAATCCGCAAAGCCAAAATGCCGCCGTCCTCTAATGCTTTTGTGCCGTCTGTTGCGGGATTGATTATGGGCGGTCATGTTGTCATGGATCTTTTGAAAGATATTGAAATCAAACGCGTGAAGGATAAATAATGAATAAAAAACAGCCTTGAAGCATATTCAAGGCTGTTTTTTTATTTTCTTTTTATTAATTTATCGTACACTTGCTTTAACGCAGATTCAAATTTACCAGTTTGTTTCGGTTTGTAATATTGCTTGTTCTTTAAAGGATCAGGGAGGTACTGCTGTTCAACCCATCCATTTTCGTAATTATGAGGGTATTTATAGTCGATTCCTCTTCCAAGTTCCTGTGCGCCTTTATAATGCGCGTCTTTTAAATGTTTTGGGACATCGCCGATTTTTCCTGCTCTGATGTCCGCGAGCGCTTCATCGATTGCTAAAATAGCTGAATTGGATTTTGGCGAGAGACAGAGCTCAATGACCGCATTGGCCAGCGGTATGCGCGCTTCAGGGAAGCCAATACGTTCGGCGGTCTGAACTGCATGCAGCACTCTCGGTCCGGCCTGCGGGCTGGCTAAGCCGATATCCTCATAGGCGATAACCAAGAGTCTCCTTGCGATGCTTTCTAAGTCACCCGCTTCAATTAATCTGGCCAAATAGTGAAGAGCGGCGTTGGCATCAGAGCCGCGGATCGATTTTTGAAAAGCGGACAAGACGTCATAATGCGCATCACCGTCTTTATCGTGAGAAAAACTCTTCTTTTGCAGGCATTCTTCCGCAGTCTCTAATGTGATGTGGATCACGCCATCCGCAGACTCCTTCGTTGACAATACGGCAAGCTCAAGCGCATTTAAAGCGGAACGGACATCTCCTCCGCATCCGTGGGCAAAATGCTCCATCGCCTGGTCATCAATTGAAACGGAATATGTGCCAAGCCCCCGGTGCTCATCATGAAGAGCCCGCTCTAATGCCTGTTTAATCAATTCAGGTGTTAATGGCTCTAGCTCAAAAATCTGCGTTCGGCTTCTGATGGCCGGATTTATGGCGTGATATGGGTTAGCTGTAGTGGCGCCGATTAAAATAATCATGCCATTTTCTAAATAAGGCAAAAGAAAATCCTGTTTTCCTTTATCGAGTCTGTGGACTTCATCCAAAATCAAAATGACCTGGCCGGACATTTTGGCTTCTTGAGCTACGATCTCCATATCCTTTTTATTGTTAATAACGGCATTCAGCTTGCGGAAAGCAATACTTGTTGAACCGGCGATTGCTGTTGCGATTGAGGTTTTTCCAATTCCGGGCGGCCCGTACAAAATCATGGATGACAAATGTTTTGCCTGAACCATTCTGCCGATAATTTTATCTTCAGCCACCAGATGCTGCTGGCCGATAATATCCTCTATTTTCGTCGGACGCATCCGATATGCCAATGGCTTCATCATCATCTCTCCTTAGTTAATTACAGGGTAACGGAAAACCGGAAATTAGAAAAGGGGGAAGCCCTGTTTCCGCCGGCTTCCATGAAAATTCGCAGAAGGTATGCTATAATAGCAGTTGGTCTATTATTTAATAAACGGACGAATTATATAGAAATTACCATTATATATGTGGAAAATCATGAAATAACAGAGGTGTTCATGTTGAAAATATCAACTAAAGGAAGATACGGTCTCACCATTATGATCGAGCTCGCGAAAAAGCATGGTGAAGGCCCGACTTCATTAAAAAGCATCGCACAGACGAATAATTTGTCAGAGCATTATTTAGAGCAGCTGGTATCACCGCTCAGAAATGCCGGCTTAGTCAAAAGCATCAGAGGCGCATACGGCGGATACGTATTAGGCAGTGAGCCGGATGCCATTACAGCTGGAGACATCATCCGCGTGCTTGAAGGTCCGATCAGCCCTGTGGAAGTGCTCGAAGACGAGGAGCCTGCCAAGCGGGAGCTGTGGATCCGCATACGGGATGCTGTTAAAGAAGTGTTAGACAGCACAACTTTAGAGGACCTTGCCAGCTACACAGATGGAGAGCAAGAAGCTTATATGTTCTATATTTAGATCAGAGGTGTAAAACAAAATGGAACGGATTTATTTGGATCACGCTGCAACGTCTCCGATGGATGATCGCGTGCTGGAGAAAATGATACCGCATTTCTCCGGAAATTTCGGCAATCCATCCAGCATTCATTCATTTGGAAGGGAATCACGGAAATGGGTGGACGAAGCAAGAGCGCAGATTGCAGCTGAAATTGGTGCGGCAGAACAGGAAATTATTTTCACTAGCGGGGGAACGGAAGCCGATAATTTAGCGATAATGGGAACTGCGCTTGCCAGAAAAGATCAGGGAAAACATATCATCACGACAAAAATTGAGCATCACGCCGTGCTTCACACATGTGAAAAACTGGAGGAAGACGGATTTGAAGTGACGTATCTGGATGTTGATGAAAACGGCAGAGTCAGTGCAAATCAGGTGAAAGAAGCACTCCGTGATGATACAATCCTTGTGACAGTGATGTATGGAAATAACGAAGTCGGAACTGTGCAGCCAATCGATGAAATCGGCCTGCTGCTGAAGGAACATAAGGCTTATTTTCATACCGATGCTGTTCAGGCATTCGGATTTTTTCCAATTGATGTGAAAAGCAGCCATATTGACCTTCTGTCTGTTTCTGGGCACAAGCTCAACGGGCCAAAAGGGACAGGCTTTTTATATGCAAGTAAGGATGTAAAGCTTTCTCCGCTGTTATTCGGAGGAGAGCAAGAAAGAAAACGCCGTGCCGGAACAGAAAATGTTCCGGGAATTGTCGGGCTGAAAGAAGCGGTCAAGCTGTCGGGCGAAGAACGGGACGAAAAAAACGAGAAGTATCAATCGTTTAAAACAATCATTGCCGGCACGCTTAAGGATGCCGATGTGGCATTCGAGATCAATGGAGATCAAGAGCATAGCCTTCCGCATGTCATGAACCTTTATTTTCCCGGTGCATCTGTGGAGGCCCTGCTGGTAAATCTTGATATGGCGGGAGTCGCGGTTTCCAGCGGATCAGCGTGCACCGCTGGTTCAGTCCTGCCGTCACACGTTCTGACTGCCATGTTCGGTGAAGAGAGCGACCGGCTGACGTCCTCAATTCGAATCAGCTTCGGTCTCGGCAATACGGCTGAGCAAGTGAAAACCGCTGCCGAACATGTGGCTGCCGTTGTAAAGCGGCTGACACAATAAGGCGGACTTAATTATTGGAGTGAATGAAATGGAAAAACGGCCGGAGGATACAAGAGTCGTTGTCGGCATGTCTGGCGGAGTAGACTCATCTGTGGCGGCTCTGCTCTTAAAAGAACAGGGCTATGACGTGATCGGAATCTTTATGAAAAACTGGGATGATACGGACGAAAACGGTTTTTGCACGGCGACAGAGGATTATGAAGATGTGATCCGCGTCTGCAATCAAATCGGAATTCCGTACTATGCCGTTAATTTTGAAAAGCAATATTACGAGAAGGTATTTCAATACTTCCTCGATGAATATAAAGCAGGCAGAACACCAAACCCTGATGTGCTGTGCAACAAAGAAATTAAATTCAAGGCATTTTTGGAGCATGCCTTGTCACTTGGCGCTGATTATTTAGCGACTGGCCACTATGCAAGGGTCGACAGAAGCGGCGGCAAAGTCAGAATGCTGCGCGGCATTGATGAAAACAAAGATCAAACGTACTTCTTGAATCAGCTGACAGAAGATACGCTAAGCAAAGTCATGTTCCCGATCGGCGAGCTTCAAAAAAGCCGTGTGCGTGAAATTGCCAAAGAAGCAGAACTTGCAACGGCAATGAAAAAAGACAGCACAGGCATCTGTTTTATCGGCGAACGCAACTTCAAAACGTTTCTCAGCCAATATCTCCCTGCACAGCCGGGCGATATGATGACGATGGACGGCGAAGTAAAAGGACGCCATGACGGGTTAATGTACTACACGATCGGACAGCGTCACGGTCTTGGCATCGGCGGAAGCGGCGAGCCGTGGTTTGCGGTCGGTAAAGATCTTGAAAAGAACATCCTTTACGTGGATCAAGGGTTCCACAACCCGCTCCTTTACTCCGATAAAATTACAGCAACCAATATCAGCTGGGTTCGTTCGGATATAATGGACGGCAAAGAAATTTCCTGCACGGCCAAATTCCGTTACCGTCAAGAAGACCATAAAGTGACGGTTCGAATGACTGGGGAAGGCGAAGCGGAGGTTATCTTCGACGAACAGGTCCGTGCTGTCACACCGGGACAAGCCGTTGTCTTTTATGATGGCGAAGAATGCCTTGGCGGCGGAACCATCGATGACGTATATAAAGACGGAACAAAATTGTGGTATGTATAAAATGAAAAAAACCTCAACAGCGAGTTGGGGTTTTTTAATGAAAGGAAGATGTCTGTGGACTACAATCAAGCCGGTATAGAGGCAATGCAGGAAGGCGATTACGAAAAAGCGGCAGAGGCTTTTACAAAAGCGATTGAAGAGAACAAAGAAGACGCAATTCCGTATATTAACTTTGCTAACCTGCTTTCATCAGTAAATGAACTGGAACGGGCGCTTGCGTTTTATGAAAAAGCGCTTGACTTAGACAGCGGGGCAGCCACTGCTTATTATGGAGCAGGAAATGTCTATGTTGTAAAAGAAATGTACAAAGAAGCGAAAGACATGTTTGAAAAAGCGCTGCGTGCCGGAATGGAGAACGGTGATCTTTTCTACATGCTTGGAACCGTTCTCGTAAAGCTTGAGCAGCCTAAGCTCGCTCTACCATATTTACAAAGAGCCGTCGAGCTGAATGAAAACGATGCAGAAGCGCGTTTCCAATTCGGGATGTGCTTAGCGAACGAAGACATGCTGGACGAAGCACTCAGCCAATTCGAAGCTGTAACAGAGCAAGACCCAGGGCACGCGGATGCGTTTTATAATTCCGGTGTCGCTTATGCTTATAAAGAAAATCGTGAAAAAGCGCTTGAAATGCTGGACAAGGCTATCGAAATCCAGCCCGATCATATGCTGGCGCTTCATGCAAAAAAACTGATCGACCCATCATAAAAAGCTCAGGAGGAGGGACGGCTCGTGCAGCAGCACCCGGATCAGCTGAAAATGGAGGAGGAGCCCTTTTTAAAAGGGACAGTAAACACCGTCATTTATCACAATGACGCCAATTTATATACGGTTCTGAAAGTGAAAGTCACAGAGACCTCCGAAGCTATTGAAGATAAAGTCGTATCCGTGACGGGCTACTTCCCTGCGCTTCAAGAAGAAGAGACCTACACGTTTTACGGAAAAACCGTTACTCACCCAAAGTTCGGACTGCAATTTCAAGCTGAGCATTTCAAAAAGGAGATCCCGACAACAAAAGAAGGCGTCATTCAGTATTTGTCGAGCGATCTGTTTGAAGGAATCGGTAAAAAAACCGCTGAAGAGATTGTGAAAAAACTGGGTGACAGTGCGATTAATAAAATTTTGGCTGATTCTTCAGTCCTTTATGATGTTCCGAGACTGTCAAAAAAGAAAGCTGACACCCTTGCCGGTGCTTTGCAGCGGCATCAGGGACTGGAGCAAATTATGATTTCGCTGAATCAATTTGGGTTCGGCCCTCAGCTGTCTATGAAAATCTATCAGGCCTATGAATCCGAGACGCTGGAGAAAATTCAGGAAAACCCTTATCAGCTTGTGAGAGACGTGGAAGGCATAGGCTTTGGAAAAGCAGATGAGCTTGGCGGAAGAATGGGGCTCTCAGGGAATCATCCTGAGCGGATAAAAGCGGCTATTTTGTACACGCTTGAAACGACATGCCTTTCAGAAGGGCATACGTACATAGAAACGAAGCAGCTGATTATCGAAACCCAAACGCTGTTAAATCAGTCAGCGGCAGATGGACAGCGCATTACAGAAATGGATGCCGCTAACGCAATGATTGCGCTTGGAGAAAATAAGGATATTATCATTGAAGATGAACGATGTTACTTTCCGTCGCTGTTTTTCGCTGAACAAAATGTTGCAAAGCGTGTGAAACAGATCGCAAGCCAAACCGAATATGACGACCAGTTTCCTGAATCAGAATTCCTTCTGGCTTTAGGGGAATTGGAAGAGCGTATGAATGTTCAGTACGCGCCGAGTCAGAAGGAAGCGATACAAAAAGCTCTGTCGTCACCGATGCTTCTTTTAACGGGAGGACCAGGTACCGGTAAAACAACGGTCATCAGAGGCATTGTAGAATTGTATGGAGAACTCCACGGTGCTTCGCTTGATCCGTCGGATTATAAAAAAGATGAAGCCTTTCCGATTGTGCTGGCCGCGCCTACAGGTAGAGCGGCGAAACGAATGAGTGAGTCAACGGGTCTTCCGGCGGTTACGATACACCGGCTGCTCGGCTGGAATGGCGCGGAAGGATTTACTCATACAGAGGACCAGCCGATTGAAGGGAAGCTTTTGATTATCGATGAAGCGAGTATGCTTGATATATGGCTTGCGAATCATTTGTTCAAAGCGATCCCTGACCATATTCAAATCATCATTGTCGGAGACGAAGACCAGCTGCCTTCCGTCGGACCCGGTCAAGTGCTCAGAGACCTTTTGGCATCCCAGGTGATTCCGACCGTAAGACTGACAGACATCTACCGGCAAGCGGAAGGATCGTCGATTGTTGAGCTTGCCCACGAGATGAAAAACGGGCTGCTTCCAAACAACCTGACGGCCCCGACAAAGGATCGTTCCTTTATCCGCTGCGGTGGTTCGCAAATTAAAGAAGTAGTTGAGAAGGTTGTCGCGAATGCATTGAAAAAAGGATATACGGCAAAAGATATACAGGTCCTCGCCCCAATGTACAGAGGGAAAGCCGGAATTAATGAGCTGAATGTGATGCTGCAGGATATTTTAAACCCTCCAAAAGAAAAGCGGAGGGAAATTAAGTTCGGTGACGTTGTCTATAGAACCGGGGATAAAATTTTGCAGCTTGTCAATCAGCCGGAAAACAATGTGTTTAACGGCGATATTGGAGAAATCACTTCAATTTTCTATGCGAAGGAAAATACAGAAAAAGAAGACATGGCTGTTGTCTCTTTTGACGGCAATGAAATGACGTTTACGAAAAAAGACTTCAGTCAGTTTACTCATGCGTATTGCTGCTCTATTCATAAATCGCAGGGCAGTGAATTTCCGATCGTGGTTCTTCCTGTAGTGAAGGGCTACTATAGAATGCTCAGAAGAAACCTTCTATATACCGCCATCACGAGGGCGAAGAAATTTCTCATTTTATGCGGGGAAGAGGAAGCGCTGGAGTGGGGCGTGAAAAATAATGACGCGACTGTCAGACAGACCTCATTAAAAAACAGGCTGTCAGCGCAGGTGGCTGAAATGGATGCTGAGCTTGCGGCTTTGCAAAAAGAGCTCCCGTTCAGCGTGCACGACGCAAATATCGGAATGGAAGGCATTACGCCATTCGATTTTATGAAAGAAGAACAGCTGTAAAAAGGGCTCCCGTGTTTGCGGGAGCTTTTTTCATTGGGGGTGGAAGTGATTTCATCGTATGTGTCAAAGGCGAAAAGCAAAACCTAAGCCTGTTCAACAAAAGGTGGTTGATCACACTTTGAGAACATGCCATGAGGTAGAAGGATTTCCTGTATATTCAGAACAAACTTCTTTTTATCTTGGGACGATTTCTGATATTTGTTTTTCTCTCGAAGGAAATTGTCTCGGGTTTATTCTTGAACAAAAACGTCTTTTTCATAACCATCATGCGCTTTTACGTGCATGTGATATCAGTTGCATTCTTCATGACCGGATATTGGCCGCAGTCAATTCAGAACAGCTTTTGCCTCTTCCGAAATCATGCTTCACATATGAGCAGATGAAAATGAAGCTCGTGAAATCGCAAGAGGGTGATATTTTGGGGATGCTGGAAGATGTATACTTTTGTTTGGACAAGGGCATAATCGTAGCATATGAACTCTCGGACGGTTTCTTTTCTGACTTAGCGGGGTGCAAACGCCAGATCCAAAGAGCGGATTCGCTTGTAGAGGTGCGGAAAGACGAGATCGTTCTGAACGGATAGAGGTGTGAGATATGCTTATATGCCCGAACTGCAAAAGTAAGGATATCGGGAAAATCGGCGTGAACCAATATTATTGCTGGGGCTGTTTCATTGAGCTGACAGTGGTCAAAGGGAAGATTGAAACTCATCAAGTGGAAGAAGACGGAACGCTAAGCAGCCTGGATGATTTGTTTTCTGAGGATGAACGCAGCATCAATTTTTAATAACGAAAGGAGATGCGCAGGATGAATCGGACAATGACTTCTCTTTTGGCGCTGGGAGCCGGGGCTCTCGTGTACCGAATGGCAACTCAATCTGACATGCTGAATAACCGAAGCATGAAGCGGATGAGAAAAAGAATGATGAAGATGTTTTAAGGAATGAAGGATACTCTCTTTAGAGTATCCTTTTTATGTCTGCCGTGCCTCTAGGCGTCTGGCTGCAAGTGAAAGACTATAATTGACTGCAAAATACATCAATGCTGCCAGCAGAAAAATCGGGAAAAAATAACTGCCGTCAGCGCTTTGCCCGTTTAAAATCTGAGCGTTATGAATAAGCTCAGGCAGGGCAATCACAACAGCTAGCGATGTATCCTTTAATAAAGAAATAAACTGGCTTACGATCGGCGGAACCATCCGGCGAAGCGCCTGAGGCATCACAATAGAGAAAAGTGTCTGTGTATAGCTAAGACCGGAGGAACGCGCCGCTTCAATCTGCCCTTTGTCAACTGAATTCAGGCCGCTCCGTATGATTTCAGAAAGCATGGCGGATTCAAAGATTGTTAAGGCTGTAATAGCGGCAGCTGTAATTTCAAGTTTGATCCCGATTTCCGGCAGGGCGAAAAATGTAAAGAAAATAATTAATAATAAGGGAAGATTTCTGATCGTTTCAATGAGAACGGCAATCAGTTGAGAAAGAATAGGGATTTTCGCATAGCGGAGAGTACCTGCGATCAACCCGAAAATAAAGCTCAGAATGATAGAAATAAATGCAACGTACAGTGTGACGAGAAAGCCGTCCCATAAAAAAGCTAAATGTTCAGATGAATAAGCTCCGATGAAATCCAATGGTTTTCACTCCTTATCAATAGCTTCTTTACAGCCGTTTTTCCAAATAGTTAACACCGATACTAAGCGGTATCGTCAGCACTAAGTAAAAGAGTGCCACAAAGATATAGACATCAAAAACGACGAGCGTGCTTGATGACACCAAATCAGCCTGATACATGAGATCCAATCCGGCAACAACCCCGAGAATAGACGAGTTTTTGACCAAGTTTAAAAATTGATTGCCCAAGGGGGGGATCACAATTTTGATCGCCTGGGGCAAAATGATATATACCATTGCCTGGCTGTAGGTAAAGCCTGACGATCTTGCTGCTTCCATTTGCCCTTTTGAAACAGACTGGATGCCGGCTCTGATGGCTTCTGCGATAAAAGCAGACGTATAAATTGTGAGCGCAACGGTTCCCGCTTGGAATCCATCCAGCCTCAGACCCGCATTTGGAAGTCCAAAGTAAAAGACAAATGTGATCAAAAGCAAAGGGATATTGCGGATAAATTCGACATAAGCCGTCCCGAGCCATTGCAAGGGCTTAAATACTGTTATTCTCATCACCGCGACAAGAACGCCAAGCGCAAAGCTGCCGGCCAGCGCGATCAGGCTTGCGAGCAGCGTGTGATAAAAACCGTCCATATACATGTCGAAGTTATCGAATAGAATAGACACATTCATATGCTTTATTCACTCTCCTTATAAAATCGGGATGAGCATCGCCTGCTCACCCCGGGATGTTCGTTATTCAGCTGGTTCTTCTTTAATCCATTTTTTATAAATCTCGTCATATCTACCGTCCGATTTCATCTTTTCGAGAGAAGCGTTAATTTCTTTTACGAGAGCCGATTGTCCTTTTTTTACGGCAATTCCATATGGCTCATCCGTGAATGGTTCTCCTGTTAATTGATAATTTTTATTCTCGTCAGCCATTCCGTATAAAATGGCATTATCCGTTGTGAGAGCATCACCTTGACCGGATTTCAGCGCTGTAAAGGCTTCGGTGTAGTTTTCGAACTCTAATACACTCGCATCAGGTGCCTTTTCGCGTATGTTTTGAGAGGAAGTGGAGCCTTTTACAGCGAGAACTTTCGATCCTTTGCCAAGGTCCTCAATACTTTTGATCTTGCTGCCTTTTTTCACCAGAAGTGATTGGCCTGCTTCAAAATAGACATCGGAAAAGTCAACTTCCTTTTTTCGTTCATCAGTGATCGTCATCGTTGCGACAATGGCGTCGATATCTCCGTTTTGAAGCATCGGAATCCTTGTTTTTGATGTGACTTCTTTAAATTCAGCTTTGTTTTCGTCCCCTAAAATATCTTTAGCGATTTGTTTGGCAATGTCGATGTCAAATCCCTCGATATCACCTGAGCTTGGGTTTTTCAGGCCGAACAGCCTGGTGTCGGTTTTAACACCGAAAACAATTTTGTCTTGATCTTTAATGGCAGCTAATGTATCTTTTTTGCTATCCTTTGCGCTTTCTCCGTTTGACCCCTTGCTTCCGCATGCAGCAAGCATGGCAACAGCGATTAAAGAAATCAATGCTAACGATAAAATCTTTTTCATACAAACTCCCCCATTTCTCTTTTTAATGATTTAAAATACGGCTCAAGAATAGGCGTGCCCGTTCTTCCTTCGGGTTTGCGTAAAACTCAGCCGGTGCTGCTTCCTCCAGAATGTTTCCTTCATCAATAAAGACAATACGATCCGCCACTTCTCTCGCAAACCCCATTTCATGCGTCACGACAACCATTGTCATGCCTTCTTTGGCGAGGTTTTTCATCACATCAAGCACTTCACCGATCATTTCCGGATCGAGCGCCGATGTCGGCTCGTCAAACAGCATGACCTCCGGCTTCATCGCCAGTCCCCGGGCAATAGCCACACGCTGCTGCTGCCCGCCGGAAAGCTGGGAAGGATAGGCGTTTGCTTTCTCAGGGATTCCGACTTTTTCAAGGTAATACAGCGCAGTTCCCTTTGCTTGTTCAGCGGATTGTCCGAGTACTTTTACGGGCGCCAGCATAATATTTTGCAGCACGGTTTTATGAGGATATAAATGAAAGTGCTGAAACACCATTCCGATATTTCGCCGTACGTTATTAATGTCAGTTTTTCTGTCATTAATAACTGTGCCGTTTACGGTAAGTGTTCCTTCGTTAATTGTCTCCAGCCTGTTGATGCATCTGAGCAAAGTGCTTTTTCCGGAACCGGATGGGCCGATAATGACGACGACTTCACCTTTTTCGATTTGCAGGTTAATCTGCTTTAACACATGAAAATCTCCGTAATGCTTGTTTACATTTTGAAATGAGATCATCGCAATCCTCCTAACAGAAACTTCAATAATTATGTGTAAATGTAACTAACTTACAAGGTTGAGGAAAGTAACAACACGATATGATGCATACCTTAGTGCGAAAGGGTCAAACTTTTCTGAAAATTTAACGCAGGAAAATATCCATTCCATTTGTCTGTGTAAAGAAAACATAAGAGAATAATTCCCTATAATCCTCAAAAGATATAGAAGAGGTGAAAGCAGATGCTCCAGAAACCGGTGCAGCTTTTGTTATGGGTGGCCATTTGTTTATTGGTCCTGTTAACAGTCTATGTCTTTTGTATGCTAGATATGTTATGGTCTCCCCTGTGGCTCGTCATAAAATCGATCTTTATTCCCTTGATCATTTCTATTTTTATTTCTTATTTATTACTTCCGGTCACTGAGTGGCTTCATGACAAAGGTTTGCCAAGGACTTTAAGCATTTTGGTGATTTACGTCCTTTTTTTTGGCGGACTGGGCTGGGCATTATATAAAGGTGTGCCTGTTCTAATCGTGCAGCTGACGGATCTGTCAGAAAATATACCTATGTTTGCCGAGACGTACAATGGGCTCCTTCTCCATGTGCATAACCATACAGATGACTGGCCGGACGGCATGCATCAGCGCATAGACAAAATGATTAGGCAGACAGAGGCGTTTTTCGCCGGCACAATCGAAGGGGCAATTAGCGGAATCCGTAAAGTGCTCGACTATTTCTTAATTGCGGCAACGATTCCTTTTCTCGTGTTTTATATGGTCAAGGACATCGAATTGATGAAAAAAACGGTGTGGTATTTGACGCCGAAGTCGTGGAGGAAGCGGGGCAGCGCTTTTTTGCTTGATGTAGATGATTCTCTCGGTGATTACATTCGCGGCCAGCTGCTCGTCTGCTTGATTCTTGGAGCTGTAGCCGGTATTACATTTTGGATATTTGGCCTTCCGTATCCGCTGATACTGGGTCTTATCTCGGGTATTACGAATGTCATCCCGTACTTCGGTCCCTTTATCGGCGCTGTTCCTGCGCTTTTGATTGCGATGACGATTTCTGTGAAGGCCGTCCTTGTCGTTGTCATTACGGTGTTTGTACTTCAATTTTTGGAAGGAAATGTCCTCAGTCCGTTTATTGTCGGCAGAAGCCTCAAGATGCACCCGGTAGTGATTATGCTTGCGCTTCTTGCCGGAGGAGAGCTGGCGGGGATTGTCGGCATGATACTGGCAGTGCCTGCTGCGGCTGTTTTAAAAGTAATGATGATCCATTTTCTGCGGATGCGGACGGAGCATTGACATTGGCGTGCCGCTTGTCTATAATTTCTCGTAGAATACATACGAATCTCGAGTGACGGATCTGAGTACGCCGAAGCCCTGTTAAAGAGAGAAGCTCCGCAAGCTGAAAGGAGCTTTATCAGAAGATCGGAGGAAGCTAATCCTGAGTGCAGTTAATCGCTGCCGCACATCCTGCGTTATTGGATGAAAGGTGACGGGCGAATCATAAGGCCCGTAATCAGGGTGGTACCGCGAGACAGCTCTCGTCCCTGTGTAAACGTGTGTTTGCATAGGGGGAGGGCTTTTTTGCTGTCACTGAAGAGAATTTCGATTTTTATAGAGGAGGAAATACAATGAAACACTTAACTTCTGCTGAAGTGCGTCAAATGTTTTTGGATTTCTTTAAAGAAAAAGGACATGCTGTAGAGCCGAGCGCGTCATTAGTGCCTCATGAAGATCCTTCACTGCTTTGGATCAACAGCGGTGTTGCGACGCTGAAAAAATATTTTGACGGCCGCGTTGTGCCGGAAAATCCAAGAATCGTAAACGCTCAAAAAGCAATCAGAACAAACGATATTGAAAATGTGGGTAAAACCGCGCGCCATCACACATTCTTTGAAATGCTCGGAAACTTTTCCATCGGCGATTATTTTAAAGAAGAAGCGATCACATGGGCTTGGGAGTTTTTAACGAGTGACAAGTGGATTGGTTTTGATGAAGAGCTTCTTTCTGTGACGGTTCATCCCGAAGATGAAGAAGCATATGAGTTTTGGGCGAAAAAAATTGGTATTCCGGAAGAAAGAATTATTCGCCTGGAAGGGAACTTCTGGGACATCGGCGAAGGGCCGAGTGGACCGAACACAGAAATTTTCTACGACCGCGGTGAAGCGTATGGGAACGATCCAGATGATCCAGAGCTTTATCCTGGGGGAGAAAATGACCGTTACCTTGAAGTATGGAACCTTGTATTCTCTGAGTTCAACCATAACCCGGACGGCACCTATACACCGCTTCCGAAGAAAAACATTGATACAGGCATGGGACTTGAAAGAATGGTATCTGTCATCCAGAATGTCCCGACAAACTTCGATACTGATTTGTTTGTCCCAATCATCAAAGCGACAGAAACGATTTCCGGTGAAGCATACGGCCAAGACCATGTAAAAGACACTGCATTTAAAGTCATCGCCGACCACATCAGAACGGTTGCTTTTGCTGTCAGTGACGGGGCGCTTCCGTCTAATGAAGGACGCGGCTATGTATTAAGACGTTTATTGCGCCGCGCTGTGCGTTATGCCAAAACGATCAACATCAACCGTCCGTTCATGTACGATCTTGTGCCGGTTGTTGCTGAGATCATGGCTGCTTTCTACCCTGAAGTAAAAGAGAAGGAAGAATTCATCTCAAAGGTCATAAAAACGGAGGAAGAACGCTTCCACGAAACATTGAATGAAGGGCTTGCCATCTTGTCAGAAATGATCAAAAAGGAAAAAGATAAGGGCAGCAGCGTCATTTCAGGTGCGGATGTCTTTAAACTTTACGACACCTACGGATTCCCGGTTGAACTGACTGAAGAATATGCGGAAGACGAGAACATGACAGTTGACCATAAAGGCTTTGAAGAAGAAATGAACCAGCAGCGCGAGCGGGCCAGAAATGCACGTCAGGATGTCGGCAGCATGCAGGTGCAGGGCGGCGCATTACGCGACGTAACAGAAGAAAGCACATTTGTCGGCTACTCTCAAACAAAGGCTGATGCCAATGTGATTGTGCTTCTGCAAGACGGCCAGTTAATTGAAGAAGCACATGAAGGCGAAACTGTACAGATCATTCTTGACGAAACACCTTTCTATGCGGAAAGCGGCGGTCAAATCGGCGATAAAGGCTTTTTGCGCAGCGAGCAGGCAGTGGTAAAAGTGAAAGATGTGCAAAAAGCGCCGAACGGCCAGCATGTGCATGAAGGTGTTGTCGAGAGCGGAACCGTTCAAAAAGGCATGCATGTAACAGCTGAGGTTGAAGATCATATGAGAAGCGGCGTGATTAAAAACCATACGGCAACGCACTTATTGCACCAGGCCTTGAAGGATGTTCTTGGAACGCACGTCAATCAGGCGGGCTCTCTTGTGAATGAAAACCGCCTTCGTTTTGACTTCTCACACTTCGGGCAAGTGACAAAAGAAGAGCTCGAACGAATTGAAGTCATTGTAAACGAAAAGATTTGGGCAAGCATTCCGGTCAGCATTGATCTGAAACCGATCGCTGAAGCAAAAGAAATGGGAGCTATGGCTCTGTTCGGAGAAAAATACGGTGATATTGTAAGGGTTGTTCAAGTCGGAGATTACAGCCTTGAGCTTTGCGGCGGATGCCATGTCAGCAACACAGCCGAAATCGGTTTATTTAAAATCGTATCTGAGTCTGGAATCGGAGCGGGCACTAGACGGATTGAAGCTGTAACAGGACAAGGCGCTTACGTGGAAATGAACAGCCAGATCTCAGTTTTGAAGCAGACTGCCGACGAACTGAAAACAAATATCAAAGAAGTGCCGAAGCGCGTTGCTGCGCTGCAGGCTGAGCTGAAGGAAGCGCAAAGAGAAAATGAATCTCTTCTGGCGAAACTCGGCAACGTTGAAGCAGGCGCGATTCTATCAAAAGTAAAAGAAGTTGATGGTGTCAGCGTGCTTGCGGAAAAGGTAAACGCCAAAGACATGAACCATCTCCGCACAATGGTTGATGAACTGAAAGCAAAAATCGGCTCTGCGGTCATCGTGCTTGGCGCTGTGCAAAATGATAAAGTCAATATTTCTGCAGGTGTTACAAAGGATCTGATTGAGAAAGGCCTTCATGCCGGCAAGCTTGTCAAACAAGCCGCAGAAGTTTGCGGCGGAGGCGGCGGAGGCCGTCCGGACATGGCACAGGCAGGCGGCAAACAGCCGGAAAAATTAGAAGAAGCATTGGCTTCTGTAGAAGATTGGGTGAAATCCGTTTTATAATTTGCCCATGTAGTGTAGAATGATGGTAAGATTAGGACCCCAGGCTGAACTTTGCCTGCGAATTTGGGAAAGAGGTGCAAAACGGTGAGCTCGTTTGATAAAACGATGAAATTTAATTTCTCCGATGATTCTGCCGAGACTAACGTAAATGAGGTGCTGATTACTGTTTATGACGCGCTTCAGGAAAAGGGCTACAATCCAATCAATCAGATTGTCGGATACTTGCTGTCAGGTGATCCCGCTTATATTCCTAGGCATCGTGACGCTCGCAATTTAATTCGCAAACTTGAAAGAGACGAATTAATCGAGGAATTGGTGAAGTCTTATTTAGAACAGCATAAAGAGGCGTAAATAAACAATGAGAATATTAGGGCTCGATTTAGGAACCAAAACACTCGGTGTTGCTCTGAGCGATGAAATGGGCTGGACTGCTCAAGGCATTGAGACCATAAAGATAAATGAAGCAGAGGGCGATTACGGCTTACCCCGTTTATCTGAACTGACAAAAGACTATACTATAGATAAGATCGTGCTCGGCTTTCCTAAAAACATGAATGGAACAGTCGGCCCGAGAGGTGAAGCCAGCCAAACATTTGCGAAAGTGCTTGAAACCACGTACAATGTTCCTGTTGTGCTGTGGGACGAGCGTCTTACCACAATGGCGGCTGAAAAAATGCTGATTGCCGCTGATGTCAGCAGGCAGAAACGAAAAAAAGTCATTGATAAAATGGCGGCTGTTATGATTCTGCAAGGATATCTTGACAGCTTAAATTAAAGCCAGAGGTGAATATAATGGAACACGGCGAAAAAAATATTACAATTGTTGACGAACAAGGAAATGAACAGCTTTGCGAAGTGCTGTTTACATTTGAAAACGAAGAGTTTGGCAAATCTTATGTGTTGTACTACCCAATTGAAACAAAGAATGATGAAGAAGTAGAAATTCTTGCTTCCAGCTTTACGCCAAACGAAGATGGTGAAGACGGCGAACTATTCCCGATCGAAACCGATGAAGAATGGGATATGATCGAAGAGACATTAAACACGTTTTTAGCGGAAGAAGACGAAGAGTAAAACCGCGCCAAAAGCCGGAGCCTATACTGCTCCGGCTTTTTTTTGCTTATAAAGAGACCTTTTTTTGTAATAAATTGCCGAAACAGCATGAATCATGTAGTATAAAAGCTGATGGGAGGAGACCTTATGTATATTAATCAGCAAAAAAAATCATTTTTAAATAAAAAAAGAATTGTACTGTCTTCCATTATTGTGCTGCTTCTCATCATAGGCGGAGCATTTTTATATGGGAAATCACTGCTGGAACCTGTTGAAAAAAACAATAAAACGACAGTTAATATTAACATTCCGAGCGGATCGTCTGTATCTACGATCGCATCGATTTTGAAGGAAAACAATGTCATAAAAAGTGAAAAGGCATTTCAGTACTATGTGAAATATAAAAAAGCTTCCGGATTCCAAGCCGGGTACTACCATCTGAACAAAGGAATGGATCTGGATGCCATTATCAAGAAGCTGACAAGCGGAGCAACAAACTACGCCTTTCAAATCACGGTCCCTGAGGGGAAACAGCTGACACAGATCGCCGACGCCATTGCGGAGGAAACGAAATACTCAAAAAAACAGGTCATGGCAAAGCTGGACGATAAAACGTTTATCAATCAGCTGAAAAAGGAATTTCCGGACACCGTTACAAACGATGTTTTTCAGAAAAATATAAAGCATCCGTTGGAAGGATACCTATTCCCGGCTACATATCCATTCAACGATCCGGATACATCGCTTGAGAACATCATAACTGAGATGATGAAACAGACAGATTCTTATGTGAAGACATACAAAACAGAAATGAAGAAAGAAAAGCTTTCTGTGCATAAGCTGCTGACGATGGCTTCTTTGATCGAAGAGGAAGCGACTGAAAAAGCGGATCGCCATAAAATTTCCAGCGTCTTTTATAACAGGCTGAAAAAGAAGATGCCGCTTCAGACCGATCCGACCGTCTTGTACGCGGCTGGAAAGCATAAAGACCGGGTGCTTTATAAAGACCTTGAAATCGATTCGCCGTACAATACGTATAAAAACACCGGTCTGCCGCCAGGACCGATTGCCAATGCCGGAATGTCGTCTTGGGAAGCGGCGCTTCATCCGGATAAAACGGACTATCTGTACTTTTTAGCAAAATCAAACGGTGATGTCGTATTTACGAAAACATTAAAAGAACATAATAAAGCAAAAGAAAAATATATTTCGGCAAAAAATCAGAAATAAAAGGAGAGCAAAAGCTCTCCTTTTATTCGCATTCCGCAAGGTTTTATGATAAAATATATCGGGTTGTTTACTAACGTATACAAGTTGTGCTCAGAGAGTGTCCTGTGTCAAAGACTGGGGCACTCCTTTTTAGAACGGGAGGCTGTTTGTTGTGACAGACCGCTATGAACAAATAAATGACTATATAGAAGCATTATTGAAGCCTCAGCCGGATAACGTGAGGAAACTGGAAGCATATGCGGAAGAACATCATGTTCCGATTATGGAAAAAGCGGGCATAGAAGTGCTGCTCCAAATTTTGTCTGTCAAACAGGCGAAGAAAATACTGGAGATCGGAACGGCTATCGGTTACTCGGCCATTCGAATGGCGCTGGCACTGCCGTCTGCAGAAATATATACGATTGAACGCAATGAGACACGCCATGAGGAAGCTGTTCACAACATAAAGGATTTTCAGCTTGATGACCGAATCCATGTGTTTTACGGGGACGCGCTCGAATTAGCAGAAGCCGTTCATGTCACAGCGCCATATGATGTGATTTTCATTGATGCTGCTAAAGGTCAATATCAAAACTTTTTTCACTTATATGAACCGATGCTTTCGCCAGACGGGGTGATTTTAACAGACAACGTGCTGTTTAAAGGTCTGGTGGCAGAGGATTACAGCAAAATAGAACCAAAAAGAAGGCGCAGGCTGGTATCAAAAATCGATGAGTATAATCATTGGCTGATGAATCATCCTGATTATCAAACTGCGATTATCCCTGTTGGGGACGGGCTTGCGATCAGTAAAAAGAAGAGGTGAACGTCATGAAAAAACCAGAGCTCTTAGTCACACCGACAAGTACGGCAGACATTTTGCCGCTGATTCAGGCGGGGGCAACTGCGTTTTTAGTTGGGGAACAGAGATACGGTCTGAGATTAGCGGGGGAATTTTCCCGTGAGGATGTAACGAAAGCGGTAGACATTGCCCATAACGAAGGAGCAAAAGTATACGTTGCCGTAAATGGAATTTTTCATAACGATAAAGTGGGAGAACTTGGCGATTATCTCGCTTTCTTAGCGGAAACGGGCGTTGATGCGGCTGTATTCGGCGATCCTGCCGTTCTTATGGCTGCACGTGAATCAGCGCCGGATCTGAAGCTTCATTGGAGCACAGAAACGACAGGAACCAACTATTATACATGCAACTACTGGGGACGTAAAGGCGCAGCTCGATCTGTGCTTGCCAGAGAATTAAATATGGACAGCATTGTTGAGATCAAAGAAAATGCAGAAGTTGAAATTGAAGTCCAGGTGCATGGAATGACCTGCATGTTCCAGTCGAAACGTTCCTTGATCGGAAACTATTTCGA
Source organism: Bacillus sp. 205(2023) (assembly GCF_037027485.1). Classification (NCBI taxonomy): domain Bacteria; kingdom Bacillati; phylum Bacillota; class Bacilli; order Caryophanales; family Bacillaceae; genus Bacillus; species Bacillus sp. 205(2023). The sequence goes on along the minus strand of NZ_JAXCHF010000001.1, from coordinate 1,081,979 downwards.
ATACCAAGGCAAAGTCATGGACATTGAAAGAAAGAAAAAAGAATCCGGCATGTTCCTGCATGATAAGGAACGCCATAATAAATATCCGATTTTCGAAGATGAGAACGGCACACATATCATGAGCCCGAACGATGTGTGCATCATTGATGAACTTGAAGATCTGATAGATGCGGGAGTCGATTCTTTCAAAATCGACGGTGTTCTGAAATCATCTGAATACTTAGTGGAAGTCACCAGCATGTACAGAGAAGCGATTGATCTGTGTGCGGAAAACCGTGACGATTACGAAGCGAAAAAAGAAGACTGGATCGAACGTATTGAAAACATTCAGCCAGTAAACAGAAAAATAGATACCGGCTTCTTCTTTAAAGAAACGGTTTATTAATGAAAAGGAGGTTACGCTATGACTGCCGTAAATGATAAGATTTCTAAAATAGTTGATGGTAAGCGTGTGATTACGAAAAAGCCAGAGCTTCTCGCGCCTGCGGGGAATCTTGAAAAGCTGAAAATTGCTGTACATTACGGAGCGGATGCCGTCTTTATCGGAGGGCAGGAATACGGGCTTCGTTCGAATGCGGATAACTTTACGATTGAAGAAATCGCAGAGGGCGTCGAATTTGCGAAAAAATACGGCGCGAAAATTTACGTCACGACAAATATTTTTGCCCATAATGAGAATATTGACGGGCTTGAAGATTATTTAAAAGCTCTCGGTGACGCCAATGTTGCCGGCATCATTGTGGCAGATCCGCTTATTATCGAAACCTGCCGCAGAGTAGCGCCTCATGTTGAGGTTCACTTGAGCACGCAGCAATCTCTCTCCAACTGGAAGGCTGTTCAGTTCTGGAAGGAAGAAGGGCTTGACCGTGTGGTGTTAGCCCGTGAGACAAGCGCGCTCGAAATCAGAGAAATGAAAGAAAAAGTAGATATCGAAATCGAATCCTTTATTCACGGTGCGATGTGTATTGCATACTCCGGCCGCTGTGTCTTGAGCAATCACATGACAGCCCGCGATTCCAACCGCGGAGGCTGCTGCCAGTCATGCCGCTGGGATTATGATTTATATCAAACCGACGGTGCCAATGCCGTTGCTTTATACAGTGAAGAAGACGCTCCGTTTGCAATGAGTCCGAAAGACTTGAAGCTGATTGAGTCGATTCCGAAAATGATTGAAATGGGCATCGACAGCTTAAAGATTGAAGGACGGATGAAATCCATTCACTACGTAGCGACAGTTGTCAGCGTATATCGTAAAGTGATTGACGCTTATTGCGCTGATCCCGATAACTTTGTGATTCAAAAAGAATGGCTGGAAGAGCTTGATAAATGCGCCAACCGTGACACTGCGACAGCTTTCTTCGAAGGAACACCAGGCTATGAAGAGCAAATGTTTGGCGAACACGGCAAAAAAACAACATTTGATTTTGTCGGCTTAGTGCTGAATTATGATGAGGATACACAAATGGTCACTCTTCAGCAGCGCAATTTCTTCAAAAAAGGTGACGAAGTAGAATTTTTCGGTCCGGAAATCGAAAACTTTACACATACGATTGAAACCATTTGGGACGAAGACGGAAATGAGCTAGACGCTGCCCGCCATCCCCTGCAAATTGTCAAATTCAAATTAGACAAAAAGATTTATCCGAGCAACATGATGAGAAAGGGGAAGTAATCACCCATGGGTAAGAGTCCAGTAGTCATTGGAATCGCAGGAGGTTCCGGTTCAGGAAAAACGAGTGTAACACGTTCAATTTATGAACAATTCAAAGGGCACTCGATTTTAATGATCCAGCAAGACCTCTATTATAAAGACCAAAGCCATCTTCCATTTGAAGAAAGGCTGAATACAAACTATGATCATCCGCTTGCGTTTGATAATGACTATTTAATCGAGCATATTCAAGACCTATTGAATTACCGTCCGATTGAAAAGCCGATTTACGATTATAAGCTTCACACACGGTCAGAAGAAACGGTTCACGTAGAGCCGAAAGACGTGATTATTCTTGAAGGCATTCTTGTTCTTGAAGATAAAAGGCTGCGCGACCTGATGGATATCAAGCTTTACGTTGACACAGACGCAGACTTGCGCATTATAAGACGGATTATGAGAGATATTAATGAGCGCGGACGCTCTATTGATTCTGTCATTGAACAATATGTGTCTGTTGTCCGCCCGATGCACAATCAATTCGTTGAGCCGACAAAGCGATACGCTGATATTATTATCCCGGAAGGCGGACAAAATCACGTTGCAATTGATCTGATGGTCACAAAAATTCAAACCATTCTTGAACAAAATGCGATTTTGTAATACCATAGCATAGACATAAATAACTCTGACCATATTATGTATAGGCAGGAAGGGGATGTGTAAATTCCCTTCTTTCCCTGTTTATAAACGCGAAATATTTGCAGAACCACAAGATTCAGTTTAAGATAAACAGTACCAATATGGGAGAGAAGAACGAGGACTGCCCTGTGTTCTCATTCTTGTATTTTAGTTTATGCTCTCATACATAATCGAAGATGTTGAGGGACAACCAGAAGGAGTGAAGGGACATGGCACAAGAGAAAGTTTTTCCTATGACTGTAGAAGGAAAACAAAAACTTGAACAAGAATTAGAATATTTGAAAACGGTTAAACGAAAAGAAGTAGTAGAGCGCATCAAAATCGCGAGAAGTTTCGGGGATCTTTCCGAAAACTCTGAATACGACTCAGCGAAAGAAGAGCAGGCATTCGTAGAGGGCCGTGTAACGACTCTTGAGAATATGATCCGCAATGCGAAAATCATTGAAGATGACGGCGGCTCTAACGTTGTCGGTTTAGGTAAAACCGTCACTTTTGTCGAACTGCCTGATGGTGATGAAGAATCTTATACAATCGTCGGAAGCGCTGAAGCTGATCCGTTTGAAGGGAAAATTTCAAACGACTCGCCGATCGCTAAAAGCCTGCTTGGCAAAAAAGTAGATGATGAAGTCACAGTTCAGACACCGGGCGGAGAAATGCTCGTGAAAATTGTGAAAATTTCATAATATCCGTTTAGCAAAGAAACACCTCGTCCACAATGTGGGTGAGGTGTTTTTTTATGAAGTTATCGAAACGAATGAAGCTGGCTGTCCTGGCTTTTTTAATCGTGTTTTTTCTGCTTTTGCTTAGGCTCGCGGAAATCCAGCTGTTTTTCACAGAATCATTTTCGAAAAAGAAAATTAATTTAATACAGGAAAGTGTTAATCAACGAACGGAGGAAGTGCTCATTTCTGATGGCAGAGGATCGTTTTTAGATCGAAACGGCCAAGCGCTGACTGGCACAAGCGAGCCTGCGGTTGTCTTGTTCCCTTTTCTGTTAACGCAGGACTGGCCGATTAAAAAAGTCGCAGAGATTCTCGGCATGTCTGAAGATGATTTGCATCAGACTCTTGCAAAATCGAAAAAACCAGTTATTTTACATCAAAAGAAAATCAAAACACTTTCGAAGGAATCTATCACAAAAATCAATTCTTTGAAATATCCTGGCATTTACGGCGTATATATGGAGAATGAAGACAAGCCCAGTCTTGCCTCGCATACGATAGGCACAACCAATCAAGATCCGGCGCTTCTCCGCAATAAGTATCCTGAAAAGGAAAACCTGCCGATTAAAACGAAAATCGGCACAACTGGTTTAGAACGGACATTTGATGAGTTTTTGCTCCCGGAACAGGACACGAAGCTTTTGTATCATGTGGACGGAAAAGGAAACCCTTTGTTCGGCATGGACGTCAAATATACAGCTGAGGCCAACTCATTTTATCCGCTCCAAGTCAAAACAACGATTGATCAAAGCATTCAAAAAGCGATAGAAGGCATACTAGATGATCAGGGGCTGAAAAAAGGAGGAGCGGTGCTGCTGGACATCGAAAAGAGCAGTGTGTTGGGCATCGTAAGCAAACCGGATGCCGATGTGTCCAGACAAAACACGCTTCAAAATTATATGCTGACGCCAATCTATCCCGGCTCCGTTTTTAAAACTGTGATAGCGGCAGCTGCGATTGAGCATAACGCGGTAAAGCCGAGTCAAACCTTTAATTGTAATTTAAACCTGTACGGCGAACCGGGAGACGATAATGGAACCCTGTCCTTTGAAGAAAGTTTCGCACAAAGCTGCAATTACACGTTTACAAGTCTTGCCGAACAATTAATGAAGAAAGACCATTCCGTCATTGAAGACATGTCAGAAAAGCTGTCCCTTACAGATCGGGCAGGCTGGGAAGGAAAACTGTACCACGAGTCAGATTTCCGCCAATTCTATAATGAAAAAAGCGGCGTGATTTGGGGGGATGAAAAAGACAAATCAGTCAAAAAAGCAATTGCGCAAACAGCGATCGGGCAGAAAAATGTAAAGGTAACGCCGCTTGAGGTAGCTAATATGATGGCGACAATCGCCCGCGGCGGTGAAAAGCGGCAGGTGAAAATCGCAGAGCAGATTGAATACAAAAACGGCACAACGCTCGTCAAGTTTAAAGATCAGAAGATTAAAGGAGAAACAATAGACAAATATACGGCACAGCAGCTTCAAAAAATGCTGCGGCAGGTGGTGGAATCTCCTTCCGGAACGGGCAGAAGGTTTCAGGATCTTTCGTATACTGTAGCAGGGAAATCAGGCACCGCCCAGACAGGCAAGCTTTCAAAAGATAAAGAAACGCTTTATGAAAAATGGTTTGCCGGGTATTTTCCCGCGGATAAGCCGAAATACGCGCTTGTCGTATTGCACATGGATACGCCGGGGGATAAGGCTCTGACAAATTCGGTGTTTTATGATATTGTTAAAAAAGTACACGAAATTGAAATCAATCAGAAATAGAACAACTTCTCAGCACATGGTAAAATATATGCTGAGCCAAGAGGGATAAAGGAGTGCAGAATTATTGAGCAATAATCAATCTCGTTATGAAAACCGTGATAAGCGCAGGAAAGCTAATTTAGTGCTTAACATCTTAATCGCAATCGTATCTATTCTAATTGTTGTAGTAGCAGCCAATCTCTTCATTAACAGTCCTTCTAGCAAAGATGTCAGCAAGGATTCTGAAACGGCGCAAAAACAGGAATCTCCGGCTTCAGGAAAGACGGAAAAGAAATCGGATGAGGATATAAAAGACAGTAAGAAAGATACATCTGACAGCGAAAAGGATTCTGAGAAATCTTCTGACTCAGATTCAGATTCCAAAAAAGATGATTCTTCTAAAAGTGATGACTCTGATTCTGATTCAGACTCAAACTCAAATTCAGATGACCCGCTTAAAGACGCAAAAGTCACAGAAGGCGGCTCATCAAGTGATGTGGAAAAAACGTATGAAAATCCTGACTGGAAGGCAGTCGGAACTGAGCAGAAGGGCGAGCATGCTGCCACTTATGACTCAAGCTCACAAGACTGGGCTGAGATGCTGAAAGCCATATCATATGCAACCGGTGTTTCAACAGATAACATGACCGTTCTCTGGCTCGGAAATAACGGCAGCCCTCAGGATGCCAAAGGTAAGATTTTAGATAAAACGAGCGGAGAGAAATATCAAGTAACGATTACATGGGTTGATGAAAAAGGCTGGAAGCCGACAAAAGTAGAAAAATTAAAATAAACAAAAGCAGCCGAATCTTTCGGCTGCTTTTGTTTTACACCTCAGCTGCAAAATGAACAACGGCGCTGTAAAAAAATTTTCCGTCTGCCACAGCTGTTTGATGCGAGACAGATTTCACACGCAGCATGATCGCTTTATTGTTTTCAATTTGTGTGTTGATTTTCTTTTCAAGCTCCTGCAATGATGCCGCTTCGAAAAATTCTACTTTGTCTTTAATCAGATCCAATTGAAAATTCATCTTTCGACCCCTCCGCCTTTACAAGTCATATGAAGTATAAGCCTTTTTACGCTGTACGCGCAATATATGACTGGATAAAAAACACAAAGTGTTTTAGTACCTACTTTCAAGAAGATATGGTAAGATAGGAACTGTTCCATCATTAATTCATAGTATGCTTATAGGAATTATAAAATATGGAGTGTGACAACTATGGGACGTGAATTTATCCCTCTTTTTGAGGATTGGGCCGCAACTTACGATCAAACAGTTCAAGGTTTGGATATTCAGTATAAAGAGGCATTCAGAGGCTATGATGATATTTTGAATGCCATTGTCAGCCGGTCAGGGATTCGTGTATTAGAATTTGGGCCAGGGACCGGCAACTTGACAGCGAAACTGCTTGAAGCGGGGAAATCTGTATTTGGAGTCGAGCCGTCTCCGGCGATGCGCAAGTTAGCATCTGACAAGCTCCGCGGCAGGGCGGAAATTGTTGACGGAGACTTCCTGACATTCCCTGAACCGCCATTTCAGGCTGACACGATTGTCAGTTCATATGCTTTTCATCATTTGACTGACGAAGAAAAACGAGCCGCAATAAAGCAATATGGCAAATACCTTCACATGCATGATAAAATAGTGTTTGCCGATACTGTCTTTGAACACGAGGAAGCGTATAATCAAGCCATTGATAAAGCACGTTCTCAGGGCTTTTATCAGCTGGCGAATGATTTAAAGACGGAGCATTATCCCACATTGGAAACGATGAAAGAGATGTTTACAGCTGAAGGTTTTGCAGTCCAATTCATTCAGCAAAACGACTTCGTGTGGATAATGGAGGCGATCAAACGGTAAAGTGAAGGGAATGTGTATAGATGAAACTAGCAGTCATCGGAGCAATGGAAGAGGAAGTAACCATCCTAAGAAACAAACTGGAAAATGCAAAAACAGAAACGATCGCGCACTGTGAATTTACAACAGGCCAATATGAAGGAACTGAAGTCATTCTTTTAAAATCAGGAATCGGAAAAGTGAATGCTGCGATCAGCACGACACTTCTGCTTGATCGCTACAAGCCTGATTATGTGATTAACACAGGCTCAGCGGGCGGATTTCATCATACACTGAATGTGGGAGACGTTGTCATTTCTACTGACGTTCGCCATCATGATGTAGATGTAACGGCCTTTGATTATGAATACGGACAGGTGCCAGGCCTTCCGGCTGCTTACGCCGCAGATGAAACGCTGATCAGCATTACTGAAGAAGCGATTTCTGAGCTTGACGGCATTCAAGTTGCAAAAGGAACGATCGCAACAGGCGATTCCTTTATGAATGATCCGAAGCGGGTCGAAGAGGTGCGTGCGAGATTTTCTGATCTGTATGCGGTAGAAATGGAGGCAGCGGCAGTCGCTCAAGTGTGCCACCAGTTTAAAACGCCGTTTGTTGTGATCAGAGCATTATCTGATATCGCAGGAAAAGAATCACCTGTATCATTTGACCAATTTTTAGAGCAGGCTGCTGTTCACTCAACAGAGCTTGTGTTAAAAGTGATCAAACGAATTCATTAAAACGGGGGAGTGTTCTCCTCCGTTTTCCCTAAAACAACCTCTATCAAGGAGGAGGACATATATGACAGTTATTACGGACATTACCGAGCTGATTGGGAATACACCGCTTCTCCGCTTGAAGAATTTTGATATTCCTGAAGGTGTGGCTGTATATGCCAAGCTGGAAATGATGAACCCTGGCGGAAGCATAAAAGACAGACTGGGAGATATGCTGATCCGTGACGCCCTGGATTCAGGCAAAGTAAAGCCCGGGGGAGTCATTATAGAGGCAACGGCCGGAAATACAGGTATCGGGCTTGCCCTTAACGCCAGAAAACATGGTTTAAAAGCCATTTTCTGTGTTCCGGAACATTTCAGCAAAGAAAAGCAGCAAATTATGCAGGCGCTAGGAGCGTCAATCGTGCATACGCCGCGTAAAGACGGAATGCAGGGAGCCATTCGAAAAGCGATACAGCTGGAGAGGGAAATTGATAATTCCTATTGTGTTTTGCAATTTAAAAACCAAGTAAATCCATCGACTTACTATAAGACTCTTGGGCCTGAAATATGGAAAGCGCTTGACGGCAAGATTCATACGTTTGTCGCTGGGGCAGGATCAGGAGGCACATTCGCGGGAACAGCATCCTTCTTAAAAGAAAAACATCCCGCAGTCAAAACAGTAATTGTCGAACCGGAAGGCTCCATATTAAACGGCGGAGAGCCTCATGCTCATAAAACAGAAGGGATCGGCATGGAGTTTATCCCTGACTATATGGATGAAAGCCATTTTGATGCAATATATACGGTAACAGATGAGAATGCTTTTAGACTTGTTAAAGAAGCGGCTGAAAAAGAAGGCCTGCTGATCGGAAGCTCTTCAGGTGCAGCGCTTTATGCGGCATTGGAGGAAGCGAAAAAATCGTCTGCCGGAACAAATATTGTCACAGTATTCCCAGACAGCAGTGATCGATATATCAGCAAACATATATACGAAGGAGGCATCTGATATGAAGAAAAAAACATTGATGGTACATGGCGGGATCACAGGTGATGAGAAAACAGGAGCTGTTTCCGTTCCGATATATCAAGTGAGCACGTACAAGCAGCCGAAAGCAGGCCAGCATACCGGCTATGAATATTCAAGAACGGCCAACCCGACAAGAACTGCACTGGAAACGCTTGTGACAGAGCTCGAAGCCGGGGAAGCAGGTTATGCGTTCAGCTCAGGAATGGCTGCAATTACAGCTGTTATGATGCTGTTTAACAGCGGAGACCATGTTGTTTTGACTGATGACGTGTACGGCGGGACATATCGAGTGATGACAAAGGTGCTTAACCGTCTCGGCATTGAATCAACTTTTGTGGATACAAGCAGCGGAGAAGAAGTCGAAAAAGCGATTCGTCCCAATACAAAGGCAATTTATATTGAGACACCGACAAATCCGCTTCTCAAAATCACCGATCTATCACTGATGGCAGATATTGCGAAAAAAGCGGGTGTTCTTCTAATCGTAGACAACACCTTTAATACACCATATTTTCAGCAGCCGCTTACTTTAGGCGCTGATATCGTGCTTCACAGTGCGACTAAATATCTCGGCGGACACAGTGATGTTGTCGGCGGTTTAGTTATTACAGCTTCGAAAGAGCTTGGAGAAGAGCTGCATTTTGTGCAAAATTCAACAGGCGGCGTGCTCGGCCCTCAGGATTCATGGCTGTTAATGAGAGGGATCAAAACACTGGGGCTCAGAATGGAAGCAATCGATCAAAACGCGCGGAAAATCGCAAGTTTTCTTGAGCAACATCCTGCTGTTCAAACGTTATATTACCCTGGTTCTCCAAACCATCCGGGACATGAGCTTGCGAAATCTCAAGGATCAGGCTTTGGAGGCATGATCTCCTTTGATATTGGCAGTGAAGAGCGAGTGGATGCCTTTTTAGGCAAACTTAAGCTGTTTACAATTGCGGAAAGCCTGGGCGCTGTAGAAAGCTTAATTTCTGTTCCGGCTAGAATGACACATGCCTCTATTCCGAGAGAGCGCCGGCTTGAACTCGGCATTACAGACGGCTTGATCAGAATCTCTGTGGGAATAGAGGATGGGGAGGATTTGCTGGAAGATATCGAGCAGGCTCTTAACATTTTATAACAAATGGATAGATTTACTTTCTCTGTAAGCTGCCAGAGTATATTATAATAGTCATATACTATGAATCTGGCAGGTGATTCTTTTATGAAGAAGAATAGAATGAAATCATTAAAAGAAGACTACAAGCATTTCGCTTTTACCTTGCTTGCAGTCAGCACTTTTTTATATATAGGCGCGGTTCTTCCTGATCAGGGCTTAACGTTAGGCCAGAAATCAGTTATGTTTATGACGGATTGCGTATTTTTAGCCGGCGCTTTCTTTTGCGCCGACCGTTCACTCGTATATAAGAAGCGCTTGGAAGAAGCCGACGAATAAAAAACAGCCATCAACTGATGGCTGTTTTTTGTTATTCTTCCCGCAGCTCTTTTCCCATGCCTTTTAAAAACTGAAGGCCGAAGCCGACTGCTCTGTTAATATCAGGGTCGTTCATCGCTTTTAAGAGATCGAGAATGCCGACTTTCTTGTCTTCTTTTAAAAAGCTTTGCGCCTGTTCGGTTCCCGCCATTACGCTTTCTAAAAGCTTGCCTGTAAACGCAGGATCAGCCTTTGTCAAAGCGCCTCCAGCCGCCATCATCGTGTTGATGAGGTTTGTGACAGGCTCGCGAGATACCTGGCCAAGCGCGATTTTGGCGATGTCTTCTTTCGCCCTCAGCATGCTTGCTGCTGCATCAAAGATGCCAAGCTCATTAAGTTCACTCATTAACGTCATCGTTTTCGAGACGGCATCCTCATTTTCCGTCAGCAGCTCCTTCAGCTCCTCGATTTTCTCAAGCTTGATTTGCTCCGCTGTTTTTGTTTCTTTTTTGATCGTTGTAATCGGAGTGGCCATTTTCGTTTCCCCCTTTCATTTAATCAGTCAAATGGACATAACCCGGACGGTTCCATTTTCTTTCTGCCTCGACGCCGTTTTGCGGATTCCGTTTCTTGTTACGCGGATTTGTTTTAGGAAGCGGTGCGCTTTCGCAGCCTCCAAGCACCTCCATGCGAACCTTCGTCTGTTTGTAAGCAGGCGTGTTCGTGCGTTTATCAGCCGCAGGCCCTGTCAGGAAGTTAATCGCTGAATCCTTGTCTGTCGAGTTCATCGGCAGGTAGAGTTCATTTTTTCGCACACGGTCAGTAATGAGCGCATTTAATTTAACAGCTCCGAACGGAGATACGAGGCGAACCAGTGAACCGTCACAAATGCCGCGCTCCTGTGCAAGTTCCGGCGATACTTCGACGAATACATTCGGCACTTTGGATTGAATGCCTTTCGATTTATTTGTCATATTTCCTTCATGGAAATGCTCAAGCATCCGGCCGTTATTGATGTGAAGATCATATTCTTCAGGGAAAGCGGCAGGTTCAGTCCAATCAGACAGTGCAAAACGGGCTTTTTTGTCTGGGAAATTAAATCCGTCTTCATACAGAAGCGGCGTGCTTTCACCTGTGAAGCTGCCCCATAGGAAGGTGTTCCAGCCTTCAAGCACCTCATAGCTGGCTTTTCCAAACAGAGGAGAAAGACTCGCCATTTCAGAGAAAATGTCGCTTGGATGGCTGTAGCTCCATCCGGCTCCTAAGCGGTTTGCCACCTCTTGAATAATCCACCAGTCCGGTTTCGCGTCTCCAAGTGTCGGAAGCGCTTGATACAATCGCTGCACACGGCGCTCTGTATTGGTAAACGTTCCATCTTTCTCAAGAGATGGAGTGGCAGGCAAGACGACATCGGCATATTGAGCCGTTCTCGACAGGAAAATGTCCTGAACCACGAAGAAATCAAGGCTTGATAAAATATCATGCACATGGTTCGCATTCGAATCGACCAGTGCCATATCTTCACCAACAAGGTACATGGCCTTCATCTTGCCTTCTTCAATGGAATGAAGCATTTGAATATTGTCTAAACCTGGTTTTCCTTCAATCTCCACACCATAAGCCTTTTCAAATTTGGCGCGTGCTTCGTCATCTGTAATATGCTGATATCCCGGAAGCCAGCCTGGCAATGTCCCCATGTCGCAAGCGCCTTGAACGTTATTGTGTCCGCGCAGAGGATAAGCGCCGGCACCCGGACGGCGGTAGTTGCCTGTTGCCAGAAGCAGGTTCGAAATCGCTGCTGACGTATCAGAGCCGCCCGTATTTTGAGTAACACCCATTCCCCAAAGAACACAAGTGCCGTCAGCATCACGAATCATCTCGGCAATTTGAATGATGCTTTCTTTTGAGAGGCCTGTGATGCGTTCCGCATAATCAAGCGTATAGGTTTTAAGTGTTTCTTTATAGTCTTCAAAGTAGTTCACGTTCTCATCAATAAACGCTTGATCATGCCAGCCTTGGTCGATCATATATTTCGTAACGGCCATCAGCCATACTTGGTCTGTACCTTGTTTAGGGCTGATGAACAGATCAGACCGTTCAGCCATCTCATTTTTCCGCAGGTCGGCAACGATTAATTTTTGTCCATGGAGCTTGTGTGCACGTTTGACCCGTGTTGCAAGCACCGGATGTCCTTCAGCCGGATTGGCGCCGACGATGATGACGAGTCCGGCTTTGGCAATATCTTTAATCGTGCCGGCGTCACCGCCCATGCCGACCGTACGGAACAACCCGTCTGTAGCAGGAGACTGACAGTAGCGAGAGCAGTTATCGACGTTATTTGTTTCAAATACCTGACGCGCTAATTTTTGGATGACATAGTTTTCTTCATTCGTAATTTTAGAAGAAGAAATGAATCCGACAGAGCCTTTGCCGTATGTCTCTTTAATTGTACCTAATCTGCTTGCGACAAGATCGAGGGCTTCTTCCCAAGAAGATTCCACAAAAGCCCCGTTTTTACGGATTAAAGGCTTTGTGATCCGCTCTTCAGAATTAACGAAATCCCAGCCGAATTTCCCTTTGACACATGTAGAAATTGCGTTAACAGGAGCGTCAGAAACAGGCTGGATTTTTAAAATATCCCGTCCTTTTGTCCATACTTCAAAGGAACAGCCGACACCGCAGAACGTACATACCGTTTTTGTTTTTTTCGTTCTTGTTTCACGCATTGCCGCTTCAACTTCAGAAATGGCAAAAATGCTGCTGTACCCCGGTTCAACATTTTTGACAAGGTCAATCATTGGTTCCATGACATCCTGCTTGATACCCGTCATAAAGCCAGCCTGGCCAAGCATTGATTTTTCCATCAGTGCATTACACGGACAAACCGTGACACATTGGCCGCAGCTGACACAAGAAGATTCGTTGATTGAAACTCCTTCATCCCAAATAACCCGCGGACGTTCGCGTTCCCAGTCGATAGAGAGTGTTTCATTGACTTGAAGGTTCTGACACACCTCAACACACTGGCCGCAGGCGATGCATTGGTTTGGATCATATCGGTAAAAAGGGGGAGACATATCAACCGCACAAGACGGATCTTCTTTTGGCGTATAAGGGTATTTTTGATGCTCGATCCCCATCATTTCCGCTGTATTATGCAGTGTACAGTTCCCATTGTTATTATCGCAAACCGTACAATACAGCAAATGATTTTCAAGAAGGCGATCCATTGCTTCGGTTTGTGCCTCTTTCACCCGATTTCCCGAAAGATCAATTGACATTCCGTTTTCAGCGACCGTAGAGCATGAACGAACCAGCTTGCCGTCTGCCTCTACAATGCATGTATCGCATGTTTGAATCGGATCAACCTCTGGGACGTGGCAGATTTGCGGATACTCAATCCCATTTTCATTTAAAATATCTAAAATTGTGGCCCCTGCTCGTGCTTGAATTTCTGTTCCGTCAACGCGGACACTGATCGACTTATCGTCCATCATATTCATATTCCCCTCCATCTTTCTTTCAAGAAGTCAAAAAAGCCATGTATAGATACACCTGTCTTTCATTCACAGAAGGTGTAAACACACATGGCGGAATAGTTCACTAGCAAGTCTTACTAACAGACCAATCCTTGATTTTTATAAACCGATAGACTCATAACAAGATCCTATTACAAATCCATCAACACTGCTTTTATTATAAAGTGATATTTATTATAATACAATATGACAGGAAAATTTTAACCAAGTGAAATGTCCTGAGGGGAACCGGGAACGGCCTTTTTTAAGGCAAAATCGGAAGGGGTAATCAGCATGTCAAAGAAAATTCATGAGTTCAATGATATTATTCGAAAACTTCGCAAGGAATTGTTCGGCAAAGGACCTGAACGGATTCACACGGTATTTGTAGATAATATGGCTGTGTCGACGCTCTACGGCAACCTGAGCGCGAGCGAGCAGTTTATCGCCCGCACGCCTGAGGGAAGAGAAATGGTGCATGCGGCTCGGACAAGCCTGATTCAAGACCTTTACTCTAAAAAAACGCCGGAAGGAATGGAGGAGCTGATCGGGGCTAAGCTTGTTCATTTGTTTTCTGATATCAAAATTGAAGAAAATATCGCCGTATCTGTTTTTGTCTTTGACCGAAAAATTGACGACCAAAAAGAAGTCCTTTTTAACTAGCATATTTGCCATTGACACAAAATTGTCACATTTGATATGATGTTTTTACTGCAGTTATAGAAGGACAAAAGCAATGGAATGTATGCACGAACTGTATATATTCTCTATCAATATCTTAATTCTGCTTGATGTTGTTGTATGGGTATGCACACAAGTTAGGCAGCATTCAAACACCTGATTGATACAGGTTATTTGAGTGCTGCCTTTTTTGATGCTTTTCTTTTATAACTGTAAAAATGGAGAAACAATGGGGGCGTATGTAGTATGGGTTTTCGGAAACCGGATGAAATAGCAGAAGCAGCAATTGAAGCAGGGATGAAAAAGGTAAAGCTTCCGCTGCTGTCTCTCTTGGTGCTGGGTTTTTTAGGCGGTGCTTTTATCGCACTCGGTTATTTGCTTGATATCAGGGTGATCGGCGATCTTCCGAAAGAATGGGGAAGCCTGTCCAGTTTTATCGGGGCTGCGGTATTTCCTGTAGGATTGATCCTTGTGGTTCTTGCAGGGGCTGAACTGATAACAGGAAATATGATGTCAATGGCAATGGCATTATTTTCGAGAAAAATATCACTAAAGGAATTGGCGGTTAATTGGGTGATCGTTACCATTATGAATCTGGTCGGCGCTTTGTTTGTTGCTTACTTTTTCGGCCATCTTGTCGGCTTAACCGAAACGGGGCCATATTTGGAAAAGACGATCGCTGTCGCGCAAGGCAAGCTTGATATGAGCTTTGGCAAGGTTCTCGTTTCCGGCATCGGCTGTAACTGGCTGGTGTGTCTTGCAGTTTGGCTTTCCTTCGGTGCTCAAGATGGCGCAGGGAAAATTGTTGGCATATGGTTCCCTGTCATGGCCTTTGTGGCAATCGGATTTCAGCACGTTGTCGCCAACATGTTTGTAATTCCGGCTGCCATTTTTGCAGGCTCGTTTACGTGGGGGCAGTTTATCGGAAACCTCATTCCGGCTTTTATCGGCAATGTTATTGGAGGAGCAGTGTTTGTCGGATTCATCTATTTTATCGCATATCATAAGAAAGACCGCTCCAGAAAAGAAATGAAACAGGTATCATAAACAAGGGACAAAGACAGTTGATGAATCACACAATTTACGTCCATTTTTAGAAAAAGATGTTTACAAAATGGAATTTAGTGGATATACTTACGAAGTAAGAAAAAAAGCAAAGGAGGCTGAATCAAAATGACAATGCGACAACGACGCAGACCAGTTAATGGCTCACGCAATGTACAAGGAATTTATAATGGTTTATTCAGCCTGTGGAAGAGTCCGTGTCCTTCCTTAACCGATGCTTATCGCACGCATTAAATTCGGAATCGTCGGACATACGCAACTCCCCGCAGGCAGTAGAGACATGGGTGTCTTCTTTTGTCTGCGGTTTTTATGTGCCCGCAGCAGGGAGATGCCGCGGGTTATTTCGCTTGGAGCGGACTTTGAAAGGGGGTGAGCGATATGACGATTAACCTATTCTTTTTGACTTTAACGATTAACAAACGGTTTAAAAGCCCGGAAGAGTTCGAACAAGAACAGCAGATCGAGCAGATTTATGATGAAATGAAAAAATCTCAGCTGAAACATCTTTATTTGACAAACTGGCGCTAAAAAAAAGGAAACAAAATACAGAAGGGAGAGATGACAAATGCTTAAAATGGAACTATTGATGCATTATACGATGGAGAAGGACCAAGTGTAGCGAATGAAGCTGTCAAAGAAATGCCGTCCTGCATATCATAAAAAAGCAGCACTTTATGTAAGGGCAGGTGATGGCATGATGAACTTTCAACAAAAAAGGCTGCCGTCGATAGGTCATGGTTATGCATCCATGCCGCATTCCTTCAAACACGGCTATGGCAATCCATTCCGTCAGCAGAGGCTGGCGGCGATGCAGCAGCAAAGGCTGTATATGTTCCCATATCATTGGCATTAAAAAGCAGGCGGAAAACATTTTGTTTTCTGCCTTTTTTTGCGGGGAAAAATGAAAATGTTCAGTTCTGTTGAAACATTTCTAAACACATTGCCGTCTAGTTGATATCTTCATTCTGTATAAGAAATGAAGCGATGTTTATTTTTTCAATATAATAAATAAGCACAGGAAACCAAAAGCAGGTGTTTAAAATGCTAGAAAACAAACTTTATAAACGAGCGAACCTATTGAAATTATTTTCTGGGAAATATAAGCAAACTAAAATAATTGAGCATATGATGATTGATTCTATAGACATACAAGAAAATGACAGAATTTTAGAAATCGGAACCGGAAACGGCTCTGTCTTTAAGACAATAACGGGAAAACTTGAAAAGGGAAGCATAAAAAGCATCGACTCTTCTAAGCGAAAAGTAAGACAGGTATCTCGTGCAATCCAAAAGCAAAAGAAAACAGATCAAGGGGGCATTTTCCATGGTCATCCGGAAAGGATCCCCTTTGAAGACCGTACCTTCAATAAAGTATTTTCTTTACATACGGTTCAGGCTTGTACTGATGTCAGGCTCGCATTAAGAGAGATTTATCGAGTGCTTCAAATTGACGGCCGATTTTACATCAGTATTGATAACAATGCAGAAAAAAACGAGAAAAAATATATTCAATTGCTGCAAAATCAGCATTTTAGAGACATTTCTGTCATCAGACGCGATTCGTGTCTTTGTATTGTCGCTGTTAAATAAAAAATTTCTCGGGAAATATATCCAGACTTCTGACATTCAGGGATTTGGGTATATTTTCTTAATTTTATATTTTTTGCATAGCATTTATATTAAAAAAAGTTTTTTTCATATAAACTATAAACATAAGAATGGGTAAGAGGTGATTTGAGACAGAGTGGATATCATTTATGAACAACCGGAATGAATGTTCATTCCTAAATGGATCGGAGGTTTTAAGTTTACATGGCATCCGCACTTATCAGTAAATACGATTTGATCATGAAGGCATCGCTTTCGCTTTTTACGGAAAGAGGATTTGATGCCACCACCATCCCAATGATAGCAAAAAGAGCTGAAGTTGGTACAGGCACGATTTATCGCTACTTTGACAGCAAAGAAACACTCGTCAATGTTTTGTTTCAAGAAAGCATTCAGCGTTTTTCAGAAAAGGTAAAGCGAAATTATTCTGAAATGCCTGTCAGAGAGGGCTTTCGCCACATATTTTGCTGTCTCGTTCAATTTACGAAGGAGAGCGACTACGCGCTATTTTTCCTTGAAACGAAAAAGGATGCTCACTATTTAAATGAAACAAGCAAAAAAATGATAGAAAACCTGACTCAAATGCTTGACGATTTCTTTAACAAGGGAAAAACAGAAGGAGTGATCCGCTCCTTGCCCTCCAATGTATTAATTGCGATTGTATTAGGCGCATTTCTCAAGTTGTATCAGCTTGTGCAACAAGGTGATATAGAGATGAATGCTGATTTGATTTCTGAATTGGAGCAATGCTGCTGGGACGCGATTAAACTTCATTCATTGACTTCAGAAGAATAAAGAAAGGAAGATGTTTATGAAACAGGCAAGTGCAATACCTCAGCCGAAAACATACGGACCTTTAAAAAACCTCCCGCATTTGGAAAAGGAACAGCTTTCCCAATCCTTATGGCGGATTGCTGATGAGTTAGGGCCGATTTTCCGTTTCGATTTTCCTGGTGTATCCGGCGTTTTCGTATCAGGCCATGAACTCGTTGCTGAAGTGTGTGACGAGAGCCGATTTGACAAAAACCTTGGAAAAGGCTTGCTGAAAGTGCGTGAGTTCGGAGGAGACGGGTTGTTTACTAGCTGGACGCACGAGCCGAATTGGCAGAAAGCCCATCGTATTCTGCTGCCGAGCTTCAGTCAAAAAGCAATGAAAGGCTATCATTCTATGATGCTGGATATCGCGACACAGCTGATTCAAAAATGGAGCCGGCTGAATCCGAATGAAGAAATTGACGTGGCGGACGATATGACCCGCCTGACGCTTGATACCATCGGGTTATGCGGATTTAACTATCGGTTTAACAGCTTTTACCGTGATACGCAGCATCCGTTTATCACCAGCATGCTCCGGGCTTTAAAAGAAGGAATGAATCAAACAAAAAGACTGGGCCTGCAGGATAAGATGATGGTCAAAACGAGACAGCAGTTCCAAAAGGATATCGAAGTGATGAATTCGCTGGTTGACAGAATTATAGCAGAGCGAAAAGCAAACCCGGACCAAAACATTAAGGATCTGTTATCGCTCATGCTTTATGCGAAAGATCCTGTAACGGGTGAGACACTGGATGATGAAAACATCAGATATCAAATCATCACGTTTTTAATCGCAGGCCATGAAACAACGAGCGGCTTGCTTTCCTTTGCGATTTACTGTCTGCTTAAACATCCGGAAAAACTTAAAAAAGCTCAAGAGGAAGCCGATCGCGTGTTAACGGAAGACACGCCTGAATATAAACACATTCAGCAGCTGAAATATGTTCGGATGGTTCTCAATGAAACGCTTAGGCTGTATCCGACAGCGCCCGCTTTTTCTCTTTATGCCAAGGAGGATACAGTTTTAGGCGGCGAATACCCTATCAGTAAAGGACAGCCCGTATCCGTCTTGATCCCAAAACTTCACAGAGATCAAAACGCTTGGGGTGAAGATGCAGAAGATTTTCGTCCGGAACGGTTTGAGAACCCTGAGAATATTCCTCACCATGCGTATAAACCGTTTGGAAACGGCCAGCGGGCGTGTATCGGGATGCAGTTTGCGCTTCAAGAAGCGACAATGGTTCTCGGACTTGTATTAAAGCACTTTGAATTGATGAATCACACTGGTTACGAGCTCAAAATCAAAGAGGCATTAACAATTAAACCGGATGATTTTAAAATTACAGTGAAACCAAGGAAAACGGTCCAAATGAATGTTCAGAAAAAAGAACAGACTGGCACCGCGCACGAAACAAAGGAAAACGAGACAAAACCTAAACACGGCACACCTTTACTCGTTCTTTACGGTTCAAACCTCGGCACCGCAGAAGGCATGGCAGGTGAATTGGCAGCTTACGGGCGCCGGCTCGGCTTTACAGCGGAAACTGCACCTCTTGATGATTACATTGGAAAACTCCCCGACCAAGGCGCTGTTGTCATTGTGACTGCCTCATATAACGGAGCGCCGCCTGATAATGCTGCTGGCTTTGTCGAGTGGCTGGGAGAGTTGGAGGAAGGTCAATTAAAGGGTGTTTCCTATGCGGTATTTGGCTGCGGAAACCGGAGCTGGGCCAGCACGTATCAGCGAATTCCTCGCCTTATCGATGACATGATGGCATCAAAAGGAGCATCACGATTGACATCCATTGGGGAAGGCGATGCGGCCGATGACTTTGAAAGCCATCGCGAGTCTTGGGAGAACCGCTTTTGGAAGGAAACAATGGAAGCCTTTCACGTGAATGAAATAACCGAGAAAGAAACGAAGCCGTCACTATCCATTACATTCCTCAGTGAAGCAACAGAGACACCGCTTGCTAAAGCGTATGGCGCGTTTGAAGGTATCGTTCTTGAAAACCGTGAGCTTCAGACAGCAAGCAGTTTGCGTTCGACGCGTCATATAGAATTGGAGCTCCCTGACTCAAAAACGTATAAAGAAGGCGACCACATCGGAATATTGCCGAAAAACAGTCAAGAGCTGGTTCAACGGGTTCTCAACCGATTCGATTTGCAGCCGCAGGCTGTGATAAAACTGAACGGGAGCCCGCATATGGCTCACCTTCCGCTGGATCGGCCGATCAGAGTGACGGAGTTATTATCATCCTACGTAGAGCTGCAGGATTCTGCTTCAAGGCTTCAGCTTCGTGAGCTGGCTTCATATACAGTATGCCCGCCTCATAAAAAAGAGCTGGAATTACTTGTATCGAGTGATGAAATGTACAAGGAACAGGTTCTGACAAAACGTGTGACAATGCTGGATCTGTTAGAGGACTATCCGGCCTGTGAAATGCCGTTTGAACGGTTTTTAGAGCTTTTGCCATCACTAAAGCCGAGATATTATTCAATTTCAAGCTCACCGAAGGTCAAAGCAAATAGGGTCAGTATGACGGTGGGAGTTGTAAAGGCCTCAGCTTGGAGCGGACGCGGAGAATACAAGGGCGTTGCATCCAATTATTTAGCCGGACTCCGTCAAGGTGATACGGTTGCCTGTTTCATTCGGACGCCGCAATCTGGGTTCCAACTGCCTGATGATCCTGAAACCCCTCTTATTATGGTGGGGCCGGGTACAGGAATTGCGCCATTCAGAGGTTTCATCCAGGCCAGATCCGTTCTGAAGAAGGAAGGAAGTGCGCTTGGAGAAGCTCATTTATACTTCGGATGCCGGCGTCCTGATCATGACGATCTTTATAAAGAAGAGCTTGATAAGGCGGAAAAAGCCGGTTTGGTAACAGTCCATCGATGCTATTCACGAATGGAAGACGAACCAAAAGTATATGTTCAGCACTTGCTAAAACAAGATGCACATAAATTAATTTCACTGATCGAGAAAGGTGCGCACGTTTATATATGCGGCGATGGTGCGCAAATGGCTCCTGAAGTAGAGAACACACTGCGTGCGGCTTATGAAGCTGACAAAGGAGCAAGTCAGGAAGCGTCAGCAGAATGGCTGAAGAAGCTGCAAGATCAAAAACGTTATGTAAAAGATGTATGGACTGGAATGTAAGTAAAAATAAATCCCGCCAGAGATGGCGGGATTGCTTTAGCATGTGAAAAAAACCGGCACGATATTGAAATCTACTGAAAAGGATGTTATAGGGAGTATCGCGCCGGCCTTGTTATTATTATCGTCCGAAAGATATAAAACTTTAGGTTTTTTTCTGGTTTTTTATAAATAAATAGTTATAAAGTTATATATTTGTATCTTGGAGTTTAATTTTCCAGAAACTTAATCAAACGTTTTTTCCTTTTTATTCTTGCATCTCATCCTGCCGTTTGAGTTAGACTATCCGATTTGAGACTATGCATTTGTCTGTTCGCTTCCTCACACTCCAATCTAGTCAGAGGATGTTCCATGATGATATAGACGCTCAAGATGTTTTCTGTAATGAAAATCATGAACCAAACGAATCGTCGGTCTGATTAAAAGCAGGAAACTGCCAACCGCAAACAGCCATATCCCTGCAGACATTAATTCATCGTAAAAGAAGAAAAAGCTGCCGATTAAAAATAAAGCGCCAATGATAAAATCGTTTACTGTATAGAGAACTTTATATCGTTTTTTGAAAAAAAGCTCGTATCGATTTATTTGCTTTTTCATCTCTTTTTCTGCATTAGCTTCCACGATGATCCCTCCATTCTATATTTGCTTACCCTCACGTAAACGATAGGTAAACATAAGAGCTTCACAGCTAGAAATAAAAATGATGAGGACCATATATAGGTCAGCCATTTCTCAAGTTAGGAAGGGCGGTAGTTTGTGAGTTTTCTTATACCTATTTATTAACATAAATTGAAAAATGTTGTAATATAAATGGACCATAAGCGAAGGGGGTGGCAATATGAATAAAGAATCGAAGGTTATTATCGTATTAGGTGAGTTTGAGAACGAAGCGGAAGGAATAATTTTAGAATGCAGAATATAAATTACCAATAGATTAGGTTTTATGCCTGGTCCATGTCATCAATGTGAACGGCAATCCTTTTTTAAAAGCAGTTTGCTGCACGCAGCTGGAATTGATCTATCGCAAAAAAGAGGTCTAAGCAGGACCTCTTTTTTGCTAATCTATTTTATTGCCTGAATGATAAGAGCGGTTAAAGCTTTAGCCCCTTGAGGAACCAAGTGTACGCCGTCGGGGGTGAAATACTCCGGATGCTGGAGAGCTTCTGTATGCCAGTCAATCAACGTAATATTGTTATGCGTGTTAGCCTGCTGCCGCAAAGCTTCATTCACCTTGCTTTCCCATTGCCGGGGAACCCGCGTATTGACAAGATAGATATGAGCTTTTGAGAAAGATGTAAGCAATTGATCGATTTGGCTGTTTGTAAAATAGCCATTGGTTCCCAGTTCAATGATGACGGCTTTATTCGGCTGATTAAAAGACTTGTATTCCCGTGTCAGTTCTAAAGCTTGAGACATTTGTCTTCCCACCTTCCCATCAATTATGACATGTGAAAGAGACTGACGGAGGCTGGAGGCGATATCAAGCATGACGGAATCCCCTATAGCTAATACTTCTTTATCAGCAGCTGCCGGTTCTTTCTGAGATTTTATGTCCTTTTTTTTCTTAGTCTCCTGTCCTTTTGCGCTCGTTTCCTCTTGATCTTTAGTTGAGGCTGTTGTTTTTTGTTTGGATTTGTTTTCTCCGTCTTTATCGGATGCTGCCATCTTTCTATGCTCTGACGTCTGGTTTGTGTCAGCGCTTGTTTCTTGTGAGCTATACGTCCATTGCGGATGTTTTTTCTCTCCGGCTACCCCTGACAGTCCCCCTGCAAAAATAAGCATAGCGAGAATGACGAAGCCAATTGACATTTTGCTGATGACAGATGTCGTTTTCCATTCCCGAATTCTATGAATAAAAGCCCGGCAGAAAAATGACTTAACCCCTTCTGTCCGTATCGGCTTCTCAATAAAATGATAGGAAAGCTCGGCGAGTATAAATGTAGCGATGATCTTTAGCGCAATATGCCAAAAAACAGGGTTTCCGATTTCTTGAACCGGCGTGCTTAACACAATAACAGGGTAGTGCCAAAGATAAATACCGTAAGACCTCGTTCCAAGCCAACGAAGAGGCCTCCATGAAAGCAGAATGCCCAAAAAGCTGCTCGGATGGGATACACATGCAATAAGGACCGCTGCGGTAATGCTTATTAAAAACATTCCGCCTCTGTAAAGAAAAGGTTCGTATTCATCTGTAAAATAGACACACAAAACTAAAATACAAAACGCCGATAGTTCTGTGCCATACAAAAGGCGCTTCAGTTTGTATGGCAGCCTGTTGGAAGACAGCCTTTTCATCGGCCATATCAGAGCCAGAGCACATCCTATGAGAAGTTCAAACGAACGAGTATCTGTGCCGTAATACACGCGACTCGGATCTCCGCCGGGTTCATACAGTACGCTCATCATCACGGCTGAACAGAGCGCAAGCAACGATACCGCTGCCGCCAGTTTCGCACGGTTTTTAAATATGTACATTCCAGCAACCAAGAACATCGGCCATACAATATAAAATTGCTCTTCAATTGCCAATGACCAAAGGTTTTTAAGCGGTGACGGGGATCCGAAGCTATCAAAATACGAGAGTTTATGAAAAATAAACCACCAATTGCTCATGTAAAAGAGAGAAGAGATGGCATCTCCGCGCACAGTGTGCAGAAGTTCCCGGTTGCACACGACGACCCAAATAACAGCGGAAATGATCATAAGGTAAGCCGCTGGCAGAAGCCGCCGAATTCGGCGCACCCAAAAGTCCCGAAAATCAAGGCTGATATTATTTCCATGTGCCGGCAATATAATAGATGTAATTAAGTAGCCTGATAATACAAAAAAGATATCAACTCCAATGAAGCCACCGTTAGCCCAATTGAAGTTTAGGTGATAAGCGATAACTGCCAGGACGGCAAAAGCCCGAAGGCCATCGAGTCCAGTGATGTAGCGGTGATGCTGTGTCTTGTGATACATGGTATTCCTCCAATAATGTGCAGATATTCTTGTTGTTTTGGCTGCAAGGTTACGCCTTCTTGATATTTGTCAGGTCCCTTTGCGAAAGGGAAAACACCCATGACAGATGATGACATGGATGTTTTTCTGTTATCGAACATAACGTTCTCCCATGAGCAGATTTGAGATGACGCTGGTCGGAATTTTAAACTCTGTAACGCCCATATAGCCGGGGGCAACTTCATATTCATCAAATGAAATCACAAGTTTATGGTCTTCTGTAATATAAAACGTTTGATCAGGCTGAATGTGTTTGAATGGTTCTGCATCCTCGTCAGTGACCCAATAGATTTTATTTGGATCTTCCTTCATTTGCTGTTTCATTTGTTCTTTGATGTTTTGGCTGATGACTTTGATATAGCGGTCATCTTTAAATAAGCTTTTTAAGGTAAGTAAGATATCATTCTTTTTGTCAATTGTGATATAACGGCTTTGTGTGTAAGATGATGCTTGTGTTTTTTCAATATCTCGCCGAATAGAAATTAAATCTGGCGTGTCTGTTACTGTCTCGTAATCACTGTAAATGCTGAGATGTCCTTTTTTATTTTTGGATGTGGACTGTATAAATTCTTTATACATCTGCTTGCTTTCTTTCAAATATTTCTGGTTGATGCTGTTTTCAAGCTCTTTATTAGAAAGTCCCGACAGAGCAGGCGTTTTGACATCGATGCTTGATTCATCTTTCTCTTCTTTGATCTCAATAAAAGTGATGGCTTTGACGATCTTGCCGATGACAGGGATTTTTGACATAGCTTGAGCTGCATCTGGGTTGATGTTGACAAGTGCAGTGAATAAAATAGCTGCCGCGACAGCTGCTGATGTCGGCCACATGACGATTCTTTTCTTTTTTGGTTTTTGCTGAAGGGCTTTTTCGACAATGATATCCAGTTCTTTAGGAATCTGGACATTTTTATATTCTTCTCTTAATTGCTGTAATCTCTTATCCATTAAGAAAGATCCTCCTTCGTCAACTGAATGCGCATCAGCTTCAATGCTCTGTAAAGGCGCGTTTTGACGGTATTCAAGTTTTCCCCTGTAATTTCCGCAATTTCTTCTAATTTGAGGTCTTCAAAAAAACGCAAAATAATAATTGTTTTATAGTGTGACGGCAATTCGTCGAGCGCTTCATGAAGATCAGTGTCCTTATAGTGATCTTCCTTTCCTGAGCTTAAAAACTCTATCGTTTCGTCATCCATCACCTTTAACTTTTTTTGTTTTCGCAAAAAATCAATAGCTGTACGTACTAAGATTTTATAAAACCAGCTTTTTATCGTCTCAGGGTTTCTGACCGTTTCAACTGAGCTGAGCGCTTTTTTTATAGATTCCTGAATAATATCTAATGCGTCATCTTGATTTTTCACATAACTGAAGGCTAACCTGTAGAAATCTTGCTTATGGTCAGTTATGCATGTGACAAGCAACGCTTTTATTGTTTGTTTTTTCTTCATTGCAATAAAGGGCTCCTTTTTGAATATACGTATATCGTAGGACGTTACCTAGGATAGACGGGGCAGTTTGAAAAATAGTTTGCGCAGATATTATTTTTTTAAAAAAAGTGATCAGGAGCGGGAGGGGAGGATCAATTGCTTAAAAATAAACGGAAAAGACCCTATTAATGGGGGAGTGCATAAAAAAACATGACTTGTTGATACAAGCCATGTTTTTTGGTTACATGGTATACAGGAAATATCATGTGTTCTATTCCAAGTAATGTTTTTTAAAATCTGAGTGGATTGAAAATTTGCGTCGTAACTGGATGAGGTTTTTTCCAAAACTATCTTCTAAAAGCCCTCTATGCTTCTTCATAATTTCCATGAGATACAGATCATGAATGATCACTTCTGTAATAGGCATGACTAAACCTACATGCATCGTCCATGCAGCACGGCTATCGTTGCCAAGAGAGACAATACCTGCTACTACTTCTGAATCATCTCCGCTATATACAAGCCACCGTCCGTCATACTCTTCTGTAATTTCACTGCTCATATCATGAAGGTACACATTAGCAAAATCAGATGCGATATCTCCGTAGGCAATAATGGTGACAATGACACCTTTATTTGCCGCCTGTCTCAGCTCTGATTCCACCTCTTTGAAATCCTCTTTCCAGATCTCCAAGAGGATTCTTTTTTTTGCTGATAATATACAAGCCTTCACCTTTTCAAGAATTTCACTGCGGCCGGTAATATTCCAGATATTTTCCCGGTCATTTGCGGTCTGTTCGAATTTTTCAAAGTATTTTTCAGCCTGGTCAAAATTCTCTTCCGCTTTGAGCCGTCGGTTTTTAATCAGTTCTTTAGCGGGTACAGGGACATACTGAGGCGTGTTTCCGTGGCTTACAAAAACATCTCCTCTTAAGACAAGGCTTTCCAAGACTTCATATATTTTTGAACGAGGCACGCCGGAATTTTTGGCTACCGCATAGCCGGTTAAAGGCGATTCTTGCAATAATGCCAGATAAGCTTTTGATTCATATTCGGTAAAATTGAGGTTTTTTAAAATGTCTAACATATTTTCCTTCATACATCCTCCAATATAAAGAGCAGTCGCTGCCTTTGTAATCGCTATTTTAACAAACCATATTGATTTTTTCCAAACGTATTGATACACTTTTTGTAGGGAGTTACTTTAGTAGTCACTATATATTAAGGCGATTCATTTAAAGGGGGAAAGAACATGCACAGCTTACTCGCATACATACCGATCGCTGCCATGATGGTTATCATTCCAGGAGCAGATACGATGCTTGTTATGAAAAATACCCTTAGGTATGGCGCAAAGGCTGGCCGATATAATATTCTTGGATTGGCAACGGGACTATCTTTTTGGACGGTTATTGCCATTCTAGGTTTATCAATGGTCATTGCCAAGTCGGTGATTCTTTTTACAACAATCAAATATTTGGGAGCAGCATACTTAATTTATTTAGGGATAAAAAGTTTTTTTGCAAAAAATATGTTTTCTTTAGACGATATGCAAGCTCAAGCAAAAACCGCAGCAATTTCTCCGAAACGACACTATAAATCTTCCTTTATGCAAGGGTCACTCAGTAACATTCTCAATCCCAAAACGGTTTTGGTCTATGTCACGATCATGCCCCAATTCATCAATCTGAAGGGAAATGTAAACCAGCAGCTTATTATTTTAGCTTCAATTCTCACCCTATTAGCGGTGTTATGGTTCCTCTTTCTCGTTTATATCATTGATTACGCAAAAAAATGGATGAAAAATCCCAAGTTCCAGAAAGCTTTTCAAAAAATAACGGGAATCATATTAGTTGGGTTTGGTATTAAAACTGGTTTAAATTGATGTCACGGCCACTTATCAAAAGACTCCGTTCATATTTTGAACGGAGTCTTTTGATAAATATGGAGATTAAATCACGGAGGCAGGTATGTTTTTAGCTTCAGCATACGTTTATTTGGAGACATTCGTACGGGAAAAGATCATGACACTACATGAGCGGGATCGTAAAACATGGAATATCCAGTGCCTCGCAGCACACAAAAAAGACAAGGGATAAACAGCTCCCTTGTCTTTTTTTATGATTTCACTTAGTATGACGAACTTTATAAGCAATCATCAATAAGAGAAACCAAACTGGAGTGACAAATAGGGAAACACGCGTATCTTTCGCGAGTGCCAGCACAACCAGTATGAACACTAGGAAAGCCAGTGTTACGTAATTGGATAATGGAAAAAGCGGCATTTTAAATGTATTCACCTTTGCTGCATCCGGTCTTGTTTTCCGATATTTCAAATGGCAAATCACAATAATGCCCCAAATAAAGATGAAGCATATAGTAGAAACACTTGTGATAAGCGTAAAGACTTGCTCTGGCATTACATAGTTCAGAATAACACCAATAAGAATGGCAATGGCTGAAAAGAACAATGCATTGCTTGGTACATTTGAGGCAGTCAGCTTTTGCAATGGGTCAGGTGCATGATGATCCTTGGCAAGCGAGTATACCATCCGGCTTGTACTAAATAAAGCACTATTGCCAGCTGAAGCAGCAGATGTCAGTACAACAAAATTAATGATGCTGGCGGCTGCTGTGATACCGACCGCTGAGAATACTTGAACAAATGGGCTTTCAGCAGGATTGATGATATTCCATGGATAAATACTCATAATCACAAGAAGAGCGCCAATATAAAAAAGCAAAATTCGAATAGGGATATTGTTAATTGCTTTAGGGATTACTTTTTCTGGGTTTTCTGCTTCGCCTGCAGTAAGCCCCACAAGTTCAATGCCCGTAAATGCAAACACGACCATCTGGAATGAGAGGATAAATCCATGTAAACCATTTGGAAACATGCCGCCGTGACTCCAAAGATTCGTGAAGGAGGCGATGTTTGACTGTGTGGAAAATCCTTTTATGATCAAGACAATACCGATAACAATCAGTGCCAGTATTGCGATGATTTTGATTAATGCGAACCAGAACTCCAATTCACCAAAAAGTTTTACAGTCGCTAGATTCATGATGAGCAACATCATAAGCGCAATGAACCCTGGCATCCATTGGGGTACACCAGGAAACCAATATTGTGTATAAAGACCGACAGCTGTTAAATCAGCCATAGCAAGTGAGATCCAGCAAAACCAGTACGTCCAGCCGGTAATAAATGCTGCCATATTTCCTAAATAATCACTTACAAAATCGACAAAAGAGTGATATCCCGCGTTAGATAAGAGCAGCTCTCCCAGTGAACGCATAATGAAAAAGAGAAATACGCCCGTGATCATGTAAGCAAATAAAATAGAGGGTCCTGAAAAATGTATTGATTTCCCTGATCCTAGGAATAAACCAGTTCCGATTGCCCCCCCAATCGCTATGAGTTGTATGTGCCTGTTTTTAAGGCCTCTGGACAATTTCCGTTTGTGCAGAGAATTGTCCATAGTGGAATCGTCCGTCACTTTATGTTTTCCTCCAATAAAAAATATAGTTATCTTGGTTGTTTAGGAATCATAGCTTCCTGAATTTTTTATCTATCATTATAACAGGAAACTTATATTATATTAAATTTTATTGATTTTTTTAATTAAATGTAACTAATGTATCTATTTTTATAAGGTGTAATATCCACCAGGATGTGTAAAGGATTTCTTTTCTGCCGCTCTAATAATATATCCAACTATTTTTTATTAAAATAATAAGGTTATAAGAAGAATAGAGAGTTTACATTCAGTCATGTTTATAATGACAAGAGATTAAGTTTTGGGTTGTTTGCCCTGATCTTTAAGATGTATTTTCCGAAGTATCAGAACTTTGTCACCAATATGTTCACGGAGAGTGGTAAACTGTTTACGAATTATTACTTTTGAAGGGGGACAACCTGAGTGAATCATAGATCAAAAACACCAAAAAAGGGTGTTTGTTTAGACAAATAACGAAATTATTTTTTAATCGGTGCAAGCTTTTGTGTTGAGATACGTGCTATTGTTCCTGCATATAAAAACATTTCACAGAATATTGAAAAAGAAAATCCAAGTGCGGACGCAAGGCCATAGAATGAGATGAGATCCTCAGTACAAGGCATAAAAATTGATGTCCGTTTTTTCAATTTTGACTAATAAGGACAAAGGATGTTATAGATGAAAAGAATTGATAAAATATACCATCAGCTCATGCATAATTTTCATGACTCCAGCTTAGATCATCTTTTAAAGGTACAGGGAAATTCAGCAAAGGAAATTGCTCAGCAATTGAAGATAGAGCGGTCCAATGTCAGTTTTGAATTAAACAATCTCGTGCGGTCCAAAAAGGTGATAAAAATTAAAACGTTTCCCGTGCGGTACATTCCAGTGGAAGTAGTGGAAAGAGCATTCAACAAAAAATGGAATACAGAGATAATGGAAGTTAAAGAGCTGAAGGGGCTTTCTGAAAATCAAAAAAAGAACGATCAAAATATTTCTACGAATCCTCTTGAACTTATGATTGGAGCAAAAGGCAGTTTGAAGAAAGCAATTTCTCAAGCAAAAGCAGCTGTTTTTTATCCTCCGCACGGTCTGCACATGCTTCTCTTAGGACCGACAGGCTCCGGTAAATCCCTTTTTGCGAACCGGATTTACCAGTTTGCGATTTACTCTGACATTTTGAATCCTGGTTCTCCGTTCATCACATTTAACTGTGCAGATTACTATAACAATCCTCAATTATTACTCTCTCAATTATTTGGTCATAAGAAAGGAGCATTTACCGGCGCCAGCGAAGATAAAGCCGGTTTAGTTGAGCAGGCCGACGGGGGCATTCTGTTTATGGATGAAATTCATCGTCTTCCGCCTGAGGGACAAGAAATGCTGTTTTATTTTATCGACAGCGGATCTTATAACCGTCTTGGAGAAACTGAACATAAAAGAACATCGAAAGTATTATTTATTTGCGCAACTACCGAAAACCCTAATTCTGCTCTATTAAAAACATTTTTGCGAAGAATTCCAATGACGATTCATATTCCATCGCTGGGAGAACGATCTCTTAAAGAGAGAGTTGATCTCACAACGTTTTTATTAGGGAAAGAAGCAGAGCGTATTAAGAAGAATCTAAGTGTGCATATCGATGTATATAATGCATTGATTCATTCTGCGAAGTTTGGGAATGTGGGACAGCTGAAATCAAATGTGCAGTTAGTTTGTGCACATGGATTTTTACATAATCTTGACAGAGATGAAGTTGTTGAACTGACCGTTCGGGATCTCCCGGATGAAATCAAGCAAGATTGGATGTCGAGCAGCAAAAACATGAAAAGAAGCAAAACGATTTCTGAATATGTCAATATCACAACCATCATATCCCCGATAGTAGAAGATGAAACAACAAAAATTGATGATGATCTATCATTTAATTTGTATCATTTGATAGAAGAAAAAGTCGAAGTGTTAAACAAAGAAGGCTTGTCCAAAAAGGAAATAAACCAATATATTTTAACGGATATTCATTTGCATGTCAGAAGCTTTTTTAATCAAAGCGCGTTCCGAAATGACAACCTGCTGACATTTGTTGAGGACGGCGTGATTCAAATGACGAAGCAATTAAAAGAAGTTGCTGAACAAGAACTGAATTGCACATTTGACCGTAAATTTATCTATTTTTTAAGTATGCATATCGATTCATTTTTAAAACGCGGTAAGCAAATTGATGTTTTAAATGCGCAGGAAACGGATGAAATCCGTGATACCCATGTGAAAGAGTATCAGGTGGCGCTCATATTCAAAGACAAAATTCAGGAACACTTCAGAGTAACCGTCCCGGAAATAGAAGTCATCTACTTAACGATGCTGATTCATTCCATCAAAACGTTAAAAGAAAACAAAAGAGTAGGGATTGTGGTTGCCGCACATGGAAATAGCATGGCGAGTTCCATGGTTGAAGTAGCGACGGAGCTTTTAGGAAGCACCCCAATTGCGGCCGTCGATATGCCCCTTTCTGTTTCACCTGCGGAAATTATGGAGCGCTTAGCGGGGAAAATACAGCAGGTAGATGAAGGTGAAGGTGTTTTAATGCTTGTTGATATGGGGTCACTTGCAATGCTGGAAAGCAAGCTTGAAGAAAAAACAGGCATCAAAATCAAAACAATCAGCAATGTCACGACCTCAATGGTGCTGGACGCCGTCAGAAAGGTGAACTATCTGAATTTACATTTACATGCCATATATGATTCGGTCACAAAGGATTTTATTGAGTTATGGGATCGGCAGCCTGCCGCCTCACCAGGCAAAAAGAGGGCGTTGGTTTCGATTTGCACAACAGGCAGCGGAACGGCAAAAAAGCTGGAAGACATCTTAACAACGATCGTAAACAAGGCCTCTGATGTTCCCATCCACATATTGACCGTATCATCGATTAAATTGGCAAACAGCATCAAAGAAATCGAAAAAGAGTATGAGATTCTTGCGACAGTAGGAACAAAAGATCCTAAAATCAATGCTCCGCATGTATCTTTGGAGGTATTAATTGGAGGAGAAGGAGAGAAGATGATCCAACAGGCGATCACAAAAGGCAGCATCCCGATGAGTAATGGATTATCGGGCGCAAATATCATTGTACGGGAGCTTTGCGAGGATAGTTTGAAAAAGTATCTGGTTTTTTTGAACCCCCATCACATTATAGAAATCTTATTAGAGTGGCTTCAGACCATTCAAGATGAGTTAGGCATCATTTTCAATAACACAGTGATGATCAAAGTGATTATGCATACGGCTTTTGCCTTTGAAAGGGTGATTAAACAGAATCCGATTGCTTTTTCCGAAGAAGACGAAATAACCGATCAGCTGAAAGAGATTTTTGAGGTGACAGAGCGAACATTAATCCCTTATGAACAAAAATTGGGACTGAACATAAGCGATGATGAAAAATTATTTATAGCCGCCATTTTTGCTGAAGAAGTACATGGCCACATGTGTTAAAAGCAGTTTTTTTCCGTAAACCTGTATTAAATGGAACGCCATTTTAATACAGGTTTATTTTTGTATTCACATGTGTTTCAATCAGCTTTCTTCATGTGCTGAAAAACAAATGAAAACGCTTAACACAGATTCTTTGGCACGATACTTGCATTATAAATGGATGTACGAAAAAGGAAAGGAGCAAACGTGTTATGATTTCAGTCATTATTAGCGGACATGGGGACTTTCCCATAGCATTAAAAGAATCTTCAGGCATGATATTCGGTGAAGAAAATCATCTGATAGCGGTGCCGTTTTTTAAAGGAGAGGGCATCCAAACGCTGCAAGAAAAATATCATCAGACGCTTCAGGATATTCCGAAAGAAAATGAGGTGCTTTTTTTAGTTGATATTTTTGGAGGCACACCATATAACGCAGCGGCTTCCTTCATCGCTAAGGATCAAAGAATGGATATGGCTGCCGGCATAAACCTGCCGATATTACTGGAGGTATTAAGCCTGAGAGAACACATGAAACTCAAAGAAATGCTGAATCACTTAAAAAAAATGAGTCAGCAAAGCTTTCAAGTTTGCAGCGAACATTTAGAAAAAGCAAAAACAGTTTGTGAAGAAAAAAGAGAGGATGAACTATGATGAACATTACATTGGCAAGAATTGATGACCGCTTTATTCACGGCCAAATCCTGACAAGATGGATTAAAGTCCATGCAGCAGACCGAATCATCGTTGTGTCAGATGACGTTGCGCAGGATGAAATGAGAAAAACCCTGATCCTTTCTGTTGCTCCTTCCAATGTAAAGGCGAGTGCCGTATCAATTTCTAAAATGGCAAAGGCGTTTCATAGTCCGCGCTACGAAGGGGTAACGGCGATGCTGCTGTTTGAAAACCCATCCGATATTGTATCTCTCATAGAAGCAGGCGTCCCTATCAAAACCGTAAATGTCGGAGGGATGCGTTTTGAGAATAATCGCCGGCAAATCACCAAATCAGTCAGCGTAACTGAAGAGGATATAGATGCGTTTGAAACATTAAATGAATTAGGCGTCACACTGGAATTGAGGCAGCTGCCTTCTGATGCCAGTGAAGACTTTATGGAGATTTTGAGAAATGTAACAAAATCATCAAGGGGATGAGATGATGACTTCAATACAAATTATTTTGTTGTTAATCATTGCAGCCATTACAGGTATTGCAAGTGTATTGGATGAAGGACAAACACACCGTCCGCTGATTGCCTGCACTTTGGTTGGCCTTGTGCTTGGTGATCTAAAAACAGGAATCATTTTAGGAGGAACGCTGGAGCTGATGGCGCTGGGCTGGATGAATGTCGGCCTCGCCATGGCGCCTGATACAGCCATTGCCTCTGTGATTTCAACCATTTTAGTGATTACCGCTGATCAAGGCATTGGTGAAGGCATTGCCGTCGCTGTTGCTTTGGCAGCTGCAGGTCAAGCGCTTACTATTTTTGTCCGAACGATTACTGTCTTTTTCATTCACCGTGCTGATAAATATGCCAGGGAGGGGAATATCAAAGGAATTGAAATTATGCATATTACTGCCATGGTGTTTCAGGCGCTGCGTGTTATGATACCGACTTTGATTGTGGCCTTAATCAGTGTGAGCGCTGTTCAGGCGTTCTTAGGAAATATTCCGGAAGTCATTACCAAAGGTTTGCAAATAGGAGGGGGCATCATTGTTGTTGTGGGGTATGCAATGGTGATCAATATGATGAATATCCCTTATCTTAAGCCATTTTTCTATATTGGTTTTTTGTTGGCAGCGTTTACCGATTTCAATTTAGTAGGGTTTGGCGCTCTTGGTCTCTGTCTGGCGCTTTTATACCAGCAGGTTATGCAAAAAAATAGCGCCCACGGGGCAGTTGCCGCAGCCGCAGACGGCAGCAATGCAGCTGTCTATGATGATGATGACGATCTTGATGCATAAGAACGAGGGGGGATGAAAATTGGAGAAAGAAAAAAGATTAACAAAGAAAGACATTTTCAGTATGTTTATCCGTTCGAATTTCTTGCTCGGCTCATTTAACTTTGAACGTGTGCAGGCAATGGGATATTGCTATGTGATGATACCGGCGATAAAAAAATTGTACGGTCCGGGAGCGAAAAGAAACGCAGCATTACAGCGCCACTTGGAATGGTTTAATACACACCCGTGGCTGTCCGCACCCATATTTGGGGTGACAGCTGCCATGGAAGAAGAAATGGCGAACAATAAAGGAATTGACGGGAAAGCAATAAGCGGGATGAAAATCGGTTTAATGGGCCCGATAGCGGGTGTGGGCGACCCTATTTTCTGGGGAACCGTACGTCCCGTATTGGCTGCTTTAGGGGCTTCTCTTGCTTTAGGCGGAAACATTGCCGGTCCTCTGCTGTTCTTTTTTCTGCTGAATGCCATCAGATTAACCACAAAATATTACGGTTTAAAGTATGGCTATGTAAAAGGGATGGAGATTCTGCAGGATCTAGCAGGGAATCGTATTCAAAAACTGACAGAAGGTGCTTCCATCCTCGGGTTATTTGTGATGGGGGCTTTGGTCTCCAAGTGGACCACCATCAACATCCCGATCGTTGTTTCAAGAATTAAAGATGATAACGGAAAAGTTGACGTTCAAACTGTGCAAAATATTTTAGACAGCATTATGCCGGGGGCGCTGCCTTTAGGATTGACTTTATTAGTGGCATGGATGCTGCGAAAAGGAGTAAATCCTCTCCTAATTATAGTTGGCATATTTGTGATCGGTATTCTTGGCTATTGGGCTGGATTTCTGGCATAAGCGCTTAACGGGTAAAAAGGGGAGAACCTGCCGAAGTCTTTCTCATAACCTCTTCATCATTCGATACAGCTTTTATCACGGATCACTCGTGCAGATGTCTCTCTTGAATGTTTTTATATGTTAGAGAGGAGAGAATCAGAATGAAAAAGAAGCTTATTCAAGTCGTGATCCTATTCACCATGCTGTTTACTATGGCACTGCCAGTAAGTGCAGCCGATTCAAGCTACTATGATGAGGATTACCGTCCTCAATATCATTTCACACCAGAGGCAAACTGGATGAATGATCCAAACGGAATGGTTTATTATGCAGGGGAGTATCATTTGTTTTATCAGCATCATCCATACGGTCTGCAATGGGGGCCGATGCATTGGGGCCATGCAGTAAGCAAGGATTTAGTTCACTGGAAGCACCTTCCCATAGCGCTGTCACCTGATGAAAAAGGCACAATTTTTTCCGGGGGCGCAGTGGTCGATTGGAATAATACAAGCGGTTTTCAAACCGGAAAGGAGAAGCCGCTTGTCTCTATATATACGCAGGATCATGAAGACGGCCAAGTGCAAAGCGTCGCCTATAGTAATGATAAAGGCAGAACGTGGACGAAATACTCAGGTAATCCGGTCATTCCAAACCCGGGAAAAAAAGATTTTCGCGATCCGAAAGTGTTTTGGTATGAAGAAGATAAAAAGTGGGTGATGGTCCTGGCAGCTGGTGACCGAATTCTCATTTATACATCAAAAAATCTGAAGAAGTGGACATATGCAAGTGAGTTTGGTCAAGGACAAGGAAGTCATGGAGGCGTATGGGAATGTCCGGATTTATTTGAGCTTCCTGTAGACGGCAATCCGAAACAAAAGAAATGGGTGATGCAAGTCAGTGTCGGAAACGGTGCGATTTCAGGAGGATCAGGCATGCAATATTTTGTAGGAAGTTTTGATGGAACAACTTTCAAGAACGAAAACCCGTCAGACAAAGTATTATGGACTGACTATGGTAAAGACTTTTATGCGGCTGTTTCTTGGTCCGATGTCCCTTCTTCAGATGGACGGCGGCTTTGGCTAGGGTGGATGAGCAATTGGCAATATGCCAACGATGTTCCTACATCTCCATGGAGAAGTGCAACGACTATTCCAAGAGAAGTAAAATTGAAAGCGCTTTCTGGAGGGATCAGAGTTATTCAAACACCAGTAACAGAGCTGCAATCTATCAGGGGAGCCGCGCAGAAGTGGAAAAATAAGATTATATCGCCAGAAAGCAGTAATGTATTGGCGGGTATATCTGGAGATGCTTATGAAATGAATGCAGAGTTTCAAGTGAATCCAGGTTCGGCTTCTGAATTCGGTTTTAAGGTTCGAACAGGGAGAAATCAATATACAAAAATCGGTTATCATCAAAAGAGCGGCAAACTGTTCGTTGACCGAAGCCAATCCGGAAATGTCACCTTTAATCCAACCTTTAACACTGGGAAGCAAGCAGCTCCGCTGAAGCCGGTAAATGGAAAGATTAAAATGCGTATTTTTGTTGACCGCTCTTCAGTCGAAGTATTTGGTAATGACGGGCAACAGGTGTTGACTGACATCATTCTTCCGGATAGATCAAGCAAAGGTCTTGAATTATATGCTATTAATGGCCGTGCTAAGGTAAACTCCCTCACGATTCATCCTTTAAAAAAAGCATGGGGAGCGTCACCGTTTATATCCAATTTGACTGGCTGGACAACTGTAAACGGTACGTGGGCCGACACAATTGATGGAAAACAAGGACGATCAGACGGCGATTCCTTCATGATGTCTTCAGCATCAGGAGCTGACTTCACTTATGAATCCGATATAATCATTAAGGATGGGAACGGAAAAGGGGCAGGGGCTCTTGTGTTTCGTTCTGATAAAGACGCACAAAACGGTTATGTAGCCAATGTGGATGCGAAACATGATCTTGTGAAATTTTTTAAATTTGAGGACGGGATTGCCTCTGTTATTGCCGAACACCAAACACCGATAGATATAAATAAAAAATATCATCTGAAAACTGTGGCTCATGGCGCTCACTTTAAAATATATTTGGATGACCGTCTAGTCATAGATGCTGAAGATTCTGCATTCTCAGAAGGTCAATTTGGCTTGAACGTTTGGGATGCTACAGCAGCCTTCCAGAATGTCAGCGCAAAGGCTGATTAGAAAAGACAAAAGAGGCATTTTAAATGAAGGGGGAATTGAGATTCTTACACTTTCTCTATAAAAAAAGGCACAGACTCAAACAGTCTGTGCCTTTTTCTTATTTCAACAGGTTCAATGATTCGCGGTTAAATGCTTCCAAATCATCAGGTGTTCTGCTTGTTACAATGTTGTGGCTGACGACTACTTCTTCGTCTTTGTAATTTGCACCAGCGTTGATCAAGTCTTTGCGAATGCTGCGGTAGCCAGTGATGTCTTTGCCTTTCAGAAGATCCGTATCAATGAGTACCTGCGGGCCGTGGCAAATAGCGAAAACAGGTTTCTCATTTTCTACAAATGCTTTCGCAAATTCACCCGGCCGGTCATCTCCGCGAAGCAAATCTGGGGAAAATCCTCCAGGAATCAATAGGGCATCGAATTCACTTGCATCTACGTCGGAGATCGCTTTGTCGATCTTCACTTTCTCGCCATGTTTACCGGTAACTTCCTTGCCTGCTTCCAAATCAATGGCAACGACGCTATGGCCAGCTTCTTCGTATGCCTTTACCGGACTTGTATATTCGATATCTTCGAATTGGTCTGTAACGAGAACAGCGATTTTTTTGCTCATATTTATACCTCCTATGAATTCCTATATACCATAGAATAACAGGCAGGTTCATCGTCCTTCAAAATATTTGCTTGAGATGTTTTTCGTAAGAGTCCTGCGAAAGGGTTGTTTTATAGATTTTATGGTTTTCATATGGTAACATCACCGCCAAAACGAGGCTACCCCACCTTTTACAACTATTCCGACTTATAATGTAGAAATATCAATAACGAATCGATAGCGTACATCACTGCGAAGAACACGCTCATATGCTTCATCCACTTGATCGGCACGAATCACCTCAATTTTAGGTGCAATGCCATGCTGAGCAGCGAAATCAAGCATCTCTTGTGTTTCTGGAATTCCGCCGACAAGAGAACCCGCTAGGCTGCGGCGGCCCATGATTAAGGAGAATACACTATATTTGTCCGGCTCGGCCGGTGCCCCTACATTCACAAGTGTTCCGTCTATCCGAAGCATTGATAAATAGGCATCTACATCAAGGTTCGCGGATACTGTATTTAAGATTACGTCAAAACGCCCGGCCAATTCAATAAATGTAGCTTGATTACTGGTTGCATAGTAATGGTCAGCCCCTAGTTCAAGGGCTTCCTCTTTCTTATTCATAGAGCGGCTCAGGACGGTTACCTCTGCACCCAAAGCATGCGCAAATTGAATCGCCAAATGACCAAGCCCGCCGACCCCTACAATCGCAACCTTTTTGCCTGGGCCGACGTTCCAGTGTTTTAGAGGGGAATATGTTGTAATCCCTGCACACAGTAGAGGGCTGGCAACATCCATCTCCAAACTGTCCGGTATCCGAACAACGAACCTGTCAGTGACAACGATTTTTTGGCTGTATCCGCCATACGTCGGATTTCCATCATAGTCCAGTGAATTATAAGTTTGGACAACACCTTTAGTGCAGAACT
Source organism: Bacillus sp. 205(2023) (assembly GCF_037027485.1). Taxonomy (NCBI): domain Bacteria; kingdom Bacillati; phylum Bacillota; class Bacilli; order Caryophanales; family Bacillaceae; genus Bacillus; species Bacillus sp. 205(2023). Next base: position 1,043,409 of record NZ_JAXCHF010000001.1, on the reverse strand, counting down.
GTTCCTCACCGCTGAGGCAGTATTCGCATTCTCCGCAGGAGTCAACAAAACAGCCGACGCCAACGCGATCTCCGACAGCAAATTTTGTGACTTCTGCTCCCACAGCCTCCACAACTCCGGAGATTTCGTGACCGGGAACCATCGGAAAAATTCCTCCGCCCCATTCATCGAACGCACTGTGGATATCGGAATGGCAAATACCGCTGAACTTAATGTCGATTAAGACGTCGTGCGGCCGTAATTCTCTTCTTTCAATTGTAGTCTGTTCAAATTTCGCTTTAGCATTTGGTACACTTAATACACGAGTTTTATAATGATTACACATACAGACCTTCCTTTCATATAGTCAGTTTCCAGATAAGAACATGTCACTTGGTGTTTGTCATGTGTGTTCAACATCACTTTAAACCTTAAAGTCCACTTTAAGGCAAGAGTTTTTTTAGAAACATATTTTTATAAAAGATTAAGAGTAAACACAATGATTGAAGAAATAATGCTTTTTTAACACTTAAGCAAATTCTGTACGGCCGCTCATATAAAAAAACGCATCGAATCAATTGACTCGATGCGTTCATTTTATAATGCATCATACCATTCATCATGAGCAGGCTCTAACCAGTCCGTCTCTCCAGGAGTAATGGCTAAATGCACAAATCAACTGTCTTTTGTTGCGCCATGCCAATGTTTTACGTGCGGCGGAATATTCATGACATCTCCTGAAGAATGAGATTGAGAAATACGTCAGAGTTTAAACTTGGTTTCTTCTTGACTTAAAGTGAACTTTAAGTGTTATCTTCAAAAACAGCAGGATAAAGAGGTGAAAAATATGAATATTACGCAAGTGGCAAAGCAGTTTGGCCTAACAGCCGCAACGCTCAGATATTATGAACGTGTTGGATTGATCCCGCCGGTAAAACGAAAAGAAAGCGGAATCCGCGATTATGATGAAGAAGATATCAAATGGGTTGAATTCATCAAATGCATGCGAAATGCTGGACTAACGATAGAAGCGTTAATTGAATATACAACCTTATTTACTGAAGGAGACCGAACAGTAGAAGCCCGCAAAAATATCCTGGCTGACGAAAGACAGCGATTGATAGAAAAGCGGAAAGAAATTGATGAAACAATAAAAAGATTAAATAAAAAAATCGAGGATTATGATGGGAAATTGCGCGAAAATGAGGACAAACTCAAAAGCAGACCTAAAACGGAAAGTGTTTTCATGGATAAGTACCAGTAAGGCTAGAATGAATTAAACAATTCCTTCTTTGTTAACATTTATCATAAAAGAGCAGGGGAAATCGCAGAAAAACGCGGTGTTCCCCGTATTCATATCGCGCTTGCCTGGCTGCTGCAGAAAGAGCCTGTAACAGCTCCTATTATTGGTGCTACAAAAATGTCACACCTTGAAGATGCCGTAGGTGCTCTTGCAGTTAAATTGACGCCTGAAGAAGTTAGGTTTCTAGAAGAACCATATGTACCTCACCGAATAGTTGGTCATCATTAATTATGGTCGAAAACGATATTGCTAATCAACAAGATACTACGCTTTCGGATTGAGAGAAAGAATAGAGGGCTTAAGAATAAAAACTGGCCTATTCCAATTCCTTAAGGGAATTTCAGGCCTAAGGAGCAGGGAGAATGATAGAAAAACAGTATACAATTATCGCGAGTACAGGCTTCGCCCGTGCAGCGGCCTTGTTAGTGCGTGCGGCTTGTCAATTCAGCTCCAGTATATATCTTGAATATCAAGGGGAATCTGTCGATCTGAAAAATACACCCAAGTCCCTCATTGATGTGATGTCACTAGGAATTAAACCTAATACCCACATTAAGATAAGAGTTAATGGCGTTGACGAGTATGAGGCTTTACAAGCGTTAGAAGATCATTTGCAAAAAAACAAGTTCACAAAGAAATGAGGAAGAAAACCTCTCTTTTTTTATCATTTTCAGGGACTCGCTCCAAGTCCCCCTTTTTTATACGAGCGTTTTGTTTAACTGCTTATCTTCAAAAGAAACCAACTCATTTTAAAGCCGAAAATCTTATAATTGGAAAGGGGAGGGTAATAAAAAAGGCATTCATAAGGATGCCTAAAATGAATCTTTACTGAATGATTACCTATTCCATCTTTTTACTGGTTTACAGCGTGGATATCTTAAGTCATTTCCACAATCATATTCCTCAACGATATTTTCATTCTCTGTAGATTGTGTCACTGGATAGTAATTTTCTACTCTTGTAACATTTCTATTAACATTAACAATGTGAGTCGGCTGAACACGTCTAACAGTACGTTCATTGGTTGTTGTATTTACAACATTTCTTGTGGGAGAAACAATTGTTTCTACATTGTTGCCTCCATTGCCCCCATTAAAACCATTGAAGCCATTGGTACCGTTGTTCCCGCGACGAGAGCCGAACATGAATTCGTCTACACTTCTAAACCCACCGTTGCTGCAGCTCATCAAAATCACCCTCTCAAAAAATCTTGTCTTACAATATAAGTTATGAAAGAAAAAAGGTTGTCTTAGACAAGAAACTCATATTATAAAAAATCCGCTATTATTTAGGGTTTCGATGAGCATGACAAGAAAGGGGACAAAGTTTTCTGTCATTTTGATTTAGAAAACTAGAACGAGTAAGTCATGACATTGGTAACGAGTTCAGAAAGTGGTTTCAGATAACAATGTGACTGAAGCTATAAAAATGGAGAGCCTACGGCTGCTGGCTGATAGAAGAGGCATAGTATGTATCCTTAAAGTTACGAAATGTGAATGAAAAACAAGTGCAGGAGGTTCTATATTTCAGTCTAATGATGTAGCTTAAATAAGCTAAATGTAGAAAGAATTTGTTTCTCATTTTAGATATATTAAGAGAGGGGGGATGAATAGTGAAAATAAAAAATCTTGAAATATTTGTTTCTCATTTTAATCAAACTGTAAGCTTTTATAAAGATATCCTTCAATTTAAAAGGCTGGCGTTAACTGATACATTAGCCACATTTCAAGTGGGAGAAAGCATCTTAACCTTGCATCAAGACGAAGTGAATCGCTATTACTATCATTTTGCGTTTAATATCCATTCGAATATTTTCGCACAAGCTAAAGAATGGCTGAAAAAGAAGGTTGATTTACTTGAAGAAGATGGTGACGATGAAGTGTATTTTGCAAATGCAAAGGCAAGATCGATATATTTTGAAGATCCTGCAGGTAATATTGTTGAGTTTATTTCTCGATTAGAAACCTCTCCGGAAACGAAGTCAAAAGAATTCACGCCCGACAATGTAATAGGGATAAGCGAGATTGGTTTATCTACAAATCATGTTAAAGAATGTTTTGATTACCTTTTAAAGCTGGGAATTCGGCAAAGAGATGATGAACCTTTCTCAAAAAATCATTTACTTTTCATGGGAGAGTATAAAGAAGGAGTCTATATTTTATTAGGTCCTGTCGGAAGAAGATGGATATTCTCGGATAAATACAGTATAGATGCACCACTCATGATGGAAACTGACCGAGGGATCATCAAAAATTTTGATTAGTAATCAAGCTTTTAAGTGGTGTGTGACATATCTTTCATGCATTATTTCGGCTTGCATTGCAATCCCTATATTCCCAAATTTTACCCTCTCATCTGTCGGAAAATTCAGTAATAATGGCACTTCTCATATACCTGTTTGATGGTAATATGATATCAATATATGTAAACGAAAGGGGCGAAGATGGTCTGCCGAATCATTCCTGAACTGAATGTAAGAAAGCCAGACGCAGGACATTTATGATGAGGAGGAGTATAAGTTGAGAAAGCTAAAAATGGCAAGTTTGTTAACCGTTATGATGGCGTCATTCTTCATTTTTTCTAGTCATGCACAAGCAGTTCAGTATTACACTGTCTCAACAAGCAGCGGTGCTCCGGTAAATATGCGCAGCGGCCCAGGTACAAGTTGGGGGATTGTAACAACCATCCAGAGCGGCACCCGTATCCCGATCTATTGCTACAAAACCGGTACAACTGTAACTGGAAAGTATGGAACAAGTAATATTTGGAATTACACAGAGCGGACGCTTGCAAGCGGGGAGATCGTTCCTGGGTTTGTTTCTGATACATATATGTATACAGGCTCAGACGGCCCGGTAGTTCCTAAATGCAGCTGGTAGTCTTAGCTGCAATCAAAAAACTAATACAGTGATATTTTCATAGAAAGAGGGATTCAATTGACTAAATTGAAAACGTTGAGTATGTTAACCGTTATGATTGCATCATTGTTCATCTTTTCCAGTCAGGCACTTGCAGTTCAGTACTTTACTGTCTCAACAAGCAGCGGTGCGCCTGTAAATATGCGCAGCGGTCCAGGTACAAATTATCCTATTATGCTTTCCATTCCTAGCGGCTCGCGTGTTCCTTACTATTGCTATGCTTATGGAACAACTGTAACCGGAAAGTATGGAACGAGTAATATTTGGGACCAAATCCAGTGGAAAGATTCCCGGGGTATTGTGAATATTGGATATGTGTCTGACACTTATGTTTACACAGGCTCAGACGGCCCTGTAGGTTACCGTTGCAACTAGCTGTATACTCCGTACAATAGAGTCTCTTCTTTAGGGCCCATCTGAATGAACCATACCAACTGGTGTGGTTTTTCCTGTTTATAAATAACTCAATCGCTGGGATAGCCCACTTATTAATGATAACTTTAAGTACATAAATGAAAGACCGAGGAAATTGTATTTGTATTTTGTATGAACAGTCAAGAGGGCAGAAAGTAAGATGATAAAATCATGAAAACATCTCATTTTCCCTTTGATCTTTGCATAAGATAAATGTATAATACAAATCGTAATAATTTCGATTTGAGGAGAAGGGGTGTCGTAATGGGAATTTTATTTGCAAAGAGGTTAGGGATATTAGCGATTGGTTCATTACTAGTATTGGCAGGATGTCAGACTTCAGGTTCACCTAAAGGTGAGTCTAATAAAACAGCATCATCCTCAGCAGTTGAAGAAGACTCTTCTAAAACGCAAGAGCAAACATCAGAATCTCATCATCATAATCATGATCACGAACATAATCATGCACATGATGAAGAAACAGAAAAAATTTATGAAGGCGATTTTAAAAACAGTCAAGTAAAGGATCGTTCACTTTCTGACTGGGAAGGAGACTGGCAATCTGTATATTCATACCTGCAAGATGGTACTCTTGACGAAGTATTTTCTTATAAAGCAGAACATGAAGGTGACATGACAGCTGAAGAATATAAAGAATATTTTAAAAAAGGGTATCAAACAGATGTTGAACGTATCTTAATTCAACCAGATACTGTAACGTTCTTCAAAAATGGGAAAGAATATTCTGGTCAGTATATTTATGACGGGTACGAAATTCTGACATATGATGCGGGCAATAGAGGGGTAAGATACATATTCAGACTTGCTAAAGAAGCTGAAGGACTTCCTCAGTATATTCAGTTTAGTGATCATAGTATCTATCCGACTAAATCCAATCATTACCATCTGTATTGGGGTGACGACCGTGAAGCTTTACTTGATGAAGTCAAAAACTGGCCTACCTATTACCCGTCAGAAATGGACGGACATGATATTGCCCATGAGATGATGGCGCATTAAAAACGGCCCTTGGCCTTGATCGTTTCCTCATCAATTGGAAATAACGAACTTGATATTGAATACATTATTATTGATAAGGACTTATACAGATAGATGCATGTGTAGCTGCTGACTCCTCGTCAGCAGTTTTTTTCCCTCTTTACATTTCTTCCGTTTTACCATCTCCCTGCCTTATAATACGAATGAAACGCTTTATTTTTTTAAGCCTATGCCTGAGCTGTACGTTCAAAGATGGGGGTGTATCCCAAATGAAATGGGTTGTTAAACGGTTTAATATCAATAAAAAATTATTAAAAAGGTTAATGATTGTTCCAATTTTCTTCATCTGTTATGTTTTATTTTTAAATCCTGAAATTATACTTGAAGAGCAATGTCCTAATAAGCCTTATAGTTTAACAATCGTAAAGCACGGGACAGGTATATTCGATAAGAAAATTGTTTTAATATATTACAAGATTAACGGGAAAACAGTAGCTATTGGGAATTTGGTGTTTTTTGAGAATTTGAGCAGAGATATAGATGTTACTTGGGATACGAATACTGATGATGGAACTTGGTGGATAGATAAAAGCGTACATTTAACAATGACTTATGCTAAAAATTTTAAGGGGGATTTAGACAAGATAGATATTGATTTTGATTATGGTACTGTCCAATAATAACAATTAGTTTATCTAAAATATGACTTTACACTAAAAGAACCGCCAGTTGCGGTTCAGTTGAATTATACTCTGCTCTAAATTGCTTTAGGAGCAGTTTTTTCTTTCCTTACAAATACCATGATTCCAGGGATGATCATAAGTATAGCTGGTATTAAGTAAAACCAATCAATACATATAAGTCCTCCAATCCCTGAAATAAAAAGTAAAACACTGCTCAACTTTGGTTTGAATAAGATAACAATTGAAGCGGTAAACCCAATGCATGAAAAGACCAAAGATATCCATGCCCCAACAAGGAGGTCACTTGTCATATCAAAATATCTGATCAAATGAAAAAATAAATCTAAGTAGGCGATACCTAAAGCTAGAATAGATGCTACAACGCCCAATATGCTCCCTATTAAACTTAAAACAAACTCAATGGTTCTCTTCACAATAAACGCTCCTTATGTAATCTTCATTTTTATATATGATAATGTAAAAGAGACCTACATGAAAATAAAATGAGAAAAACAACAAAAACCTATGTCCTGTAAGGGTTTCTAAGTGGTTCTAAAATCACTTTATAAATGAGAATCTAAATCTTATTAGTAAACAGAATTAAATAAACAGAAATAAATAATAATAAACTAGACTGCGTTTATTTATCTGATTTCCGTCTTTCTTTTAATTGCTCCGTTATAATTTCCAAAGCCAGCCTGTAAGATCTCATCAGTAATTTCTCCGTCTATTGCTGCAAGGAACGTTTCAGGATCGTTCAGTCCTTTTTTTGCTTCATACTTGAACACTTTTTCAAGTTTTCGGAGCACATTTTAATCATCTGACTCCAACTCAGCTGGGAGGCATTATTAGAAATTCGGTGATGTAAACGGAATATGCTGAATTCATTTTCATAACAAAATATGGTATTGTTCAACAATTTCGTTCGACAAATTTTGCGAATTGTAGACAACTTCCTGATTATTTGGATAATTATCTGGATAGGAGGAGATAAGTTGTCATATGTCACTATACTTATAATTGTTGCATTAATCGGAGCATTAGTAACAGCAGTAGTCGGTATCATATCTTCAAAAGTGGAGATGATCTCTCCAAAAACTCAAAGAGAATCAAAAGGAGAAGAACAGAAAAGTTTTTATATGCTGAAATAAAGTGGAGAAAGAGCATCTCCTGCGGGGGCTTTTTAATAAAGAGGAGTTGAAAAAACTGAGTCAAATGAATTTACTTCTAAGATTTTCACTTGAAGTTGCGGCATTGATTTTCATAGGTGTGTTTGCTTGGACTCACTTCAATGGTTTTTTAAAATATGTTTTAACTTTAGTTTTACCAATTGCAGTTATGATTATCTGGTCCGTGTTTGCAGTGCCCAATGATCCTAGCCGAAGCGGTCAAACTGTAGTAGCCGTGAACGGGGTTATAAGATTATTTATTGAATTATTGATCTTTGCAATGGCTGTTGCAGCGCTTTATTTTAGTAATTTAAAAACAGTTTGTATCATCTTTTTTTGTCTTATATTGCTACACTATATAACTTCAGCTGGGCGTATAAAATGGCTTCTAAATCAATAAATTATATTAAGCTAAAACTGTTGACTATTTTAAAAAAACTCATAGAGCTTCAGAAAGATGAAGATTGGTATTTTATATTTCCTTGGTTCAGAAACTTTGTCAGCATATGGTGAGTTAATCACATAACAAAACGCCATAAAGATTTCTTATGGCGTTAGCCGAACAGGGAGGTGCTGCTTCGGAGGAGCTAGTCTAGAGTTAACTTAAAATCTAAAGAAAGCTGCTCCGACAATGATTAACAAGATGAATAGCACCACAATTAACGCGAAGGAACTACCGTAACCATTAGACATATGGCCACCTCCTTTAGTGAGGATAGTATAAGATATGCTAAACGATAGTTTTCGACATAGATTTACGTCTAAATAAGAAAAAATGAATTTTTTGTCTAAAAAATAAACGGAAACGCCATAAAGGTTTCTTATGGCGTCAAACAGAACATGGAGGTACTCCTACATATCAATTAAATAGGAACGCCTTCTGGATAGCCTCCGAAGAAAGCTGCTCCCACAATGATTAATAAGATGAATAGCACCACGATTAATGCAAAGGAGTTACCATAACCATATGAGTATCCCATATGTCCACCTCCCTTAAAAAGAGATAGTACATGATATGCGGGTCGAATTACTTCGATAGGGATGCTAGTTGAAATGAATTTTAAAATAATTTTTTAGTCTAATTAAGTCGCAAGACAGAAAACCTGCGGATACTGAACTTACAGCATTTACGCTGTTTGTTTGGTGTCCGTTTTTTAATTGTTTATAAAAGGAGGACTACTCATGAATCGAAAAGACATTGAAAATCTAGTCAATAACTATCACTGGATGGTGAAAGAGGTTTATCGGTTGCAAAAAGTGCTTTATGGTTCAACTATTTCAATGAAAAATTGGGGTGTTGCACAATATGGATTAGAAGCAGCTATGCCAAAAGGAAGTCCTGGGAAGAGAAAGAGAAAGAGAGGATTTAGAATGGTCCTCTCTTTTTATTTTTAACGCTGATTTATTAACTTTGTCAGCGTTGATAAAGTTAATAACATAGCAAAACGCCATAAAAACTTCTTATGGCGTCTTCGTACAGGGAGGTGAATTCAAAAAGGCCGCTTTGGATTGAAGTGGCTCAAGACTAATAAAGGAATGCAGCACCAACAATGATTAATAGAATGAATAGCACTACGATTAATGCGAAGGTGCTACCATAACCATTTGAGTTTCCCATATAGTTACCTCCTTTAGTAGATTAGAAATATCTCAAGACTAAAAAAGGAATGCAGCACCAACAATGATTAACAAAATGAATAGCACCACGATCAAAGTGAAGGAGCTACCATATCCATTTGAGTACCCAGTATTTTCGTTAGAGTATCCACCGAAGAATCCCATATGTCCACCTCCTTTAGGGGAGATAGTATAAGGTATGACAAACAATAATTTTCGACATAGATTTAAGTCTAAAAAAGAAGAAATGAATATTTTGTCTAAAGGTGCAATAGCGGACACATCAGCAAAAGCTATTAAAACAAACACAAACTCAAACATGAGGTCCGGAGGTGGGTGAGATGTAATGCCAAGACCACGAGATCCACGCAGAGACAAGACTTTTCGTTTGTGGGAAGAGAGCGGTGGGAGCCAGAAGTTAAAAGACATTGCCGAGGAATTAAACGTCACAAGCAGCACTATCCGTAAATGGAAAGCAAACGATAAATGTGAACAAAAAATGAAAGGGAGCGCTCTTTTGCGTCGAGACGCACCTAAAGGGAACAAAAATGCAAAAGGAAACAAGGGAGGAAGTGCACATAAAAATGCGCTAGGAAATAAAGGTGGTGCCGCTCCACTTAGAAATCAAAACGCTGTGACGCATGGATTCTTCTCTAAATTCCTGCCAGAAGAAACGATATCGATCATGGAAGGGTTACAGGAGCGATCTTCTGTCGATATGATATGGGATCAGATACAGATCCAATATGCTGCGATTATAAGGACACAAAAAATCATGTTTGTTTCTTATAAGCAGGAAATGATTAAGGAACTGAAAAAGAAAAAGGCTGTCCTATCTGAGACAAACGAAATTGAAGAGGAAGAATACGAATTTCAATTTTCTTGGGATCGTCATGCTACGTTCTTGAACGCTCAATCTCGGGCAATGGCAGAGGTCAGGAACCTTATAAAGCAGTTTGATGAGTCAGCTGAGACTTTACTTGGTTTTGTTATTGAAGACCGAGAAAAGACAGGGAATGGCTTTATTGAGGTCTCGAAACGGTGAAAATAAGCCAGCCGGGATTGAATATATGGACGTTCAAAATGTTCGGGTTTGCAAACTGTCTGAACCAATCGATGTTGATTTTACGTACTTCGAACAAGGACAAATGAAATCAATCAAAAGAGAAAAACGATTTCATAAGTATGTTCAGATGATTGACGGCCGTATGGTTTACTTTAAAGAGGATGGTGATCCTCGCACTTTAAATTTAGAGACAGGCCAATATGATGAACAATCGCCTTTCGAAAAACGAGCCAATGAGGTAGTTCATTTCAAAATAGGAAGCGGTACATATGGAAAGCCCCGATGGATTCGCTATATTGTTAATTTGTATGGTGCTCGAAAAGCTGAAGAACTAAATTTTATGTATTTTAAACAAGGTAGACATATTCCCGCCCCTATCACAATTGAAAATGGTATGTTGTCGGAGGACTCATATACGCAATTGCAGGATTATATGAATGGGCTTGAAGGAGTATAAGTTCTTATTACTTGAAGCGGAAGGTATAGCGAAGGGGAAAAACATTCATGGCGATGAAGAGATTGCTCCAGTGGCAATTGATACGGCTGAAGTTTTTGCAAAATCAAAGGAATTTGAAACATCATATGTTTATCATCAAAAAATGCTTGAAACGCAAAAACAAATTCAGAAGGGAGAATGCCTGTATGAATTTTAAAAAAGGCGTAATCATTATTCTTAGTGCAGTTACTTTATGTTTAGGTTTCGTTACTGCTTTTACTGTAGAGCAAAGTGAAGCATATCATCAACTTTCTGACCGGAATCAAACATGAAAACTGATAGGTATAACCTTATTTTTGGGGAGAGTAAAAAGCAATTAGGGCACCGCAAATTAAAATTTTCGGTAGATCGCAATAACTTTTGGCTTGGTATTAAGAATCTTGAATACATGCTAGGTAACGAAGAAAGTGACAGGTTGGGGCTGTCAAAGAAAACACCAGATTATTAAGAAGCAAAAGGTAAAGAAACTAAGTTGGAGGAGTAAACCAGGCGTTTGCTCCTCTTTTTCTGTTTATAAAAGGACGTTGTATTTCAAAAGTATTATTGCTAGCTGCTATGAGTGGGGATCAAAATGATTTGTTTTTGTAATTTAAGAGGATAAAAAAGAGAGTGAAAATCATCCGCCACTTACTATCGAAAATAATTGGACTAAATTAAATAGGTAATAAGGTTTTAAATGCAAAAGGAAAAGTTTGCTTTGTAGACTGTAAGACATACAGTAAAAAAAGGAAAAACGTCTGATGAAAGAAGATATTTTTCGGTTTAATATAATTAATGCCCAAAAAATGGAGAAATACAATGGGTAAATGCAAATATCTCTAAGGAAAGGTCTCTCTTATTTTAAAACTGAAAGGGGATTAAAAAGAGTAAATGACTTAATGGATTCTGTGTTTTATATCTTTAACAGAATGAATGATTAGAATAATAAAATTTAGAAGACGGAGAATATGAATGTTTAAAAAAATTGGTGTTTTTATTTTACTATCTTTAATAATTGTTTCAGCTTTTTCACAGACGGCATCTGCTCATAAAGTTAACCCTGTGAATCCTAATGCTCAGGCGACAACGAAAGAGTTGATGAATTGGCTAGCCCATCTGCCAAACCGATCTGAAAATCGCATACTGTCAGGTGCATTCGGCGGATTCACAAATGCTTCGTTTTCCATGAAAGAAGCCAACCGAATTAAGAATGCTACAGGCCTGTCACCCGCAATTTATGGTTGTGATTATTCCAGTGGATGGTTGGAGAAGCCCTATATTTCTGATATTACTGAGACGATCGACTATAGTTGTAACAGTGACTTAATCTCATATTGGAAAAGCGGTGGAATCCCTCAGATTAGCCTACATTTAGCTAATCCCGCATCCAGTATTTTTGGGAAAAATGCTTCCCATATTTCAAACAGTGAGTATGAAAAAATCTTAGACTCATCAACTACAGAGGGCAAGCGATTAGAGGCTGTTCTGAGCAAAGTTGCAGATGGCCTTGATCAGTTAAAAAATGAAGGTGTTCCTGTTCTATTCAGACCTCTTCATGAAATGAATGGAGAATGGTTTTGGTGGGGACTAACCGAATATAACAAAAAAGACAGCCAGCGCTTCTCACTTTACAAACAACTTTATCAAAAAATCTATCATTATATGACTGATACCAGAGGTTTGGACAACCTGATATGGGTTTACTCACCGGACGCCAATCGAGACTTTAAGACTGACTTTTATCCTGGATCTTCATATGTTGATATTGTTGGATTAGATGCGTATTTCTCAGACGATTTTACAATTCAAGGATATGATGAGTTAACAGCTCTTAATAAGCCATTTGCATTCACAGAAATCGGCACGCAAAAACAAGATGGTAATTTGGATTATTCTGCGTTTCTTAATACAGTCAAACAAAAATATCCGAAAACCGTTTATTTTCTAACTTGGGATGAGGTTCACAGCCCTTCGGTTAATAAAGGTGGTTCTAGTTTTTATAATGACAGTTGGACCCTTAATAAGGGAGAGGTATGGGCAGGTAGTTCACTTTCACCAATAGTTGAATAAATGAATAACGTAAAAAGGGCATAACGAGTAAACAGTTTCTTCATATGGTTTAGTAAGGCTTGTTGAAATGCTTACAAAAAATTTATCGTCATAGAAGAAATGACGTTATGGTTTTCAAAGAAGATACTAGACTTTGAGCAAAGAAAAACGTTAAGGAGCAGACATGAGTTTGCTCCTCTTTTTTTGTCTATTAAAATATAATAGTGACTTTAGCGTCAAATCGTAAAAGAATTGCTATGACAGCAAAAAAATCGCAATGGTGTTTAACTGGCTGGCGGCAATGAAAAGCACTACTTTATTTTACGAGGAAAAATTAAAATCATAATTAATATGATGAAAAAGTTAGGACGGGCGTTTATGGTTTTTAGCTTACCATTTTTTAACCATAATTGATGTAAACGTATAGAAATGATGGCAACTGAATATAAAAAGTGGAATGAAAACAAGCTTTCATAACCAGTGATATGTATTTACTATGTTGAAGGACTAGTGGGCGTCGTATACGTCAGAGAAGAAACCGATGATTTAAACCATCGGTTTTTTTATTTGTTTTCATACTCATTAAAAATCACCTCATGTGGACAAACAGCTGTTACATAGCATTACCCAAGGGGTGATGCATTTTATGAAGGTAATAATCATCGAGGGACCGCAAGCTGACAAAACGCATTAACGATTGCTATCATTAAAATTTGTAGGAATGCGATCCATGGTGATGGAAATTTGTATGTGAAAAGGTATCGACCGAGGAACAAGCGATCAAGCATCGACAGCCAGCTCGAGGTCTCTAAGGAAGTGCTGAAGAATGCGTTGAGGGATTTTCTGGCGAGTTTGGATGAAGTAAAGGACTATAAGTAAAGTTTTCTAAGATCCTGACCGTCTTTCTCGGAAATGATAATTGAGCTTATCAGTGCTGACGAGTTGAGATAGTGAGACAAGTGGTTATATGGAAATATTTTCATGTATCTATCGTATATTCTGTCTCCATTAGTTTCGTAAAGTTTTAAAAGAAGCATGTAAATGAATGAGAGAAAGCCGGAATATTAGATCCGGCTTCTTCTGCATTATTTCCCCTTCGCTTTCTTCCGCTTTTCCTTTTCCGCCCGGTAGAACTCATGGAACATCTTCATCAGCGCCCGTTTCTCAATCCGAGATACATAGCTGCGCGAAATACCGAGTTCTTTGGCAATCTCACGCTGCGTTTTTTCCTTCTTTAAATCAAGCCCAAACCGCCCGACAATCACTTCCTTCTCCCGGTCATCTAAAATGTCAATGTATTGCTTCACTTTTTCAAGCTCCATATTGAGCTGGATCGTATCAATCACGTTTTCATTTTCAGATTTCAGGACATCGATCAGGCTAATTTCATTCCCTTCTTTATCCTGCCCGATCGGATCATGAAGGGAGACGTCTTTTTTTGTTTTTTTCAATGCGCGCAAATGCATGAGAATCTCATTATTAATTACAAAAGGGGGGTGCATAGATTTCCCGTCACTGATTGATTAAATAAATGTTGAGACAGCTTCCTGTAATATATGTTCAAACGTTTCTTCGCAAACGAAGGGGATACTTTAAATAGCCAAGCCACATTTTCAATTGCATGTGATTGTATGTACGAAAGGTTGATATTACGCAACATGTGTTTAAACAGAATGTTAATAATCAATCTCCTATCTTAATTGTCGAAGACCAGAAGCGCACATCTTTATATATACGCATTTAACAAAAGTACTTTTTCGAATAAAAACTATTACCTCTAATTGGATAAGGAGAGGAATTAATCCTTGAAACTCAGCGTGAAATTCATATACAAGACAGGGGTAGGGTATATGAAATTTAGTTTAGGTGGTGTTTGTTAATGACAAATCCTGAAATTGAGTCTTTTATTAAGGATGTGGATCGAATTGTTCATGACGGCGGGACTGAAGAGGTTTTGACTGGCAAGATTGCGGAGAGGATGAGACATCTGTTACAGGCCGATAATATTCTCCCTTCACAGTATCGGCAACCGAACCCAAAATACGCTCTGTATCCGTTGTATATTGCTGACGATGAGAGTTTTTCTATCGCGGTTGCGGTTTGGGATGTTGGCCAATCCACTCCTGTCCATGATCATGGAACGTGGGGCGTAATTGGAGTAGTGCAAGGAATAGAACACGAAATACAGTATGCATCGCCTTCTAATAAGCATGAGGAACTGATAGCATGTAATGACCGTTATATTCTGCAAGGGGAGGTTGTCGTCTGTTGCTCCACTGACCAAGACCTTCACAAAGTGGAGTGTGCCTCCAATGATCCGTGTGTAGGAATTCATGTGTACGGCGGCAATATTGGAAAAATAGAGCGTCATATCTACGATACACATACGAGGAAAAAACGGTAGCGGTTAGTCACTGGGTTCCTGTACCAGCTTCCCGACAGTAAGTCGCATCTTTACGCCTAATGACTGTATAAATCATAGAGTAAAGTTTATGTAGCTTACTTTTATTTAACAGATGTGCTTAAAATATAGCTTCGATAAATTTTCAGTTTATATTTGTTTGGATAACTATGGTGAATAGATTTAAAGGAGGGGCAATTATGACATAATAATCAGAAAATTTTAAAATGTAACTTGAAAAACATTTTAAATCGAATTACCTTATCTAAGAAAGGAGGATTAAAATATGAAAATAACTATTGAAGAATTACCTGAATCAAGGATTGCTTACTTCCGAAATGTTGGGGAGTATGGTGAAAAGCAAAACAAAGAATTAATGGAGAATTTTAAAAAGTGGGCAAAATCGAATGGTGTATTTGATAATTCTACAATTTTAGGCATACCACAAGATAACCCAGAGAATACTCCTAAAGAGGAATGTCGTTATGATGTTTGCGTTGTTATAAATAAAGATTTTAATGTGGAAAAACCAGCTCATGTTGGTGAATTTTCTGGTGGGAAATACGCTGTTTTCTTGCTTGACCATATAAAAGAGGCAGTCAGTGAATTTTGGGGCAATATTTTTACTGAGATAGAAAGAAATAATCTATCAATAAGAGAACAACCAGTTATAGAAAGATATACTTCACAAATGATAGATAATCATTTGTGTGAAATATTAGTTCCTATACAGTAACGAAGCAGGGACATTTCCTACAAAGGATGAACATCATGAGAGGCCTACTATGTATTTCAGATCTAATTGCAATTGAATTACCACAAGAAAATGACACAGATATGATGTTTAAAGTTGAAACAGTCGATCCACCTGAACGTTGTCCTGAATGTGGTTTTGACAAGTTGTACAAACACAGTTCAAGAAAGAAACTAATTATTGATTTGCCCATTCGTTGAAAGCGAGTGGGCTTACAATGCAGACGATTGCTATATTAAAGCCAACCTTTATTCCGGTCGCTCACTTATTAGATGGCTGTTATTTGTTAATCGATAAAACAAAGGCATCAACAGACCCAAACTACTTATGGTTACTTAATCAAACGGAGTATGAATTTCTAAACTTGAATTTCGAGCTCTTTGTAGATAGGTATATTGTTTCGCAAGGGGCGAATTTTTGGAAATTCTGTATACAGCTGAAAATTATTATAGAACAAATTGAAAATCTCGAAAAAAACCGTCCAGGTAAACACTAATGACCAGAACATATTGACGGCATTTATGTAAGAAGCCCTTCTCGTTATGAGAAGGGCTTTCTGCATATTTAATATTGATTATACATTGCCGGACAAAGTTATCTCTTGTGTTACATAAAAAAGAACCTTTGCCTCAAACAGAAGGGGAAGTTTAGTTTAACCTTGGCTTAAATTCATTGATGTAATGAAATGTTGAGTTATTCTGGTAATAAAGTCATTCTCAAAATTCTGCTGATTTATAAAGAGCCGATCTTACCTTATAAAAGCTTATATTTTTAGTAAATTAAGGTTTTTTAAGGTTTTAATACCTGTATTTATGTTATAACTATTAAGTACTTTATGGGTATTTGGATATATAAAGGTTAAGGAGGACTGTTGTGGAAATTTAATCTCACATTAAGTTAGTTTTGTATGAATTTGGAGGATCTATTATGAAAAAGTTTTTAAGCGCTATACTAATTATTTTTGTTTTTTCAATGATTAATTTACCGAACTATGTTAAGCCGGAGAAAGCCTACGCTGTATCAA
The DNA here is from genome assembly GCF_037027485.1 of Bacillus sp. 205(2023). Taxonomy (NCBI): domain Bacteria; kingdom Bacillati; phylum Bacillota; class Bacilli; order Caryophanales; family Bacillaceae; genus Bacillus; species Bacillus sp. 205(2023). The sequence goes on along the minus strand of NZ_JAXCHF010000001.1, from coordinate 1,026,558 downwards.
ACGAAATTACAAAAAAAGATTTTGCTGATTTAGATACAGCTTTAAATACTCTTACGAAGCTTCAGCAAGAGTATAATAAATTAGATAAGTCTAAAAAAACAATATGGGTAGAGACCAAGAAAAAAGCAGTAAAGAAGCTAATAGACAATGAAATTATTAAGATAGAAAAATTAATAAAAACTAAGGTTATACCTGCTGTACAGAAAACAGTTAATGATATCAAAACTTTTATAGACCTTTTGAAAGGCATCCATGAAGATATTAAAGGTATGATTGAAGCTATAGACCAGTGTAATAAAGCAATGGATGAAATTAATAAAACTCTAAATGAACAAGTTAAAACGGTTGATGAAATAAATGACATCATGGTTGATATGAATAAAACATATGATGAGATGAATAAAGAAGTAGACAAAATGAATAAAGATGTATTAGAAATGCAAAGAGGCATTGATGAGGCAAATCGTGGTTTTAACCAAATGAATGGTGCACTTACTGGTTTAAATAAAGCAATGGATAAAACCAATTCTAGTCTTAAAGCTGCCAATTCTAATATGAAGCAGATGACTAAATCTGTTGATAAGATTAATTCTGGAGTTACACATGTATCCAAAAGTATGAACAATGTAAATAATTCACTTGATAAGCTGAATAAAAACTTGGATACTGTTAATAAAACTAAAATAAATTATAATTATCATTATTACTCATCTGATGGATCAACAACAAAGAAGTTAAACACACTTAATCAAAAGAGAAAGAAAGTAGAGGATTCTCAAAAAAATATAAAGAAAATAGATGTTGAGATTAATAATGTTTCTCATTATGATACAGATAGCTTGAGAAAAACACAACGCTTTTTGTCATTTACTGCTGATCTATTACCTATTTTGTCGAATTTGAAAAGTGGAAGCGAAGCTATAACAGGTAAAGATTTAATATCTCAAAAAGAACTTTCTTCATTTGACAGGACCGTAGCTGTTTTAAGTGTGGTTGGCGGCGACGCTACAAAGGTTTCAGGAAAATTAGCAGGAACTGTATCAAAAACTAACAAAAGCGCAAAATATGTAGAGAGTAGCGTTAAGGCAAGGAAAGTACTTAATAGCTTTACTGAAGTTTCTGATTTTGTGGCAAAAAATGGCCGGTTGCCGGATAATTACATAACTAAAGGAGAAGCAAAAAAATTAGGATGGGAAAGCAAAAAAGGTAATTTATCAAAAGTAGCACCGGGTAAAAGTATCGGGGGAGATATATACAAAAACAGAGAAAAGCGTCTTCCTGAAGCTAAAAATAGAGTGTGGCGTGAAGCTGATATAAACTATACCACAGGTTACAGAGGGAATGACAGATTACTCTATTCGAATGATGGATTAATATATAAAACAACAGATCATTATAAAACGTTTGTTAAGTTAAAATAATGGAGGAAATAGTTTTCAATGGGAAAAATAATTGTAGATGGAAAAGACTTTGAAAATAAAGAAGGATTACATGATGCATTAAAAGATAAATTAGACTTCCCAGACTACTATGGGAAAAATTTAGACGCCTTATGGGATTGCCTTACAGGGTGGATAGAGTTGCCATTAACTTTAGTCTGGAGAAATTTTGAGTTAAGTAAAAAGTTTTTAGGTTCATATGCTGATGATGTATTAGGAGTTTTCCAAGAGGCGCAAGAGGAATTAGAGGATGAGTTTAAAATAATAATAGAATAGACTTTCTTTTTTAGTTTTGTGAATTTGAAAAGAGTACCTTAGCGGCTTTACTTGGGTTCAAGAATGCTGCTGAGGTATTTTATTTTTATTAATAATGTTTATTCAGACTTTAAGAGTCAAAAACTAAAGCGAAACTTGAAGAGTTCTTGAAATAAAAAAGGCCCTCTTGAAAGGGACTGACCCCCGTTTTTAAGACAGGGATCAAAACACCTTTTATACAGCCAATTGCCGATAGCTTATCGGTGATTGGCTGTTTAGTTTCGTTTGAATACGAATATTGTTATAATAATAAATGTATTCTTTGACAGTGCGTTCTACGATGGCGGTCGTGGTTCGATTAATGCTGTTAAGATAGAACGTTTCAGACTTTAGTGAGGAATGAAACGATTCGATGGAGGCATTATCAGCGGGCGTCCCTTTGCGGGACATGCTCATGGTAATGCCTTTTGTTTTAACAGCTTTCTGATACTCATAAGATGTATACACAGATCCTTGGTCACTATGTAACACGCAGTTCTGAGGCAGTGTTGGCAGTTGATCAAGTGTGTTTAAGACAAAGTCTGTGTCCTGCTTATCTCCAATCGTCAAAGCAATTACTTCTCCATTGTATACATCCAATATACTGGAAAGGTACAATTGTTTCTGTCCATAAGGCAAATACGTGATATCCGTTACTAGTTTTTCAAGAGGATGATCAGACTGAAAGTTCCGATTCAATATGTTATCGACCACGGCATATGGCTGCCCATTCTTCTTGCGTTTTTTCACCTTAACCCGGCACTGCCACTGATTTTTCTGCATGATACGCTGAACCGTTTTATGGTTAATACGCATTTCCTTTTTTAATATAGCTGTAATTTTTCGATATCCATATCGATACTTGTGCTCTCGGCACAACGTGCCGATTTGTTTTTTCAAATGGCACTTGGGATGATCTTTCATCAGGTTCTTCTTCCAACGATAATAAGACGCTCGTGAGATACCTAAATGAACACAGATATTCTGTACGGTCATTGTGCCGTGCAATACTTCTACAAGTTCAACTGACGTTTGGCTATCAACTTCCTTTCCAATTCGTTGTACTTTTTTAGAACTTCATTCTGTTGTCTCAGATAACGGTTCTCTGCCTGCAGTTTCTCTAATTCGTAAGAATACTCCGGACCTTTTCCGTAAGTGTATTGCTTACCAACAGGCTGTTCAAATCGATGTGTATCCTCAGCTTTATGCCATCTAATCCATGTCTGAACCTGCGTCTTATTCTTGATATTCAATTCCTGCATGATCTCTTTCATAGGCACGCCTGCCAATCTCATTTCTACAGCCTTCTGCTTAACTTCAACCGGATAACTCACTCTTGTCCCCATAGAAAAAACACCTCCAAGTCTAATTTCGACTAACAATCATCCGTTTTCAAACTTGAAGGTGTTTTTTATTTGTCTCATCTTATGGGGTCAGTCCCCTTAGCCTCAGTGTTCTTGATATGAACTGGTACTTCTATCATAACATAGGGGGCGCTTTGAGTGTACAATCCAAGAGAAATAAACATCAAAAAAGACTTCACTATTCAGCAGAAAATTGACCCAGGAAAAGTTCAGATCATTGTTTTAGATGGGAATCAGGGAACTGCACATGTCTTAGATGCTCCGGAGCACGGTAAGACTGTTATTCAAACTGTAAAGGGGAGCTTTGCGCGGGTTGATCATGAGATAGGTTACAAAGTCAGGTAAGCACTTGAAAAGAAGTTTTATGGTGGATGCCATTACAAGTTAAACTTCAAATGGTCGTCAAGTTAATGACTATCAAACAGGTAGTTGAACTATAAGAAAAAGGAGGCTATAAACCTCCTCATAGTTAACTTGAATAGTAGGCGATATAAGATCCATCAGGATAAAAAGTAACACTGTCTAAATAATATGTTGTTCCGTTGATAGTGATTGTTTGTCCTGGGTCTGGATCAGAAGGAAGTCCACGAACAACTAGGGTACCTAATGCAGATACTTCCTTTGTTTGACTTTCTTCAGAATGAGTATCGGTAGGGCTTGCGGCAAAGGCAGGAGCGGCAGAAACAAGCAAAGCAAGTGACAAAGCAGTACCAGTTAAAACTTTTTTCAATTTCATTTTAAACACTCCCTTTGTTTTTTAATACAAGTGTATTATTACACAAGATACAAAAATATCCAAGGTATTTTTTGTTAATATTTTGTGAACTTAGTTTAAATATAGAATCCACCCGAATGCCTGCACCACGAAATGAGGGCACAGCATGAGCGCTGAGAGGTAATATTGTCCAAGAAGGAAAGCCTGCGGACACTGAACTTACAGTATTATTTACGCTGTTGGTTTGGTGTCCGTTTTATTTGTTTAAAAAGGAGGACGTTTCATCAATCGAAAAGAAATTGAAAATCTAATCAATAGCTATCACTGGATGGTGAAAGAGGTTCATCGTTTGCAGAAGGTACTCTATGGTTCGGTAATTCCAATGAAAAATTGGGGTGTTGCTCAATATGGATTAGAAGCTGCTATGCCAAAAGGGAGTCCTGGGAAGAGTCAGGCTGAATTGAGGCAAATGGATATGCGAGAGGAATGTCTTTTCAAACGTCTTAAGTACTATAAGAAACGAGTATTATGCAGTTGAGTTGGGGGCAGAAAAGATCAAAGGAGAGCAACATAAAGTCATTTATGATTGCATGATGGAGGGTATGAGCTACCGCGCAATAGGTCTTCACCTTGGCATTTCAAGGGAAACTGTACGCAAAATGAAAGACGAATTGATCAGCCAATTATACCAAGATTGCCACTTTGAGCGTTTGTTGAATCTGAAAAAATCTGTGGTTTAAAATTGGAGGCAGGTCGGCGCGGCTGAATTATTATTGTGCCACCTAAACCATATAGTAAAAGGATAATAAATCATTCGACAAATTCTGCAAAGTGTCCCTTTGTTCTCTTTGTTCACCGATAATAAAGGTGGGGGAGGAGACAAATGAAAAAGATTTGTTTGTTATTTATATTAGTTGGCATTGTGGCGGTAATTGGTGCATGTTCTTCAGAAGATCCGACTGACGATACATCGGTAAACTCTGTCGATTCATCAACAGATGATTTAACGGACGATACATCTGATGAATTAGATACAGATAGTGGTGAATCTGATAGCTCAATTTATACTGAAGAAGAATTAGAGAGTAATCCAAAAACACCTTCTTCAAATCCAAATGATTACAATGATGATGGAGAGTATGTACCAGAGAATGGGGTTTCTGATAACCCAGCTGATTATAATGCCAACGGAGAATATAAACCAGTTGAAGACATGACTCAAGAAGAGATTGAAAAAGAATTGGAAAGTATGATTGGAGATAGTATAAATCAATAATTTTTTCATGGGGCACCTTATTAGGTGTCTTTTTTATGTTTAATCGTTCGACAAATTTTGCAAATAGTTCCTTAGTTACTTGCTTTAACCGATAATTAAAAAGAGGTGATTAAATGGGAAATGAAAATGGATGGAGCAAAAACTTGGTAGGAGACTTAAAGATACCTAAGATCAATTTAGAATTACCTAAATTGAATTATCCTCCACCTGACTTGAGTCATATTAAGAAAATTAATGAGCAGATAGCTTCAGAGCGGCAACAAAAAGAGCAAGCCATTAAACAAAGAGAGAAAGATGAGAAAGAGTACCGTGAACAAACTCTTCAACTACTATCTGGTATCGAAAGGAATACAGCTATACTGCATGAAATATCGTTGCTTATGAGAACTAGCAATGAGAAACAAGATGAAATTTTCACTCTAATTGTAGAAATGTTAGAGGTATTGAAAAGTGCCAATCAGGAAGAAGCTGTAAGCAAATATAGAAAGATCATGGATAAGATAAGTAAATTCAAAGGAGATACTGATACTATTAAATCACTTTATAGTGTTGGTTCTGCTATTTTGACTATGATTAATACTCTTAATTCTTGAGCCGGTTTAGCGTTGTAAAGGAGTAGGAGCTGTATAATTTGAATCAAACTAACTTACTTTTAAGATTCGCTCTTGAAATCGTTGCACTAATCTCCATAGGTGTGTTTGCATGGACCCATTTTAACTTTAATGGTTATCTTAAGTATGTTGTAACTTTGGTTTTACTGATTGTAGTTATGATTATCTGGTCAGTGTTTGCAGTGTCTAATGATCCTATTCGAAATGGACAAACTGTAATAGCTGTAAACGGGGTAACAAGATTAGTTATTGAATTTATGATCTTTATAATGGCTGTTGCAGCGCTTTATTTTAGTAATTTAAAAACTGTTAGTATCATCTTTTTATGTCTTATAATACTCCACTATATATTTTCAGTTGAGCGTATCAAATGGCTTCTAAATCAATAGTCTTTAATTTCAGCACTCCTTATTAGAGTGCTTTAATTATTATTCGCTGTAGAAAATATATTCAAATGTTTTAGGGGGGCGCTTATTTGGAATTCATCGTTAAGCCATTGTACAAAAGTAAAATTTGTATTTAAAATGTAGTAATAAAAATAAGTGATTCCTTAGGAGGTTAACTTATGGAAGAAAAGAAAAAAGCTTTAATAATTGTGGATGTACAAAAAGCCTTCGATGATAAAAAATGGGGTGAACGAAATAACTTAAAGGCGGAAGAAAACATTAGTGAAATACTAAAATTGTGGAGAGAAAAAGGATGGACAGTAATATACATACAACACACTTCTGATAAACCTCATTCTTTATTTCATCCAAAGAATGAAGGGTTTGCTATAAAGGAAATAGTTAAACCTATGGATGAAGAAGTAATAATAACCAAGAAAGTAAATAGTAGCTTTATTGGTACTAATTTAGAAGAGTTCTTAAAATTAAATGAAATAACAACTGTAGTAATAACTGGTTTAACTACACCTCATTGTGTATCAACAACCACAAGGATGAGTGGCAATTTAGGATTTGATACATACCTAATTTCAGATGCAACAGTAGCCTTCGGTATTAAAGACCAAAATGGTACATATTATGATGCGAATACTATTCATAATGTATCTATAGCTACATTGCACGATGAGTTTGCCACAATATTAACAACTGATCAATTAATAAACGATTTTATAAAACTCTCTAATTAAAATAATTATGCGCAATTATGGCATGATAATGGCACGCCATTTTGTATTCCGTATGTCTTATGGTAATAGGTAATAAAACGAGAAGAGCGACCCAAATGTAGGGGTCGCTTTTTATCACTAATAAAACTATGCACAAAATGTTCAAAAGAGAAAGCAGTTCTGTGATCACGTAAATTAAGATTCGTAGCAAAAATTTCGACAAATTCTGCAAATTATTCCTTTGTCCTTTTCTTTCACCGATAATAAGGTGGGAGGAGATTATATGAGTTTTGAAACAAAGTATTTAATAAGGTGGGGCATACCAGGATGGATGTTAATTTTCTGGATAGGAGCCTATTTTGTACTTACTGAAGCTGACTATATATCAGCTCATTTAAAGTTTTCTGAGCTTGGAAAATTAATAGGGGTTTTCATTTCTCTGAGTATATTTGGCGTGGTAGTGGGTTATATAATTCATCATTTATACTTTGTAGCGAATTGGATATTTAATAAAAATCAGATTTTTGATAATGCAATTAAGCAGGTTGAGAATTTTCCCAAACCTGACAATTGGAGAGATAACAATAAGAACGATTATTTTTATTTTGAGGTTTTATGGCATGAAAATTTATTAAAGATTAAAGAAGAAGATAAAAGAAACTATATCGTTGAAAGGTATAGGTACCTGCTATCAACAATTCATGCCTTGGGTACTGTTTTCGTAAGTCATTTTTTAGCCGTTTTGTTTACAGTGATAGCAACACTGTATAAGTATGGCTGTTTTTCTTACCCGCCGATGGTAATTGCTATGTTAATTATACAACTTGTAATATTGTTTATTGCGGTATCAAGTTTCAGATACTACTCTGCAAATGTTTGTGAATAGTAAGGTGCAACAGATAAAATGCGTGAATAGCCAATTTTATAAAAATACTTGAATAACCTTCTTTACCGTTATAAAGAACGGAAAAGCGAAAAATTGATAGTCATATAGAAACAACCTGGTAAAACAAGTCCGGTGCACCTAAATTGGTTAGAGGAACAAGCTGAACAAGATATAAGTGATAATTTTTTGGCCTTTGATTTATCTTAGAAGTAGAATTCATTATATCGTGATTAAAAAGGTAAAGGAGATGTTCTAACATGAATAGTATGAAGTACATATTGTTTTTCCTGGTCTCTTTAATTTTACAAGCTATTTTGTTTTTTGGAATAAAAAGAGATTCGGGGATTACTATACTCGACATGTTAGTTATGTCCTTGTTATTCAGTTTATTTATGTTTTTAATTGATAGAGTCCTTTCAAAAAAGCAGGCATAATGCCTGCTTTTTTATTATGAACGAACCGAATAAAAAGTTTGCGGTTTTTTTGCGGTCCAAACACTTTTTGGAAATGTTAGAATATTACATAAAAACACATATAAAGGAGGGGTCCTGTGAATCCGGTCTTATCATCGTCAGAAGTTGGCGTAAAGATCAATGAATGATATAAAATGATACGTCAATTTAGTGTCCCGGATGCAGAGATTTTAAAAGCAGAGGTGGAACAAGAGATCAATCAGATGGAGGAAGATGAGTATTTACTCATTTACTTCTCTTTAATGAAATTCCGTCATCAGCTTATGTTAGATTATTTGGAACCCGTAACCACACGCATAAGACCAACGATTGATGAGTTACTTGAAAAAATAGAAGCATCCAATAAGGGGATAACTGGTCTGTTGTCTTACTATTCTCTGTTTTTTCGTGGAATGTATGAGTTTGATAAGAGGGAATATGTCAAAGCAATTGGTTTTTATCGAGAAGCAGAAAAACACCTTACTCATGTTAATGATGATATTGAGAAGGCGGAATTTCATTTTAAGTTGGCTGAAGCTTACTATATTATGAAGCAAAATCATATCTCGATGCACCATGTTAAACAGGCGATGGACATTTATAATCAATATGAACTTTATAAAGTGCGAAAAATACAATGTCATTTCGTGATATCTGGAAATTACGTTGATTTTAAACATTTCGAGAAAAGCTTGCCGCACCTTGAAAAAGCCTTAGAGTTGTCAAAACAGTTAGATCGCAATGAAAGGCTACTTAGCTCGGCTTACTACAATCTCGGAAAGAATTACGCAGATTTAGGAATAAATGATAAAGCAGATCATTTCTTAAATGAGGCTGCTAAGGTATCAGAAAGTGCTAAGTTGAGCAATTTACCACATTCCCTGTTTACATACGCTAAATTTCTTTTTAAGCAGGGGAAAACAAGTGAAGCAATAAAAATGAGTAAAAAGGGTTTATCCGCTGCGATATCCCAAGGTGATAAACTTTTTGTGTCCCTGCAAAAGTACTTGGAAGCACTTTATATTAATGCAGTAGATCAAGCGGGAATCAAAAAAACGATTGATTACTTAGAAAGAAATAAGAATTATGCGTATGTGGAAGATATCGCAATTGATACGGCTGAAGTTTTTGCAAAATCAAAGGAATTTGAAACATCATATGTTTATCATCAAAAAATGCTTGAAACGCAAAAACAAATTCAGAGGGGAGAATGCCTGTATGAATTTTAAAAAAGGCGTAATCATTATGCTTAGTGCAGTTACTTTAGGTTTAGGTTTAGTTACTACTTTTACTGTAGAGAAAAGTGAAGCATATCACCAACTTTCTGACCGCAATCAAACATGAAAACTGATTAAACCCTCTTAATTGAGGGTTTTTTATTTATGTTTTGGATTGCTTCAACTTTGACAGCAAATGAGTCAAAAGAATAAAGGTTGTACCACTTTTAAATCCTTGAGAAATAACCTTATTTTTGGGGAGAGAAAAAGGCAATAGGGCACCGCAATTTAAATTTTCGGTGAGACTGCAATAACTTTTTAGTTCTCATGGAAAATCTCTCAAGAGGGAATTAAGGTTTTGGGGATAGCTCATTAAAAAACTCACTTCGTAGATGAAGACAGCACTTCAAATGGTGGTTTCAAAATTGCCGCAGATCGAGTTGGTGCATAAAGAGGAAGAGTGTCAAACCTCTTCCTCTTTTATTTGGATGGAATACCGAAATTTCCTTTTGGGAAAAATTTATTTTTTAGCAAATCCCTGTTTATTTAAATACTCAAGCATGAAGGGGAGTTTGCTTCTTTCAAGATGATCCTCAATATGATCTTTCCATCCCTTTACTTTTTTCACTGTGAAAGGCGCTTTAACAGGACGATTCTGGTAATACTCACGCATCTGTTGATCATAGGTTGCTAAAGTTTCTTCGTCTAGTGGCTTGTACTGATTATCAAATATGACCATTGATTGAGGCAAACGAGGTTTTAGTCCGGGTTTCTCTCCAGCAGGATGGCCTATGCATAACCCAACTAAAGGAATCACATGCTTTGGTAAATGTAATACCTCAGTTAATTCTGTAATATTAAGTCTTATTCCACCGATATATACACCACCGAGTCCCATTGATTCGGCTGCAGTCAAAGCGTTTTGAGCCATTAGCCCAGCATCAAATGTACCTATTAAAAGGTATTCAATATACTCAAGGTCTACATCGGGAGCAATTTGATGATTTCGGTTAAAGTCGGCACAAAAAATCCAAAACTCAGCTGCCTCTTCAATATAAGGCTGATTCGCAGAAAGCTCCATCACCTTTTTTCGAAGATCTGGATCTGTAATTCTAATGATAGAAACAGCCTGGAGAAGACTGAAAGAGGAAGTTTGATTAGCTGCCTTAAAGATTGCTTCTCGTTGCTCCTTTGTGAGAGGTTGATCTGTAAAAGACCGAATGGAAGTATGATTACAAAGTAATTCAATTGTATTATTCATATTGACATTCTTCCTTTCTTACATATTAGATTCAAACTGATTAAGTTGGATTAGAGTTATTTGTAAAAAAATAATGTAACTGGTATTCAATATGATAAAATCATCACTCTAATTTATGAAGAGGGCAATTGAAATTGCCGTAGTACATTTTTTTGTACTTAACAGTAAGAAAAAGGTCTAAATCAATTATGTAAAGGTATTTTAAAAGAAAATAACATAAACGAAAAACACGAAGTATGTGGGGGAGCGTCAGAAAAATGCAGATTTATAACATTGAGAAATCTCCAATAAAAAAAGCCCGATTCCTCTGTATTAAAATAAAGAAATCGGGCTTTTTTCGTTACACCACTAAAGTTCTTTTTAGAAAAAAGAGACTTAAACTATTATTTTTCAAGGGTACTCATTATTTCATTAATAACTTCGGCGCAAGTTTTAATTTCTTTTATTCCACCTGCAGCTTCGGATAAGCTTATAGTGCCGTTAACTAAGTCCCCATCTAACATACCAATTTTGAAACCATTTCCATAATATTTATAGGCTTCTTCTGGTTTCCCTTGATTGATAAGTTCGAACGCTTTTTTTCCAGCTTCTGTCGGAATTGTTCTTAAATGTCCGACACCGGATTTGAATTCAATAAATTGCTCACTTTTCACTTTTAGTATTGCTTGTTTTGTAGCCTCACTTGCTGGATTCTCTTTTGTGGCTATAAAGCGTGTCCCCATATATACACCTTCTGCACCCATCGCAAAAGCTGCCTGAGCTCCTTTTCCATCAATGATACCACCTGCTGCAATGACAGGGATTTTTACCAAAGAAGTTACTTGAGGTACGATTGAAAGTGTACTAATTTTGTAGTCACTCATATGGCCACCAGCTTCATAACCTGTTGCAATAAGAGCATCCACTCCTGATTTTTCAGCTTCTGCTAATTTTTGTGCAGTAGGGCTGAGATCTCTATAAATAATATTAATATTATGTGCCTTTAGTCTATTTACTTCCTTTTGAATTACCTTTTGACCAATAGCAATCACATTTCTCACTTTTTCTTCTACCAAGATGTCAAAAATAGCATTAGTAAAGGGATCTTCCTTGATTTCATCCATGGGAAATATATAATTAACTGCAAAAGGTTTATCAGTCAGTTGTTTAACTTTTTGTATTTCTTTTCTAAGTCTTTCAGCAGTATCTTCTGGACTTGAAGATTTTTCTGTTTGTCCAGCATTCGGTCCCAATACTCCCATTCCTCCTGCGTTAGAAACTGCAGCTACAAATTCTGCAGAAGTAACCCATGTCATTGCTGCTGAAATAATTGGATACTCTATATCAAGTAATTCTGTAATGCGATTTTTCATATTAAATAATCTCCTTTTAATTAACGATAATTTTTCTTCATTTATATCTTATGATGATTTATGTGTCTCTCGTATTTAGTAACAAATCAAACGTGTATATACTAAATTTCTAATTATTTCTTGGTTGATTTTTCATAACTGTTTTCTGGATAGGGTAAACCCAAATTACCACGTAAAGTGTGTGATTCATATTCCTTACGAAAAATTCCCTTTTCTTGTAAGATGGGGACGACTAAATCAACAAAGTTATCAAATCCAGAAGGATGCTCCTGTCTTAGTAGGAGCAAGTCCATAGCACCTTCCTCATACCAAAGTTGAATTTGATTAGCTACCTTCTCGGCCGAACCAAAAAACTTCGGTTTTGGTATTTTGTATCCATATGGCATTAAGCTTTCTAGCTCCTGAAATTTTTCTTCAGCTTCTCTTTCTGTACTGCCGACAATAGGATGCTGTATCGGCATAATTAAAAAATCATCTGGTGAACGACCTTCTAGGGCTACCCTTCTTTTGAGCTCCATGCTAAAGCTCTTAGCGTATTCAAAATTGTCGCCATTCACCAATACGCCTTCAGCATGTTTCGATGCAATGTTCATAAATTCTGATGAAGTACCAGCTTGAAAAATGACAGGTCTTCCTTGTTTAGAACGGCTAATATTTAATGGACCATCCACAGAAAAATAGTTTCCTCTATAGTTTATAGCGTGCATTTTTTTAGGATCATAGAATATACCACTTTCTTTATCACGAATAAAAGCGTCATCCTCATATGAGTCCCAAAGACCTTCCACAATCTCTAAAAATTCCTTTTGCATTGGATATAAGTCTGATTTAGAAAGATGTGTTCGGCTATAATTCGCTAACCCTCCTGGATAGAAGTAATGGCATTCAAGCCTGCCCGACCGTTACTAATCTTATCAAGAGAAGCCATCTGTCGAGCCACAGTAAATGGATCTGCATATGAGGTCGCAATGGTTGCGGTAAGGCCAATATAACTGGTAGCCATGCTAAGCGCAGACAAAATACTTATTCCTTCAAACATACTCAAATAATGTGGAATCATACCAGGCCCAATATGGCTGACATCTGCTAAAAAGACCATATCAAACTTACCTTCTTCAGCTTTTTGGGCCTTTTGTACATAATAGTCTACATTTTCACTAGCTTGGCAGGCATATCCGGATGGCGCCAGCCCATATAATTCCATCCAACACCATCAATAATAGCGCCAATTTTGAGCTGTTTTTTATTTGTCATTTATCTCCCTCTCCTTTCTATATACCGGTACTAATGATGGATCACCCGGAGGTCTAATATTGCTAAAAGGATGAGTCGTTGGAAAGCTTCGCGAAAAAAATGAAAGTAAGTGATCTAACTGTTCTGGAAAATCATTGGCAGCAAGGGCTTCCCGTGAACGTTGTAAGGCCCACGCTGTCCATCCGTCGGTTCCTGACGCTCGTCCTAATCCAAGATCTATCCGTCCAGGATGTAGAGCTTCAAGTAGGGTAAAGTTTTCTACGACTTTAAAGGGACTATGATTAGGTAGCATTATTCCCCCAGAACCTACACGGATATTTTTCGTATGTGCTGCTGCATGCATACTTAACAAATCAGGAGATGTGCTGATTTGGCTAGTGGTGTTGTGGTGCTCAGTAAACTAGTATCGGGTATACCCTAACTTATCGGCTAGCTGCATCATCTCTGTTGAATTCATTAAACTTTCAGTAGGCTTACTGTCCTTAAAAATATGGACGAAATCTAAGATGGATAACTTTATCTGATGATTATTTGCCATTATTTAAAACTCCTTTCAATTTCTTTTTTTATTTAGTAGGCTAAATATATTACCGAAATATATAAAGAATACTATGGCTTTTTCATATCCCATTTTCATCATTAGAGTTTCAATACTATACATTGAAGAAGAAGCCTACTCAATCTATATCAAATCAACAAATATTGTTACACTCCTTTCAATTGAATCGCTCCCATCCCAAAACTATTAACAGTAGCCTTGGCGCACAGATTGTCGAGAGCATACAACTTCATGAAAAGATTTTGTAGGCATTAGTAAATGCCCAACTCTTGTATTACTCCAATATTGATTGATAAATACTCATTTGGATATGATAAAGTCGTATTGAGTATTTTTGTTACATCCACTAGAATAAAATCATTAATTATCTTTTGGAAGAGGGCAATTTAAATTGCTGTAGTACATTTTTTTGAACTTATAGGTAGATAAGTGAGGTGTTAGGATGTCAAGAATTTGTAAAGATGGTTTCGAAAGAGAATTCATAGAAGAAAAAAAAGAAATGTATGGTATTGCTTATACGCAAAACGTACTTTCTGGGCGTTGGAAGTACTTAATCCTTTGGTTTTTAAAAACAAAAGAACGTCGTTATAGCGAAATTAAAGCTTTTTTATGGGACATTTCACAAGGTTCTCTAACAAAACAGTTGAGAGAACTAGAAACAGATGGGTTAATTAAGCGAGAGGTTTTTCCTGAGGTTCCTCCACGAGTTGAATATTCATTAACATCAAAAGGGGAGGCGTTGATTCCTATTATTGATTTAATGGAGGAGTTCGGGAAAAAGTTTGGAGAAAAAGAATAAAAGTCTAAAATACCTTTGCTGCTATAGTACATTATTCGTTAAGTAAACACTAAAGTAATCGGTTCCTTTCTGAATGTGTCCAGTACAAATCCTTTAGGAGGGGAAAATAGTGAAATTCGGAATTATAGGTGCAGGATCAATTGGCTCAATTATTTCTAAAAAATTAGTTAAGAATGGGCATGATGTCAAAATTGCAGATGCAAGGGGAATTGAATATTTAGAAGGAAAAGAGCTTGCTGGAACACCGGTGCGCGTAGAGGATGCAATTAAAAATATTGATGTTCTTATAATATCTCTTCCTACAAAAGCAATGTCAAGCATTCGGAACATGATCGATCAAGTCGGAGAGAAAGTAATCATTGTAGATACTTCAAATTATTATCCTTTTAGAGACGACAAAATTGAAGAAATCGAGAACGGGATGGTTGAAAGTGTTTGCGTTTCAAATCAATTAGGCAGACCTGTCATTAAAGCGTTCAACAACTTATTAGCCTATACTTTAGAAAATGAAGGAACATCCGCAGATTCTAGTGAACGAATCGCGATGGCAGTTGCTGGTGATGACGCATCACAAAAACAAGCAGTCATGGACGTAGTGTCCGAGTTAGGCTTCGATGCAGTAGTCAGTGGTTCTTTAAGTGACTCTTGGAGACAGCAGCCAGGAACTCCTGCTTACTGCACAGAGCTAACAAAAGATGAACTCACGAAAGCGTTGAAAAAGGCGAATAAAGAAAAAGCACCATTACTACGCGACAAAGTGATGGAAATATTTGCAGAGAAAAAGGATGTTGAATTTTCACACGAGGATGTTGTGAATCTAAACAGAGAAATATACAATTCATAAAAACAAAAGGTGCACCCAGTTAGAGCGCACCTTTTTGTATATCATGTATGCCACAAATTCACATAAATATGTTTGCTTCTTTCTTTTTTCGCCAAAGGTTCTTTTTCCTGAGTATGCAGCTTTTTATTTCGCTTTTAAATTAAATTCTTCTCTGACAAATGTTTATTGATTTGGCTCACCATTTTTTAACCATAATTGATATAAACGTATAGAATTAATAGCAAGTGAATATAAGGAGTGTAATGAAAATAAGCTTTCATAACCAATGGTATGGATTTACTACGTTGAGGGACTCGATTTAAAGAAGGTACAAAACCATATTGGTATCTTTTAATTTTTGCCTTATCGTTATTCGTCTCGTTGTTTATCAAGACCTAAATTGTAAAAAGTCATATAAAATAAGGAGTGAAACATGCACTCCTTATATTTTTGTTCAACAAATGCATTGTTTAGTTCTAAAAGAAAGATATACCATTCTTATGTCACAAACGGAGCAGGTTAGCTGAAGAAGAGCAATCAATGTAGAAACGTTGACAACTAAAACACAACCATGATATATTTAGCCCGCTAAATATTTTTTGGCTAGAGGAGGGAGGTTCATCTTTGAAGATTAGTGTGGACTGTGATATTCGTATGTCCTTAGATAAAGTTTCTTCCCAAATGCGTCGGAATTATAGTGAGAGCCTTAGAGAACTCAATCTTTATGTCGGCCAAGATAATTTACTCTCACGTTTGTGGTTGGGTGATGGAATAACACAAATGCAGCTATGTGAACATTTAAAATGCGAACCGCCTACGGTAACAAATATGGTTAAATCGCTAGAGCAGAATGGTTTTATATACCGTAAACGTGATGAAGAAGATGCAAGGGTTATGCGAATTTATCTAACGGACAAAGGCAAAGAATTAGAAGAACCCGTTAGAATTAAATGGAATGAACACCAAGAAAAATTACTACAGTCAATTTCAGCCGAAGAACGCTTAATATTAAGGGATTTAATAAAGCGTATGGAGAAAAACTTATCTTAAGTTTTCTCTCAAACATATATTTAGCACCCTAAATATATATTAGTAACCTGGAAGATACTCTGTCCAAAATATTGTACTAATAAGTAAGCCAAACTGAAAAATATTTAGCAAACTAATTATTTCTTTAAACCAACTGAAGATTGAAAATAAACTAAACAGGAGGATTCAATAATGAATAATAGAATATGCAAAATATTAAATGTAGAAAAGCCAATTATACAGGGCCCGATGTCTTGGGTTACTAATGCCGAATTTGTTGCGGCGGTAAGCAATGCTGGTGGATTAGGATTTCTAGGTCCAAATGCCGGTCAGGTTGATATAACTCGTTCACCCGAAATAAATGCGGAAAGAATGAGAACTGAAATACAAAAAACAAAATCATTAACTAATAAGCCATTTGGAGTACCTGTAATCGTAAATCGTGATTTAGCTTACACATGGCCAATTTTAGAAACAGTTATTGACGAGAAAGTTCCTGTTGTTATTGTAAACGATATACTGGATGAAAGAATCTTTAAACCATTAAAAGAAAACGATATTAAAATTGTTTATAGACCACTTACTCCTACTATTGAAAATGCAAAAGCTGCAGAAGAATTTGGAATAGATGTTTATGTAGCGACTGGATTTGATGAAGGTGGTACGGTTCCAGAACGAGTTATTGGAACATTTTCGATTGTTCCAATGATTGTAGATGCTATAAATACCCCTGTAATGGCAGCTGGTGGTATTGGAGATGTTAGAGGAGTGCGTGCCGCATTTGCTTTAGGCGCTGAAGGTGTGTTTGCTGGTAGTGTCTTTATTCCAACAAAAGAAAATCCAGCAGCAGAAAACGTGAAACAAATGATTGTAGATGCTACAGCAGAAGATTTACTAATGTTCCGTACTTTACCAGCATACTATCGTTCTTTACCTACTAAATTTGCGAATAAACTAGTAGAAATGGATAAACAAGGTGTAAGTCGTGAAGAAATAGCAAAAATGATGCGTGGATCAATTGGAATGCGTATCGGCATGCTAGAAGGCAATACAGACGATGGCTATATTTCTATAGGTACTGGAATTACGCCAATTAAAGAAATCAGAACTGTAAAAGAAGTGGTTGATACTTTAATGCAAGGCTTTAATTAAATATTAGGGTCTTCGGAATATTTAGTGGAATTCCCTTTTCAATAGTTGAAAACATTTACTTATAACTCGGACTATTTGGCGGTATGTTAGTTCAAACACTAGAGGGTGTTTTTAAAAATAACACCTGGTGCACAAGAGAAATTTGAGTTGATTATATTAAAGGCACAAGTTGATAAAACATTAGCATATATGTCTGAAGCTGACTCCATTGCAGCTACGATTTCTATCCGTAACGGAGTGCCATTCACCTCATAATTAATAGAATGCTCCGACAAGCCTAGAGTTGAATATGACGTGATACCTTCCAGAGGCTGGTCACTAACCGATAAAATATCTATGTTGCTATTCTCGTTATCATCCCAATATTTCGTCACTTTCGGTTTACCTCCAAAAGCTCCTAAAACTGTTCTAGCAATTACTTTATTTTCTTGTGTAACGCCCATTAGACAATCTCTCCTAATCACCAAAGTATACTCCTTTAGGACAAAGGTAGTTCAGGTTGATAAAGCTCTGGATTTTTGCTGTTAGTTTAGGATTCGTTAACTTGAAAACCTGACCCGGAGTTAAGCTTTTGTTGATTGTGCTAACACCAAAAGGAACCAACATTTTTCGCTACTGAGGCTCTGTTCTTGCCTTTCTTTGAAGACTTTATTCCGGAATAAATTATGTCCAGTTATAACCTTACCATTTGTTGAAGCAGAACCTTCTTGAAATAGAACAAAGCCCCTTAGAAATTTCATTGGGGCTTCAAAATAACATAACAATGTACAACATAGAAATATTCAGCTTTTCCTTATAGCTTAATATTATATTTCTCTTTAATGGTTCCCATGTATTTTTCTACTTCTAATTTATTGTCTGGGTGTCGTTTTATATATTGACCAACAATTTCATTTAAATATTTATAGAAATTTTCGTAATCTAATATGACTTCTTCATCTTCCTCGACTGCTGGGTAATCGAAATAAAAAGCTATACCCTCATCTCCAAAATAATCTTCTTCCCACTCTTCGTAGTCATCAGCAAATACACACCAGACATTCTCTATACCATAACCCTCTCCGTTGGAGAATTTCTCTAAAATGCGTAAAAAACGTTCATCACCCATAACTTGAAAAAAATAGTTAATTAAGTCTTTGTTTTTATTATCCATTTCACTTTCACTCCGAATTATTTAATCATTTAAGGTAGGGAAAAAGTTTGTTATTTCTCCAGTAGCTTCATCAATATAACCTTCAAACTTGAGACCATTTTTAGCGTATCCAGTTACTTTTCTCCCGACTACTTCTCCATTTTTCATTGCTTCTTCTCCCCACTGCAACATTTGTTCGTTTGAGATCTTCTCGGGATCATAAACTGTCTTTGGAGTACGGACTTTTTTCAGTTCTCCAGGTTTGATATTTCCTTCTCTATCTAATGCAGGTAAACCATATTCAATTTCATAGATACCATCAATTGTGGGGTGTTCTCTTTTTGAAATTATACAACTCTCTAAATCCCAACCTTTATCAATAAATGCCTTTTCAAAATTATGTAGGTTGTGACCGCCGACAATTCCTTTATTTTTCTTTCTAACTATATCTTCTACCTTAACTAAATGGGTATCATAACCTTGCCTAAAAGTAACATTTATTTTGTGAAAAGCATTATTTTTTTCTTCTTCAATTATACTTTTTAACAGTGGTGTGTTTTTAACGTTATGAGTATTCTCAATATCTTGTGCAATTCCTACAAGTGCAGGTTCATATCTGTTTTTAAAAAAGGGATTAATAAGGTTGTTTCCTTTTGTAATTCCTTTATTCACATGAGCAGCGGCTGTTCCACCTTCCACCACTTTACCTACTTTTGACAGCTTAGTAGTGGTTTGCACTGCGGCACCCGCACCTTTTGGACCAACGATATTACCGACTGCATAACTGATATAATGTGCTCTTGTGTATGCATCGCCATTTATCATTTTATCATTCCATGAATCGACGATGTTTGTCCAAATTATTTTAGGGTAGGAGGGGACACTTAAGACTGTTGTAATTGTTTTTGCAAGTTTTAGTTCCATAGGAAGCTGTGAATATTCCCAGGCTCCTACTACCAAGTCTTTGATGCCATATATCGTATCATCAATCGCATCGTTAAGCCCATCATTAACCCCATCGATGATATCCAATGCCGTTTTACCTGCATTGATTACACTTTCACCGACGGACTTCAGCTGTTTTGCTTGTTCTAGCTGCACCACATACTGTAACTGTGCAGGTTCAAGGTTCTCATACCCGATCTTCTTCGCAATTTCTAAATACTCATCCGGATCTGAGACACCATTCGCCAGCTTTTTCTTTAAGTCTTTTATCTCGCGTTCCTTCGCCTCTTCTTTCTTGATCTTCAAATAAGCATCTGTACGCTTCTCAATATCACCTTTTTTCTTATGTATATCACTCTCACGGTACGCCTTGGCGTTGTAGTGAATGGGCGTAGCGTTTTTCCCTTTGCCCGTTGCTTCTTGGAGCTTTTGGAAATCTGACTTGATGAATTGTTCATTTGGCTCTGACAGGGCATATTCTGTCAGTAAATCTTCGTCAAGGTCACCTAGTTTTTCAATTGTTTTTTTTCGTTTGTCATTGGCATCTGCAAGCTCATCCTTGAAGGTCTCTGTTGAAAACAAGTCGAGCGGGAGGATGTCGTCAATATCGTTTAGGATATCTTTCATGGCCTTTTTCTGTTCAGACATGATGGACTTTGATTTTTTATGGGCGTTAGCCAGTTCATGTTCTAAAAAAGACTCTTCAATATAAGCATCAGAGAGATCTTTGTCCTCTACCGCTCCGGCAATGCTATTAAAAAATGCGATTTTCATATCAATGTAGTCGATCCATTGATCAGTGACACCAACATGATCGTGATAGAATGCTTTAATGTTATTAGCACCTTTACCTGAGAATTCGCTGTCGTCCAGTTCAGCAACGCTTTGTAAAGCTTTTCTCAAGTTGACCATTTGCGTCCTTAGCTCTTTATATTCCTTGGCGCGGTCTGTAGCGTCAGACATAAGTGTTTTGGCTTCAAATACTTTCATGATCATATCCTTTCAATTTAATCATATAACAAAATATTACCATGGAAGAAAGAAGAAACGAACTTAAAATTATCTTGATTAATCATATCCAAGGTACAGACGAAAAAGTTTGCGGTTTTTTTGCGGTTCAAACACTTTTTGGAAATGTTAGAATATTACATAAAAAGACATAAAAGGAGGGATCCTGTGAATCCGGTTTTACCTTCCTCGCATGTAGGGGTTAAGATTAACGAATGGTACAAGATGATACGTCAGTTTAGTGTTCCGGATGCCGAAATTTTAAAAGCAGAAGTTGAAAGAGAAATTAAACAGATGGAAGAGGATGAGTATTTACTGATTTATTACTCACTCATGAGCTTTCGACATCAACTAATGCTTGACTACTTAGAGCCGGAAAAAAAGTATAGAACAGCTCGTCCAACCATCTCAGAATTACTTGAAAAAATTGAAGCTCCCCAAAAGAAATTAACCGGTCTCCTGAAATATTACTCATTATTTTTCCGTGGTATGTATGAATTCGATCAGCAAGAATTCGTTGAAGCTATTAATTATTACCGTAAAGCTGAAAAAGAACTTTATGCTGTTACTGATGAAATCGAACAAGCTGAATTTCATTTTAAAGTAGCAGAAGCTTATTACAACATGAAACAAACTCACGTTTCCATGCACCACATTTTAAAGGCATTGGAGATTTATGATCAGAATCCGCTGTATACTGTAAGGAAAATTCAAAGCTTGTTTGTAATCGTTGGTAACTATCTTGATTTTAAACATTATGAAAAGGGGTTGAAACATCTTGAAGAAGCTCTGAAACTTTCTAAAGAATTGGGGCACGACAGACTAATAAGTTCTGCTCTTTATAATTTAGGCGAATGTTATCATTACATGGGACAACCAGGTAAAGCTGAGGGATATTTGAAAGAAGCAGCTGAAGTTGCAGAAAAAACAAATTTAAGGACACTTCCTCATACGCTTCATTCGTTGGCCACAGTTTTATTCAAGCAAGAAAAGTTTAATGAAGGACAGAAGGTTTTGCAGCAAGGGATCGAAACAGCACAAAAATTTAATGACGAACTTTTCTTATCGATGAATAAGTTTCTGAATGCTTTATATATTGAGTCAGTTGATAAACAGGGTATCCTTAATATATTGAATGATCTTAATGAAAGTCACATGTTCTCTTTTACGGAACACATAACGTTGCTTACTGCAGAATATTATAGAGAAGGCGGAGAATTCGAAGAATCCAGTTTTTTCTATGATAAAATGGTTGAAGCGCAGCTTCAAATTCAGCGAGGTGACTGTTTATATGAATATTAAAAAAGGTGTTTGCGTATTTCTCTCTGCTGTTATTGTAACTACTGGTTTATTTGCGTTTACTGCGGCTTCGGAACAATCTAACCAGCATATTGAGGCCCATAAGACTAATGCTGAAATGCAAATGGCAGGTATCAGATTACAGACTTAATCTATAAAAACCCTCTCATACTTGAGAGGGTTTTTTGGAAAAATGCAAGTTACAATACTTTGTTGTTACCCATACTTTTTTATATTCTTCAAATTTAGGAGGGTGAAGTTATATTAAAAATAAAATAACTTTATAATATTTTGAAACTAAAAACAACATAATTATCTTTTTGTTCAAAGTCTGTAAGGTAGGTAATTACAATATTAACTTTACGCCCTGTATATTGTTTTGTTTTCGCATCCCATTCTTTTAAAGTGATCTTATCGCCTAACTGAAAATTCCTATCATTTTTTCTAATTTCAAATGTTTTAATTTCTTTAATTACTGGATTAAAGTACTCTTTATTAATTTTAAGATTATGATGCATTCTCTTACCTCACCCTTTGAAGAAAAACATTTTAATCAGTTATAAAATTAATTAAATCAATTAAAGGTTTATCTTCATTATATATAAATAGTTTTATTTTTTTATTACGTGAATATTCTTTTGCTCGTTTTATCTCACATTTTTGAAGTTCCTCGATCAATTCAAGTGAATAACTTATATTATCCCTAGATAGAAGGCGCTCTCGAATAATTGAAGGACGGTGTTGTACAAGGATAATTTTTGTCATATTAGTATTTTCGAAAGTACTAAGAGGTAAAGGGAATATAACTTTGTTTTTATTTAATAAGCAAAAGTGTCCATCCAACAACATAAATGTTTTTTTTAGATTTAGCTTATACAATTCATTTTTCCATAACTCCTGGTTACCAGAAATACCAGCTGTGTTTTTTTCAGATATCGGTATTTTTTTTCCGGCTCTTCTAATTAGATCACTAATTGAAATACATTCAATGTCAATTAAACTTTCTAGTTTTGAAGCTAGGGTTGATTTTCCAACACCGTGTACTCCTGCTAAGAAAATATAATCCATCAAAGTCCTCCTTCTGTGTAACAAAAGGATTGTGGAGCTACTTTTATTTTATTATCGAATTCATTTAAATCCAAAGGCATGTCATACTGTTTAAAATTTTTAATTTGAATTGCGAAACCAGTTCGTTTTCCCTTGAAATAATTTTTGAAATATTTATATGTTATTCCTGAATAGTCCTTTGTTTTTGTCCATATAATATCTGGGTTGTCAATTAAAATAGTCTCAATATCAAATTCACCTACGACTTTTCCAAATGGTTTAGTAGCATAGACTACTACCGAAGAGATATCATCTCTTTTAAAAATTTGCTTTCTATATTCGAATTTTTTTTTACCAGAAACAATTTCATCAACAAATTCTGGTTTAATTGATAATAAAACTTTCATTAATTTCACCTAACTTTAGAATCTTTTCAAAGGCTTGATCAGTAAGTTTAATAAAGCCAGCATAAGCGTTTCTCTCAATTATGCCGTTAGTAATTAAATGATGTCTAATAATACGTTTGGGTAGTGAAATATTATAAAGCATTTTAATTATATATGGATACTTTTTTGTATACCAAAATTTTTCTAAATCTTCTTTACTAAATATGGTTCCTTTCCCACAATAACTAATGAACTCTTCCATGGTATTAAACTCATGGATATTTCTATTCTCAATAACTGTACAGATTGAAGTAGCCACAGCAGAAAACTCTGCTCTCTTTCCACTTTCTGCAGTTCTATATATAACGATTAGATCACCGCGGGTAAGCTCATCCAGTCCCTTCATGCCAGATAAGTAAACTTTTTCGATTGTATTAGTAAAAGAAAGATCTTCAATTTTATGATTCCGTTCTGTATTTAACTTGGAATCTGGGAATAACTTCGTATGCCATATCGGATATATAGATAATATATATTTATTTTTATTTTGTGTATCGATACGTGGAAAATCCATAAATATATCATTCGTTTTTTCTAATGTTTTTATGTATATCAATTCACCATTATTTTTCCTACCCCATAAAGTAAACCCGAATTTTTCAAATAACTTTATTAGTGGTTTTTGTTTCTCAAAAACTGTAACATAACATTCTGAGTAGTGCTCATCTATCATTTTTTTAAGTATTATTCCAATAAAACGGTGTCCAAGAACAGTGCCATGAGCTTCTATTTTAAAAGTACCAATTTTGAGACGTCTTTTTTTTTCAAAAATAGGATTGATTGTTTCATCAGATTCAAACTCTTCTTTCAAGTATAGAAAACCTAACAACCTATCTTCTTTAAGTATATAAGCTTTTTCCCCTTGCATTGCTTTTTTTTGAAACCACTTTTCAAAGCCAACGTAATCTTCGATAAGGCTGGAGAAAAAGGGATCATAAACATCCAACTCTGAAAATTGAACATATTGAATAACATCGTTAAACATAAATCCTACCTCCTATAATAAATCAAGACAATCCCGTATTCAAACAAACGTTCTCATTCGGGTGGTTAATTATGTTAAATTATATCATTATTTGACGACTAAGATTAACCCAATTTTAATTATAAAAGGTCATCATTTGGACAAACAGCTCCTACATAGCATTACCCAAGGGGTGATGCATTTTATGAAGGTAATAATCATCGAGGGACCGCAAGCTGACAAATGCATTAACGATTGCTATCATTATTTAATAAAACTTTATGAGAAGGAGATCCAGGGTGATAGCAATATATGTAAGGGTGTCAACCGAGGAACAAGCGATCAAGGGATCGAGCATCGACAGCCAGATCGAGGCCTGTATAAAGAAAGCAGGGACTAAGGATGTGCTGAAGTATGCCGATGAAGGATTTTCTGGAGAGCTTTTAGAACGTCCGGCTTTGAATCGCTTGAGGGAGGACGCAAGCAAAGGACTTATAAGTCAAGTCATCTGCTACGATCCTGATCGTCTTTACGGAAATGATAATTGAGCTTATCAGTGCTGACGAGTTAAGATAGTGAGACAAGCGATTGAATGGAAATATTTTCATGTCTCTATCGTATATTCTGTCTCCGTTAGTTTCGAAAGTTTTAAAAGAAGCATGTAAATGAATGAGAGAAAGCCGGAATATTAGATCCGGCTTCTTCTGCATTATTTCCCCTTCGCTTTCTTCCGCTTTTCCTTTTCCGCCCGGTAGAACTCATGGAACATCTTCATCAGCGCCCGTTTCTCAATCCGAGATACATAGCTGCGCGAAATACCGAGTTCTTTGGCAATCTCACGCTGCGTTTTTTCCTTCTTTAAATCAAGCCCAAACCGTCCGACAATCACTTCTTTCTCACGGTCATCTAAAATGTCAATGTATTGCTTCACTTTTTCAAGCTCCATATTGAGCTGGATCGTATCAATCACGTCTTCATTTTCTGATTTCAGGACATCGATCAGGCTTATTTCATTCCCTTCTTTATCCTGCCCGATCGGATCATGAAGGGAGACGTCTTTTTTTGTTTTTTTTAGTGCGCGCAAATGCATGAGGATTTCATTATTAATTACAAAAGGGGGGTGCACAGATTTCCCGTCACTGATTGATTAAATAAATGTTGAGACAGCTTCCTGTAATAAATGTTCAAACGTTTCTTGGCAAACCAAGGGGATACGTTAAATAGCCAAGCCACATTTTCAATTGCATGTGTTTGTATGTACGGAAGGTTGATATTACGCAACATGAAAGTTGGAATGCAAAAGTGATATGTAAAATAATTCGACTGCCATTCCAAATAATCAGTCCAAGTTGACGGCATTGTTTTTTTATCACCTTCATGTCTATATATATGGCAAAATTCATGAGCGAAATCATACCATTGTTCAGTTCGGCTTTTTCGGCTGTCCAAGCATATATTATAAATTCCGCTGTGTTTAAGTGCGAAGCTTGTAACAGGTTTAAACGAAAGCCTGATATCTAAAGCCTCGGCAATCCGTTCAAAATTAATTTGTTCTGGTTCTGTAATATCAATCTTCTTGTATAAGTTTTCAATCCAATCCTCTAAATGACTGTTTGTATACCTCAAGATTAAAACCTCCTTAAAGACGACAATCTAAAAATTGGATCCGTTAAATATTATAGGGAAACCAAGACTATTTTCATAGGAAAATGCGTTTAGGTGAGGGGGTATCCTGTTGCATGGATACTTGCAAATGATGGTTTGTTTCTAGAGGGTTATCTACAAAAAGTTTATTTAAAGTATGAATTGCAACATAAAAAAGAACCGCCAGTCGCGGTTCTTTTGTTTTCAGATTCAAACTGATTTAAGAGCAGATTTTTCTTTCCTTACAAATACCATGATCCCGGGGATGATCATAAGTATAGCTGGTATTAAATAGAACCAATCAATACATATAAGTCCTCCCCCTGAGACAAATAGTAGAACACTGCTCAACTTTGGCTTAAATAAGACAACAATTGAAGCTGTAAACCCAATACATGAAAGGATCAAAGATACCCATGCCTCAACAAGAAGGTCGCTTGTCATATTAAAGTATCTGATCAAATGAAAAAATAAATCTAAATAGGCGATAACTAAAGCAAAAATAGATGCTACAACACCCAATAGGCTCCCTGTCAAACTTAAAAAAACTCAATGCTTCTCTTCACAATAAACGCTCCTTATGTAATCAGGCCACTTCATTTTTATATATGAAAATGTAAAAGAAACATAAATGAAAATATAAATGAGAAAAACAACAAAAACCCTTGTCATGTAAGGGTTTCTAAAAGGTTCAAAAATCACTTTATAAATGAGGATTTGATTGAGATATAAATGAGAATCTAAATCTTATTAGTAAACAGAATTAAACATAATAAACAGAAATAAATAATAATAAACTAACGGCTTTATTTATCTGATTTCCGTCTTTCTTTTAATTGCTCCGTTATAATCTCCAAAGCAGCCTGTAAGATCTCATCAGTTATTTCTCCGTCTTTTGCTGCAAGGAACGTTTCAGGATCGTTTAACACTTTTTTTGCTTGTTCTTTATAGGTTCTATCAAGGTTTTCGCTTTCTGTATCTCTAAGGAGATAGTCAGTAGTAACTTCAAAAAAATCAGCTATTTTAACCAGCGTTTCATAATCTGGTTGGCGGTGTCCTCTCTCGTAGTTAGCATATGTTCCTCTATGAACACCTATTTTTGATGCCATTTCTTCTTGTGTTAGCTTTTTTGATTTTCTAAGAGCAATTAATTTTTTATTAAACATTGGACACACCTCTCCAATAATTATAACGTGTCAAAATGAAACAAATAAAGTTTTGTTTCAAATCGACGAAAAATATATTGACAATGTTTCAAATCGACGATATTATAATGTCGAATGATTCGAAATGACACAAAAGGAGTTGAAAATTATGAGAGAATGGTTAATTTCACAACGAGGTAATCAAAGTCAAAAATCAGTTGCCCAAAAAGTTAACATTTCTCGAGGAGCTTACGCCAACATTGAATTAGGGAAAAGAAATCCATCCGTTCAATTAGCTAAAAAAATAGCACGAGAGCTTAACTTTGATTGGACAATTTTTTTTGAAGAAAATGTTGTCGAAACGAAACAAAAAGCTAAAAATCCAGCCTAATAAAAGTTGTAACCAAGGAGGCATTTCTTATGAAAGTCATCTTGAAAAAAGGTCCGCTGTTTGAACAGGCAGAAGCCAAAGCTTACAAATACCTCAGAGGCATACTTGTTCAGCGCATGAATGAACACCAAGAGAAGCTTGCACAACAAAATAAAAAGGAATCAGCCTAAGTCATTTATAAACAGCATGGTCTTTTAACTTCAATTTTAAAACTGAAAATCCAATATATCAGGAGGCAAACATATGGAGAACAACCCATACAACATGAGGAATTTACCGCAGATTATGCGTAGTGCCCGTAAGGCTGCAGGTCTTTCCCAATACCAAATCGGCAAGTTAATCGGAGGTAAGGATCAAAGGTATGTTTCAGATGTTGAAAATGGACTTGCCAAGCTCACTCCAGAGTTATGTATCAAGTGGTTTGAGAAGTGTGATGCCTATGAACATATTGATCTTGTCCACTACTTATTTAAACTTCATCCCACAGCCGCTGCTCCTATTGATCCGGCACTTAATGAATGTGCAAGTAATGCGGTGATTAATATGGTTCACCAATTGGAGGAAGCATTACAAGCAACCAAACATTTAGCCCGTTGGCTTACGGATAACCGACCAGGTAAAACAGAGGAGCTGCCGATGGCCGATATTAAACAGATTTTTGATTTGATTGCGGCTAACAAAACATTGATTTATTCACTTGTTCGTACTCACGGGTTGAAAATGCAGGAACTTGCAGATAGATGGACGCGGAAAGCTCTAGTTGATCAAGTTGCTATGGCAAAACAAGAAGGAAGGCAGGCGGTTTCAGTATGAATACTAATCATTTCTTGAAGTCAGATGTTCTTATCTCAAAAAGAAAAATCGAATCAGCAGAAGAGCTATCAATCATGCTGTCAGAGGCATTACGTGATGGTGATTATGAAGAAGCGATTAGTCTTGCTGGAAGCATCAAGGTTCTTACTGAGGATATTAGCCGGCTTGCAAACAAAGGACATTTTTATGAAACGGCATTAAAAATGCAACAGCAAGGTATCAACTTAACTGTAGTGAGCAGGTGTATAGGATAATGGTTCATTTTTTGTTCATAAACCGGCAACTGCTCTGGAAGTTCGTAAATGGTGTGCGATGATTCGTAACAATAGTGAATTCCATCTGTTATGGAATAGACGTGCAGACAAATTCAGAGAGGAGAATATGAATGGTCGAAAACCCAATGGTCATAAACAACTGGCACGATAAGCTAACTGAAACGGATGTGCAAATAGATTTTTACGGTGATGAAGTAACACCAGTTGATGATTATGTAATTGATGGCGGCGAAATCATTCTCAGAGAGAACTTGGAAAGATATCTAAGGGAGCAACTTGGTTTTGAATTTAAAAATGAGCAATAAAAAGCCCACTCAGCAAAGTGGACTTCTTTAAAGGCTATCTAAAAAAACTCATGTGCAAATATTTTATCAGATAGCCTCAATAAAAACAATGGGGGTTAGTGTTATGACTAGGAAAAGGGCTGGGGTTCTTGCTAAGACTTCTGAAATGAGCCGCGATGAATGGCTTATTGAAAGAAGAAAAGGAATTGGCGGCTCAGATGCATCCATTATCTTGGGGTTAAACAAGTGGAAGACACCTTTTGAGTTATGGTTAGACAAAACAGGACAGGTCCCTATAAGTGAATCGCAAAGTGAAGCTGCTTACTTTGGATCATTGCTAGAAGACATTGTTGCAAAAGAATTTGAGATTCGTAGTGGCAAGAAGGTTAGACGTAAAAAAGCAATACTTAGACATCCAGAACATGATTTCATTTTGGCTAATGTAGACCGAATGATCGTTGGTGAAAAAGCAATCCTTGAATGTAAAACAACCTCTGCCTACAACTTAAAAGAATGGGAAGACGAAGAAATCCCCGAGAGCTATATCGTGCAGGTCCAGCATTATCTGGGTGTGCTTGGACCTGAATATCAGAAAGCCTACTTTGCTGTGCTGATCGGCGGAAACAAATTTGTCTGGAAAGAGATTGAAAGAGACGACGAGTTAATTGACATGATCTTTGAAGCAGAGATTGAGTTTTGGAATGACAAGGTCTTAGGCGGACAAGCACCTGCTTTAGATGGTTCAAGTGCTGCGGAGGAATACCTCAAAAAACGATATGCCGAAACGGAAAATAACAAAGCTATTGATTTAACTGCGGTTAATCGAGAACGTATTCAACAATACTTGCTTCTTAAAGAACAGATCTTAGAGCTACAAAGTCAGGCAAAAGAGTTAGAGAACCAGATCAAACATGAAATGAAGGATGCAGAGTATGGATTTATTGGAAACTATCAAGCTTGTTGGAAGCCAGTTGTCTCAAATCGAGTTGACACGAAAAAGCTAAAAGAGCAGTTTCCGGATATTTACGAGAAGGTCAAAAAGGAAACTCATTTCAGACGTTTTGGAATCAAGGAGGTTAGTTGATTATGGCTACTAATCAATCAATTAAAAACAACATCCAAAAGAAACAAAAAAGCGCACCTGTGCAACAGCAAGGAGCAACCATGAAGGGTTTACTTTCCTCACCATCTGTTATTAAACGATTTGAGGAAGTGTTAGGGAAGAGGGCTACACAGTTTACTGCCTCTATCTTAAGCCTTTACAACAGCGAGCAGATGTTACAGAAAACAGATCCTATGAGCGTTATTTCATCTGCAATGGTGGCAGCTACACTCGACCTACCTATAGATAAAAACTTAGGGTATGCCTGGATTGTACCTTATGGAGGAAAGGCTCAATTCCAGCTAGGATACAAAGGATATATACAACTTGCTTTGCGAACAGGCCAATATAAGTCCATCAATTGCATACCGATTCATGAAGGCGAATTGCAGAAGTGGAATCCGCTGACTGAGGAGATCGAGATTGATTTTGAAAAACGAGAATCAGACGCAGTAATTGGTTATGCAGCTTATTTTGAGTTGATAAATGGCTTCCGAAAAACAGTGTACTGGACAAAGGCACAAGTAGAAAAGCACAAAAAAAAGTTTAGTAAGTCTGATTTTGGATGGAAAAATGATTGGGATGCAATGGCTCTTAAAACTGTATTGAAAGCAGTTTTGAGTAAGTGGGGGATTCTTTCTGTGGAACTGCAAAAAGCAGTTATTGAGGAAGATGAAACAAGGGAACGGATTGACATTACCAATGAAGCGGATAGTTCAGAAATTATCGATTCCGAGCCTTCAAACAAAGAAGAAACAGAAAAACCAATCGCGCAAGAAGCCGATCCTTTTGACGGCAAGCCTGTAGATATAAAAGAAGATGAACTTCCGTTCGATTGAGGTCGGCATCTGTGACATAACTGCACTCTGTGAAAGGAAGTAGGTGATTGACTTGGACATCAAAGCAATGGGGTATGTGGTCATACCCCGACTGCCATTCAAAGAGTTTAGGGATGAAAAAATTTATGATCACTTGTTTAAAAGAGCTGAATACAGGCCAAATCAAGAGCTAGATCTTGGGCAAACCATTATCAAAGTTGTAGAACTTGCAAAAGATTTTAACTGGTCAGCTGCACAGATCAAATACTCACTAGACCGAATGGAGAAACAGGGATATATCAAATTGTATCGTCTTCCGCAAAAAAGAGGATTCATCGTCACCATACTTCATTATGCAGACTACATACAGCTAGGAAATTACATGAAGAAAAAAGCATTGGAGTCAGCTGAGATTGGACATCAGGAGGTTGATGATAAAATGAAAAATGCCTTTGAGCTATATGAAAACAAAGTTGCTCGGTCAGTCGGCCCGATTGAGGCACAGCGGCTCGGCTACATGGTTGATGACTATGGTGAAGAAAAAGTGATGGAGGCTATCAAGACAGCGTTTCAATTAAAGGGGAAAGCTGCTAGTTTGTCATACGTTCAAGCCATCTTATCGAATCCATTCACTCAAAAGAGAAAGGAGAAACAATATGGCTATAAACAAAGCAGTCAGTATAGACACCGCATTTCAAACGATCATGCAGGAGCTTCGGGAAAAGTCAGCCCGCTTTTTGGGAACAAAACAGGCCGCATCCGAAGAAAAGGCTGAATTTGATTGTCCTTATTGTAAGGATCGTGGAATTGTCGTTTATCGGGTCCATAAAGACACTCCTTGGCATTTAGATGAACAGTTAGATCTTATGATTCCAGAAGATATGGTATCGGAAGATGATTTTCTTTTGGGGAAGGTTTGCACGCCGGACAAAGCTAGTGAATGGAAAGATACTTATTCAAAACAGTGTGAATGTGTAAGACGAAAGAAAATTGCCAGACTCATGGCAGCTAGTGGCATTACAGAAGAATTTGAAAAGCTTCTATTTGGTAACTTCATCACGGACGGTAAGCCAGACATGATCAAGGACGCCTATGAGTGTGCAGTCGAATACTATAAAGATTTTCAAAAAATCAAAGGAGAACGGCAAAACAGTATCGCATTACTTGGACAGCCAGGCAGCGGTAAAACTCATTTGCTCACGGCGATTATGAATAATCTGATCAAGAAAAAATCAGTACACTGCATGTACTTTCCTTACGTAGAGGGCATGGGTGATTTGAAAGCTAACTTTGACAACTTAGAAGCAAAACTCGATGCCATGAGAAAGGTCGAAGTTCTATTCATTGATGACTTATTCAAACCAATAAACGGTCAACCAAGGGCAACTGATTGGCAGGTTGAACAAATTCAGTCAGTCTTAAATTATCGATATTTGAATCACAAGGCTTTGCTGATCTCTTCAGAGTTAACAATCGATGAGATTTTGGATATAGACGAGGCTCTTGGTTCACGGATTCACCAGATGTGTCGTGATTACATAGTGATTATTAAAGGCAATCGAATGCAATTAAATCATAGGTTAGGTGATTGGGAATGAAAGAGAAAACGAATGTAAAAGCAGCTGATGGACTTTATATATTCGGACCTCTAAGTCCTACAGAAGGTAAAGATCTTACGCCAACTATCCGTTTACTTGAGGAAAAAATAAAGCAAATGGAGCGGATGCTGAGTGCTTAAAGCAGTCGTGTCTCTGCTGGCAATTTTACTCTCCGCACCGAGAATAGAAAAAGAAATTCAGCTATGGGAACAGCTTGACGGGAGGTAAGAGCAGTTGGATTACATTAAGCTCACTGTTTATGGAGAGCCAGTCGCACAAGGACGGCCGCGTGGATCAATACGAAATGGGAAGGTGCATATGCGTGATCCAGCAAAATCAAAGTATTTCAAGCAGTATGTAGCTTTGGTTGCGTCTCAGCATCGCCCGAAGAACATTATTAATGGCCCTGTCGCAATGGATGTCAAAGTGTACAGACCTATGCCAAAATCAGTTTCAAACTCATCAAAGAAGAAAGAAAAAGCTGAAAAGGGTCTTCTGCGGCCGACTACAAAGCCCGACGTTGATAATTATGTAAAGGGCGTGAAAGATGCTTTGAATCATCTGATATACAAAGATGATAGTCAGGTTGTGGATTTGAAAGTCAGTAAGTTTTATAGCGAAGAGCCGAGGGTGGAAGTCATGATAAGAGAGGTTTCTGCCTAAAAATAAAAAACACCGAAGCGCTTAGCCTCAGTGTTCTTGATATGAACTGGTACATATATCATAACACAGGGGGCGCTTTGAGTGTACAATCCAAGAGAAATTAACGTCAAAAAAGACTTCACTATTCAGCAGAAAATTGACCCAGGGAAGGTTAAAATCATTGTTTTAGATGGGAATCAAGGTTCTGCACATGTCTTAGAAGCACCGGAGCACGGTAAGACTGTTATTCAAACTGTAAAGGGCAGTTTTGCGCGGGTTGATCATGAGATAGGTTACAAAGTTAAGTAACAGGGTTTTTTATCTGCGAGGGAGGAACGGACATGAAAGCGAAACTTCAATGGTGGGGCAAACATTTGATTCCTGCTATTGCTTAAATTAAAAATATTGAAAAGTATTTGGATCGAAAGAGGTAGTTATGGTGTGCTTAGTTGTGTTAAGAAGGATTTGCTAATCATATTAACTATTAGATAAATATTATTACCCACATTTAAGTGAAACTTTTTATGTTTTTCTTCGTAGGAAGAATAGAGGTGGTGTAATACTATGGTGGATATAGATAATGAACTATTCGAGCTTTATAAGGAAGTGAGCAAGGTAAAGAAAATAAAATACTTCTTTATAGATTCCCCTTTTTTAGAGGAAGATGAAGAGAAAGTGCAAGAAAAAAACAAATTTTTTTTAAAGCTTTTTTATAAAATAATTTTTTATTTACTTGTAGTATTAACTTGTGGTTTTTTCTTATATAAATGCCTTCATGGAAAAATGTTTTTAATTGTATTTGGGGCTATTTTCTTGCTTGTTTTTATTTTTGCTATTTTAAGTGTGAGTAAGGCTCTAACAAAATTTGCGAAGTTATCAGGATATAGTGGGTTTCATAAGTTAAGAAGAGAAATTATTTATAAAGCTTTTAAAAAAAATTTGGAAACTCGTAAATATTCTATAAACCAAATCGAAAATTATCTCTTGCCTTATCTCAAATCGATTAATGAAGATAGAAAAGCAGCTTCTATAACAACATATTTAAAAATTATCATCCCATCTATTTTAGTTTCCATGATTACCAGTTGGTTTACACTAATTATTAATACTGCTGTGGAAGAACCAAATCTAAAACAAGAAGAGTTTAATCAAGTCATGATTTTATGGTTGTCACTAGGAATTGAAGTAATTATATTAGGAGCTTTTATATACTCAGCAATACATCAATTCCAAAATGGATCGAGTTACAATAAAAATTACAGGTTGCTGGAAACTCTTTTGTATAATTATCTTTTAGAACAGGGGGGGAGTCCCTCAAACAAATCAAAAAAGAAATCTAAGAAGAAAAAATAGTTAAGTCCAAGACGGAAAGCCTGCGGACACTGAACTCACAGCATTTACGCTGTTTGTTTGGTGTCCTTTTTATTTTAATAATCAGGAGGTAAATATGAATCAATTAACATTAAACCTGCCTCAAATTGACGAAGAAGCCACTAAAGCAAGAGTAGAGCAACTGCTGAATCAATACCGGTTATATCTTTTACAGGTGCCAGATGATTTTTTACCAAAGGTAACGTCTACTTACAGCATTGTTCCGCCGAGCATTACGAATGAATTTCATTCATCCACGGAAGATGTAGCATTAAAGCGTCTTGATTGGGAGATTCAGCGTGACAAATTCTTAAAAAAGATTCAAAGGGCTGTTAACCGGCTTTCTCAAAGAGAACGGCAGATCATCGTCATGCTCTATATGCAGCCGGAAGAAATGTATGATTATGAAGTATATGCAGAAATGGGAATGAGCCAGCGCAGCTATTATCGTGTGAAGGCAAAGGCTCTATATCGGCTGGCGTTTGCTCTGAGAGAAGAAGTCTACAAGAAAGGGGCAGCTTCTTAATGAATTTTGTTCAGCCTATACGTGATCCGGAATGCATATTTTACATCAAGAGGTTTTTAAAAGAGCAAAACATGAGGAATTACATGCTATTTGTGACCGGTATCAATTCAGGGCTCCGCATATCGGATATTCTGCAGCTGAGAGTAAGAGACGCGAAACGGCCATACTTCAATCTCATAGAGAAGAAAACGAAAAAGAAAAAGAGAATTGATATGACGCCAGCTCTTCAAAGAGAATTTAAGGCCTATGTCGAAGGGAAAGAGGACCATGAGTTTCTCTTTAAAAGCCGTGAAGGGATTAACAAGCCAATATCCCGGTCGATGGCATACAAGATTTTCAGGGCTGCTGCTGAGTATGTTGGTTTAGATGACATCGGCACTCATACATTGAGGAAAACATTCGGTTATCACTCCAACGGACAACCCTGCGATACATCGGAATCAATCAAGACGCCATGAATAAACGCTATGAAGAAATTTAAAATATAACCAGGCTCATCCAAAACAATAAGGATGAGCCTTTTTTCTTTGCGTTTTTCGTCAATTTCTCAAAAATAACAGGTGTGTAATTCATTTTAGGGTTACTGGTTAAACACAGAGAGGACAAGGGATTGGCTTAGTTCGACGAGTTGCACAGTATATAAGATATGAATAACTGCATATTGTTCGATTTTAAAAAATTTGGTAAAGTGGGATAAAAATACTACTGCAGCGAGGGATACGATGAAAGATTATTTTAAGGAAACTAACGTTTTTATTGAAGGTAACACAAAATTAAGACAGCCACAGAGAGCAGCGCATATGTTATTGAAGAAAGCTTTTATTCAGAATCCCGATTCACATAAGATTATAGTTCTCCCTACTGGGACTGGGAAAACTGGGGTTATTGGATTATCACCATATGAGATAAGCGAAGGGAGAGTTTTAATAATAACCCCCAGCTTGATAATTCAAGAGGGAATCTCAGATGATTTTGATACTAGGACTGTATTTAACTTTTGGACAAGCAAACAAGTCATTTTTGATGAGAATAAACTTCCAAATGTATATAGATATGCTGGTTATGATAAAAGCAATGATAAGAAAAGAGCTCTTAAATACTTAGAAGAGGCTAACATAGTAATTGCGAATATTCACAAAGTATATAACACGAATTCTAGGAAAACATTAATAAGTATATTGCCAAATGATTTTTTCGATATGATTATCATTGATGAAGCACACCATTCAGCTGCGGATTCGTGGCTTAAAGCATTAGAATATTTTGATGCTCAAAAAATTGTTAAATTAACTGCAACTCCAACAAGAGCTGATCACAAAGAGCTGGATGGACAAATAATTTATGAATTAGAATTATCGGACGCCATTAGGGATGGATATATTAAAAATATAGTTGCACATGATTATACAACTCAAAAATTAGAGTTTATAATTGATGGGAAAAAAGCGAGCAAAGAAGAAGCATTAGATGTTATGGATTCCAATTGGGTTAGTAGGGCAGTAGCTTACTCAAAGGATTGTAGTAAAACAATCGTTGAAATGAGTAAGAAGAAATTAATAGA
The DNA here is from genome assembly GCF_037027485.1 of Bacillus sp. 205(2023). Lineage (NCBI taxonomy): Bacteria > Bacillati > Bacillota > Bacilli > Caryophanales > Bacillaceae > Bacillus > Bacillus sp. 205(2023). The sequence goes on along the minus strand of NZ_JAXCHF010000001.1, from coordinate 989,950 downwards.
AAAGCGGAGACATGGCAACTCCTATCATCAAATAATTGCTGTAGCTTGTAGTATAGAACATGCTCAAGAGATAAAAGCGTTATATGACGAAGCTGGCCTCTCATCTGATTATGTAGCAAGTACTCGACTAGAAGAATCTGAAAAGGCAATCATAAAGTTTAAAAAAGGTGAATTAGATGTCCTAGTTAATGTTAACATGTTAGGAGAAGGATTTGATCATCCAAATATTAGTATAGCTGCAATTTTTAGACCTTTTAGAACTCCAGGTCCCTATGCTCAATTTATAGGAAGAGCTTTAAGAAAAATACAAGAAGATAATCCAATTGATCCTATTGATAATGTTGCACATGTTATTTATCATAAAGATTTAGATATTGAAGATTTATGGGACTACTACACAGGGGAAAAAAAGAAAGCTGAGAGAAAACAACGTATCGGGACTGCCTACGAGGAATCTTTTGATAAAAACACCGATATAGGTGAAGTAAGTGTAGGGGGAGAAGTAATCCAAACCACTAAAGAATTTTTGGGTGATGGAGTTGGAAGAAAATACTCGATAGAAATAGAAAAAAGTATTTCATCTTTCAATGAAGAAATTGAAGATCAAGCAGAGAAAATGAGGCAAGCAAAGGTTGATGAAAGACATATAAAAGAATTCATAGAAAGAAGAAAACAAGAGTTAGATCAATTTGTAAACGATAAAACAGAGAGACGAAGAGCTGATCTTATTAGAGAAGAATTACATGCTGTTCATAAACAACGAATTATAGATTCTGTAGAATCTTTATTAGAGGAAACCCAAATTGACCCTCAAGGAAAAGAATTACCTAACAATACAAGTAATCGGTTTTTAATGAATGCAAAAGATAATATAGCTTACTGTGTAATGTCTATTAATTTTAATTTAAAGCAACGTTTAAAACGTGGAATTGATGAATGGGAGACGTACGATTTTGAACAAGCAGAAAAATTATTACCTACTCTCCTTGAAAGAATCAAAACAAAAATAGAAGGGATTGATTAAAGTGTCGAGTATATTTGATGATGTCGCTAAATTACTCATTTATAAAGGTGAATCTATAGAGAATATTATAGAAAAAGCAATTATACAAGGTAAGGAATATAAAATCGAACATCAAAAAGATAGTACAAGGATAAACGTTATTTCTAAAACTGCATATGACATAACCATTAATGATATTTTCATATACAATTGTGATAATGAACTAATAAAACAACAAGTTATAGTAAACGGAAAATTAAGAACAATTTTTGATAAATACGGAGAGATACAATGTTTGTTAAATTCGTTAGAATATAACAAAATAATTGCTTGAAGTATCAAATTGCCATGTTATTGGTGTTACATACGCAATTTTGAAAAAGATAAATCACTTAGCGCTTTCCTAAGATGGGAGGGCGTTTTTTTTATTTGTGCACGCATAATGGGCCTGTAATTCGGTTTAAGAGCAATTTTGAGAACAGAAGGATAAAGGAATGGCAGAGCTGGTTAGCAATACAAATTCATAGAAAATGAATTTTGTGTATAATGATGGAAAAAAGGGGGGGTAATTGAATAACTTTGTTGAATACAGTAAACATACTCTAGAATTACTAGGAGTATTGGTAAACCGTATTTATGGCACAAACTTGGCATGATAACGGCATATCATTTTGTATTTAGTAATGTATTATGGTAATAGGGGATTGAAAGACAGGCGCTTTCCCTATCGTAGATCGCTATCTTAAGTAATTTATAAGTATAGATAAATCAATCGTTCGACAAATTTTGCGAAATGTTCCTTTGTTTTCGTTATTCACCGATAATAAGGTGGGGTGAAGCAATTTGGATGAATTTATAAAAACTTTTGGCGTACTACCTACAGCATTAACTGCTGCAGCAGCTATAATAGTGCCATTCATTACTTTTATATTAGGTAGGATTAATGAGGACCATAAGGTGAAATTCGAATACAGAACTTTTATGGTTATGGATCAGATTACAGCAAAATATCATCTGAAAAATGCTCCTTTTGTAAAGAGGGGGGCGAAGTTATTAATGCCAAAAAGCTATGAGAGCTTAGAAAAGTTCATAATAGGAAAAAGACTTGATGAAGATGAGAATTTCACTGATGTAACTAGATTTAATTATTTACAAATAAGGACTGTCGGGAAAAGTATTATTACTGGCGGCTATATCAAAATAAAATTAGGGAACGATGAAGAGAGTATAATAGAATCGTCAATACCATTTATGTTGCCTGAAGAAGAGATTTATATTCCACTGGATATCAAATATAGTGATGTTATGAATCGAGCTTATGGAATTAAAAGAATAGATGTTTGGTATCAATTACAAACCGGGCAACGGATGAAATATAAAAGTATAAGATCATTTAACCAGAAAGACAACGAGACAATTATTAAAGATACCCATAGTGTTAAAAAGTATCATTTGTTTTACTGGAGGATACAAAATATTAGAGCAAAGAACATGGGATGGTATTATCTTAATTTAAATAAAGGAGAAAAATGACCCTTCTAAGTGAAGGGTTTTTTATATTCTCTGCAAACTGCTTCTGATAAGCCTCAGGATAGACCACTTGGCTGTTAACGGCTTGAACGCGGTGGCGGTTTAGAGAGAATAATATTTCCAAAACAACTCAATCCAAAAGGAGGCGGTGGTGGATGTAGATGGCTGAAAAGCACATTCGCGCATATAAAGATTATATCGAAGGTATGAAATACAAGGACCTTGCCGACAAATATGGAGTATCTGTGAACACCATTAAATCATGGAAACAGCGGCATGGTTGGCAAAGAAAAAAGGGTGCATCCTTAAAAAAAGGTGTGCACATAAAAAAAGTAGGTGCACCATTCGGTAACAAAAATGCGTTAGGTAATAAGGGAGGTGCACCACAGAGAAATCAAAACGCTGTGACTCATGGATTCTTCTCAAAGTTCCTGCCAGAAGAAACGCTATCGATCATGGAAGGGATACAGGAGCGCTCACCTGTCGATATGATATGGGATCAGATACAGATTCAATATGCCGCAATTATAAGGGCACAAAAAATCATGTTCGTTTCTGATAAGCAGGAAATGATTAAGGAACTGAAAAAGAAAAAGTCTGTCCTTTCTGAGACAAACGAAGTTGAAGAGGAAGAATACGAATTTCAATTTTCTTGGGATCGTCATGCCACATTCTTGAACGCTCAATCTCGGGCCATGGCAGAGCTCAGGAACTTAATTAAACAGTTTGATGAATTAGCCCATTCGGAAGACGAACGACGCCTTAAATTGGAGCATATGCGCTTAAATATCAACAAGAAAAAAATAGAGATCGAAGAACTTACAGAAGAAGATAAACCTTTTGAGATCACCATTGTGAACAAAGGTGATGACAGTGATTAAACAGGTAAATCCGCATTTTAAAGAGTTTCTCTTTGACTGGAATCAAAAGTTTCAGTTTCTCGTGGGTGGTTATGGATCATCTAAAAGCTATCATGTTGCTTTGAAGATTGTTCTGAAATTGCTCAAAGAAAAACGTACTGCTCTTGTTATCAGAGAAGTGTACGACACACATAGGGACTCCACATTTTCTCTTTTTGATGAACTTGTAAGTGATCTGAAATTAGATGGAATTGTTAGGTGCGTATCTTCTCCTATGCAGATTCGATTTTCAAATGGCAGCCGCATCATCTTTAAAGGGATGGATAAGCCAGCCAAACTGAAATCAATAAATAATATTTCACTCATTTGGATTGAGGAATGTTCAGAAGTGAAGTATGAAGGATTCAAGGAGCTGTTAGGACGTCTTCGTCACCCGACATTGCCGCTTCACATGATACTTTCGACAAATCCAGTCGGAGAGGACAATTGGACTTTTAAGCATTTCTTCAAGGATGATAGGGAGAAGCGTTTTGTACTGGATGATAAGGAACTTTATGAAAAGCGGATAATCGTTGTCAACGACACCTATTATCATCACTCAACGGCAGACGATAATCTTTTTCTGCCAGAAAGCTATGTCCAGCAACTTGAAGAATTGAAGGAATATGACCCAGACCTTTACCGAATTGCGAGGAAAGGTCATTTTGGCGTGAATGGAATTCGGGTTCTGCCGCAGTTTGAAGAATGGCCTCATGAAGAGGTTATGGCTGCAATCGCTGATATTAACCGCCCGCTTAAACGGGTTGGCATGGACTTTGGTTTTGTGGAATCGTATAACGCCGTCGTTAGGGTTGCTGTGGATCATGAAAAGAAATATCTCTATATCTACTGGGAGTATTACAAAAATGGATTAACGGACGATAAGACGGCCGAAGAACTCAAGGAATTTGCAGAGACTAAGGAATTAATAAAGGCGGATTCTGCGGAGCCTAAAACAATCCGATATTTTCAACAGCATGGGTTTAATATGGTGGGCGCCCGTAAGTATCAGGGTTCACGCCTCCAATACACAAAGAAGATCAAACGGTTCAAGAAGATCATTTGCTCTGACAGTTGCGAGAACACGATTTATGAACTTAAACCGCTCACTTATGCTACCGATAAGCTGGGGAACATCATAGAAGACGAATTCACCATAGATCCGCATACACTATCAGCTATTTGGTATGCGCTTGATGATTACGAGGTAACTGATCTGAAAGAAGAATCTAAAGGAAGACCGCAAAGAACAAGACCAGGGAGGAGGTAAAGGATGTCAAAACAATCTGTTAAAGCACGAGTGATCAAAGCTACTCCACCTACTGAATCAACGAAACAAATTTATGAGGATGAATTTGCGGACACCTATGACAGCAATATTTTACCGCCTCCGTATAACCTAAAAGAATTGAAAATGATTGCTGAGTATTCAACGATCTTACAGCAATGCGTTGATGCTTACAGAACAAATATCGTAGGCTTTGGATTTGATTTTGAGTATTCGTTTGATGTGAATTCGCCAGATGTGACAAATGAAGAAAAAACAGAAGCTGAAAGTGAATGGACTAAGCTTGAAGAGTTCGTTAAATATCTTCACTTTGATGAGTCAGCAGAGACTTTACTCGGCTTTGTTATTGAAGACCGAGAAAAGACAGGGAATGGCTTTATCGAAGTGATTCGAAACGGTGAAAATAAGCCAGCTGGTATTGAATATATGGACGTTCAAAATGTTCGGGTTTGCAAACTGTCTGAACCAATCGAAGTTGATTTTACATACTTCGAACAGGGACAAATGAAATCAATCAAAAGAGAAAAACGATTTCGTAAGTATGTTCAGATGATTGACGGTCGTATGGTTTACTTTAAAGAATATGGTGATCCTCGTACTTTAAATTTAGAGACAGGCCAATATGATGAACAGACTCCATTCGAAAAACAAGCAAATGAAGTGGTTCATTTCAAAATAGGAAGCGGTACTTATGGAAAGCCTCGATGGATCGGCCATATTGTTAATCTGTACGGAGCTCGTAAAGCAGAAGAGCTGAACTTCATGTACTTCAAGCAAGGTAGACATATTCCCGCTGCTATTACAATTGAAAATGGTATGTTGTCAGAAGACTCATACACGCAATTGCAGGATTATATGAATGGGCTTGAAGGGGTGGAGAACGCTCATAAGTTCCTATTACTTGAAGCAGAAGGCATAGCGAAGGGGAAAAACATTCATGGTGATGAAGAGATTGCTCCAGTGAAAGTCGATATTAAATCACTTGCTGAAATCCTTCAAGAGGATGCCTTGTTTCTGGAATATGACCAAAAGAGCCGAGACAAAATTCGATCGGCTTTTCGTTTGCCTCCACTTTATACAGGTGAAGCCCAAGATTACAACAGAGCGACAGCAGACACAGCAAGAAAGATTACTGAGGAACAAGTATTTCAGCCTGAACGAAAATTAATCACAGGTAAACTGAATGCTTTATTTCTAAATGATCTTGAAATTCATAAGGTTCGTCTTATGTTGAAAGGGCCTGACTTTAGAGACCCGCTTGAGATTGCTAAGGTTTTAACACCGTTTATAACAGCTGGTGCAGTTTCTCCGAATGATCTACGTGATTTAGCTGGGAGAGTTCTTGGTAAGACGCTTGAGGAATGGCCTGAGGAAGAATACAATAGGCCGCTTGGTAAGACTAACGAGTCGTCTGCTTCTGATCCTTCGGCTACGCTGTTTAAATCTAAGGCCGGTACTCCTGATATGATTGGATTATTAAAAGATATGCGGGATGTTTTGGAGGATCTGAAGAGATGAACAAAACAGATAAACTGCTGGAAAGTCTAAATGCTTTTATTAAAAAAGCCGAGGAAGATGAGATGAAGAATCTAATGGAGAGTGTACCTGATTTCCCCGGCCTTTCTAAATTTGTTGAAGAATATGAAAAAGGAATCGCCAAATTGCTCAGACGCCAGCGTAAGAAGTATTTAGAGGGTCTGAATGGTTTTGTAAGCAAAGATTCGAAAGCGACTTTAGAAGCGCTTCTAGTGTTTTTTACACAGAACCTATTCGCGGAGGATGATTTCGAGGAAGAATTTCAGGAACTGACCGAGGGATTCTTGCAGCAGACCATTGAAGAACTGGCCGAAGTGATCATGGACTCTATAGATCCGGAAGTGCCTTTTAAGGTCTTATCCAATCGTACAATTAATTGGATTAAGGGTTGGTCTGAAAAACTGGCTCAGATCATGAAGTTAAACACTCATGAAGCAGTAGAAAACGTGCTGACGGATGCAATCGAAAACGGTTCTACAATCCAAGACATTGAGTTGACTCTCAAAGACATGCCACAATTTGATAGGGAGCGGGCGCGTACCACGGCCATCACTGAAGTGCTTGCTGCTTCCTCTGCCGCTCAGCATGAGTCATATGCACAATCGCCGGCAGTTAAGAAAAAGAAATGGCGGCACAGCGGAGGGAAGAAAAACAACCCGCGTGAGAATCATATTGATCTTGATGGCACAGTAATTGGCGTAGATGAAGAATTTCAGATACCAGGTAGTGGCGAGACATGCATGTTTCCACGAGATCCTAAACTATCTGCAGGTGAGCGGGTTCATTGCCATTGTGTTCTATCATCTGTGGTAGATAACGATATCTTAGGGTTGTCAGCTGAGGAAAAGGAAAAGATTCGAAGAGAAGCTTTAAAAGAAATTTAGAGAACCATTGAAACCCTGGCTATTTTATTTCGTAAAGTAAAATAGGAGGGGAGTATATGGAAACAATTTTAACATGTTTAAAAGACTATGGAGCATTATTAGGGTCCATTGTGACTGTGATCCTAACATCAATCTTGGTAATGCAACGGAACAAACTGAAAAGAAATGAAACTATTTTAACTGAAAGTCTAATGGAAGCAAGCGGGTCTCTTTTCTTCTCCATTAAAAACATATTAAATAAAGTTAAGATTACTGATATTACTGAAGAACTGAAAGAGTTTTTTGATAAATACTCAAAAGACCACAATTCACTTGTTAAATTAAAAGATAAGCGTATTATTAAACGGTTTGTAGAACTAGAGGAACTTTATTATGTCTATCTTTCAGAAAAAACCAGTGAAAATCTAGATAGACTTATGACCAAGTTTGTAATTCTGAAAAATGATATTGAGCAGGTGTTTTATACGGAACACAAGGTTGTTAATAAAGAAGTACGATGGTATTTAATTATTGAAAGTAAAGAAAATATATGGTTCCGAATGCTGTTGAGGGGATATAGGTATTTTAGTCACACTGTTATTTTTGCAGCCTTTTTGGATATCATTATGGTGTATGTAACTATAACAGACAGGTTTTCAGAAGAACATATGCTAGAAGGTATTTATGGTTGGGTTTTCTTATTCACCCAGTTGATTTCTATCTTGTTGGTATTTGTTCTATTTGTAAATTTTATGATTCATTTAACTGAAGAAGAAAAAGATAATTGGGGAACTAAATTTTGTAGATTTATAATACCTAAACGTTTGGTTCAAAGATTTCCTTTCTTAAGGAGATTTACTGAGGGAGATAATGAAGTTAATAGCGAAAAGAGAGCAATTAAGGAGTATGAAGAGAAATACAAACAATGGTTAAATCGTGAAAGGAGGTGAACAACATGCCAAGAGAATTAGTAAATGCAAAAATCACACATGTTTCGTATGTAGACAAGGCTGCTAATCAAAAGCAGTTCTTTTTTATGAAGTCAGAAGAAAAGCCGGTATTTCAAAAAGAAGTCAAGGTTCTTACCAAAGAAGCGGACGAGCAAAAACTTGTGTACGGTATCGTATATGAGCCGGATACAGTAGACGCCCACGGTGATTTCATGACAGCTGCAGAAATCGAAAAAGCCGCTCATGGTTTCCTGAAAGATGCCCGTGAAATTGATAAGCAACATGATTTTCAAGGTGGTGTTGGCGAGGTGGTAGAGTCCTATGTCGCACCCGCTGACTTTGAAATGAATGGGGAAACCATCAAAAAAGGATCATGGGTCCTTGTCACAAAGGCTTCCGAAGAAGTATGGGAGCAAATCAAAAAAGGTGAAATTACCGGTTATTCAATGGCAGGGACTGCTGAGACAATTGAAAAACAAGAAGAAAAGCCCGTTACTCAAGAGAAAACAGATGAGAAAGGGCTTTTTAATTTGCTCAAAAACTTTTTTGTTGGAAAACAACAGCAATCATATGAAGAGCCAGTTACAAAGGCGGGCAGAAAGTTTTCCGCTTCAAACCTACAAGAAATTAAAAATGCTCATACTGCTCTCGGTAACTTGCTGAGTCAGGTTGAGACAGAAGAGGAGGAAAAAGAAATGACTTCGAAGGAAGTAACGAAATCAATTCAAGCCGCTTTAGAGCCGATTGAGAAGCGGCTGGCAGATCTAGAAAAAGAAGAAGATCCTAAAAAGAAAGATAAAGAAAAAACAGAAGAAGCGGCTGAAAAAGAAGCTGAGAAGTTGAAAAAAGCTATTACTGATGCTGTTCAACCGCTCGCTGATCGTATTGAAGCAATCGAAAAAAGTCGTGGAACATCTAAGCAAACTGAAGAATCAGGTTCCGAACAAGTTCAAAAATCAATCTGGTCAGGGCTGTTTTAATGTATAAGGAGGATACGAATGAGAAATCAAGAGGTTATTAATAAAGCAGAAATGACACTTTCTACTTTAGAGAGCGGTGGGATTATGAATCCTACTCAAGCTTCAACTTTTATTCGAATGGTTCAAGATACGCCAACTATTTTAAGAGATGCGCGAGTTATTCAAATGGATCATGACACACAGAAAATCGAGAAGATCGGTTTTGGTCAGCGAATTTTAAGGGCAGCCCAAGAGGGAGTTGCGCTTACTAAAGATCAAAAATCAGTTCCATCAACTAGCACAGTTAACTTAAGCACAAAAGAAGTAATTGCTGAAGTTAACATTACCTATGACACACTTGAAAACAACATCGAAAAAGATGGTCTTCAAAATACAATCATGCAAATGATAGCTGAGCGTGCTGCGGTTGATATTGAAGAATTGCTTGTAAATGGGGATACATCTTCATCCGATTCATATCTTGCACAATTAGATGGCATCAGAAAACAAGCTACATCTCACATTGTTGATGCTGCAGGTGAGGAGTTGACACGGCAAACATTTAAACGAGGATATAAAGCTGTACCTCCAAAATATTTGCGAATCCCCCAAGAGTTCCGTTTCTATACATCGCCTGGTATTGAGGTTGAATGGAAAGATCGCGTAGCGGACCGTCAAACGAATTTAGGGGATGCAGCTGTTCAAGGTGGCCTTTCTTCTGCTTTCGGTGTTCCTGTCAAAGGTATTGCCAATTTACAACCTTATACGATTGGAGAAGGAGATACAGCTACAGATGTTTCTGATATCATCCTAACTCATCCGAAGAATATTATTCTTGGATTCTCTCGTAATATTCGGATTGAAGTAGATAAAGACATTCGCCGTCGTATGTTTATCATTGTTCTGACAGCGAAATTGGATAGTGTTTTTGAAGAAGAAGACGCAGTAGCCAAGATTGTGAAAGTGAAGGAATAGGTGATCTGGCGTGTATACTGCAAAGCTTATTATAGGCAAAACATACAATGTGATGGGAATAACCTTTCGAGCAGGTGTCAGTCAAACAGTATCGAAAAAACTCTATGAGTATTTAAATGAAAATCCATATTTTGTGCTAGATAAAGATCTTAAGAATCAAAAGGATGATCCGATAAATTATACTGAATCGGAATTGAAAGGTATGAATAAAGCAGAGCATGAATCCATTATTTCTAATCTTGGTGGCAATCCGTCTGACTTCAAAAATGCAGATGAAAGAATTGCCTATATCCTTAAGCAAATAGATAACAAAGGGAAGTGACCTATGCTGTTAATCACTCCCGAAGAATTAAAGAGTTATTCAGTTTTTGAGTCTGTAAAGACCAGACCTGACGAGTTGTTAAAACAGGATATACTTGAGGCAACTGCCGATATCATTCTTAAAGTTGGACATGATTTTTCAGATGCAGAGTATATTCCTTTGCCTGAAACGGTTCGACTGGCCCTATTAAAGTTGTCTCAGTTTTATGCTCTTATAAATGGCGACGAGTCAATTATTAAAGGATATACAACTGAAAAAATTGGTGACTATTCATATACTCTAGGGGATGGCAGTTCTCTTCAAAAACCTGATGTGTATGCATTAATAAAAGATTATGTGAAACCGGCTGACCCTGATTTAGAAGGGATTGAAGCGAAAGTGCGGATGAGATCAATATGAGTTATCAATCCTTATTGACTCACAGATGTGACATTTACCATCTGCAGGAGAAAAAAGAAAATAGACAGCAAAAATTCGGGGTGCCGGTTGAAGATGTTCAACCGGTTTTTTCGTACCCTGATGAGCCGGACATAGAAAATCAGCCGTGTTATTTTACAGAAAAGAGTCAGTCCATTATCCAACAGGAACCGAATGTAGCTATTTATCAATCATTCCTTGTGCATTTCCCTGCTACTGCTGATATTCGAGTAAATGACAGGGCGGTTTGGGATGGGACTGCTTATAAATTACAGAAGCCCCGCAAAATCAGGAATCATCATTGGGAAGTGACGGCAGTTCGGGAGGTTGAATATCTGTGAAGATAAAAGGTCTTGATCAGTTCATTCAATCATTAAACCGTGCTTCTCGTGGAGGATTGAAAGGGAAGTACGAGGAGTGGCTTGAAGCTATGGGTTTTGAGTTCCTAGACATTATTCAAGATGAAATTATCAGGACGAAGACGGTAGACACACGCCGCTTGCTTAATTCCTTTCAGAAAGGTGACCAGGATAATATCTTTTCAATGACAAAAGGCAGCTTAAAGTTGGATGTTGGAACAAATCTGGAATACGCCTCATACGTGAATGACGGGCACTTTACGATCGATCCGTCTAAAAATCAGGATAGACGATGGGTCCCAGGGCGGTGGAAAGGCGACCGTTTCGAATATGACCCTGCTGAAAGAAAAACCGGAATGTTGCTGAAGTTCCAATGGGTCGACGGTTCTGGCTTTTGGGATAAAGCCATGGCTATATTTCAGTTGATGTTTGAGAGAAGCCTTGAGCGGAAGCTACAGCAATGGATTGATGAAGAATTTTAAGGCGGTGATGCCATGAATCAAGAGGTAGGTTCAATTATGGGCTATCTATACAAACTGTATCCTGTTCAAGTGTATGAAGAAGAAATACCGCAGGACTTTGCTGTTCCGTCTCTTTACTTTCCACCGGCTTCCACGGTCGATGGGACGGACACAGTATCTACGTTTCAGAAAGCCTATGTTTTAAACGTGAAACTATTTCACGAGAACGCACAGAAGGCTCAAAACGAAGCGGAACGAATTGCGGATACACTTAGAAGCAGAAGGGGCATAATTCCGCTTATACAAGAATCTGGCGAGGATACGGGGGATTTTATTCGCCTATCTCGAATAGAAACGCGGGTATCAGATGATTACGCGACCATTGTCTTAAACTGGACGAGCCGCTATTGGTATGAGCGGGAAGAACAGCGTTCAATGGATGGTTTTAAATTTAAAAGTGGGGTGAAATGATGGCCACTAAAAAAGAGAAAGCAGAAAATGCTTTTTATATTAAGGATTTGCGAGAGCACAGTCGAGAGCTCTTTGGGGTAAAACCCGAGGTGTTTGACGGTGCTCTTTTTCATGTTCATAAAACAAGTATTACAAAATCGGAAGCGAAGAAGTTGATTACTCAGTTTCTTCAAAAGGAGGTCAAATAGATGAACGGGGGGACTTTCACGCCCGGTAAGGAAAAAGAGCGTGCCGGTATTTACTTTAACTTCAAAACGACCGCGGAAAACCGTGTTTCTGCAGGAGAACGTGGAACAGTTGCACTGCCGATAGCGTCCAGCTGGGGTGAGGTTAAGAAATTCATTTCTATTTCTTCAATTGAGGACCTGAATAAAAAAGTGGGGTTGAACATTGATGATCCTTCGCTGTTGCTTTTACGTGAGTCTTTGAAGAAGGCGAATACAGTCTTGCTTTATCGCTTGACGGAAGGTCTTCGTGCTTCAGCAGACATCAGCGAAGGTGTAAAAGCTACTGCTCTTTATGGCGGCACAAAGGGTAATGACATCATTATCAGCATTACAGAAAACGTTATTGACTCTTCAAAAGTGGATGTCACTACCTACCTTGATCAGTCAGAAGTTGATAAACAAACAGTTTCTAAAGCTGAAGAGCTTAAACAAAATAACTATGTCACGTTTACAGGGAAAGGGGATTTAACAGTCACTATTCCGTTAACCGGTACGGCTCCTGAAGACGTAAGCGGTGCTCTTCCGGCATCTTCCGGAGTCCGCTTGTCAGGTGGAACAGACAAAACACCGACCAATGCTGATTATACAGCTTTCTTGGAAGCGGCTGAAACGGAATACTTTGACACAATCGCACTGCCTGTAGAGGATAACGAGCAATTAAAAGCAACGTTTGTTGCGTTTATCAAACGGCTGAGAGACAACCAAGGGCAAAAGGTTCAAGGTGTTCTTTCAAATTACAAGGGAGACCATGAGGGTATTATCAATGTAACTGGTGGCGTCCTACTTGAAGATGGAACGGAGATCACTCCTGAAAAAGCTACTGCTTGGGTTGCAGGCGCAAGTGCGGGGGCTACATTTAATCAATCACTTACATTTGTAGAATACGAGGGAGCTGTAGATGTCCTTAACCGAATTGACAACGACGAAATCGTTGAACGATTGTCAAATGGGGAATTTTTGTTTACTTATGATTCTCGTGATAAATCAGTATCGGTTGAAAAGGACATTAATTCACTCACAAGCCTAACAGCAGAGAAAAATAAGATGTTCCAGAAAAACAAAATTGTCCGTGTACTTGATGCAATCAATAATGACCTGACATCTCAATTAAAAGCATTGATCAAGTCTCGCAAAGCAAGCGGCAGTGACGTTCCCGCTACAAATGACGGACTGCAGTTTGTAAAAACGCTGATTACTCAATACTTGAGTGTTCTTCAAGATAACGGGGGCATTACTGATTTTGATTCAGAGAATGACATTACAATTGCTTTGAATAATGATCGTGACGGCTTCCTGATTGATCTCGCTGTTCAACCCGTCGATGCAGCAGAAAAATTCTACTTTAACGTTGAGGTGAAATAAGAATGGCATTAAAAGCGCAAAACACCATTTCTGGTAAAGAGGGCAGACTATTTCTTGATGGAGAAGAAATGGCTCATATCAAAACTTTTGAAGCCAATGTGGAGAAAAATAAATCGGAGGTCAATATCATGGGTCGCCGAATGACGGGGCACAAGACGACTGGAGCAAATGGAACGGGAACAGCCACTTTTTATAAAGTGACTTCTCAATTTGTTCTTATTATGATGGATTATGTAAAAAAGGGAAGCGATCCTTATTTCACCTTACAAGCTGTTTTGGATGACGCCTCTTCAGGTCGTGGTACTGAACGAGTCACCTTGTATGATGTGAACTTTGATTCTGCGAAAATCGCTGGGCTTGATGTTGACTCAGAAGCATTAGAGGAAGAGGTACCGTTTACCTTTGAGGACTTTGATGTTCCTGAGCAGTTGAAATCCACGTTCTAATTAACGAGCCTATTTATAATAACAGTTAATTTTCTGTTTGCATTGCAAACTGTATTTACTGGGTATATACTGAATATATACTTTTACATTAGTAATAAATGATAGAACTAATGTAAAAAAACAGATGTTTTAACTTTAGATTTTTGCATAAAATAAAAAATACCGGAGTGTTGGCGCACTCCGGCCTGTACAAATGCTGGCTCCTCATTGGAGCGCTGGCTATAGGTGTATTTTAGATATGGACCTACCCTAGAAGTTTCTCAGGCCTCAAAGGGTGGTCTATTTCTTTTTGTCTATATACGTCAACAAGGCGAGAATAAACATTCCCGTTCCAAGCATTAAACTAAGCGCTTGAAATGTCGACATGGGCGTCACCCCCTTTCAGGGGATTTAGCCAGCAGACCACCTTTGAGTTAGCCGTGCAAATGTACAGGAATAATTATACACTAGACAACCATTTTTGTGGTTGTCTTTTTTGTTGGCTTAAATCGATTGAATCTAATTTTAAAGGAGTTAATGTACATGAGCAAAAAACAAAACGAAAAGGTATACGATCTTTCATTCTTTATGCCGGGACAAACAATTGAAGCTGAGGAAGTGAAAGTACCGATTTCTAAACGGTTTGTAGACAAAGAAGGCAATGTTGTTCCATTCATTTTCAAAGCAATCACGACTGAACGAATTGACGAACTTGAGAAAGAGAATACGACTTACAAGAATGTAAAAGGCCGCGGCCGTGTGAAGGAATTGGATAGCCAACGCTTTTATGCTCGTATTGCGGTTGAAACGACTGTTTACCCGAACTTTAAAGCTAAGGAACTACGTGAGGCTTACAAAACAGAAGATCCAGTGGAAGTCGCAAAACGTGTTCTTTCGGTTGGCGGTGAGTATGCGAACTGGCTAAACAAAGCAATTGAAATCAATGGCTTTGATGATGATCTCGAAGACCTTGAAGAAGCAGCAAAAAACTAGTAAAGGACGGGGACAAAGAGGCTGTATATCTTTATTTCGCGATGCATGAGCTCAAATACGCCCCGTCAGAATTAAGAGAACTATATGAGGCACCGCGACAATTCAAGGCGCTCTTATATGGGTTTATCAGTTATAAGCTTGAGCTGTTAGAAAAAGAAGCGAAGAAGGGAGGTAATTAACTATGGCTAAACTAACAGCCACGTTTGAATTACATGATAAGATTTCCCGCAAGCTTCGAATGATACAAGGAAATGCTGAAAGACTTAAGAGGGCCGCCAATGGCCCTATTATTTTTGATGCTGAAGATCGGACTGAGAGAGTTATGCGGCGAATTGACCGATCAGCCAACCGTTTGACCGGTCGGGCTCGATCGATTGAAGTAGATTTAGATGATCGAGCTTCAAATGGCTTACATTCTATACGTCAGCAAGCTGAGGATCTTACCGAGAGCCGCCATGAGGTGACAGTTTCCGTAAATGATCAAGCTACACCACGTTTTCGCTTAATCCGTGGAGGTCTTTCTGATTTGAACCACTCAAGAGCTGAACCATCTGTATCTGTACGTGATCATGCGTCAAACCAATTAGATGAGATCCGTCGTCATGTGTCCGATGTAGACGACGAACATGCTGAGCCAACTGTTTCTATTAAGGATAGAGCTTCAGCGGCTCTGGATGCAATTGAAGCGAAAATAGACAGCTTGAAGGATGCTACCATTACTCTGGCAGTTGCAGGCGGTTTTTCTGCAGGTTCAATTATGGGTTCTGGTAAGAGTACAATGTCTCAGGATGCTTACGTGTCAGCAACTTCAAACGTTAATAAGAAAGATGTTGCAAGAATGACGGATCAGATCTATTTCAACAATAAAGCGGGCAGTTCTCGGGAAGAAGTCAGTTTATCTCTTAGAAACTTATCGCAACAGACAGGGGCGTCTAAAAAAGCTCTGGCTGAATTGACTGAGTCGTCAAGTAAGATTGCCCAGCTTATGAATGCTGATCAGGCAGAGGTAGATCGTGCTTTTAGTTCAATGTATAACAACTTGAAATTGTCTGGGAAACAAAGCGGAGACTTAATTGCTTATGTATATCGGAATGCCGGTGACCAAGCTGACGATTTATTGGACACGATGAATGAATACAGTTCCACCTTTAAAGACTTGAAGCTCACAGGCGGCCAAATTGCAAGCGCCATGATAAAAGGAACAAAGGGTGGCGCCAGAAACTTCGATAACCTAGCCGATAGTATGCGTGAGTTTAACATCCGCCGAACCGAAATGTCTGATAGCCAAGTGGACGCATTTAAAACGCTGTTCGGGGCCAAGGAAACTAAGAAAATGTTCAAGGGCTTCAAAGATGGTTCAATAAGTGGAGAGGAAAGTTTATTTAGGGTGGCAAAAGCCCTTTCTAAAGTGAAAGATAAAACAAAGAGGGCTGCTATTGCGACTGAACTTATTGGAACACAATATGAAGACCTTAAGCAGCCGATTTTAGATATGGCTGAGGGTATTGGTACAAGTGCCAAAACAAGCGGTGAATTGGAACGAAGCTTTACGAAACTTCGGGATAATAACCCGATGACACCGGTTAATGATGCCATGAGAGATTTTGAAAGCATATCTAAGGATATGGGAACTTCTCTGCTAACTGGATTAGGGCCAGCCTTTGATAAAATCAGCTCGTTCATTAACAGTAAAGAAGGTCAGGAAAAACTTAAAGAGATCAAAAAAGATATTGCCGATCTTGGTGAGGAGATAGGTGATAAGTTAAACGTAGCCATTGAGTGGAGCGTCAACCGTTGGGATGATTTGAAAACAGCGATTAAAGTTGTGATCCCTTCTTTAATTGGGTTGATTGGTTATTTGAAAATACTACGTCCGCTGTTAAAAGGCATAGGTACTGTCGGAAGTGATGCAGCAGGCGTAATCCGAAAATTAATTCCAAAACGTACTCCTAAAGCTGGCACTAATACGCAAAGTGAAAGGAGGAACAGTACTCGTAATGCCAGCACAAGGGGCAGAGAATCCAAAACTGCTACAGGTCCAACGAGTTTACCTCGAAGCGGTAGCTTAACATGTTGCTGTTGTAGCGATGGAGGTAAAAATGATCGCATTCGTAGAAGACGAGGGAAAAGAGTTTTAGGTCGACGCGGTAATCCAAACCGAATGAACCCTTCTGACAGTTCAATTGCTGTGTCATCTGAACGGTTGGAGAGAAGGCGTTCCGGTAGAACTGTAAGTACTAATCCAACCAGAGGTTCAGGATCAGCAATAACCACAACGAGATCGGAGCTATACTCAGCTGGTAGAGTTTCAGGCGGTACATCGAAGTTCGGGAAAGTCTTAAGTCCTCTGAAAAGTGTTGGCAAGTTTGCAAAGGGAGTCCCTCTATTAGGAACAGCGTTAGCGGCAACAGATTTAATTGGAATGAATAAAGACAATGTTGGTGAAAAAATTGGATCAGCTGGCGGTGGTCTTGCTGGAGCGGCTACAGGAGCGGCTATTGGCAGCATTATTCCTGGAGTGGGAACAGCCATTGGTGGAATAGTTGGTGGTATAGCAGGCACCATGGGTGGCTCAAGTTTAGGTAAAGCGTTTGATGGTTCAGAAATAAAGAAGAAACTAGACAATACATTATTTGATCAAAAATGGTGGTCTGAAAAATGGTCAGGCATTAAGAGTAATGCGAAGACTTCTCTCAATGGGTTAAGTGATACATGGTCTAATGTAAAAGAAAAGGTGAAGTCCACTTTATTTAATAGTGAATGGTGGTCGGAAAAGTGGTCTGGTGTTAAAAGCTGGGCACAGGACAAATGGAATAGTGCAACATCTGTTTGGGATTCCGTAAAGGGAAAAATAAAATCCACTTTATTTAGTGAGAAGTGGTGGTCAGGAAAATGGGAAGGCGTAAAAAGTTGGGCTCAAAGTAAGTGGGACACCGCGTCTTCTGTTTGGCAATCTGTTAAAGGAAAGCTGAAATCCACTTTATTTAGCGAGAAATGGTGGTCAGGAAAATGGGAAAGTGTAAAGAGTTGGTCAAAAAATAAATGGGACAATGCTAAATCAATATGGAAAAGTGTTAAGAGTTCCATCTCAGAAACACTTTTTAGTAAGAAGTGGTGGTCTGAAAAGTGGCAGAGTGTAAAGGAATTGGGAAGCAGTATTTTAGGCGGAGTAAAAGAAGTTGGTGGTAAAGTAGCTTCAAGTGCGAAAAAAACTGCTGGTAAAGCGTGGGATATGTGAAGAGTGGCGTAAATTATTTATTTGGTACGGGAAAAGAAAAGCCAAAGAAACATGCTACTGGTGGCTACATTACGAAGCCAACGATATCTTGGATTGGTGAAGCAGGTAAAGAATTTGTTATTCCTGTTGAGAACAATAAAGGTCGTGGCAAAATGCTCCTTTCTCAAGCTGCTTCGAAATTAGGGATGAGTGTTGTTGATGATATAGCGTCTGCTTCATCTGCAGGAGGTGAACCGGCAACTTCCTCGCTATTCCGTAGTGCGGCGGTGACTGCTTCTATATCTCCTATTATTGACACATCCAGTCTTGATGAACAAGCGACTTCATTTGGTCAACAGTTCACTAAAGGCTTTGATCAAGGAATTGGAGATCATGTTGTTTCTATGGACGCTTGGAAACAGAAAAACGTTGGGCAGCCAATGAACAATTTAATCTCTTATTCTCCGAATTACGGAAAGCAAGTGGTCAATGGATATGCTAAAGGTCAGAACAGCACTTCGACCGGTACAGATGGCTTCTTGCAGACGAAGGTTAAAATGCCATTTCAGAACACTGTTAATAAATCTTCATCATGGGGAAGCGGAACGATTAAAGGTTTTGCTTCCGGACAAAATAGTTCACAAACTGGTACTGATCAATACGTCAGCACTCATATTAACAAGCCGTTTATCCGATCTAAAGAATCATCAAACGGATGGGGAAGCGGTATGATCGGTAATTTTGTTTCAGGCATGACTTCTAAGGCAAGTGAAGTCCATGAAGCTGCCAAGGAACTGGCGAAAAAAGTTGAGAAGGCATTTCGTGAAGAGCTTGATATTCATTCACCTTCCCGTGTCATGATGAGTCTCGGTCGTTTTGCCTCTATAGGTATTGTAGAAGGTCTGGATTCTGTTGATGTGAAAAAGTTTGCTGAAAAACAAGCAGGTTCACTAGCTGCTGCTTATTCCGGAATGGGAGCAGTAAGCGGAAATGTGAAGCAATGGCTTATGGCCGCTATCATGGCCACAAAGACACCAATGAGCTGGCTTCCAGGGCTGATGACAATTGCTCAGCATGAGTCAGGCGGTAATCCGAAGGCAATCAATTTATGGGATAGTAATGCGAAAGCAGGACATCCATCTCAGGGGCTCATGCAGACAATCCCAAGTACCTTCAACGCACACAAATTGCCGGGCATGAATAACATTCTTAACCCGATTCACAACGCTGCTGCTGCGATTGGCTATATCAAAAGCAGATATGGATCAATTAATAATGTACCAGGCATTAGAAACATGAGACACGGAGGTCCATATGTTGGCTATGCTAACGGCGGACTTATTACCAAAGAGCAGATTGCACGTGTCGGTGAAGGAAACAAACGGGAATGGATCATTCCGGAGGAGAGAGGCATCCGTGGACGTTATCTATTAGCCCAAGCAGCTAAGGCACTCGGAATGGAAGTCACAGACCCATCTCAAAAAGGACAAACTGAACTATCTTCCGGTCAGGTAACAGCAGCTACAACAGGCAGTCAGCAAACAACTGTTACAGCATCAGGAGGTAAAGAGGTTATTATTCAATTTAATGGTGATCAGCATTTTCACAATGACCAAGACATGAACAGCCTTGTAGCTAAGATTAAGCAGGTCCTTGTCGATGAGCTTGAACAGGATATCAACATTGGAACGAAGGGAGTAGTTGCTTTTGACTAAATCCATATATGAATTCTGGATTTCGCAAGGGAAGGACAAGCTGCGGCTTCCTGTCCTTCCTGAACAAATTGATATTTCAAACACAATTCAAAATGAATCAGTAAAAGTGGCTAGTTTTGGAGAGATCATTTTTATTGATAAACCGGGAGCGAAAGAAATTTCGTTCTCTTCTTTTTTTCCAAAGAAACATAGCCCGCTTGCTGAGTATAAGGGATTTCCTTCTTCTGAAAATGCTATTGCAAAGATCGAGAAATGGGTGAAATCTAAAAAGCCGGTTCAATTCTTAATTACTGGAACGAAAATTAATTTAACTTGCAGTATCGAGGTTTTTACTTATAGTGAGGGCCAAAAAGATATAGGTGATCGTGATTATGAAATAAAGCTGAAGGAATACAAAACTGCGTCGCCGCGGAAGATCAAGCAGAAGAAAAAGACGAAAAAGAAACGGCCATCTAAATCAGCTCCTAAAACATACACCGTTAAGAAAGGCGATACACTGTGGGACCTTGCCGGCAAATTTTATGGAGACAGCACAAAATGGCGCAAGATCTGGAACGTCAATAAAAAGGTTATGATCAAACGAAGCAAACGGAATATAAGACAGCCAGGACACTGGATCTTTCCTGGGCAAAAATTAAAGATACCGCAGTAAGCAGGTGATGACATGATAGAACTTTTCGTCATTAAAGAAACGGAATGGCTTGAGCTGGTAACTGAAAGTGTTTCCCTCGAAGGGCAACGGTATCAGGCGCCGCGATCGATCACAGCAAAGATCATAACGAAACAAGGAACCCATTCATATTACAGCGTATCAGAAGGAGATACGGTTCTGTTTAAGTGGAAAGGGAAAGAGCTGTTTAGAGGTATTGTGTTTTCTCGCAATCCGGAAGAACATGGGCTGACCTTTACGGCTTATGACATGCTGCAATATCTGGTTAAGAACAAAGATGTTTATGTGTTCTCGAATCAGCGAGCAGACGAGATTATTAAGCGCCTGGCGCGAGATTTTCAGATTCCGACTACATCCATTGCAAATACGGGTTACACCATTAAATCATTAGTGTTTAAAGATGATACGAGCCTTTATGACATGATTCTGAAAGCCTTGAAACAAACGAAGAGCCAAACCGGAAGGAATTATCAATTATATTCTGCGAAAGGAAAGCTCGGCCTACGAGCTTGGCCTGATCCGTCAGAAGTATGGGTGCTGGAGACGGGGGTGAACATCACCGGCTATCAATACAGCACTTCAATTAATGACACGGCCACAAAAGTAAAGCTTCGGCGTCAAAAAGACAATAAAACATACACAGCCACCGCAAGCGACAGCTCAGGCATCAGTAAATATGGTGTGCTTCAGTATGTCGAAACGGTTTCCGATAACATTAACCAAGCGCAGCTTCAGGAGCGTGCGAAAGTCACACAGGCACAGAAAAAAGGTGTAAAAAAGGAACTCAAAAGTATTCAAGCGATTGGTATTCCGGATCTTCAGAGCGGATTGCCCGTCTATATCTCAATTCCGGAAGTCGGGGTTAAGAAGACATACTGGATCGATACAGACAAACACGAATTTAAAGGATCCACGCACACGATGACCATTGATGTGGTGGAGAAAAACTCTATTTCTGATGGTGCTTCCTCATGAGACTAAGTGAAGCGATCAAACATTTGGCTGTCGGTGCCGTTGGTTCAGAGTCGCCGGTGGATATTCTGCCGGCTGAAGTGGTTTCCGTTTCTCCTGTTGAAATAAAGCTTAATGAAAGTGACAAATTAATAATACCTGCTGATTTGATTATTGTTCCAAAGCGGTTGCGGGCCGGTGAAGAAGAAGCGCTGAATACAGGTGAGCGTGTGATGATTGTCTCTTTAAAAGGCGGGCAATCATTTTTTATTCTCGATAAAATTTAATGGTAATCCTGAAAAAATAAATAATTGTAAAGACCTAATCTATACCTTAGAATAACTATAATGTTTTGAAAATTTTATCCGAGGTGGGTTATGAAAACTATTGGTCTTATTGGTGGAATGAGTTGGGAATCTTCAGCTGAGTATTATCGAATTATCAATGAAGAAATAAAAAAGAAGTTAGGAGGGCTTCACTCGGCTAAATGCCTTTTATACAGTGTTGATTTTAAGGAAATTGAACATTATCAATCCGTAGGGGCCTGGGATAAAGCAGGTGAAGCTTTAGGTGAAGTTGCAAGATCATTAGAAAAAGCCGGTGCAGATTTTGTTGTAATATGTACAAATACTATGCATAAAGTTCTTGGATATATACAAGAAATGATCACTATACCTATTTTGCATATTGCCGATGCAACTGCAGAACAAATTATTAGACAAGACATTCGTTCAGTAGGATTACTTGGTACTAAATATACGATGGAACAAGATTTCTATAAATCACGTATCGAGTCTCATGATATTAATGTCATTGTGCCTAATGATGATGAACGGGAATTAATAAATAATATTATTTATCAAGAACTGTGTCTGGGTGAAATTAAACAGTCTTCCAAAAACATTTATAAGAAGATTATAAATAATTTGGTGGATAGAGGAGCAGAAGGAATCATTCTTGGATGCACTGAAATTGGATTATTAGTAAAGGTAGAGGATTCAGAAGTGCCATTATTTGATACAACTTTAATCCATGCTCAAAAAGCAGTAAATAAATCCCTTTCTATTTCTTCTTAGAATGAATTACTTTCTATATTTTAAAACCGCTCTTTAGGAGCGGTTTTTATTATGGTTCATTCAACTAATAAATTCAAGAACGTTATAGGAGTGATGCTTATCATGACCCTTTCCCCAGAAATTGAATTTAAGGATATAGAAGATGACAGTGAAGTAATAGAGACCTCGCAAACCTACAAAATAGATTTTGAAAATGGCCGTATCACAAATGAAATTATCACAGGCCTAGAAGCGATCAAGCAGTTTGTATATTTATCCCTTCATACTGAGCGATACGCCTATTCTGTTTTCAGCCATGACATTGGAAATGAGCTTCAAGACGTCCTGGTAGATAATGAAACAACAGACGCGTATAAGAAAATGGAGATCCCGAGACTGATAGAAGAGGCGCTGGTTTATGATGACCGGATATCGGCTGTAACAGATTTTGAGATTGAAAAACAAGGCGACGCGTTTCATGTGTCCTTCGTGGTGGAGACGGATGAAGGAACGCTTGAGAATGAGGAGGTGATTGGCGAAGATGTTTGAAGATCAGACTTTTGAAGCGATTATGGAGCGTATGCTGAACAGCATTTCCGCAGATATTGACACAAGAGAAGGCAGCGTCATTTATAATGCGTTAGCCCCGGCGGCGGCCGAGCTTGCGAAGTCTTATATATGGCTGGATACTGTGCTTGAGCTAGTTTTTTCTGATACCGCACAAGGCGAATTTTTAGACAGGCGTGCAGCGGAAGCGGGAATTGAACGGACAGCCGCGACAAAGGCGGTCAGAGCGGGAGAGTTTACATCTGGAGTTACTATTCCTGTCGGCTCCCGCTTTTACGTGGATAATCTTTATTTTCAATATACGGCAGACGGGACGCTCATCTGTGAAACACCTGGTGAAGCGGGAAACGCCAATCTGACCGGACGCAATTTACTGTCATTGGATACCATTCCCGGTTTAGAAACGGCCATTGTCAAAGAAATCCTGATTCCTGGACGTGAAGAAGAGGATGATGACAGCTTAAGAGCTAGATATTTTACCCGCGTGCGCCGAGAAGCTGTCAGTGCAAATAAAGCTCACTATAAACAATGGGCTGAAGAAGTAGACGGAGTAGGGAAGGTAAAGGTGTTTCCGCTTTGGAACGGGGACGGCACAGTCAAAATTGTCGTGACCAATGCTAACTTGGAACCTGCTTCCGATATTTTAATATCAAAGGTGAAAAACTATATTGATCCTGAGCTCGGACAAGGTGAGGGACAAGCGCCAATAGGTGCCTTTGTCACAGTGGAGAGTGCGGTATGGAAAGAGATTGAGATTTCAGCCGAGGTACTTCCCAAGGTCAATAGCTCTATCGATCAGGTAAAGCAAGAAATCGAATCAGGTGTTTTAAATCTCTTTAAAAAGATGGCTTTTGAAGATAACGTTATCCGTTTATCGCAGATTAATAATATTGTCTACAATTCACCTTCAGTAAGTGATTACGCAGATATTAAAATCAACGGTGTGGCCGAAAATTTGGTTCTGAGTGACGTCGAAATTCCTAAATTGGGGCAGGTGAACATTATTGAGCAAACTCGATGAAATGACTGCTTACCTGCCGCCGTTCCTTACCAAGTTAAAGGAAATGGCTGAACTTCTTAAAGCGGGATCTCCGGAATTTGAGAAGCAAAATAACAGCATCTTTGATCTGACAGATCAGCTGTTTGTTACTACGGCAACTTGGGGGCTTGAACGATGGGAAAAGATTTTGAACGTACCGCGAGAATCAGGTGACACCGATGAGATCCGCCGATTGCGCCTAATCTCTAAAATGTCCAATATACCGCCGGTAACATATAAGGCTATTGAACAGGCATTAAATCGGTTTCTGAAAAATCCGTCAGCTCAAGTCCGGCTACTTCCTAGAGAGTATCGTTTCAATGTTGATATTGATATAGATGATATGCAGCATATGAGCGAGCTTCTAGAAATATTGGAGAATATGAAGCCAGCTCATTTGGCATATACCTTGCGAGCTGCTTTGAATGAGCCAATCAAGATAAAAGATACTGTCATTTTAAATAACAGAAGGTATCGAAAAGCAAGTGAGCTAAGGGTAGGTTATTCCGTCACGCTCAATAATAACGAGGTGGTTCTTGTATGATTACACAGCTTTATAGAGAGCGAACAGCTGCAGATTTGAAAAATAGAATATCGAAAGTGCTACTGAATGGAAATGAAACAAAAATTGTGGAACTCACTATTCAGGGTGCCGTTGTCACGGTACTTACTCAACGAGAGGAAGACATCAAACATATTAAGAGTGTTCAGATACTTGATGAACAAAACAACGTAATTACGGAAAGAACAACAAATTTAGACGTCAGTAATAATAGAACGCTAGATTTTAGGATTACTTTCGAGGTGGTGTAGCAAATGGTTTATGATGCAAAAACAGATTGGCTTCCGGACGATCCTATAAATGAAGATGATGTAAACCGTTGGGAGAAAGGCATTCAAGACGCGCATAAAGATTTAGCTGTACATAAAAATGATATGAACAACCCTCACAATACAACAAAGGCGCAAATCGGGCTAGGGAACGTAGATAATGTACAGCAAGCTTCGAAAAAAGAATTTGAAGAGCATCATAATGATTTACAACGGCACATAACACCAGTAGAGCGGGAGAATTGGAATGCGAAAGAAACAACTGCCGGAGCCCAGGAAAAAGCGGATAAGGCTTTATTGGATGCAAAACATTACGTGGATACCAACTACAAAAATAACAATCTGACGTTAATTACTGGAGACAATGCTATTCAAGATGCAAGAACAGGAGGGGAAGAATATCCTTTAGGATTGACATTAATGGACATTGGTCAAGGGAATACCACTGGCTACCCTTTAGGTTATGGCATTGTCAAAAATGAAAAATATAATAATTACCGATTTACACAATACTTTTATGGGACAGGAAATGAGTCTGGGACTTACTACGACAGTACAGGAGTTTGGATTAGACACTGGTGGAGTGGTTCAGGCTGGACCTCTTGGCAAAAGATATCAGGGTTCGCTCATGCCAATATTGGAACAACAGGTAAGCAACTTCTTATCAAAGGAGAAAAGCAAAAAATTCGTTTTAATCGAAAGATAAAGGACAGTCATAATGCCTTTGACATTAATAATTGCCGGTTTATCTGTCCAAACAGCGGAATGTTTCTAGTCAATGCCGGTGTATATATCGAAAACGTTCAGAGATATGCTAACTATGAATTAGAGATCTACTTAAACGGAACGATTTATAAGAACATAGCACATTATAGAAATAGTCCTGCTAGCCCGTCTGATACCACAGATTTCAATGTTGGAGTATATGGAGCTGCCACTGTTCCAGCTGATAAGGGGGATTATATAGAGATGTATCTTTATGTGGGTTATGACGGTAATACTTCACGGTATATCTCTGATAACTCAGGATGGTATAACTACTTTGATATCACAGAAATCGGCGGTAGAAATTACCCGAGATTTTAGGAGGTGCTTCTATGATTTTGTATGATGCGATTATGTACAAGTACCCTAACGCAGTACCGAGAAAAGATTTTGAATTACGGAATGACGGGAATGGCTCATACATTGAGAAATGGAATATCAGGGCGCCGTTACCGACTCAGGAAGAATTAGAGGCCTGGTGGGAGGAGTCACAGAAAAAACCGTCTTATGAACCTCCCAATCAGATTGAGCTACTCGCGAAAGAGTTATCTCAGGAAAAGCTAGCTCGTAAACAGCTTGAAGAATTAAATCAAACTTTGGGAAGCGAGCTCTCAAAAATAAAGTTGCAGTTACTTACTCTACAAGGAGGGAGAGATTCATGAATTATTGGGTGCTGGCTTTGCATTATAAATGGGCTTCGTCTGAAATGGTTAAACAGGCAATTCATCTCAAAGATTGCTCGCCCGAAGATTTACAGGAAGGAATAGAGAAAAAACTCATTACAGCTGAACAGTATAAAGAGCTCACAGGGGAAGCCATTTAGGGCTTTTTTATTTTGCCTTAAAGGGGGTGGTTCCGTTGTAAACCCATGCTCACCACTAATGATCTACAATAGCAAGGAGGATTTTTAATGGCATCATATAGTTTTCAATTTCCAACAGATGCAACCGGTAAGCCAGGAGCGGCTAAACCTTACAGGGAAGGGAACCGGGATTTTATAGTACCCGTCGCTGCTATTTCAGGTAATGCGGAGCTGCTGACGAACGCAGTTTTAAAAGCCACTGAAGTATACACGCAATATGGGCAAGATCGATTAGGTCAGGTTTTAATTTCAAAAGTAAAAGGTCATGCTTATTCTGATCGTGAAGGTACCTTATTCATTGAAGAAAGTAACGATATGAATTCATGGACCACAGTCTCTTCATTGGTCGTTAAAGCAAATGCGCTTGGCGAGACTGAATGGGTTCACTTAACTAAACGTTATTTCCGTTTCAGATACGCAAATGGTAACCTGCAGCAATCTGAATTCTTGCTTTACCAGTCATTGGGCGCAGGTGAAGAGGATATAAACATTAACCATACTGTTCCTATTACAGCAGTTGCTCCGTTCTCAGTCCATCTAGATAAAAGCGGCTTAACTGATGATGGTCGTTTAAAAGTTCAGACTGAAGGCCTGAACTTTAGCTCATTAGACACTCAATCAAAAACAATGGATATTGTCTTTCACGATAAAACAGAAACCATAGGTGAGGGTAACCCATTCACCGTTGGATCATTCAAAACGTTACTCATTGAGGTTTATGGGACGGCTGAGACAAGTGAATTGAAGTTCTGGGGTAAATCCTTATCGGGAACAAAAAGAGCCCTTAGAGGGCAGAAAGTGGATGACGGAACGTTTGCCACTAGCACAAAAGGAAAATCTGAAGCCTGGTCTTTTGACATTACTGGTTTTAAAGAAATTGTTATGGAGCTTACATCTTTAACAAATGGAAACTTTTCAGTTAGAGGGACGGCCGTCTCATAAGATCCGGCTGTCCTTTTTTATTTGCCTCGGAGGTGATTAGAAATGGAGGAGACAAGTTTGTTTATCAATTTTGAAACATTAGATTTAGCAAGAGTATATTTATTTGGAGGGGTGAAGTATCTTGATTTACTTCTAGTTCTTAGCATAATAGACGTTTTAACAGGAGTAATTAAGGCATGGAAATTCAAGAAACTGCGGAGCCGAAGCGCATGGTTTGGCTATGTCCGCAAGCTGCTCAATTTCTTTGCGGTCATTTTAGCAAACGTTATTGATACAGTCCTCAATTTAAACGGTGTCCTAACATTTGGTACCGTTCTTTTTTATATCGCTAATGAAGGTTTATCAATAACTGAAAACTTAGCACAGATCGGTGTTAAAATCCCTTCAACAATAACAGATCGATTACAAACAATTGAGAACGAAAAAGAACAGAGTAAGGATAACGCAGACAAAGCTGCTGGCTAAGCCAGTGGTTTTTTTTATTACACAGACAGAAGGAGAGAGGATATATGACCATTAAAGTTGTAAAGAATCTAGTCTCTAAATCAAAGTATGGATTGAAATGTCCTAATCCAATGAAAGCTGAATATATTACTATTCATAACACTGCGAATGATGCTTCAGCAGCCAATGAGATTTCTTACATGAAGAATAACTCTAGCTCAACAAGTTTTCACTTTGCAGTAGACGATAAACTAGTCATTCAAGGAATTCCAACAAATCGTAACGCTTGGCATACAGGAGATGGAACAAACGGTACAGGGAATCGTAAGTCGATTGGTGTCGAAATTTGTTATAGCAAGTCAGGAGGGGCACGATATAAGGCAGCGGAAAAACTTGCTATTAAGTTTGTGGCACAGCTGCTTAAAGAACGGGGATGGGGCGTTGATCGTGTCCGTAAGCACCAAGACTGGAACGGCAAGTATTGCCCGCACCGCATTTTGTCAGAGGGTAGATGGAATCAAGTTAAGGCTGCCATTGAAAAAGAATTAAAGGCGCTAGGTGGAAAAACAAGCTCAAGCAAAATAAGTGCCACTAAAAAGCAAACAACAAACTCAAGCAGCAAAAAAACGTCATATGCGCTGCCTTCCGGTATTTTCAAAGTGAAGAACCCAATGATGAGAGGCGCTTCTGTCACGCAGATTCAGAAAGCTCTAGCAGCTCTTTATTTCTATCCAGATAAAGGAGCGCCGAATCACGGAATTGACGGTGTGTATGGTCCAAAAACAGCAAATGCAGTTAAACGGTTCCAATCTATGTATGGTCTTACCCAAGACGGTATTTATGGACCGGATACGAAAGCTAAACTTGAAGCATTATTGAAATAACAACCCTCTTTTTTAAAGAGAGGACATTTTATGTATTTTTGAAGAGTGTATTATTTACTGAATTTAAAGACCTAAGAAAAATAAAATAGTACTCTAGTATGGATATTCAGTTAGCTTTAAAAAAAGATATTGATATTTATTCCAACTCTGTGGTATTTAATTGTTGTCAATATTTTTAAAAGGAGTTGGAATAATGAACAAATTTTTCTTGGCTCTCTTTTTATCTGTAATCACTTCTGTTAGCATGGTTTCAACAGCAAATGCAGCTGTAATCGATCATGATAAAGTTGTGGGTTTTAGAGAGGTGGTACCTACAACTGTTACTCAAAAAGCTGCGAAACGTTTTCAGCCATATTTAAAGGTTTATAGCGGCTGTGTGCCTTTTCCTGCAGTAGATGAAAAAGGCAATACAAGTGGGGGTTTAGAGCCTACTGGAGCGCCTGAAGGACATTGCAGCAAAAATACTGGACAAGTATATTCACGTTCTGCATGGTACAATGGTGTTTGGGCAATCATGTACTCTTGGTATTTTCCTAAAGATGAAGCCTCTCCAAGCTTAGGTCACAGACATGACTGGGAAGGAATCGTTGTATGGATAGATAATCCAGCAAATCAAAATCCAAAAGTTTTATCAATTGCATATTCTGGACATGGAAAATTTACAAATGTAGCACCAAGCGGAACCAACATGAAAGATGGCACTCATCCTTTGATTGCTTATGACAGCACATGGCCGCTCAACCACGAATTGATGATGAGCGATCGTGTTGTAGGTGGAACTCAACCGTTAATCGGCTGGGATGATTTAACTCCTGCCGCAAGGAATGCATTAAATATAGCAAATTTCGGTAAAGCAAATGTTCCTTTTAATGATAGTAATTTTACCAACAATTTAAAGAAAGCTTGGTTTAAATAGAAAAAATAAAATAATTCTGTACTGAGAAGAGTCCTTACTTAAAGAAGGGCTCTTTTTTTCTACTGAAATCAAGACGGCAGTTACGGACAGAAAACAAAAAAACTGGATGGGCTATTATAAATATCTTGTTAGCTTTGCAGAGAAAAACACCAATCAATTTAAAAAAAAGCCCCTCATTTGCAAGAGGCACTAAATTCAATTTTTTGCTTAATCGTCCCAATCTTCATCTTCTTCCCAGTTTTCTTTCATCTCATGTAGCCTTTCATAAAAGAACTTTATAAAATGCGCCGAATCAAGCTCTTTATAGCCACCAAATTCACTCCAAATAACAACTGGACATTCTCCTTCATTGTTCATTTTATTGGTATCTAAGCAATAACCAAAAAAATCAACATGCTCTATAACTACCAATCCACTTGGCAATTCCCTATATTGACGATATTCCCTGGTTGTCTCAACAACTGAAGCACCACCAAAGTCATATCCTAATAAATCGATTCCATAAACCCCACCAGAACCATAGTTTCTAAGAAACCATTTGTAGCTATCTGGAAGTGTGACTTGAAGATCTTGTTCGATTTTTAAAATTTTATCTTCGCTAATTCCACCTGTGAAATCTTTTTCCTTTGCATTTTCAGCTAAGAATTCTTTTACTTTCAAATAAAAATCCATGGTTTATAACCCCTTATTCTTTCTCATATTGTTTTGCTCTCCACTTCCAATACCTTGTCTTAAAGTTATTGTATTGTTTCTCCAAGTAAACATCATTTCTAAAGCTTTCGCCATTACCTTTTAGGCCATGTATCACATCACTATACTTTGTATGTAAACTGTTAGGTATCTCAAGCAATGTTCCACTTTCTTCTTGTATGAGGTGATGTAAGTTAATCTGTGTTCCGTCTTTAGCATAAGGAGATTTACCATCCTTCATTAATTCAAGATTGGTTTTTCCTCTTGGAGTTTTTTGATTAATATCAATGTCCTTTAAGGTATAGACTCTCCGGCTTACATCTCTAACTTCACCTTTAACCTTTACTTTGCCGTCTATTTCAACAGCACTGTACTTTTCTTTATTTAACCAAGGGAGATTTATTTCCTTACCTGTAAATGGTTTTCTTGTTTCATCTAATTTTTTAGCAAGCTGAAGTAGCCTGTCTTTTGCACTCACATCGTTGATGACATTATACGGCACACCACCTGCTACAACAACATCATCTCGCATGACAAACGGTTTAATTGCTGTTAGTGGATCAGGAGTTTCATCCAGTTTTTTAGACACTTTTTTGACTGCAGCTTTTCCGGCTGTTTTCACTCCTATTTTAGCAACTGAACCAGCACCTTTTAAAGCAAAGATGTTTACTGCTGCACATGTAATCCAGTGAGATGTTGATTCTGCGTCTCCGTTCTTTACGTCTCTAACATAGGAGGTTATTATTGCATCTTTTATTGAGTTAAACGTAGAATCATAGTGATAAACTGCAACTGCAGAATTAATAAACATGTCGACAGGGTGATTGTGTGCCATATAGTCTAATGTTTCAGCTGTCATATCATAAAGGGCGGTAACAGTACCTTTGGCTCCAGCCATTAGTTCCCGTGTGTTTTCAATCTGTGTGAAATATCTTTGTTGATCTGCTGTTAGATTTTCATACCCAATTGTTTTAGCCATTGAATAGAATTCATCTGCATCAGCATAGTCGTAATTTTTCAGTCTTTCTTTCAACTTTTCGATTTCCCGTTCTTTTTCTTCTTTCTTTTTAATCTTCAAATAAGCTTCCGTTCGCTTTTCAATATCGCCTTTTTTCTTATGTATATCACTCTCACGGTACGCCTTGGCGTTGTAGTGAATGGGCGTAGCGTTTTTGCCTTTGCCCGTTGCTTCTTGGAGCTTTTGGAAGTCTGACTTGATGAATTGTTCATTAGGTTCTGACAGGGCATATTCTGTCAGTAAATCTTCGTCAAGGTCACCTAGTTTTTCAATTGTTTTTTTGCGTTTATCATTGGCATCTGCAAGCTCATCCTTGAAGGTTTCTGTTGAAAACAAGTCGAGCGGGAGGATGTCGTCGATATCGTTTAGAATATCTTTCATGGCTTTTTTCTGTTCAGACATGATGGACTTTGATTTTTTATGGGCGTTAGCCAGTTCATGTTCTAAAAAAGATTCTTCAATATAAGCATCAGAGAGACCTTTGTCCTCGAAAGCTCCGGCAATGCTGTTAAAAAATGCGATTTTCATGTCAATGTAATCGATCCATTGATCAGTGACACCAACATGATCGTGATAGAATGCTTTAATGTTATTAGCGCCTTTACCTGAGAATTCGCTGTCGTCAAGTTCAGCGACGCTTTGTAAAGCTTTTCTCAAGTTGACCATTTGCGTCCTTAGTTCTTTATATTCTTTGGCGCGGTCTGTAGCTTCAGACATAAGTGTTTTAGCTTCAAAGACTTTCATGATCATATCCTTTCATTTAATCGTCATAACAAAATATTACCATGGAAGAATGATGAAACTAACTGTTTGTGGATCAAAGGGTGGAAATGAATCATTAGATCTGTGTCTTTTGACCTGTTTCGAGGGAATGTAATAGTTGGTCGAGAGGTTTACTTGATGTCTAAAATAAGAAAAAGCCGTTATGAAACGGCTAAAGGGAATTAGAACTAATGTTGTTTATCGAATCAAACAAGGAATTCATGAGTAGGTGCTAGAGTTACATTCCGGGATGCTTCCTTCATTTCGCCATTAGACATAGATCCGAAAAAGGCAAGTCCAATTAAAACGGCGGATAAACTGATAAACAATTTAGATTTCATACATGCATTCCCCTTTCGATATTTGCTTTTGAGCATATACCATCTTCTTGAAACAGATGATACTATCCTCTATTTTTCCATTATAATCGAAAAGGTTGCCTCCTAACAATGCCAGCTCTTCCAGATAAGGGTATCCTTTGCCGTTCTCTAAACGAGAAAAAATGTTGAGGAGTTTAGGTGTATCGCCATTTCTTATATAAAGAACGTCTAATGCTTCAAATAAGTTCATAAAAAGTTCGTCTTTAAAGTCTACAGCGCTTCTGATTCCTTTGCGGAAGCAATCCATTGCTTGTTCTTTTTTACCTTGTTTAAAATAAATCAAAGCTAGGTCATGATAAGCTTGCGGAAGTACGTCAGAGTTTATTTTTCTGTATTGAACCAAGGCTTGTTCGATATAACGTGCAGCCTTATTTAGGTTGTCCATTTTGTGATAGCAGTTACCGAGATTGAAAAATGCGGTGGCATAGATGTGAGTATTTTTACTTTTAAGCAGCTCAGCACCTTTTAAAGCTTCTTGAAGGTGGGGGAGAGCTTTTTCATGGTTCTCAAGGTCATCGTAGTTACCGGCAATGACAAAATGGCACTGAATACGCCGAACAGAATAAAGTTCATGTTTTTTATAGATATTGTATGAAAGTTCAGCGTAGTGCATTGAGATATGAGTCATTTTCATATGATAATAGACTTCGGATAACTTAAAATAAAACTCAGCTTTTTCAATCTTGTCGGAGATCGTTGGAATTTTGCGTTCAGCTTTTTTGTAATATGTAATGGCCTTTGTGTATTCACCGTTTCTAAACTCATACATCCCGCGGAAGAAGTTATAATAATATGCCCGCATATTGTCTAGTTTTTTCTTATGGCCTTCGATTTTCTTTAAATATTCTGAAAGTTCCATTCGGTTTTCATCAGATGGCAGCGTGTATTCCAACATGATCTTATGGCGAAAGGCCATCAATTGATAATAAATAAGCAAATCTTGATCTTCTTCCATAACCTCTATATCACGTTCTATTTCAGCTTTTAACATTTCAGCATCAGTAACGTTGAATTTTTGAATATGCCTATGCCATTCATTAATTTTCATTCCCACTTCAGCTGATGTGATTGATATCAAGATATTCACCCTTCCCTTAACTCTACTAGTAATGTAAATATTAACAAGTTTTCGTTCGCAGAAAAAGGCAATAGGGCACCGCAATTTAAATTTTCGGTGAGACCGCAATAACTTTTTGGTTCTCATGAAGAATCTGTGCGATGGGGAATTAGGTGGTTTTGGAGATTAGTTCATTAAAAAACTCACTTCGTAGATAAGATAGACCTTCAAAAGCTGGTTTTAAAATTGCAGGAGATCAAGTTTGGGACTAATGGGAAGGGGAAGAACCTTCATTTTTTTAATTGGACGGATTAAAAACAGTGCCCATATTATCCCCGTATTGAGTAAAAAATGATTCAAATAAATATACAGGCTTTTGTAACTGATCCACTTTATTGAGGGACTCGATTTAGATGAAGATACCAAAGCATATTGGTATCTTTTTTGCTTTATATTTATTATAGGAGTTCATGACTTGTCACCAATGACATGTGCGTGTAGCTACCCGAGCTAGCTATACCCAATAGATGCGAGAACAGGTTTGTTTTCGCGTTTCGCTTTTTCGAATGCTTCTTCTCCCCAAGGAAACCAATTCACAGGGTTATG
The DNA here is from genome assembly GCF_037027485.1 of Bacillus sp. 205(2023). Lineage (NCBI taxonomy): Bacteria > Bacillati > Bacillota > Bacilli > Caryophanales > Bacillaceae > Bacillus > Bacillus sp. 205(2023). The sequence goes on along the minus strand of NZ_JAXCHF010000001.1, from coordinate 955,539 downwards.
AGCATGTTGAAGTAAATATGGAGACTTCTCAGCGATTAATCTATTGGGTTTATTGTTAGTGGGCATGGGATCACCTTCTTTCAGTTTTATTTATATTTAGCTTACCACAGTAATTATAAGTAAATACAAACTTCTCCATTTTATTTATTGCTTTAGGAAAACCCACTCTGTTAACTGTTTATAAAGGTTTTCTTGATCAATAGGCATATTGTTTTCAATCCACCAATTTAACACTCCAAGGACAGCGCCAACATAGGCCTCTACAGCAATCTGCATGTCAATCGAGTTGTTCTCAATCGAACAATCTTCAATCAAGTGCTGCTTCATGCCCGATCCCATTTCTCTTCGTAACAAATTCCTCAGAGAATCTCTTTCTTCCGCCAGGAGCTGTGAAAACAATTTTTTATGTTTTGTTGCTATTGAAAATAGCTCTTGAAAACTTTCAGAAGGAGTAAGTTGGCCAAGCTTAAATTCATCCTCAGCAATTTGTCTTAGTGCATGGGAAAGCAAGTCAAATTTGTCATTAAAATGAGTGTAAAACGTGGTTCTATGTACCATGGCTAGATCACAAATTTGTTTCACGGTTATTGTTTCAAAGGAGTACTTTTCCATTAAATCCAATAATGCATTGTAAAGAAGCTTATGTGTTCTTCTCACCCGTAAGTCATCAGTTGTGTGCTTATCCAAGACAATTACCTCTTTCTGTACCGTTATTCGACATATTGATCATTTTATCGGTTGATTCATTTTATTATACACCATAATATTTAAACTACAAACACACGTTATTATACAAGTGTAGAAAAAGGAGTGCAATCGATGGCTAATTTAAGTACAAATCATCAACTTACTGCTCATGAACAACAATTACTCAGGAACGCCACAGAACTCGTTCCCTACCTTCAAAAATTTGCAGCTAAAATTGATGAAGACCGACATATTCCAGATGAAGTTATACAAAAAGTTTCGGAGGCAGGACTCTTTAAGCTCGGTACATTAAAAAAGTATGGCGGTCATGAAGTGAGTATCCGTGCAATGGTCGAAATTATTTCTGAAGTAGCAAAAGGAAATGGTTCTGTTGGTTGGGTCGTTCAAATCATAAACGGAAATAATTACAACGCTTCGTTGTCCTTATCGTCTGAAGTTTTGGATTCGATCTTTAACCAGGATGAGGAAGTGCGTTTCTGTTCTGTTTTACAGGCACGTAAAGCGGTTGTGAAAAAAGTAGACGGAGGTTATTTAGTAGAGAAGGGCTTTTGGGGATTTGGCTCTGGTTCCAAACATGCCACCCATGCATTGTTAAATTTGATGGATATGAAGTCCTTGCAACAAAGCGAGAATCCGGAAATGATGCTGGCAGTCGTGCCTATGAATGATGTAACAATTGTGGATGATTGGTATACAATGAGCCTAAAAGGATCCGCAAGTAACAGTTTGGAAATGAAAAATGTATTTATTCCGGAACACTATGTAATACGCCAGGACATGAGCCACCAGAATTTTTCACCAGTAGAATTAAAGGGACGTGACAGGTATAGACCTTATGTAAATGTTATCACCGCCATAACAACAGGGATAAGCGCTATTCTCGGGCTTGCCAGAGGGGCATTGGAATTTTTTGTTGAAAAAGCACCTTGTAAAGGGATTACAATGACAACCCATACTTCTCAAGCGAATGTTGGGCATATTCAATATAAAGTAGGACTTGCAGCCATGAAGGTTGAATCAGCTCACCTTCATATTAGCCGAACGATTGAAAATTTAGAGCATCATGTTCAGAGTGGAGAAAAATTCAGCTTAAAAGAATTTGCCCAAATCCAGACCGATATTACGTATGCGGCTATGTTGTGCTGGGAAGCAGTAGATATGCTAGTGGCAGAAAGCGGAGGAAGTGTCATTGCCGATTCCAATCGTTTGTCAGGAATATTCCGCGACATTAGAGGTGGGGCTAATCATGCACTTACTACAGCATCAACCGGACTGGAGTTATACGGAAGAGTACTGATGGGTGTGCCTCCGCAACATATCATGACACTTGGTGTAGCAACGCATTTTGAAAAATAAATGGATACGGGGGAGCAGAAGATGAGAAAAATAGCGATAATATCCGGAAGTCCAAACGAAAAATCCCGTATAAATGGTGTAATAAATTATGCAAGATTAAAACTAGAACAAAACGGATGTGATGTGACGATTATTGATGTACCTTCATTGCCTGCAGAAGATTTAATACACGCTAATTTTAACAGTAAGCCTATACTGGCTGCGCATACTAAGGTTGAAGAAGCGTCAGGAATTATTATTGCAAGTCCGGTATACAAAACAACTTATACTGGAGTTCTCAAAAGCTATATCGATTTATTACCCCAAAAAGGTTTTAAAGATAAAATAGCAGCGGCCTACTTTGTAGGAGGAACCATTTCAAATTTACTTTCAATAGACTACGCATTAAAACCTCTGTTAGCATCTATGGGAGTCAAATGTTTTGGAGAGAATGTTTTTGCAGTAGATAATCAGATCGAACGTACTGAAAGCAGCGAACAAAAAATACGTTTTCAATTAGCAGACGAATTAGAACAACGAATTGATGCTTCTATTTTGGACATGATTACTTATATTGCGCATTGATCGTTTAGCTTTATCTATTTTTGCTAGAATTATGTTTTGAGTTGACAAATATTTCTTTGATCGCAAAATAATTAATTCACGTGACTAACTATAATCAACCTTTTTGAAGTAAGTAATAGAAAAGGAGAAAAAGTTATGGGAAACATACAAGAAAAAGGTGTTTGGAAGATGTCCGATATTCCCTCTCAGAGAGGTCGTTTGATTATTGTCACAGGTACAGGTGGGTTGGGCTATATAAATGCTTTAGCTCTAAGTCGTGCAGGTGCAGAGGTGATTATGGCAGGAAGAAATAGAAACAAGGGGGAGGCAGCAATCGAAAAAATTCAGTCAAGTGTTCCTTCGGCAAACATTCATTTTGAAGAGCTAGATCTTGCTGACCTTGCATCTATTGAAGCTTTCGGAAAGCGAATAAGTAGTAAGTATCAAAATCTGGATGTTCTAATCAATAATGCCGCAGTGATGACGATTCCAAAGCGGCAAGTTACAAAAGATGGCTTTGAATTGCAATTTGGCACAAATCACCTTGGACATTTTGCATTGACAGCTCATCTTATGCCGCTTTTGCGAAAAAGTCGCAACTCTCGTGTAGTGACTGTCTGTGCCCTTGCCGCCAATCATGGGGTGATTAACTTCGATGATTTGCAATCTGAACAAAACTATAAGCCAATGCCGGTATACGGGCAATCAAAGCTGGCTAACCTGATTTTTTCACTTGAGCTTCATCGTCGCAGTGAATCTGAAAAGTGGGGAGTGATGAGCATTGCTGCTCACCCAGGCTTATCTCGAACAGATTTGGTTGACACTGGAACAAAGAATAATAAAGCCCCACTTCCCATTCGTCTGTTTGGAAAATTTATGTTGCAGTCAGCTGAACAAGGGGCTTTGCCGACGCTTTTTGCTGCAACATCTCCAGAGGCAGAGAGCGGACAGTATTATGGACCGGGTGGCACTAGAGAAATAAAGGGATTCCCCGCACCTGCTAAAATAACACCTGAGGCACAAGATATGAACACAGCGAAGCGATTATGGGAAGTCTCAAAACAGTTGACGAATGTGGATTTCGACAAGATAGCAACAGGCACAGAACAGTTCTAATTGTACTTTTGCCTCAGATGCGGGGAGCTATGCTTTTCGTATCCGAGGAAAAGTTGTAATGGTGACGGATTTCCACATTTTATCTGTAACACCGAAAAGTGAAATACTCAAGGAATTAACTATTTTTTATAAATTTACCTTTGAAAAGAAAACAACAGTGCATCAAGTTAATACATGCCATCTAGCTGGATTAAACTTTTCTGAGGTATATGGCAACTTGTTTTATTTTGTCTTTTAACTCCATCAGACCACCCTGTATATAATATAATGGCTATTATTACATTTTCTAGGTTGTTATTTTAACAGACTTGGGATTAAATACAAGTAATAAAGAAATAAGATGCATCCTAATGAAGTCCAAAATCTAATATAATTAACCATTTCTAATTTTTTAAATAAGACAAAACTAAGATATGTGTATTACAACCAAGCATTTTTCAAAAGTTTTACACCCTGTGTTATTTCATCAAAGTTGAGATGAGCGAAACCTAACTTTATGATTGGTCTATTAGGATTTCTATTAACGAAATAAATGTTAGTAGGATATACTTTTACTCCATACTTTAAAGCACGTTGGATTAATCTTTCTTCTGAATAGTTAAGATGAACTTTCACTAATATATATAATCCAGACTGCTCACCAATAATCGTTAAATGATCTCCGAACTGCTTCTTTAAATTTGAAGTAAAGTGCTGCATTTTGCGTCTATATATGGTACGCATGCGTTTAATATGCCGGGCCCATTCACCTTCTTTCATAAATTCGGCCATGGTTAGTTGGTTAAGCAAAGAAGCAGTACTTTCGAAATGAAGAAAACGGTTTTTGTATAGATGTAATATAGGTTGGGGTAAAACCATATAGCTTAGGCGAACGCCTGGAAGAAAGGATTTTGAGAAATTTCCTAAATAGATTACTCTTTCTGAATGAATGGAGGCAAGGGCAGGAAATGGCTGCTGCGTATAACGGAATTCACTGTCGTAATCATCTTCAAGAATATATCCCTCTTTTTTATTAATCCAATTGATAAGTGTTTGACGTTGCTGAATGGGCATGCTTACTCCGTAAGGGCTATGATGAGAAGGTGTCACATAAATTAATTTTTCTTTCATTGAATTTAACTTCGAAAAATCAGCCCCACTTTCAAAGACAGGTAATGTTTCTAGAGAAAACCCATGAAATTGAAATGCTTCTCTCGCCCCGTCAAAACCTGGGTCCTCAACTATGATCCCAGAAAATTCATCTTTCAGAATATGACCAAGATAAATTAACATTTGCTGAGTACTGCTGCCAATGATAATGGAATTTGCATCAGTTTTCACCCCGCGGGATTCTAACAAATAAGCAGCTACTTGTTCACGTAGCTGTATTTCACCGAATGCTTCACCGTATAGGTAGCTTTTCTCTAATGTCAAAACTTGATTATACAATTTCCTCCATGTTTTCAGAGGGAAATGCTTTTGATCTACAGCACCTGCACGAAAATCAATCAGAACCCTTTCTTCTAACGTTTTTGTTTGCTTACTTTGAAAAGAGTCATTTTTTCGTTGAAACAAAAGGGGGTTTACTTCATTTACAAAATACCCTTTTCTTTTTTCGCCCCGAATGTATCCCTCCGCTAAAAGTAGATCGTAGGCCATTAGCGTTGTATTGCGACTTACCTGCAGGGAATTTGCCAGTTCACGAATGGATGGTAATTGTTCATTTGCTTGTATATTTCCTTGCTCAATTAATGCTTTGAATTGCTCGTAAATTTGTTTGTATTTAGGAGTATTACTTTTAAAAGCAAAAATAATGTTTTTCATCGTCTTCTCCCCTGACATGTATATTTATTTGGAATTGTACCTTTTAAAATGTCAGTTAGTATCATATTATACCCTAAAGGCGCTTGATCAATCCATTTTTAGAAAGGAGGGTTTTATGTATATCCCCGCCCCATTTCAGCTTAGTGAAGACGAAGCTTGCGATGTTATAAAAGAGTATGGTTTTGCAACATTGTTTTCAGTGCACGATGGTATGCCGTATGCAACCCATTTGCCCTTGATGATAAGCAACGATAAAAATTACTTATACGGTCATTTGGCTCAACCGAATCCTCAGTGGAAAGATATCGTAAGCCAATCCGTTTTAGCAGTTTTTCAAGGGCCTCATTGTTATATTTCGCCCAAGTGGTATGAGACGAATCAGGCTGTACCTACATGGAATTACGTATCTGCTCATGTTTACGGGGAAGTTGAACTTTTGGATGAGGAAGAAACAATAAATTCAATGAGTGATCTGGTATTGAAATACGAAAGCCCTGACAGTCCATACAAAATAGGGGATGTCGATTCTAAATTGTTAGCGGGCATGAACAAAGGGGTAAAAGGTTTTAAAATCAAAATCAACAAAATAGAGGGGAAAGCGAAGCTAAGTCAAAATCATTCGATATTACGGCAGGAATTAGTCGTTAACCAACTCAGTCTAATACCACATACACACGAACAAATAATCTCTAGTTTAATGAAAGAAAATATAAACAAAAAAATGCAATAAGTTTATAAGTTGGAGGATTGCTTATAATGAAAAATTTTAATGTTGCTATTCCTACTCCTTTTTATGAAAATGAGAGTTTATTTTTAGAAGGCTTTGACCCTATTGTTGAATATTTACGAAACAACGGAATCGATTCCTTGCTTATATGCGGCACTACTGGTGAACAACATTCACTCAGCATTAATGAACGTATACAAATCATTGAACATTTCAATCAGCAAAAATTTGAGGATATTGAACTGATGTTTGGTGTGTCATCTATAAGAACAAGTGATGCTAGAAAGCTTATTGAAAAAATCGAAAAAACCAATATAGATGTTATATTACTTGGCTTTCCGCCTTATATAAAACCAACACAACAGCAAGCTATTTATTATGTTGATGAACTGCTTAGCCATACGTCTAAAGAGGTTGTGCTTTATAATAACCCTGCCCGAACTGGCTTTGATTTGAGCCAGAAAGCACTTAAAGACTTGGTCAGCCGGCATCCTAATATTATTGGACTGAAAGAAGGAGGCGACGTTCATCGTCATCAACAAACCAATCTTTCTAAAGACTTTATTATGTTTGCAGCAGGAGATGTAAATTTCCTAGAGTTAATCAATAATGGATGTAACGGTTTGTCGAGTATGGTAGGGAATGTTTATCCTCGAGAAGTCAAAGAAGCTTTCAATAACTTGTTAGAGAATAAACCGGTTAATCTAAATAAATTAAACGACCTAATAAATGAGGTTACAAACAATCAACCTATTGTTAATATAAAAGCGCACTATAATAAGGTTGGTATAAAAATAGGTAATTGTCGATCACCACTCATATCACTTTAAAAGAAGGTTTGACATTAAAAGAGGTTGCTGCGAAACTCAATTTACTAACAGAAAAACAATGTTTGAAGAGATGTTCAAGCCAGAAGATATGGTGAGACCAAAAATTTAATTTATTCAAAATAGATTTAACTCTAAACTAGTTACTAATCAGTTAGTAATTAGTTTTTTATTTCAAGCTAGGCTATCTTTTACTGTCTTGCAGAGAAAACAAAAGATATGTGGTTATTCTAGCGAATATGCCACCAATGACATGTAATTTTCTGGTGATGAAAAAAACTACTCCATTTTTACTCCACAATATGAATAAATCATTGCAAAACAACATAATCAAAATAAATAAACACTGATATATAAAGGTTTTGTAACAGAAAACACAGTTTCACTTTATTGAGGCCTAGTGGGTGAATAACCCGTGGAGGTTCAAGTCCTCTCGGCCGCATCAATGATACCAAGGGTTTTAGACCTTTGGTATTTTTTTGAGTGTTCGAGGAAATTATATTTTGTGACCAAAATTGTCCACTAACTTAAAGTAAGTTATTTATTTACAGTTCATATGATTGTCAGATAAATGACGTTAAATGTTGAAATGCCTGACTTATCTGTTGAATAAATAAGGTATGAAAAAGCCGATCATCCTCAAAAGGACAGTCGGCTCTTTCTTAATAAAAATATGAAATGAAAGTTCATTAAAATATCGAGTTTATCTAAAAAATTGTTTTGTGGGACTATACATGTTCGTTCTGAGTAAAATCGATATCAAGCTCAATATAACTGATAAAAATCCTACTAACACGACGTATTGTGTACCTAATTGTGATATAAATAATCCACCTACAGCTGTACCAATTGTTGTTCCTACATTAGCAGATGTTACAAATAATCCATTTGCGAAATCAGGAGCTTCTGGTGCAGCAGACGTAATCCAATATTGATTTATATTATTTCCTATACCAGCTACTATTCCCCAAACTAAAGTAATGACAGCCATTGGTAAAGTAAATTGTCCTATTAAAAATAATATGATGTATACAATTCCTAATACAAATGGGTAAGAAACAACAGTCTTGATGGTATCTTTAGTAAGTAACTTACCTGCAATAATATTCCCAATGATGTTTGCCACACCGAATATGACTAATATGAAACTAATTGTATTAGGAGACATATTCGTAACTGTTTTCAGATACTCAGCAAGATAACTATAAACCCCAAATATTGCTGAATTTATTAAAATGACTGTAACAATGGAAAGCCAAGTAATTGTTTTTTTTAATACACTTACCTGTTTGCCGTAAGAAAGTTTTTCTTTTACAGGCATAGAAGGAAAAAATACTAATGTAGCAATGAATGTTAGAGCATTCACAATTGCAAAGAATAACATTGCGATATGAAGCGAAACTGTACTAGCAAGAAAACTTGCGATTGGTACACCAAGTACCATACCTGCAGAAACGCCCATAAGTACCTTGGCAACAGCTTTTGGAGCTTCTTTCTTGTCAACTGAGTTAGCAGCTATTGTAAAAGCCGCTGAAAAATAAATGGGGTGAAAAATGGCTGGAATTACACGAGCAATGATAGCTATCGTAAAGTTTGTTGCAAACAGAGAGACAATGTTACCCAGAACAAAAATACCAAGTACAAGTAACATTACCTTCTTGCGATTGATCCCCGAAAATAATAACGGCATAGTAGGACCGCAAATAGCAACAGTAAGTGCAAAGAGACTTACCAGCCACCCGGCCTTAGATACACTAATATGAAAATAATCAGCAATAGAGGGTAATATCCCTATAACCCCCATTTCAGTATTGATAATGCCGAAAGTTCCTACGGTGAGTATTAATATTAATAAATTATTTCGTTTAACCAAAATAACAACTCCAATCTTTATTGATGGATCAACAAGCAATAGTAAAAAATGCCCCAAACCATATAGGGGCATTTTTTTTTTATAGAATTTAAAGTAACTGGCATGCAGGGCTAATAATCCTTAATCGCCAACATTCATTAGATAACTTGTTTGGTTGGACGAATCAAAATTTCACTTACTGCAACGGTTTCAGGCGTACTGATCGTATAAGCTACTGCATCTGCAATATCGCTTGGTTTAAGAGAAAAACCTTCTCCTGTATCCATAAGATCCTTTACCCATTCGCGGTTTTTAGGATCATTAATTGTTGTATAAAGTTCAGTACTGACAGCACCCGGTGAAACAATAGTTGACCGAATATTATTTTCCCTTTCCTCCTGACGCAATCCCTCCATAATCGCTCTAACCGCAAACTTAGTCCCGCAGTATACAGCTGAATCTGGATAAACAACATGTCCAGCTACGGAATCAGTTGCAATAATGTGACCGGACTGTTGTTGTTTCATAATAGGTAATGCAGCAGCAATTCCATTTAAAACACCCATAATGTTAATATCCAACATTTGACGCCATTCATCAAAGCGAGTTTCTGAAAGTGGAGCAGTTGGCATGATTCCAGCGTTATTGTACATTACATCTATACGGCCATATTTTTTAACTGCCAAATCTACAACTGCTTGAACATCTTCTTTATTCGTTACATCTGCAACAGCATATGAAATTTCCGCGTTGGGTAACGTTTCAACAAGAGCTTTCAAACGATCTTCACGACGAGCAGCTATAACTAGTTTTGCTCCTTCTTGTGCAAGTTTCTTAGTAGTTGCTTCGCCAATCCCACTTGATGCACCTATAATAATCACAACTTTACCTTGAATATTTGACATATTGCATAACACCCTTCTTTGAAACATTTCTTTATATTGTGTCCAAGATTTCTTTCATTTAAATGAACATCGATCGAATAATGAACATTTGTTTATTATTATTAATTAGATATGTGATACATACAATGATTAAATGAATGCAATTCGTTGATTATTCAACAAGTCAACAAATATTGTTGATTATTTTAGAAAAAGCTAAGTATTTGTATAACCTGCATATCAGTGTCTTTAGTTTGTAAGAAGATAGAGTTTTACTGTACATAATCATTTTTTATTAAACTATCTTTGATCATTTCGATAGCCTGAACCTCGTCAGCTCCAATAGCCTTTAAATATATTTCGGTTCCAGGTTTAATTTCCAAGTCCATAATGTCCATTATAGACTTAGGTGAGTGTTTTAGATTGATTCTTTTCCCACGGCATTCAAGAAAGATATCTGATGCAAATTGATGAGCTAAACTTACTAACAGGATTGCTGGTCTCGCAAATCCTGTTTCCTTATTGACAATAAACTGTTTTTTAATCATTCTTCACCTCATAACATTATTATTGACAAAGGAATTTTAGAGAAATAAAACTCATTTTATAAAATTACTTTGTTTTAAAAAATGAGAATCCAGGAAGATTTGCTTTATTATAATTGTTTCGTTTGAAGTACCATTGGTACGCAAAGCTCTCTGCAATTTTCAATCCGACTATTTTTTCTTCAGGTTTTTTTTGAAGAAGGACTCGAGCTTGTCAAAAGGGATTAGATTCACTCGGTCATACAGATCCACGTGACCTGCACCCGGAACAATGTAGATTTCCTTCGGTTTGCCCGCCAGCTTGTAGGCTTCTTCACTAAACTCTCTGGAATGAGCGTTTTCACCTGTGATGAAAAGCATTGGACGAGGAGAAATCGTCTGTATATCTTCGAATGGGTAAAAATTCATGAATTTGACGTTGCTGGTGAGCGTCGGGTGCGTTGTGAGTTCTGGCGACGATCCTTTAGGCGTGTATTCACCTCTTGGAGTGCGGTAGAAGTCATAAAACTCTCGCTCAATGGCGGTAGATTTTTCATTCAGTTCATGTACTGTCCCACTGGTGTATTTGGTTTTGCCGCCTGTGAACTCCGCATAGCGTTGCTCCGCTGCCTCTTCGAGAATCTTCTTTCTCTGCTCGAGAGTCTGCGAGTGTTTAAGCCCGTTACGGTTAGCAGCACCCATGTCGTACATACTGACTGTCGCAACGGCTTTCATGCGCGGGTCGATCTTGGCTGCGCTGATGGCAAAGCTCCCGCTGCCACAAATCCCTAGAACACCAATCCGCTCCTTGTCAACAAACGGCCGGGTGCCTAGGAAATCCACCGCAGCACTGAAATCCTCGGCATAGATATCTGGCGAAACAGCGTTGCGAGGCTGACCTTCACTCTCTCCCCAGAAAGACAAATCCAAGGACAACGTAACGAATCCCTTTTCAGCCATTTTTTGCGCATACAGATTTGAACTTTGTTCTTTTACTGCGCCCATAGGATGCCCGACAATGATCGCGGGATTTTTGGTGTTCTGATTCAAACCTTTAGGAATAAAAAGATTCCCTGCAACTTTCATGTTGTATTGATTTTTAAACGAAACATTCTTTTTGTTTACCTTGTTGCTTTTGTAAAAGTTGTCTGCTCCATTGGACAGATCAGGCTTGTATCCAACGCTCTTGGATACAGTGTCAACGCTAGCCTTTGATGCAACGTCAGCACTAGTCTTTGATGCAAAGGTCACCGCGGATAAAAGCAAGCCCAATGATATCCCTGTGAGTACAAGCGTGATAGTAAACTTTTTTTTCAATTTTAAATAACACCCTTTCTTACTTTTGTTTTAAAAATAATTCTCTTGTAATTAAATGGTGTATATTGACTTTGTTGAAAGCATCGTTGATTGATTAATCAACATTTGTTTATAATTATAAATAGATACACGATGCTCTCAATGGTTAAATGAACGTAATTCGTTGATTAATCAACACTTCAACCTAAATTGTTGATGATCTTAAGAAAGTGTGGTGACCAGCTATGTCCAAAGTGGATAGAAGAATAACCAAAAGTCAAGAAGCGATTAAGAGTGCTCTGATTGAGCTGATGAGTGAAAAAAGTTTTGATCACATTACAATTAAGGATATTGCTGACAGAGCAAATGTTAATCGAGGAACCATTTATCTTCATTACTTAGATAAATTTGATCTATTAGATAAGATTATGGAAGAACATATAAACAATATGGGAGATTTTTGCGAGTCAGCTACTGAAATGGATTGGATTGAATCGACTGTTCACTGCATGGAATATCTTGAGAGTAATTATTTATTCTTTTCGACGATGTTGGCCAGTGAGGGAGCTCGATATTTTCGCAGTCAGTTCCTTAAGTTTAATATCGAAGAGTTTAAGAAAGATGTAGATATAACGAAAGGCAAAAATTATGGCCAAAGTGAAGATGTCATTGTTGAATTTGTTGCAAATGCTTACGTGGGAGTAGTGGAATGGTGGCTAAAAAATGAAATGCCTTATCCACCTCGTGCTATGGCAGAAAAAGTGGGAGAGTTGTTAGAGAGGATTATATAATTACTACTATCAAAATTTCATATCATCAATGAACCAAGGGGTTATTGAAGAAAATTATTTACAGCAGTATAACCGTATCCTTCATGGTTGTCCCAAAGGATAACAGGATATTCGCCATCTACCATTTTATTTGTATCAAGACAATAAAAGTATTCATCTATATACTCAATAACAACTAGACCTGGTATACGCTTGTAAAACGTTCTGTATTCTTTTGTTTGCTCTACAACTTCAGCTCCATGAGAGTCATAACCGAGTATCATAGTCCGAACGTGCCTCCTGAACCATACTCAGTTAAAACCACTTATAACTGTCTGGAAGGGTTACTCTGAGATCTTCTTCTATCTCTTTAATTTGTTTATCAATGACTTCTCCAATAAGAATTGAATATTTTTTATTCTCATCAAAGAATTTTTTCACTTTAGAGTAATTCACATTTAGCCTCACGTACATTTAATTTTGGTTTGCAATTCATCGATCTTATTAAGTTCGTACTCATAGTCACAGTTTTCTTCTCAAAAAAATTCATAGGAGCAGTATTTATTTTCATATGGCTATTTTAATAGACATGCCACCAGGGACACGTGCAATACCATAAAAATATTCAGTGGTTTAATAACCTAAAAACAGTGCTCATTTTATTGAGGTCCTTGAGTAATAAGGATACCAAATGAACAGGTTGGATCTTTATCGTTTTAGCTCACCATTTTTTAACCATATTTCATATAAACGTATAGAAATGGTGCAAAGTGAATATACAGAGTGTAATGAAAATTAGCTTTCATAACCAATGATATGGATTTACTATGTTGAGGGACTAGTGGGCGTCGTATACGTCAGAGAAGAAACCGATGATTTAAACCATCGGTTTTTTTATTTGTTTTCATACTCATTGAAAATCACCTCATTAGGACAAACACTTGTCACATAGCATTACCCAAGGGGTGATGCATTTTATGAAGGTAATAATCATCGAGGGACCTCATGCTGACAAATGCATTAACGATTGCTATCATTATTTAATAAAACTTTATAGGAAGGAGATCCAGGGTGATAGCAATATATGTAAGGGTATCGACCGAGGAACAAGCGATCAAGGGATCGAGCATCGACAGCCAGATCGAGGCCTGCATAAAGAAAGCAGGGACTAAGGATGTGCTGAAGTATGCCGATGAAGGATTTTCTGGAGAGCTTTTAGAACGTCCGGCTTTGAATCGCCTGAGGGAGGATGCAAGCAAAGGACTTATAAGTCAAGTTATTTGTTATGATCCTGACCGACTTTCTCGGAAATTAATGAATCAGCTTATCATTGATGATGAACTGCGAAAGCGAAACATACCCTTGATTTTTGTAAATGGTGAGTATGCCAATTCTCCAGAGGGTCAATTGTTTTTCGCAATGCGCGGGGCAATTTCAGAATTTGAAAAAGCCAAAATCAAAGAACGGACTTCAAGCGGCCGACTTCAAAAAATGAAAAAAGGCATGATTATTAAAGATTCCAAACTATATGGCTATAAATTTGTTAAAGAGAGAAGAACTCTTGCGATATTTGAAGAGGAAGCCAAAATTATTCGAATGATTTTTAACTATTTCACCGATCATAAAAGCCCTTTTTTCGGCAGAGTAAATGGTATTGCTCTACATTTAACCCAGATGGGGGTTAAAACCAAAAAAGGCGCCAAAGTATGGCACAGGCAGGTTGTTCGACAAATATTAATGAACTCTTCTTATAAGGGTGAACATAAACAGTATAAATATGATACAGAGGGTTCCTATGTTTCAAAACAGGCAGGGAACAAATCTATAATTAAAATAAGGCCTGAAGAAGAACAAATCACTGTTAAAATTCCAGCAATAATTCCAGCCGAACAATGGGACTATGCTCAAGAGCTTTTAGGCCAAAGTAAACGAAAGCACTTGAGTATCAGTCCTCACAATTATTTGTTATCCGGTTTGGTTAGATGCGGGAAGTGCGGAAATACCATGACAGGAAAGAAAAGAAAATCACATGGTAAAGACTACTATGTGTATACTTGTCGGAAAAATTATTCTGGGGCAAAGGACCGCGGCTGCGGAAAAGAAATGTCTGAGAATAAATTGAACCGGCATGTATGGGGTGAAATTTTTAAATTCATCACAAATCCTCAAAAGTATGCTTCTTTTAAAGAGATTGAACAATCAAATCACCTGTCTGATGAATTAGAACTCATTCAAAAAGAGATAGAGAAAACAAAAAAAGGCCGCAAGCGTCTTTTAACGCTAATCAGCCTAAGCGATGACGATGATTTAGATATTGATGAAATCAAAGCACAAATTATTGAACTGCAAAAAAAGCAAAACCAGCTTACTGAAAAGTGTAACGAAATCCAATCAAAAATGAAAGTCCTAGATGATACGAGCTCAAGTGAAAATGCTCTAAAAAGAGCCATCGACTATTTTCAATCAATCGGTGCAGATAACTTAACTCTTGAAGATAAAAAAACAATTGTTAACTTTATCGTGAAAGAAGTTACCGTTGTGGATTCTGACACCGTATATATTGAAACTTATTAAAGAGGGGTGTATGCACCCCCCTTTTGTAATTACAATCTCATTTTCAATACACCGCGCAGCATACGTCGCCAGTTTTGTCCCTTTTCCGGCGGAATAGCTTTCAATTCCTTTGATCAGCCCGATTGTTCCGATGGAGATTAAGTCCTCTGCGTCTTCACCTGTATTTTCAAACTTTTTTACAATATGGGCGACCAAGCGAAGATTATGCTCAATCAGCATGTTTCTGGCATGTTCATCCCCTTTAGCCATGAGCTCTAAGTATTTTTTTTCCTCGCTGCTTGAGAGCGGTTGTGGAAAGGCATTGTTTTTCACGTAAGATACTAAAAAGACAAGCTCTTTAACTACAAAACCGAGCGCTGCGAAAACACCTGTCACCATCGTCACCTCCACATGATTATGTAGGCAAAAGCCTATATGTCAATGTATGTGATCGGAAGGCTGTCTGTGTCTGTACCGGGAAATTTCTCAATGGAGAGCTGAGGTTTTGTTTTTTAAAATAATCTTTACGCTGCTCCCATACATTTAAATAAACGAAACTGTATGGTATGGGGGGATGAGGATGAAAAGATGGATGGCAATGCTTTTTCTGGCGGCAGCAGTTTTTCTTTGTTTGTTGGGAAAGGATATGACGGCTCCGCAACAGGTCAAGGGGGCTGCTTTATATGACAAAATTTTATACTTTCCGTTGTCTCGTTATCCGGAAACCGGGGATCATATAAGAGATGCGATTGCCGAAGGACATTCTGATATATGTACAATTGATCGTGATGGGGCGGACAAAAGGCGGGAGGAATCATTAAAAGGAATTCCGACGAAGCCTGGCTACGATCGGGATGAATGGCCGATGGCAGTTTGTGAAGAAGGAGGCGCCGGAGCCGATGTCCGATATGTAACGCCTTCTGATAATCGCGGTGCCGGTTCATGGGTAGGAAATCAAATGAGCAGTTATCCAGATGGCACCAAAGTGTTGTTTATTGTTCAGTAATAAAAAAAGAGGCTCAATTCTGAGCCTCTTTTGCTATGATCCTATTTTGCCGCTAGGCTGATTTTCCTGAGGAGGATACGATTCTGCTTTTCGCCAATACTGGCGTGTTCCTTCTTCACGTACAACAATCCCGATCTTTGCAAGTTCAAGACGGAAATCTTCAATGTCGTCTGTTTCCTCTTCTTTCAGTGCTTTCTGACGAGCCTTCAATATAGCATGAGCGCTTGGAGAGAGATCGGGTGATTCAGGTACCCATCGCCGAAATTTGTCTTTAAACGGGTCACCTTCAGCCGACCACACGTAATGGTGCTTTTTAAAGGCTTGCTCAATGATTTTAGGTTTTTCATCTATTTCTTCACGTGCCAGTTCATATCCGTCTGTTCCTAAGAGGACAAGCCGTTTGTGATCAATAAATACCAGAGCAATGTCTTCGGAGTTGATCGTTTGAACATGCTTGCCTTTCATTAATGCTACGGAGTCGTTTGTAATCTGTACAGTTAATAGCAATTTCATGATTGAATGAGCGAACCATATACCTGCAATCAGGCCAAGCAGCGCGGTGATAAACTTAACCGGTGATCCGTGAAAAGAGGTAACAAGCCGAAGAGGGCCTTCTAATGGAATCCACGGCAGGGATAATGCCCATTTCGCAAGCTGATGAAAAAAATAACCAATGAGAAGACCGATGATTGCAAGTGTACCGTATAATAAACATTTCGCGGTTTTCGTAATTCCAATGATAGTTTGTGTTTGATCCTGCAAGTTGTCACCTTCTTAACTAGAAATAAGTTGAATTCCCTTCCCATATTTTAACTTAAATAGAGAGGAAATCAAGAATGTTTCCGCGATTTTTGCTGTCATGCATGAAGCCGCCAAATGATTATCAAGTCTTCTTTATGATAAAGATCATACAAAAACGATATGACACGGAGCAGTAAGTTACTGGGGATAAAAGGAATTACTCTTGCTGATCGCGGCCCGCTTTTGTTTTTTATTTGAGAAAACAGGACGTATCACATAGCAGTTCACAGGGAACATAAAGAGTAATGGCTTTAGAGTTTAGACAACCAGGAGGAACTCACATGAAAATAGGATTGATCGGCTTAGGGAAAATGGGCATAAACATAGGAAAGCAATTGATCGACCGCAATCATCAAGCAATCGGTTATGACGTGAATCAAGCGGCTGTTGATGAACTGATATCTTATGGGGCTGAGGGGACAACAAATATAAAAGAGTTGATTTCATTATTAGATACGCCGCGAATTCTGTGGGTGATGGTGCCGCACGGCGTTGTAGATGCTGTACTGAGTGATGTGGCACCGTTATTAAACGAAGGGGATATTATCATTGAGGCTGGAAATTCTCATTATAAAGAATCGATCCGGCGCTACAATCAAATGAAAGAAGCCGGTCTTCATTATCTCGACGCCGGAACTTCGGGCGGTATGGAGGGAGCGCGTCACGGGGCTTGTTATATGGTTGGAGGAGACCCCGAAGCATGGCGTATCGCGGAGCCGCTGTTTCGGGATACTGCTGTTGAAAATGGATATTTATATGCCGGAGAAGCGGGCAGCGGCCACTTTTTGAAAATGATTCATAATGGCATTGAGTACGGAATGATGGCTGCCATTGGTGAAGGATTTGAAGTGCTGGAAAACAGTCCGTTTGAATTTGACTATGAGAAAGTCGCAAGGGTATGGAATCATGGCTCTGTCATAAGGTCGTGGCTTATGGGGCTGACTGAGCGAGCTTTTTCTAAAGACGCGAGGCTGGACCAGATCAAAGGCGTCATGCATTCCTCCGGGGAAGGGAAATGGACAGTGGAAACGGCACTAGATCTGCAGACAGCAGCTCCGGTGATCGCGATGTCCCTCTTGATGAGATACCGTTCGTTAACAGACGATACGTTTACAGGAAAGGTCGTTGCTGCGCTCCGTAATGAATTTGGAGGACATGCAACAGAAAAAAAGTAAGGGGGCGAAGCGGGCCGCCCTTATTTTTTTGACGCTTTCACCAGATGAGGAAACTTTATATATATGATTAGCATCAGGATCAGAACGTAGGCCCCGTAAATACTGAAAGAAAGCAATTTGTTGCTGGAGAAATTGGCGCCGGCAATGGTAACAACTAAAATGTTAGGAATTTTTCCTATTAAAGAGGCGAAGAAAAAAACATGCCACCGAACACTGCTTAGTCCGCATACAACGTTCATGACAAGAGAAGGGATAACAGGGATAAGCCTTCCCAATAAAACAGCGGTAAACGCATTTTTATCGAATGAAGCCTCGTAGCCTTGTATAGCAGGATAAGCTTTTATTTTTTTTCTGGCCCAATCTCGAAAGCTGTACCTCGCAAGAAAAAACAGCAATATCGTGCCAAGCATTGAACCGGCCAGTGTAATCCAAACACCATTTGCAATTCCGAACACAGCGCCATTTAAAGCTGCAATGATTGCAAACGGCACAATCGGGAAAAAGACGTCGGCGGCTATCAGCAGCATACTACATAAAACGGAGATCAATCCGCCTGCTTTTATAGCATCAAGCCAAGCTTCTTTCTGATAGAAACCGACTGCAATAACGGCGATGATCAAGATTATACCTAAAGTCTTTTTTAACATATCAATTATCCACTCCCAACACTTGTGGCGATGTCAGGAGGCAGAATCTCCGGCATCTACGTTAGTATAACTTGTACCGTTTCGATGGTTCAACTGTAATACCAGTGGGGGGAAATACAATTCTTTTTTATCTAGTAAAATAGGCTGTCCATTTCTCTTGTTGCTGCATTCTTTAATAGCAGGGAGGGATAGAAATGGTAGCGATAAAAAAGGATTTTATACCAAAATCAAACGATAACCGTCCCGGCTATGCGATGACACCTGCATATATTACCGTGCACAATACAGCAAATACCGCCCAAGGTGCCGATGCAAAAATGCACGCTGATTATGTGAAAAACCCAAGTACATCTGTCAGCTGGCATTTTACAGTAGACGATTCAGACATCTATCAGCATCTACCTCTTACTGAAAACGGGTGGCATGCTGGCGACGGCACCAATGGGACAGGGAATCGCAAATCAATCGGGATTGAAATCTGTGAAAATGCAGACGGCGATTTTGACAAAGCAGTAGCTAATGCGCAGTGGCTGATCAAAAAATTAATGAAGGATCACAATATTTCGCTGGATCGTGTTGTTCCCCACAAAAAATGGTCTGGAAAAGAATGTCCCCGCAAACTCTTACATCAATGGAGTGCTTTCAAAAACGGAATTTCTTCCTCTGATACGCCATCTGAAGAATCACCCAAATCTTATCCTCTGCCTTCAGGAGTAATAAAACTCACTGCGCCTTATAGAAAAGGCACTAAAGTTCTTCAGCTGCAAAAGGCTTTAGCCGCCCTTCATTTTTACCCCGATAAAGGCGCGAAGAATTACGGTATTGACGGCATTTATGGACCGAAAACAGCAAATGCCGTGAAACGTTTTCAGCTGATGAATGGATTAAAAGCTGATGGTATTTACGGACCAAAAACAAAGGCCAAGCTTAAAGCGAAATTAAAATAAATGCAGAGGTAATCAGTAGCCTGTTTCCTCTGGCGGAAGCAGGTTATTGCACTCAACTCTCTGAAGTGTTTTTTCGCAGAAAAAGAAGGGAACTGAAATAGATATCTCACCCCTTACTGGAAACAGAATGATTTTAGTTGAGAGGGACACGTTAACAATAAAGAGAACGCTATAACGAAAAAACTCTGCGTTGAATGAAACAGAACAGAGGTATAACATAAAGATGAAGCTTTTGGGGGTGTAAAGATGAAGTATATGTTCATCCTTTTCCTTCTGCTGTTCGTTACAGCAGGATGTGAAGGAAAGGGATACGAAGACGTGGTAGCATTTGGTGACAGCAATACACGCGGCTCTAATTGGGATTATCGTGACTATCCAAAAGCGCAGCAGTGGGTCAATATATTAAAAACGGCTGAACGCGGGAATCTTGATATCCTCAACGCAGGAATTGGAGGACAAACGACTGAAGATGCCCGTTTACGGTTTCAAACAGATGTACTCGATCAAAAACCTAAGCATCTTTTTATTATGTTTGGCACTAATGACGCTGGGATTCTGGCTGAAGGAAAGCCAAGAGTGTCAAAGCTGCGTTTCAGAGAGAATCTGGTTTACTTTATAAAAGAAAGCAGAAAACACGGCATCAAGCCTGTTTTAATGACGTGTATCCCTATTATTGAAGGAAACGGGAAGCATCACCTCTTTTACTATTCCAGGTATAAAGCGGCTGCTTTTGAATCAAAAGGCGGGGCGAGAAAGTGGCATAACTCATACAATGATATTACAAGAGATGTCGCGAAACATATGAATGTGCCTCTCGTAGACAACTGGAAGCACTTTATAGAAGCAGACGGCGGAAAAGCTACTGATGAAGCACTTATCCAATCCGGCTTGATAGATCCTTCCGGGAATCATATGACACCTAAAGGAGCAAGGATAGTTTATGAAGGAATACAAGATGGGCAGGTCCTGAAGCGCTGATCCGGAAAAAGGCCTAAGCCGTTTTATTTCTCCTACATAGGCTGTTATAGAAACATTTTTAAGGAGGCGCGCTTCACATGTACAGCGGTTATTTATACACGTATCCTTTCGGCGGCTGGCCATATGGCGCAAGCAGAGCATACGGATACGCTTTTATCGTTGTTTTGATTGTTGTTCTCCTGATTGTGGGCGGAGTGTATTGGTTCACATGAAATCCAGCCCTGGAAACACCTCTTTTTAGGGGTGTTTTTTGCTGAAAACAGTAGTAAAGCGCGTAACTGAAGTGATATAATATCAGTCATCTGAGTAAAAAAAGGAAATACGCCCGGAAAAAATAGACAAATTCCTATTAAGAAGATACGGAAATAATATGTCCGAGCGATCTTCTTTTTATTTCGTTTTCGATTAACTCGATAAAGTCACGGTTTAAATTCATTTCGGTGGCTTTGAAATAAGATTCTATTAATAATTCATCAGACAATTTTCTCATGCTAGGAACCCAATTAATGGGAGAGACACCTCCTTCATAGTTGGAATCATTCATGACTTTGTGACATACA
Organism: Bacillus sp. 205(2023); assembly: GCF_037027485.1. Taxonomy (NCBI): domain Bacteria; kingdom Bacillati; phylum Bacillota; class Bacilli; order Caryophanales; family Bacillaceae; genus Bacillus; species Bacillus sp. 205(2023). The sequence continues at coordinate 934,466 of NZ_JAXCHF010000001.1, read as the reverse complement.
TTTATAGGTTGCGTTCATCTGAAGCTGAAGATTATCTTTAATCTACCATGAATTGCATATAAGAACAATCGTTCTGTTATCCACACCAAAAAGTGGATAACTTGTGAGTATCGTGTTTATAATTTGTCTAAAGAGTGATGTAATAAGAGTGGATAGTGTGTGTAAAATTATCCACACCTGGTGAAGAAACCCAATTTTTGTCGAAATTTTTTTGCTCAGTTTTTCTTTAAGCGCAAGTTCGATTTTTTTCGACATGAATTTTAAGAGAAAGAAAAGGGAAGGGTGCGGGTTTTGTTAAAAAAGTTTTTTTTACCTGACGAGTTTGTTAAAAATATTTTTCATATTACACCTGAAAAATTAAAGGAACGAAATGTAAAAGGAATTATCACTGACCTGGATAATACACTTGTTGAATGGGACAGACCAAACGCGACGCCGCGATTGATCGAGTGGTTTGAAGAAATGAAAGAGCACGGCATTAAAGTGACGATTGTCTCTAATAATAATGAGCGAAGAGTAAAACTTTTCTCGGAACCGCTCGGCATACCATTCATCTATAAAGCAAGAAAACCGATGGGCAAAGCCTTTAATAGAGCAGTGCGCAATATGGAGCTGAAAAAAGAGGACTGTGTTGTCATCGGAGACCAGCTGCTGACTGATGTACTCGGCGGGAACCGTAACGGCTACCATACGATCCTGGTTGTGCCTGTCGCTTCCTCGGATGGCTTTATTACGCGCTTTAACCGCCAGGTCGAACGCAGAATACTGAGTGCTCTTAAACGAAAAGGGCACATTCAGTGGGAGGAGTAAGAATGGAAAAGGTTGTTTGTATCGGCTGCGGAGTCACAATCCAAACCGAAGACAAAAATGGTCTGGGATACGCGCCGCCGGCTTCGCTTTCTAAAGAAAGTGTGATTTGCCAGCGCTGCTTCAGACTGAAAAACTACAATGAAATACAAGACGTTTCCTTAACGGATGATGACTTTTTAAACATCCTTCATGGAATTGGAGAAACGGATTCTCTCGTCGTTAAAATTGTTGATATTTTCGATTTTAACGGCAGCTGGATTAATGGATTGCAGCGCTTAGTCGGAGGCAATCCTATATTGTTAGTCGGAAACAAGGCAGATATTCTGCCTAAATCGCTCAAAAGAGAACGGCTGATCCAGTGGATGAAGCGCGAGGCGAAAGAGCTTGGCTTAAAACCGATTGACGTATTTTTGGTCAGTGCGGGACGCGGCCAGGGAATCAGAGAAGTCATTGATGCGATTGAGCATTACCGTAACGGCAAGGATGTTTACGTTGTCGGCTGTACCAATGTAGGAAAATCAACGTTCATTAACCGGATTATTAAAGAAGTGTCAGGTGAAGACAACATTATCACGACATCCCAATTCCCGGGCACAACTCTTGATGCAATTGAAATTCCGTTAGATGACGGCTCTGCGCTTTATGATACACCGGGAATCATCAATCACCATCAAATGGCGCACTATGTAAACAAAAAGGATTTAAAAGTACTCTCGCCCAAAAAGGAACTGAAGCCGCGCACATTCCAGCTAAACGATCAGCAAACGCTGTATTTCGGCGGACTGGCAAGGTTTGATTATGTTTCAGGTGAAAGAGCTGCCTTTGTCTGCTATATGCCGAATGAATTAATGATTCACAGAACGAAACTGGAAAATGCAGACGCGCTTTATGAAAAGCACGCAGGGGAATTGCTCACACCGCCGGGAAAAGATGATATGGATGAGTTTCCAGAGCTGGTTGCCCATACGTTTACGATGAAAGAGCAAAAGACAGATATCGTTTTCTCTGGGTTAGGCTGGGTAACGGTGCATGACGCGAATAAAAAAATAACGGCTTATGCGCCAAAAGGCGTTCACGTATTTGTTCGGCGCTCATTAATTTAACAAAAAGGGGAGAGGAGTATGAAGAAGCTGTACGGGGTTATCGGAAATCCGATTGCGCATTCCATGTCGCCGGATATCCATAACGCGGCTTTGAAGGATCTTGGTTTGGACGGACACTACCATGCATTTAAGGTGGAAGAGAATCGTCTGGAAGATGCGGTAAAAGGGATAAGAGCTCTTGGTGTAGAAGGCATCAATGTGACTGTTCCGCACAAGGTTTCCATCATGGATCATCTCGATCATATTGATGAGAGCGCAAAAGTGCTTGGTGCCGTTAACACTGTCAGAAGAGAAGGAGACAAGCTTGTCGGATATAATACAGACGGAGAAGGCTTTGTGAAATCTTTAATGAGAATTTTGGACAAACCTATCTCCGAACTGTCTTTCTTAATGATCGGCGCGGGCGGGGCAGCCAGAGCGATTTTTACAACGATCGTCCGCGACAATCCGGAAAAGTTTGATATTTGCAACCGAACGATAGAAAAAGCCAAACAGCTCGCAGAATCTGCCCCCTCGTTCCGCAATGTAGAAGTGTTAAGCATAAAAGAAGCAGAAGAACGGCTTGAGCAGTATGATGTAATTATCCATACAACATCTGTAGGCATGTATCCATACGTGGAAGATATTCCGCTTTCATTGCAGCGTGCTGCAAGCAGTGCGGTTGTTTGCGATATCGTGTATAATCCGATTCAGACTTCACTATTAAAAGAAGCGAAGCAAAAAGGTCTGAAAACACTGGATGGAGTCGGCATGTTTGTTGAGCAGGCGGCATTGTCTTTCCGCTTGTGGACGGGACATGAGCCTGATGTTGAAAAAATGAGATCTATTGTAGTAGGGAAACTAGGAGGAAAATAATGTTAACAGGAAAACAAAAACGTTTCTTGCGTTCAAAAGCGCACCATTTAAGCCCGATTTTTCAAGTAGGAAAGGGCGGAGTCAATGACAACATGATTAAACAAATTTCTGAAGCGCTTGAAGCGAGAGAGCTGATTAAAATCAGCGTTCTTCAAAACTGCGAAGACGATAAAAATGATGTTGCGGAAGCTCTTGTAAAAGGAAGCCGCGCACAGTTGGTTCAGACGATCGGCAATACGATTGTTTTATATAAGGAATCAAAGGAAAATAAACAAATCGAGCTTCCTTAAGGTGGTTGAAATGAAGAAAATCGGAATTTTCGGAGGCACGTTTGATCCTCCGCATAACGGTCACCTTTTAATGGCGAATGAGGTGCTGTATCAGGCGGAGCTCGACGAAATTTGGTTTATGCCCAATCAAATTCCTCCGCATAAACAGGATGAAGACTATACAGACAGCACTCATCGGGTGGAAATGCTGAAGCTTGCTATTCAGTCTAATCCATCCTTTAAGCTGCAGCTTGCTGAAATGGAAAGAGAAGGGCCGTCATATACTTTTGATACCGTTTCTTTACTAAAGCAGCGATATCCGAATGATCAGCTTTTCTTTATTATCGGTGCTGACATGATTGAATACCTGCCTAAATGGTATAAGCTGGACGAGCTGCTGAACCTTATTCAATTTATCGGAGTAAAGCGCCCCGGTTTTCATGTTGAAACCCCTTATCCGCTTCTCTTTGCAGACGTTCCGGAGTTTGAGGTATCATCGACTATGATAAGGGAACGGTTTAAAAGCAAGAAGCCCACTGACTACTTAATCCCTGATAAAGTGAAGAAGTATGTAGAGGAGAATGGTTTATATGAATCGTGAGGAGGCACTTGCCTGCGTCAAGCAGCAATTGACCGAGCATCGATATATCCATACAATTGGCGTAATGAACACGGCGATTGAACTTGCGGAGCGCTTTGGCGCCGACTCCAAAAAAGCGGAAACGGCGGCTATCTTTCATGATTACGCCAAATTTCGCCCGAAAGAAGAAATGAAACAAATTATAGCCAGAGAAAAAATGCCCGCGTATCTGTTGGATCACAACCCGGAGCTGTGGCATGCTCCGGTCGGCGCTTACCTAGTCCAGAGAGAAGCGGGAATTCATGATGAAGATATTCTTGACGCGATCAGATATCATACCTCTGGGCGTCCGGGCATGACGCTTTTGGAAAAAGTCATTTACGTTGCTGATTATATTGAACCAGGCCGTAAATTTCCAGGTGTCGATGAGGTGCGTGAACTTGCAGAAACGGATTTGAATCAAGCGTTGATTCAGTCGATCAAAAATACAATGATTTTTCTAATGAAAAAAAATCAACAGGTTTTCCCAGATACATGTTTAACTTATAACTGGCTTGTGTCTGGCAAATGAACAGGAGGAATATGTGAATGAATCAAACGTCCATTTTAAAGATTGCAGCTGCGGCTTGCGACGATAAGCGGGCAGAGGATATTTTAGCACTGGATATGGAAGGAATTTCTCTGGTTGCGGATTATTTTCTGATCTGCCACGGTAATTCAGACAAACAAGTGCAGGCCATTGCGCGTGAAATCAAGGACCAGGCTGAAGAAAATGGCATTGAAGTCAAAAAGATGGAAGGCTTCGATGAAGCAAGATGGGTATTAGTTGACCTTGGGGATGTCATTGCCCATGTGTTTCATAAGGATGAAAGAAGCTATTACAACCTAGAAAAACTGTGGGGAGACGCTCCGCTCGCAGACCTGGAACTTGGATTGAACCAATGATTTACCAAGGCTTTGCAAGCGTGTATGACGAGTTAATGTCTCACGCACCTTACGACAAATGGACAAAGTGGATTGAAGCATCTCTACCGGAAAAAGGCCGTATTCTCGATTTGGCATGCGGCACCGGAGAGATTTCAATCCGGCTTGCCGAAAAAGGCTTTGAAGTCACCGGGATTGATCTCAGTGAAGAAATGCTCTCTTACGCCCAGCAAAAAGGACCAGCTAAACAGCCGATTCTTTTCCTTCAGCAGGACATGAGAGAGATTACCGGATTTGAAGGCCAGTTTGACGCGGTTGTGATCTGCTGTGACTCCTTGAATTATTTAAAAACGAAAAATGACGTAATGAATACCTTTAAAAGTGTATTTCAGGTGCTAAAGCCGGACGGCATATTGCTGTTTGATGTTCATTCACCGTATAAAATAACCGAGGTTTTTCCTGGGAGCACGTTTGCTGATCAGGACGAAGATATCAGCTATATTTGGCAAAGCTTTGCCGGAAGTGAAGAGCTTTCCGCCATTCATGATATGTCGTTTTTTGTTTGGAACGGAGAGGCGTACGACCGCTTCGACGAAACACATGAGCAAAGAACGTTCCGAGTGGATGAATACGAAGAAATGCTGGCAAGCTGCGGCTTTCAGCTTCATAAGGTCACCGCTGATTTTACCGATTCAGCGCCGTCATCACAATCTGAACGCCTGTTCTTTAAAGCACAGAAATCAAAAACCATCGTTTACTAAGACGATGGTTTTTAAAATGCCTTTTTACCCTTTTGCATACAACAAACGGCTATGACATACTCGTTTACACATGAAACTGCTTCTTCACTGCGGAAATATCCTCTTCGTACTTCAAATGCGTATTTTGAAACACCCGATGAAACATATCCTGTACACCGCTTTCGAGTGCTTTAATGCCTTCTCCTGTCACGCCGCCTTTTACGCAAACCTTTTCCTGTAATGCAGGAAGGGTATACAATTCGGTTTCTAACAGTTTTCCCAGACCGACAAGCATTTCTTTACACATGAGTATAGCGTCCTGTTTAGATACTGACGTTTCCGTAACGGCTGCATCTATAAACCGCTGAACCAGATAGCTCATAAAAGCGGGTCCGCAGCTTACGATATCTGACGCTACTCTTGTGATGTCACTTTCAATTTGCAGCGGATTAGAAATGTGCTTCATCAGCTCGTTGATTTTTGTTTTTGCTGCCTCCCCGCAGCTTTTACCGAAGGTGACAAGAGAAACGCCAGCAAGCGCCCGGTTTGTAATACTCGGGATAACTCGTGCCACTTGACATGGCACATACTGTTCCAGCTGATCAGTCTGAAGCGGGCTTGTAATTGAAATGAGAATGTGATCCTTTGTTAAATAAGGGACTGCCCTTGACAATAATGGATATATATCAAGCGGCTTTACACAGATAAAAATGATCTCATTTTCTGCAACAAGCTTTTCAAGGCTTTCTGTTACGTTTAAGCTGTTGTAGCGGTTTTTTATCTTCAACGCTTTTTCAATTGTGCGGTTTGTGATTGTGATGTTTGAGGGATCGGCTGCTTGTGATTCAATAAATGATTCTATAAGGATCGTACCCATATTTCCAGTGCCGATAAAGCCAATCTTCAATGATTTCCCCTCCTTTGAGCTATTATCCTCTAAACCATATGTGATAAAGAAACAAAATATGACGAAAGCGGGGCCCATGCAAGTTGAATTGGTTGAATCAACATAAAACGATAATCATGTCAGTTGGCTCTGCTGCTGTTCTCATTGCAGTTCTTTGCCTCTTTTTTTTCAGCGGAAATAACAAAGAGCCTGTAAAACAAGTTGTATCTAGTGAAAAGGAAAATGCGGAGGTCAAGCAGGAAGCGGCAAAAGACAAAGAGGAAGAAAATATTGTAATTGATATAAAAGGCGCTGTTAAGCATCCCGGCGTTTATGAAATGAATACGGGAGACAGAGTATCGCAGGCTATTGAGAAAGCAGGCGGCATTGGTGAAAAAGCAGATGAAACACAAGTGAATTTGGCGGAACTTTTACAGGACGGTACAGTGGTGTACATACCGAGTGAGGGAGAAGAGGCGGCGCAGCAAGCGGCCGGCGGCGCTGTACAAAGCAGTAAGGGGAAGGAGACATTGGTCAATATCAACACAGCAACATTAGAGGATTTACAAAACATTTCGGGAGTAGGGCCTTCAAAAGCTGAAGCGATTATTGCATATCGGGAAGAGAACGGGCGTTTCCAAACAATTGAAGATATCACAAAGGTTTCGGGAATTGGCGAAAAATCTTTTGAAAAAATAAAGTCTTCCATTACAGTAAAGTGAATTGACGGTCATGCATGATGATAGGTAAACTAAAGAACAGGCAACACAACATTTGGAGGGAACAACGTGGAACGAATTTCATGGAACCAATATTTTATGGCTCAAAGCCATTTACTGGCACTGCGCAGCACCTGCCCGAGATTGTCTGTCGGCGCTACCATTGTCAGAGATAAACGCATGATTGCAGGAGGCTATAACGGATCAATCGCAGGCGGCGTACATTGCGCGGACGAAGGATGCTTAATGATAGACGATCATTGCGCGAGAACGATTCACGCGGAAATGAATGCGATTCTTCAATGCTCTAAATTTGGAGTGCCGACAGATGGAGCGGAGATATATGTCACGCACTATCCGTGTATTCAATGCTGTAAGTCTATCATTCAAGCCGGTATCAAAACAGTATATTACGCTGAGGATTATAAAACACATCCGTATGCCCAGGAGCTATTTGAGCAATCAGGCGTTACGGTTGAACAGGTTGAACTCGATGAAATGATCGTTGATCTGAAAAACAGAGAAAAGCTTTCATTTGTAGCGGGGCTTTTAGAAAAATTAGCGGATGCCGGTCTTGCAGAGGAAGATTTGAAGACAATACATGAACAGGCTAATCAACTTTTTACGAGTTATGTGTGATTGATGCGGAATTCGCGTCTATTATTGCCTTTGGCGGCAGCTTCAGCAACGGCTGGAATTGCTGCTGCCTCTTATTTCTCCGCTGTCTTTCTCTTCTTCCTCTTTCTTCTTATTGTGTCAATCAAAACAAGGCACGCTCCACTCATTTTTGTTTGTTTATTCTCTTTTGTACTCAATTTTGCCCTGTTTAAGATCACAGATTCTCAAAATACTTCTTCGTTTCAGCAGGGCAGCTATCACTTCAAGGCGGTTATTCATAGTATTCCTAAAATTGACGGGGATCGGATGTCTATGCTGATCAAGACGCCCGATGGCGAAAAATGGGCTGCCTCTTATCGGATTCAGTCTTTAGCTGAAAAAGACAAACTGTCACATCTAGAGCCGGGTATGGCATGCGAATTGACTGGTGATTTGGAGAAGCCAAAACAAGCAACAGTGCCGGGAACATTAGATTATCAACAGTATCTTTACCGGCAGCATATTCATTGGAGCTATTCTGTCACATCTATTGGAAATTGCAGCGAGCCTTCAGGTGTCCGATATAAGCTTCTCAGTTTGAGAAAATACATCATATCATTCACGAACACACAGCTTCCGCCAGATTCAGCAGGAATCGTACAGGCGCTTACAGTAGGTGAAAGATCTTATTTGGATGACGAAGTGCTTAATGCTTACCAAAATCTAGGCGTTGTCCATCTGTTAGCCATCTCAGGGCTCCATATCGGAATTTTGACAGCAGGCCTATTTTACGCAATGATCCGTCTGGGCATAACAAGAGAAAATGCGTCAATCCTATTGCTTTTGTTTCTGCCGATCTATGTTATTTTGACAGGTGCAGCGCCCTCTGTTCTCCGAGCCGCTCTGATGTCGGGCGTCTACTTAGCGGGAAGCCTTTTTCAGCAGCGGGTGAATTCTGCCGGGGTAATCTGTCTTTCATATATTGTCCTCTTGCTTTTTAATCCCTACTACCTTTTTGAAGCTGGATTTCAGCTTTCATTTGTGGTCAGTTTTTCTTTAATTCTCTCATCATCTATTTTTCAGCATATCAAAACGAGTCTGGGACAGCTGACGATCGTATCTGTTATTGCCCAGCTAGGCTCACTACCCATTCTTCTGTATCATTTTCAGCAGTTTTCTATCATTAGCATTCCGATGAATATGGTGTTGGTGCCTTTTTATACATTCTGTATTTTACCGGCTGCTATTATAGGAGTTATTCTATTATTTTTTTCAGCGTCCGTCGGTCAATTTCTGTTCTATTGGTTTGATGTAATGATGACCTGGACCAACAGACTGATCACTAAAATCGCTGATATAGATATATTCACAATCATCATCTCACGTCCTGCACCTGCTCTTCTTCTCTTATTCACGCTCGCTGTCATCATATTGCTTATGAGTATTGAGAAACCCTCGTTTCCCCGGCTGACAGTGTCCACAAGCCTTTTTTGTGCAACGCTTATCCTGCTCTTTGTTTTCCCTTATGTTAGTTCCGAGGGAGAAGTAGATATGATTGATATCGGACAAGGTGACAGTATGTTTGTCAGTGCACCGTATCAGAAAGGCCGTGTTTTAATTGATACGGGAGGCACTTTGTCTTATTCGTCAGAGCCTTGGCGGGAAAAACAGCATCCTTTTTCACTGGGGGAAAAGGTGCTGATCCCTTTTTTAACGGCAAAGGGCATCAAGCAGCTTGATGCGCTGATACTGACGCACGCAGATCAAGATCATATCGGAGAGGCAGAGGTTTTGCTGAAGCATCATAAAGTGAATCGTCTCATCATTCCGAAAGGGTTTGTTTCTGAATCTCATGATGAGAAAGTGCTGCGGACTGCCAGACAGGAGGGTGTGACAATTGAAGAGGTGAAGCGGGGTGATGTATTGCAAATAAAGGGCTTACAGTTTCATGTGCTGTCACCGGAAACGCCTGATCCGGCAAGTAAAAATAATTCTTCTCTCGTTCTATGGATGAAAACAGGCAGGCTCAGCTGGCTCCTGACGGGTGATCTGGAAAAAGAGGGGGAACAGGAGGTTATCAATGTGTTCCCGAATATAAAAGCGGATGTGTTAAAGGTGGGGCATCATGGAAGCAAGGGCTCGACCGGTGAAGAATTCATCAAACAGCTTCAGCCCAAAACGGCGGTCATCTCAGCGGGTGAAAACAATAGGTACCATCATCCGCATCAAGAAGTTCTTCAATTGTTAAAGAGCCGATCCATCCGTGTGCTGCGCACTGATCAAAGCGGCACGATCCAATACACTTACAAAAGCGGATCTGGAACCTTTTCGGTTTACCCTCCATATGATACATCAGATATGACAGAGACGAATTAAAAAAGACTGCCGAGAAATCAGCAGCCCGGGCAGTCGTGTTATGAACCAACCAGGTGAATAACCGTTGCCATGACAAACAATAAGGCGAAAAATCCGAAGGACACAACAAAACCAACCGCTGAATCTACAGCATCATTTCGTTTGCTTTGAACGTTTTTTTCAAAATCATTCAATTTCATCCCCCCTGACTGACTTAAGTATAATGGAATCGTTTTGAAAAATCTAGAAGCTAAGGTAACGTTTTCTGTTCTGGTGATTATCGCCTTTTTACAAGCTGTCCCGGGGGCTTGCGAACAGGCGTTTAATATAAATGGGGAAGCAGCTGTCAGGCTTCCTCTTTACTATTTTGCAAACACAATTTAGGATAGAAGGGGATGATGAAAGAGAGGAAGTCGTACAACAATGGTATTTGATGTGTGGAAAAGCCTGAAAAAAGGAGAAGTCCATCCGGTTTATTGTTTATACGGAAAAGAGACGTATCTGCTCCAAGAAACCGTCAGCAGGATCAGACAGACGGTGATTGATCAAGAGACAAAAGATTTCAACCTGTCTGTTTTTGATTTGGAAGAAGACCCGCTGGATCAGGCGATTGCTGACGCTGAAACGTTCCCGTTTATGGGGGAGCGGCGCCTTGTCATTGTGAAAAATCCATATTTTTTAACGGGTGAGAAAAAGAAAGAAAAAGTTGAGCACAACGTCAGCGCGCTTGAATCGTATATACAATCACCGGCACCATATACGGTCTTTGTTCTGCTTGCGCCTTATGAAAAACTGGATGAGCGGAAAAAACTGACCAAAGCGCTAAAAAAGCAGGCGTTCATGATGGAGGCAAAGGAATTAAACGCGAAGGAAACGACAGACTTTACGATCAATCTGGCGAGAACCGAGCAGAAAACGATCGGCACCGAGGCGGCAGAGCATTTGGTTTTGCTTGTAAACGGGCATCTGTCATCTCTTTTTCAGGAGATTCAGAAACTCTGCACGTTTATTGGAGACCGTGAAGAGATTACGCTGGATGATGTGAAAATGCTTGTGGCGAGAAGCCTGGAACAAAATATCTTTGAACTGATTAATAAAATCGTCAATCGGAAACGAACTGAGAGTCTGCAAATTTTTTATGATTTGCTCAAACAAAATGAAGAACCGATCAAAATTATGGCTCTTATATCGAACCAGTTCCGGCTGATCCTGCAGACGAAATATTTCGCGGAACAAGGGTACGGACAAAAACAGATTGCTTCTAATTTAAAGGTGCATCCATTCCGGGTAAAGCTGGCGATGGATCAAGCGAGGCTTTTTTCAGAAGCCGAGCTCCGGTCTATTATTGAACAGCTTGCCGTTATGGACTATGAGATGAAAACCGGGAAAAAGGACAAGCAGCTTTTACTAGAGCTTTTTCTCTTGCAGCTGTTAAAAAGAAATGAAAAAAACGATCCTCATAATTGAGGATCGTTTTTGTTTTATGCAGAAAGTCCGTTCACTTTTTTCGCTAGTCTTGATTTGTATCGAGCTGCGGCATTTTTGTGTACAAGACCTGTTTTCACTGCTTTATCAATACGTTTAGCTGCTTCAGTAAGAGCAGTTTTCGCTTTGTCAGCTTCGTTGTTTGCAACAGAAGCTTCAACTTGTTTGATTGCAGTACGCATAGCAGATTTGATTGTCGCGTTATGAGCGCGGCGTTCGTTATTAGTTTTTGTACGTTTAATCGCTGATTTAATGTTTGGCATGTGTTTCACCTCCTAAGATACAACCTGTAGCACAGTGTCTTAAGGTTAAATCTTCTTCACAATAGAACAAATTGTATTCTATCAAACACACCTTTAGATTGCAATATAAATGTAAAGTATTTTTCATTGAAGAAATGCTTTTAAGCATGATTCATTTTATAAATGGAAACAATATGGATACTGAATATCGAAGGAGGCCCTGTATGAAAAAGAGTGAGCTGGATGTAAATCAGTATTTGGTGCGTACGGATTTAGCGGTTGAAACGAAGGATGCCATGGCTAATCAGCAGGCTGTGCCTGCAAAAGAGATAAAAGGTTTTATCGAAAAAGAACGCGATCATGGCGGAATAAAAATCCGCACTGTTGATATCACGAAGGAAGGCGCTGAGCTTTCAGGAAAAAAAGAAGGACGTTATTTAACGATTGAGGCCCAAGGGATCAGAGAAAATGACTCGGAAATGCAAGAGAAAGTCTCTGCTGTATTTGCGGAAGAATTCTCAGCCTTTCTGGAAAGCCTTAAGATCTCAAAGGATGCGAGCTGTTTAATTGTCGGCCTCGGCAACTGGAACGTGACACCTGATGCGCTCGGTCCGATGGCTGTAGAAAATCTATTGGTGACAAGACATTTATTTAAACTCCAGCCTGAAAATGTGCAGGAGGGCTACAGGCCTGTCAGCGCATTTGCTCCTGGTGTCATGGGAATTACAGGTATCGAAACAAGCGACATTATTAAAGGGGTAATCGAACAGTCAAAACCTGATTTTGTGATTGCCATTGATGCACTTGCGGCGCGTGCGGTAGAAAGGGTCAACACAACCATTCAAATATCAGATACAGGAATTCACCCGGGGTCAGGCGTCGGAAATAAACGTAAAGACTTGAGCAAGGACACCCTGGGCGTACCTGTCATTGCAATCGGTGTACCGACGGTCGTTGACGCGGTAACAATTGCCAGCGATACGGTTGACTACATATTAAAGCATTTTGGCAGAGAAATGAGAGATGACAGTCCGTCGAGATCGCTTGTTCCGGCGGGGATGACGTTTGGGAAAAAGAAAGTGCTTACTGAAGAGGATCTTCCCGACCCAAGGCAGCGTCAATCGTTTCTCGGCATTGTCGGAACTCTTGAAGAAAATGAAAAGCGGCAGCTCATTCATGAGGTGCTGGCGCCTCTGGGCCATAATTTGATGGTCACGCCGAAGGAAGTCGATTCATTTATTGACGATATGGCAAATGTGCTGGCAAACGGATTAAATACAGCGCTTCATGAAAAGGTGTCTCAAGAAAACAAAGGCTCCTATAATCACTAAACGGTTCTACTTCCTCTAGCTTGTTCATAGAGTAATTACTAGACAAGCGCTGGAGGGATTCAATGAGAAATAAACGCAGAAACAGACAAATTGTTGTTGCGGTGAATGGCGGGAAAGCGATAAAGGCGATCTTTCTATTTATCGCAAGCCTAGTAGTGATTTTTGTTTTATCTGGTGTGCTGACGTCTCTCCGGCCGGAACTCAGGCCTTCGTCTGACTCTTTTTACGGGATTGCCGACGAACTGCCGGGTGACGTATTTGCACACTTGCTGCGGATGGAAAACCATTATTTCGCTTCTGACCTTTCTCAAACCGACAGCTCATTTCATCTATCACGTCTTTCTTTAAAGCTGGCGACAAGTATTAATCTCGAAGATCCGCGAAGTTTTCTTGGACGCGAGCTGCCTGGGTTTGCGCAATTTGACACAGAGATTCTTTTAGCGGGACAAGGCACCGATTATACAAACATGCCGTCGGAATCCCCGCCGCCTTCAAAGGTGATGCAGGAAGAAAGAGAAGCGAATTTGGCGGAGATTGAAAAACAGCAGACGCAAACAGACAATACGCAAAAAGACCCGCCAAAACAAACAACCGGCGATAAGAAGGTTGTCTTTATCTATCACACGCATAATACGGAATCTTATCTCCCGCTATTAAAAGGTGAGACGGACCCCGATATGGCGCGTCATTCTAAAGCAAACGTCACCCTCGTGGGGGACATGTTCGGAAAAGCGCTGCAATCTCAAGGTATCGGAGCCACAGTTAATAAAACGGATATACAGGCAAAACTGAGCAAAAAAGGTTTGAATTATGCCAGATCCTACGATGAATCAAGGCCGGTCGTACAGGAAGCCCTTGCGTCAAACAAAAATCTGCAATATATCATTGACATCCATAGAGACTCCAGGCGCAAGAAAAATACGACGGCAACCATTAAAGGGAAAAGCTATGCCCGGGTGGCGTTTGTGGTCGGCAAAAAAAGCAAGAATTTCGAAGAAAACTACAAAATTGCAAGTGAGCTTCACAAGCTGATGGAGAAAAAATACCCGGGACTCAGCACAGGGGTTTTTTCTAAAGGCTCACCAGGCGATAACGGAGTTTACAACCAAGACTTAAACGACAGAGCGCTTTTGCTTGAATTCGGCGGAGTGGATAACAATCTCGAAGAGCTGCAGCGGGCGGCTGACGCAACCGCTGACGTATTCAGCGAAATGTACTGGGATGCTGAAAAGGTTAACGCTGAAAGCGGCGAGACGAAAAAACAATAAGAAATAGGTGGTCGAGTTGATTGCATATCTTGGCAAATGCTTGCTTCTTGTGGCGATGATGTTTATAGGCGTCCTGTTCGGCATGCAACAGGCGAATAATGGCATGCTGAGCATGAAAGGCTATCATGATCCTTCACTGAAAGGCGCGTTTACGCTCACAGACGGAGAAAATAATGAAAAAGAAGCGACCGTTTTAGGGGAAACAGTAACCTCGAAAGATTTAGAAGAGAAACAAAAAGAGCTGGAACAGGTGGAAACCTTTAACGTTTTCTCTAAAGCCGGAAAAACGCTTTCTGACACAGTGACCAACACAGCCCAATCGATGTATGAATGGGTACGGGATATGAGAAAATAAGTGCTTGAAAGAGAAAAGCAGCCCCAGTATGAGAGGGAACTTTTCTCTTTCTTGTTTTACATTGAATCTTTACAATCCTATTGATATAATCTAAGCTAGTGTATTTTGCGTTTAATAGTAGGAGTGATAGATTGTGACAGATAAAGAAAAGCGTTTAGAGAGGCAGTCGAGAATTCGGAATTTCTCCATCATCGCCCATATTGACCACGGAAAATCGACCTTAGCGGATCGTATTTTAGAAAAAACGTCGGCAATCACTCAACGAGAAATGAAAGAACAATTGCTTGATTCTATGGATCTTGAACGCGAACGGGGCATCACCATTAAATTAAACTCTGTTCAGCTTAAATACAAAGCGAAAGACGGAGAGGAATATATTTTCCACCTGATTGACACACCGGGACACGTCGATTTCACATATGAAGTATCCCGAAGCCTTGCTGCCTGCGAAGGAGCGATACTTGTCGTGGATGCGGCGCAAGGAATTGAAGCGCAGACGCTTGCGAACGTTTACTTGGCGCTTGATAATGACCTTGAAATTCTTCCAGTTATTAATAAAATCGATCTGCCAAGCGCAGAGCCGGAACGTGTTCGCCAAGAGGTGGAGGACGTCATCGGCCTTGACGCATCGGAAGCCGTGCTCGCTTCAGCAAAAGCCGGGATCGGGATTGAGGAGATATTAGAGCAGATCGTGGAAAAGGTGCCTGCTCCGACCGGAGATCCAGAAGCGCCGCTTAAAGCGCTGATCTTCGACTCGCTTTATGACGCTTACCGCGGTGTCGTGGCTTATATCAGAGTCGTTGAAGGAACGGTAAAGCCGGGGCAAAAAATCAAAATGATGGCAACCGGCAAAGAGTTTGAAGTGACAGAAGTCGGTGTGTTCACGCCGAAAGCAACTCCGACAGATGAACTGACCGTTGGCGATGTAGGCTTTTTAACTGCTGCGATCAAAAATGTCGGTGACACACGCGTCGGTGACACGATAACAAGCGCGGCCAATCAGGCTGCCGAAGCATTGCCTGGATATCGCAAGCTGAACCCGATGGTGTATTGCGGTTTGTATCCGATCGATACGGCCAAATACAACGATTTAAGGGAAGCTCTTGAGAAGCTTGAACTGAATGACTCATCGCTTCAATATGAAGCAGAGACATCCCAAGCGCTCGGATTCGGTTTCCGCTGCGGGTTTTTAGGTATGCTTCACATGGAAATCATCCAGGAGCGGATTGAGCGTGAGTTTAAAATCGATCTGATCACAACGGCACCGAGTGTTATCTATGATGTGTATATGACAGACGGCGAAAAGGTTGTTGTCGACAACCCGTCCAACATGCCTGACCCACAAAAGATCGAAAGAATCGAGGAGCCGTATGTAAAAGCGACAATGATGGTGCCGAACGATTATGTCGGTGCGGTGATGGAGCTTTGTCAAGGAAAACGCGGCAATTTTATCGACATGCAATATTTAGACGCAAATCGTGTGAGTATTGTCTATGACATGCCATTAGCGGAAATCGTTTATGAGTTTTTTGATCAGCTGAAATCAAGCACAAAAGGCTACGCGTCCTTTGATTATGAACTGATCGGCTACAAACCGTCTAAACTTGTCAAGATGGACATTATGCTGAACGGAGAAAAAATCGACGCCCTTTCATTTATCGTGCATCGCGATTACGCGTACGAACGCGGAAAAGTAATTGTAGAAAAACTGAAAGAGCTTATTCCGCGCCAGCACTTTGAAGTACCGATTCAAGCGGCGATCGGCCAGAAAATCGTGGCCCGCTCTACCATTAAAGCGATGCGTAAAAACGTATTGGCTAAATGTTACGGCGGAGACATCTCGCGGAAACGGAAGCTTCTTGAAAAACAAAAAGAAGGAAAACGCCGAATGAAGCAGGTCGGCTCAGTTGAAGTGCCGCAAGAAGCATTTATGGCGGTCCTGAAAATGGACGACAGTCCGAAAAAATAATAGAAGCCGCCGCAGTCCTGTACTGCGGCTTCTTTCTGTAAAGAAGGTGAATACATTGAAATCAGCTTATATCCATATTCCATTTTGTGAGCATATTTGCCACTACTGCGATTTCAATAAATATTTTATTCAAAGCCAGCCCGTCGGCGAGTATTTAAACGCACTCGAGAAGGAAATGATAAATACGATAGAAAAAACGGGGCAGCCTGATTTGGATACGATTTTTATCGGAGGAGGCACGCCGACATCCCTCTCAGAGGACCAGCTCAAAAAATTGATGGACATGGTCAGCCGTGTGCTGAAGCCTTCAGACACTTTAAAGGAATTCGCTGTTGAGGCGAACCCGGACGACCTATCGGCAGAAAAACTGAAAATACTCAAGGAAGCGGGCGTTAATCGTTTAAGCTTCGGTGTGCAAACATTCGAAGACGACCTTCTAGAAAAAATCGGACGGGTGCATAAACAAAAAGACGTATTTACATCTTTTGAACGTGCAAGGGAAATTGGTTTTGATAATATCAGTCTCGATTTGATGTTCGGTCTTCCCGGACAAACGCTTAAACATCTGGATCATTCTTTAAAAACTGCTTTATCCCTGAACGCAGAGCATTATTCCGTTTACTCTCTCATTGTAGAACCGAAAACGGTATTTTATAATTTGATGCAAAAAGGGCGGCTTCATCTGCCGGCGCAGGAACAGGAAGCCGAAATGTACGAAACGGTGATGAGCCGGATGGAAGCTGCCGGTATTCATCAATATGAAATCAGCAATTTTGCAAAGCAAGGCATGGAGTCTAAGCACAATCTGACGTACTGGAGCAACGAGGAATATTTCGGTTTCGGAGCAGGAGCCCACGGGTATATCGGCGGAATTCGAACGGTAAACGTCGGACCTGTTAAACATTACATTGACCTGATAGCTGAAAAAGGTTTTCCTTATCGGGATACACATGAAGTGACGATGGAAGAACAAATTGAAGAAGAGATGTTTTTAGGATTAAGAAAAACATCCGGAGTCAGCAAAAAACGGTTTGAAGAGAAATACGGTCGTTCTCTTGATAAACTTTTTCCCGGCGTTTTAAAAGAGCTTTCTGAAAAGGGACTGATTCTTAACACAGAATCTGCCGTTTGTTTGACTCATCAGGGAAAATTATTGGGTAATGAAGTTTTTGGCGCTTTTTTGGGTGAGTTATAATTGACATTTTTCTTGTGGTTTGATACTTTTGTTATAGATTTAGCACTCGCTTGTTGAGAGTGCTAACAGAGGTGATGATGATGTTAACAAATCGTCAGCTGCTGATCCTTCAGGTCATAATCAACGATTTTATTAAATCGGCGCAGCCGGTCGGATCTAGAACTCTTTCGAAAAAAGATGAAATCACATTTAGCTCTGCAACAATAAGAAACGAGATGGCTGACTTGGAGGAACTGGGCTTTATTGAGAAAACCCACTCTTCCTCAGGACGTGTTCCGTCGGAAAAAGGGTACCGGTATTATGTGGATCATTTGCTGTCGCCCGTCAAACTGACAAAAACCGACCTAGACCAAATCCACTCGATCTTCAAAGAAAAAATATTCGAGCTGGAAAAGACAGTTCAAAAATCAGCAAAAATTTTGTCCGATCTTACGAATTATACGTCTATCGTACTCGGGCCGAAGTTGAGCGAGAATTATCTTAAACAGATTCAAATCATACCGATTCAGCCTGATAAAGCGGTAGCCATTCTCGTTACCAATACGGGGCATGTGGAAAATAAAACGATTAATTTTCCAACCAAAATGGATCTGTCTGATATTGAAAAGCTGGTAAATATACTGAACGACCGTTTAACCGGTGTTCCGATGGATGAACTGAATGAACGCATTTTTAAAGAAGTTGTCATGTACTTAAGGCAGCACATTAAGAACTACGACAACATCCTTGAAGCGCTGCGCTCAACATTTCATTCGACAAGTCACGTTGAAAAATTGTTTTTCGGCGGGAAAATCAATATGCTGAACCAGCCCGAGTTCCATGATATCGGCAGAGTGCGGTCGCTGCTTTCTCTAATCGAAAAGGAGCAGGACGTCTTGAAGCTCGTCCAATCTTCAGATACAGGCATTTCGATTAAAATCGGAAAAGAAAATGACTATGAAGAGATGGAAAACTGCAGCCTGATTACAGCCTCTTATTCAGTAGATAAGAAGCAAATAGGCTCAATTGCGATCATCGGACCAACCCGTATGAATTATTCACGGGTCGTCAGTCTGCTTCAGCATGTGACTTCAGACTTGTCAAAAGCATTAACAAGTTTGTATGATGAGTAAGGGAAATTTGGCAAATTTTATCGAAGGGCATCACCCGCCCTTCTCCTTACACTTTTGAGGGAGGTGAACACAATGTCAGAAGAAAAACAAACCGCGGAACAAAACGAAACAGAAGAGCAAGAAGTAATCGAAGAACAAGCTGCCGCTGAAGAACAGCAGGAAGAAACAAACGAAAGCGAACTTCTTCAAAATCAAATTAACGAATTGCAAGGTTTGCTTGAGGAAAAGGAAAACAAACTTTTGCGTGTTCAAGCAGACTTTGAAAACTATAAACGACGCAGCCGCTTAGAAATGGAAGCGTCACAGAAATACCGTTCTCAAAACATCGTTACTGAATTGCTGCCGGCTCTTGACAGCTTTGAAAGAGCGCTTCAGGTTGAAGCCGACAATGAACAGACGAAAAGTTTGCTCCAAGGAATGGAAATGGTCCACCGCCAGCTCGTAGAAGCCTTGAATAAAGAAGGCGTAGAAGCAATCGAAGCTGTAGGACAGGAATTTGATCCGAACCTTCACCAAGCCGTTATGCAGGCTGAAGATGAAAACTACGGCTCCAACATTGTCGTTGAGGAAATGCAAAAAGGCTACATGCTGAAGGATCGCGTCATTCGCCCTTCCATGGTAAAAGTGAATCAATAATTACATAGCAGGAGGTTATTCAAGTGAGTAAAGTTATCGGAATCGACTTAGGTACAACAAACTCATGTGTGGCAGTACTTGAAGGCGGCGAGCCTAAAGTTATTGCTAACGCTGAAGGAAACCGCACAACTCCATCAGTTGTCGCATTCAAAAACGGCGAACGCCAAGTAGGGGAAGTGGCTAAACGCCAATCTATCACAAACCCTAACACAATTATGTCTGTCAAACGCCATATGGGTACAGATTACAAAGTTGAAATTGAAGGAAAAGATTACACTCCTCAAGAAGTGTCTGCTATCATCCTTCAACACCTTAAATCATACGCTGAAAGCTATCTTGGCGAAACAGTATCAAAAGCAGTTATCACAGTTCCTGCATACTTTAACGATGCTGAGCGTCAAGCGACAAAAGACGCTGGTAAAATCGCAGGTCTTGAAGTAGAACGTATCATCAACGAGCCGACTGCAGCAGCGCTTGCATACGGACTTGATAAAACAGATGAAGATCAAACGATCCTGGTATACGACCTTGGCGGCGGTACATTCGACGTTTCCATCCTTGAACTTGGCGACGGTGTATTCGAAGTACGTTCAACTGCCGGTGACAACCGTCTGGGCGGAGACGATTTTGACCAAGTCATTATCGATCATCTTGTGTCTGAATTCAAAAAAGAAAACGGCATTGATCTGTCAAAAGACAAAATGGCGCTTCAGCGTTTGAAAGACGCAGCTGAGAAAGCGAAAAAAGATCTTTCCGGCGTATCTTCTACGCAAATTTCTTTACCGTTTATCACAGCTGGAGAAGCAGGACCGCTTCACCTTGAACTTACATTAACTCGCGCTAAATTCGAAGAGCTTTCTTCTCATTTAGTAGAGCGCACAATGGGCCCTGTCCGTCAAGCGCTTCAAGATGCAGGACTTTCTGCAAGCGAAATCGACAAAGTCATCCTTGTCGGCGGATCAACTCGTATTCCTGCCGTACAAGAAGCAATCAAAAAAGAAACTGGAAAAGAAGCGCATAAAGGCGTAAACCCGGATGAAGTTGTAGCGCTTGGTGCTGCAATTCAGGGCGGCGTTATCACTGGTGACGTAAAAGACGTTGTTCTTCTTGACGTTACACCGCTTTCTCTCGGTATTGAAACAATGGGCGGCGTGTTCACAAAACTGATCGACCGCAACACAACAATTCCGACAAGCAAATCACAAGTGTTCTCAACTGCTGCCGATAACCAAACAGCTGTTGATATCCATGTTCTTCAAGGTGAGCGCCCAATGTCTGCCGACAACAAAACACTCGGCCGCTTCCAGCTTACTGATATTCCGCCAGCACCGCGCGGCGTGCCTCAAATCGAAGTTTCTTTCGATATTGACAAAAACGGTATCGTAAATGTAAGAGCAAAAGACTTAGGCACAGGAAAAGAACAAAACATCACAATCAAATCTTCTTCAGGTCTTTCTGATGATGAGATCGAACGCATGGTAAAAGAAGCGGAAGAAAATGCTGACGCTGATGCGAAGAAAAAAGAAGAAATCGAAGTCCGCAACGAAGCAGATCAGCTTGTTTTCCAAACTGAGAAAACATTAAAAGATCTTGAAGGCAAAGTGGACGAAGAACAAGTGAAAAAAGCCAACGATGCCAAAGACGCTTTAAAAGCAGCGATTGAGAAAAACGAATTTGAAGAGATCAAAGCGAAAAAAGATGAGCTTCAAGCAATCGTTCAAGAGCTTTCTATGAAGCTTTACGAAGAAGCTGCTAAAGCACAGCAAGCTCAAGACGGAGCAAACGCTGAAGGCAAAGCTGATGACAACGTTGTTGACGCTGAATACGAAGAAGTAAACGACGACCAAAACAAAAAATAAGTTTCTTTCTGAGTCAGCCCGCTTTTGGGCTGGCCGAAAAGAACATATTTCATAATCTGATTCAATGGTTAGAAAGTCAAAGTCAGGCATCTCTTGGCTTTGACTTTTTTTCTTGCCCGGGATAAAAGGAATTGAAAAATCATAATTCAAAATGATACAATCTAATTTATGTGAGAAATTCGGGAGAGTGAAGTAGATGAGTAAGCGTGATTACTATGAAGTGCTGGGTGTAAGTAAGAGCGCTTCAAAGGATGAAATAAAAAAGGCTTATCGAAAGCTGTCAAAAAAATATCATCCTGACATTAACAAAGAAGCCGGATCAGATGAAAAGTTTAAAGAAGTCAAAGAAGCATACGAAACGCTGTCTGATGACCAAAAACGGTCTCATTACGACCAATTTGGCCATACTGATCCTAACCAAGGCTTCGGCGGCGGCGGTTTTGGCGGCGGCGACTTCGGCGGTTTTGGTTTCGATGATATTTTTTCAAGTATTTTCGGCGGCGGCACTAGACGAAGAGATCCGAATGCACCGCGCCAAGGGGCGGATCTGCAATATACGATGACTTTGTCATTTGAGGATGCCGTTTTCGGAAAAGAAACGACCATCGAGATTCCGCGTGAGGAAACATGCGATACATGTAAAGGCTCAGGGGCGAAACCTGGTACAAATCCGGAAACGTGCTCGCACTGCGGAGGCTCCGGTCAGCTAAATGTGGAGCAAAACACGCCGTTTGGTAAAGTTGTCAACAGACGAGTCTGCCACCACTGCGAAGGTACAGGTAAAATCATTAAAAACAAATGTGCGGATTGCGGCGGCAAAGGAAAAATCAAAAAACGCAAAAAAATCAACGTCACAATTCCTGCCGGTGTAGATGACGGGCAGCAGCTGCGTCTCTCAGGACAGGGTGAACCAGGCGTAAACGGCGGCCCTGCCGGGGATTTATTTGTCGTATTCCACGTGCGCGCCCACGAATTCTTTGAGCGCGACGGAGATGATATTTACTGTGAAATGCCGTTAACGTTTGCTCAAGCCGCGCTTGGAGATGAAGTGGAAGTTCCGACGCTTCACGGGAAAGTGAAATTGAAAATCCCTGCCGGTACACAAACAGGAACAAAATTCAGATTAAGAGGCAAAGGCGTTCAAAATGTCAGAGGCTATGGACAGGGTGACCAGCATATCGTCGTCCGCGTTGTCACTCCGACAAACTTGACAGATAAACAAAAAGATATTATCCGCGAATTTGCCGAAGTCAGCGGAAACCTGCCTGATGAACAGGAAATGAGTTTCTTTGATAAGGTAAAACGCGCGTTTAAAGGCGATTAATTATTGGATGAGGAGTTGGTAGTTTTGAAATGGTCCGAATTAAGCATTCACACAACACATGAAGCGGTCGAACCTATCTCAAATAT
This sequence comes from Bacillus sp. 205(2023), assembly GCF_037027485.1. Taxonomy (NCBI): domain Bacteria; kingdom Bacillati; phylum Bacillota; class Bacilli; order Caryophanales; family Bacillaceae; genus Bacillus; species Bacillus sp. 205(2023). Next base: position 911,766 of record NZ_JAXCHF010000001.1, on the reverse strand, counting down.
TTTGCATGAAGCTGGTGCGAGTGGGGTTGTGATAGAGGACCCGCTTGATTTAATTAAAGAACGTGAGAATGTGTACGGGGAAATCTACCAGCTCGACCCCAATGATTATCCGAACGAGGGTGTCATTGTCAAAGCGTATCTGCCGGTCAACAGCTTTCTTGGAGAAACGGTAGAGGGCATAAAAGAAACAATTAATAATCTGCTTCTTTATGATATTGATTTGGGCAGAAACCATATCACAATTTCCGAAGTGAACGAAGAGGAATGGGCGACTGCCTGGAAAAAGTATTACCACCCTGTGAAAATTTCTGAAAAGTTTACGATTGTACCGACGTGGGAGGAATATACGCCGGTACATACGGATGAGCTGATTATTGAAATGGACCCGGGAATGGCATTCGGAACAGGCACACACCCGACAACCGTACTTTGTATTCAGGCGCTTGAACGCTTTGTGCAAAAGGGTGATAAGGTGATTGATGTAGGTACAGGTTCCGGAATTTTAAGTATTGCGGCTGCAATGCTTGAGGCTGAATCGGTTCATGCCTATGATCTTGATCCCGTTGCTGTAGACAGCGCACGTCTCAATTTGAAGTTAAACAAGGTTAGCGATATAGCTCAAGTCAAACAAAATAATTTGCTAGACGGGATTTCAGGAGAACATGATGTGATCGTTGCTAACATTTTGGCTGAAGTCATCCTTCGTTTTACTTCACAGGCATACCATCTGCTGAAAGACGGCGGGCATTTTATTACTTCAGGAATTATCAGCCATAAAAAACAAGAGGTAAAAGAAGCATTGGAACAGGCTGGCTTTACGATTGTGGAAATTCTCTCAATGGAAGATTGGGTCAGCATTATTGCGAAAAAATAACAGTTAGTAGGTGTCACAGCGTATGCAACGATATTTTATCGAGCTCACGAAGCAGCAAATGGAGGAAGCGCCGGCTATTTCAATTACCGGAGAAGATGTTCATCATATTGTAAATGTCATGAGAATGAACGAGGGAGACGAGATTATCTGCTGCTCTCAGGATGGCTTCGAAGCAAAATGTGAACTTCAATCTGTTACCAAAGAAAAAGTGTCCTGTCTTATGATAGAATGGACGAATGAAAACAGAGAGCTTCCGATAAAGGTTTATATTGCAAGCGGCCTCCCGAAAGGAGATAAACTTGAATGGATTATCCAAAAGGGGACTGAGCTGGGAGCTCATGCCTTTATTCCTCTGCAAGCCGCACGCTCTGTTGTCAAGCTGGATGACAAGAAAGCTAAGAAAAAGCGGGAAAGATGGACAAAAATTGCGAAGGAAGCGGCGGAGCAATCGTACCGAAACGAAGTGCCGCAAGTGCTGGATATTCATTCCTTTCAGCAGCTTCTTGAAAAGGTGCAGAATTTCGATAAATGTGTCGTTGCATACGAAGAGTCATCGAAGCAAGGAGAAACAAGCTCGTTCAGCGCAGTTGTAAGCAGCCTTCCGAAAGGATCATCCCTTTTGATCGTATTCGGTCCCGAAGGCGGTTTAACAGATGCGGAGGTTGAGCGGCTAACGGCGAAAAACGCTGTTCCGTGCGGCCTCGGACCGAGAATTTTAAGGACAGAAACAGCTCCGCTATACGCGCTGAGCGCAATTTCTTATCATACAGAGTTATTAAGAGGTGATCAATAATGGCAACTGTTGCGTTCCATACGCTTGGCTGCAAAGTCAATCATTATGAAACAGAAGCAATCTGGCAGCTTTTCAAAGATGCGGGTTATGAAAGAAGAGACTTTGAACAAACAGCTGACGTATATGTCATTAATACATGTACGGTAACAAATACGGGAGATAAAAAAAGCCGCCAAGTGATCAGACGCGCCATTCGTCAAAATCCTGACGGCGTCATCTGTGTCACAGGCTGTTATGCGCAAACCTCGCCAGCTGAGATTATGGCAATCCCGGGTGTTGACATTGTAGTCGGAACTCAGGATCGTGAAAAAATGCTCGGCTACATCGATCAATATCGTGAAGAGCGTCAGCCGATCAATGGCGTCAGCAACATTATGAAAGCTAGAGTATATGAAGAACTTGATGTACCGGCTTTCACAGACCGGACAAGAGCGTCATTAAAAATACAGGAAGGCTGCAATAACTTCTGCACGTTCTGTATCATTCCGTGGGCGCGCGGACTTCTCCGTTCACGTGACCCGGAGGAAGTTATTAAACAAGCACAGCAGCTTGTTGATGCGGGTTATAAAGAAATCGTACTTACTGGTATTCATACAGGCGGCTACGGTGAAGATATGAAAGATTACAACTTTGCCAAGCTTTTGAGAGAACTTGACGCCCGTGTTCAAGGCGTGAAACGGATCAGAATTTCGTCCATCGAGGCAAGCCAGATCACAGACGAAGTGATTGAAGTTTTAGACCGTTCAGATAAGATTGTGCGCCATTTGCACATTCCGATTCAATCCGGATCAAACACAGTGCTTAAACGGATGAGACGCAAATACACTATGGAATTTTTCGCTGACCGTTTAAATAAGCTGAAAAAAGCACTTCCGGGCTTAGCTGTAACCTCCGATGTCATTGTAGGCTTCCCTGGCGAAACAGAAGAAGAATTTATGGAAACCTATAACTTTATTAAAGAAAACAGATTCTCTGAACTGCATGTTTTTCCTTACAGCAAACGTACGGGAACCCCAGCTGCGCGGATGGAAGACCAAGTGGAAGAAAACGTCAAAAACGAACGTGTACACCGCCTGATTGCACTTTCTGACCAGCTTGCGAAGGAATATGCCTCTGATTATGAAAATGAAGTCCTTGAAATTATCCCTGAGGAAGCATTTAAAGAATCAGATGAAGAAAACATGTATGTCGGCTACACAGACAACTACATGAAAGTTGTTTTCAAAGGTACGGAAGACATGATCGGCAAAATCGTGAAAGTAAAAATACTAAAAGCAGGCTATCCATACAATGAAGGACAGTTTGTCCGTATTGTTGAGGATGACATAACAGAACAAATGCGTATGTCTTCTTAATCTGAAAAACCGGTGCATCTAAATGTGCCGGTTTTTTATGTTCAGTTTTTAGCTGGAATAAGCAGTTTAATAAAGCTGTAGAACAAGTTGGTAAGCGGTAAAAACAAAAGAGCTGATACGACATTAAATAGCAGGCTGAAATGGGCGATTCTTTGGGCAGGGTCTGCCGAGAGCTGTTCAACAAAGCCGGTCGCTGCCGCCAAAAACGGGAATACAATTGCTACGCCGATTATGTTAAACAAAACATGGGCGCACGCTGTCTGTTTTGCCGCATATCCACCGGATACAGCAGCCATGACAGCGGTAATGCATGTCCCGATGTTTGACCCAAGCACAACGCTCATTGCCTGTGTCAGTCCAATAACGCCTTCATTCATAAAGCTCATTAAAATGCCGACGCAGACAGAACTTGAGTGAATGATTGCAGTTAACACCATGCCGATAAGCAAAGCAGACCAGTTTGAGTCGTTTACATGATGAAGAATCCCTGCACCTGTTTTCAGCTGAGTAAGCGGTTCTGCAAGACGGCTGAAGCCGCTGATGCAAAAAAAGATAATTCCGAGTCCGAGGAAGCTTGTTCCCAGCTGTTTGAACGGATACCTGCCCGTCAGAAAAAACAGCAAACCGCCAATCAATAGAATCCAAATCAACACATCCATTTTGATTGCAAGAAATTCGGTTGTAAAGGTAGATCCGACATTTGTTCCAAGGATCATCGGTATTGTCCGTTTGAAAGAAAGGGCCTCCGCACTTACAAATCCGATGACAATTACCATAAAGGCGGAGCTGCTTTGGAGAAATCCTGTAAAAACAATACTGATGAGGAATGCTTTTAATGGATGATCCGTAAAAATCAGCAGCTGCTCTTCAATTTTTGAATACGTCAGCGAAATTAAACCTTTCCGAAGCATGTTCATTCCTGCGAGAAAGAATAATATAAGAGCAGTAAAACTAATCAGAAGCAACATTTTATTCACCAACCCCTTTCTATCATTATATAGACAGGCAGTCTCGCTCATGACGGAAAAGTGAACTCACTTAGTTGACCTGACTGAAGGCTTATATTATAATGTCAAAGTACATGTTTATATGTGTAACTTAAAGGTAGTCGATTGGTGTATTCGGAGGGAGGGAAAGAGAATGTCAAAAACGGTCGTTAGAAAAAACGAATCGCTTGAAGATGCTCTTCGTCGCTTCAAACGCAGTGTATCAAAGACAGGTACTTTGCAAGAAGCAAGAAAGCGCGAATTTTATGAAAAACCTAGCGTAAAGCGCAAGAAAAAGTCTGAAGCTGCTAGAAAACGCAAATTCTAAAAGAGGGTGGATTTATGAGTCTTCTTGAGCGACTTAACCAAGATATGAAGCTATATATGAAAAGCCGTGAGAAAGACAAACTGACTGTCGTTCGAATGGTTAAAGCTTCACTTCAAAACGAAGCAATTAAGCTTAAGAAAGACAGTTTGACCGAGGATGAGGAACTCACTGTCCTTTCTCGTGAACTTAAGCAACGTAAAGACTCCCTCCAGGAATTTTCAAACGCTAATCGTTTAGATTTAGTAGATAAAGTTCAAAAAGAGCTGGACATTTTAGAAGTTTATTTACCACAGCAGCTATCAGAAGAAGAGCTGCGTACAATCGTAAATGAAACCATCGCGGAGGTCGGTGCGAGCTCAAAAGCGGACATGGGCAAAGTGATGGGGGCAATTATGCCTAAAGTAAAAGGTAAAGCTGACGGAAGTTTAATTAATAAGCTTGTGAGCAGTCAACTGTCTTAAATGGCGAAGAAAAGGACATCTTTCTAAGAGAGATGTCTTTTTTTATACATAAAAAAATGAAACCTTTGATACATTTGTTACGTATGAAGAGAAGGCACTTAATATACGAGGAAGGAGGGATACATCGCCCTTGCTTCAAACAAAAGGATTCCGAGCGGCTCTTTTGAGCATATTTCTACTATCATTATTAGGAGTTCAACTGCACACAAAAGCAGAAAAACAAACCGTCTACGTCATTCCCGTTGAAAAAAATGTCGAAAAGGGTCTCGCCTCGTTTTTGTCGCGTTCGCTACAAGATGCAGAGGCTCAGCATGCAAACCATATTATTCTTGATATCAACACACCGGGAGGACTGGTGAAATCAGCTATTGATATAGCGGACACGATCAATGAAACGGATATCCCGATAACTGCTTATGTAAACAAACGGGCATTGTCTGCTGGTGCATATATCGCGTTACAGGCTGACGCCATTTATATGGCGCCCGGAGGAAAGATGGGAGCCGCGGCGATCATAGACGGTAAAGGCAATGCTGCTGACAAAAAAGCTGAATCATTCTGGCTTGCGGAGCTGGAAGATGCTGCAGCAAAAAACAACCGTGATCCAAAATACGCGCGTGCCATGGCAGACCCTGATGTAGATGCAAGAGAAGCGGGCGCGCCGAAGGGAGATCTGCTTACGCTGAATGCGGAAAAAGCTGTTGACGTAGGCTATTCAGAAGGAACTGTTAAAAATCTTTCCGCGCTTGTGAAGAAGCTTGGATACGAAGATGCACATATCAGCTATGCTGAGGAAAGCTTTGCAGAAAAGGCAGCAAGGTGGTTGACCAGTCCGATTGTTGTTCCTATTTTATTGACAATTGCCTTTTTAGGTCTTACTGTTGAGCTTTTTTCTCCTGGTGTCGGTCTGCCTGGAACAGCAGGATTTATCGCTTTGATCCTGTTTTTTTACGGACATCTTGCAACGGGTCTTGCCGGATATGAAACGGTTCTCCTCTTTATAGCAGGGGTGATTCTGATCCTAATGGAGATATTCCTCCCCGGAGGAATTATTGGTTTACTTGGCTTGGGAGCAATTGTTGCGAGCTTATTTTTGGCCGCGGGAAGCTTCACAGTCATGGCGGTTTCTCTCTTGATCGCCTCAGCTGTTTCCATTACAGCTTTCATTTTACTGACAAGGGTGTTGGGAAAGCGTATGAAATTCTTTAAGAAGTTTATATTAAATGATTCTACAAATACAGAGAGCGGTTATGTATCAAACCAAACGCGCACGGACTTAATCGGCAAGGAGGGCGTGACCTTTACGCCGCTGCGTCCCGCGGGAACCGTCATTATCGATGACGAACGTCTTGATGTGGTATCTGAAGGATTATTTACAGAGAAAGATAAAAAAGTAAAAGTAATCAAAGTGGAAGGCTCGCGCATTGTCGTGAGAGAAATTTAAACAGAAACGAGGAGAAGTAGCATGGACCCATCAACATTAATGATACTGGCTATTGTCGTAGTAGGGATCATTGTCTTAGCTGTATTTTTTACATTTGTACCTGTTATGCTCTGGGTTTCAGCTTTAGCAGCCGGAGTTAAAATCAGCATTTTCACTCTAATAGGGATGAGGCTACGCCGCGTCATACCGAACCGGGTGGTTAATCCGCTGATTAAAGCGCATAAAGCGGGACTCGACGTTGGAACAAACCAGCTTGAAAGCCACTATCTTGCCGGGGGGAATGTAGATAGAGTCGTTAACGCACTTATCGCAGCTCAGCGTGCTAATATTGAGCTTACATTTGAACGCTGTGCAGCCATCGACCTTGCCGGCCGTGATGTATTGGAAGCCGTGCAAATGAGCGTTAATCCGAAGGTCATTGAAACACCGTTTATTGCAGGTGTTGCCATGGACGGAATTGAAGTGAAGGCGAAAGCGAGAATTACAGTAAGAGCCAATATCGACCGCCTCGTCGGGGGTGCGGGTGAGGAAACGATTGTAGCCCGTGTAGGCGAAGGGATCGTCTCTACAATCGGTTCATCCGAAAATCACAAAAAAGTGCTGGAGAACCCTGATATGATTTCTCAAACGGTTCTCGGTAAAGGCCTGGATTCAGGAACCGCCTTTGAAATTCTTTCGATAGATATTGCTGATGTTGACATTGGTAAAAACATCGGGGCGATCTTGCAGACGGATCAGGCAGAGGCCGACAAAAATATTGCACAGGCCAAAGCCGAAGAACGCCGTGCAATGGCTGTTGCTCAAGAACAGGAAATGCGCGCGCGTGTAGAAGAAATGCGAGCTAAAGTGGTTGAAGCCGAAGCGGAAGTGCCGCTTGCGATGGCCGAAGCCTTACGCGAAGGAAATATCGGCGTCATGGACTACATGAATATTAAAAACATTGATGCAGACACAGATATGCGTGATTCATTCGGTAAATTAACGAAAGACCAATCGGATGAAGACCGCAAATCATAATCTCTCTATGCAGAAGGGAGAATAGTTATGGAAGATATACTGACGAATCCGCTTGTTATTGCAGCGATTATCGGAATTATTTCCACGATTTTCGGCAAAGTGAAAAAAGAAGAAAAAAACAATCAAAATCAAAAAAGAAAAAAGCCGCAGACAATGAAACCTGCTTCTGTTCAAAATAAACAATCAGCTGAAGAAACGCCAGCTCCTATTCCAAACCGCTTGGAACAGATGAGACAAGAAGCTGAAGACAGACGGAAGGAAACGGAAAGAAACCTGAAAGGGCTTGAGCGGGATCTTACTGCCGCCAAACATAAAGCTGTGTATACCAAGCAAAAACTGCTTCAGGTCAATAAAGACACTGTGGTGCAAGGCATAGTCTTAGGCGAGGTATTCGGTCCGCCAAGGGCAAAAAAACCTCATCACACAATGCGTGCAGCCCGCAAAAATTAAGTGTTAGAACCCTCTTTCTAATCATACATATGAGATGAAAGGGGGTTCTTTTTGTATGGGGCAAAGAAAGAATCGTTTAAAAGCTTGGCTGACAAGAGCATTGGAAATTCCCCCGGACGTTATGATGGATCTGCCGCGGATCACAATGGTCGGCAGACTTCATATCTACATAGAAAACCACAGAGGCCTTCTGCTGTTCAGTGAGAATGAAGTGAGGCTGATGCTGAAGCAGGGCCAGTGCATCATATCAGGAAAAAACTTTGTTATCAAAGCGATTCTTCCGGAAGAAATACTTTTGGAGGGTACGATTGATGTCGTTCGATATGTTGAGTCATAAAGCCGAGGGGGAAATGTTGTGAAAAATAAATGGCTGTCTTTTTTTGGTGGTAAGGTCCAGCTTGAAGTGACGGGACGAGGCATTGAACGGCTCCTTAATGAATGCACAAGAAGAGGGATTCCGATCTTTCATCTGAAAAAAAAGAAAGAAGCCGTCTTGTTATATATACAGCTTCAGGATGTACATGCCTTTCGGCGTGTCAGAAGAGAGTTTGACTGTAAAGCCCGTTTTATCAATCGAAAAGGGTTCCCGTTCTTATTGCTGAAATCCAAACTGAATTTAGGTTTTACCATTGGTTTTGCGCTTTTTTTTATCCTTTTGTTTTTGCTCTCCAATATGGTGTGGAAAATTGAAGTGACTGGTGCCAAGCCTGAAACGGAGCACCAAATGATGCAGCATTTGAAGGAAATCGGCGTCAAAAAAGGGCGATTGCAATTTTTAATGCAGTCTCCCGAAAAAATACAAAAATCGTTAACCAACGGAATAGACAATATCACGTGGGTCGGAGTCGATTTGAAAGGCACGACCATCCACATGAAAGTTGTAGAGAAAAATGAGCCTGAAAAAGAAAAGTATGTCAGTCCGCGCCACATTGTCGCCAAAAAGAAAGCAACCATTACAAGAATGTTTGTTCAGAAAGGACAGCCCATGGCCGCAATCCATGATCATGTGGAAAAGGGGCAAATGCTTGTCTCCGGCTTAATCGGAAGCGAAGATGAGCAGCAGGAAGTCGCCTCTAAAGCTGAAATTTACGGCGAGACCTGGTACAGATCTGAAGTAACGGTGCCCCTTGAAACATTATTTAACGTCTATACGGGCAAAGTAAGGACAAAGCACAAGCTTTCTTTTGGCTCATGGGCTTTCCCAATCTGGGGGATAACGCTTAAAAAAGAAGAATTAAAACATCCAAAAACAGAACAAGAGAAGCATTCGCTTCATTTTCTCGGTTTGGAGCTCCCTGTTTCTTATATCAAAGAGCAAACGAGAGAAAGTGAAGAGGCTTTGCGAAAATATACGAAAGAAGAAGCAGTTCAAGAAGGAATCAAGATGGGTAAACGGGATGTAGAGAGTAAAATAGGCGAGGACGGCGAGGTGAAAAGTGAAAAAGTTTTGCACCAGACAGTCGAGAATGGTAAAGTAAAGTTGATTATTCTCTACCAAGTTATAGAAGATATCGTTCAAACCACACCTATTGTCAGGGAGACTGAAGAATGACAGAACATTTACTTGCGATGAATCAAAAACTGAAAAGCCCGGACGAGGCGCTTTCACTATTCGGGAATCAAGATTCTTTTTTGACACTGATGGAGAAAGATCTGGATGTAAATATCATTACGCGAGGCGAAACGATTTATATTTCAGGCGATGAAGAATCGTTTCAGATTGCCGACAGGCTTCTGGGATCACTTCTCGCATTAATTCGCAAGGGGATAGAGATCTCTGAACGTGATGTGATTTCCGCCATCAAGATGGCAAAGAAGAATGAACTTGAATATTTTGAAAGCATGTATGAAGAAGAAATTACAAAAAACGCAAAAGGCAAACCGATCCGTGTGAAAACCATGGGACAGCGGGAATACGTAGCCGCCATGAAACGAAATGATCTTGTATTTGGCATCGGCCCGGCGGGAACCGGAAAAACGTACCTTGCTGTCGTAAAAGCAGTCCACGCATTGAAAAACGGACATATTAAAAAAATCATTTTAACAAGACCTGCGGTAGAAGCCGGTGAAAGCCTCGGTTTTTTACCAGGTGACCTCAAAGAGAAAGTAGATCCTTATTTGCGCCCGCTGTATGACGCTCTTCATGATGTCCTTGGAACAGATCATACAGAACGGCTGCTGGAAAGAGGAGTCATTGAAATCGCTCCGCTCGCTTATATGAGAGGCCGGACGCTTGATGATGCCTATGTTATACTTGATGAAGCACAGAACACTACGCCTGCCCAAATGAAAATGTTTTTGACGAGGCTGGGTTTTGGCTCTAAAATGATCATTACAGGTGACGTTAGTCAAATTGATCTGCCGAAAGGCGTCAAATCGGGACTTGCAGTAGCGAGAGAGATGCTGAAAGAAATCGACGGCATTTCTGTGATTGAACTGGACCAGACAGACGTGGTCAGACATCCGCTGGTTGCGAAAATTATTGAAGCGTACGATAAGCAAAATTAATCCTGAATGACCCGATCGCGCGTTATCGGGTCATTTTTGCTTATGAGCTTGATTTTCTAGAGGAGGTTCTTGTGTTGAAAAAGAAGGGGAAGACCAAAAGCGGCTCAAAAAAGTGGCGCGGCTTTAAAAATGCCCGCTCCATGCATGTACTGCTGTATCTTCTGCTGGCTGCGATTATGTTCGCATTGCTTTTTGTACATGTGAAGCCGGAAACGCTTGATTTAGACCTGTTTTCAGTCAGCGACAAGACCATTTATGCTCCGGCAACTGTGGAAGATCAAAAAGCGACAGAGGAAAAAAAGCAAGCTGCTGAGGATGCGGTCGAAGATCAATATACCTTAAAGAAAGATTATACAGACAATCGAATTGATCTTGTGTCATCGATATTCGACAGTATCAGTGAAGTGAAAAAATCAGCAGAAGAAGACAGCAGTTCACCATCAGAAAAAACAATGATTAAGTCGGTGAAAAATAAGCTGACGTCAGATGTGAATGATTCTATATCAGAGGATGCCATCAAGACTTTGCTGAAGGCGGACCATGAAGATTTTTCATTTGTCAGAGATACTGTCATAACAGCAGTAAACTCAGTGATGAGCAGTGAAATCCCGTCGGATAAATTATCTGAAGCAAAAGATAAAGTGCAAAAAGAACTAAAGAGTAATTCTATCCCGTCTAAATATTTGGGAGCCGCCACGGAAATCGGGCGTTACGCCATTATTCCGAATTACGTCTTCGATCCAAAAGCAACAGAGGCAAAACGCCAGGAAGCGTCAGACAATGTTCAGCAGGTTCAGATCAAACAGGGGCAGGTGCTCGTGGAAGAAAATGACCTCATTGATCGGGAAGTGTACAGAAAACTTGAGCTGACCGGATTGTTAAATAACTCCAATTTGTTCAAGCCGATTAGCGGCCTTTTGATTATGATCGGGCTTTTCATTGCTACACTCGTTTACTATTTCGAAAAACAGAATCAAAATCTGAAATTCAAAAACAAGTCGATCCTATTATTCTCCATTATTACAACGCTTTTGCTTGTTATTATGGAGGTTGTCAGTTTATTTCAAAAGATGGAATATAACAATATTGGCTATCTTGTCCCCATTGCGGCCGGTGCAATCTTAATCAAGCTGCTGATGAATGAACGGATCGCTATTTTAGGAAGTATCATTCTTGCGATTTGCGGAAGTATGATGTTTAATCAAGGTGTGACAGGAACATTTAATTATGTCATTGGTATTTATTATTTGATCAGCGGTATTTCCGGTGTTTTGTTTTTAGGAAAACACAATGGCAGATCAAAAATTTTGCAGACCGGGCTTTTTGTGGCGTTTATCAATATGATTGTGGTTCTATCTCTATTATTGATCCAAAACACCGCGCTGTCAGGCTTGGAAATCGGGACGCTCATGCTGATGGGGGTTGTGTCGGGTTTTGCTTCCTCCGTATTAATTATCGGGCTTATGCCGTTTTTTGAGACAGGTTTCGGCATTTTGTCCACAATGAGGCTGATCGAGCTGTCCAACCCTAACCATCCGCTGCTTCGAAAAATACTGACAGAAACACCAGGTACATATCACCACAGCGTTATGGTCGCTAATTTGTCAGAGGCCGCCTGCGAGGCGGTAGGGGCAAATGGTTTGCTTGCAAGAGTGGGTGCGTATTATCACGACCTCGGAAAAACAAAGCGGCCGCAGTATTTTATTGAAAACCAAATGAATATTGACAATCCGCATGATAAGCTTTCTCCGCAGCTCAGTAAAAATATCATTATTTCGCATACCACTGACGGGGCGAATATGCTGAGAAGCTATAAATTTCCAAAGGAGCTTGTGGATATTGCTGAGCAGCACCACGGGACCTCTCTTTTGAAATTCTTTTATTATAAAGCGAAGGAAAAAGGCGATCAGATTACAGAGGAAGAATTCCGTTACCCGGGACCGAAGCCGCAGTCAAAAGAAGCCGCGATTATATCAGTGGCAGACAGTGTCGAAGCGGCTGTCAGATCGATGCATAATCCAAATCCTGAACGAATTGAAAAGCTTGTCCGGGGCATTATATCCGATAAGCTTCAGGACGGACAGTTTAGTGAATGCGATTTGACATTTAAAGAGCTTGATACAATCGCAAAAACGCTTTGTGCAACATTAAAAGGAATTTTCCACTCCCGGATTGAATATCCGGAGGCTACTAAGAAGGTGAAATAGATGAGTTTATTGATTGATATCGTAGATGAAACCGGAAGTGTCTCTGAAGAGATGCTTAAAGAAGTAGAAAATCTGCTTCAATTTGCCGCTGAGCGCGAAGGAGTTCAGGACCAGGCTGAGGTTTCTGTCACGATCGTTACCAATGAAGACATTCAGCAGATCAATAAAGAGTATCGGGGAAAGGATACGCCGACAGACGTCATCTCTTTTGCTCTTGAAGAAGAGGGAGAAGACGAAGTTGAAATTGTCGGTGCTGAAATGCCGCCGGTTTTAGGTGACATTATCATCAGTGCAGATCGTACAAGAGAGCAGGCTGAAGAATATAACCATTCTTTCAAGAGAGAGCTTGGCTTTCTAGCGGTACATGGATTCCTGCATCTTTTAGGATATGACCATATGACGAAAGAGGAAGAAGAGGAGATGTTTACTAAGCAAAAGGATTTGCTGGACGCCTATGGACTCAAGAGATCATAGAAATGAGCTGATGCGATTCCTAATGAGCTTCGTGCACGCAGGGCGGGGCATATGGAGAACGGCGCGGACGGAGCGGAATTTTCAATTTCATGCCGCGGCTGCCTGCGCCGTTATCATTTGCGGTTTTCTCGTTAATCTCAGCCTGTCAGAGTGGGCTATTATTTTTCTTTTGATTGGCGGAATGCTTTCACTGGAGCTTTTAAATACAGCTATTGAACACACGGTTGATTTAGTAACAGATAAGCATCACCCGCTTGCTAAGGCGGCTAAGGACGCTGCTGCCGGGGCTGTTTGCGTTTTTGCCGTGATTTCGTGTATTATTGGTTTACTTATTTTTTTGCCAAAGCTGTATGGCTGAAAATTCTTACATTTATTTTACATTTTTAGAAATGGGCGTGAAAAAAGGAGCGCCATTATGTAAAATATAAAGTGATAGCGGTACCATTATAGGTAAGAGAGGAACATGCACACATGAACAGACAGAAATTGATAACAGAAGCTTTAAAAGCGCGTGACATGGCATATGCACCGTATTCCAAGTTTAAAGTAGGAGCCGCTCTTCTTACCAAAGATGGAAAAGTGTACAGAGGCTGCAATATAGAGAATGCGGCATACAGCATGTGCAACTGCGCTGAGCGTACCGCTTTGTTTAAAGCTGTTTCTGAAGGCGATACTGAGTTTCAGATGCTGGCAGTAGCTGCTGACACCCCGGGACCAGTATCACCGTGCGGAGCCTGCCGGCAGGTGATTTCTGAGCTCTGCACAAAGGACGTTATTATCGTGCTGACCAATTTACAAGGACAAATACAAGAAATGACTGCAGAAGAATTATTGCCAGGCGCATTTTCATCGGAGGATTTACATGACGAACGAAAGCTTTAAATCAGGATTTGTATCCATTATCGGAAGACCAAACGTAGGAAAGTCTACTTTTTTGAACAGAGTGATCGGCCAAAAAATCGCGATCATGAGTGATAAACCCCAAACAACAAGAAATAAGGTGCAAGGGGTATTAACGACCGGCACATCACAAACGATTTTTATTGACACACCAGGAATTCATAAGCCTAAGCATAAGCTTGGGGACTTTATGATGAAAGTGGCGCAAAATACATTAAAAGAAGTCGATTTGATCTTATTTATGATCAATGCTGAGGAAGGCTATGGCAAGGGCGACGAGTTCATTATTGAGAAATTGCAGAATACCTCGACACCTGTTTTCTTAATCGTAAACAAAATTGACAAGATCCACCCTGATCAATTGCTTCTGCTAATTGACGAATACCGCGGGCGATATCCTTTTAAGGAAATTGTTCCGATCTCTGCATTAGAGGGAAATAACATTGAAACATTGCTGGCGCAGATTGAAGTATATTTGCCTGAAGGTCCGCAGTTTTATCCGAGTGATCAGGTGACCGATCATCCGGAGCGCTTTATCATTTCTGAGTTGATCAGGGAAAAGGTGCTGCATCTGACAAGGGAAGAGATCCCGCACAGCATTGCGGTAAGCATCGAATCGATTAAAGGGCAGGACAACGGATCCGTGCACGTGGCGGCAACAATTGTGGTCGAACGGGATTCTCAAAAAGGCATTGTCATCGGGAAAAAAGGCAGCCTGCTGAAAGAAGTCGGAAAAAGAGCGAGAGCGGATATCGAGGCCCTCTTAGGTTCTCGCGTCTATCTAGAATTGTGGGTAAAAGTGCAGAAAGACTGGCGTAACAAAATGTCCCAGCTTCGCGACTTCGGCTTTAAAGAGGATGAATATTAATCACTTGCTGTGTCATTATCTCACATGAACAGGGATACATTAGCAAATTTTGTTTAACATGAAATGGAGGACATCTGGTCAAGATAAAGGTAAGAATTTGGAGTTTAGGTAAGCTAGTTTAACTACAGAAAGGTGGGTTTCTTGTGTTGAATTTTACCTGGAACGTATTTTCTCAAACAGGAAATGTTGATACGTATCTTCTTTTTAAAGAACTGGAAAAAGAGAACATGGAAAGACCCGAAGAACTAGAAGATGAGCTAGCCCGATTTGATTTTCCAATTTTATAGACCTCTTGACCGCTCCTGTTTTAGGAAGGTGCGGAAATGCTGACAAAATGTGAAGGAATCGTTCTTCGTACCAATGATTACGGAGAGACGAATAAAATTGTTACTTTACTGACAAGAGAACACGGAAAAATAGGTGTTATGGCCAGAGGAGCCAAAAAACCGAACAGCCGTTTATCAGCAGTCAGCCAGCCCTTTTTGTATGGTTCTTTCCTAATGCAGAAAACAACAGGCCTCGGAACCCTTCAGCAGGGTGAAATGATTCTCAGCATGAGAGGTATCAGAGAGGATTTGTTTTTAACTGCATATGCAGCTTTTATTGCTGAGCTCGTTGACAAAGGCACAGAAGAAAAAAAACCAAATCCCTATTTGTTTGAATTTATTTTAGAATCCTTTAAACAGCTTGACGAAGGAACAGACCCGGATGTTATTACCTTCATTGTTCAAATGAAGATGCTTGCTGTGATGGGACTGTATCCTGAGCTTAATCACTGTGTGCATTGTAAAAGCCAGGATGGGACATTCCATTTTTCTGTTCGCGATAACGGTTTTATTTGCCACCGCTGCTTTGACAAAGACCCTTACAAGGTGCCGATTAAGCCGCAAACGGCAAGGCTTTTGAGACTGTTTTATTACTTCGATCTTTCAAGGATTGGCAATGTGTCGTTAAAGCAGGAAACGAAAAATGAATTAAAGCAAGTTATTGACTTGTACTACGAAGAATATTCAGGGGTTTATCTGAAATCGAAGCGTTTTTTAGATCAAATGGAGAGTATGAAACATCTTATGGGTGAAAACAAAAGTTGACATATGGCCCATCTTTTTATATGATCATTTATTATAAAATATGTTGCAGTGAGAGAAAGAAGTACTTGCGTTTACCTCATAAAAGCGACCTTAGGACGGTGTAAGCTAAGGATGAGCGCGCAACGAAAGGCATTCTTGAGCAATTTTAAAAAAGAGGCTGGGATTTTGTTCTCAGCAACTAGGGTGGAACCGCGGGAGAACTCTCGTCCCTATGTTTGCGGGCTGGCAAGCATAGAGACGGGAGTTTTTTGGTTGCTGCCGCAGCAATTTTATGAAAGAAAAGTGGAGGTGCTTGAAATGAATATTCAAGACATGATTCTAACCCTGCAGAAGCATTGGTCTAATGAAGGCTGTGTGCTCATGCAGGCATACGATGTAGAAAAAGGGGCCGGCACGATGAGCCCGTATACATTTTTGCGCAGTATCGGTCCTGAGCCGTGGAAAGTGGCTTACGTTGAGCCGTCAAGACGCCCAGCTGACGGCCGATACGGAGAAAACCCGAACAGACTCTATCAGCATCATCAATTTCAGGTCATCATTAAACCATCACCTGATAACATTCAAGAGCTGTATTTAGACTCTTTACGCGCTCTCGGAATTGATCCGCTTGAGCATGACATCCGTTTTGTTGAGGACAACTGGGAGAATCCGTCTTTAGGCTGTGCGGGTCTTGGCTGGGAAGTCTGGCTTGACGGAATGGAAATTACACAATTCACGTATTTCCAGCAGGTTGGGGGACTTGAGTGTAAGCCTGTTTCCGTGGAAATTACATACGGAATTGAGCGTCTGGCCTCTTATATTCAGGATAAAGAAAATGTATTTGATCTTGAGTGGACGTCAGGGTTTACTGTGAAAGATTTATTCATGATGGCTGAGTACGAGCATTCCGTTTATACATTTGAAACATCTGACGTTGATATGCTGTTCCAATTATTCAGCACGTATGAAAAAGAAGCGATCAAGCAAATGGATAACGGTCTTGTGCATCCCGCATATGACTACGTGCTTAAATGCTCGCACACATTCAACCTTCTTGATGCCAAAGGGGCAATCTCTGTTACAGAGCGGACAGGCTATATCGGAAGAGTGCGGAATTTAGCAAGAAAAGTCGCAAAAACCTATTATGAGGAACGAGAAAAACTAGGGTTCCCAATGCTTAAAGGGGAGGGTTCTTCTCATGAGTAAACAGGATTTACTTTTAGAGATCGGATTAGAGGAAATGCCGGCGCGCTTTTTGAATGAAAGCATGGTTCAGCTTGGTGAAAAGCTGACAGGCTGGCTTGCAGAAAAAAATATTGCACACGGTGAAGTGAAGCTTTTTAATACACCGAGACGCCTTGCTGTTTTAGTAAAGGGTGTAGCAGAAAAGCAGGATGATATAAAAGAAGAGGCAAAAGGGCCTGCAAAAAAAATTGCCCTTGATGCTGACGGCAACTGGACAAAAGCGGCGATTGGGTTTTCAAAAGGTCAAGGTGCCAGCGTGGAAGACTTGTATATGAAAGAAATAAAAGGCACGGAATATGTTTTTGTGCAAAAATTCCAAGCAGGACAAGAAACCAAAACGCTTCTGCCTGAACTGAACAGCTTAATTACAAGCCTCCATTTCCCGAAAAACATGAGATGGGGAAATGAAGATCTGCGTTATATCCGTCCGATTAAATGGATTGTCGCTTTATTTGGCCAGGATGTCATTCCGTTTGCAATTACAAATGTTGAGTCAGGCCGGACGACACAGGGGCACCGGTTCCTGGGGCATGAAGTGTCTATTGAATCACCTTCAAGTTATGAAGAACAGCTGAAACAGCAGCATGTTATTGCTGATCCAAATGTTCGCAAACAGATGATTCAATCGCAGCTGGAAGCAATGGCCGAAGAAAACAATTGGAGTATTCCGGTTGACGAGGATCTCCTTGATGAAGTCAATCATTTAGTAGAATATCCGACGGCTCTTTACGGCTCATTTGAATCTGAGTTTCTGTCCATTCCTGAGGAAGTGCTTGTAACGACAATGAAAGAGCATCAGCGCTATTTCCCTGTTAAAGACAAAAACGGAGATTTGCTGCCTTACTTTATCACAGTCCGTAACGGAAACAGCCACGCGATCGAAAATGTCGCGCGAGGCAATGAAAAAGTGCTGCGTGCGCGTTTATCAGATGCTTCCTTCTTCTACAAGGAAGACCAGAAACTGAACATTGATGAAAATGTAAAGAAGCTCGAAAACATTGTGTTCCATGAAGAGCTTGGCTCTCTCGCTGATAAGGTAAGAAGAGTAACAGCGATCGCAGAGAAGCTTGCTGTCCGTCTTCAAGCTGATGAAGATACATTAAAACATGTGAAACGTGCTGCTGAAATTTCTAAATTCGACCTTGTGACACATATGATATATGAGTTCCCTGAGCTTCAAGGAATTATGGGTGAAAAGTATGCGAGAATGCTTGGCGAACATGCTGCTGTAGCCGCAGCTGTCAACGAACACTATATGCCTAGATCTGCAGGCGGAGAAACGCCTTCCACTTTCACTGGGGCGGTAGTTGCCATGGCGGATAAGCTGGATACAATCGCATCCTTCTTCTCGATTGGCGTCATTCCGACTGGTTCACAGGATCCTTACGGCTTGCGCCGCCAAGCGAGCGGTATTGTCGCTATTCTGCTTGACCGGAACTGGGGCATTTCGTTTGAAGAGCTGCTGACTTTCGTACAAACCGAAAAAGAAACCGAACTGTTAGATTTCTTCACTCAGCGTCTAAAATACGTCTTAAATGCGGAGCAGATCAGACATGATGTAATAGATGCCGTGCTGGAAAGCTTTGAGCTTGAGCCATATTCGGCGCTCCACAAAGCGCAAGTGCTGGAACAAAAATTGGGTGCGCCAGGCTTTAAGGAAACAGCAGAATCTTTAGGCCGAGTGATCTCTATCAGCAAAAAAGGAGTTCGCGCGGAAATTCAGCCTGATTTGTTTGAAAATGAATATGAAGCGAAGCTGTACGAAGCTTATCAAACTGCTAAACAAAATCTGCAGGAAAGCTTCAGCAAAAAGGATTATGAGGCGGCACTTTCTTCCCTTGCGGCCTTGAAGGAACCGATTGATGCTTATTTCGACCATACGATGGTTATTGCTGATAACGAGACATTAAAGGCAAACCGATTAGCGCAAATGGTAAGCTTGGCGGATCAGATCAAGTCCTTTGCTAATATGAATGCCCTTATTGTAAAATAAAGAAAGAAAAGGCGGTTGCTGTGGGATCGGTAATCGTCTTTTCCCCATTTGAAAGTTTTTTTGTTTGATTACAAAGCATTTACGTTATAATATGGTTTATTATTTCTTTACATAGATACGAAGTGAAAAGGTGGTGAGTACGATCGAACTAAATAAACGGCAAGAACATATTTTGCAGATTGTAAAAGAAAACGGACCGATTACAGGGGAGCATATTGCCGAACAGCTGAATTTAACGAGAGCAACACTGCGTCCGGATTTAGCCATACTCACCATGTCAGGTTTCCTTGAGGCGCGCCCGAGAGTCGGTTATTTCTATACTGGAAAAACCGGCACGCAGCTTTTGGCAGATAAACTGAAAAAGCTTCAGGTGAAAGACTTTCAATCTATCCCCGTCGTTATTCACGAGAACGTTTCTGTATATGATGCGATTTGCACCATGTTTTTAGAAGATGTAGGTACTCTGTTTGTAGTGGACCGTGATGCTGTTTTAGTCGGAGTGCTTTCACGAAAGGATTTACTACGAGCCAGCATCGGCCAGCAGGAGCTTACTTCTGTCCCTGTGCACATTATTATGACTAGAATGCCGAATATTACAGTGTGCAGACGCGAGGATTATGTGATGGACATTGCAAAGCACTTAATTGAAAAACAAATCGATGCGCTGCCTGTCATCAAAGATACCGATAAAGGATATGAAGTGATCGGCAGAGTGACGAAAACGAATATGACCAAAATACTTGTCAGTTTATCAGAAAATGAAATCCTATAAGAGCGCAGACTAACGGGGGGATAATATGAATAACCGCATCATCTATGTTGTATCGGATTCCGTCGGTGAAACGGCCGAATTGGTAGTCAAAGCTGCATTAAGCCAATTTAACGGCTCAGCGGATGATACACATGTAAGAAGAATTCCTTATGTTGAAGACATTGGCACTATCAATGAAGTGATTTCACTTGCAAAAGCAGATGGAGGCATTATCTGTTTTACACTTGTGGTGCCGGAAATAAGAGAATATTTGATTGCCGAAGCGGAAAAAGCAAATGTTTTATATTATGATATTATCGGCCCGTTAATTGATAAAATGGAAACAGCCTACGGTTTAACGGCGAAATATGAACCGGGACGGGTCCGCCAGCTTGATGAAGATTATTTCAAAAAGGTCGAAGCGATTGAATTTGCTGTTAAATACGATGATGGGCGTGACCCACGAGGCATTTTAAAAGCTGATATCGTTTTGATCGGTGTATCGAGAACCTCTAAAACACCGTTATCTCAATATCTTGCCCACAAGCGGCTGAAGGTTGCCAATGTTCCGATTGTTCCGGAGGTTGACCCGCCGGAAGAGCTCTTTAATGTTGACCCGAAAAAATGCATCGGCCTGAAGATTAGTCCGGATAAACTGAATCATATCAGAAAAGAACGGTTAAAATCGCTTGGCCTCAATGACAAGGCCATCTATGCAAATATCAACAGAATTAAAGAGGAACTGGAATATTTCGAAAAGATCGTGGATCGAATCGGCTGCCAGGTTGTAGATGTTTCAAATAAAGCAGTAGAAGAAACAGCAAATATTATCCATCATCTTAAAACGAAAAACATGTAACTCAGGACGCTCTATCCTGGGTTTTTGACTTTGCCAAAAGGGAATAATGAAAAACAATAGCATCTTTGTGAAGTTTGTATTATAATAAAAAATTGTGATAAAATGATTAATTTTAGGTTTAAGGTTAGTGTGATACGAATAAACTATTATGGGTAAGATGTCAAGAATTTCTCCCGGGAATTTTTCGACAAATTCATATACACCCGCATTTTTGCAGGGTGTGCGATTTTGCTTGCTTTTATGCAGGAGTTTAATGGAGGGATGGAGAATTACTCTTCTTAATGAAAA
Source organism: Bacillus sp. 205(2023) (assembly GCF_037027485.1). Classification (NCBI taxonomy): domain Bacteria; kingdom Bacillati; phylum Bacillota; class Bacilli; order Caryophanales; family Bacillaceae; genus Bacillus; species Bacillus sp. 205(2023). Next base: position 890,895 of record NZ_JAXCHF010000001.1, on the reverse strand, counting down.
AGAAAAGACGATTTTTGTCGATGCTGATGCTTGTCCCGTAAAAGACGAAATTTTACAAACAGCATCCGATTATGAAGTTCAAGTTCTTTTTGTCGCTTCATTTGAACATTACCAGCTTTCCAGAAGTCAGGAAGAAAAATGGAAGTATGTTGATCCTCATAAAGAAGCTGCTGATTTATATATCGCAAATCATGTAAAACCGGGAGATGTCGTGGTGACGCAGGATATTGGTTTAGCATCCCTGCTTGTGAACAGGAATGTCACCGTCATGTCGGAGAGAGGGCGTCTTTACAAGGAAGATACGATTGATTTTGCTCTTGAAGGCCGTCATGTTTCCGGCAAACAAAGGAGAAAAGGCATATATGCCAAAGGGCCTAAAAAATTGAATCATGAAGATCGAGAACGATTTGTTACACTGCTGCAAAAAATCCTGTCGAACGATGAAGGGATTTTGCACTAAAACATCGAATAATGTACGACGGAGTGTTATAAGATGGGAAATCGGATACCAGATGAAATTGTAGACAAGGTGCAAAAGTCGGCAGATATCGTTGAAGTCATAGGTGATTATGTTCAATTAAAGAAGCAAGGCCGAAACTACTTTGGACTCTGTCCTTTTCACGGAGAAAGCACACCTTCGTTTTCCGTATCGCCGGACAAACAGATTTTTCATTGCTTCGGCTGCGGAGCGGGCGGCAATGTTTTCTCTTTTTTGAGGCAGATGGAGGGCTATTCGTTTGCGGAGTCGGTTTCCCACCTTGCGGACAAATACCACATTGATTTTCCAGATGATATAACGGTTCACACCGCAGTCCGGCCAGAATCCTCCGGAGAACAAAAAATGGCGGAGGCTCATGAGCTTCTGAAGAAATTTTACCATCATTTGTTAATAAATACAAAAGAAGGTCAAGAAGCGCTGGATTATTTGCTTGCAAGAGGGTTTACAAAAGAGCTGATTGATGAATTTCAGATCGGTTATGCTCTTGATTCTTGGGATTTCATAACAAAATTTCTCGTCAAGCGGGGCTTCAGTGAAACACAAATGGAAAAAGCGGGTCTGCTAATCAGACGCGAAGACGGAAGCGGATATTTTGACCGTTTCAGAAACCGGATCATGTTTCCGATCCATGACCATCATGGAGCTGTTGTGGCTTTCTCAGGCCGAGCGCTTGGCAGCCAGCAGCCAAAATATATGAACAGTCCGGAAACGCCGCTTTTTCATAAAAGCAAGCTGCTTTATCATTTTCACAAGGCCCGCCTTCATATCAGAAAGCAGGAAAGAGCTGTCTTATTCGAGGGATTCGCTGATGTCATATCAGCGGTAAACTCAGGCGTAAAAGAGAGTATAGCGACGATGGGCACGTCTCTGACAGATGATCATGTAAAGATTCTGAGAAGAAACGTGGAGGAAATCATTCTTTGCTATGACTCTGATAAAGCCGGATATGAAGCCACCTTGAAAGCTGCAGAGCTTCTTCAGAAAAAAGATTGTAAAGTCAGAGTCGCAATGATCCCTGACGGATTGGACCCTGACGATTACATTAAACAGTACGGCGGAGAAAAATTCAAAAACGACATTGTCGATGCAAGCGTTACGGTAATGGCGTTTAAAATGCAATATTTCCGGAAAGGAAAGAACCTGTCCGATGAAGGCGATCGATTAGCCTACATTAAAGAAGTGCTTAAAGAAATCAGCGCGCTGTCAGGATCACTTGAACAGGAAGTCTACGTGAAACAGCTTGCTTCCGAATTTTCGATTTCCCAGGAGTCATTAACTGAGCAGCTGACTGTATTCGGCAGGCAAAACAAACCTGCTGACAGCAGCGGTGAAACGAAAACAAGAAGAGCGCATCTGACAACTAAGGCAAGGCAAAAACGGCTGCGCCCGGCGTATGAAAATGCAGAAAGGCTTTTACTGGCGCATATGCTTCGTGACAGGGGCGTCATAAAAAAAGTCATTGACCGGGTCGGGTTTGAATTTAATATTGATGAACACCGCGCTTTGGCCGCCTATTTGTACGCTTTTTATGAAGAGGGTGCCGAGCTGACGCCTCAGCACCTTATGGCCAGGGTGACGGATGATCATATAAGCCAGGTACTGTCTGATATTTTAATGCTTCAGATTAATCAAGAACTCAGCGAGGCCGAGTTATCAGATTATGTGAAAAAAGTGTTGAATCACAGAAAATGGTCAATGATAAAAGAAAAAGAGGCGGAAAGAGCCGAAGCCGAAAGGCAAAAAGATTTTTTGAGAGCGGCATCTCTGGCTCAAGAAATCGTTACTTTGAACCGATCTTTAAAATAACCGGGACAACTGATGAGGAGCTTTCATTGGCAATGATTCCTTGCGGAGGAGCAAATAGATCGCTTGACCTCATCATGAATTGTCATTTCATTATTCGCACATTGTTAAAGGCAGTTCACATAGAAAACGCCTGAATGGACCGAATAAGAATCATACCGCTTTTAGAATTCGTTGCAAGCTTTGGAAGGAGGGATCCATAATGGCTGATAAACAAACCCACGAAACTGAATTAACATTCGACCAAGTGAAAGAACAATTAACCGAGTCTGGTAAAAAACGTGGCGTTTTGACATATGAAGAAATTGCTGAGCGTATGTCCAGCTTTGAGATTGAATCAGACCAAATGGATGAGTATTATGAATTTTTAGGTGAACAAGGTGTTGAATTAATTAGTGAGAATGAAGAAACAGAAGATCCTAATATTCAGCAGCTTGCCAAAGCCGAAGAAGAATTTGACCTTAATGACCTAAGTGTACCGCCTGGTGTCAAAATCAATGACCCAGTTCGTATGTATTTAAAGGAAATCGGCCGGGTTAACCTTCTTTCTGCAAAGGAAGAAATCGCCTATGCGCAAAAAATTGAAGAAGGTGATGAAGAATCCAAACGCAGATTGGCTGAAGCGAACCTGCGGCTTGTTGTCAGCATCGCCAAACGGTACGTCGGACGCGGAATGCTATTCCTTGACCTGATCCAAGAAGGTAACATGGGTCTGATGAAAGCCGTTGAGAAATTTGATTACCGTAAGGGTTATAAATTCAGTACGTATGCTACGTGGTGGATCAGACAGGCGATTACACGCGCCATTGCCGATCAGGCGAGAACGATCCGGATCCCCGTTCATATGGTTGAAACCATTAATAAATTAATCCGCGTACAGCGTCAGCTATTGCAAGACTTAGGCAGAGAGCCAACACCTGAAGAAATTGCGGAAGACATGGATTTAACACCTGAAAAAGTACGTGAAATCTTAAAAATAGCACAAGAGCCAGTGTCCCTTGAAACACCGATCGGTGAAGAGGATGATTCCCATCTTGGTGATTTCATCGAAGATCAAGAGGCTACTTCACCTTCAGATCACGCGGCATACGAGCTATTGAAAGAGCAGCTTGAAGACGTGCTTGATACGTTAACAGATCGTGAAGAAAATGTATTGCGGCTTCGATTCGGTCTTGATGACGGACGTACAAGAACATTGGAAGAGGTCGGCAAGGTATTTGGAGTTACGAGAGAGCGTATTCGACAAATCGAAGCGAAAGCGCTGCGGAAACTAAGACATCCTAGCAGAAGTAAACGTTTGAAAGATTTTCTAGAATAAGATGGAACGGGTCTTGCAGATCCGTTCTTCTTTTTTTAAAAAGATATATGGATAATATGCCTTTATTTTACTGAAAAATGATGTCATTTGCAAATGAACATTGTGATGAAAAATTTCAATATACCAATCCATATTTTCTATTGTAAGCGTATACAATACATTATACAATAGAATAAAAGGAATGTTAGAGAAATAGGCATGTTTTGATTCAATTTTGTATAAAGTGTGAATAAAAAACTTTTGTATGCCAATCCATTTACTTTTTGTAAAAATAAGTTAGAATTAGAAGTGTTTACATAGGGGGAAGGATCATAAAGGGGGAAGGGAAATGAAATGGAATCCGCTTATTCCATTTTTACTGATCGCTGTTTTAGGAATTGGTCTGACTTTCTTTTTATCAGTAAAGGGGCTTGATGACTCTCGTGAGATTGCGAGCGGGGGAGAAAGCAAGTCTGCTGAAAAAGATGATGCGAACGCTTCACCGGAAGACATTTACAAGGCAAATTGTATCGCGTGTCACGGGGAAAATTATGAAGGAGTTTCGGGTCCGAGTTTAAAAGGTGTAGGAGATAAGAAGGATGTCGCTGAAATCAAAACAAAGATTGAAAAAGGCGGTAATGGAATGCCTTCCGGTCTTGTTCCGGCTGATAAGCTTGATGACATGGCAGAATGGGTGTCTAAAATTAAATAAAGGATGTATCTTTCTCCTTATACGTTCTCAGGCCGCCGAGATGTTCTCGACAGCCTTTTATTTTGTCCGTCACCCATACTTGATGTTGTTCCTGCAAAGAAATAAACTGAAAATCATTCGCTCAGCTTGGATTCCGGACTGATTTTTTATATGATAGAAAAGGAAAAAATGATTGAGAAAAGTTGTGATGACTAGTGAACGAATTAAAATTATCAAAACGATTACAAACAGTAGCGGAGTACATACCGGATGGAGCAGTAGTAGCGGATATTGGTTCTGACCATGCTTACCTTCCCTGTTATGCGGTGCTGAATCATAAAGCCAGCAAAGCTATTGCTGGAGAAATAACAGACGGTCCATTCTTGTCTGCCAAACGGCAGGTCGAAAAATCGGGCTTAAGCGCACACATAACGGTAAGGCAAGGAGACGGCCTGGAAGTGCTTCAGAAAGGTGAGGCTGACGCCATAACAATTGCCGGAATGGGCGGGTCACTGATCGCTCATATTTTAGAAGCAGGCAAAGAAAAACTGACAGGTAAAGAACGGCTTATTTTACAGCCGAATATTCATGCCGTTCATATTAGAGAGTGGCTGTATAAAGAAGGATACGCACTTATTGATGAAGTGATTCTTGACGAAGACGGAAAGTGCTATGAGGTGCTTGTCGCCGAAGCCGGAGACAGAGATGCAGCTTATGCAGGAATTTCTTTGCCGGCAGGAATGCTCGTAGGCCCATTTTTGGCAAAAGAAAAGAATGCTGTATTTTTGAAAAAATGGACACAAGAGCTTCAGCATACTCAAAATATATATGAACAGATCAGCCGTGCTGCAACATCTGAAGATAACAAACAGAAATTGAAGGAACTAACCGATCGAATGAAGCTATTAAAGGAGGTTATCGATCATGGCTAAAATGGTAAACGGACAGCAAGTCATCCAGCTGTTTGAACAATTTTCTCCGAAAGCCTATGCAGTTGAAGGCGATAAAATCGGTCTGCAAATCGGCAGTTTAAATAAACCGGTTAAAAATGTGATGATTACGCTGGATGTATTGGAAAGCGTCGTCGATGAAGCGATTGAAAAAGATGTTGATTTAATCATTGCGCACCATCCTCCTATTTTCCGGCCGCTAAAGCATATTTCAACTGATCAGCCCGGCGGAAGGCTGATTGAAAAGTGTTTGAAGCATGATATTGCTGTCTATGCGGCTCATACTAACTTAGATGTTGCTGACGGCGGCGTAAATGATCTGCTTGCTGAGGCCTTGGAGCTGAGTGAAACTGAAGTATTGGCTCCTACTTATACCGATCCTCTTAAAAAGCTGGTCGTATACGTGCCGAAAGAATATGAGGAGCAGGTCAGAGGAGCGCTGGGAAATGCGGGGGCAGGCCATATCGGTGAATACAGCCATTGTGCGTTTTCATCTGAGGGCATTGGCAGCTTTAAGCCATTGGACGGCGCACAGCCTTTTATCGGAGAGGTCGGAGAGCTTGAGCTCGTTCATGAAGTCAGACTGGAGACTGTGTTTCCTAAAAGCATAGAAAAAGCCGTTATAAACGCAATGATAAAAAGCCATCCATATGAAGAAGTGGCTTATGATGTTTATCCTGTCGAACAGTTACCAGCTGAAAAAGGGCTAGGCCGTGTCGGAACACTTAAAAATGAAATGACGCTTCAGGAATTCGCTTTGTTTGTGAAAGACAAGCTTCAAGTGAACGGCGTCAGAATGGTGGGACAGGCTGACAGCATGGTGAAGAAAGTAGCTGTTCTCGGAGGAGACGGGAACAAGTATATCCACCAGGCAAAACGAAAAGGCGCAGATGTTTACGTTACAGGTGATCTATATTTCCATGTTGCCCATGATGCGATGATGCTTGGTCTGAGTGTCATTGATCCAGGCCATTACGCTGAAAAAATCATGAAAGAAGGCGTCACAAAAAAACTGACGTCAATGTGTAAGGATAAAAAAGTAGACGTCAATATCTTTATTTCTGAAACGGATACAAATCCATTTACTTTTCTATAAAAAAACTGAGGCTGTGAGGGCCTCAGTTTTTTGCTTTCACTTTCGGAAGGATTTTTTTGAGCGGAACATTGTGTTCGATTGTCCAAGTTGATGGGTTTTCATGATCGAACTGTTCTAAAAAGCGAATCACTTCTTTGGTGATCGGTGTCGGTGTTGAAGCTCCGGCAGTAACGGCGACGGTATTTACGCCTTTAAGCCATTCCAGTTTTAATTCGCTTAGATCGCCGATTCGGTACGCTTTTGTGCCGGCTATTTCCTCTGACACTTGAGCGAGCCGGTTTGAATTGTTGCTTTTCGGGTCGCCGACAACGATCGTTAAGTCCGCTTTTTTCGCCTGTTCCGATACAGCTTCCTGCCGTACCTGGGTAGCCAGGCAAATCTCTTGGTGATATTCAACGTGAGGATATTTTTCCTTCACAAGCTCCATAATATCGTGAACATCCCATTGAGACATTGTCGTTTGGTTTGTTACGATCAATTTTTCAGCTTGGATATCGAGATTTTTGACATCTTCCGGCGTTTCAACCAAGTGAACGATATCAGGCGCAACGCCAACCGCTCCTTCCGGCTCCGGATGGCCTTTTTTGCCGATATAGATTACGTGGTATCCTTTTTCTTTCATTTCTAAGATTAAATTATGGGTTTTCGTTACATCCGGACATGTAGCATCTATTGCGACTAATCCTTTTTCTTCGGCGATTCGTCTAACCTCGGGAGAAACGCCGTGCGCTGTGAAAATGACAGTTCCTTTGTCAACCTGCTTCAGGATGTCCAGTCGATTAGCGCCGTCCAATGTATAAATGCCATCTTCCTCAAACGCATCAGTGACGTGTTTATTATGAACAATCATCCCGAGTATATAAATGGGTCTTGGCAAGCTTTTATCCAGTGCCGCGTTTTTAGCGATTACCATAGCGTCAACAACACCATAGCAATAGCCGCGCGGCGAAATTTTAATTACGTCCATTTTCGGTTGTCCTCCAATACAGAAGTGAGTAAAGGCAATATAAAAAGCCGTAATCAAACGGCTCTAATCTTGCATTCTTCTGATCTCCATTATAGCCAAACTCACTCCAGATATCAAAGAATGTTAAATATATAATCTCGGCTTTGAACTGCCTGATGTTTTTTTCGAGGAAGGAGAGGGCGTTTCATTTTTCTTTGAGACAGATGTTTTTGATTCTTGTTCCTTCAAGTCCGGTGCTTCTGTTTTTTTTGCAGATGATGAACTGCTTGCTTTTGATTTTTTCTTTTCGGCAGAGTCGCTGGACGCAGTTTTCTTTTCTGTTTCTGCACTTTCTTCCGATTCTGTCTTCGTTTCTTCTTCAGTGCCCTCTGTATCATCGTTTTTGCTTAATTGACTGTAAAGCTTTATCATTGCCGGCAGATTGCGGACTAAGGGTCCGTACTGCTGGATCATAGGGGTGACTTGCTGCGCCATGCCGAGCACTTTTTGCACATTGTTGAGCATACTGGATAACGATGCCGGATTAGCGAGATTTTGAATGCCCTGCAGACCTGCTCCTCCGCCTGCGGCTGCTCCGGGGGCCCCTGTGCCTCCTGCGCCGGGCAGAAATTTGGACAGCATCCCTTTTAAGCCTGTGCCCGCCCCATTTCTTGCTCCGGCGTTTGGCTGAGGAAGAAATTGCTGCCCTGATTGCTGGAAACCTTGCTGCGGCGGACCAAATGAAGGTCTTCGCATTTCAGGCGCTGTTCTTCCCATCATGCGCTGGTTTTGCATAGGGCGGGGCGGACCGGGCTGCGGATAGTTTCTCATTGGCTGCTGCTGTGAAAACATACTTGTACCTCCTTTCAGTTCTCTCTGCTATTACAATATGCATGGGTTTCGGTATTTGCTTTCCTTATCTGAATAAAACAAACGCCTTCCAAACGTGGTGTTTTTAAGGTGAATCGGGTATAATGTGATGATGGACACATAATGTGCCGCTTTAAGGAGCTGGGAAAAATGAAAGAAACTAAATTTGATGTGTATGAATTGAAACCGTTTATTATAGATGCAGTACATCGCCTTGGTTTTTATGAACCGACCGATATTCAAAAAAGGCTGATTCCTGCTGTATTAAAAAAAGAAAGCGTCATCGGACAGTCTCAGACGGGAACCGGAAAGACTCACGCTTACTTGCTTCCTTTGTTAAATAAAATTGATCCTGCTAAGGATGTCGTTCAGGTGGTCATCACGGCTCCGACGCGCGAGCTTGCCAACCAGATTTATCAGGAAGCGCTGAAAATCACGCAGGGTGCAGAAGGCGATTCGATCCGTTCGAAATGTTTTATCGGAGGAACAGATAAGCAGAAAGCCATTGATAAACTGAAAACGCAGCCGCATCTAGTCGTCGGAACGCCTGGACGGATTGCGGATTTAATCAAAGAACAGGCATTAAGTGTTCATAAAGCTGAATCTCTTGTTATTGATGAAGCGGATTTAATGCTGGATATGGGATTCCTTGCAGACGTTGATTACATTGGTTCACGTATGCCAGAGGATCTGCAGATGCTTGTGTTCTCTGCAACAATTCCGGAAAAGCTGAAACCGTTTTTGAAAAAATATATGGAAAACCCGAAATATGCCCACGTGGAGCCGAAACAGGTCACTGCTGCGAAAATTGAGCATATTCTTATTCCTTCAAAGCACCGTGATAAGGACAAGCTCCTTTTCGATATCATGTCTAATCTGAACCCATACTTAGGCATTGTGTTTGCCAATACAAAAAACACTGCCGACCATATTGCCAAATATTTGATGGGCAAAGGTATGAAAATCGGACTTCTGCACGGCGGCTTAACGCCTCGTGAGCGGAAAAAAGTCATGAAGCAGATTAATGATTTGGAATTCACTTATGTAATTGCAACTGACCTCGCCGCAAGAGGTATTGATATTAAAGGTGTCAGCCATGTCATCAACTATGAGCTGCCGGATGATCTTGATTTCTATGTTCACCGTGTGGGCAGAACAGCGCGCGCGGGTTCTTCAGGACAGGCCATGACCATTTATGAGCTTTCTGATGAGGATGCATTGGTGAAGCTTGAGAAAATGGGCATTGAGTTTGATTACCTGGAGATTGAAAAAGGTGAATGGAAAAAAGGCGATGACCGCCAGCGCCGCCAAAAGCGTAAAAAGACGCCAAACGAAGCAGATGAAATCGCCCATCGTCTCGTGAAAAAGCCGAAGAAGGTTAAGCCGGGATATAAAAAGAAAATGAGCTACGAGATGGAGAAAATTAAGAAAAAACAGCGAAGAAATCAATCTAAAAAAAGAAAGTAGGGGAACCGGTTGTTGAGAATAGGTTCACACGTCTCTATGAGCGGGAAACATATGCTTCTGGCTGCGAGTCAGGAAGCAGTCTCTTACGGGGCGAACACGTTTATGATTTATACAGGTGCGCCGCAAAATACGCGCCGAAAAAAAATTGAAGACTTAAATATAGAAGCCGGCCGCGCTCACATGCAGGAAAACGGGATCGACGAGATTATCGTACACGCGCCTTATATTATTAATATTGGCAATACGACCAATCCGGCTACTTTTGAGCTTGGTGTTGATTTTCTCCGCTCTGAAATTGAGCGGACAGCTGCTATCGGCGCGAAGCAAATCGTCCTTCACCCGGGTGCTCATGTTGGGGCGGGAGCCGAAGAAGGCATTAAAAAAATCATTGAAGGCTTAAATGAAGTCATTGATCCGAATCAAAATGTGCAGATTGCATTAGAAACAATGGCAGGCAAAGGATCTGAATGCGGCAGAAGCTTTGAAGAGCTTGCGCAAATTATTGATGGCGTGACACACAATGAGCAGTTATCTGTATGCTTTGACACATGCCATACACATGATGCCGGCTACAATATTGTCGAAGATTTTGACGGAGTGCTGAATGAGTTCGATAAAATTGTCGGTATTGACAGAATCAAAGTGCTCCATATCAATGACAGCAAAAATGTCAAAGGCGCGAGAAAAGACCGTCATGAAAATATTGGATTCGGGGAAATCGGGTTTGACGCATTGCAATATGTCGTTCATCATGAGCAGTTAAAAGACATCCCGAAAATTCTTGAAACGCCGTATGTCGGTGAAGATAAAAAGAACAAAAAACCGCCGTACCGTTTTGAGATTCAAATGCTGAAAGAAAAGCAATTTGACAACACATTACTCGAAAAGATTTTACAGCAATAAAAAAAGGGGGGGATTGAATTCCCCCCTTTTTTCAGCTTGTGAACTGTTTGAAAAGTTCATGAACGGTTTGGGCTGTTTCTTTTGAAGTAATGGATTCTACTTGTTTCAGCAGCCGCGTACGTTCCTGCTCATTAAAAATATTCACGTTTTTCCCGTATAACAGGTTTGCTACTTCAACTGCCTGCGGTTTTGACAGACTGATTCCGTATTGCTTAGAGTACTTCAATAAATCTTCAGCACTGGCTTGATTGAGCCTCTGCAAAATAATTCTTTGAAATAATATCATCGAACATTCCACCTCTCAGACATAATGTATGGGCAAATCAGTAAAATGTGTCAGCATTTCATGGTAAAATAGAGTCATAGTCTATTTAAAATAGTTATTGCAGGAAAGGAGATTTTATGACCCCAACAAAACAACACAAAAGAGAATCATTTACCCACTTTATATTCAGGGTCATCATGATTCTGATTGGAGCTGCGTCTGCGGCGGTAAGTATTGAATTATTTTTAGTCCCCAATGATTTTATTGATGGAGGCATTATCGGTGTATCACTTATTTTAGACCACCTCTTTATGTCAAACCCCTTTCTGAATTTCGCTGTATTCGTTGTCATTTTAAACATTCCTTTTATGATCTTCGGATATAAATATATCGGTAAGACCTTCCTCGTTTCTACTGTTATCGGGATTGTCGGCCTTGCCTTAATCGAATCCTCGCTTCACCACGTAGAAGCCATTACGACACAGCCTATTCTGGCTACAGTATTCGGAGGTCTTTTGCTCGGCTTTGGTGTCGGGCTGGTGATTCGAAACGGTGGTTCAATGGACGGCACAGAAATTCTCGGTATCCTTCTAACGAAAAAACTGCCCTTTTCAGTTGGTGAGTTTGTGATGCTCATCAATGTATTTATCTTTATTTGGGCCGGTTTTGTGTTCGGTCCTGAGCAAGCTATGTATTCTTTCATGACTTACTACATTGCCATGAAAACCATTGATGCGGTCATCCAAGGGCTTGATGAAACAAAAGCTGTGATTATTGTCTCGGACCAGTATGATGAGATTTCTGACGCTATATTACACCGTCTCGGACGCGGAACAACGAAGCTGAAGGGAAAAGGCGGCTATACAGACGAGGAAAAAGATGTGATTTATGCAGTTGTCACAAGGCTGGAAGTGACCAAGCTCAAATCCATTGTGTTTGAAGTCGATGATAATGCATTTATTACAATAATGAATACTCATGAAACAAGAGGCGGTAAATTCAAAACCGCAATCCACTAGGCTTTCATTTACTTTTATTCATTTTATGGGTATAATTTTATCAGTAGTAAAGAAAATGGCTTGCTGGTCAGACAGCTGCCATTTTCTTTTTGATATATAAGATACGTTCGTTCTTAAGCAAAGCGAAAAGGGGGGCCCTTCATGAACGTACAAGAAGCGCTGAACTTACTGAAAGAAAACGGATATAAATATACAAGCAAACGGGAAGATATGCTTCAGCTTTTTGCTGATTCGGACAGGTATCTGACCGCTAAAAATGTACTGTCTGCACTAAATGATGATTATCCCGGTTTAAGCTTTGATACAATTTACAGAAACCTTTCTTTATATGAAGAGCTAGGTATTTTGGAAACGACTGAGCTCTCCGGTGAAAAGCTGTTCCGATTTAAATGCTCATTTACTCATCATCACCATCACTTTATTTGCCTGGCTTGCGGCAAAACAAAGGAAATTGAGTCTTGTCCGATGGATAAGCTCTATGATGACCTAGATGGCTATCAGATCAGCGGGCATAAATTTGAGATTTACGGGACATGTCCAAGCTGTGAACAGGAAAAGCAAGATCAACCTTCTGCGTAAGAGTTAAGGATAGAGAAAAAGGAGCCTGATCAGGCTCCTTTTTTAATTTTTCACACGTATGAAAGAATGTTTATTTTCATTTATCCATTGAACCGCTTCGAGCCAGTTGTTAACTCTAATGATATTTGAATCGATCGGAAGCTGGTTATACGGCGAATTGAATAAAATCACCGGTATACCGGCTTCTTTTGCAATCATCATTGCGTTTCCGTGATGATCCTCAAAAAACAAGTCGATGTCATGTTTTTTGACCGCTTCGACTTTATGATGCCCGCCCACGAGCTCTATGTGGTCATAATGGATGTTTTGTCTGTCAAACCATTCGAACGTAACATCGCTTAAATGAGTCCTTCTCGCCGTAATATAAATCAGCCGGTGCTCCTCTTTGAGGAGGTCAAGGGACTGTTTTGCATGCTGCGCAAGAAGTGCTTCTTTATATATGATTGCTTCATTTTGATTCATCCAATCCCAAAATTCTTCCTGTGTAATATGTAACAGTTTTGTTAAATCATAATCCGTCATATCGTTTAATGAAATGGAAAGATTAAACGAGCGGTTTAAATAAGGGACGAATGTATCCTGAGCCGTGATTGTGCCGTCAATATCTATTCCTAAGCGTAACATGCCCACACTCCTTCAGTTTCATCCTTTCAAGTGTAACATAAACAATTAACATTACCAGAAAAGTTTAGCAAACATGAATCAGCAAAAATGGATCAAACTATAAAAGCTCCTTTAATAAAACAGAAGGGGGAATTGAAGGTGGCAAACGATTACGAAAAACGTGATAACAACAGTTACTATGTAGATCATGGTTCTGAAGGAACAAATATTACCCGCGACAATGATGGTTTTTTTGAGGAAACGGCTGCTGAAATTGCAGAGCCTTTCCGCGCTTCTGACCGCAGCGGTGACCAAGAGAATGACCGCAGCGGCGGAAATGTCAATGAAGGACGGGGGATAGGGTATATCGCTTTAGCCTTGTCCATTATTTCATTGTTTGTTCTTCCTGTTTTGTTGGGAGCTGCCGGTATTATTGTCGGCTATATCGCAAGAAGAAGAGGAGCCCAAAGCCTGGGTGCATGGGCCATGGGGATTGGTGTTGTTTCATTAGTGCTTGGAATATTTATTATTCCATTTTTCTAATACAAAAAAGCTTGACGGGTTTCCGTCAAGCTTTTTGTGTTTCTTCAGCTAATTTCGCTTTTTCAGCCTCAAGCTTTGCGTAGTGCTCTTCAGCAAGTATGTCGATTTCTTTTTTCAGTTCTTCAACCATTGTTTCTTCTGGAACCTTACGGACAATTTTACCTTTTCGGAACAGAAGGCCTTCACCGCGTGCTCCAGCGATGCCGATATCAGCTTCTCTAGCTTCACCTGGGCCGTTTACCGCACATCCGAGAACTGCAACTTTAATCGGCGCTTTCACTTTAGAAATATATTCTTCCACTTCGTTGGCGATACTGATCAAATCAATCTCGATACGGCCGCAAGTCGGGCATGAGATGAGGGTTGCAGCGTTAGAGGCCAAACCAAAGGATTTCAACAGCTCTCTCGCTACTTTAACCTCTTCAACCGGGTCTGCGCTTAATGAGATACGCAGGGTGTTACCGATGCCCTTGCTTAAAATCGCGCCAAGCCCTGCTGCGCTTTTTACTGTACCGGCAAACAGCGTTCCTGACTCGGTGATTCCGAGGTGAAGCGGGTAATCAAATGCTTTTGACGCTTTTTCGTAAGCCTCGATGGCAAGGTTTACGTCAGAAGCCTTCATGCTGACGATAATATCGTGAAAATCTAGATCCTCAAGAATCTTAATGTGATGAAGAGCACTTTCTACCATGCCGTCTGCTGTCGGATATCCGTATTTTTCTAAAATTCGTTTTTCCAATGAACCTGCGTTTACACCAATTCGGATTGGAATCCCTTTTTCTTTCGCCGCTTTAACGACCGCTTCGACTTTTTCACGGCGGCCGATGTTGCCTGGGTTGATTCGTATTTTATCTGCGCCGCCTTCAATGGCTTTTAACGCAAGCTTATAATCAAAATGAATGTCAACGACGAGCGGAATGGAGATGCGTTTTTTAATATCCGCAATGGCGTTTGCCGCCCGTTCATCCGGACAAGCCACCCGCACGATTTGGCATCCGGCTTCAGCCAGCCGGTTAATTTCCGCAACCGTTGCTTCTACATCATGTGTTTTGGTTGTTGTCATGCTTTGGATAACGACTTCATTGTTACCGCCTATTGTTAAAGGTCCCACTTTAACGGGACGCGTTTTTGTACGATGGGTGATTTCACTCACTTGTCAATCGCTCCTTAATTGTAGTTGCCGCTTCTAGATAGAATAAACCTAGTATGGTGTATGTCAATGTATTTTACAAATTATATTGTAACAGTGTATTCGCCGAACTGACAAGAAATTAACGTTAATTATGGGTAGACCGGGAATTTGTATGCTGTTCCTGCTTGAATCGTATTGGCTTTTACATTTGGATTAAGCGTTTCAAAATCCTTTACAATATCGTCAGGGGAACTTGCAGACCCGACAATTGACATGACCGTGTCACCCGGTTTTACCGTCACCGTTTTATACGCTGTTTCCTGTACAGCTGTTGTTGCCGATGCTTTATATACGGGGAGGTTCTGAATGGGGATCGTTCCAATTTTAAGGTCATAAAAAATAATAAAAAGGATAAAGAGAATGCTGAATACAAAAGTGAGACGTTTCATTGATTGTGCCTCCCGCATACAAAATTTTTATAACATTGTATGCTTGTCCGTGTTGATTCATGACAAAAGAAAAGAGACTGCGAAGGCAGTCTCCGAATTAAGCAACAGCTTTTTTGGACGGGAGCTCTTTTAATACAAGAAACAGGATGACAAAGTTAACAAACCAGTTGACTAAAAATTCACTTGGCACCGTTGTTTCTAACGCACGCATAATCGTAAAAAATAGTGTTGAAAGGGTAATGGAGTAAGCAGAAAGCTTCCATAGCTGCTGGTAGGACAGCTGCTTTTGCTGAGCGTTCTTTATGATTAGCCCGATAAGCGCCAAGAATGATACCTCAATAAATTTTCCCGCCGCTGTCACGAGAAAAATGAGAACTGAGAGAACAGTCACGATCATTGTTTTATTTTGGTTTAACCCTGCAGTGACATCTTTTTTGGTTAAATCTGACGGCATCATTGAGTAAGCCATCTCTTGGGCCTGTCCGTCAATGGCCAAAACAAACTTATCCTGAAGTATACCTATTGCGTTTTGCTTTGCTTCGATTTGTTCCGTGCCATATGCATCCGTCGGATCAAACACAATGACAAAGCCGTTTGCCTTTGATTCTGTGGCTTTTTTTTCATCCGTCTGAAGTTTGCCGTTTGAAATTGTGAAATCAGGGAAATCTTTGTTTAAAACGGATTTAAAGCCGTTCATAGATTGGACGGTCCCTGAGCTTACATAATAAGCAGTGGGGATCGCAAAAAGGACAGAAAGCAAAAATACATAAAGAATCGCTTTTCCGATTCCTTGAAATCTTGTTTTTGCAATATCCCGTGGAGAGTATGTACTTTTGATGAAAAGCTGAAATACATTCACTGTCTTCACTTCCTAGCTATACAATATATGTTGCTTATTGTATCGTTGCCAGCGTATGAATACAAGGAAGACCTGCATTGGCAGAAGTGTAAGATCAGAGATGTAAGCATATTGAGGAGGATGGATTCTATGGATATTTTGTATTGGCTGTTGATCGCTGCACTATTTATCATCGCTTTTATCGGGCTTGTGTATCCTATTATTCCAAGTGTTGTATTTATCGTTGCCGGTTTTGTATTATACGGATTTTTGTTTTCTTTCAGTCCGTATTCCTATATGTTCTGGCTGGTTGAAGCTGTATTCGCCGCAGTATTATTCGCCGCAGATTACGTTTCAAATCTGCTTGGTGTAAAGAGGTTCGGCGGAAGCAAAGCTGCTATTTGGGGGAGTACGATCGGGTTGTTGATCGGTCCCTTTGTGATTCCGGTTGCGGGGATTATTTTAGGGCCGTTTATCGGAGCTGTTTGCGCAGAGCTTATCGTACATCAAAAAGATGTAAAATCAGCGTTTAAAATTGGGCTAGGCTCATTGATCGGCTTTTTAACGGGGGTCATTGCAAAGGGAATTATTCAGCTTTTAATGATCGGATATTTTTTATGGACTGTCCTGTAAGAATTGCTGTCAGGAGGTTTAAGGGGGCGAAGTAACGGTTAAAGTGAAATATGTCTGCTGAAATAGCCAAATTGTGAGCTTTTTCATTGATTACACGGCGTTCTTTTGTTACATTGAATGAAGAAAGGCTCGCTGTGAAGCGGCATTTCAGTACATATATATTAAGGAGGAATTATCATGGCTTACGAACTTCCAGAATTACCTTATGCGTACGATGCTTTAGAACCGCATATCGACAAGGAAACTATGAATATTCACCATACGAAGCACCATAACACATACGTTACAAATTTAAACAAAGCGGTTGAAGGAAACACTGCTCTTGCAAACAAATCAGTTGAAGAGCTTGTTGCAGATCTAGATTCTGTTCCTGAAAACATCCGCACAGCAGTCCGCAACAATGGCGGCGGACACGCGAACCACAAATTATTCTGGACACTTTTATCTCCAAACGGCGGTGGCGAGCCAACTGGCGAGCTTGCTGAAGAGATCAACAGTGTATTTGGAAGCTTTGACAAATTCAAAGAACAATTCGCTGCAGCAGCAGCTGGACGTTTCGGTTCAGGCTGGGCATGGCTTGTTGTAAACAACGGCAAACTTGAAATCACAAGCACGCCAAACCAAGATTCTCCGCTTTCTGAAGGCAAAACGCCTATCCTAGGTCTTGATGTTTGGGAGCATGCTTACTACCTTAACTATCAAAACCGCCGTCCTGATTACATTTCAGCTTTCTGGAATGTGGTAAACTGGGACGAAGTTGCTCGTCTTTACAGCGCAGCAAAATAATAACGCAAAACAAGGCCCTCATAAAAGGGCCTTGTTTTTTTATGTCTTCTCTTTACATATCTCGGTTTCAGTGAGACAGACTAAGGGGTAGTAAAGGGGAGTCAGTAATGAGCAAACTAAAAAAGGTAATTGGAGATGTAAATGTAAATAAAGGATTACTTCTTCTGCTGACCGTTGGCGGTCTTTACTCGTTAGGAATTGCGCTTTCCAATACATTTGTGAATGTGTATCTCTGGAAGCAGTCAGGAAAATTTATTGATTTGGCGATATACAACTTATCGATTGTGACGATGCAGCCGATAACATTTTATTTAGCTGGCCGTTTAGCCAAAAAAATAGACCGGGTTTTCATTCTTAGATTTGGAGTGATTTTTTTAGCAGCATTTTATTTAAGTGTGCTGCTGGCTGGAGAAACTGCTGCATCACGTCTTGTTCTCATCGGAGCGGTGCTCGGAGTAGGCTATGGATTTTACTGGCTCGCGTTTAATGTGCTCACCTTTGAAATAACAGAGCCTGATACGCGGGATTTTTTCAACGGCTTTATGGGCATCCTGTCCTCATCCGCAGGAATGATTGGTCCGATTGTTGCAGGATTTGTCATCTCAAGGCTTGAAAATAATACGGGTTACACTGTCATTTTCAGTCTCTCCCTCAGTTTATTTGCACTGGCTGTCGTGATGAGCTTCTTCCTAAAACGGAGAGAATCAAAGGGCCAATTTATGCTGAGTAAGGTATTTGGAGAACGCCACACTAATATGAACTGGCGGCGAATTACAAATGCGCATTTTTTTCAGGGCTTGAGAGAAGGGATTTTCGTCTTTTTAATCAGTGTTTTTGTGTTTATTGAGACAAACAGCGAACTGGCCCTCGGAACCTTTGGTCTCGTCAACTCTGCTGTTTCCTTTTTTGCCTATTATTTTGCTTCAAGGCTGATCAAGAAGAAGGCCCGTAAAAAATCAATTTTGCTGGGCGGCCTTATTCTCTATGGTGCGCTGTTTTTGATACTCTTTCATATGAGCTTTACGACATTATTGACGTACGGCGTGTTTATTGCGATCGGCTATCCTCTTTTGCTCGTGCCTTATGTATCGCTTACATATGATGTCATAGGACGGGCCAGACATGCCAGAAAAGCGAGAATTGAATATATCGTGCTGAGAGAAATGTTTTTAAACGCCGGCAGAATTGTTTCGATTTTATGCTTTCTCCTTATCGTGGCCCTTTTTAAAGAAGATATGGGTATACCGTTGTCGCTTGCCATCTTGGGCATCGGGCATCCGCTCATTTATTACTTTGTCAAGGATATTCGTTTTAAAGAGAAAGAAGAGGAAAATGAAACTATGGAAGAAGACGGCCACAAACGGGTGACTGAACCGAACCTTTTAAAAGGCGAAAGATAATTTTTTGGCAATAAGGGGTTATCTGTAGAAAAAAGTCGAAAAAACCTTTAAAATGAAAAATGGCACTCTTACGTGAGTGTCTTTTCTTTCTGTAAATAGAAAAAGGTGATGTTATGAGGAGAAATAAACAAAAAAAGCAAAATCATAAAGAGAAAAAGAAGTCGCTTCCGATCCGGCTGAATATTTTATTTTTGGCCGCTTTTGTTATATTCACCTGGATTATTGTGGAGCTTGGCATTAAGCAGATCGTTCAAGGCGATGATTACAAAAATCAAGCCAATCAGCAGGAACAAAGTGAAGTCAGCTCGGCGGTGCCGCGCGGGAAAATTTATGATCGGAATTTTAATGCCATTGTAACAAATAAGGCTTTAAATGCGATTACATACACCAGATCTAAATCTACAACGCAAGAACAGCGTCTGAAAATCGCAAAAAAGCTGGCAGATATGATTAAAGTCGAGACAAAAAAAGTAACAGAACGAGATAAAAAAGATTATTGGATTTTGACTAGACCAAAAGAAGCGAAAAAGCTGATTACTTCTAAGGAAAGACAGCAGGTAGAAAATAAAAAATTATCAGATGATGATTTATATCAGCTCCAGCTAAAACGGATTACCGATAAACAGCTGAATGAATTGACTGATAAAGACATGCAGATTCTCGCCATTAAAAGACAGATGGACTCCGGATATGCGTTAACACCGCAATACATCAAAAATGAAGATGTATCAGCGAAAGAAATGGCAGTTGTAAGTGAACATTTAGATGAACTGCCGGGTGTTGATGTCACGTCAGACTGGGAACGTGAATATCCGTATAAAAATCTTCTCCGTTCCGTGCTTGGAAGTGTTTCCAGCTCTGATGAAGGATTACCGTCAAATCTGCTCGACCATTATCTGTCGCTCGGCTACAGCAGAAACGACAGGGTAGGAAAAAGTTATCTGGAATATCAATACGAAAGCCTTTTGCAGGGCCAAAAAGCAAAGGTGGAAAATATCACAGATTCAAATGGCAATGTAACGGGAACAAAGACCGTTTCTGAAGGGAAAGCCGGTAAAGATCTCGTGCTTACGATTGACATTGACTTGCAAAAATCAGTTGAAAAAATTATCGAGAAAAATCTCAAATCTGCTAAAGCAAGACCAAGTACTGAATTGTTAGACCGGGCATTTGTCGTCATGATGGACCCGAGAAACGGCGAAGTGCTGACGATGGCGGGTAAGCAGATTAAAACAGAAAACGGGAAATATAAAATTGATGATTACGCACTAGGGAATATGACGTCATCTTATGCTATGGGATCAGCTGTCAAAGGCGCAACTGTACTGACAGGTCTTCAAACCGGTGCCATCAATCTGAATACAGTTTTTCAGGATGAACCATTATATATTGGCCAGGATAAAAACGGCAAAAAATCGTGGACTACTTTGGGACCTGTTAATATTCAAAGAGCCTTAGAGCAGTCTTCAAACGTATTCATGTTTAAAACTGCAATCGCACTTGGAAAAGGTGAATATAAACCGCATCAAGCTTTACCGATTGATACGACGGCTTTTGATACGTTCCGGAATTATTTCAGTCAATTTGGACTTGGTGTAAAAACTGGGATTGACCTTCCAAATGAAATGACAGGCTATAAAGGAACAAGCAGATTGACGGGATTCTTGCTTGACTATGCTATCGGCCAATATGATACGTACACACCGCTCGAACTAGCACAATATGTATCAACAATCGCAAATGGTGGCTACCGCTTGAAACCTCAGCTTGTAAAAGAAGTAAGGGAACCTGATGCAGAAAAAGGAATCGGGGCGGTCGTACAATCTGTTCAGCCTGAAGTGCTGAATAAAGTGGACATGAAAAGCGATTATATTAAAGAGGTTCAAGCCGGGTTTAGACGAGTCGCGACTAAAGGAACTGCGGCAAGTCAATTTGCTTCAGCATCTTATAAACCTGCTGCTAAAACAGGAACAGCACAATCGTTCTATGACGGACCAAATAAATCAAAAACAGGTGAAAGTACTTATAATACAACACTTGTTGCTTATGCCCCTGCTGATAACCCTGAGGTTGCCATCTCTGTTGTAGTTCCTTGGGCTTATGTAGATTACAGCGCTAAATATACCATTACGAACGAAATCGGCAGAGAAGTATTGGATAAATATTTTGAGCTGAAATCGAAGCAGGACAAAGAAGATACTCAGCAAAAAAATAAAGACAAAATTGAAGAAAAAGCAGAAAACACAACGTCTTCGGATAACTAAACAGAAACGCCCACATCATGTGGGCGTTTTTTTTATACAAAAAAATGCACGGATTTACAAAACCTTAACATTCGATTTAAACCTATTTTACATAGAACCTTTACTCTATACGTGTAGGACAAATTACACATTATACGCAGGGGGAATTCAGGAAATGAAAAAAAACAAATTGGTGCTTATGCTTCTGATGGCTGCTTTTATGATGATTGCAGCTGCATGCGGAAACGCAGGAGAAAGTGAAAAAACAAATAGCGGCTCTGCAAAAGGAGAAGAAAAGGCATCAGGTTCTTTAACCATTTCTGGTTCATCGGCCATGCAGCCATTAGTACTTGCAGCTGCAGAAAAATTTATGGAAGAAAACCCTGATGCTGATATACAGGTACAAGCAGGGGGGTCTGGAACAGGGCTTTCTCAAGTCTCTGAAGGGGCTGTTCAAATCGGAAATTCAGATGTTTTCGCTGAAGAAAAAGAAGGTATCGACGCAAAAGCGCTTGTAGACCATCAAGTTGGAGTAGTCGGTATGGCAGCGGCTGTAAACCCTGACACAGGTGTAAAAGATATCTCAAAAGATGAATTGAAAAAAATCTTCACTGGCAAAATCAAAAACTGGAAAGAGCTTGGCGGAAAGGATCAAAAAATTACGCTTGTAAACCGTCCTGATTCTTCAGGTACACGTGCTACATTTGTAAAATATGCGCTTGACGGAGAAGAACCGGCAGAAGGCATTACTGAGGATTCTTCCAACACTGTGAAAAAAATCATTGCTGATACTCCGGGAGCGATTGGATATCTTGCATTCTCATATTTAACAGATGACAAAGTAACAGCTTTATCTATTGACGGTGTGAAGCCTGAAGCGAAAAACGTTACAACTGGAGAATATCCAATCTGGGCTTATCAGCATTCTTATACAAAAGGCGAAGCGAAAGATCTAGCGAAAGAATTTCTTGATTATCTAAAGAGTGAAGACATTCAAAAAAGCATTGTAACTGACCAAGGGTACATTCCGGTGACTGATATGAAAGTGACTCGCGATGCCAAAGGGAAGCAAAGCTGATCTAAATAAAAAGAGGAGTGCGGAGACTTCCGTTTCTCCTCTTAACACATTCATAGGAGTGTAAAACAATGATAAACAATAGAGAAAATATGTCTGTGAGCGAACGTTTAATCAGCTCAAGGCAAAATAGGCAATTGGATGAAGTTCGGGGAAGAATGATCGTGACAGCCTGCGCCCTTATAATGATAGCGGCATCTGTGGCGATCACCATTTTCCTCGGCATTAAGGGGCTGCAATCTTTTCTTGTAAATGGTGTAAGCCCAATTGAATTCTTAACGAGTCTGAATTGGAACCCAACAGATTCTGATCCGAAATACGGAGTGCTGCCTTTTATCTTTGGCTCATTTGCAGTAACGATTCTCTCCGCTCTCATTGCTGCGCCGCTCGGCATAGCAGGTGCGATCTTTATGACAGAAATTGCGCCGAATTGGGGGAAGAAAGTGCTGCAGCCGGTGATCGAATTATTGGTCGGCATCCCATCTGTTGTTTATGGATTCATAGGTCTTACAGTATTGGTGCCTTTTATTGCTCAGTTCAAAACGAGCGGAACAGGACACAGTTTATTGGCGGGAACGATTGTGCTTTCTATTATGATTCTGCCGACGATTACATCTATCTCAGCTGATGCGATGGCATCACTTCCGAAAAGCTTAAGAGAAGGTTCTTACGCTCTCGGTGCGACAAGATGGCAGACCATTAGAAAAGTGCTCATTCCTGCAGCTTTTCCGACATTAATGACTGCCGTTGTCCTAGGTATGGCGCGTGCGTTTGGTGAGGCTCTGGCTGTCCAAATGGTCATTGGAAATACAAGAGTATTGCCTGAAAGTCTGTTTGACACCGCAGGAACATTGACAACCATTATTACGCTGAATATGGGCCATACCACATACGGAAGCGTTGAAAATAATACGCTGTGGTCAATGGGACTTGTTCTGCTGGTGATGTCATTCTTATTCATCCTGCTTATTCGCTACTTGTCATCTAGGAGGAAAGTGTAATGAACCGCAAATTAACAGATAAACTGGCGACTGGAATGTTCGGTTTATGCGCAGCCATTATCGCCGCGATTCTAGTCGGTCTGTTTTCCTATATTATTATTAACGGTGTTTCTCAGCTCAGCTTTGATTTTATTACGACAAAATCAAGCGCCATTGCCGCAGGAGGCGGGATACGAGACCAGCTGTTTAACTCCTTTTATATTCTGTTTATCACGATGCTGATTACCATCCCGCTCGGAGTGGGTGGCGGAGTGTTCATGGCGGAATACGCGCCTAACAACAAAGTGACAGATTTTATCAGAACGTGTATTGAGGTCCTTTCATCTCTTCCATCAATTGTAATTGGGATGTTCGGCTTACTGATGTTTGTTAACCTGACAGGCTGGGGATATACGATCATAGGCGGGGCGCTGGCATTAACGGTCTTTAATCTTCCTGTTATGGTGCGTGTGACAGAAGACGCGGTCCGTTCAGTCCCTAAAGATTTGAAGGAAGCATCGCTCGCTTTAGGTGTTTCTCGCTGGCATACCGTAAAAACCGTTTTAATACCAAGTGCGATCCCTTCCATCATCACAGGTGCCATTTTAGCGTCAGGAAGGGTGTTCGGGGAAGCGGCGGCTTTATTATTTACAGCAGGGCTTACAACGCCGCGCCTCAATTTTGCAGAGTGGAATCCGTTTTCTGAAACATCGCCGCTTAATATTTTCAGACCCGCTGAAACACTTGCGGTCCACATTTGGAACGTGAATACGCAAGGGATGATTCCGGATGCTGAAGCGATTGCCAACGGAGGTTCTGCAGTGCTGGTGATTTCAGTCCTAGTCTTCAATCTCGCGGCGAGATGGCTTGGAACAATAATCTATAAAAAGCTTACGGCAAATTAGACCGGAAAGAGGCGAAAACAATGTCTGAACAAATGCTAAAAGAAAAGCCTGAGAGTGCGGTTATAATTCCTCAGCAGCACCATGTGCTCGAGATGAAAGATCTGTCTATTTTCTACGGAAACACACAGGCCGTTCGTCACGTGAATATGGAGATTGAAAAAAATGCGGTGACCGCTTTGATTGGGCCGTCAGGATGCGGCAAATCTACTTTTCTTAGAAATATTAACCGCATGAATGACTTAATTCCTTCTGCAAGAAGCGAAGGTGAAATTTTGTATGAAGGATTAAATATACTGGGAAGCAATATTAACGTTGTCAGCTTAAGAAGAGAAATCGGCATGGTCTTCCAAAAGCCGAATCCATTTCCAAAATCGATCTACCATAATATCACGCATGCATTAAAATATGCCGGAGAGCGGAACAAATCAGTGCTCGACGACATCGTGGAAGAAAGCTTAACAAAAGCGGCGCTCTGGGATGAAGTAAAGGACCGTTTGCATTCATCTGCACTCTCGTTATCAGGCGGTCAGCAGCAGCGTTTATGTATTGCCAGAACACTCGCGATGAAGCCGGCCGTTCTTCTTCTTGATGAACCTGCTTCAGCGCTAGATCCGATTTCGAATGCGAAAATAGAAGAATTGATTACGGAATTGAAAAGCGAATACTCAATTATTATTGTCACTCACAATATGCAGCAGGCTCTGCGGGTGTCTGACCGGACGGCTTTCTTTTTAAACGGCGAGATCGTTGAATACGGACAGACCGAACAAATTTTCACAAGTCCGAAGCAGCAAAAAACAGAGGATTACATTAACGGGAAATTCGGATAGGAGGCTGGCAATGAGTATTGCTACCGAAGCTGTAAAGAAACAGGAAGTATATCAAGTCAACGGAATGAATTTATGGTATGGGGAAAACCATGCCTTGAAAAATATCAATTTGAATATTAATCAAAACGAAGTCACGGCGATTATCGGGCCGTCAGGATGCGGCAAATCGACATTTATTAAAACATTGAATTTAATGATTCAGATGACGCCGAATGTAAAGCTTGCGGGTGAGCTGAACTATAATGGCAGCAACATTTTAAAGGATAAAGTGGATATCGTAGATTTACGCAAAAATATCGGCATGGTATTTCAGAAAGGAAACCCGTTTCCGCAATCAATTTTTGATAATGTCGCTTACGGACCGAGAGTTCACGGCATCAAAAATAAAAAGAAGCTGCAAGACATTGTAGAAAAGTCATTAAAAGACGTGGCGCTGTGGGATGAGGTGAAGGATCGTTTGCATTCATCTGCACTCTCATTATCAGGCGGCCAGCAGCAGCGTCTCTGTATCGCCAGAGCTCTTGCGACAAATCCTGATATTTTGCTGATGGATGAGCCGACATCTGCGCTAGATCCAATTTCGACGAGAAAAATTGAAGAGCTCATTCTTCAGCTGAAAAATAAATACACCATCGTTATCGTGACGCACAACATGCAGCAGGCAGCGAGGGTTTCTGATCAAACTGCATTTTTCTACATGGGTGAGCTTGTTGAATGCGATAATACAAATAAAATGTTCTCTCAGCCGAGAGATCAAAGAACACTCGATTATATTACAGGGAAATTCGGATAAAAAAAACAGGCTGTTACATAGCCTGTTTTTTTATCGTGTTAATGTTTTAACGATCTTTTTGAAGCTCATATCTGATTTTACTTTAAATTCTCCGGCACGGATCTCCTTGTGATACCCAGCGTCGATCACGTAGTCATTAAAGTCCTTAGCTGAAGAAATAATGCCTTCTTTTTCAAGAATAGCTGATACATCTGCGGTGCTCATGCCGTCTTTAATGATGAGCTTGTACGTTTTTACTTTGTTTTTCGAGTCTGAGCTGCTGTCATCGCTCAGAGATTTCTCTTTTGAGTCGAGAAGCTTTTGATATTCATCACGGTTAACAGAAACCATTTTTTTAGAATCGAGATAATTGTTCACGTCCTGCTCGGTTACTGTTTTTTGTTCTTTTACAGCAGCGGCTTGATCTTCATCTGTCAGATAAAAAACACTTGCGAGAACGGCTGTCGCTAATATGATACCGCCGGCAAATGCCTGAATGCCTCGTTTTGTCATACGAGCACCTTCTCATTATCTTTTATAATCGTATTCACGTCTTCTACTGATACATGCTCAGCTTTAGCAATTGCTTCAGCTGACATGCCGTTATTATATTTAGAAAGTATTTGTTTGGCGATCTTTTGATTGATGCCGCTGTTCTTTGCTTTGCGGATCACAAGGTTTGTTTCAAGTAATTCTTCCTCAAGCACTGTCATTTTCTTTTTGAGCTTATAAATTTCCTGCATAGCAGAAAGCTGCAATGTTTCAAGCTCCTGCTCGACATCTTTCATCGGATCTCGTTGAGAATATGAGAATGCAATTAGCGCTATACTGACGATAAACAACGCAATAATAGCAATTTCCACGTTTCATCACCTTCTATTCTTTTTTTATCCTTCTTTTTTATACCATAAAACAAGTGGATTCTAAAGGAATTCGCGAAAAAAACGAGTTTTTGTCGAGAAATCTTTCTTTTCTTCCTTTATGGGTAATGGTTTAATAGGATCACCGAGCCAATGGAAGGAAAGGAGAATGTGAGAAGCCTATGGACAAACACTCATTTCCCCATAACATTCGAAGCGGGATTCCTTTTTTTAGGGACATATTCGACATGAACATCCAAAACTCTCACACATTGACAGTCCGATGGAATCTTTCAGTTGAGACGATGAAACTGGCGGAAACCGTGCTTTTCGAAAAAACGCCGGACATGATAAAAGAAATCCGTATTTTCGTGAAAAGAAACGGTATAGAAGCTGTCAGGACGAAACGCATAAAACGGGATAAAGGGAAATGGATCATTGTTCAGGTGCCTGGTAATGCTTTATATCGCGCTGAATGCAGAATACTGAATTCGATAAATGTTTCTCTCAAACTAGCTGAAACAGAGGACATCTTTCTTGCAGAAAACGGTGTCAGCGACATAAACAGTTTCCGCAATGCAGAAATACATACCAGGTGGGAGGAGCAATTTTCTGCTTATACCTGCTATTGCAGTGAGGGAAGAGGGAAATGAACATCCTTATGCTTTCATTCGAGCATCCTAATAAACCGAAAAGCGGGCTTGGCGTTCATTTGAGTCGTCTTATTTCCTATTTAAATCCGCATATCAAAATAACGATATGCGTTCCAAGCGGTAAGCTATGTTCCTATGCGAATGTTGAAGACTTTATAGCTGATGTCAATTTTAGAATGGTTCAACAAGTGTTGTCATGCAGTGAACGCTTTGATCTGATTCATGCCCATGATGACATGACGGCCCCTGCCGCTCATTATTTGAAAAAGCAGCTTGGCATTCCGCTTGCCGCAACGATCCACGGGCTTGAAAGCAGAAGGAAGCGTGCATGCAAAGAAACGCCTCATCCGTACAGGGTGCTGACGGAAAGGCTCCTCCTCGACATTTCCGACGAACTGATTGTGTTAAGCACTTTTATGAAGAGATCGATGAATGAGGCGTATCCGTTTCGTGAAAAAATAACCGTCATCCCAAGCCCTCTGTCTCTGCAGGCAAAAAGCGGCCTAGCTGAAAGGATCATTCATAAAAGATACTTGTTTTCGTTTGGAAGGTTTGTTCCGGAAAAAGGGTTTTCACAGCTGTTGAAGGTATTTTCTATACTGAACAAATGCCGGCCTGACCTTCAGTTGGTGCTAGCTGGACAAGGGCCGTTTCTTGCTGCCTATGAGAAACAGGCTGAGCAATTGAGCATAAAGGAAAGTGTAATGTTTTATCCTTTTTTAAATAGAAGAGAGATCGTGACGTTACTGTCTCAATGTGAAATGGCTGTTTTCCCAAGCTTTTATGAACCCTTTGGGCTCGCTGCACAAGAAAGCATGGAACAAGGCGTGCTGACAGCTGTTTCACAGTCAGGCGGTTTTTGTGACTTTGCCGTTCATGACAAAACTGCAATTGCTGCTGATTTTTCGCAAGAACGGGAGGCAGCCGATAGGCTTCACAACATATTAATAGATGAAGAAAAGGCCCGCCGGATAAAAGAAGCGGGCAGAGAACAAGTGATGAAACTGCATCATCCACGGATCATCACAGCATCATATTTGCAGCTTTATCAGCGTCTATCCAATAAATCATCATTTCATTGAAAAACATCCTAGCATTCCGTGCATTATAGTGGTATTATATATAAGTCTGAATAAGTAAATGATATTTAGTTTGGAGGGAAAACAATGCGCGTTAATATTACTTTGGCTTGCACAGAATGTGGTGAGCGTAACTATATTTCTAAAAAGAACAAACGCAACAATCCAGACCGCGTTGAATTTAAAAAATATTGCCCACGTGATAAAAAATCTACGTTACACCGTGAAACAAAATAACAGCGTAGCTGTTTGAGGTGTAAGAAAAAAGCCAGAGCTTTGAAAAAGGTTCTGGCTTTTTTCTATTCCGAGGGGGATGGAAATGAAATCACAATTAAGAAAAGAAACAATAGAAACGTTATCAGCGATATCGAGTGAAGAACTGTCTAAGAAAACTGCGCGTATCAACAAGCATTTATTTTCACTCCAAGAGTGGCAAAATGCCTGCACCATAGCCGTCACCATTTCAAGAGGGCTGGAGGTACCGACACGGCCGATCATCGAAAAAGCCTGGGGCGAAGGGAAAGAAGTTTGTATTCCAAAGTGTGATCCCGACACGAAAAGAATGCAGTTCCGCACATTCCAAGCGGATGATCAGCTTGAAATGGTTTACGCCGGACTTCAGGAGCCGATGATTGAGAAAACGAATGAAGTGATCCAATCACAGATTGATTTGATGATCGTGCCTGGCGTATGTTTCGATGCCAACGGCTATAGGATTGGCTTTGGCGGCGGTTATTATGATCGTTATTTAAGTGATTATAAAGGGAACACAGTTTCTTTGCTTTTAGAATGCCAGCTGTATGATCACGTGCCGCATCTGTCACATGATATCCCGGTTCAAATGCTGGTTACTGAGGAACGAATCATTTCTTGCTTTTCATAGCTTTCTCGTCCCTCCGTCAAGAATAAATAAGAAAGAATAACAAACCCTAATGGCAGGAGGGATATAATGAAAAAATTTATGATCTATGCCATTTGTGCTGTTTCTGCCGTGATGTTTTACCAAAACCGTTACCGTCTCATGAATACCGTGCTCAGCCAGCCCGGGATCAGGCGGTCCTTTATTCATCTTTTTTTAAGAATCCCGTTTATCCGCAATAAGTTTATACAGCAAGCTTTTTAAAAATCCCGTTTTCACGGGATTTTTTGCTTTTAGTAGGCGTCAAGAGCACCAGCTGTTATAATGAAAAAAAAACATTGGAGCGGTAAACATGTATTTGTTGGAGTATACATATTGGAAGGTCGCGGCGCATTTAGTAAGAAGAGGGTATGGCGTCATACAATCCGGTGAATCTGATGAAATATGGCTGGAAGCACCGGACAAATCCTCTCATGATCTGATTCGCCTCTTTAAACAGAATATTGATTTTCGCCAAGAAATTGCAAGGGACATAGAAGTGCAGGCGGAGCGAGTAGAGCATGTCAGGAAGTCTATCGGCAAGCGGCATTTGAAGCTGCTGAATGTGCTGATTACAGCGGAAGCCCCTGTCGATGACTGGGAGGAAATAGCTGAAAAGCCTTTTGAAAAAGGACAGGTATCCGTTGAAACGGCACTTGTGACTGGTACTTCGCTTCATGAAGATCTGCAGGCAGTTTTTCCCTCACTTGATGCTGTTGAATGGACGGAAGACCGAGACTCATTGGAACACGCGCAAATGGCGAAAGAACGCTTTTTTTTACTAGTGCAGAAACAAGAAGAACAGCGAAAAAAAGAAGCGGCGTTTTTCCAGAACGGAAAACCGATCTTTACATATTTGTTCATCGCGCTGCAGCTCGTGATGTTTTTCCTGCTCGAAATAAACGGAGGCAGCACCAATACGGAGACGCTTGTTGCTTTCGGTGCTAAGGAAAACGGCCTGATTGCAGCCGGAGAATGGTGGCGCCTGCTGACGCCGATTGTGCTTCACATCGGTCTTGCGCATTTAGCCTTTAACACGCTGGCTTTATGGTCGGTTGGAACCGCTGTTGAGCGCATGTATGGATCAGGCAGATTTTTGCTGATTTATTTGGCGGCGGGTATCACGGGATCGATCGCCAGCTTCGTGTTCAGTCCGTATCCTTCAGCCGGTGCTTCAGGCGCCATATTCGGATGCTTAGGCGCATTGCTGTATGTAGCTGTGTCAAACCGAAAAATGTTTCTAAAAACGATAGGCACAAATATTATTGTTATTATCCTGATAAACCTGGGTTTTGGCTTTGCGGTCTCAAATATTGATAATTCTGGGCATATTGGCGGCTTGGCCGGCGGTTTTCTTGCTGCGGCAGCACTTGGTTTGCCAAAAGCAAAAGCCTTGGGCAAAAAACTGGTGTCAGCGATTCTGCTGGCTGCCCTGGCCGGCGGGTTTCTCTATTACGGATTGCATTCACCGTCCCATCAGGAGACAGCGCTGATCCGGCAGGCAAATGAACTTTACCAGGAAGGAAAATATAAAGAAGTAACCGAATTGCTGAACGGTGAAGCAGAGCAGAAAGACGCTTCAGCTGATCTTCTGAAAGTCCTGGCAGTTTCTGATACTCAAATCGGCGAATATGATCAGGCGATTTCTCTTTTGGAAAGAGCTGTGCAAAAAGAGCCTAAAGACCATGCGTCCTATTACTATTTGGCATTGCTGTATGCGGAAAAAAATGAACTTGGTCAAGCTGACGAGGCAATCAGGACCGCTGTAAAGCTGAAGCCGAAGGAGAAGCGTTACATA
Organism: Bacillus sp. 205(2023); assembly: GCF_037027485.1. NCBI lineage: Bacteria > Bacillati > Bacillota > Bacilli > Caryophanales > Bacillaceae > Bacillus > Bacillus sp. 205(2023). The sequence continues at coordinate 860,033 of NZ_JAXCHF010000001.1, read as the reverse complement.
GAACTGCAGCAGCAAATTGAAAATAATAAAGAATAAATGACTGGATGAGAAAACGTTGAATTTGCCAAGGAATGAATCCCGGGTATTTTTGTCAGCGTTTTCTTCTTGACTGGCCGGTTCTTTATGACTACGCTATTTATAGTTAAGATCAAGAATGGTGAGGAATATGAATACATTTTATGATGTACAGCAGCTGTTAAAAACTTTTGGACACATTGTTTACTTTGGTGACAGAGAGCTTGAAATTGAGTTTATGCTTGATGAATTAAAGGAACTATATATAAATCATATGATTGAGAAGGAGCAGTGGGCTAAAGCGGCAGCTGTCCTTCATAAAGAGCTGGAACAAACAAAAAAACGGAAGAGATTTATGTAAAGGTAAAGGTGATAAAAATGGACGAGATATGGTTTGCGGGAATCGATCTTGGAGGAACGACGATAAAACTCGCATTTATTAATCAATATGGAGAGATTCAGCATAAATGGGAAGTCCCGACCGATAAGTCCGGTGACACCATTACCGTGACAATAGCAAAAGCGATTGACAGCAAGCTGGATGAGCTTCATAAACCGAAGCACATCGTCAAATATATAGGAATGGGCGCACCGGGGCCAGTAGATATGGCAACTGGGGTCGTTTATGAAACGGTAAATCTGGGCTGGAAAAACTATGCTTTAAAAAATCATCTGGAAACGGAAACAGGCATCCCTGCGGTTATAGAAAATGATGCGAATATTGCCGCGCTCGGAGAAATGTGGAAGGGTGCGGGTGATGGCGCAAAAGACGTCATTCTCGTTACGCTAGGCACAGGAGTTGGCGGCGGTATTATTGTGAATGGGGAGATTGTGCACGGAATAAATGGCGCTGGCGGAGAAATCGGCCATATTTGCAGCATCCCTGAAGGCGGGGCGCCGTGCAACTGCGGTAAAACAGGCTGTATTGAAACCATCGCGTCAGCAACTGGCATTGTTAGAATTGCAAAAGAGAAAATTGCAAAAGCTAAAAAGCCGACTCAATTAAAAGCATCTGATCATTTAACGGCACGAGATGTATTTGAAGCAGCAAATGAAAATGATGAATTAGCTCTTGAAGTTGTCGATTATGTAGCTAAGCATCTTGGCCTGGTGCTTGGCAATCTGGCCAGCTCGCTTAATCCGTCAAAAATTGTTCTCGGCGGCGGCGTTTCAAGAGCCGGAGAATTGCTGAGATCCAAAGTCGAGAAAACATTCCGTGTATGTGCCTTTCCGCGCGCTGCGGAAGCGGCTGATATATCTATTGCGGCGCTTGGAAATGATGCGGGCGTTATCGGAGGGGCTTGGATTGCTAAGAATGAATGGCTGAAACACCAAAATTGTTAAATTTGTGAAAATGAAATTGATTTTTTGTTATGTTCAGGTTAAGATTTAATTTGATGTGTTAATGAGAATGTTGTGAATAGACTGATTTATTTGAGCGTGCTGCATAGGAGGTTGAAATGCGAAAAACGTTTTTTTCGATGATTTCATTTATGCTGATTGCCATTTTAATGATGTGGCTGAAAACGTATGTTGTTTACAAAACCAGTTTTCATATTAAAATTGACAATCTTACGCAGGAATTTATTCTGTTTATCAACCCATTGAGCTTTTTGCTGCTTATTTTTGGCTTCAGCCTGTTTTTAAAGGGAAGAAACAGAAATCGTTACATTATTGCCATGAGTTGTATTGTCACATTTGTTTTGCTGGCGAATATGGTTTTTTATCGTTTTTACAATGATTTCCTAACGATTCCGGTTCTTTTTCAAACAAGCAATATGGGTGATCTGGGAAGCAGCATCGGAACGCTTCTTGAGCCGACAGACCTCCTATTGGCTGTAGATATCGTGATTTTAATATGGCTTCATATGCGTCAAAAAGCCTTTCAATCAGACATCACCTCTACGAAAAATGAACGGGCGGCATATTTTTTGTTTGTGGCTTCCGTTTATTTCTTCAACTTAGGTCTGTCTGAGGCAGAACGGCCGCAGCTATTGACACGCTCATTTGACAGAGAAATGCTCGTTAAAAATATCAGCCTGTTTAATTTTCATATTTATGACGGAGTACTTCAGTCGAAGCAATCCGCACAAAGAGCGCTGGCTGACAGCAACAGCCTGACGGAAATTGAAAACTATGTCACAGCCAATGCGAAAGATGCCAATAAGAACTTATTTGGCGCCGCAAAAGGCAGAAACGTCATACTTGTATCTCTGGAGTCGACACAAAGCTTTGTGATCAATGAAAAGGTGAACGGAAAAGAAATCACCCCGTTTTTGAATGATTTTATAAAAGAAAGCTATAACTTTAGTAATGTTTACCACCAAACAGGGCAGGGGAAAACCTCTGATTCTGAATTTATCGTTGACAATTCACTTTATCCGCTTGGACGAGGCGCTGTGTTCTTTACAAATGCGGGCAATCAATACATGGCCGCGCCAGAGATTCTCAAAAATAACGGATATTATTCAGCGGTGCTCCATGCCAATAATAAAAGCTTTTGGAATCGCGACTTAATGTACGATTCATTTGGGTATGATTCATTTTTTGATATTGAATCGTATGATGTCAATGACGATAATTCAGTCGGCTGGGGGCTGAAGGATAAAGAATTTTTTGAACAGTCTTCAGAGCTGATGAAAAACCTGCCTCAGCCGTTTTACTCCAGGCTGATCACACTCACGAACCACTTTCCGTTTGACCTTGATGAAGAGGACAAATTGATTGAGGAATATGATTCAAGCAGCCAAACGTTAAACAAGTATTTCCCAACTGTTCGTTATCAGGATGAGGCGCTGAAACGATTTATCGAAAAGTTAAAGGAAGACGGGTTATATGATAACTCCATTATTGTTTTATACGGTGACCATTACGGGATATCGGAAAACCATAATGAAGCGATGGGGCAGTTTTTAGGGAAAGAAATTACACCATTTGAAGAAGTGCAGCTCCAAAAAGTGCCGTTTGTCGTTCATATTCCTGGAATTACAGACAAGAAGCCGAAAACGATTGATAAGGTAGGCGGACAAATCGATATCCGGCCGACGCTGATGAATCTGTTAGGTATTGATACAAAGAACTTCATTCAATTCGGCAACGATCTGCTTTCTGACGACAAACTGGACTTTACAGTGCTGCGGGATGGAAGCTTTATCACAGACCAGATCGTGTATACTGACGGTCTATGTTATGACAAAGCGAGCGGAAAGCCTTTGAAAGAGGCAAAGCAATGTGAAACATTTGCAGATAAAGCGAAGCAGGAGCTTTCACTTTCTGATGAAATCATTTACGGAGATTTGTTACGATTTTATGATCAGGAAAGACTGGACAATTCGTCAAAAAGAAAAGAAAAACAAATTCTTGATCAGGCCTCATGATCACAAAGTCTCCCGTATCAAAAAATGCGGGAGGCTTTCTTTTTTAAAAAACGCCGTCATATAGTAACAAAAAGGGGGATGATGATGGCGTTTATTACGATAAAACCTGAGATCAAATACAATTTGGCTTTATTGGCAAGAGAACTGAAGATAGATGAGACATTGCTTAAAAGTGCCAATCAAACAGCACAGAAACATCAATTGTACTGTCCGGGTTATAAGATTGAAGAAAGCACTGATAAGGAGCTTCAATCCATTCAGGAAGTAAAGCGCTTTTTACACCCGCTGCAGCTGCAGCCTGCTGATGACTGGCTGCAGCAAGAAAAAATCTATGACTTTCTTGCTGTCGAAGAGGAAATTAAAAAAATAATCAATGTGTTTCCGTTTGTTTCGTGCCGGGAAATCGGACGTTCCGTTTTGGGCAGGCCGATCTGGGAGCTGGCAGTTGGGGGAGAGCATACCTCCAAAAAAGTTCACATGAATGCATCGTTTCATGCAAATGAGTGGATTACCACGTCTGTACTGCTGAAGTGGCTGAAGGAATATTGCCTTTCTTTATGTCATAATACGAATTTCTTTGGTTTTACTCCTTTGGAGCTGTTCAGCCGAACCTCTCTTTCTCTTGTTCCTCTTGTGAATCCGGATGGCGTTGATCTTGTCTTACACGGATCAGCGGGCATGGGAGACAGGAGAGATGAACTCGAAAGACTAAACTGCAATCGTCCGAATTTTAATGAATGGAAAGCAAATATTAACGGAGTTGATTTAAATAAACAATTTCCGTCTTTATGGGAAATTGAAAAATACCGCAAACCAAAAACGCCCAGCTACCGAGATTTTCCCGGAATTTCTCCGCTCACAGAGCCGGAATCCATTGCGATGCAGCAGCTGATAACAGCGGATCCGCCTGACAGGCTGGTGGCCCTTCACACTCAAGGAGAAGAAATCTATTGGGGATATAAAGGCCTTGAGCCCGAAGAATCGGCTGCGGTAATAAAGGATTTTGAGACGATAAGCGGAAACATTTATAAAGGAGTCAAGGATATTGACAGCTATGCGGGATTCCGCGACTGGTTTATTCATCACTATTTTAAGGAAGGTTATACGGTGGAACTTGGAAAAGGCCAAAATCCCTTGCCGTTTGAGCAGTTTTCACATATTTATCAGGCGACAAGCGGGATCTTATGGAGGTCGTTATTTTTTCTTGAATAACTGAAACTTTTTCTGTTTCGTGCCGTATCAAATATGGGACAATAAATATGATCGGAGGGGGAGGCTGATGAGATCAGTTTGTTTGATTCTGCTGTCAGCATTGCTAGTTTGTTTATCGGCATGCGAACCATCTCATCAGCAGCAAAAACAGGCAGCGACGGCAAAAAGTGAGGAAAAAGAGATTGTTCCGCTGCCAGCAGGAAAAGCGGACGGAGCGGAAGGCTGGCTCAATAACAACACCATTCTCTATACTGTCTCAGAGCCGACAAAAACAGAGCTTCTTGCATATCAAATCTTTAATGGCAAAACGAAAAAGCTCTATCAGACGGATGGTCAAATCGTTGATGTTCAAATCAATCCCAAGAAACAGATGATTCTGCTGCAGATCACGCATAGCCAACAGACAGCAGTAGTTTTGCTGAATCAAAAAGGGGAGAAGCTGTACCAGAAAGAATACGAAACGTACGAGCTGGAGGCAGCATGGAATCAGTATGATCCGTATCAAATGATGGTCACGGTATTCACTGAAAACTGGGACTTCCATACATATCACGTGGATGCCAAAAAAGACAAGTCTGCTTTAAGTCGAATACAGGTACCGTTTGTCCATTGGACCTCAAAAGACACATTTGACTATCTAAAAGAGGGAAGAAACGATAAAGAAGGCCCTTTGTATACGTATGATATTGCTTCTGAAAAGGAGAAAAAGCTGGAGGAGGATGTCCTTTACTTTGATTCTTTTCATAATATGAGCTTTACCGTCAAAGCAGATTCCGGAGAGAACGGCTTGTATAAATTTACATCACCGCAATTGAATGGTGAAGCAGTTACAGCAGAATGGCCGCTCCAAACCAAATATACAAGTCTGGCTACGATGGAGTATGATTTTGATGAGGCTGGCGGTCTGTTTTACACGTTTAGAGAAAGCGGGGACGCATATAAGCTGTCAGCGATCGATATGAAATCGGGAAAGGCACAGGATCTTCTTACCTTGCCTGAAATGGAGCCGATCCAAGTATCCCCGAACGGAAAATATGCGTTGTACGGTTTTCATTTTGAGCGCATAATTTCATTAATATCACATGAAATGAAGCCAATCATCATTGATAAAAAGGAGATGGAATAATTAATGGCTATCGCAGATGTAACCATTATCCCAATCGGAACAGAAACACCTAGTGTGAGCGCCTACGTGGCGGATGTGCAGAAAATTTTAGAGGGCTACAAGGCAGAAGGGAAAATCAAATATCAGCTGACACCAATGAACACACTGATTGAAGGCGAGCTCAGCGACCTTTTTACTGTGATTCAGGCGATTCACGAAGCGCCGTTCCAAAAAGGGCTTCACAGAGTGGCGACCAACATTCGCATCGATGACAGACGGGACAAAAAAACGACGCTTGAAAGTAAAATAGAAAGCGTGAATAAACATTTACAGCAATAAAAAATAAACCTGTATCCCATTGGATACAGGTTTTAATGTGCAGTAGGATAACCGCTGTTTATCACCGTCATCACTGTAAACCAGCCAAACACACACAAGGTGGCTCCGGCTAATAAAAATCCAAGTATATTTTTGTTTTTCACAGAACGCAAGACTCCCCATAAAGCGAAAAGAGCGACAAGGCCGAAAATCACGACAAGTAACATTACGCAGCCCCCTTTACATTGAAAAACCTGCAATTCTTTCCATTTTTATTCTACCCGTTTTCAGTGTGTTTGTCGATAGCGTTTTCATAGCGATTGTTTGAATCTTTCTTCAAAAACCCTCATAATAGGAGCATAAAAAGGAAAGAGGTGAGAAAAGTGAAATGGAGAAGAATGCCTGTAGGACCGATTCAAGCGAATGCATATTTTTTAATCAGTGATGATCAATGCCTGATTTTTGATCCGGGCGGCGAAGGAGATAAAATCAATCAGTACATAAAAGAAAAAGGATTAACGCCTTTAGCCATTTTACTGACACACGCCCATTTTGACCATATTGGGGCGCTGGATGACGTGAGAGACAGATGGGATATTCCTGTCTATCTGCATCAAAATGAAAAGAATTGGCTTACAGATGCCTCATTAAACGGCTCAGGAATGCTGAGAGGGATAGAAGTGACAGCTAAGCCGGCAGATCATTTGATTGAAGGGGACGGTGAGCTGAATATTGGGCCTTTCCATCTGGAGACGCTATTTACACCGGGACATTCCCCGGGAAGCGTTTCATATTACGTGAAGGATGCCGACCTGGTGATTTCCGGTGATGTCCTGTTTCAAGGCGGGATAGGCCGTACAGATTTACATGGAGGCGACCAAGAAACGCTGCTGACGTCTATCCATGAAAAATTGCTTACGTTGCCGGAGCACACATTGGTGTTAAGCGGACATGGCCCTGAAACTGACGTGCAGACTGAGCAGGATCAAAATCCGTTTTTAAATGGTTTTTCATTATAGAAAAAGAGACAAACCGATGAGGTTTGTCTCTTTTTGCCTTTAATGTCCTCCGCCGCCTGGTACCATAATAAAAATGGAATAGTATGTGAAGCCGGCAAAGAAGATGGTTAAATAAGCGCCAAAGATATAAATGTACATCCGTTCTGTTAAGTTCAAATACGATAGAAACACAAATAAGATCGTCTGTCCAAAAAATAAAAGGGAAGCATCTTTCATATCACCTAAATAAAACATGACTGCAAATATTCCCGTCCAAAATCCTAACACCCGGAACATGCGATTCATTTTTTATCCCCTCCCGAGAGTCCCTCTGACTGTTATTATAATAGATCACGGACAAAAATGTAAACATTTTCATTATTAATATGAAAAATGGTATTTAACCCTTTGATTGCGTTTTCTATTATATGTGCGGTTTTTTAGAAATAACCCGAAAAAAAGTTCAATAAATGGTTTAAAGAAAAATTGATACGGGTAGTTATTCTACAAAGAGATGGTTAACTGGAGGAGGAAAAAACATAATGGAACAATTAACTTTTTACTCATACCCAAGCTGCACGTCATGCCGAAAAACAAAACATTGGCTCAAAGCGCACCAGATTGAATTTAACGAACGGCACTTATTCAGAGAAACTCCAACGATGGATGAATTAAAGTATATTTTATCTTTAACCACAGAAGGAATTGACGAAATTTTAGCAACAAGAAGCCAAACCTTCAAAAATTTAAATTTAAACATTGAAGATATGACTGTAAACGAAGTGCTGGAACTTTTAATTGAGAAACCGAAGCTTTTGCGCCGTCCGATTCTCGTGGACAACAGGAAGCTTGTTATCGGATACAATCCGGGAGAACTGTTAAAGTTATCGAAGAAGAAAACGGTTCATCAATCTGCATGATGAAAAACCGAAGATCCGCTGATTTGCTTGAATCAGCTTATCTTCGGTTTTTCACGGTTCAGAAACTGGGCTAGCTGGATTCGAACCAACGATCACGGAGTCAAAGTCCATTGCCTTACCGCTTGGCTATAGCCCATTGAATATAAAAATAGTATGTGTAACGTGAGACAAGTTATACATATCAATCATACACTTTTTGAAAGATAAACATCACAGGAGGTAACCGATTGAAATGAAAGCTCTAGATCAGTATTTAACAGAGCACAAAGAAGACATCACACTCCAATGGCTGGAAACATGCACGTTAAAAGGAAGTTTGCTGTATTCTGCAAAAGATCAGCAAAAATTAGAACGAAAATTAAAAGAGCAGCATGAATCATTGGTAGCCATTGTAGCAAAATCCATTAGAAAAGAAGAGGTGAGGGATCAGCTTAACCAATGGTCACTTCAATGTGCCAGAGACCGTGCTGTTCATGAAGTGACCGTGACGGAAAGTGTCAGTCAGTTTAACGCTTTCAGGCACATCATGTGGCAATGGATTCAAGACTTCAGCGAAGCCGCTTCTTCCCAAGAAATCGGCATTCAGGAGATATTTGAGTGGAGCAAGATTTTGAATCAAACGATTGATGAGATTATCGAGGTATTTACAGAAGAATATCATCAGGTCACGGTGATCCAATTAAATGCGCAAAAAGAAATGATCAATGAATTGAGCGCACCGATTATGCCGATTTCTAAAGAGATTGGAATTCTTCCCCTTGTTGGTGAAATTGACACGTACAGAGCGAGAACCATTTTGGAATCCGTTTTGGCCCAATGCTCGGCGTTAAAGCTTTCATATTTATTTTTAGATATATCCGGTGTTCCCATCGTCGATACGATGGTTGCCTATCAAATCTTTAAAGTGATTGACAGCACCAAACTGCTGGGCATTGAGACGATTATTTCAGGAATCAGGCCTGAAATCGCCCAGACTGTTGTGAAGCTCGGATTAGATTTTTCGAATGTGAAAACAGAGCAAAGTCTTGCTAAAGCTTTAGCCAACAAAGGATTTAAGATAGAAGAATCTTAAGATGTCCCTTAAGGGATGTATTTTTTTGAAGCACGTTCAACAATGAAGAGAAGCAACAGCTGAACAGCCTGTGCTAGGGCTATTCAGCTTTTTTTACTTCGATAAACAAAATATGGTGACTGTCGATGTCTTTTACCTTGAATGAGTAGCCGTCATATTCAATGACACTTTCAGGCTCGGCGTCTATGTTTTGTGTGAGAAACCAGCCTCCGAGCGTATCGACTTCAGCATCTGATAAATCAGTTCCAAGCAGGTTATTCACGTCACTGATTAATAACTTCGCATTTAATAAATAATGATCTTTTCCCAGCTCACGAACATGAGGCACTTCATCTGCATCGAATTCATCACGTATTTCTCCTACAATTTCTTCAATAATATCCTCGACGGTGATCAATCCTGAAGTTCCGCCATACTCATCAATGAGAATCGCCATATGAGTGCGTTCCTTTTGCATTTTAATGAGTAATTTATAAATCGGAATAGTCTCAATGACATGAATGACGGGCTGTATGAAGGGTTCAATTTTGTGCTTCTGAAAAGAAAAATCTTTCGTCAGCAATGAAAACAGCACTTCTTTCATATTGATCACGCCGATGACATTATCTTTATCTTCCTTAACAACAGGGTAACGGGTATATTTGGTCTGCTTAACCGTTTCCCGCATGTTTGGAATCGAGTCATCCTCAATAGACAAACTGACCATTTCGTTTCGCGGGACCATGATCTCCTTTGCCATTCGTTTATCAAATGTAAAGATATTATTCATATATTTTAATTCGCTTTTTCTGATTTCTCCGCTTTTATAGCTTTCGGTCAACAGTACTCTAAGCTCTTCCTCCGTATAAGCCAGTTCATGCTCTGATGCCGGCTTCAGCCCAAAAAGTCCTGTGATCATTCTGGCAGACTGGTTAAGGAGCCAAATGAACGGAAACATGATTTTATAAAACCAGATTAATGGTTTCGCGAGCATCAGCGTAATGCTTTCTGCTTTTTGAATCGCGAAGCTCTTCGGTGCCAGTTCCCCGATGACGACATTTAAATACGTTACCACTAAAAAGGCGATAATAAGGGAAAGAAGATGGGTAAGCGACTCGTTTAAACCTGCCTTATGAAAGAGCGGACGAAGCAGAGTCTGTACAGTCGGTTCACCCAGCCAGCCGAGTCCTAAAGCTGCGACCGTGATGCCCAGCTGGCAGGCTGATAAATATTCGTCAAGATGTGTGACCACATGTTTTGCCGCTTTAGCGCCTTTTTTGCCCTTTGCGACAAGCTGATCAATTCTGGATCGCCTGACTTTTACGATCGAAAATTCTACGGCGACAAAAAATCCCGTTAACAAAATTAAAAACGCGACTGCTAATAAATTGATAAATTCCAAAATAAACTGCCTTCTCCAAGGAAGGCATGCACCTCCCTTTCCGATGTCTTTCTACATTCCATACCACCGGCAAAAGCTCACAAAACATGTGATGAAGTGCCTAAATGGTTTAGGAATGCTTCTCCTTGGGCAATTAAAGAACAAAAGAATAAAAGTCTGGAGGATCGTAACATGAAGGTACATACAGGTGGGGATTGGTTTTGGTACCAAATGGGGCCTCAGGAAAGAGATAAGGCAAGAGATCTGATCCATTTTTCTCATTGGCCGCAATGTGAAAAGTGGTTTGAAAATAATCATCATATTAACTTTTTGCGCGTGGATACAACAGAAGCTGAGAATGAAGCGGTATTTGGCTCGATCGTATATGATCAGGGGCTTGGCGAGGAAAAAGACCATACCGTTTTTCATTTCTATATTACTAGGCAATATTTTTTCACAATTAACTTTGATTTTTCGATTTTGGAGGGGATTAAGGGAAAACAAGTTGTCCAGCAAATGGAGAGAGCGAATAGTACCATGGAGGGATTTTTGATCCTTCTCGGCGAGTTAATGAATGCGTATCTAATCGGTGTAGATGAATTTGAAGTAAAGCTGAGAAAGCTCAGATGGCAAATCAAAGACGACAATAGCAAAAGCATTTTAAACCGTGTTCATCTCCTGCACCATGAGCTGATGGTCTGGAAAAACTTAATCCTAAGCACTAAAAAAATTGAAATGGCATTGAAAGAAACCTTTTTGCTCCAAAATGATAGTAAAAAGGTTTATCAGCGGATACAACTCAAAATTGACAGGGGGTTTACATACATCAGCGAATTTGAAGGGGAGCTTAATAGTCTGTTGCATTCAGAGGAAGTCATTACCTCTCACAGGGGAAATGAAATATTCAAAGCGCTGACCATTTTCACGACGCTTTTTACGCCGGTTACAGCACTCGGTGCCCTCTGGGGGATGAACTTTTCCGTGATGCCTGAGCTGAATTGGAAATACGGTTATGTCTTTTCTCTCTTATTGATTATCACTTCTACAGTCCTAATCTACCTATATTTGAAGAAGAAAGGCTGGACGGGAGATATGCTGCAGGAACGGAAGGATAAAAAGAAATCTCGAAAACGGCGGATACTGTAGAATGTTTCATTTTTTGTGAAGCGGATAAAGAATAAATAGAACACGGTAAAGGAGGAATTGAAATGAAAGTAAGAGATATCATGACTGCGAATGTAGAATGCTGCGAGCCAACTGCATCAGTCACTGAACTAGCCAAAAAGATGAAAGACTCCAATGTCGGTTCTATTCCAATTTGTGAAAGCGGCAGACTTCAAGGCATCGTTTCTGATCGGGACATTGTCACAAGAAGCTTAGCTGAAGATCAAATGGAGGCGAAAGCAAGTGATATCATGAGCACAGAAGTCGTTTCCGGTCATCCTGATATGTCTGCTGATGAAGCGAGTCAGCTCATGGCAGAGCATCAAATCCGCCGTTTACCGATTCTTGAAAATGAACGTTTAACGGGTATTGTTGCGTTAGGCGACCTTTCCGTTAAGAAAAACACAGACCAGAAAGCCGGAAAAGCATTAAGTGAAATTTCTAAATCAGCATAACAAACAGTTTGGAAGAGGTAACTGCCTCTTCCTTTTTTATTTTGTATACAATAAACTGATTCGCCATTTTTAGAAAGCGTCAAACTCCGATTTATAAATCCTTCTTTGGATGCTAGATCCGGACTGCGTACATCTGTCCATCAATCTCTTTTCAAATCCTTATTAAAATTGAAAATGATGTGATACATATATCTGAATTTCTATTTTTGGTAGGGACGAAATGTTTTTTTAGGTTGTAAATACATCAGAAAATCACATTTTCTTTGTTTGATTACCATGTCTTCTTTTTCTACAATACGCTTTGAAAGGAGAGGGAATCAAAGTGGATTCGATAGAAAAAATAAGCAAAAATTTAATTGAAGAGGCATATAGGACGAAGGCCTCTGACATTCACATTGTGCCGAGGGAACGGGACGCAATCATTCATTTTCGGGTTGACCATGCATTGCTTAAAAAGCGAAACATGAAAAAAGAAGAGTGTGTAAGGCTCATTTCTCATTTTAAGTTTCTCTCAGCTATGGACATAGGGGAAAGAAGAAAGCCGCAAAATGGATCTCTTACTCTAAAATTAAAAGAGGGTGACGTTCACTTAAGGATGTCAACGCTCCCGACAATTAACGAAGAAAGCCTCGTCATCAGAGTGATGCCTCAGTATAATATCCCTTCGATTGACAAACTGTCTTTATTCCCAAAGACAGGAGCCACCTTGCTATCATTTTTAAAACACTCCCACGGCATGCTGATTTTTACCGGGCCAACAGGCTCTGGGAAAACAACAACATTATATTCTCTGATCCAATATGCAAAAAAACATTTTAATCGAAACATTGTCACACTTGAAGATCCAGTGGAAACGAGGGATGAAGATGTTCTTCAAGTGCAGGTGAATGAAAAAGCCGGTGTCACATATTCCACAGGACTGAAGGCTATTTTGCGCCATGACCCCGATATGATCATTTTAGGTGAGATTAGAGACGCTGAAACAGCCCAGATCGCGGTGCGGGCAGCGATGACTGGTCATTTAGTGCTGACGAGCCTTCATACGAGAGATGCGAAGGGCGCGATTTACAGGCTGCTTGAATTTGGCATTAATATGAATGAAATCGAGCAAACGGTTATTGCGATAGCGGCTCAGCGTTTAGTTGATTTGGCTTGCCCGTTTTGTGAAGACGGATGTTCATCAGTGTATTGCCGCCTGTCACGAAATGTCAGGAGAGCAAGCGTATACGAGCTGCTTTACGGAAAAAACCTTCAGCAGTGTATCCAGGAAGCGAAAGGGGACAATGCAAATTACCAATATCAAACGCTGCGTCAAATTATAAGAAAAGGGATTGCGCTCGGCTATTTAACGACAAACAACTATGACCGGTGGGTTTATCATGAAACAGATTAGAAAAGTTTGGCCGCTAAAGGATCAAGCCTATTTACTGAAAAGGCTGGGTGAAATGACAGCGGGCGGATACAGTCTTTTAGACGGATTGCGCCTGATGCAGCTGCAAATGAATAAAAGGCAGCTGGCGGACTTGGCTAACGCAATAAGACGGTTGAGAGAAGGGAAATCGTTTTACCATGTATTAAAGAGCTTGTCATTTCATAAGGAAGCCGTCGGTATTTGTTATTTTGCTGAAACACATGGGGAATTGCCGGCATCCATGATTCAGAGCGGAGAGCTGCTGGAACGAAAAGCAGCGCAGGCAGAACAGATAAAAAGGGTGTTGCGATATCCTCTTTTCCTCATCTTTACCGTTGTTGTCATGCTTTATATGCTGCAAAACATCATCATCCCTCAGTTTTCCGGTATTTATCAATCGATGAATGTAGAAACGTCACGCACAACAGACTTCATTTTTGCGTTTTTTCAGCACCTTGATGCTGTGTTCATATTAATGGCCATTTTGGCTGCAGGAATAGGTGTTTATTATTGGTTTGTGTTCAAGAAAAAATCCCCTGACCATCAAATGCTCATTTGCGTAAGCATTCCTTTGTTTGGAAAGCTGGTCAGGCTGTTTAACAGCTACTTTTTTTCTTTACAGCTGAGCAGTCTGCTAGCATCAGGTCTTTCTATTTATGACAGTTTGAAAGCATTTAGGCATCAAACGTTTCTCCCTTTTTACCGCCATGAAGCTGAACAAATGATTGAACGGTTAAAAGCTGGTGAAACCATTGAAGCTGCTTTATGCAAACGGCCTTTTTACGAAAATGATTTTTCAAAAGTGATATCACATGGCCAGCTAAGCGGCCGCTTGGATCGGGAACTCTTCACATACAGCCAGTTTATATTGCAGCGGCTTGAAGACAAGTCACAAAAATGGACAGGCATTCTTCAGCCCATTATTTACGGATTTGTCGCAGGGATGATTTTAATTGTTTATCTATCGATGCTCCTGCCTATGTATCAGATGATGAATCAAATGTGAAAGGAAGAGGCTGATGAATGAGAAAGGGTTTACACTTGTGGAAATGCTGATCGTGCTCTTTATTATTTCTATTTTGCTATTGATCACCATACCGAATGTAACAAAACATAATCAAACCATTCAGAAAAAGGGCTGTGAAGGCCTGCAAAACATGATAAAGGCGCAGGTAACAGCATATGAACTCGATCATGACGGGAAGACACCAAGCCTCGGCGATTTACAGGCAGAAGGTTATGTGAAAAAAGATGCGGTTTGTCCAAATGGAAAGCAAATTATCATTACCGGCGGAGAGGTTAAGGTTGAACATTAAATTAAAAGGGGAAGCTGGATTCACCCTTTTAGAAAGCCTGCTTGTTTTAAGCCTCGCCTCTATTATGCTGATTGCGGTGTTTACCACGCTTCCTCCTGTTTATGAAAATACAGCATTACGGCAGACAGTATCCCAGCTGAAAAATGATATTTTACTTGCGCAGCAGACCGCAATTTCCAATCATCAAAGAACAAAGATTCTATTTCAAGAGAAAAAATATCAATTAATCATAGGTGACACTGTTATAGACCGTACTTATCATAACGGGCTTTCGGCAGAGTTACTGACATTAAAAGACCGCTTGGAATTTAACGAGAAAGGGCACCCGAATATAGGCGGGAAAATCCGTATAAAAGGACGTGCCGCCTATGACATAACAGTTTATTTAGGGAGCGGAAGAGTGAATGTGGAGAGAAAATAAAGGCTTTTCTACAATTGAAACAATGGCTGCCCTCAGCATATGGCTCTTTATGCTTCTGACGATCGTGCCGTTGTGGAACAAGCTGATAGCTGATGAACATATAGCGGAGTCGAGAGAAATTGGTTATCAGCTTGTTAATGAAAGCATAGGCAAATATATGCTGACAGGAAAAGGAAATTCGTCACAAACTGTTTCGATGAACAATAGCAAATACTCGATGACATGGGAGGAGGAGGGAGAATATCAAAAAGTATGCATCTCACAAGACTCCTATAAAGACAAGCCATTTTGCCTCAGCATTTTGCGGACAGACTGGCTATACGCTTCTTAATGTATTATTTTCGCTCTCTGCTTATTTGCTCATATCAGGATCGTTAGCGATGTTCTTTCATCTATTTTTGTCACGTCAACAGGAGAATGAGGGCTTCATGCAGCGGGAATGGGTCATTTCGGTAGAGCAGATCATGAATGAGTGCAAGCAGTCGCAGACAGTGCAGACAGATGAGCATGGCAGCGTCTTAATCTGCAGAAATCTGTCAGGGCAAGAGGTCCATTTTGAAATCTACCATTCAATGATCAGGAAAAGAGTAGACGAAAAAGGGCATGTTCCGATTCTTGACCATATTAAAACAATGAAAGCCGAGGTTAAAAACGGGATGCTTTGGCTGAAAGTCAAGAATGAGAATGATAAAGAGTATCAAACCGCTTTTCCGGTATATACGTCGTTAGGAGGTGGGTGAATGTACTACTCAAAAGGGTTTATCTATCCGGCTGTTCTTTTTACATTTGCCCTTGTGATGCTGATTGTGAATTTCACCGCCCCTCAATTTGTTTCACGCCATATGTTTGAGAAGGAAACAAAAGAGTATTACACAGGAGAAAATCTGCTGCAAAATGGCGCGCTTCTATCCATCAGGCATATACTTGAGCACAGACCAGGCCGAAAGGGTTCACAGCAGTTTCAATATGGACATGTTTCTTATGATATTCGCAAAACAACCATAAAAGAACAGCAAGAAATCACCCTTAAAGCCATCACAGAGTCGGGAACAGAAAAAAGCGCTCAGCTGCTGTTCGATCAAAATCAGAAAAAACTGCTGAGTTGGACAGAATAAACCAGCGGTATGTGTATAAAAAAAGTCGTGTGAGCCAACACTTTATAATAACTGAATGATGAGGTGATCACGTGAAAACGAATGATTATGTCAAATATATGACTCAGCAATTTGTGAAATATATAGACACTCCAAAAGATGAGCGAAAAGAACGAAAAGAGGTTCGAAAAGAAACAAAAACGCCTGCTTCTCAGCATTGGTTCGGTATTTTACCTTATGGTTTTAGGTTATGGCTGAAAAGAAAAAAATAAATTGTACCAATATAACGAACAAGGTCCTTCACATGGAGGACCTTATTGATATTCTTCTAAAATTGCAATTTTATTCACCTTTTGACTATGAGGATCGAAAGAAATTGTGACAAACACGCCGAATTCCTTTGAGCCTTCTCTCAGGGTTAAATGATATTGCTTCACAGCTTCATCTTTTCTTTTGCGGTCCCAAACTTTTTGTTTAACCAGTACCTGTGCGAGCGGGTACCTTTTTTTTGCTTCTTTTACAGCAAGCTCTTCCCATTTTGACATGTGGCGGGCGGTTACAAGCGGCCCTTCTTCTGCTTGAGCGGCACTGGTGCCGAAACCGAGAAGAGACAGACAAATCACACATTGTTTGATCATAAGCCGTCACCCTTTCTTTGTTGTTTATTATTGCCAAATGTTAACCGGATATGCATTTAATTTCTCACATAACAATCCCAAAAAATTCTAAAAACTTAAAAAGGTGAGCAATATTGAGTAAGGCTATGCAATATGATGAAAACATTCTTTTAAACGAACAAAATGGCGAATTTCGGTGTTTTTAAATCCTTCAATCGTTGAGTATACTCAGTTTGTGTGGTTCTTAAAAAAGAACGATTGTCACATTAAGTTACAGTGTTTTACAGGGGGTAAGGTATGTTTCGATTGTTCCGATTGTTCCGCAATCAGCATAAGGCTAAGACAAAATTAAGAGTGCTGCTTGTTTTTCAGCTTTCAGCCATATTCAGTCTGACAGCCGCTATATGCTTACAATTTACCGGTGATACAAGCGCCGCTTTTTATGATATTGAAAACTTTGATGTTTCGCTTCAAACGTGTGAGAACTTTCAGCATACAGATAAAAACTGTCATTATGATAAACGGTGGGACCAAAGTGATTTGCACGTGGTGAATCAAACAGATACAAAAGGTACTGTCTGTTCCCCTGTTCGTCTATTTGCCGAGCTGGAAAACAGAGGCGAGAAACTTAAGAAATCGAAATGGAAGTGGGAGCTTCATAAACTGGCAAACACCCGCAAACCGCTAAAAGACGGGAACGTAATAGATAAAGGATACGTTTCCACCCAAATAGGCGAATCACTTTACAAAATTGAAACAAATAAAAAAGTGAAATCCGGCATTTATGTGTTTAAAGTATATAAACCGGCCGGCTATCCGGCGGACGGCAGCAAGTCTGAGTGGTCGGAACCAATGACAATTGTGAAGTGTGACGAAAAACCGACAGCACCGAAAAAGGAAAGTCAGCCGGCTGTGAAAAATCAGCACAATCAAGCAGACAGTGACAGAAAAGACAAAACAGATAAAGAAAAAACAGCTGACAAAGCCGTAACTGAAGACAAAGAAAATCAACCAGTTCAGAAGGAAAGCGGGGAAGAGGATGAAAAAAGCATTAAAGCTGATCAGTAATATCCTTTACGTAATCATCTTTACTCTGATTATTGTGTTAACGCTAGTTGTCATATCAACACGTTCATCCGGGGGAGAGCCGGCAGTGTTCGGATACACGCTGAAATCAGTACTGTCTGGCTCAATGGACCCTGAATTTAAAACGGGCTCATTAATTCTCGTTAAAGAAATCACAGATGTGAAAAAGCTCCAAAAGGGCGATGTGATCACATTTATGCAGGATGCAGACACAGCGGTGACCCATAGAATTATTGATATGAAAAAGCAAGGCGATCATTTGTTATTCCAAACAAAAGGGGATAATAACGCCGCAGCTGATTCTGCGCCTGTGTCGGATGAAAATGTCCGCGCGCAATATACAGGTTTTCAGCTTCCTTATGCCGGCTACATGCTTCATTTTGCCAGTCAGCCGATCGGCACTGCTATTTTACTGATTGTTCCCGGCGTTATGCTGCTGATCTACTCCTTTGTGACAATCAGCAGTGCGATCAGAGAGATTGAAAGAAAGACGAAAGCCTTGGAAACAGAGACAAAGGACAATACGATGTCCACTTAACATCAGTTGTAAACCTGGCAACAGGTTTCGATAATATAATCATTCAATAAAAGGGGAGTTTACCATGGGTATGAAAAAGAAATTGAGTTTAGGAGTTGCATCAGCAGCACTAGGGTTAGCTTTAGTAGGAGGAGGAACATGGGCAGCATTTAACGACATTAAATCAACGGATGCTACTTTTGCATCAGGCACGCTTGATTTAGCAGCGAAAGAAAATTCAGCCAGTGTCAACTTATCAAATCTAAAGCCGGGAGATAAATTGACGAAAGATTTCCAATTCGAAAATAACGGCTCACTTGCGATCAAAGAGGTATTAATGGCGCTGAATTATGGAGAATTTAAAGCAAACGGGGGAAGTAATACATCCCCAGAAGATTTTCTCAGCCAGTTTGAGGTTACATTATTGACAGTCGGCAAAGAGGGAGGCAATGGCTATCCGAAAAACATCATTTTAGATGATGCCAACCTTAAAGACTTATATTTAATGTCCTCTAAGAATGATGCTGCGGCGACTGAAAAAATTAAAAAACAAATTGATCCTAAATTCTTAAACGCAAGCGGAAAAGTCAATATAGCGACAATTGACGGTAAAACCGCTCCTGAATATGACGGTGTTCCAAAAACACCGACTGATTTTGACCAGGTTAAAATGGAAATTCAATTTAAAGACGATAAGACAAAAGATGAAAAGGGACAAATGGTTCAAAATAAATATCAAGGCAACTCATTACAGCTTCAATTCTCATTTGAAGCAACACAGTGGAATGGCTTGACAATCAAAAAGGAACATACTGATAAAGACGGTTATATTAAAGAAAATGAAAAAGCGCATAGCGAGGATAAAAATTAATAGAAAAAAGAGGTGGCTCAGTACATGCGTACTGAGCCATTCTTATGTTCATTGACAAAAGAGGAGTAAGTGCCTCTGCTCAGGCACTACTCCTCTTTTTGGGACTTTCTCCATTTTTGATAATCTAAAAATTCACGAAATTGTTTTTTCGATACCCCAGATGTCATCGCATCGCGAACCAATTTCTCCCATTCACTATCTAATTGACCATCGTATTCGGTTTCATGTTTTTCATCAAGCAAAGTATGAACCGAGACGTCCAGAACAGCGGAGACTTTTTCGAGAAATTGAATGGAGGGGTTCGTTTGTAGATTTCGTTCTATTGAGCTTAAATAAGACTTCGCTACCCCAGCTTTTTCTGCTAGTTCTGATAGTGAGTAGCCTTTTTCTTTACGGTATTGTTTAATACGCTGGCCAATCAATGTCATCACCTTCCTTGTGATATTATAGCACATTCAGAAAGGATTTATGGTATGACTTCTGGCTGCCGGACCAGGATGAGCAGACTTTTTGTTTAAAAGTAAATATTTGCGTATTTCCTCAGGGCTGATATTTGCTTCTCTGGCTTCCATCATTAATTCAACCCATTCTTGATCTAATTCGAAGTGCTCTTGTTTTGCATTTTTCATGCAGTTTCTCCTCCTAAAATACTTGTTTATGTATTTCAGCCAGTCCGGCCATGACCATTGTACGCCTTCTGTGGTCTCTGGAAGTCATTTGCCAATTGAATAGCCAGAATTTTTTTCCAATATACCTTTATTATAATAGCATTTTTCCAAAAAAAACGAGAACGATGTCGAATCTGAAAAAAGTTAGCTCGAAATATTATTTTGCAGAAAAAATAATCCGCCATTTTCGATCTGAACTGATATCTTTGGTTGATACAAGGCTTTTAACGCTTGTTTTTCAAGATGGTACTCTTCTGGTTTTTCTTCTGTATGCTCATAAAACTGATCAAGCAATTTCATATCGTTTTGCCACCTGTTTACCGCCTGCTCTGCCCAGTCTGACGGTTCTTGCATAGCGGCTTGGGTAATGTAGCTCTCCATCCGCTTAAGGCCGCTTTCAGGTTTGATCATAGGCGATATGGTGAAACAATAGTCACATATTTGTGATGTCAATGAAAGCTGTACGAGCTTACTTTGAAAATTTTCAATCATGGCTCCAGAGACAAGGTGAAGACCTAGTGACAATAGCTTATCCTTTTTCATGTCGGACTGGTATGAAATCATGACATTTATACCAAGCCAAGGCTGAAGCGGAATTTTCGCTCCGGCTGATTCAATTTTCTCATACATTCTGGTAAATCTCCCATTTTGTTTAACTGCTTTAAATATTTGAAACAGGCGTGGCGCCCCGAAATAAATAAATTCGCCATCTAGGTCTTTTGGAGCAGATTCCTTATCTGTAATGAACGTCATTTTCATCGGATTCGGGTCTCCGCCGGTCTTCTCGCGCCAGTGCCAGTAAAAAGGCCGATTCATGATCTGTTTGTCCATTTCAACTGTAAGCTGAACCGTCATGTAACCGGGGCCTTGGTCGATGATCGGACAGCTGTTTGCCTGGAAAAAACGAAGCAGAAATTGGTGAACCTCTTGCTGTCTCACTTGTAAAACCTCCTTGCGGCTAAGAACCTCTTTTTTCAGCGGGCTGCTGTTTTTTATAAGATAAAAATGAGGTTAAGTTGTCCATTTTAATTTTCATTTCTTCTTCGGTTGCCGAATGGTACAAAATATCGTGCAGGTGCTCTTCAAAATTGTTGACTTGAATTTTTGTTAAAATGTCATCAAGCTCGCCGACCACTTTTTCAAATAAATGAATTTTTTCATATAAAAGCTTTAAAATATGCTCTTCCACTGTATGTTTGGTAGCCATGTTATAAATATGGACGTCACGCTCCTGCCCGAGCCTGTGGATTCTTCCGATTCTTTGTTCAAGCCGCATCGGATTCCATGGCAAATCATAGTTAATCATGTGATTGCAAAACTGCAGGTTGATCCCTTCGCCGCCTGCTTCAGTTGCAATTAGCACTTGAACCTTCCCGCGGAAAAGGTCCTTCATCCAGTCTTTTTTCCCGCGTTTAAATCCGCCTCTGAACGGCACAGAGCTGATGCCGTGTTGCTGAAGAAACCACTGCAGATAAATTTGAGTGGCACGGTATTCTGTAAAAATAATGACTTTATCGTCTATCTTTTTAATCAGATCGACGACTTGATTCGCTTTAGAATTTTGCGTCACTTGATTGATGCGGTCCATTAATATAGAAATGGTGTGTTCATCAATGGCTGGTGCCTGTTTTTCTTTTTGGTCGAGCATTTTTTTCAGTGTCATGTACACAGCTTCCCTGCTTGAACAGCATTCTCTTTGGAGTGTCATAATGGAGAACATGCTGGCCGGCTTGTTAATGCTTTCTTTCAGGCGGGAAATCTCATCGTAAAGCGCCTGCTCTGAAGGAGAAAATTCAATCGGCACTGTTTCGACGCGGCGCTGCTTCCAATTCAGCCCGGTGTCATGCCGCCTGTTGCGAATCATGACTTTATTCACTAGATCTTTCAAATGATCATGCGCTTCTAAGCTGGATTTCTTTTTAGAAAACATTTCTTGAAAGTGATTCTGATTGCCTAAATGACCAGGCTTTAATAAGGAAACCAAATTGAATATTTCTTCAACACGGTTTTGGATTGGCGTCGCAGTCAGCAGCAGGCAGTATTTTTTTACAAGATTCCGTACAAATTCATAGTTCTTTGTTTTGCTATTTTTCAGCTTGTGGGCCTCATCAATAATGACGAGATCATATGGGATTGACAGCACAATTTCCCGGTGGGGCGAGCGCTTTGCCGTATCGATGGAGGACACGACGATATCGCACTGCTCCCACACATAGCTTTTCTTTTGTTCAACAGCCGGAATCGAAAATTTTTCCTGAAGCTCTTTCACCCACTGCGAAACAAGAGATGCTGGCACAAGGATCAGAATTTTTTTGGCTAACCCGCGAATCATATATTCTTTTAGAATCAGTCCGGCTTCGACAGTTTTGCCGAGCCCCACTTCATCTGCTAAAATCGCTTTTCCGTTCATTTTTTCAACAACCTTCTGCGCAACCTCAAGCTGATGGGGAAGCGGAGTGAAGGAAGGGAGATATAATGGGGCCCGCAAGCCTTCAAATTCAGGAATCGCCAATGTTTCCTGGATTTCTGATGAAAGCTTGTACAGCTCCCAGTTTGACCACGGACCGTCGTTTTTCAGTCTTTCGGCAAATTCTTCGGGCCATTTTGTATCATATGTGATTTCTGCATTCATTGCTGTGAAACCGCCTTTCATATTCTTCAATTTTTTAAATGAACAATATAAGAAAAATCCGCCCAAATTGCTGTTGCCCCGCATATAGTGATGATGGTAGGATATGAGTATGTATTTGATGTAAGATATTGCTATAGTATGTCCATAACAGCATGAAAATATGAGCGAATGACAGCAAGGGGAGAGACCTGACCGAGAAAACCGGGATACAGGCGCCGAAGGAGCAAACTGCGGAGTGAATCTCTCAGGCAAAAGAACTCTTGCTCGACGCAACTCTGGAGAGTGTTTGTGTGAAATGCGCAAGCCACCAAAGGGGACGTCTTTGCTATTGCAAAGTAAACTTTCAGGTGCCAGGACAGAGAACCTTCATTTAATATGAGGTGTTTCTCTGTCCTTTTTTGTATGTTTTTTTAGCTGCGCCGTTGAAAAAGGGGAGGAATTTGATGCTGAAAAGAACACCGTTATTTGAATTGTATAAGGAATATGGAGGGAAAACGATTGATTTCGGAGGCTGGGAGCTTCCTGTTCAATTTTCTTCAATCAAAAAAGAGCATGAGGCTGTCCGAACAGCAGCCGGGCTGTTTGATGTATCTCATATGGGGGAAGTCGAAATCACGGGGGATGACAGTCTGTCTTTTTTACAAAAGCTGATGACAAATGATGTATCCGCGTTAAAAACCGGCCGTGCGCAATATACTGCGATGTGCTATCCGGATGGCGGCACCGTTGATGATTTACTCATCTATCAAAAAGCTGAAAACCGCTATTTGCTTGTCATAAATGCTTCAAATATAGATAAAGATCTTGCTTGGCTTAAAGAACACGCAGCAGGAGATGTCCAGATTGACAATTTGTCAGATCAGATTGCGCTTTTGGCCGTGCAGGGCCCGAAGGCAGAAACAATCTTAAAAAATCTGACAGCTTCAGATGTGTCTGCTTTAAAACCATTTGCATTTATTGATGAAGCTGATATCAGCGGCTGCAAAGCACTCATTTCGCGCACCGGCTATACGGGTGAAGACGGGTTCGAAATTTACTGCCGTGCTGATGACGCCGTCCGAATTTGGAAACAAATCATTGAAGCGGGTGAAGAACACGGGCTTATGCCATGCGGGCTAGGGGCGCGTGATACACTCAGATTTGAAGTGAAGCTCCCGCTCTATGGCCAGGAGCTGACTCGGGATATCACGCCGGTTGAAGCAGGTATAGGCTTTGCCGTAAAACACAAAAAAGAGTCTGATTTTTTCGGGAAGTCTGTATTGAGTGAACAGAAAGAAAACGGGGCGAAACGAAAGCTCGTCGGTCTTGAAATGATTGAAAAAGGAATACCGAGACACGGATATGAAGTGTTTCAAAGCGGCAAGTCCGTCGGAAAGGTGACAACAGGCACCCAGTCACCGACATTGGGGAAAAACGTGGGCCTTGCCTTAGTTGATGCTGGAGCGAGTGAGATCGGAACTGTTGTAGAAGTGGAGATTCGCAAAAAATTAGTGAAAGCAAAGGTAGTTAAAACACCATTTTATAAACGCTAAAAATTTTTCTTTGGAGAGGGGTCAACACATGAAGCACCGCTATTTGCCCGCGACAGAAAAGGATAAACAGGAAATGCTTGATGCCATCGGCGCTAACACGATCGATGATTTATTCGCCGATATACCGGAGAACGTCAGATTCAAAAAAGAGTATCAAATCAAAAAGGCAAAATCAGAAACGGAATTAACAAAAGAACTGACAAAGCTGGCCTCTAAAAACTGTGATACCGTTCAATACGCATCTTTCTTAGGCGCCGGTGTATATGATCATTATCAGCCGGTTATTGTGGATCATGTCATTTCAAGGTCTGAGTTTTATACAGCTTATACACCATATCAGCCGGAAATTTCTCAAGGGGAGCTTCAGGCGATTTTCGAGTTTCAAACGATGATTTGTGAATTAACTGGCATGGATATCAGCAACTCTTCTATGTATGATGGCGGAACAGCCTTGGCGGAAGCTGCGATGCTTGCCTCCGGACATACGAAAAAGAAAAAAATTGTGGTGTCAACAACCGTGCACCCTGAATCGAGAGAAGTGCTGAAAACATATGCAAAAGGACAGTATATTGAAGTTGTTGAAGTCCCTGCCGCAAATGGAGTGACTGATCTTGATGCTTTGCGCGAAACCGTTTGTGACGATACGGCGGCAGTCATTGTGCAGTACCCGAACTTTTTTGGTCTGGTTGAGCCATTGAAGGATATTGAGCCGATCGCTCATCAGGGAAAATCCATGTTTATTGTCTCAGCTAATCCGCTTGCATTGGGACTTCTGACCCCGCCGGGCGCTTTTCAGGCCGATATTGTGGTTGGCGACGCACAGCCATTCGGGATTCCTTCCGCATATGGCGGACCCCATTGCGGATTTTTTGCGGTCACGAAAAAATTAATGAGAAAGGTGCCGGGCCGCCTCGTCGGACAAACGGAGGATGAAAACGGAAAAAGAGGTTTTGTGCTTACCTTGCAAGCCAGAGAGCAGCATATTCGCAGGGATAAGGCGACGTCAAACATCTGCTCGAACCAGGCTTTAAACGCACTGGCCGCTTCCGTCGCCATGACGGCTCTCGGGAAAAACGGCGTAAAAGAAATCGCCCGCCAAAATCTCTTAAAAGCCAATTATGCTAAGCAAGAAGCGAAAAAAGCGGGGCTCACCGTAATGTTTGACGGGCCGATGTTTAACGAATTCGTTATCAAACTAGATGAACCTGTGAAATCGGTAAACCAAAGATTGCTGACAAATGGGATCATCGGCGGCTACGATTTGGGTCTGACGTATCCGGAGCTTGACCGCCATATGCTTATTGCCGTAACAGAGCTGAGAACAAAAGAAGAAATTGACGCACTCATTCAGGAATTGGGGGATCGCCATGAATAATCAGGATCAGGCACTTATTTTTGAGCTTTCAAGAGAAGGCCGTGTCGGCTACAGTCTGCCGGAGCTTGACGTACCGGAAATGGAAGTGGAGGACCTCTTGTCAGACAGCTATATCCGTGATGAGGACGCAGAGCTGCCGGAGGTTTCTGAGCTGGATATTATGCGGCATTACACAGCATTGTCCAGACGGAACCACGGGGTTGATTCGGGCTTTTACCCGCTCGGTTCCTGTACAATGAAATACAATCCGAAATTGAATGAAAAAATCGCGCGGATTCCCGGTTTTGCCGCGATCCATCCTCTTCAGGACGAAGACACAGTGCAAGGCGCTTTGGAGCTTTTATATGACTTAAGCAAGCATCTCGAGGAAATTACGGGAATGGATGAGGTCACGCTTCAGCCCGCGGCGGGGGCGCATGGCGAATGGACGGGACTGATGATGATCCGCGCTTATCATGAGGCGCGCGGAGATATGAAACGGACAAAGGTCATTGTCCCCGATTCAGCTCATGGGACAAATCCTGCGTCTGCAACAGTTGCCGGTTTTGAAACGGTGACGGTGAAATCGAATGAAAACGGGCTTGTTGATTTAGAGGATTTAAAAAGAGCGGTGAATGAAGAAACTGCAGCTCTTATGCTGACGAATCCGAATACACTCGGATTATTTGAGGAGCAGATCACCGAGATGGCGGAAATCGTTCACCAAGCCGGAGGAAAGCTGTATTATGACGGCGCTAATTTAAATGCCGTGTTAAGTAAAGCGAGACCCGGTGATATGGGATTTGATGTGGTGCATCTTAATTTGCATAAAACCTTTACAGGGCCTCACGGCGGAGGCGGTCCGGGTTCAGGTCCGGTTGGCGTAAAAGAAGATCTGATTCCTTATCTGCCAAAACCCGTTTTAATCAAAAAAGAAGGGCGATTTACTTTTGATTATGACCGCCCTCACGCGATCGGCCGTGTTAAGCCTTATTACGGCAACTTCGGCATCAATGTCAGAGCGTATACGTATATCCGCTCTATGGGCCCGGACGGGTTAAATGCCGTTACTGAAAACGCGGTGCTGAACGCCAACTATATGATGAGAAAGCTTGCCCCTTATTACGATCTGCCGTTTGACCGCCATTGCAAGCACGAATTTGTATTGTCAGGGAAACGCCAGAAAAAGCTTGGGGTGCGTACGCTGGATATTGCAAAACGGCTGCTCGATTTCGGCTATCATCCGCCTACAATTTATTTTCCGCTTAATGTTGAGGAGTGCATCATGATTGAGCCGACAGAGACAGAATCCAAGGAAACACTGGATGCATTTATTGATGCTATGATCCAAATTGCGAAAGAAGCAGAGGAAACTCCGGAGCTTGTACAGGAGGCTCCGTATACAACAATCGTCAAAAGAATGGATGAAACAAAAGCAGCCAGACAGCCTGTACTTAGATACGAGAAAAACGTAAGCAGTGAACTTGTAAAATAAAAAAACAGCTGTCTGATATCAGACAGCTGTTTTTTTAATTTTTGGCTTTAATTTTTCCGCCCCATTTTTTAAAGCCGCCCTTAAGGTTATAAATCTCAGTGCAGCCATTTTTGCGCAGGGTTTGTGCCGCGCGTCCGCTGCGGACACTGTTCTGGCAGTACAGATAGACAGGCTTGTCCGGCCGGATTTCATTCTTTCTCTGTTTCAGCTGAGAAAGCGGAATGTTGCGGGCGCCTAAAATATGTCCGCCATCAAATTCATTCGGTTCACGAACGTCGATAAGCTGCGCTTTGCGGTAACCAGCGCGAAATTCTTCTTCCGAAAGTGTTTTCATAATTCGCTGCTGATAGACATATGAAGCAATCATATAGACGATAAACGCAGCAAAAATAATTAAAACGATCATATTAGACAATGTGATTCTACTCCTTTAACGTATAAAATCAAAACCCTGCTTCTTTTTAAACAAGGGCATAGAGACGTTTTCGACAAATACTATTATAGTAAAGCACGGCGCGATTGTCATCCATAATGGAACTAAAATATTTTTCATTTTCCCGGCAGTTTGTTAAACTGATTCTATTAAAACGGTAAGGAAGGTCTCAAAATGGAAAAAGAAACTTGGCGGTTTATAGACTCAGGAAGTGCAAGCCCGGCTTTCAATATGGCGCTTGATGAAGCGCTTTTATATTGGCACAGTGAAAAGAAAATTCCTCCGGTCATCCGTTTTTACGGCTGGAATCCGGCGACGCTTTCTGTAGGTTATTTTCAAAATATTAAAAAGGAAATCAATTTTGAAGCAGTACATAAGTATAATCTTGGATTTGTCAGACGCCCGACCGGAGGAAGAGGGGTGCTCCACGATCAGGAATTGACATACAGCGTAATCGTTTCTGAGGATCATCCGGAAATGCCGGCGACTGTAACCGAGGCATATCGGGTTATTTCAGAAGGCATACTCCAAGGCTTTAGAAATCTTGGTTTGGACGCTTATTTTGCCATTCCGAGAACCGAAAAAGAAAAAGAAAGCTTAAAGAACCCGCGCTCATCCGTTTGTTTTGACGCGCCGTCCTGGTATGAGCTTGTTGTCGAGGGACGCAAGGTGGCGGGAAGCGCGCAAACGAGACAAAAAGGCGTCATCCTTCAGCACGGCTCCATTCTGCTTGATTTGGATGAGGACAAGCTGTTTGATCTGTTTTTGTATCCGAGTGAAAGAGTCAGAGAGCGGATGCAGCGCAATTTTAAAAATAAAGCGGTTGCGATTAATGAACTCACTGATCACCCGGTGACGATGGACGATGCACGCAAGGCTTTTAAATCCGGATTTGAAACCGGCTTGAATATTCACTTGGAGCCATACGAATTATCCCAGGAAGAGCTTGATTTTGTTCAGGACTTGGCAGAAACAAAATATGCTTCTGATGAATGGAATTATAAGCGATAAAAAGGGCTTTTTGGCCTGCAGAGCATCCTTGTTTTTTCAAGTTCATTAGTGTAAACTTGTAATGATTTATAAAGTTAAGGTGCTTTTTGGGAGGGTTTCGATGACGACACCAAGTATGGAAGATTATATTGAACAGATTTATATGCTGATTGAAGAAAAAGGATATGCAAGGGTTTCTGATATCGCGGAAGCATTGGCAGTCCACCCCTCCTCTGTAACAAAAATGGTTCAAAAACTAGATAAAGACGAATATTTAATTTATGAAAAATATCGCGGTCTCGTGCTAACGTCTAAAGGAAAGAAAATAGGCAAACGGCTAGTATACAGACATGAATTGCTTGAGCAGTTTTTAAGAATCATTGGTGTTGATGAAGAGAAAATATATAACGATGTCGAAGGAATCGAGCATCATTTAAGCTGGAACAGCATTGATCGCATCGGTGATCTTGTTCAATATTTTGAAGAAGACGATGCGCGTAAAAAAGAGTTGAAATCAATCCAAAAGAAAACAGAACATCATAATCAGTAAAAAGGCGGGTCTCAAAGGAGGCCGCCTTTTTTTGATGAAATGCGCCCTGCTTCATTCATTGGTCTATTTCTTCGCGTTTTTTCTTAAAATGATAGTAAACCATTGGATGGAGGGGGAGGGTATGGGATGTATATTGACGGTGTGTTTTCTGGCGGAGGGGTAAAAGGCGTGGCGCTTGCCGGCGCTTATGAAGCACTTGAGGAAAAAGGCTTCCGCTTTGCACGGCTTGCCGGCACAAGCGCCGGCGCCGTTATTGCCGCTTTTATTGCATCAGGTTATTCAAGCAAGGAAATTCACGCTTTGATTGAAGAAGTGGACGGAGAGAGGCTGCTGGACCAGCGATACTCATTTCTCCCCTTAAAAATGCTCCAATGGGTGTCCATTTACTGGCGTTTGGGCTTGTTTAAAGGAGACACATTAGAAAAGTGGATCGCCGACCTTTTAAGAGCGAAAGGCGTACGCGTCTTTGGCGATTTGAAAAAAGGCTCTTTGCGGCTCATCGCTTCGGATCTGACAAACGGTACAATGATCGTGCTGCCGGACGACTTGGTCCGCTACGGGTTAAATCCGGATATGTTTCCGGTTGCCAGAGCGGTAAGAATGAGCTGCAGCATTCCCTATTTTTTTGAACCAATAAAATTAAAAACAGATACAGGAACTGCCACCGTAGTGGATGGGGGCGTTTTAAGCAATTTTCCCATATGGCTGTTTTCTAAAGAAAGAAAACGACCTGTTATCGGTGTGACGCTTGCGCCGAATGAAAGGGAGCGGCCGAAAAAAAATATCGGAAACGCTTTTGAACTGTTTGGCGCACTGTTTGAAACAATGAAGGATGCGCATGACGCAAGACATATCGCGTCACGCTATGAGCAAAATATCATTTTTCTTCCGGTTGACAACGTGATGGCGACCGAATTTCATTTAACACAACAAAAAAAACTAGCCCTGATTGAGCTAGGTAAAAGTCGGACAGAGCAGTTTTTAAAGCAGTGGACCTATTAAAAAAGCGCTCTGTTTTTCTTTTTATTTTTTTTTCCTTCTATGACAGTCAGCTGCGTCTGGCTTTTTTTCTTGAGAATCATCGGCTTAGGTTTGCTGGCGCTCGGTACGCTTCGAAGATGGCTTACCCGTCCTTTATGCCCGGCACGGTGCTTTGCTTTTTGTTCTTTCAGCCGGCGCCGCGATTGTTTGGCCGCTTTTTTAAAAGCCGCTCCTTCACTGCCAGTATTTCGCTTCATTACATATTTCACAATAAAATAAATAATGATACCTGCCAAGATGACGGTTATCGCCATTTTTGCCATTTCTCCGGGATTGGTTACCAGCACATAGAGGAAACCGAACGCTCCCAGCGCAATTAATACAGCAATAATAGGTTGTACACGATGATTCATAACTGTCCACCTCCGAAAGTAATAGCAGGGCAACGGATATTAGATGACGTTGTGAGAAGGCTGCTCTTTTTGTTCAGATCTTTCTTCGAGTCTGAGAAGCTCGTTAAAGCTTTCGATTGCAACTTCAACTTGGTCATCCTTAGGTTCTTTCGTCGTTAACAGCTGAAGCCAGAGGCCCGGGTACCCGAGACATTTCAAACCGGGAATATCACGCACTTTATTTGTCAGCTGCAACACTTCAAAGGAAATCCCAAGTACAACCGGTATGAGAGCGACACGATCTATAACACGCAACCAAAGCGGATCTGTCGGAACAAGCAAGTATACAAACATACCGACAATAATGGTGAATAAAATAAAGCTGGACCCGCAACGGTAATGAAGCCGTGATTGATTTTGAACGTTCTCTACAGTAATTGGCAAATTCTGTTCATAACAGTTTATGACCTTATGTTCGGCTCCATGATATTGAAACACTCTTTTAATCAGCGGTGTCATGGATAAAAAATAAATATAACCGAGCAGCAAAATCAATTTGAATAGACTTTCAACTGCGATTTGCGCTGTGTCCGATGGAAAAACCGGTCTTGTCAGTTCAGCTAAGAAAACAGGAACCAATGTAAATACGAATTTACTGAACAAAAATGATAAGACGCCGATCACTGCAAGGCTGAGATACATTGACAGCCCCGAGGCTTTTTTTTCTTCCTTAAGCGTCTCGTCCTCAGACGGATCAAGTCCATAGCGTTCACTCGAGAAATTCAAATGCTTTGTGCCGTTAGCGCTCGCTTCAATAATAGCCGCGATCCCTCTTATAAATGGTATTTTTTTTACCATGTTCAGCTTCTGATTGTGTTTCCGGGGAAGCTTGAAGAAATCAATGCTTCCGTCTGTTCTTCGTATGGCCGTAACGTAATTGTGTTTTCCGCCAAACATAACGCCTTCCACAACCGCCTGCCCGCCGTAAGCGGGCGGAATTTTATGTTTTGACATATTCATCAACCTGCCTATTTCTTTAGGATTGCTAACTATTTCCTTTCACTCTATTGTACAGGAAACAGCGCGAAACCTCTAGATTGACGGGCTGAAAATTTGCCAGAGCCTTGCTTTTTCTACATGCAGTATACCCGTTATTTTCAAATTTTACTCGCTGCTGTCAAAATGTGTGAGCTTTTTTATTGACATTTCATTTTTTGGGCACACTTTAACAAGGAGGTGGCCGTTATGACAAGTGAAAAAAATACAGATCAAAACGAACAAACAAAAGAGGATCAGGGACCGCCTGTGCCAATGGGCGGCAGGGTAGCGGCGACGGGTTTTTGCGGAGGCGTATTATGGAGTTTCGTCGGTTATATCGCCTACTTATTTCATTTTTCCGAAATCAGCCCCAATATGATATTGCAGCCATTTGTACTCGGAGAGTGGAAAAAACATGGTTTAGGAACGATTATCAGCATCATTGTGATTGGCATCATTTCGATTGGCGGGGCGTTTCTTTATTATCTTCTCTTGAAACGCTTGAAAACGATGTGGCCTGGTATGTTATACGGCTTGCTGCTTTGGCTGCTCGTGTTTTTTGTGTTTAATCCGATTTTCCAGGATGTGCGCGCCGTAACTGAATTGAAATCAGATACGATTATTACAACAATTTGCATCTATCTGCTTTACGGGCTGTTTGTCGGATATTCAATTTCATTTGAATATAATGAGCTGAACTCGGAAAAGCTGGCACGTGCGCTGGGAACACAGAGAGAATAGTGTATTATCCTTTTTTGTTATGATAAAATGTTCACGAGAAGTGAACATTTTTTACATGAGAAACCCTCGCGAAAAGGAGAGAGCCATGTGCCTCATTTTTTGATTTTGAACGGCCCGAATGTCAATCGGCTGGGGAAGCGTGAGCCGGATGTATTTGGGCGTCACACACTGACAGATATTGAAACAGATCTTTTTCAATTTGCTGAAGCCTTACATATTCAGCTTACTTTTTTCCAGTCTAATCATGAAGGCGATTTGATAGACGCCATACACGAGGCTGAGGAACAATATGACGGAATTGTTTTGAATCCGGGCGCGCTGAGCCATTACAGCTATGCAATCAGGGATGCTGTTTCGAGCATCAGCCCTCCTGTGGTTGAGGTGCATTTATCAAATTTATACGCCAGAGAAGAATTCAGGCATCAGTCAGTGATCGCTCCTGTTGCGAAAGGGCAGATTGTCGGCCTCGGATCTGAAGGCTACAAGCTTGCTGTTCGCTATTTATTAAGCCAGCAAGGGGGAGAATAAAGATGAAACTTGAGAAATTAAGAAACTTGTTCGAACAGCTGGGGATAGACGGAATGCTGATTACAAGCAGCATCAATTTGCGCTATATGACCGGTTTTACAGGGTCAGCGGGCTTAGCTGTCATATCCGGAGACAGGGCTGCGTTTATTACGGATTTCCGTTATACGGAGCAGGCGAAGGTTCAGGTAAAGGGCTTTGAAATCATTGAGCACGGCGGCAGCCTGATTCAAACCACTGCCGACACAATTGAAAAGTTCGGCATCAAACGTCTCGGTTTTGAACAAAACAGTATGACCTACGGCACATACGCGTCCTACAACGCGGTTGTCAGTGAGGCTGAATTAGTGCCTGTGGCTGAATCCGTGGAAAAGTTGCGCTTGATTAAGTCTAATGAAGAGATTAAGATATTAGAGGAAGCTGCGAAGATTGCAGATGATGCTTTCAGCCATATCTTGACGTTTATGAAACCCGGCATTTCTGAAATAGCTGTTGCCAATGAATTGGAGTTTTATATGAGAAGCCAAGGAGCGGACAGCTCTTCTTTTGATATGATTGTCGCCTCGGGCCTTCGGTCAAGCCTTCCCCATGGAGTGGCAAGTGACAAACTGATTGAAAGCGGGGATCTTGTTACGCTGGATTTTGGCGCTTACTATAAAGGATATTGTTCTGACATTACCCGAACGGTCGCTGTAGGCCAGCCTAGTGATCAATTGAAAGAAATTTATCAGGTCGTATTTGATGCTCAGGCACTCGGCGTCGAACATATTAAGCCGGGCATGACAGGCAAAGAGGCTGACGCCCTGACAAGGGATCATATCGTTGCAAAAGGCTACGGCGAGTACTTCGGCCATTCAACCGGGCATGGGCTTGGCATGGAAGTTCATGAGTCGCCGGGGCTGTCCGTCAGATCTTCAGCTATCCTTGAACCGGGCATGGTGGTTACAGTGGAGCCGGGCATTTACATACCAGAAACAGGCGGTGTCCGAATTGAAGATGACATCGTGATGACAGAAAACGGCAACCGGACAATTACCCATTCCCCAAAAGAACTCATTATTTTGTGATTGGAATATAGGAGGACATTAAACATGATTTCAGTAAACGATTTCCGTACAGGATTAACAATCGAAGTGGATGGCGGCATTTGGCGCGTCGTTGACTTCCAGCACGTAAAACCGGGTAAAGGTGCGGCATTTGTCCGTTCAAAACTTCGCAACCTGCGTACTGGCGCGATTCAGGAAAAAACATTCCGTGCTGGTGAAAAAGTGGCAAAAGCGCAAATCGAAACAAAAACAATGCAATACTTATATGCAAACGGAGACCAGCACGTATTCATGGATACAAGTTCTTATGAACAGCTTGAACTGAGTGAAACTCAAATTGAAGAGGAATTAAAATATCTGCTTGAAAATATGTCTGTACACATCATGATGTACCAAGATGAAACACTCGGTATCGAACTTCCGAACACGGTTGAGCTGAAAGTGGTAGAGACTGAACCTGGTATTAAAGGTGATACGGCATCAGGCGGTACAAAACCTGCGAAAACCGAAACTGGTCTTGTTGTAAACGTGCCGTTCTTTGTCAATGAAGGCGACACTCTTGTAGTCAACACATCAGATGGTTCTTACGTTTCAAGAGCGTAAGGAGAAAAAAGAGGCCTGTTCCCAATTGGGAGCAGGCTTTTTTTGTGCGCAAAAACAGAATCTTTCTTTTATACGAAAATGGCAAGACTACTTCCGCCAGCTAGAGCATATCATATAAAAAAATGGGAGGTTGGGAGAGTGCTATGAAATTTTTTCTTGGAAATATCAATTCTACTGTTTTGACAATGGCCGGATTGCGAGTTTTATCCTCCATGATTGAGCTGACGGCCGCGATTGTGATGCTTGTGACAAATGATGTCCGCAAAGCGGTTGTGGTCAACAGCATTCTTGCTATTGTCGGTCCGCTGATTTTTATCATCACCATGACTGTGGGAATCTACCAAATTGCCGGGCAGCTGTCATATGCAAAACTGATCTTGATTTTTACGGGTGTCGTGTTGATTTTAGCGGGTGTCCACAAATAAAGAGAGGCTTGTCATAAAGTCTGCCGCACATCATACATTTTAAAGAAGCCGATCGGTAGAAAGGAGGAGACTCTGTTGAATGAAATTGCTGACGTTCTCCCTGAATCCATGAAAAACGCCCTTTCTGAAATACCGGAACATCAATGGCTGGAAATCGAAGAAATCAGAATTCGGGTTAACCGCCCTGTTGAACTGATACGAAAAGGACAACCTCTTTTTTTGTCCTATGCGGGCACGGCCGAGGATGCCCACCTGATCCTCAGCCGGCTGAGCAATTATAGTATGTATACGCTCGAAGAAGAGCTGAAGAAAGGGTATGTCACCATCAGGGGCGGCCACAGAGTCGGACTTGCAGGCAGAGTCATTACAGAAAACGGAGGGGTGAAGGGCCTCCGCGACATTGCGTCTTTTAATATACGAATTGCCCGGCAAAAGCTTGGAATTGCAGAACCGCTGCTGCCTTATCTGCATCAAAACGGCTGGCTGAATACATTGATTATCGGTCCGCCGCAAACCGGTAAAACAACGCTGCTTCGGGATCTTGCCAGACTTGCGAGCAGCGGCAAGAACCGCATTCCGCCCGTAAAGACAGGCATTGTCGATGAACGGTCGGAAATTGCCGGGTGCCTGCGCGGCATTCCGCAGCATCAATTCGGACAGAGAATTGACGTGTTAGATGCCTGTCCGAAGGCTGAGGGGCTGATGATGATGATCCGGTCAATGAGTCCCGAGGTGATAATCGTTGATGAAATCGGAAGAACGGAGGATACAGAAGCACTTCTCGAGGCGCTGCATGCCGGTGTTTCGGTCATCGTATCCGCGCATGGCTGGAGTATTTCTGATCTGATGAAGCGGCCTTCATTAAAGCGTCTGTGGGAAGAAAAAGCCTTTGACCGCTATTTGGAATTATCCAGAACGAAGGGACCGGGCACGGTAAGCCGTATTTATGACAAAGACGGAAACGTGCTTTCGGGAACGAGGGACGTGAAAACATGCTGAAGCTGTTAGGCGCTGTATTCATTGTAGCTGCGACAACATGGACAGGTTTCGAGACGGCGAAAATTTATACAGAACGGCCAAGGCAAATCCGTCAGCTGCGTGCGGCGCTCCAATCCCTTGAGGCGGAAATTATGTACGGCCATACACCGCTTCACACCGCTTCACAGCAGATCGCAAAACAGCTTGCGCAGCCTGTTTCGGCTCTGTTTCTCAGTTTTAGCGAACAGCTGGAGAAAGGCAGTGATTCCGCTAAAACGGCATGGGAGCAAAGCTTAAAAAAAGTGTGGGACAACATGTCACTGAAAAAAGCCGAATATGATGTGCTGAAGCAATTCGGCGAGACGCTTGGGATTCACGATCGAATCTCACAGCAAAAACATATCAAGCTGGCACTTACACACTTAGAGGCATCGGAAGCGGATGCTGAGCAGGCACAAGCGAAAAATGAAAAGATGATAAAAAGTTTAGGCTTTTTAGCGGGCTTGTTACTCATTCTTCTATTGATGTAAACGTGAGGGGAGCAAAAATAAAATGGGAGTAGACGTGAATGTCATTTTTCAAATCGCCGGAGTGGGAATCGTGGTCGCTTTTTTACACACGATTTTGGACCAGATGGGAAAAAAAGAATACGCCCAGTGGGTGACGCTGTTAGGTTTTATCTATATTTTATTTATGGTCGCCACCATTGTGGATGACCTCTTTAAAAAGATAAAAGCTGTGTTTTTATTTCAAGGATAGGGGGGCTTACAGATTGACATTGTTCAAATTGTAGGTTTAGGGCTGATCGCCACCTTCCTTTCTTTGATCGTAAAAGAACAAAAGCCGACATTTGCCTTTTTAATTGTCGTATTTGCCGGATGTGTTATTTTTCTCTATTTGGTAGATCAAATCTACGACATTATCAGAATGATTGAAAAAATAGCCGTTAACGCCAATGTCAACATGGTATATGTTGAAACGATTTTAAAGATTATCGGAATCGCCTATATTGCTGAATTCGGGGCGCAGCTCACCAAGGATGCCGGTCAAGGGGCCATCGCCTCGAAAATAGAATTGGCGGGGAAAATTCTGATTCTCGTTATGGCTGTTCCTATTTTAACCGTGATTATTGAAACGATTCTCGGACTTATACCTTCCATGTCATAACCGAAAGGAGGCGGCAGATTGAAGCGTTTTCGATGGGCATTGGTTCTTGCGGTGCTGCTCGTATTCGGCTGCACAGAAATTGTACAAGCAGCAGACGATTCGGTCCAAACAGAAGAACATACCGAAACACCGGAGCAATTGGCTGAAAAAACGGCAGAGTCGCTTGAAACAGACAAGATCGGTGAATTTTGGAATGACATAATGACGGAGTACGGCGGGCTTCTGCCGGAAAGTCAAAAAGGAAGTTTGCTTGAGTTTATAAACGGCGATAAATCTTTTTCACCGCAAGAATGGCTGAAGGCTCTCTTTTCTTATTTGTTTCATGAAGTGCTTGCCAATGGAAAGCTTCTCGGCACGTTGATTTTGCTGACGATTTTTTGCGTCATTCTTCAGCTTCTGCAAAATGCATTTCAGCAAAGCACAGTCAGCAAGGTTGCCTACGCAATTGTTTATATGGTGCTGATTATCCTTGCACTGAACAGCTTTCATGTAGCGATCAATTATGCGACAGAGGCGATTCAGACGATGACCAGTTTTATTTTGGCTCTCATTCCTCTCCTGCTGGCGCTTTTGGCTTCCTCTGGAGGAGCTGTATCTGCGGCCTTCTTTCATCCTGTTATTCTTTTTCTAATGAATACGAGCGGTCTGCTGATTCAAAATATCGTCATGCCGCTGATTTTCTTATCAGCAATTCTGAGCATCGTCAGTACAATGACTGAACAATACAAAGTAACGCAGCTATCCAATCTTCTCAGAAATATTGCCATCGGAGCGCTGGCAGTCTTTCTCACTGTGTTTCTCGGCGTCATTTCTGTGCAGGGTGCCTCGGCGGCAGTGACAGACGGCATTACGCTCAGGACGGCTAAGTTTATTACCGGCAACTTCATTCCTGTTCTTGGAAGAATGTTTACTGACGCAACGGATACAGTGATCAGCGCTTCCTTATTGCTGAAAAATACGGTAGGAATCCTAGGTGTCGCCATTTTGATTTGTATTGCGGCTTTCCCGGCAATCAAAGTGCTTTCTCTCGCTTTTATTTACAAGCTGGCAGCCGCGATTCTCCAGCCGCTCGGCGGCGGTCCGGTCATTACCTGTCTCGATGTCATCAGCAAAAGCGTCATTTATATTTTTGCGGCTCTCGCTATTGTGTCTCTCATGTTTTTTTTAAGCCTTACCGTCATTATTACTGCCGGAAACCTCACGATGATGATGAAATAAAGGAGGCTGACGGATGAGTTTTTTAACTGAATGGCTTACCAGCATCGTCTTATTTATCCTATTTGCAATCGTTATTGATATGCTGCTGCCGAGCTCCAGCATGCAAAAGTACGCAAAAATGGTAGTCAGCCTGCTGCTGATCGTCGTCATGCTTACTCCAATCTTTAAACTTTTCAAAACAGACCCCGAAGTCATCTTTGAATACCTCACAAAAAACGGGCAATCGGAATCTGCCGAAATAAAAAATCAGATCAATTCAAAAAAAATAGAAATACAAGCTTCCCAGCGCGCATATATTTTAGAAGAAATGGCTGTCCAACTAAAAAAGAAAGCGGAGGAGATGTTCAGTCATGACGAATATAAAGTAGACCAAATCAAGATCACGGCAGGAGAAAAAGTAGATTCAGAAGAGGATATCAAAACAATCAGCGTGTATATGGCCCCGTCTTCTGAAAAAACGGTCCAAACGGTCGCGCCGATCGACATTAATACGGATCATGCATACGTCACGAAAGAAAAAGCGGAACAAAAAGAAGCTAAACAGATTGAGACAAAGCTTGCGGACATTTGGGAAATCGGCAGTGAGAAAATTACGGTTCATATGGAAGGCGGGGAGAGGATCGGCAATGAATAAAAACGGATTATGGAACGTATTGAAAAAGCAGTTTCTTCCGGGGCAATCGAAGGACGGCGAAAAACCGAAGCTGACCAAATATCATTACTTTCTGTTCGTTTTTGTTCTCGGCGTCTCCTTTATGCTTGTCAGCCAGCTCTTTTCTTCACCGGAGAAAACGGAAAACGCCCAGACCATAACAGCACCCGCATCAGCTGATTCGGCGGACAGCAAAGAGAAAACAGCTGAAGTGTTTAAAGCCTCTAAATCTGATGATCCTAAAAACTCTATTGGCGATTATGAAAAAGAATATGAAAACCAGCTGAAAGAAATTCTTGAAACCATTATCGGCGTGGAGGATGTCTCGGTTGTGGTCAATGTAGACGCAACGTCACTGAAGGTTTATGAAAAAAACAAATCAAGCAAAAATACAACAACTGAAGAAACAGACAAAGAAGGCGGAACTAGAAGTGTGACGGATCAAACATCAGAGGAAGAAATCGTCATGATCAGGAATGGGGATAAAGAAACCCCTGTTGTGGTTCAAACGAAAAAACCTGATATACGCGGTGTACTCGTTGTTGCTCAAGGAGTGGACAACGTTCAAATAAAACAAACCATTATTGAAGCGGTGACACGGGTCCTGGATGTTCCAAGCCACCGGGTTGCGGTTGCCCCTAAAAAAATAAAGGAGGATTCATAAATGCTAAAAAAACAAACCGTTTGGCTGTTAACCATGCTCAGTCTTGTTGTGGTGTTAAGTGTTTATTATATCATGTCGCCGGAAAGTAAAAACGCGGTGCAGATGCAAAGTGAAAAAAGCCCGTCAGACAGCGGTGAGGTAGCAACTGAAAAAACACCTGCCAAGGAAGACACAAAGGAAAAAAACGGTACTGAAACAGAGAAAGAAGACGGAACAAAGGGTACGAAAGATTCTTCATCAGACAAAGAAACCTCCGCTGAAGCGAGTGAAAAAGGAACAGTTGTGACCGAAACCGCCGATGATGATCTCTTCACAACGTACCGCCTTGATTTAGAGGATGCCAGAAGCAAGGAAAGGGAAGAACTGAATGCGATCGTATCCAGCGACGATGCGACAGCAAAGGAAAAGAGCGAAGCATATGATAAAATGACAGCCCTCAGTGAAGCGGAAGGAACAGAAAAACAGCTTGAAACACTGATTAAAACACAAGGCTATGAAGATGCCCTCGTAAATGCGGAAGGAGACAAAATCAACATCACGGTCAAGTCTGACAAACACTCCAAATCTAAAGCTACAGCCATCATAGACCTTGTTGCCAAAGAAATTAAAACGATGAAAGACGTTGCTGTCACATTTGAGCCTTCCAAATAGTTAATGAACAACCGCCCGCCGAAACGCGGGCTTTTTGCATGCCAATCATATTAGAGTTGAATTCAAAAGTCCGCTCCTGTAAGATAAACATAGTATGTACTTTTAGTAGTAACCTATAAAAAAGAAATTTCAATACATAGGAGTGCGATTGAATGTTAAATATTAAAGAAATCCATGAGCTGATTAAAACAATTGACGAATCTTCAATTGATGAATTCGTATATGAAAATGAAGGTGTTTCCCTAAAACTGAAAAAACACGAAGCGGGTACAGTACAAGTGATGCAGCAAGCACCGGCAGCACCTGTACAAGCAGCGGCTCCGCAAACGGCACAGCCGCAAGCGCAGCAAGCAGCGGCGGCACCTGCACAAGAGGCGCCGAAACAAGATGAAAACCTGCATCAAATCAAATCGCCGATGGTGGGAACATTTTATGCTTCTTCATCACCGGAAGCCGGTCCTTATGTAACTGCAGGCTCTAAAGTAAATGAAAACACAGTTGTCTGCATTGTGGAAGCAATGAAGCTATTCAACGAAATCGAAGCGGAAGTAAAAGGCGAAATCGTTGAAGTATTAGTTGAAAACGGCCAGCTGGTTGAGTATGGACAACCTCTATTTCTTGTAAAAGCAGAGTAAGGAGACTTAACATGATAAAAAAGCTATTGATCGCCAACAGAGGAGAAATTGCTGTCAGAATCATCAGAGCCTGCAAAGAGCTCGGCATTGAGACTGTCGCTGTTTATTCAGAAGCTGATAAAGATGCCCTGCATGTGCAAATGGCTGATGAGGCTTTTTGTATCGGACCGAAAGCATCAAAAGACAGCTATCTAAACGTTACAAATATCGTAAGTGTCGCCAAGCTTACCGGCACAGACGCTATTCATCCGGGATACGGATTTTTAGCTGAAAACGCCGACTTCGCGGAATTATGTGAAGAAGTGAATGTCACGTTTGTCGGACCAAGCGCTGAGGCCATTTCAAAAATGGGAACAAAAGACGTTGCGCGGGAGACGATGAAACAGGCGGGCGTGCCGATCGTTCCAGGTTCACAAGGAATTATAGAAAATGTGGAAGAAGCGGTTTCGCTGGCTAATGAAATTGGGTATCCTGTAATTATAAAAGCCACCGCAGGCGGAGGCGGAAAAGGAATCAGGGTTGCGCGCACCGAAGAGGAATTGATTAACGGCATTAAGATTACTCAGCAGGAAGCTGCAACTGCATTTGGAAATCCTGGAGTTTACATCGAAAAATACATAGAGGATTTTCGTCATGTTGAGATCCAAGTGCTTGCCGATAATTATGGAAATACCATTCATTTGGGCGAACGCGACTGCTCGATTCAAAGACGCCTTCAAAAGCTTTTGGAAGAATCACCATCACCTGCGCTTGATTCAGAAATCAGAGAGCAGATGGGTGAAGCAGCGGTTAAGGCTGCAAAAGCAGTTGGCTACACAGGCGCGGGCACAGTTGAATTTATTTATGACTACAGAGAACAGCGCTACTACTTTATGGAAATGA
Source organism: Bacillus sp. 205(2023) (assembly GCF_037027485.1). Lineage (NCBI taxonomy): Bacteria > Bacillati > Bacillota > Bacilli > Caryophanales > Bacillaceae > Bacillus > Bacillus sp. 205(2023). The sequence goes on along the minus strand of NZ_JAXCHF010000001.1, from coordinate 818,452 downwards.
ACACAAGAATTCAAGTAGAGCACCCAGTCACAGAAATGGTGACAGGAACAGACCTGATTAAGGAACAAATCAAAGTCGCATCAGGAATGGAACTCAGCCTCAAACAAGAAGATGTTCTATTTGAAGGTTGGGCCATCGAATGCCGAATTAATGCGGAAAACCCAAGCAAAAATTTCATGCCGTCACCTGGTGAAATCAAAATGTATCTGCCGCCGGGCGGTTTAGGTGTCCGTGTAGATTCAGCCGCGTATCCGGGCTATACCATCCCTCCGTACTACGACAGCATGATTGCGAAAGTAATCACATACGGAAAAACGAGAGATGAAGCGGTTGCCCGCATGAAGCGCGCATTAAGCGAATTCGTCATCGAAGGCATAGAAACAACAATCCCGTTCCACATCAAACTGCTTGAACACGAAACATTTGTCAGCGGAGAGTTTAATACGAAGTTTTTAGAAACATATGATGTAATGGGCTCATAATTTTTACGGAGGTGAATTGAATGAAAGACAACAGCTTGCTTAAAATGGATCATGAAGACACGCATTTAGGTAAGGTTGAGATCGCGCCGGAAGTCATTGAGGTGATTGCCGGTATCGCAGCTTCAGAAGTTGACGGCGTTGCTGAAATGCGCGGGAACTTTGCGACAGGCGTCGTCGAGCGCTTCGGCAAAGTAAACCACGGCAAAGGCGTAAAAGTCGACTTGGCGGATGACGGAATTACGATCGATGTCTACTGTGTTGTCGCATTCGGCGTTTCCATTCCGAAAGTCGCAGCGGCCGTTCAGGAAAACATTCGTCAAACCTTATTAAATATGACGTCTCTTTCAATTAACGAGATCAATATTCACATCGTCGGCATTCAATTTGACACAAAAGCCCAGGAAGTCGAAATCGACGAAGAAATGTAAATGGCTTAACAGGAAACCAAGGGGAGGGCGGCCCTTTGGTTTTTTTACACGTTACCCTTTATTTCAAAGCATGAAGAAAGCCGGCTCAAGGCAGCCGAGTTTCTTCATGATCGTGAAATCCGAATGATCATATGAAGGTGTGTAAAAATATTCGGTAATAGGGTCGAAAAACCTTGATTTCAATATGCGGATACGAAAAAAATATGTTATGATCTCTTTATGGCTTAACGACAAGCGGATAAAGAGGATCAAAGGAGAAAGAAAATGAAAAGAAGAACAGCAAGAGAAAAAGCTTTGCAGGCACTATTTCAAATTGATGTCAGCGATATTGCAGTGAATGAAGCCATTGAACACGCATTAGATGAAGAAAAGACAGATCCTTTCTTTGAAAAGCTTGTATACGGTGTACTTGAACACCAGGTTCAGCTGGATGAAATGATTTCGAAACATCTGGTGAATTGGAAGCTTGACCGGATTGCCAATGTTGACCGTGCTATTTTGCGTCTGGCAGCATACGAAATGGCATATGCCGAAGACATTCCGGTAAATGTCTCCATGAACGAAGCGATTGAGCTGGCGAAACGGTTTGGTGATGACAAAGCGACAAAATTTGTAAACGGGGTTCTTTCTAACATTAAATCTGATATTGAACAATCATAGGAGGAAAGAAAATGACTGCAACAATCATCGACGGAAAAGAAACGGCAAAAGAAAAACGCGAACAATTGGCAAAAGAAGTAGAAGAGCTTAAAAAGCAAGGCGTCACTCCCGGCCTGGCGGTTATTTTGATTGGAGATGACCCAGCTTCTCATTCTTACGTGCGGGGAAAGAAAAAAGCAGCAGAAACAATGGGCATGAATTTTAAGCTTGATCAATTCGACAGCAGCCTCACAGAAGCTGAACTGCTTTCGATTATTGACAAATACAATGAAGACCCTGAGTTTCACGGAATTCTCGTTCAGCTTCCGCTTCCAGACCATATTTCTGAAAAAGCGGTGATTGAACGTATTTCTCCTGATAAGGATGTAGACGGTTTTCATCCGTTAAATGTAGGGAAAATGCTGCTAGGCGAAGATACATTTCTTCCTTGCACGCCGCACGGAATTGTTGAGCTTTTGAAGAAAACCAATATTGACCTTTCCGGTAAAGAGGTTGTTGTAGTCGGCCGAAGCAATATTGTCGGTAAACCTGTCGGCCAGCTTTTATTAAATGAAAACGCGACAGTGACATACTGTCATTCAAGAACAAAAGATATATCTGAACATACGAAAAAAGCGGACATCCTGGTGGTGGCGGTCGGTAAAGCCAACTTCATCACTGCTGACCAGATGAAAGAAGGCGCCATCGTTATTGACGTCGGCGTTAACCGTTTGGAAAGCGGAAAGCTTTGCGGAGACGTTGAGTTTGAAGGTGCGAAGGAAAAAGCATCCTTTATTACACCCGTTCCGGGCGGAGTCGGTCCTATGACCATCACGATGCTTGCGCATAATACTGTTAAATCTGCGAAACGTACGTTATCATAGATCTTTGGAGATATTCAGAGACAGGCTAAAAACCCTGCCTCTGGATAATGAGCACGATACCCGCTTCTTCAGGCTCCTTAAGCCAGAGCGGGTTTTCTTTAGTTATGGTGCAGGAATGCTTACGAGAGGAGTTTGAGACATGGGTGAAACAGCGTATGTTACTGTCTCAGCGCTGACAAAGTATATAAAACGAAAATTCGATGTAGATCCTCACCTTGAAAATATTTGGATTAAAGGCGAATTATCGAATGTAAAGATACACACGAGAGGCCATATTTACTTCACGTTAAAAGACGAAAACGCCCGGATGCAGTCGGTCATGTTCGCCAGACAGAGCGAGCGTCTTCCTTTTAAACCTGAAAACGGTATGAAAGTGCTGGTGAGAGGCGGAATTTCCGTATACGAACCGAGCGGGAACTATCAATTATATGCAAAAGAAATGCAGCCTGACGGGGTCGGAGCGCTTTATTTAGCGTATGAAGAATTAAAAAAGAAGCTAGCCGGAGAAGGTTTATTTGACGAACGCTACAAAAAACAAATCCCCGCATTTCCAGCCACAATCGGGGTTGTGACATCACCCACAGGTGCTGCTGTCAGAGATGTCATTACAACTCTAAAAAGAAGATATCCCCTTGTAAAAGTCATTGTTCTTCCAGCGCTCGTTCAGGGTGAAAATGCGAGCAGATCAATCGTTAGGCGCATTGAAGAGGCGAATGAAAAACAGGCGTGCGACGTATTAATTGTCGGAAGAGGCGGCGGATCGATTGAGGAACTGTGGGCGTTTAACGAAGAAATCGTAGCGCGTGCAATCTTTGCTTCCAACATACCGGTCATTTCGGCAGTCGGGCATGAGACGGATTTTACCATCAGTGATTTTGTTGCGGATATCAGAGCGGCGACACCTACAGGAGCAGCTGAGATTGCAGTGCCCCATACCACTGATTTAATTGAACGGACGAAAACGACGGAAGTCAGAATGACAAGAGCGATGCAGCAGCATCTCATCCAAAAAAAAGAACGGGTTCAAACACTTCAATCCTCATATGCATTTCGCTTTCCTAAGCGGCTGTTTGAGCAAAAAGAGCAGCAGTTTGACCTTGCATATCAGCAGTTTCAAGCTCAGCTTACCGCGCTGTTGGACCGGAAAAGCAGACAGCTTGAGCGTGAAACATACAGATTAGAGGCGCTGCATCCCCATGAACAGCTGAAACAGGCGAGAAAACGGTATGAGGATCAGACGAATCAGCTGAAAAAAAATATGAATATCCAAATGAAGCAGCTGCATTCTCAGTTTCAAACCGTTCTTGGCAAGCTGAACGCGCTAAGTCCCCTTCAAATTATGGAAAGAGGATACAGCTTGGCTTATAAAGAAGATGAACTCATAAAAAGCGTCAGTCAGATCGAAGAGAAAGACCAGCTTGAGGTAAAGCTGAAGGATGGCGTGCTGACCTGTGAAGTATTAAATAAGAGAGGGGAAGAAAAATGACAGACATGAAAAAAAATGAAAATATGACGTTTGAAGAAGCGATGAAAGGCTTAGAAAGCATTGTATCAAAGCTTGAAGAAGGCGATGTGCCTCTGGAGCAAGCAATTAACTACTTTCAAGAAGGAATGGCTCTTTCAAAAATGTGCCATGAAAAGCTTCAAAAAGTAGAAAAGCAAATGGACTTCATTTTAAAAGAAGACGGCGAACTGGCACCTTTTAGTGTTCAGGAGGAAGACGAAGGTGACAAATAAATTAGCTAGCTTTCTGGCGGAGCGTAAAAAAACGATTGAAAAACAGCTCTTTGTATATACAGAAAACCTTAATATCCCGGATTCATTAAAAAAATCTATGCTGTATTCTCTTGAGGCCGGAGGGAAACGGCTGCGGCCTCTCATCGTGCTGGCGGTTTTGAATGCGTACGGAAAAAGTGAAAAAGACGGTATCCCAGTCGGGTGCGCTGTTGAAATGATTCACACGTATTCATTAATTCATGATGATCTGCCTTGCATGGATGATGATGATCTGCGCCGCGGAAAGCCGACAAACCATAAAGTATTTGGTGAAGCCACGGCTGTTTTAGCGGGAGACGGGCTGCTGACGGAAAGCTTTAAGCTGATTACATCCCATGTGTCAGACGAAGTATCCGCAGAAAAGCGGCTTCGTCTTGTGAATGAACTGATTTCAGCAGCGGGAACCGAGGGCATGGTCGGGGGGCAGATTGCCGATATGGAAGCAGAAAACCGTCAGGTCACGCTTGAAGAACTTGAATCCATTCATGAACGGAAAACAGCCAAACTGCTCGGTTTTGGCGTCATCGCCGGCGCTATTTTGGCGGATGCGCCTGAGGAAGAAATTGAAACATTGCGCGTCTTCAGCAGCCACATTGGAATCGGTTTTCAAATCAGAGACGACATTTTAGATGTAGAAGGCAGTGAAGAAAAAATCGGCAAACGTGTCGGCTCGGATACAACGAACGACAAATCGACTTATCCGTCACTTCTGTCACTGGAAGGGGCCAAAAAGAAATTGGACGGTCACATAAAAGAAGCAAAGCGCTTGATCGACGGGCTCTCCCTTCAAAAAGACCTTTTGTATGAGCTTTGTGATTTAATTGCGGCAAGAGACCACTAAAACGATCCTTATTTGAAGCGGCTGCACGACATATGGTAAAATGTAAGCAGTTTCGATGAAAATCAAAAGGAAGAGCGCGTTTGTCTTTTTTTATGCCTGAGAAATGATCTGAGTTCAGCTCGGCATTTAAGACATATATCAATGCAGAAATTCATGCTGAAAGTGAGTTGATCCGCTTTGGATCTTTTATCAATACAGGACCCGTCGTTTTTAAAAAACATGTCCATTGATGAATTAGAGAAATTAAGTGATGAAATCCGTCAGTTTCTGATTACGACTTTATCGGCTTCTGGCGGTCACATTGGCCCTAATTTGGGTGTCGTTGAGCTTACCGTTGCATTGCATAAGGAATTTAACAGCCCGAAAGACAAGTTTTTGTGGGATGTAGGCCATCAGTCTTATGTCCATAAGCTGCTGACGGGCCGGGGAAAAGAATTTGAGACCCTTCGTCAGTATAAAGGGCTTTGCGGATTCCCGAAGCGGAGCGAAAGCGAACATGACGTATGGGAAACCGGTCACAGCTCAACTTCCTTATCAGGTGCGATGGGGATGGCGGCCGCTCGCGATATTAAAGGAACGGATGAGTTTATCATTCCGATTATCGGTGATGGTGCGCTGACCGGCGGAATGGCGCTTGAAGCGCTGAACCATATCGGTGACGAGAAAAAAGACATGATTGTTATCCTCAACGATAATGAAATGAGTATCGCTCCGAATGTCGGTGCTATTCATTCCATGCTCGGACGGCTGCGAACAGCCGGGAAATATCAATGGGTGAAAGATGAGCTTGAATACCTGTTTAAGAAGATTCCGGCTGTTGGGGGCAAGCTTGCCGCCACGGCAGAACGTGTCAAAGACAGCCTGAAGTATATGCTTGTCTCAGGCATGTTTTTCGAGGAACTCGGATTTACTTATTTAGGCCCGGTGGACGGACACTCTTATCATGAGCTGATTGAGAATCTTCAATACGCTAAAAAAACAAAAGGCCCTGTCCTTCTGCATGTGATCACCAAAAAAGGAAAAGGGTACAAACCTGCTGAAACCGATACGACCGGTACGTGGCACGGAACCGGCCCATATAAAATTAATACAGGTGACTTTGTAAAACCAAAAGCCGCAGCGCCTGCATGGAGCAGCCTTGTCAGCGGCACAGTACAGCGAATGGCACGTGAGGACGAGCGAATCGTGGCGATAACACCGGCAATGCCTGTGGGTTCGAAGCTTGAAGGCTTTGCGCAGGAATTTCCTGACCGAATGTTCGATGTCGGAATTGCAGAGCAGCATGCCGCTACAATGGCAGCAGCTATGGCATTACAAGGGATGAAGCCGTTTCTGGCTATCTATTCAACCTTCCTGCAGCGTGCATATGACCAGGTTGTTCATGACATCTGCCGTCAAAACGCCAATGTGTTTATCGGAATTGACCGTGCCGGATTAGTCGGTGCAGATGGCGAGACGCATCAAGGCGTATTTGATATCGCGTTTATGCGCCACATTCCAAATGTGGTCTTAATGATGCCAAAGGATGAAAATGAAGGGCAGCATATGGTTCATACAGCGCTCAGCTATGACGACGGTCCGATCGCCATGCGTTTTCCGCGCGGAAACGGCCTCGGCGTCAAAATGGATGAACAGCTTAAAACGATCCCAATCGGCACGTGGGAGGTGCTGCGTCCGGGGAGCGACGCGGTCATCTTAACATTTGGAACAACAATTGAAATGGCGCTTGAAGCTGCTGAAGAGCTGCAAAAAGAAGGCCTTTCCGTACGTGTCGTCAACGCGCGATTCATTAAGCCGATTGATGAAAAGATGATGAAGGACATACTAAATGAAGGCTTGCCGATTCTAACGATTGAAGAAGCGGTCTTAGAAGGCGGATTCGGAAGCGCGGTTTTAGAATTCGCTCATGATCAGGGGATGTATCATACGCCGATCGACAGAATGGGCATACCGGATCGATTTATAGAACATGGTAGCGTAACGGCGCTTCTTGAAGAAATAGGATTAACGAAACAGCAGGTGGCAGACAGAATTCGATTGCTGGCACCGCCGAAGACACATAAAGGAATTGGATCATGACGGCTAAGAAAGAACGATTAGATGTATTACTAGTGGAAAGAGGGCTTGCGGAAACGCGGGAAAAAGCGAAACGGGCCATTATGGCAGGGATCGTGTATTCGAATGAAAACCGCTTGGACAAGCCTGGAGAAAAAATTGACCGCGAGCTTCCGTTGACCATCAAAGGAAACCCGCTGAAATATGTGAGCAGAGGCGGCTTAAAGCTTGAAAAAGCGCTGGAAGAATTTCCTGTCTCTGTTCAGGACAAAATTATGATTGATATCGGTTCCTCCACCGGCGGCTTTACAGACTGTGCTCTGCAAAACGGCGCAAAACAGTCGTACGCGGTGGATGTAGGCTATAATCAGCTTGCATGGAAGCTAAGACAGGACGAACGCGTCGTCGTGATGGAACGCACGAATTTCCGTTATGCGACTCCGGCAGACTTCACAAAGGGCATGCCGGAGTTTGCTACGATTGATGTATCCTTTATTTCACTTCGGCTGATCCTGCCCGTTTTAAAAACATTGCTTGTACCGGGCAGCGATTGTATTGCGCTTGTCAAGCCTCAGTTTGAAGCAGGCCGGGAATCTGTCGGCAAAAAAGGCATTGTCAGAGATCCGAAGGTGCATGCAGATGTCCTGCGGCGTATGGTCAGTTTTTCGGCTGGCGAAGGCTATATCTGCAAAGGCCTGTCATTTTCTCCAATTACGGGAGGAGACGGAAATATTGAATTTCTCCTCCATTTGCATTGGCCGGAAGAAGGTCAAGAAGGCGCTGGCTTGCCTGAGGAGGAAATCAGCCGTATAGTGGAAGAAGCACATAAGACGTTAAAAGAAAAAAAAGCAGATGTACCGGAATAATAGGGCGCTATTATTCCTTTTTTCTGCATTCATGTACTTTTTGCGGAGAATCATATACCATATAAGAACAGATAAGCTGGAAATAGAGGTGCTTACATGAACAAAGGCCAGAGGCATATCAAAATCAGAGAAATCATTACAAGCAATGAAATCGAAACCCAAGATGAATTGGTCGACATGCTGAAGCAAGATGGATACAAGGTGACACAAGCCACGGTTTCACGTGATATTAAAGAGCTTCACCTTGTGAAGGTGCCGACAAATAACGGCTCATATAAATACAGCCTACCGGCGGACCAGCGTTTCAATCCGCTGTCTAAGCTGAAACGGTCACTGATGGATGCTTTTGTGAAAATAGACTCAGCAAGCCATATGATTGTGCTGAAAACCATGCCGGGCAATGCCCAGGCAATCGGAGCGCTTATGGACAATCTGGACTGGGACGAAATTATGGGGACCATTTGCGGAGATGACACCATTTTAATTATTTGCCGGACTCCTGAAGATACCGACGGCGTAAAAAGCCGGCTCCTAGAGCTGCTGTAAAGGAAATCTAACAAAGATAAGAGGTGTAATGCTGTTTGTTAGCTGAATTATCGATTAAAAACTTTGCCATTATTGAGGAACTGACGGTTTCTTTTGAACGCGGGCTTACGGTTTTAACAGGAGAAACCGGAGCCGGCAAATCCATCATCATAGATGCCATTTCACTTTTGGTCGGTGGCCGCGGTTCATCTGAATTTGTCAGATATGGAGAAACAAAAGCCGAGCTTGAAGGGCTGTTTCTGTTAGACAGCGGCCATCCCGTTTTTGACGTTTGTGCTGAACAGGGGATTGACGTTTCAGATGAAATGATCGTCATGAGAAGGGATATCAGCACGAACGGAAAAAGCGTATGCCGGGTTAATGGCAAACTTGTAACGATTGCGTCGCTTAGAGAAATCGGCAGGCTTTTATTAGATATTCACGGGCAGCACGATAACCAGCTGTTAATGGAGGACGAAAACCATCTTCAGCTTTTGGACAAGTTTGCGGGAGCCGAAGTGGAAAGCGCACTTCAGGCGTATCAGGAAGGCTATCAGCGCTATATGAAGCTGCTTAAAAAGCTGAAGCAGCTTTCTGAAAGTGAGCAGGAAATGGCACACCGGCTTGATCTGATTCAATTTCAGCTGGAAGAAATCGAATCAGCAAAGCTCGAACTGAGCGAAGATGAGCAGCTGCAAGAAGAGCGCCAGCAAATTTCAAATTTTGAGAAAATATATGAATCACTGCAAAATGCTTATAACGCGCTGCGCAGCGAGCAGGGCGGTCTGGACTGGGTCGGAATGGCGTCGTCTCAGCTTGAAGATTTATCCGATATTAACGAACCGCTGCAAAAACTTTCTGAGAGTGTTTCGAACTCCTACTACCTTTTAGAGGACGCTACATTTCAGATGAGAAATATGCTGGATGAGCTTGAATATGACCCCGAGCGCTTGAATTTTATTGAGACGCGTCTTAATGAGATCAAGCAGCTGAAGCGGAAATACGGGGCAACCGTTGAAGATATTTTAGAATATGCTTCTAAAATTGAAGAAGAGATTGATCAAATTGAAAACAGAGACAGCCATCTGCAAAGCCTGAAGCAGGAGCTGGATTCGGTTGGTAAAGATGTTGCAGTGGAAGCGGCAAACGTTTCCCGAATCCGAAAAACGTGGGCGAAAAAGCTGGCTGAGGAAATCCATCGTGAACTGAAAAGCTTATATATGGAAAAGTCGACTTTCGATACGGAGTTTAAGGTCAGAACGGCGACCCGCGGTGAGGAAGCGCCGGTCGTAAACGGACAGCCTGTTCAGCTCACTGAACAAGGGATTGATCTGGTGAAGTTTTTAATTTCCACCAATACGGGCGAGCCGCTGAAATCTCTTTCTAAAGTCGCTTCCGGCGGAGAGCTGTCGAGGGTCATGCTTGCCATTAAAAGCATTTTTTCCTCCCAGCAGGACGTTACCTCGATTATATTTGACGAGGTAGATACAGGCGTAAGCGGCAGGGTCGCTCAGGCTATTGCTGAAAAGATTCACAAAGTATCGATGGGATCACAAGTGCTATGCATTACGCACCTGCCTCAGGTAGCAGCCATGGCCGATACCCATCTTTACATTGCGAAAGAATTAAAAGACGGAAGAACGACGACGCGTGTAAAGCCGCTGACTAAACAAGAGAAGGTGACGGAAATCGGACGCATGATAGCAGGAGTCGAAGTCACAGACTTGACGAAACGCCATGCGAAAGAGCTGTTAAAACAAGCGGATCAAGTCAAAACAACTGGGTAAGCTGCGCGATATGCGCAGCTTATTTTTTTGTATACACATCCATTCGTTCATCAGTATATCCAATGTTTTTCTTTATAAGACAGTTATAAATAAGGGCTGAGAAGGCAAAAGTAATGATGTAGCAGCAATTCATAAAGAAGGTGTGGGGTAGGAGCGAGGAGAGTGAAGTAGTGAATGCCGGATAACATCAGAAAAGCAATAGGTTTAATTCTCCTTGTTTCGTTATTAAGTGTAGGTTTATGCAAACCATTAAAAGAGTATTTACTGATTCCAACGCAAATGAGAGTATTTGAAACCCAAACACAAGCCATTGAAACGAGTTTATCGGTAAACGCCCAGGAAAAATCATCAGAAGCGTTTACAGTTGAGAAAGACCCGCATGAAATCAAAGTTACAGGCAAAAAATCAGGCCAGTCAGAATTAGTATATGATCTTGCCGGATTTCCAATCAAAAAAACAAAAGTGCAAGTTCTTCCGGATTTAAAAGTCATACCGGGCGGGCAATCCATCGGTGTCAAACTTCATTCCGTGGGAGTCCTTGTCGTCGGATTTCATCAAATTAACACAAGCGAAGGGAAAAAATCCCCTGGTGAATCGGCAGGTATTACAGCAGGCGACATTATTATTGAGATGAATGGACAGAAAATTGAAAAAATGAATGATGTTGCCCCATTTATTCAAAAAGCGGGAAACACCGGAGAGTCACTTGATTTGCTGATCAAACGTGATAAACAGAAGATCAAAACAAAGCTGATTCCTCAAAAGGATGAAGCTGAAGGCAAATACCGAATCGGTCTATATATAAGGGATTCTGCCGCGGGCATCGGCACAATGACCTTTTATGAGCCGAAAACAAAAAAATACGGAGCGCTTGGCCACGTGATCTCCGATATGGATACGAAAAAACCAATCGTCGTGGAAGATGGAGAAATTGTCAAATCGACTGTGACATCAATTGAAAAAGGGACAGGCGGAAATCCTGGAGAAAAACTGGCGCGATTTTCCTCTGAACGCAAAACGATCGGGGACATTAACAGAAACAGCCCATTTGGAATCTTCGGCACGTTACATCAGCCGATTAAAAACAAAATATCAGATAAGGCGCTGCCGGTTGCCTTTTCAAATGAAGTGAAAAAAGGGCCTGCGGAAATCTTAACGGTCATTGATGATGATAAGGTAGAAAAGTTTGATATCGAAATCGTCAGCACGACACCGCAAAAATTTCCGGCTACAAAAGGAATGGTCTTGAAAATTACCGATCCAAGACTGCTGAAGGAAACAGGCGGCATTGTACAAGGCATGAGCGGAAGCCCAATCATTCAAAATGGAAAGGTCGTCGGCGCTGTCACCCATGTGTTTGTCAACGACCCGACAAGCGGTTACGGTGTGCATATTGAATGGATGCTGTCTGAAGCAGGAATCGATATTTACGGAAAAGAAAAAGCAAGCTGACTGCCGGATCTCCGGCAGTTTTTTGCTTTTCACCCTCTTCACTTCTCATCATACATACGTTAAAATGAACAAAAGAAGATTTTTCGACAAATTCACGTTTCCTTATTTGTCAAATTTCATTTTTAGTCGAAAAACAGAGAAAAACATAGAATAACGAAGATATGCCACTATTATTGTTAGTTATGATTTTTTTTAGAGGGTATATAGCGGTTTTGTCGAATGTAAACATGTAGCAAGGTGGAATCCTGTTAACTACATTGGGGGAGGAAGAAACGTGGAGAAAATTAAAGTTTGTGTTGCTGACGATAATCGAGAGCTGGTAAGCCTGTTGAGTGAATATATAGAAGGACAGGAAGACATGGAAGTCATCGGAGTTGCTTATAACGGACAGGAATGCCTGTCGCTATTTAAAGAAAAAGATCCTGATGTGCTCGTCTTGGATATTATTATGCCTCATTTGGACGGACTTGCTGTTTTAGAGCGACTGAGAGAATCCGATCTGAAAAAACAGCCAAACGTCATCATGCTGACAGCCTTCGGGCAGGAAGATGTCACGAAAAAGGCCGTCGATTTAGGAGCGTCCTACTTTATTCTCAAACCGTTTGATATGGAAAACCTTGTCGGCCATATTCGCCAGGTCAGCGGAAATGCCAGCAGTGTGACGCATCGCGCGCCGTCATCACAAAGCAGCATTATACGCAGCAGCCAGCCTGAACCAAAAAGGAAAAATCTCGACGCGAGCATCACAAGCATTATCCATGAAATCGGCGTCCCTGCACATATTAAAGGCTATCTCTATCTGCGTGAAGCGATCTCAATGGTGTACAACGACATCGAACTGCTCGGCAGTATTACAAAAGTCCTCTATCCGGACATCGCCAAAAAATTCAACACAACCGCTAGCCGTGTAGAAAGAGCGATCCGCCACGCGATTGAAGTGGCATGGAGCAGAGGGAATATTGATTCCATTTCCTCATTGTTCGGCTATACAGTCAGCATGACGAAGGCAAAACCTACAAATTCAGAGTTCATTGCGATGGTTGCAGATAAGCTGAGATTAGAGCATAAGGCTTCTTAAGCATGATCAGCAAAAGCACTTAAATCAAACGTCTTTTATTTATTGGTTTCCGCTGATAAATAGGAGGCGTTTTGTTTTTGGATAAATCTGTTATAATGAATGCGGTAGATGGGTGAATATTTGTTTATACGCTTGGAGTGATCGAAAATGTGTGAAAAGTACGGGCTGCTGATGGCTATATTTATCCTTTCGCTTTGTGTCAATTCAAACATCATCGTGGAGTCACACAAAATAGGCATGCTGATTGACTTCATTTCATTTGCTGCAATGGTCATATGTATATTCGTTGGTTGGACCATGAGAAACAGAAAGTCAAAAACGGATTGAAACCCTTTACGCTGTATGTTCGTAGTGAAAAGAGCAATATGAGGTATAAAGGAGACATATCATGAAAAGGAGAAAAAAGAAAAACAGAAAACGTGACGGACTGCTGTTCGATTTTCTAACCGAAGGAATTGGTCAGCTTCTCATTTTGCCATTTAAATATGTGCACAAACTATTCGATTGACGAAAAGGACCCTTTCCTAAGGGTCTTTTTTTATAAAAAAGACTGCCGAAACATTCCGGCAGTCACATCAAATTAATCTTTATAAGGAACCCATCCAGGTGTATTCACAATCGCTTGCCATAGCGGCTCAGGCAAGTGATATTTTTCTTTGTCTGTCCCTTTTATCACAGTTTCAATTTGTTTTTCGCGTCCTTCTTTTACTTTTACAGCCCAATCAGGATCAACTAAAATTTCACGCCCCATCGCCACCAGCGGAATGCCGTTTTCAATCACAGCAAGCGCGTCATCAGCGGAATGGATGGAACCAACAGCAATCAGAGGCACCTTGTGTCCGACACGTTCATTCAATAAGTCCATGCGCGTACGTGTCGGGTCTGCCCCGCGGCGCGCTTTGGAGTTGACGTCCATCAATGAAATATGGAGGTAATCCAGTTCTTTTTCTGCTAAGGCATCAACAAGCGTGAAGGTTTCTGTCATTGTCAGTCCCGGTGTATCTGGCTCTTCCGGAGACAGGCGGTAGCCGACTAAAAATGCACCCTTCGCGTGATCGGCAATTGCTTGTTTCACCTCATCCACAATAGCAAGCGGGAAGGCTAATCGTTTCTCATCGCTTCCTCCCCAGCGGTCTGTGCGCTGATTTGTTTTTGGAGAATAAAACTGCTGAATCAAGTAGCCGTTTGCACCGTGAATTTCGACACCGTCAAATCCGGCTTCAATGGCGCGTCTTGTCGCTTCTCCAAAAGCCTTCACAATGTTTTCAACCTCTGCTTCTGTCAAGGCGCGGGCCATTTGTTTGCCGTTATCAGACACGTCACTTGGCGCGACAACATCCTGATTCGGAACGAGCTCAGCAGGGCATTCAATTCCGCCGTGATGAATTTGCACAATCGCTTTTGACCCTTGTGCTTGAATGGCTTGGGCTAGTCTTTTTAGCCCGGCAATATGTGAGTCGTCATGGATGGCTGGCTGTCCGGAAAACGCTTTTCCATCAGGCGTGACGTTTGCGCATGCTGTAATCACCATTCCCATTTCTTTTGAACGGGGGATGATATAGTCCAGCTCCGCTTCAGAAATCGTACCGTCCTCATTGGAAGAATAATGGGTCATTGGGGCAACCGCGATCCGATTGTCAATCGTAACGCCGCTTCGGAATGTAAATGATTCAAAGAGCGGTTTGTACTTTGGATTCATAAGATCATCTTCTTTCGTTTGGATTCGCACATATTCTAGCCTATATGTAAAATTTGATGCAATCAATCTGCTTCACCGGCTGAATATCTTGAGTGCCGAATGTGGTTTTCTTCGCTCTTTTTCGGGGCTTTTGTAGCCGCCTTTGATTTGATGGCCAATGGAGCAAGTGATGACCGCCGCGGCTAGCAGCAGAACGAATTTTTTCATGAGCTGTAACTTCTTTCTGTAAAGTAAATATTCTTTAAAAGCTTACGCCTGCCCAACCCTTCCGTCAAACCATCTGCTCACCGTATTCATCAATTTTTTTTAAAATGAATAAAAAGTTGCTTCTTTCAGCTAATTTTTTCTAAAATGCTGCTCTTTTAGAGACATCCTCATAGACAGATCCGCTTGCTTTCTTTCTAACAATAGGAAATCAGCAGGTCAGATAGCCCTTTTGAAAATCATGGAAACGTTGTGCCGGCTTTTGTGCAAGCTTTACAAATCCGTCATTCTGGTCAAAGATAAAAGCCAAACATCAGGAAGAGGTGATCATGTGAAACAAGCTGGTCTATTTCTGTTTACTGTACTGCTGCTTTCCGGATGCAGTATTGCAAGCGCGGATGAATCAGCCCCGAGGTTTACAGAAGAGGGCAAATATATTGGCTCGGCCGATCCTCATACAATCGCTGTTTCCCTTAACGGAAAAGAAACCATGATACAAGTTCCAAGAGACAAGCGCGATGATTGTGAGGATCTGCCAGATCACACAAATGTCCAGGTGAAATATATAAAAAAAGAGAACGGAACCTTACAGCTGGAAGATATTCAGCAAAAGAATTCGTAATGACAGACCGGAGGGAGAAACGTTGAGAATGTTATGGAGGAGTTTAGCGATATGCGGATTGGCTTTTATGCTCGCACCCTGTGCGCAAGCGGCAGAGCCGGTAGCAGGGAAGACGGTATATATTGATGCCGGCCATGGCGCCAAAGACAGCGGGGCAGTCGGAAACGGGCTCTTGGAGAAAAATATTAATTTGGCTGTCTCCCGTCATGTTGTGGACAAGCTGAAAGCGGAAGGAGCGAACCCTGTCGCTACAAGGACAGATGATCATTTTCTGACCTTGGAGGAAAGAGTGGCAAAAGCAAGTGCAAACCATGCCGATCTTTTTGTCAGCATTCATGTGAATTCGGGCGTTTCCTCCGCTTCAGGCACGGAAACGTACTTTCAGTCTGATTATGAAGCGGAAAACAGTCAGCGGCTGGCATCAGATATTCAGTCAGAGCTAGTATCATCCTTACAAACAAGAGACAGGGGTGTGAAAGAATCAGATTTTTATGTCATTACATATTCACAAATGCCGAGCGTGCTGGCTGAGCTTGGATTTATTACAAACAGCTCTGATGCGGACAAGCTTGGGAGTGAAGTATATCAGGAAAAAGCTGCAGACGCGATTGTCGCGGGGATCGATTCTTATTACGCGCAATAGTCTGAGTACAAGAAACCTTAATTCTAGAGTGACAAGGCCAAAATCAGTATAATGGAGAAAACGGGCAACTTTAGGCTTGAGGTGAAACAATGACAAAGATTTTTGCCCATCGGGGGGCATCAGGTCATTATCCCGAAAATACAATGATTGCATTTGAAAAAGGGATTGAAGACGGAGCAGACGGAATAGAGCTTGATGTTCAGCTGACAAAAGACGGACGTATTGCCGTTATTCATGATGAAAGGCTCGACCGGACGACATCCTTAAAAGGTTTCGTAAAGGACACGGTGTACGATGTCTTGAAAACCGCGGATGCGGCTGCCGGTCATCATCAAACAGTCGGCGATGTAAGAGTGCCGCTGCTTGAAGACGTGCTCTCGTGGGCTGAAAAAAAGGATTTTCTGATTAACATTGAATTGAAAAACAGCGTGATCCGCTATGAAGGAATGGAAGAAAAAGTGCTTGAGGCAGTAAAGCGATTTAAAATAGAAGAAAGAACGATTCTGTCCGCATTTAATCATGAAAGCTTAGCGTTATGCGGCCGGCTGGCACCCCATATTGAGCGGGCGGTGCTGACCTCAGATGTGCTTTATCAGGCTGATCAATATGTAAAATCCATTCCGGCAGCCGGCTACCACCCAAAGCTGCATAGCCCGGCGGTAACGGATGAAGTGCTGCAGCAAATGCGGAACAGTTCGATTAAGGTAAGGCCTTTTACAGTCAATCGGCCAGACGATATGGAGCATTTGATGAAAATGAGAGCAGACGGCCTTTTCACAGATTTTCCTGAGCGGGCTGCTGCCATCGCTAAGAAATTGAATAGAAGAAATTAGTTTTCAAGAAGGCTGCCGGAGCAGCCTTCTTTTTTCATTCATTCATACCTGTTTCAAAGCATACATTCATAGAAGACATCAAGAAATGTAAGCGCTGTCTATCTTCTGATTTGAGGTGGAACTATGAGGAAAACAGTTATTGTAAGTGCTGCGAGAACCCCGTTTGGCAAATTTGGCGGGGCATTAAAAGAAGTAAAAGCTGCTGAACTCGGGGGCGCTGCTATGAAAGAGGCGTTAAAGCGTGCCGGAGTCTCTGGAGATCAGGCGGAAGGCGCGGTCATGGGTATGGTTGTCCAAGCCGGTGCGGGCCAGATACCTTCCCGGCAAGCTGCCCGTTTAGCCGGACTGCCTTGGAGCGTGCCATCGGAAACGCTGAATAAAGTTTGCGCCTCCGGCCTTCGCGCTGTCACTCTATGTGACCAAATGATTCGGGCGCATGATGCGGACATTCTTGTTGCCGGAGGCATGGAGAGCATGAGCAATATTCCCTATGCTGTTCCCGCTGGCCGCTGGGGCGCGCGGATGGGTAACGGTGAGCTAAGGGATTTAATGGTTTATGACGGATTAATATGCGCCTTTGATGAAGTGCACATGGCTGTTCACGGAAATACGGCGGCCAAGGAATATGGAATTTTACGTAAAGAGCAGGATGAATGGGCCCTTCGAAGCCACAAGCGGTCGGCCGAGGCGGCCGATGAAGGAAAGTTTGATGAAGAAATTGTTCCTGTCAGCTGGCTTGGCCGGAAAGGAAAAACAAACATTGTTGACAAAGATGAAGCGATTCGCCGCGATACCACTCTCGATCAGCTTGCGAAACTATCTCCGATATACTCGAGTGACGGATCCATTACAGCCGGCAATGCGCCGGGAGTCAACGACGGAGCGGGAGCATTTGTATTAATGTCTGAGGAAAAAGCCGCTGAACTTGGAAAGCGTCCTCTTGCAACCATTCTTGGTTTTTCAACAGCCGGAATGCAAGCGCATGAGCTTGCGGCTGCTCCGGGATACGCAATAAACAAGCTGCTGAAAAAGACCGGCTTTACATTACAGGATATTGATCTTTTTGAAATCAATGAAGCATTTGCTTCTGTTGTATTAACATGTGAAAAAATCGTCGGGTTTGATCTTGAAAAAGTAAACGTAAATGGCGGAGCGATTGCGCTGGGCCACCCGATCGGCGCTAGCGGTGCGAGAATTTTGATGACACTTGTGTACGAATTAAAGCGCCGGGGAGGCGGACTGGGTATTGCTGCTATTTGCAGCGGGGCGGCTCAGGGAGACGCTGTCTTGGTTCAAGTTCATTAAAACATTGACGGAGAAGGGGATTTGAATGGAAATCAAACATATCATGGTAGCCGGCGCCGGACAGATGGGAAGCGGAATTGCCCAAACAGCGGCTGAAGCCGGCTTTTATGTGCGGCTGTATGATTTGAATCCGGAGGCAGCGGATACTGGGTTTCAGCACATAAAAAAGCATTTGAACCGCGCTGCTGAAAAAGGAAGAAAGACGGAAGCTGAAGTGAAGGCTGTTATCAGCCGTATTTCGCTTTCCCCCGCGCTGGAGGAGGCGCAGCATGCGGATGTTGTGATTGAAGCAATTGCAGAAAACATGACGGCAAAAACTAAATTGTTCAAAAACCTTGATCATATTTGCCCGGCTCATACGCTTTTGGCCAGCAATACATCTTCCTTGCCTATAACAGAAATTGCAGCTGTCACAAATCGTCCAGAACATGTCATTGGCATGCATTTTATGAACCCCGTCCCTGTTATGAAACTGGTTGAGGTTATTCGCGGCCTGGCGACATCAGATGAAACGGCATCAACCATTACGGCATTAGCAGAAAAAATGGGGAAAACACCGGTGGAAGTCAATGATTTTCCCGGATTTGTCTCCAACCGTGTGCTTCTGCCAATGATTAATGAAGCCATCTATTGTCTTTATGAGGGGGTAGCTGAGCCAGACGCAATAGACCAGGTCATGAAGCTTGGCATGAATCACCCGATGGGTCCGCTTAAATTAGCTGATTTTATCGGGCTGGACACATGTTTGTCGATTATGGAAGTCCTTCACTCCGGGCTTGGAGACTCCAAGTACCGTCCTTGCCCGCTGCTTCGTAAGTACGTCAAAGCAGGGTGGCTCGGCAAAAAGAGCGGACGCGGCTTTTATCATTACGGCGAGGAGAAGAATACCTGAAGTCAATTCCAATCCGGGGGTGGCCGAGTTGCATTTAACCCAAGAGCAAGTCATGATGCGAAAGATGGTGCGTGATTTTGCCCGAAAAGAAATTGCTCCTGCTGCGGAGGTCATGGAGAAAACAGATGAATTTCCATTTCAGCTAATGAAGAAAATGGGTGAACACGGCTTGATGGGAATACCAGTGCCGGAACAGTATGGCGGCGCTGGAGCGGACGTTGTTTCTTATATTTTGGCCATTCATGAGATTTCTAAAATCAGCGCGGCGGTCGGTGTCATTCTTTCGGTTCATTCCTCAGTGGGCACAAATCCGATTTTGTACTTCGGAAACGAAGAGCAAAAAGTGAAATATATACCGAAACTCGCCTCAGGCAACTACTTGGGTGCATTTGCGCTGACTGAGCCTTACTCTGGATCGGATGCCGGGAGCCTTCGCACCACAGCAATCAAAAAGAACGGCAAATATATTTTAAACGGATCGAAAATTTTCATAACAAACGGCGGTGCCGCTGACGTCTATATTACGTTTGCTTTAACAGCCCCAGGCCAAAACAGGAACGGGATTTCGGCTTTTATCGTTGAAAAGAACACACCGGGTTTTACAGTCGGTAAAAAAGAAAGAAAGCTGGGGCTTCACGGGTCCAATACAACAGAGCTGATATTTGAAAATGCGGAAGTGACGGAAGAGAATTTGCTGGGCAAAGAGGGCGATGGATTTAAAATCGCGATGGCGAATCTTAATGTGGGGCGCATCGGCATTGCAGCACAAGCGCTGGGAATCGCAGAGGCTGCCCTAGAATATGCGGTTGCTTACGCGAAACAGCGTGTCCAATTCAACAGGCCTATCGCAGCCAATCAAGGCATATCGTTTAAGCTCGCCGATATGGCGACAAGAGCAGAGGCGGCAAGGCACCTTGTCTATCATGCGGCAGATCTCCATAACCGCGGCATGGCCTGCGGAAAGGAAGCGTCCATGGCTAAACAATTTGCTTCCGATTCAGCGGTGAAGGCTGCCCTTGAGGCAGTCCAGATTTATGGAGGATATGGTTATATGAAGGATTATCCGGTCGAACGGCTGCTTAGGGATGCAAAGGTAACACAAATTTATGAAGGTACAAATGAAATTCAAAGACTCATTATTTCCAAGCACCTGCTTGGCGCAATCTGACAGATCATAACGCAAAGCGGAGGTTGAGAATATGGATGGTAAACAGCATTTTTCTCCAGGTCTGGACGGGGTCGTCGCGGCAGAAACGGATATTTCTTATCTTGACACACAGTACAGCCAGATATTGATTCGAGGCTATGATTTAATTGATCTTTCAAAAACCAAAAGCTATCTAGAACTGGTACATCTATTGCTGGAGGCGAGGCTGCCGGATGAAATTGAAACGGAAACGGTCAAAAGGAAGGTCAACAGCGCTTCAAACCTGCCGGCTGACATTGTCCGTCTTCTTGAGCTGCTGCCTGAACATACTCATCCGATGGATTGTCTGCGAACCGGGGTATCGGCTCTTGCCGGCTACGACCGCCAAATTGACGATCGGTCGCCTTCTGCAAACAAGGAACGCGCCTATCAGCTTTTAGGGAAAATGCCTGCGCTCACAGCAAGCAGCTATAGAAAGATAAATAAAGGAAAACCGATTCTCCCGCTTCAGCACCTATCCTACAGCGCGAATTTCTTATACATGATGACAGGGAAAATACCGTCCGCATTGGAAGAGCGGATCTTTGACCGTTCACTCATTCTGTACAGTGAGCATGAGATGCCGAATTCAACCTTTACGGCCAGGGTGATTGCTTCAACACAATCGGATCTTTATGGCGCATTGACAGGAGCTGTAGCTTCTTTGAAGGGGAATCTTCATGGAGGCGCAAACGAAGCGGTCATGTATATGCTTTTGGAGGCAAAAACAAAGGCTGATTTTGAACAAATCCTGTTATCAAAACTGAGAAAAAAAGAAAAAATCATGGGCTTCGGCCACCGGGTGTACATGAAAAAAATGGACCCGAGAGCGCTTATGATGAAAGAAGCGCTTCAGCAGTTATCCAATCAAGCCGGAGATCACCGTTTATACGAAATGTGTGAAGCAGGGGAGCAACTGATGGAGCGGGAAAAAGGGCTTTATCCGAATTTGGATTATTACGCCGCCCCGGTGTATTGGATGCTTGGTATACCAATTCCGTTGTATACACCTGTCTTTTTCAGTGCGAGAACGGCAGGCTTATGCGCACATGTGATCGAACAGCATACCAATAACCGCTTGTTCCGCCCACGTGTCCGCTATACCGGCCCGCGATATGAGAACAAATCCAAATCATGAAAGGAATGGGTCGAATGCTGAAAACGGATCATGTCATTGAAGAAATAACAGACTATGTGCTTGAGAAAGAGATTACGAGTTCAGAAGCGTTTACAACGGCAGGTCACGTTTTGCTGGATACACTCGGCTGCGGGATTTTAGCGCTCCGCTATCCCGAATGCACCAAGCTGCTCGGCCCGATTGTCCCCGGAACCAGTGTGCCAAACGGAAGCAGAGTGCCGGGAACGTCATATGTTCTTGATCCTGTACGGGCAGCATTTAACATAGGGTGTATGATCCGCTGGCTTGATTACAACGATACGTGGCTTGCGGCGGAGTGGGGGCATCCGTCAGATAACTTGGGCGGCATTCTTGCGGCGGCTGATTATGTATCAAGAGTGAGGCTGTCTGAAGGAAAAGAGCCATTAACGGTTCGCGACGTCCTTGAAGCGATGATCAAGGCTCACGAAATTCAAGGTGTGCTGGCTTTAGAAAACAGCTTAAACCGTGTCGGGCTTGATCATGTATTGTTTGTCAAGGTGGCAACGACGGCTGTAGCCGCAAAGCTGCTGGGCGGCGGAAGGGAAGAAATCAATCATGCGCTTTCGAATGCTTGGATTGACAATGCCGCCTTGCGGACATACCGGCATGCGCCTAATACAGGCTCGCGCAAATCGTGGGCCGCAGGAGATGCGACCAGCAGGGGCGTTCATCTCGCACTGATGGCATTAAAAGGGGAAATGGGTTACCCGACAGCTTTGACCGCTCCGGGCTGGGGCTTTCAAGACGTATTATTCAACATGAAAGAGATCAAGCTCGCCCGCCCGCTTGACGCTTATGTCATGGAAAATGTGTTGTTCAAAGTCTCTTATCCTGCGGAATTCCACGCCCAGACAGCGGCAGAGTGTGCCGTCATTCTTCATCCGCATGTCAAAGACCGTATCGATGAAATTGACCGTGTTGTTATCAAAACGCATGAATCAGCTATTCGCATCATTGATAAAAAAGGCCCGCTGCATAATCCCGCGGATCGCGATCATTGTCTGCAATACATCACAGCGATTGGTTTAATATTCGGTGATATCACTGCACAGCATTATGAGGCTGATACGGCAAGTGATCCAAGAATAGATAAACTTCGAGAAAAAATGGAAGTGACTGAAAACAAAGCATATACGGAAGATTATCTCAAACCAGATAAACGCTCCATTTCAAATGCCGTTCAGATTCATTTTAAAGACGGAACGAGTACAGAGATGGTTGAATGTGAATTTCCGCTGGGCCATCGTTTTCGAAGAGGCGAGGCTGTGCCAAAATTGTTAGAAAAGTTTTCTGCGAATCTCAAAACCCATTTTTCTGAGAAGCAGCAAAAACATATTTACAAGCGCTGCACCAGCTCTGAAACATTACAAACCATGCGCGTAAACGATTTTGTCGATATGTTCTGTATGTGAAAGGAGGACTCATATCATGTCTTGGATCGTCAATGAGCAATCGTCACAAGAAGAGCTTGCTGAACGCTTCCGCAAGCTGATGTGTGCGCCGGAAATATTGCAAATTCCCGGCGCTCATGACGGGATGGCCGCCTTGCTTGCGAAGGAGGCCGGTTTTTCTGCCTTATACTTATCGGGTGCGGCTTATACGGCCAGCAGGGGGCTGCCTGATCTCGGAATTGTTACGTCGGCAGAAATGGCCGAACGGGCAAAAGATCTTGTCCGCGCAGCAGACCTGCCTTTGCTTGTTGATATTGATACGGGTTTTGGCGGGGTATTAAACGCTGCCCGCACCGCCCGCGAGATGCTGGAAGCAAGGGTGGCAGCTGTGCAAATAGAGGACCAGCAGCTTCCGAAAAAATGCGGGCATTTGAATGGCAAACAGCTTGTCCCGGCTCAGGAATTGGCGCAAAAAATAAAAGTCATTAAACAAGCGGCACCATCACTTGTGATTGTTGCCCGTACAGATGCAAGAGCGCAGGAAGGACTTGAATCTGCAATAAAACGCGCTTCGGCATACATTGAGGCGGGAGCGGACGCAATTTTCCCGGAAGCGCTTCAAACGGAAAACGAATTTCGCCAGTTTGCTAAACAGATCCCTGTCCCGCTTCTTGCCAATATGACTGAGTTTGGGAAAACGCCGTATTATCATGCAGATGAATTTGCTGCTATGGGGTTTCAGATGGTGATCTATCCGGTCACCTCGCTCAGAGCTGCGGCAAAGGCTTATGAACGGATGTTTAGCTTGATAAGGGAGCGCGGATCGCAAAAAGAAGGGCTTGATGATATGCAGACGCGTAAGGAGCTGTATGAAACGATTTCTTATTATGATTATGAAGCGCTGGACAAAACGATTGCCAAGACCGTCTTGCCTGATAAATAATGCGAACAAAAAAGCCGGAGCATTCTCCGGCTTTTTTACATCTTTTGTTTTCTGAATCGCGGACTGACTTGATTGCGTTTTCTGTCTCTGTACAAGATGAACCCGGCCAGCACATACAGGCCGAAAACGAAAAAGATTAATCCTGATAAACCTTGGAGCCAAAGAGACGAAAACGGCTTTACCGTATGGCCGAAAAGCATATCTCTCATCAGTTTAATGCCTAAAGCAGAAATGGCGCCGGGGAGCACTAAAATCAAAAGCGCAAGAAGTCGGCTCATGTTCAGAAAACCCCTTTATTTTTCATTTCCTTTATTGTCCAGCGGAAAAAATATTTTGTCAAGAGAAGAAAACGTGGTAACATAGGGTTGTGCAAATTATTGCAACGGAAAAAACAGGTATGCAAATTTTTTCATACAAAGGGGTATCGGGATGCAGAAGGTACTGATCGTAGGTGCCGGTAAAAGGGGAACGGCGTTATTACAAATTCTCATTAAAACAGCCATCATAGACATTATTGCCGTGGTTGACAAAAACCCCGAAGCGCCGGGATTAAAAGAAGCAAAACATTATGGAATTGCCGTTTCATCTGATTGGAAACCATACATACAACAAAAGCCGGATATCGTCATTCATACAACGGGTGATCAAGCTGTACTTGACGAACTCCTTCAGGAAAAACATGAGCAGACCATTGTTATGCCGGGAAAGATGGCTTACATTGTGTTTCAGCTTATGGAAGAAAAACAGCAGCTGATTCAAATGCTAAAAGAACAAACATACAAACATGACCGAATCTTTAATTCCACCCACGACGGAATGATTTTTATTGATATCAATGAAGAGATCATTCTGTTTAATCATATGGCTGAAAATATGGTGGGAAAACAACGTGAGGAAGTCATTGGACGCCCGATCAAAGAAGTCATCCCGAGCACAAAGATGCCTCGGATTTTAAAAACGAGAGAGCCTGAATACAATCAAAAACAGCTCTTGGGTGAAAATTTGCAAATTGTAACAACAAGGCTGCCGATCATTGATGAAGGCGGACGTCTGCTCGGAGCACTCAGTGTATTTAAGGATATTACAGATGCGGTCGAGCTGGCGGAGGAAGTGACAAATTTAAAACAGGTGCGCACGATGCTGGAGGCGATTATACAATCCTCCGACGAGGCGATTTCTGTCGTTGATGAAAACGGCATTGGCCTGTTGATCAATAAAGCATACACAAAAATGACTGGGCTTTCTGAAAAAGAAGTCATCGGCAAGCCGGCGAACACTGATATTTCTGAAGGGGAAAGCATGCATTTAAAGGTGCTTGAGACAAGACGCCCAGTGCGCGGCGTCAGAATGAAAGTCGGCCCGAATGAAAAAGAGGTCATCGTCAATGTAGCGCCGGTGATTGTGGATGGCATTTTAAAAGGCAGTGTCGGCGTGATCCATGACGTGTCAGAAATTAAAATGCTAACCGCGGAGCTTAACAGGGCCAGGCAGATTATCCGCACGCTCGAAGCGAAATATACCTTTGACGATATTATCGGCAAAAGTGAGCAAATGCTGGTTGCGCTTGAGCAGGCGAAGCTTGGAGCGAAAACGCCGGCAACGATTTTGCTGCGCGGAGAATCGGGCACGGGCAAAGAGCTGTTTGCCCATGCCATCCATAATGAAAGCGACAGGAAATACAATAAATTCATCCGCGTAAATTGCGCCGCTCTTTCAGAAAATCTTCTGGAATCAGAACTGTTTGGCTACGAGGAAGGCGCGTTTTCGGGAGCGAAGCGCGGCGGCAAGAAGGGCTTATTTGAAGAAGCCAATAACGGCAGCATTTTCTTAGACGAAATCGGCGAGCTGACGCAAAATATGCAGGCGAAACTGCTGCGCGTCCTTCAAGAAAAAGAGATCGTCAGAGTGGGAGGCACGAAGGCAATCCCTGTTAATGTGAGAATTATTGCAGCCACAAATGTAAATATCGAAAAAGCAATGGCGGATGGGACGTTCCGTGAAGATCTGTATTACCGCATCAATCGCTATCCCATCTCTATCCCCCCTTTGCGTCAGCGGATTGAAGACATTGAAGCGCTCAGTGAAAGGCTCATTCAAAAGATTAACCGCGATTACGGCCGGAATGTAAAGGGACTGACCCAGCAGGCTTTGCGGGCATTGTCGGCTTACCATTGGCCGGGGAATGTCCGCGAGCTGGAAAATGTCCTTGGACGAGCAATGATTTTTCTGAAGCCGCACATGGAATGGATTGAAAAAGAGCATTTGCCTGTATTTGAAATAGAACAAAAAGAAAGCAGCGCAGAACAGGGAGCCGGTTTTGATTTTCCTGACATCGAAGGCGAAAAGCTGTCTAAGGCCGTTGAAAAATTTGAAGCGCACTTGATTCAGCAAACGCTGGAAAAGCATCATTTTAACCGTACGAAAACAGCGAAAGCCCTCGGCGTCAGCATTCGAAATTTATATTACAAAATGGATAAATACGGCCTTGCAAATGAAGGCATGCAATAATTTGCAGAATAAGCGCAAACGTCTGCACGAATCTTTCTTCGCATCCATCATGACAGCATCGCACCGAGCTGGCATAGAACTTGCATAATAAAAAGCGGAGTCGAGACAAGAAAGGTGGTAACTGATGAAGCTGAAAGATTTGATCGGCAAAGCGTCGATGTACAAAAACAAGATCATTGCGGTTGCTCATGCTGAGGATGAGGAAGTGATCCGGGCTGTGAAACTGGCAGCCGAGCATTTGTCCGTCCGTTTTTTATTAGTGGGCGACAGCAAAAAACTGAACAACCTGACATCCTCCATGCAAGGGCATCAAGTGGAAATCATTCATGCCAATACGCCGGAGGAATCGGCGAAGCTAGCGGTTCGCGCTGTTCATCAAAAAAAAGCAGACGTCTTAATGAAAGGGAATGTGCCGACTTCTGTTTTGCTTAAAGCGGTATTAAACAAACAGGAAGGGCTGCGGAAATCCCGTGTCCTTTCTCATGTGGCCGTGTTTGATATTCCTGACTTTGAGAGACTGATGTTTGTGACAGATTCGGCTATGAATATTGCCCCTTCGCTGGAGGAGCTTCAGCAGATTCTTCAAAATGCTGTTCATGTCGCGCGTGCAGTAGGGAACAATATGCCAAAAGCGGCTGCCCTTGCAGCGGTAGAAACGGTAAATCCGAAGATGGAAGCGACGGTCAATGCAGCTGCTCTCGCCCAAATGTGCAAAAGAGGGCAGATTAAAGGGTGCATTGTAGATGGACCGCTTGCCTTGGATAACGCAGTATCGCAAATCGCCGCGGCTCAGAAAAAGATTTCGGGAGACGTAGCGGGCAGCGCCGATATCCTTCTTGTCCCTTCGATTGAAGCGGGGAATATTTTATATAAATCACTGATTTATTTTGCGAAAGCACACGTGGCGGCTGTCATTGCGGGGGCCAAAGCGCCGATTGCATTAACGAGCAGAGCGGATTCCGCTGAAAACAAACTGTATTCGATTGCGCTGGCATTATGCGCATCTGAAGAATACACACTTTAGGAGGAACTGATATGGAACTTTTTAAATATATGGAGCAATACGATTATGAGCAATTGGTTTTCTGCCAAGACGAACAATCCGGATTAAAGGCAATTATCGCAATTCATGATACAACACTGGGACCAGCGCTCGGCGGAACGAGAATGTGGACGTATGAAAATGAAGAAGCTGCGATTGAAGACGCACTGAGACTTGCAAGAGGCATGACCTATAAAAACGCGGCGGCAGGCTTAAACCTGGGTGGCGGAAAAACGGTTATCATCGGCGATCCGCGCAAGGATAAAAATGAAGAAATGTTCCGCGCGTTCGGCCGTTATATTCAAGGGCTTAACGGCAGATACATTACGGCTGAGGATGTCGGCACAACGGTTGAGGATATGGATATCATTCATGATGAAACAGATTTTGTCACAGGTATTTCTCCTGCGTTCGGCTCTTCAGGAAATCCGTCTCCTGTTACGGCTTACGGGGTGTATAAAGGCATGAAGGCTGCCGCTAAAGCTGCATTCGGCACGGACTCTCTTGAAGGGAAAACCATCGCTGTACAGGGTGTTGGCAACGTGGCTTACAATCTATGCCGCCACCTTCATGAAGAAGGAGCAAGCTTAATCGTTACGGATATCAACAAGCAATCAGTTGAACGTGCGGTACAAGATTTTGGTGCTCGTGCGGTTGATCCAGAAGATATTTATTCACAAAACTGCGATATTTATGCGCCGTGTGCTCTTGGTGCAACCATCAATGACGATACTATTAAGCAGCTGAAAGCTAAAGTGATTGCAGGCGCGGCTAACAATCAGCTGAAAGAAACTCGCCACGGCGATCAAATTCACGAAATGGGCATTGTTTACGCACCAGACTACGTCATCAACGCGGGCGGCGTTATCAACGTGGCGGATGAGCTTTACGGCTATAATGCGGAACGTGCACTGAAAAAGGTTGAGGGCATTTACGCCAATATTGAACGTGTCCTTGAAATTTCCCAGCGTGACGGCATTCCGACGTATTTAGCGGCTGACCGCTTGGCTGAAGAACGAATTGAACGCAATCGCCGCTCAAGAAGCCAGTTTTTGCAAAACGGCCACCATATATTAAGCAGACGCTAAGAAATTGATCTGGAGGTTTTGAAATGCTACATGATGAAAAACGCATTCTCACCATTAATCCAGGCTCAACTTCAACGAAAATCGGTGTTTTTCATAATGAACGCAGTATTTTTGAAAAAACACTGAGACACAACATAGAAGAGCTGCAGCAGTTCGACCATATTATTGACCAGTATGAGTTTCGAAAAAAGCATATCCTCGAAACGCTTCATGAACAGGGCATCAATATTTCAAAATTTGATGCTGTCTGTGCAAGAGGCGGTCTTCTCCGCCCGATAGAAGGCGGGACATATGAAGTGAATGACGACATGATTGAGGACTTGAAAAGCGGTTATGCAGGACAGCATGCCTCCAATTTAGGAGGCATTATCGCAAGAGAAATTGCTGACGGCCTCAACATTCCATCTTATATTGTAGACCCTGTTGTAGTTGACGAAATGTCAGAGCTCGCTAAAATATCAGGCATGCCGGAAATTGAACGGAAAAGCATTTTTCATGCTTTAAACCAAAAAGCTGTCGCCCGTAAGGCGGCAGCCTCTCTTGGCAAACGATATGAGAATATGAAAATGATCATTACTCATTTGGGCGGCGGCATTACAATAGGTGTACATGACCGGGGCCGGGTGGTCGATGTCAACAACGGCCTTCACGGAGAGGGGCCGTTGAGTCCTGAACGCGCAGGAACAGTGCCTGCAGGGGATCTCGTTAATTTATGCTTTTCAGGAAAATATACAAAAGAAGAAATGATGAAAAAACTGGTGGGAACCGGCGGGCTCTCCGGTTATCTCGGTACAAATGACGCTGTGAAAGTAGAACAAATGATTCAGGAGGGCGATGAAAAAGCCCGCTTAATTTTTGACGCCATGGCGTATCAGGTAGCGAAAGAAATCGGAGCAGCAAGCGCCGTTTTAAAAGGCGAAGTCGAGGCCATTGTTCTGACAGGAGGTCTGGCTTACGGCAAAAGCTTTGTTTCCAGCATCAGATCATACATAGATTGGATTTCGGACGTTTTAGTATATCCGGGAGAAAACGAACTGCAATCTCTGGCCCAAGGGGCGCTCAGGGTATTGCAGGGCGAAGAGCAATCCAAACAATATTGCATTGAATAGACAGACAGGAGTGAGTCAGATGGCAACTGAGTATGATGTAGTCATTCTGGGCGGCGGTACAGGCGGTTATGTCGCGGCGATCAGAGCGGCGCAGCTCGGCTTAAAAACAGCCGTTGTAGAAAAAGAAAAGCTCGGCGGAACATGCCTGCATAAAGGCTGTATTCCGAGTAAAGCGCTGCTGAGAAGCGCGGAAGTGTACCGGACAGCCCGTGAAGCCGATCAATTCGGAGTCGAAACGTCCGGCGTTTCCCTCAACTTTGAAAAGGTACAACACCGTAAGCAGGCTGTTGTCGATAAGCTTGCAGCAGGCGTCAATCATTTAATGAAAAAAGGAAAAATTGACGTGTATGACGGATATGGGCGCATCCTCGGACCGTCTATTTTCTCTCCGCTGCCGGGAACGATTTCTGTTGAACGGGGAAATGGCGAAGAAAATGATATGCTGATCCCGAAGCAGGTCATTATAGCTACAGGTTCAAGGCCGAGAATGCTTCCGGGTCTGGAAGCGGACGGAGAGTTTGTTTTGACCTCGGATGAAGCGCTCCAAATGGAGGAACTTCCAAAATCGATGATCATCGTCGGCGGAGGGGTCATTGGAATCGAATGGGCATCCATGCTTCATGACTTTGGCGTAAACGTAACGGTTATTGAATATGCGGACCGGATATTGCCGACTGAAGACCAGGACATTTCAAAAGAAATGCAAAGCCTTCTTATAAAAAAAGGAATTCAGTTTGTCACAGGAGCTAAAGTGCTGCCTGATACGTTGAAAAAATCGTCAGGCGAAATCAGCATACAAGCGGAAAAAGACGGAGAAACCGTTACCTACTCTGCTGAAAAAATGCTCGTTTCCATCGGCAGACAGGCAAATATCGAAGGAATCGGTATAGAAAACACCGATATTGTCACTGAGAATGGCGTCATTTCAGTAAATGAAAGCTGCCAAACGAAGGAATCTCATATTTATGCAATCGGAGACGTAATCGGTGGCCTTCAGTTAGCTCATGTTGCATCGCATGAAGGAATCATTGCCGTTGAGCATTTTGCGGGTATCAATCCGCATCCGCTTGATCCGACACTTGTTCCGAAGTGCATTTACTCAAGCCCTGAAGCTGCCAGTGTCGGCTTAACAGAAGATGAGGCAAAAGCGAATGGGCATAATGTCAAGATCGGCAAGTTCCCATTTATGGCAATTGGAAAAGCGCTTGTATATGGAGAAAGCGACGGATTTGTAAAAATCGTGGCGGACCGTGAAACGGATGATATTCTCGGCGTGCATATGATAGGCCCGCATGTCACTGACATGATATCAGAGGCAGGTCTTGCAAAAGTGCTGGATGCGACGCCATGGGAGGTCGGACAAACGATCCACCCGCACCCAACGCTGTCTGAAGCGATTGGAGAAGCAGCGCTTGCTGCAGATGGCAAAGCCATTCATTTTTAAAAGCATAAAGGAGGCGCTTGAATGAGTACAAACCGACATCAAGCATTAGGGCTGACTGATCAGGAAGCCGTTGATATGTATAGAACCATGCTGTTAGCAAGAAAAATCGATGAAAGAATGTGGCTGTTAAACCGCTCTGGTAAAATCCCGTTTGTTATCTCTTGTCAAGGACAGGAAGCAGCACAAGTAGGAGCAGCTTTCGCCCTTGACCGTGAAACGGACTATGTACTGCCTTACTATAGAGACATGGGTGTCGTGCTTGCGTTTGGCATGACTGCGAAGGATTTAATGATGTCCGGGTTTGCCAAAGCAGCAGATCCAAACTCAGGAGGCCGCCAAATGCCGGGGCATTTCGGTCAAAAGGAAAACCGGATCGTGACGGGGTCGTCTCCGGTAACAACGCAAGTGCCGCATGCGGTCGGCATTGCGCTGGCTGGACGCATGGAGAAAAAAGATATCGCGGCTTTTGTCACATTTGGAGAAGGATCTTCAAACCAAGGCGATTTCCATGAAGGGGCAAACTTTGCCGCTGTTCATAAGCTTCCGGTTATTTTTATGTGTGAAAACAACAAATACGCGATTTCGGTCCCTTACGATAAGCAAGTAGCATGTGAAAATATTTCAGATCGTGCCGTAGGCTATGGAATGCCTGGCGTAACTGTGAATGGAAACGATCCGCTCGAAGTTTATCAAGCGGTGAAAGAAGCGCGTGAACGGGCGCGCAGAGGAGAAGGCCCTACCTTAATTGAGACGATTTCTTACCGCTTGACTCCGCATTCCAGCGATGACGACGACAGCAGCTACAGAGGCCGTGAAGAAGTAGAGGAAGCGAAAAAAAGTGATCCCCTGTTTACTTATCAAGCTTACTTAAAGGAAATAGGCCTGCTGACCGAAGAGATAGAACAAACCATGCTGGACGAAATCATGGCAATCATAAACGAGGCGACAGATGAAGCGGAGAACGCTCCTTATGCAGTTCCTGAGTCAGCGCTCGATTATGTGTATGCGAAGTAGGGAGGAAGTATAAATGTCAGTAATGTCATATATTGATGCGATCAATTTGGCAATGAAAGAAGAAATGGAACGAGATTCAAGTGTCTTCGTTCTTGGGGAAGATGTAGGAAAAAAAGGCGGTGTATTTAAAGCCACAGCCGGCCTGTACGAACAATTTGGAGAAGAGCGTGTCATGGATACGCCGCTTGCTGAATCAGCGATCGCCGGAGTCGGTATCGGAGCGGCTATGTACGGCATGAGGCCGATTGCTGAAATGCAGTTTGCTGATTTTATTATGCCGGCGGTAAACCAGATTATTTCTGAGGCTGCTAAAATCCGCTACCGCAGCAACAATGACTGGAGCTGCCCGATCGTTGTCAGAGCGCCGTACGGTGGCGGCGTGCACGGAGCGCTTTATCATTCTCAATCAGTCGAAGCGATTTTCGCCAATCAGCCCGGACTGAAAATTGTGATGCCTTCAACGCCATATGACGCGAAAGGACTTTTAAAAGCCGCAGTTCGTGATGAAGACCCGGTGCTGTTTTTTGAGCACAAGCGAGCGTATCGTCTGATCAAAGGAGAGGTTCCGGCAGATGATTATGTACTTCCTATCGGCAAAGCTGATGTAAAAAGGGAAGGCGACGACATCACAGTGATCACATACGGGCTTTGTGTCCACTTTGCTTTACAGGCTGCAGAACGTCTCGAAAAAGACGGCATTTCTGTACATGTGGTGGATTTAAGAACGGTATACCCGCTTGATCAAGAAGCGATCATCGAAGCCGCATCCAAAACTGGAAAGGTCCTTTTGGTCACAGAAGATACAAAAGAGGGCAGTATCATGAGTGAGGTGGCTGCCATTATATCCGAGCATTGTCTGTTCGACTTAGACGCGCCGATCAAACGGCTTGCAGGTCCTGATATTCCGGCTATGCCTTATGCGCCGACAATGGAAAAATACTTTATGCTCAACCCTGATAAAGTAGAAGCGGCGATGAGAGAATTAGCGGAGTTTTAAAGACGTAAGGAGGATACGATCATGGCAATAGAACAAATGACGATGCCGCAGCTTGGCGAAAGCGTAACAGAGGGCACGATCAGTAAATGGCTTGTCGCCCCTGGAGATAAGGTGAACAAATACGATCCGATTGCGGAAGTTATGACAGATAAGGTAAACGCGGAGGTTCCGTCCTCTTTTACCGGTACAATAACAGAGCTTGTGGGAGCAGAAGGCCAGACCCTGCAAGTCGGAGAAGTGATTTGCAAAATCGAAACAGAAGGCGTAAAGCCGGCTGAACAAAAACAAGATCAGACGGAAGCGCCAACTGACAGGCAAGCTGCTCCTGAAAGCCGCACTGAAGCAGCCAGCCAGGCCAATAAGAAACGTTTTTCTCCAGCCGTACTTCGTTTGGCCGGAGAGCACGGCATTGATCTTGAGCAAGTGACAGGAACGGGCGCCGGAGGAAGGATTACGAGAAAAGATATTCAGCGTATCATTGATTCAGGCGGCGTTTCCGAACGGACTGAGGAGCCAAAAGCAGCAGCTCCTGCACCAGCGCAAAAACAGGAGACGAAAGAAGATGTTTCTCCTCCTGCTTCAGCAGCCGGGGATAAAGAAATTCCTGTCACAGCTGTTAGAAAAGCGATAGCTTCAAATATGAAACGAAGCAAAACAGAAATTCCTCACGCTTGGACGATGATGGAAGTCGATGTCACAAACATGGTGGCATACCGAAACAGTATAAAAGATTCCTTCAAGAAAACAGAAGGCTTTAATTTAACTTTTTTCGCTTTTTTCGTAAAAGCGGTCGCTCAGGCGTTAAAAGAATACCCGCAAATGAACAGCATGTGGGCGGGGGACAAAATCATTCAGAAAAAAGATATCAATATTTCAATCGCGGTTGCCACGGAAGATTCTTTATTTGTTCCGGTGATCAAAAACGCTGATGAAAAAACAATTAAAGGCATTGCGAGAGAAATTACCGACCTTGCCAAAAAGGTAAGAGACGGAAAACTGTCAGCAGACGATATGCAGGGAGGAACGTTTACCGTCAACAATACAGGTTCTTTCGGATCTGTTCAGTCGATGGGAATCATCAATTATCCTCAGGCTGCGATTCTTCAAGTGGAATCGATCGTCAAACGCCCGGTTGTCATGGATCACGGCATGATTGCGGTCAGAGATATGGTCAATCTGTGCCTGTCTTTAGATCACAGAGTGCTTGACGGCCTCGTGTGCGGAAGATTCCTGGCGCGTGTCAAAGAAATTTTAGAATCTATAGATGAGAAAACCTCTGTCTACTAAACAAACAGAAAGAGCATTTTTTGAACGATAACTTCAAAAAATGCTCTTTTTCTATGTACCATTATTCTGCGATTCGAATTTTCATCTCAACCCGATATTCTTCTTGTTTTTTCGGAGAATAATGAATCGGTATGATTAACTCGTAAACATCACTGATAACCGTTAATTGACGGTCCGCGATATACTTAATCAGCTTCTGTAAGTTGAGAAAATAATGCTCCGGAGAGAAATTATAAGCGATACAAACATATTTGCCTTTTGGTATCGTTGTGATTTCCATATCCGGCGTAATCGAAGAAATTTGTTTATTCGTTAAGACAGGCGTGAAAATATGACGGTAAGTCATTTCATCAATGTTGTTGTACGGCTGAAACGAGAAAGTAGCACCGTAGCTATTGTTCGTAAACCCATCAGCTGATTCGATAAAGGTTTTTAGTTTGCTGTATGAAGCGTTGAGCACGTTTTCAGGCCCGATTCCCTCTGCCTCTGTCTGTATAATCCGTATTTCTTCTTCATCTAGAACAAACACCTCACCGAGCGCAGGATATTCCATCTGCCGTTTCATTCGCTTTTTCACCAGAGTAATGGTCTGCTCCAATGTTGATAAAAAATCTAATTTCTCCCTGATTTGCTTTTCCTGCTCTGTATAAAAAGAAAACAGTTCTTCCATCTCTAATTCCTGTGCCTTTTTCATCTCTTCTAAAGGTGTGCCGATATATTTTAATGATTTAATCAAATCAAGATGATAGAGCTGGGAGTCTGTATAAAAGCGGTATTTGGTATTCGGGTCGACGTAGGCGGGTTTAAATAAATCAATCTTATCGTAATACCGAAGCGCTTTAATCGACACATTTGCCAGTTTTGAAACTTCTCCAATTGAGTAAAACGAGTCCTTCATGCCATCACTCCCCTTATGATCAGTATAATAAAAAAGCGCATCCTTTGCAGTACACAAAGAATACGCTTTTTTTACATACTGGCTTTTATATGGGCAGGGGCTTTCCAGGCAATGGTCAGCGCAATGCCTATGGCTAAAGCTGCTGTTGCAAAATAGAATGGATAGTTTAAGTCAATATCGAATAGCATTCCCCCGATAATGGGGCCGAACACATTGCCGATACTCGTAAACATTGAATTCATCCCGCCGGCAAACCCCTGTTCATTTCCCGCAATTTTTGACAGATAGGTTGTTACGGCCGGCCGCATAAGATCGAATCCGACAAATACGGTGAAGGTAACTAATAAAATCGCAGCATATGAATTTACGATGGTCAGCAAAAACACAAGACTAGTTGAGAGAATTAAGCTGTAGCGGATTAAACGGATTTCCCCAAACCACCTTGTGAAGCGGTCGAATAAGACGACTTGCGTGATGGCTCCGACAATCGCTCCCCCAGTTATCAAAATGGCAATGTCACTGGCCGTAAATCCGAATTTATGATCAACGAATAACGCAAATAAAGATTCAAACGATGCTAATCCAAAAGACGATATTAAAATGATAAGAAAAGCAATGAAATACATAGGTGCAAAAATCCGCTTGAATCCTGTCTTTTGGCCCTCTATTTTCTCATTCTCAGGATTTCGCTCCGGTTCCCGAAGCGTTAGCATCGATAAAATGGCTGCTATTAACGCAAAGGCTGCCGCAAAGAAGAAAGGCAGCCGGGAATGGATTTCCGCTAAAAATCCGCCAATGCCGGGACCGATAATAAAACCTGTTGAAATAGCGGCTGACATATAGCCGAGCGCTTTCGGCCGTGTTTTAACAGTAGTGATATCGGCGATAAAAGCCGTGACCCCGGGCATAATGAAAGCAGCACTGATGCCGCCAAGCATACGGGATATAAATAAAATGTCAACTGTTTTTCCGATGCCGAATAAAAACTCTGAAACACTAAAAAACAACAGGCCAATCACGATCATAATTTTGCGTCCGAAGCGGTCAACCCAGCGTCCGGCGATTGGTGACACAATAAGCTGCGTAACAGCGAAGCATGCAACCATATAGCCGACCGCGGTACCGGATAAATGCAATTCATTCATAATCGCGGGCGTTACCGGAATCACAAGCCCGATCCCTAAAAAGGCAATGAATAAATTGGTTAATAATATAGCTAATGTGATGTTCTGTTTCTTCATGTGACTTCCCCTTTTTACGAAAGTGTATCCCTTATACTGTAAGACCTCCTCTTAGGGGAGAGTCAACGGATTTCTTTCTATAAAGCTGTTCGCTCTTTATAAACGTCCTTTACCAGCGGACAGTTATTCATTGCGGGGAATAAGCATGTCAATGTGCTGCGGAAGGACTTGAATCACAGCCGGTGTATGTGTGTACACTTCTCCATCTGTATCAGCCTTTTTAACAGTATCCGTTTCAATTTCGACGCGAGAGGCCTGAACATAGGACAGCTCTCCGGTGAACCGCTCTATTGTGCCCTGTTCCATATTCATCAGCTCGCGCAAAGCGGAGAGATTGGTGCTGCGGCAAATGAGGATATCAAGTAATCCGTCACATATACTGGCATCCGGCAGGGGAATTCGATTCGTTCCGATGTACTGTCCGTTCATGACAAGCAGCATAACGGCTTCATCTTTTATCTCTTGCCCATCGATTGTCAATGAAATAGGAAAGGATTCAGCAGATGAGACGGTCCGTAACGCGCTTGTAAAATAGCTGATTTTTCCTAATAGGGCTTTTTCCGTTTCGTTGATTTGATTCGATGTTTCTGCGATCAGGCCGATCCCCCAGAAATTCAAAAAATAACGATCGTTCATCTGGCATACATCAACTCTGGATTTTTTTCCTGACACAAGTGCTTCGGCTGCCTTTGCAAGATTTTGAGGAATGCCCAGCACTCTTGAAAAGTCATTGCACGTTCCGCCGGGCAAAATACCGACAGCTGGCCTTCTTTCTAAAGTACTGATGCCATTGATGCATTGATGGACTGTACCGTCGCCGCCGAGAATAAAGACAGTCTCGACAGAATCATCTATCGAACGGCAAAAATGATAGGCATCGTCTTTTTTCTTTGTCTGTTTAATGATCACCTCATCTAACGATTGTGATAACACCGGCACAACAGCTCCTAATGCTTTTTCTATATTTTTGTTGCCGGCGTTTCCGTTATGAATAAGTAAAGCTTTCCTGTGACTCATACAAAACTGCTCCTTTATTTATACATCTGATCATATAATTCCCTTTTCTTGTAAGCAGTAAACGGAAAGCAAAAAATCCTCCGATATAAGCGGTGGCATTTGCCGATAAGGCGGTTTCCTTGCTATCATAAGAATAGATGATGAAAAAGGAGAGGTCTTCATTGAACATGGACTTTAATTTATTTATGAATGATGTTGTCCGCCAAGCGAGACAAGAAATTACGGCTGCCGGATATACCGAGCTGAAAACAGCTGAAGAGGTGGACGAGGCACTTACGAAAAAAGGAACGACGCTTGTCATGGTCAACTCTGTCTGCGGATGCGCGGGCGGGATCGCAAGACCGGCTGCATACCATTCCGTTCATTATGACAAAAGACCTGACCAGCTCGTGACTGTGTTTGCGGGACAGGATAAAGAAGCGACGGCAAGAGCACGCGAATATTTCGAAGGATATCCGCCATCTTCTCCGTCATTTGCTATTCTAAAAGACGGGAAAATCATGAAAATGGTGGAGCGTCATGAAATTGAAGGCCATGAGCCGATGGCGGTTGTCTCTAAACTGCAGGAAGCCTTCGAAGAATATTGCGAAGAAGTATAAGATAAAACCCCGGATGCCCGAGCGGCACGGGTTTTTTTTGTGCATAAAATTCAAAGTCATAATGAATAAATATTAGATTTTATTCAATGGCTACGCTACAGAAGATGTCCTTTTATCTAGTAATATGAAAAGAGATTGCTGGAAAAATAAGCTTCGAGATAATTTTTAAAAATAGTATTGCATAAAAATAAGAAAGTGTTTAAAATACAAATTAACGAATAAATATTCAAATATGATAAAAGTAATGAATATGGGGGAAATGGATCATGAAAAAATGGCTCTTATTACTGATAGCTGCGTGCATCACCTTTGCATTATCTGCTTGCGGCTCAAGCAGTTCAGGTTCAGAAAGCGGCAAGAAAAAATTAGTTATGGGAACTTCGGCGGATTACAAACCGTTTGAATATAAAGATGGCGATAACATTGTCGGTTTTGATGTAGAGTTGGCAAAGGCCCTTGCGAAGAAAACCGGCTACGAAATTGAAGTGCAGGATATGGACTTCAACAGCTTAATTACAGCACTGAAATCAAAACAAGTGGATTTGGTTTTGTCAGGAATGACACCGACGCCTGACCGTAAAAAACAAGTTGATTTTTCCGATGTATATTACACAGCCAATCATATGATTGTCAGCAAAAAAGACAGCGGCATTAAGTCTTTAAAAGATCTGAAAGGAAAAACAGTCGGCGTTCAGCTTGGCTCCATTCAGGAAGAGAAGGGGAAAGAGCTTTCTCCGGAATATGATTTCAAAACAGAAGACCGCAACAGAATTTCTGATTTGGTGCAGGAAATCAAATCTGACCGCTTTGACGCCGCGATTATTGAAGACATGGTGGCAGAAGGGTATTTCAAATCAAATGATGACCTGCAGGGCTTCGTGATTCCTGATGCGAAAGCGGAAGAAGCCGGTTCTGCGATTGCTTTCAGAAAAGACAGTGAGCTGACGGACAAATTCAATAAAGCGCTCAAAGAAATGCAAGATAACGGAGAGCTCGATAAATTGAAGAAAAAATGGTTCACTGGCGAGAAGTAAAAAAAGCGGCTCAACTTTTTCGTTGAGCCTTTTTATTGAATAGGAAATCTTTTTTCCTGTAAGAAAAGGAGACAAAGGCTATGAATTTGGATTTTTCAGCAACGATTCCCCAAATTCCTTTTATATTAGAAGGCTTAGCAATCACATTAAAAATTGTTGTTGTATCTGCTATTATCGGACTTATATTAGGGATTGTGCTAAGCTTATGCAAGATCAGCACATTCCGCCCGCTGATCTGGATTGCTGATTTTTACACATCAGTATTTCGCGGCACGCCTTTAGTGCTGCAGCTTATGATTGTTTATTTCGGGCTCCCGCAGCTGCTCGGCTTTCAAATTGACCAGTTTTGGGCGGCGGTTGTCGCATTGTCACTGAATTCCGCTGCTTATGTATCGGAAATTATCAGAGCGGGAATCAACGCAATTGATAAAGGGCAAAAAGAGGCTGCTGTCGCACTGGGTGTTCCGTACGGCAAAATGATGAAGGATCTGCTTTTGCCGCAGGCCTTCAAAAATATATCACCTGCTATTGTAAATGAATTAATTACGTTAACAAAAGAATCGGCGATCGTTACCGTTATTGGTCTTGGCGATGTCATGAGACGCGCCTATCAAGCTGGCGCCGCCACTTACAATTACCTTGAGCCGCTGATTATCGCCGGATTGATTTATTATGTGCTTGTCCTTATTTTAACGTTTATCGGCAAGGCTGTAGAAAGGAAGCTGAAATCCAATGATTAAGGTTGAAAAGCTGTCAAAATCATTTGGGAAACATGAAGTATTAAAAAACATTTCAACAAACATCGCTGAAGGTGAGGTTGTTGCCGTCATCGGCCCTTCAGGCTCAGGCAAATCAACATTTCTTCGCTGTTTGAATCTTTTGGAGAAACCTAACGGCGGAATCATCACAATTAAAGACAAAGAGATCACGCAGCCGAAAACCAATACATTAAAGGTACGGGAAAACATCGGAATGGTATTTCAGCATTTTCATCTTTTTCCGCACAAAACGGTTCTCGAAAATATCATGTACGCACCTGTAAATGTCAAAAAAGAATCAAAGCAGACTGCACAGGGAAAAGCCGAAGAGCTGCTGCGCAAAGTCGGATTGTTTGAAAAGCGAAATGACTATCCAAACCGTTTATCAGGCGGACAAAAGCAGCGTGTTGCCATCGCTCGTGCTTTG
Source organism: Bacillus sp. 205(2023) (assembly GCF_037027485.1). Classification (NCBI taxonomy): domain Bacteria; kingdom Bacillati; phylum Bacillota; class Bacilli; order Caryophanales; family Bacillaceae; genus Bacillus; species Bacillus sp. 205(2023). The sequence continues at coordinate 778,299 of NZ_JAXCHF010000001.1, read as the reverse complement.
GCAATGAATCCTGAAATCATGCTGTTCGACGAGCCGACATCCGCGCTTGACCCTGAAATGGTCAAAGAAGTGCTCCAGGTCATGAAAGAACTGGTCGAAACCGGTATGACCATGGTAATCGTTACACACGAAATGGGCTTTGCAAAAGAAGTGGCCGACCGCGTGTTATTTATGGATGAAGGAATGATTGTCGAGGATGGCAATCCGAAAGAATTTTTTCTTTCGCCGAAATCCAAAAGAGCACAGGACTTTTTAGAAAAAATATTATAGAATATAGGGAAAAAGGAGAAGGCTTGTGCTTCTTCTTTTTTGTTGAAGAAACAAATAGAATGGAGTCCGACATGTTTAAAATTGGTTACCGCACAATAAAGACCGCACTTGGAACAGCTCTGGCTATTTATATAAGCCAGCTATTGCATTTGCAAAACTTCGCATCAGCAGGAATCATCACCATTTTGTGCATACAAATCACACAAAAACGGTCGCTTCAAGCGTCATGGGCCCGATTTGCAGCATGCTGTCTGGCAATTCTCTTTTCCTATCTCTTTTTCGAACTGATTGGTTATCATCCGTTTGTCATTGGATTGCTTTTGCTGATTTTCATCCCGACAACAGTTGTATTAAAAATCAACGAAGGTATCGTCACCAGCTCTGTTATTATCCTTCATCTGTATATGTCCGGCGGCATTACGCCCCAATTCATCTGGAATGAAGTCCAGTTAATTACGGTGGGAATCGGCGTCGCTCTTTTCATGAATCTGTATATGCCGAGCCTTGACCGGAAGCTGATTGCCTATCGAAAAAAGATAGAGGACAATTTTGCTGTCATTTTCGCAGAAATCGAACGGTATTTGTTAACTGGTGAGCAAGATTGGACAGGAAAAGAAATTCCGGAAACACACCAGTTAATCACTGAAGCCAAAAACCTGGCGTACCGAGATGTACAAAACCACATACTGCGCCACGAAAATCAGCACTATCATTATTTTAAAATGAGAGAAAAACAATTTGAAATCTTCGAGCGCCTTCTTCCTAAAGTGACATCCATCTCCATTACGGTGGATCAGGGAAAAATGATTGCTGAATTTCTTCGCGATCTGCGGGAAGCAATTCACCCGGGGAATACAGCCTACAAATTTTTGAAAAGACTTGCTGACATGAGAAAAGAATTCGAAGAGATGCCGCTTCCTGCGACAAGAGAAGAATTTGAAGCGAGAGCCGCACTCTTTCATCTTCTTGGGGAAATGGAGCAATATTTAGTGATCAAAAGTTATTTCAAAGGAATCAAACAAGAAAAATCGCTCGCTTAACTCGCATGAGCTCATCCTACATTGGTCAACCTAATGGAAAAGGAGGAGCTTATGCGTTTTTTCTTATGTTCAATATTGATGATTATTTCTCCGATATGGCCTCTTGGCGAAAATCCTCTTCCGGGTGACCCGTATGTCATCGTCAACAAGAAAACAAATGAACTTGCTGTCATTATCGACAACAAAATTGAAGGCGTTTATCGTGTGGCAACCGGAAAGTCGGATGATCTGACGCCTGAGGGAGAATTTTCGATTACAGTAAAAGCGGCGAATCCTTATTACAGAAAGAAAAATATTGAAGGCGGAGCTTCTGAGAATCCGCTTGGGGCAAGATGGATTGGGTTTGATGCGAGAGGGACAGACGGCCGGATCTACGGTATTCACGGGACAAACCGGGAAGAATCTATCGGTCAATTTGTATCTAACGGCTGTATACGTATGCATAACGATGAAGTTATCCATCTGTTTCAAGAGATTCCGGTGGGGACGAGAGTGCTGATCACGAAAGACTCCCGGTCTTTTGAGGAGATTGCCATTGAGCATAAAGCCCTGATAAAAAAGCAGGATGTTCCCGTTCAATAAGGCCGCCTGCTTTTTTATCATTATAAAAACATAACGATTCCTGAGAGTACTGTTGAAAGAATAAAAACTCCCAAAATCACGATTAAAACGCTTTTCATCAGTTTTTGAGACATGGTTTCACTCCTTAGACAATCTGATTATATTTTAACGTGTTTTGTATGGGCGGACAAGCGATATCTATTGCCGGAAAGCAGGGATGAAAATGACCGGACTTGACCATATTGGGATTGCCGTTTATTCCATAAAAAAAGCCAGAGCTTTTTATGAAGATGTATTGGGATTAACGTTTCTTCATCAAGAAACGGTTGAAGAGCAAAAGGTGATCATTGCTCTGTTCCAAGCGGGGGGCGTTTATTTGGAGCTGATCGAGCCGTTAACGCCTGACAGCCCTGTCCGTACATTTTTAGATAAAAAAGGAGAGGGGCTGCACCATGTTGCGTTTTTATGCAATGGCTTAACAGATCAGCTTCAAGCATTATCAAACCGGCAAATTGATGTAATAAACAGGCAGCCGAGACAGGGAGCAAACGGGAAACAGATCGCGTTTATTTCTCCGCGGGAAACAAATGGCGTGCTTGTAGAGCTCTGTGAACCGAAAGGAGATCAAGACATTGAACATGAATGAACATATCGGTCATCTATACAACAGGCGCAGGCAGGCGGAAGAAGGCGGAGGACATGCAAAGCAGGCTGAGCAGCGGAAAAAGGGAAAGCTCACAGCGCGGGCAAGGATCGCCTATCTCCTGGATGAGGATAGTTTTATCGAATTATATCCCTTCATGGAGAGCCGAAGCTTAACAAGAGAGCAGCGTATATTGGGAGATGGAGTCGTGACGGGCTACGGGACGATTGACGGCCGCTCTGTATATGTGTTTGCGCAGGATTTTACCGTATTCGGCGGGGCGCTTGGCGAAACCCATGCGAAAAAAATCACCTCTCTGATGGATCTTGCAGCAAAAAATAAAGCACCGATTATCGGGCTGAACGACTCAGGTGGTGCGAGAATTCAAGAGGGTGTGGTATCATTAGATGGATACGGTCACATATTTTACCGAAACGTCTTATATTCCGGAGTCATTCCGCAAATCTCGGTTATATTAGGGCCGTGCGCTGGAGGCGCTGTGTACTCTCCGGCACTTACTGATTTTATCTTTATGGCAGAACAGACGGGCCGAATGTTTATTACCGGTCCGAAGGTCATTGAAAAAGTAACAGGAGAACAGGTTGATGCGGAGAGCTTAGGAGGAGCGGGAATACATAATGCCGTCAGCGGAAATGCCCACTTTTCCGGAAAAACGGAAGAGGAGGTTCTGGCAGGAGTGAAGAAGCTGCTGTCTTATTTGCCGCTCGACAAACAGATATCACTACCTTCATCTGTGGATGAGGCCTCCAGCTCGTTAATAAACCGCCTCGTGCCGGCTGACAGCACAAAGCCGTATGATGTTCGGGCGGTGATTCAGGAATTGGCTGATCCGCAGTCTTTTTTTGAGATTCAGCCGTATTTTGCGAAAAATATAGTCATCGGATTTGCAAAGCTTGGCCAAAAAACGATCGGAATTGTGGCAAACCAGCCGAAACATTTAGCAGGAAGCCTGACGATTGACGCGGCTGATAAAGCAGCGAGATTTATCCGGTTTTGTGACGCCTTTGACATCCCGCTGTTAACTGTCGAAGATGTTCCGGGGTTTTTGCCCGGCATTCAGCAGGAGCATAACGGCATTATCAGACACGGAGCCAAATTGCTGTTTGCTTATGCAGAAGCGACGGTCCCAAAAGTAACGCTCATTATCAGAAAAGCGTATGGCGGGTCGTATGTCGCCATGAACAGCAAATCCATCGGAGCGGATCTCGTGTTTGCTTGGCCAAATGCCGAAATCGCAGTGATGGGTGCTGAAGGTGCGGCATCTATTTTGTATGACAAGGATATTGAAGCGTCAGCTGACCCGCAAAAGACAAAACGCGAAAAAACAGCTGAATACAAAAAACAAAACGCCAGCCCTTACAAAGCGGCGGCATGCGGAATGGTCGATGACATCATTTTGCCGGAAGAATCAAGGAAAAGACTCATCCAAGCTTTTCACATGCTTGCACATAAGACAGAAGAGAGACCGAAAAAAAAGCACGGTAACATACCGCTTTAACATGGAGGGATTTACAAATGGTGAATGAAAAACGCCTGCTGGAAGAATTTTTAGAGCTTGTACAAATCGATTCAGAAACGAAGCACGAGGCTGAAATCTGCAAAGTGCTGAAACAGAAATTTTCTGATTTAGGTGTAGACGTAAAAGAAGACGATACAATGGATATCACTGGCCACGGAGCCGGAAACCTGATCTGCACATTAAAAGGGACGAAAAAGACAGATACAATTTATTTTACATCTCATATGGACACAGTCGTACCCGGAAACGGCGTAAAACCGGTTGTTGAGGACGGATATGTCAAAACAGACGGCACAACGATTTTAGGCGCCGATGACAAAGCCGGATTGGCTGCCATGTTTGAAGCAATTAAAGTGCTCAAAGAAGAAAACATTGAGCACGGCACGATTGAATTCATCATCACTGTAGGTGAAGAATCAGGTCTTATCGGGGCAAAGGCGCTTGACCGTTCCATGATGACAGCTTCCTACGGTTATGCTCTTGATTCAGACGGAAAAGTCGGCAATATCATTGTTGCGGCACCGACTCAGGCGAAGGTAAGAGCGGCGATTTACGGTAAAACCGCACACGCCGGAGTTGAACCAGAAAAAGGTATATCAGCGATTACAATCGCAAGTAAGGCGATTTCAAAAATGCCATTGGGCCGCATCGATGAAGAAACAACAGCAAACATCGGCCGATTTGAAGGCGGCACGCAAACGAACATTGTGTGCGATGAAGTGCATATTCTCGCTGAAGCGCGTTCTTTAGTTCCTGAAAAAATGGAAGCGCAGGTTCAAAAAATGAAAGCTGCTTTTGAAGAGGCGGCAGCTGATATGGGCGGACGTGCAGAAGTTGAAATCGAAGTCATGTATCCAGGGTTTAAATATCAAGATGGCGACCAGGTCGTTGAAATCGCGAAAAAAGCGGCTGCGAAAATCGGACGTACAAGCGAGCTGCAAACGAGCGGCGGCGGAAGCGACGCAAACGTAATCGCAGGCCATGGCATCCCAACGGTCAATCTTGCTGTCGGGTATGAGCAAATTCATACGAAGAACGAAAAAATGCCGATTGAAGAGCTGGTGAAAACAGCAGAAATGGTTGTTGCCATTATTGAAGAAGCAGCAAAATAATGAAGAAAAACCCGAGTGCGGATCTTGCATTCGGGTTTTTTTCTGACAGTCAGCGCCATTGTCGAAGCGGCCAAAATAACACGTCTTGTTTTTTGGCATAATGAAGCAGCGGTTCTGAGTCTGGTAAAGTGATTTCGTGAGCATCAGCCACTGTATTGACTGAAAACTGGGCCTCGGCTCTTTGAAGAAGCCAAGGATGATGGTGAATGTCCTCATAATAGAGCTTGTCACGATGGGCAGTGTAGAGTCTGTAGCGCTCCGTCAGCCAGTAATCAAGCGAATCCTCTTGCGCTGTAAAAGGCGCAGAGAGCGGCCGGTACTTGGCGCCGAATTCTGCTTTTCCGGCGTCTCTCCGTTTGCTTCTATATTCCATATCATTCCCATTTTTTTCGGCTTTCATATCGGCGTAAAAATAAGGCAAATGAAAGAAAGTCCGTGCACCTTGAACTGCCAGCCGATGATCAGCATCTAAGCTGAAGAAATAAATGCCCGGCTTGCCTTTATAGGTAACATAAGTGCGCAGGTTAAGCTCTGGAAAGGACTGGGCTCCGGGAATAGGAGGGAGAAAACGCGCGCGAAGGTTTGTGAGCATAAAGGGAAGCACGCTGACCCAAGCTTGTCCGTTATATGTATCTATGTCCAATAGCGGCGGAATCTTAGCTCGAAGGGTAAAGTAATTAACCGGCCAATGAGCAAATAAGACATCATTCCATGTTTGTTTCATGATCCAAATTCCCTCAGGCACAGAAATATTTTTTTGCTGAGACTGTTCCGTCACGACACCAGCTCCTTTCATTTGGATGTGAGTAAAAGGTATTCCCGATTTTCTTCTTTTTAGACGAATGCAGGTTCTAAAACGTGATGGAAATAAAAAAACAACTCCGAACAAAAGTCGGAGTTGTTTTTCTATTTCACCGGCTCTGTAAGAGCGGCTGTTTTTTTATGTTTATGGTGTGTCATCTGAAGTACGACGTTTTGCACTGTCAAGAACAGGCCGCTGGTGAACCAGTACAGCGGAAGGGCTGCAGGAACATTAAGCGAGAAAATCGTCATCATCACAGGGAAGATAAACACCATTAGTTTTGCAGATTGCTGCGCTGCCGGATTTTGCGGGACAGCGGAATATTTCGCGCTCAGTTTTTGAGCGACATAGGCTTGGACAAAATACATGATCCCTGCACTAAGGGACATGAGAATATCAGATTGCCCTAAACTGAACCACAGAAACGAGTGTGACGCAATTTCAGGTGTTGAGCGAATCGCGTAATAAAGCCCAATCATAATCGGAGACTGAATCAGCATTGGAAGACAGCCCATCGCAAGCGGGTTGATATTATGCTCCTGATACAGCTTCATCATTTCCATTTGGAGTTCTTTCTGTTTTTCCGGGTCCTTTGTCTTTTTGATTTTGGCTTGAATGCTGTCTACTTGCGGTTTAATGACTGCCATTTTTTCTTGGAACACACGCTGTTTTTTAAACTGATTGACAAACAAAGGCAGTACCGCAACGCGCACAATAACGGTTACAAGTATGATAGACAACCCGTATTCTCCGTGAAACAGTCCGGCAACGCCTTTCAGCAGCGAGGAAAACGGCTCAATTAAATAGTCGTGGAAAAAACCGACGTTACCGAGACCTCCCACCTGATTTGTTGCAGCAAAAGCTGCGTTGCCCGAGCATAATACGATCAAAAAGGCCCCTAAAGCCAAAAGTTTCTGATATGTTTTTAACAATTTGTTCTCCTCCTTTTTATAAATGCGGTTTATAAAAGAAGGGAACTGACGTCTTCATCATCATTCACAGGTGAATTCATGCGGAAGACTTTACGTATCCAAGTTGTAATGCGATGATATATAATAATAAGAAAGTCTGTTCGGTTTATTCGAAAGACCGTCTGATGTTCATCTGTTCGTTTTGATTTCCACTGCTCGCCGGCACGGCACTCTCGCAAGAGAAAGGCAATCCCGATGGCGGTCAGAGCCGGAAGAATAATTGTGAAAAAATCGACTAAGAATAAAACGTCATTTATCGATTCCACAAACATTGTAATCACATCCATTCAATACCTTCATTTTACTATATGTACAAGCCGTTGTCTAATGAACGGAAAGGAGATATGTTTATGCCGGGGAAGGGCCGAATTATTTTCCATATTGATATGAACAGTTTCTATGCATCGGTGGAAATGGCATATGACCCGTCTCTCCGAGGAAAGCCGGTTGCAGTTGCCGGAAACGTCAAAGAACGCAAAGGCATCGTCGTCACATGCAGCTACGAAGCAAGGGCGCACGGCGTGAAAACAACCATGCCGGTTTGGGAAGCAAAGCGCAACTGTCCTGAGCTCATCGTCCTTCCGCCGAACTTTGACCGCTACAGAAGCTCTTCAAGAGCGATGTTTAGCATCCTCCGTGAATATACAGATTTGGTGGAGCCTGTATCCATCGACGAAGGCTATATGGATATGACGGATACACCATACAGCCGCAATGCCTATGAGACGGCAAAAGAAATACAAAGCAGACTGCAGAAAGAGCTGCTGCTTCCGTCAAGCATCGGAATTGCCCCTAATAAATTTCTCGCTAAAATGGCATCCGATATGAAAAAACCGCTTGGGATCACCATCCTGAGAAAAAGAGAAGTGCCTGATATCCTTTGGCCTCTCCCAGTTGGAGAAATGCATGGCGTAGGCAAAAAGACGGCGGAAAAACTGAACGGGCTCAGTATTGATACGATTGGAGATTTAGCAGCCGCTGACGAACACTCGCTAAAACGGCTGCTCGGCATCAACGGGCCCCGTCTAAAAAATAAAGCGAACGGCATTCACCATGCTCCTGTTGATCCGGAGCGCATTTATGAATTTAAAAGCGTAGGCAATTCATCCACACTTTCTCATGATTCTGCCGATGAGGATGAGCTGTTAGCTGTTTTTCGCAAACTGTCCGCATCAGTTAGCGACCGTTTGCAGCGTAAGGAAGTAATGGCTTCAAAGCTGTTTATTATGATCAGATATGCGGACTGGAAAACCATTACGAGAAGCATCACACTGAAGAATCCGATAGATCAAAAAAACGAAATATATAATGAAGCAGAACATCTCTTCTTTAAGCATTGGAACAAAAACCCCATCAGGCTGCTCGGCATTACCGGAACGGATTTGGTAGAAAAAGAGCAGGCCTATAAGCAGCTCGATTTGTTCAGCTTTACAGAGGATGCGAAGGATGAACCGATTCAGCAGATGATGGAAAAACTGAATGAAAAGTACGGCTCCAAGCTGATCAGAAAAGGTGCAAAGGTTAAAAAAGACGAGAGCAAAACGAGCGGAACAAGCTTTAATAAAGATTTTTTTCAAGATGAAAAGAAAAGCTGAATGTCTTGAAATAAGGGGGTGAAGTATGGTAATTTCAATAGTATAAATATCATTTTATTTTAATGTAAATTTTAAAATGGTTAAACGTTTGCAGAAGGGACGTTAGAATATGTCAAAACAACAAATCGGAGTTATCGGACTTGCGGTAATGGGTAAAAATCTGGCTTTAAATATTGAAAGCCGAGGATTTTCTGTTTCTGTTTACAACAGATCAAGCAGCAAAACCGAGGAATTTTTGCAGGAGGCTAAAGGCAAAAACGTTGTTGGCACCTACAGCATTGAAGAATTTGTTCAATCCTTGGAAACACCGCGCAAAATTTTGTTAATGGTTAAAGCGGGAACTGCTACAGATGCGACAATTCAATCTCTTCTTCCTCACTTAGAGAAGGACGATATTTTAATTGACGGCGGAAATACATATTATAAAGATACACAGCGCCGAAACAAAGAGCTTGCTGAAAGCGGCATTCATTTTATCGGCACAGGTGTTTCAGGCGGAGAAGAAGGAGCGCTTAAAGGGCCTTCTATCATGCCTGGCGGACAAAAAGAAGCTCATGAACTTGTGAAGCCAATTCTTGAAGCGATTTCTGCAAAAGTTGACGGTGAAGCGTGTACGACATATATCGGTCCGGACGGTGCCGGCCATTATGTGAAAATGGTGCACAACGGTATTGAATACGGGGATATGCAGCTGATCTCTGAATCTTATTTCATCCTGAAGCAGGTACTCGGCCTTTCAGCTGATGAGCTTCATGAAGTATTTGCTGAATGGAATAAAGGCGAGCTTGACAGCTATCTGATCGAAATTACTGCTGATATCTTCACGAAAAAAGATGAAGAAACAGGCAAACCGCTTGTTGATGTGATTCTTGATAAAGCGGGTCAAAAAGGAACAGGAAAATGGACAAGTCAAAGTGCACTTGACTTAGGTGTTCCGCTTCCGATTATCACTGAATCTGTATTCGCACGTTTTATTTCAGCGATGAAGGATGAGCGTGTGAAAGCAAGCGGCCTTCTTTCAGGGCCTGAAGTGAAGCCTGTTACAGAAAATAAAGAAGAGCTGATCGAAGCAGTCAGAAAAGCGCTGTTCATGAGCAAAATCTGTTCTTACGCCCAAGGATTTGCCCAAATGAAAGCAGCTTCTGAAGAATACAACTGGGATCTCAATTACGGTGAAATCGCTATGATCTTCCGCGGCGGCTGCATCATCCGTGCGGCATTCCTGCAGAAAATCAAAGAAGCTTACGACCGTGATCCTGAGCTTGATAACCTGCTGCTTGACAGCCACTTCAAGAACATTGCAGAAAGCTACCAAGGAGCGCTTCGCCAAGTGATTTCACTTGCAGTTGCCCAAGGTGTGCCGGTACCTTCATTCTCAAGCGCACTAGCTTATTATGATAGCTATCGCACAGCCGTGCTGCCTGCAAACTTAATTCAAGCGCAGCGTGACTACTTCGGTGCCCATACTTATGAGCGCACAGACAAAGACGGTGTCTTCCATACTGAATGGATGAAATAATGATGTGGAAATCCCGCAGCCTGACAGCTGCGGGATTTTTTTGAAATAGAGTGCCGACGAAAGGATGTATATTTTGCCTGTAAATGAGTATCTACTTGAAAATTTCCCTGGTTTACGACTTATGCCTCCTTTGTTTTATAACTGGCAGATTGGAATTCGGTTTGAAATAGGTGTAGGGTATAATGTAAACGATGCCTATCTACACAGCCCTTATTTAAATAACGCATATAAGAGAGCTGTCACTTTATTTAAGTCTCTACATGCCGAAGATGATGATATATTTGTTATAGCTGATGCTGTTGGTTTTGAAGGGAGAAGGGGATATAAGAGCAAATTGCATATTTTCTCACGGTACATTCGAGAAAAAGCTGTGTTGAAAAAACTGCAGCACATTGCTGTTCCTTATACTTGTTCTGATGATTATGATGATAAAACGCATAGATTTTTTCTTAGATGCAAAGCTGGTGATATAAGATATATTCCAATGCTGAGAGCAATATGTAATCAAGATATGGGGATAAAACCAAGCATTTCTCAAAAAATTTACTTTATCAATATAAAAAAGAGAACCATTTTTTATCTTTATGATGATCGAGGCTGCGATATTTTAGCTGCTACAGCTGAAACAATACGGGATATGTATGAAACATATAACAGTTGGATATTAGATTACGACAGAGAGAGAATCAATCGTCTTTTTGAGCCGCTTAGAGGCAGAAAGCTTGATACATAAATAAAAGGCTGAAAATGCTTTACAAGCACTTTCAGCCTTTTTCTTTATATATTCCACCAATGCAAGCCGTCTTTCGCCAAAAGATCATCTGATTCTTTTGGACCCATAGAACCTGCTTCGTAGTTTGGCGATAGGGTTTTGTTGGCTGCCCATGTTTCAGAAATGGAATCGACAAAGCTCCAAGAAAGGGCAACTTCATCCCAGTGTGCGAAGTTCGTCGCATCTCCGAGAAGACAGTCGTGAATCAATTTTTCATATGCTTCAGGAGTGTTCAGCTCGTCATTGCAATTGCTGCAGTAATCCAGTTTGATTGGCTGCGCGTGTGCTGCTCCTCCGAGTTTTTTAGCGTTTAAGTAAAGTGTAATGCCTTCGTCAGGCTGAATATGAATGACGAGTAAGTTCGGATTCATGTTGTTTTCATTGCCGTAGTACAGGTTCATCGGAATGTCCTTAAATTGAACGACAATTTTTGTAGACTTTTCTTTCATTCGTTTTCCGGTACGAATGTAGAATGGAACACCAGCCCATCTGAAGTTGTCGATCAGAAGCTTTCCAGAAACAAAGGTTTCTGTATTTGAGTCAGGAGCGACGTTATCCTCATCTGTATAAGCAGGGACTGGCAGACCATCAATTTCACCGGCTTGATATTGTCCGCGCACAAAATACTCATCCACTTCGTCTTTTGCAATAGGGCGGAGGGCTCTAAGCACCTTCACTTTTTCGCTGCGGATTTCTTCTGTGTTCAGTTTAATCGGCGGCTCCATTGCGAGAAGCGCAACCATTTGCATAATATGGTTTTGGACCATGTCGCGAAGGGCGCCTGATTTTTCGTAATATCTAGCACGGTCTTCAACACCAAGTGATTCGCTTGATGTGATTTGGATATTTGAGATGTAGCGGTTTGTCCATAGCGGTTCGAAAATCGCATTGGCAAATCGAATGACCTCAATATTCTGTACCATTTGTTTTCCTAAATAGTGATCGATTCTGTAAATTTGATCTTCTGTAAATGCTTCGCGAATTTCTTGATTTAATGCTTGCGCGCTCGGCAAGTCATGGCCGAACGGCTTTTCAATCACAAGGCGGGACCAGCCTGTAGTTGCTGTAACACCTTCTGATTTTAATGTCTTTGCAATTGTCCCAAAGAATTCTGGGGCCATTGCCAAGTAGAACATTCTGTTGTTCGGGATTTGATATGTATCTTCCAGCTGGTTGAGCAGCACGTTAAGCTCTTGATAAGAACCAGGGTTTGTCACGTCAAACGGGTGATAATAGAAATGAGACGTGAAATCATCTATATGTTTATCAGCAGCTGAGGAAATAGATGTTTTGACGGTTTGGCGAAGATCCTCATTGGACCAGGGTCTTCTTCCGACTCCTACAACTGCAAACTCTTCTCCGATTTGTCCGTTTTTATATAAACGGTGAATGGACGGATAGAGTTTTCGTTTTGCTAAATCTCCCGTTGCACCGAATATGACAATTACTGCTTTTGGTTGTTGGTTTGTTTTCACTAAAAGTACCTCACTTTATTCGAAGCTTTATTTTAGTACCCCGCATATTTCCTTCATTTTAAATCTAAAATTCAACGAAAGCAAACATTTAAGACCTTTTTTTGCAGAATGGCGCAAAAATATTTCTAGAACGAAAGGATTGCCCGAATCAGAGGCAAGATTCACATTTTACGCATGATCCTGTATTCTTGTAGGTAACTAGTTCTAGTAGGAGGAAGGAAATGTGGAATTACTTTTTTTAGGGACGGGAGCCGGAATTCCCGCTAAGTCGAGAAACGTGACGTCGATCGCATTAAAACTGCTTGAAGAAAGGCGATCTGTATGGCTGTTTGACTGCGGGGAAGCCACACAGCATCAAATTTTACATACATCGATTAAACCTCGAAAAATAGAAAAAATCTTCATTACTCACATGCACGGCGATCATGTATACGGTCTTCCAGGGCTTCTTGGCAGCCGTTCTTTTCAGGGCGGTGAGGACGAGCTGACGGTTTACGGACCGAAAGGCATCAAGGCGTTTATTGAAACAAGTCTTGCCGTCACGAAAACTCACCTAACATATCCGCTTGTGATACAAGAGATTGAAGAGGGAGCGGTATTTGAGGACGATCAGTTTATCGTCACAGCTGTATCCGCGATTCATGGTGTAGAGGCCTTCGGGTACCGCGTACAGGAAAAAGATGTGCCTGGTTCTTTAAAGGCGGCGTTATTAAAGGAAATGAATATTCCGCCGGGACCTGTATATTCGAAAATGAAAAAAGGTGAAACTGTGACACTTGAAGACGGACGCATCATAAACGGGAAGGATTTTCTGGAGCCTCCTAAAAAGGGGAGAGCTGTCGTGTTTTCCGGGGATACGAGAGTGAGCGATAAGATAAAAGAGCTTGCACGGGACTGTGATGTGCTTGTGCATGAAGCCACCTTTGCTAAGGATGATGTGAAACTTGCTTTTGATTATTTTCACAGTACAACAGAACAAGCAGCTGTAATTGCCAAAGAAGCTGGGGCGAAGCAGCTCATTTTAACTCATATCAGCGCGAGATATCAGGGAGAGGCTTCTTTAGAGCTCCAAAAAGAAGCGGCAGCCGTTTTTCCGAACAGCATCACAGCGTATGATTTCTTAGAGGTTCAAGTTCCGAGAGGCTGAGAAAGAGATGGAGTTTGACAATCTGTTGTTAAGCTGTATAATAAAACGTAACCATTACGTTTTATAAGGAGATGTTAACATGAGAGTAAATGTTACTTTGGCTTGCACTGAAACAGGAGACAGAAACTACATCACAACCAAAAATAAACGCACAAATCCTGATCGTTTAGAGCTGAAAAAATACTCACCGCGGTTAAAGAAATATACCCTTCATCGCGAAACAAAATAACAAAAACCCCGGCTGCATTAGCCGGGGTTTTTGTTTAATTGACTGCCTGGTATATCGGGGCGGCCTGCTGGCAGGCCGCGCACCAAACATCATAAATCGCCAGATGGACGATATGAGGTTCATCATGATGAATGTTATGTGAGCTGTTTTTAGCTTGTATCCAGCCGCTTTGATCGGATAAAGACAAAATGCTGCTATGCAGGTTTCTCCAGTCCTCTTCACCGGAGGCGAATTTCTCAGTGCGTTCACCTGATGACAGTACAATAAGCGGCATGTTCCCTAAATGGACTTGCTGCTGTTTGAACTGCCGCAGACTTTTCGAAAAGTCTGCATGTGTCTCCTCGAGCATCATCTGTTTTCTGTATGCTGTATGCATTTCTTCAGGAATAAATGTAAAGCCGCCATTGCCGTAATCTCCTAAAGCGGGATCAAGGAGCACCATGCCGATAATATCCTGTCGGTTTTTACAGGCCCATAAACTGCTGATAACCGATCCGTATGAATGTGAAACAGCCAGATAAGGGGGTCTTATACCTGCTGTCTTAAGCAAGCTTTCTAATTCTCTCACCTTTTGGTCGGCTGTTCGTTCTGCTTTGCTTTGTCCGCTTTTCCCAATGCCCGCTCTATCATATGTGAATATGCCAAATTCGTCATCAATGTCCGCTGTTAGTGGTTTCCACGTCTCTGAAGAAGTGCCGTAGCCGGCTTCAAAGACAATGGTTACTCCGCTAAATCCTTTTCGGTGTTTTGTATGAAATTCACAACCGTCAACCGTATAGGTCCTTTCGATCCATGCTGCATTCATTGGAGTCATCTCCTCTAATTGGTTCTACTAGGGAGACGGAGAACGTCAGCTGATCGTTTCTCCAAAAATAAAAAAAGAGATATCCGGCGGCGGAGCCGCGGATATCTCGGGTCAAGATTACCAGCCTCTTTCGTATTGAACAGGGGCTTGAATGTCTGTATTCAGCTGTTTTGCGGCAGTTCTTGCAAAGTAAGGATCGCGTAATAGCTCTCTGCCGATAAAGATGAGGTCTGCACGGTTATTTTGAAGAATTTCTTCAGCCATTGAACCATTTGTAATCATCCCGACAGCTCCAGTCGCCATGTCAGCCAGTTCGCGGATTTTCTCGGCGAAGCTGACCTGATAGCCAGGGAATACGTTAATGTCTGCCTGAACAAGGGCACCTGAGCTGCAGTCAATTAAGTCAACGCCCTGCTCCTTCATCCATTTTGCAAAACCGATATGATCAGCGATGTCTAAGCCTTTGTCTGTATAGTCAGAAGCCGATACACGGACAAATAAAGGACCGTCCCACACTTGTTTGACTTCATCAATGATTTCTCTTAAGAAACGGTAGCGGTTTTCTGGTGAGCCGCCGTATTCATCTGTGCGATGGTTAGAAAGCGGAGATAAAAATTCATGAATTAAGTAACCGTGTGCTGCATGGATCTCAATCACATCAAAACCTGCTTCTTTTGCACGGGCAGCCGCTTGTTTGAACTCCTGCACGGTTTCTTTCACTTTTTCAGTTGTCATTTCAACCGGCGTGCTTGATTGCTCGTCAAACGCGATCGCAGACGGAGCGAAAATATCTCCTTCAAGCTCTGCTTTACGTCCTGCGTGGGCAAGCTGAATTCCGATTTTTGAGCCTTGCGCTTTTACCTGCTCAGTCAGCTTTGCGAAACCTTCGATATGCTCGTCGCACCATATCCCTAAATCTTGGTCTGTGATTCGTCCTTGAGGATTTACCGCTGATGCTTCCACAATAATCAATCCGACCTGGCCGACTGCGCGCGTTATGTAGTGAGCCATGTGGAACGGCTGTAATTTTCCGTCCTTTTCGTGAGAAGAGTACATGCACATTGGTGACATCACAATGCGGTTTTTTAATGTTACATCTTTAATTGTAATAGGTGTGAATAATTTTCTGGCCATTTCTTTCGCCTCCCGTAAGGTTTTTAGAGATTGATTATAACAAGTCATTTCTTTCACGTCATATAAACTGCTCAAACGATCCGAATTTGTCAAATATTTCTGTATAATAGACAGGGAATCATTTTATTTTTTAGGATCGAAGCGTTTTTATACATAGGAGGGCGGAAATGATGAATTGGCAGACTAAGGATGATTTGCTTACCCTTTTAACTTCTCTTGTCCAGTACGAAAGTGTCACCGGTTCGAAAGGGGAGGCCGCACTTGCAGAATATCTTTATTATCTTTTAAAGGACAAGCCTTATTTTCAAAATAACCCTGATCATGTAACACTCCATCCGATGGAAGACGGCAGAACGTTTTTGACAGCGCTTGTCAAAAAGAAAGATGTCAAACAGGCGGTGCTCTTGCTGAGTCATTTTGACGTCGTGGACATAGAGGACTACGGAGAATTCAAACATATGGCTTGTAAGCCGGCTGAGCTTTTGAACTCCTTTTTAGAGAAAAAAGAGTTGCTTCCTAAACGTGTGAGAACAGACGCGGAAAGCGGCGACTGGCTGTTCGGGAGAGGCACGATGGATATGAAAGCGGGGCTGGCTGTTCAGCTGTCGATGCTTGAGCGGGCAATGAATGGTCATTTTGATGGGAATGTGCTTTTGATTACGGTTCCTGATGAGGAAGTGAATTCAAGGGGAATGATCGAAGCCGTTCCTGCGCTGAAAGAAATGGAGAAAAAATATCATCTTACATACACTGCTTGTTTGAATAGCGAACCGATGTTTGAAAAGTTTCCGGGCGACCAGCAGCAATATGTGTATTCAGGAAGCATCGGCAAGGTTCTCGCAGGGTTTTTCTGCAAAGGGATAGAGACGCATGTCGGAGAGCCGTTTTCCGGTTTAAATGCAAATTTAATGGTTTCTGAGATCAACCGTCTGCTGGAACTGAACGTGAATTACTGCGAAATGGCTGACGGGGAAGTCACCCCGCCGCCGGTAAACTTAATGCAAAAGGACTTGAAGGAGGCATATTCCGTCCAAACACCGCATACGGCCGTTACCTTATTTAATGTACTGACAATGAAGCGTTCTGCGAGTGAGCTGCATAACATGCTGCGGAGAACCGCAGAGCAGGCGGCAGAGAAGATTTCAAACCATATTCAGCAAAAAACACGTGATTTCCAGAAGTTTGAGCCATTTCATCCAATTGAACGAACTGTCTCTGTTTTTACATTTGATGAGCTGCTTGCACGTGCGAAAAGGCGTGTCGGAAGCTCGGAAACAGAACGGGTGCTGAATTTCACTTATGCAAACAGGGGAGATCTTGGAGACAGGGATTTTTCGACTAGAATTGTATCTGATCTCGCAGCGCTGTGTAAGGAAGATGCGCCGCTCATCGTTCTCTTTTACAGCCCTCCATTTTATCCGGCAGTGTCATCAAAGAACGATCAGATAATCAAGAATACTGCTGGCAAGCTCATTCAATATGCAGCTGACAGGTACGGCATTGCTTTACGGGAGGTTCAGTATTTCCCAGGACTCTCGGATTTGAGCTATCTTCAGCTGGAAAAACAGGAGGTTGGTGCATACACAAGCAATATGCCGCTCTTTAACAGAGGATATTCACTTCCCAGCAGTAAAGACAAGGCGCTGTATGTCCCGGTATTAAATGTCGGCCCGGCTGGAAAAGACCCGCACAAATGGACAGAAAGACTGTATGTGCCTTATTCCTTTGAGGTGCTTCCCGACTTGCTTTCCTTTACAATCTCTGCATTATTAAAACAATCAGAAGCTGCCAGCCAGCCTTAAGATAAAAGAAGACAGAAAGCGCTTTGCCTTCTGTCTTCTTTTTTTCTATAAATGCTTCTCTAAGGCGGCTCCGGCAAATTGCTCTTTGATTTCAGCGCTTCGTTTGGCTGTTTCTTCAATACAATGAATGATCGCTTCTTCAAAGCGGGCTTCCGTTAAAGCGCGAAGGCCTGCCTCTGTTGTTCCCCCTGGGCTCGTAATCTCCCTTCGCAGCTGTGCGGGCTGTTTTCCGCTTTGACGAAGCATGTCTGTTGCGCCTGCCATTGTCTGCAGGATCAGTTTTTTAGCCGTTTCCTCATCTAAACCGACCTTTTGCGCCGCTTTTTCCATCGCTTCGATATAGCGATACAGGTAAGCGGGACCGCTGCCTGCTATCGCGGTAACGGCATCAAGGTGCTGCTCCTCAACCAATGTGGCGTCACCGATGGTTTCTAGCAATGCTGTAGCCGCCGTGATATCGTCTTGGCTTGCTTCAGCGCTTACGGAAAATCCGGTTGCTGATTTTCTGATGGCAGCTGAAGTATTCGGCATCACCCGTATGACAGCAAGCTTTCTGCCGAAATAATGCTGAATGGTTTCGATGGTTAGGCCTGCAAGCACAGAAATGACAAGCTGATCCTTCATGTAAGAACGAATGCTGTCAATGCTCTCTGCCGCATCCTTAGGCTTAAAAGCGAGAACGACGATATCTGTTTGTGTGAAAAACTCGCTCTTATCCCTGCATGGACGCACGCCGTACATTTCCTTTAATTCATTGAGTCTCTCTTCGTTTGACCTGTTTGTGATATAAATATTTTCAGGTTTTGTAATGCCGCTTTGCAAAAAGCCGTTGATCATTGCTTCAGCCATGGACCCGGCGCCGACAAATCCTATCTTTTTCATGGATATCCTCCTTCTATCAGAACAACAAAAAACCTTTTCATCACGTAAAGGACGAAAAGGTTCGCGGTACCACCCTCATTAGCACAACTTGTGCTCAGCTCAAATCCCGTAACGCGGGAAACGTTTAGGTTTTCCTAACCGCGACTTGAGGGCAGGTTCTACAAACAAGCGGGCCGCGATACCTTTCAGCCTGGGGATATCGCTCTCTCTGGCCATTGCCTGTATACTATTCCTCGTCATAGCGTTCCAATGGTTCTCATTTTAGTTGTTGTTCATTATGCAATGGGGGATAAGCTAATGTCAATAGCTTTTTCAAAA
Source organism: Bacillus sp. 205(2023) (assembly GCF_037027485.1). NCBI lineage: Bacteria > Bacillati > Bacillota > Bacilli > Caryophanales > Bacillaceae > Bacillus > Bacillus sp. 205(2023). The sequence goes on along the minus strand of NZ_JAXCHF010000001.1, from coordinate 759,682 downwards.
AGGGACATTCTCATACGGCAATAATGACACAAGACCGGGAAAAAGCTAAAATATGAGTAATGAATGAAGACAAGGAGCAAAAGAATGACAACTGCAGATATCATTCCGATTCGCGTCCCGACACCGTTTGCCGTCGGTGATGTCATCGTTTACTTAGTAAAAGGTGACGCGCTGACACTGATCGATGCCGGACCGAACACTAAAGAAGCAGCTGAAGTCCTAAAAGAGCAGCTTGCTAGTATACGTATAGAAATGTCAGATATTGAGCAGATCGTGCTGACTCACCATCACGCGGATCATGCGGGGTTGCTTGATGTTTTTTCTGATGATATTAAAGTGATTGGACATCCGTTTAACGAACCATATATCAGTAGAGACAAGGCATTTATGGAGTGGCAAAAACATTTTTTTCAAAAGCTGCTGCCTGAGTTAGGCGTTCCATTTGATGATGTGAAAGCAGAAAGGCTCATCCGGTCGGCGTACGCATTTTCCTGTACAAGATCCTTGACCCAAACGGTTACGGAAGGGATGAAAATTGACGGGATGGGTGACTGGACTGTTCTGGAAATGCCCGGACATGCAGAGTCGCATATTGTTCTCTTACATGAAAAGACCGGAAGAATGCTTGGCGGTGATTTGCTGCTGGCGAACAGCTCGTCTAACCCGATTCTTGAAGCGCCAAAAACGGGAGAAAAAAGATCGGAGCCTTTACTGGATTATCAGCGGTCGTTGCGGAGGCTGTCTGAACTTGCCCCGAACACAGTGTTTCCCGGTCATGGCGAGACGATTGGCAATGTACGAGCACTGATCAAGAAGCGGTTTGACAAGCAGAGCAGCCGAACCGAGGATGTGCGTCATATACTGTCGGAAAAACCGCTTACCGCTTTTCAGGTCTGTCAGCAGCTCTTTCCTGCCGTTTATGCAAAAGAGTTGTTTTTAACGATGTCAGAAACGGTTGGGCATCTTGATATATTGGCAGCCGAAGCAGGCATCACGTCATATTGGGATGGAAAAACCGCATACTTTAGAGCAATAGAGAGGTGAACAGGGTGAAAAATATAGCTGGCAAGCGTATTTGGATTACAGGTGCTTCAGGAGGGCTTGGTGAAAGAATCGCTTATTTATGTGCGGCTGAAGGAGCCCATGTTTTGCTGTCGGCAAGACGTGAGGATCGTTTGAAGGAAATCAAAAGAAAAATGACCGAGGAATGGAGCGGACAGTGTGATATTTTCCCTCTGGATGTCTCCCGTCTTGAAGATATCACCCTCGTCCGTGATCAGATCGGTCCGGTTGATGTGCTGATCAATAATGCAGGCTTCGGTATTTTTGAAACGGTTTTAGACTCTACACTTGATGAGATGAAATCAATGTTTGATGTCAATGTTTTCGGTCTGATCGCCTGTACAAAAGCTGTTCTTCCGCATATGCTTGAGCAAAAAAGCGGCCATATCATCAATATTGCCTCTCAAGCAGGGAAAATTGCCACGCCGAAATCCAGCCTTTATTCAGCGACAAAACATGCTGTGCTCGGCTATTCAAACGCTTTGCGTATGGAGCTGGCGGGCACGGGCGTCCATGTGACGACAGTCAATCCAGGACCGATTCAGACTGACTTTTTTTCTATTGCTGACAAAGGCGGAGACTATGCCAAAAATGTCGAACGCTGGATGCTTGACCCAGATGATGTGGCAGCACAAATCGCGTCTGCCATTATGACGAACAAACGTGAAATCAACCTTCCTCGTTTGATGAATGCCGGCACAAAGCTATATCAGCTGTTTCCAGCCCTTGTGGAAAAGCTGGCTGGACGGGTGTTCATGAAAAAATAAGCATGGAACTGCCTGTGTGAGGCGCCTTTGGTGTGTTTGCAGGCAGTTTTTTATAAACATATACATTTGTTAAAGGAAGGAGAAATGGCTGATGTCGATAAATCAAGAAACTTTGCGTAATCTGATAAAAGATCCATTTATTCAGAAATTGATTGATGCACGACCGGTATTCTGGGCTAATCCCGGCAAGAAAGAGGGGATGGTTCTACAAGCGGCTGAGTGGGAAAGCGAGATAGCCGAGGCGGACAAAAGACTTCGGCGGTTTGCTCCTTATATTGCCGAGGCGTTTCCGGAAACAAAAGCTGCCGAAGGGATGATTGAATCGCCGCTTTTTGAAATACGCCATATGAAAAAGAAGCTGGAGGAAGTGTATGGCGCAACGTTTCCGGGGAGATGGCTTTTAAAGTGCGATCATGAGCTTCCGATTTCGGGATCGATTAAAGCACGCGGCGGTATTTATGAAGTGCTGAAACATGCGGAGGAGCTTGCGCTTCAAGAAGGAATGCTTAAGGAAACAGATGATTACCGCATCTTGCACGAAGAGCGGTTCACTTCATTTTTCTCACGCTATTCCATTGCTGTCGGCTCAACAGGCAATCTTGGTTTAAGCATCGGCATCATTGGCGCCAAACTAGGTTTTCGAGTGACGGTGCATATGTCCTCCGACGCTAAACAGTGGAAGAAGGATTTACTTCGCAAAAAGGGCGTCACCGTAATCGAGTACGAATCAGATTACAGTGAAGCGGTTAAAGAAGGACGGCGGCAGGCGGAACAAGATCCATTCTGTTATTTTATTGATGATGAACATTCCCGCCAGCTGTTCCTAGGATATGCGGTAGCGGCCAGTCGTTTAAAAACACAGCTCAGCTTTATGGATATCGAGCCTGGTCCTGAAACACCGCTGTTTGTGTATTTGCCTTGCGGAGTCGGCGGAGGGCCGGGCGGTGTGGCATTTGGACTGAAGCTATTGTATGGAAACCATGTCCATGTATTTTTCGGGGAGCCTACCCATTCACCGTCTATGCTCTTAGGTCTATATTCCGGCCTGCATGACCAGATCTCTGTGCAGGATATCGGCTTGGATAATGTAACGGCTGCTGACGGGCTTGCCGTAGGGCGTCCGTCAGGATTTGTCGGCAATCTGATAGAACCTTTGCTGAGCGGCTGTTATACAATTGAAGACGAAACGCTGTATACCTTGCTTCATTTGCTGGCTTTATCTGAAAATAAGCATTTAGAGCCGTCTGCGCTTGCCGGCATGTTCGGGCCTGTTCAGCTGTTTTTATCGGAAACCGGGAAACACGACATGTCTGAAAATGATCTGCGTCTCAGCATGAAAAATGCCGTACATGTTGTCTGGGGAACGGGAGGCAGTATGGTTCCGAAAGAAGAAATGGCTGCATATAACCGAATCGGTGCTGACTTGTTAAAAGGTAAATTGAAAAAATAAGCAGACAGTAGGAATGTTTTCCGTTACAATCTTTGTAAGCGTTTGTTTAAAGCTACAGAGAGTCAGGTGTAAACAGTGAAAAATAAAGAGCTTAATTTACATACTTTATATACACAGCACAGCCGGCAGTCTTGGTCAGGATTTGGGGGCCATTTGTCGATTGCTGTTTCTGAAGAAGAGGCAAAAGCTGTTGAAGGGCTGAATGATCATCTATCCGTAGAGGAAGTGGAGACGATCTATATTCCGCTTGTTCGCCTGCTTCATTTGCATGTCAAGTCGGCTGCCGAACGAAATAAGCATGTGAATGTTTTTTTGAAGCACCCTCATTCAGCCAAAATTCCGTTTATCATCGGCATTGCCGGCAGTGTTGCAGTCGGGAAAAGCACGACAGCGCGGATTTTGCAGAAGCTGCTTTCGCGTTTGCCGGATCGCCCCAAGGTCAGCCTGATCACGACAGACGGCTTTTTATTTCCTACAGCTGAGCTGAAGAAGAAAAACTTGCTGTCAAGAAAAGGATTTCCTGAAAGCTATGATGTGAAAGCGCTCCTCGAATTTTTGAATGACGTAAAGTCAGGAAAAGAAAGAGTAAAGGCCCCGGTATATTCTCATTTAACCTATGACCGCGAGGAAGGTGTGTTCGAGGTTGTAGAACAGGCTGATATCGTGATCATCGAAGGGATTAATGTTCTTCAATCGCCGACCTTGGAGGATGACCGGGAAAATCCCCGCATCTTTGTTTCCGATTTCTTTGATTTTTCAATTTACGTCGATGCGGACGAAAGCCGGATTCTTACCTGGTATTTAGAGCGTTTCCGCCTTCTTCGGGAAACAGCCTTTCAAAATCCTGACTCGTATTTTCATAAATTTAAAGACCTGTCTGACCAGGAGGCTGACGAGATGGCAACCTCGATTTGGGAGAGTGTCAACCGCCCTAATTTATATGAAAATATTTTGCCGACTAAATTCAGGTCAGATTTAATATTGCGAAAGGGAGACCGGCATAAGGTAGAAGAAGTGTTAGTCAGAAGGGTGTGATCATTATGCACCATATTGAACTGTATGTCTCCGGTTTGGAAGCGGCTATAAAGAGTTTCAAAAATGGAGTTCCGGCATCAGCTGGAAGAATGATCACTTTTACTTTGTGATTGTTCAGGCAAAAGAAGAATGTCTAGAGCCGAAATATCACAGGTGCCGTGTCGGCCTGAACCATCTCGCGTTTCATGCTGAAATCAAGCTTCAAGTCGACCTGATGACTGAAAAACTGTTGGCAAAAGGCTGTACCGAGACCGGCATCCTTTTGCCGGAGGAGACGGGCATTATGCAGTCTATTGTGAGGACCCTGACCGGATCAAGGTAGAGCTCGTTGCCCCAAGCGGTTAATCGTTTTGGTCTTCGGACATGCTGTTAAGCTTTTTTTCGATTCGGTCCAGCTGTGCTTTACGGTTTTTCGCATATGTAGAGCCGATCACAGCCGCCGAGATAACAGCGGCAAACATGAAAAATACGATCAGCTGAAACATGATATCACCTATATTCATATTTCATCACCTCGTTTTTGCGGGAGAGAGCGATTCTCTCCCGTCTTCTTGTGTTAAAGCGGCTTCCCCAGTTCGGATTGCTGCTCAGTAATTCCCGCTTTCATCCTCCGATAGGCAAACACTAAAAACGGCAGGCCAAGCAGGGTGATGCCGCTAAGGACAGAAAAAATGGAACTTGGATGCCCGGCACCAAATGCATCTATACATAAGCCGCCGGCCCAAGGGCCAATCACATTCCCAAACTGCGAAAAGCCGATCGCTCCGAAATACGTTCCTTTTAATCCGGGTTTTGCAATCTGGTCTACAAACAAATCCATCATACAGAATAAGAGCACTTCTCCAATTGTAAATGCAATCACAATGATAACAAGTGAAGAAACCCCGTGTGACATGGTAAGGATCATCATGCTGGCGCTGATCATGATATTGCCGAGCATCAGGGAGCAAAGCGGCGAAAACCGTTTACCAAGGTGGACGATGGGAAACTGTGTTGCCAAAACAACAATTGCGTTTAATGTCAGCATCAAGCCGTACAATTTTGTCCCATTTTCGATAAAAGGATTTTGCGCCATATATTGCGGGAATGTAGAGCTGAACTGCGAATAGCCGAAGCTGCATAGTGTAATGCCGATAAGAGCAACTGTAAAAAGACGATCCTTTTGCGTTACCATAAACGCTTCCCGTACATTCATATTTCTGGATTGTTCTAATGTCGCGGGTGGATGCTTTTTAAATTGGATGGCAAGGATGACACCGTATATCCCATAAATCACCGCGGGCACCAAAAAAGGAGCGGTAGATTGTGATGAACCAAAGTACAGACCGAGCACAGGGCCGAAGACAACGCCGATATTAATGGCTGCATACCGTAAATTAAAAACCAGCAATCTTGTTTTTTCTTCTGTCATATCTGACAGCAAAGCTTTTGAAGCAGGTTCAAACAGTGATTTACAAAGTCCGTTTAACGCATTTACCACAAAAAATACCCAGAGGTGAGAAGCGGCCGCAAACCCTGCAAACACCAGCATCCAGCCGAAAATGGATACAAGCATCATGTTCTTTCTGCCGAATTTGTCCGAGATATATCCGCCATAAAAGCTTGCAATGATACCGACTGATGAGCTCGCCGCAATGACAAGCCCCGCGTAGGACGCTGATGCGCCTTGGACAGCTGTTAAATAAATCGCTAAAAACGGAATGCTCATCGATGTTGCCATCCTGCCAAAAATGGATCCGATAATAATTGTCCAGCTGATTGGGTGGATATCTTTCCATGTCTTCATGTCTATTGTTCTCTCCTGTTAGTAAGATCTTTTTCTATCATACATGAAAAAATTTCCTTATCCAACGGAGGATTAAATATTTTTACTTACCGGTTTATATGGGATTGTATTACACTATGTGTGCGCAGGATGACCTTTGTTTTTGAATGGTTCATGTTTCACGTTGACGGTGGCGTTTACGCCGTTGAAGCGGAGGTTGAAGTACGCGGATTTTTGTCTGGCGCTTATATCTCACCATGAAAGTGCAATTCTCATTGAGCAGAAATGCCTGGCCAGTTTAAAGACATCAGGAATGCGGGAGAAGCAAACGGATTTCCGTTTAAAGACGTTGACCCATCAGGCTCTAGCTCATATCGTCAAATGCTGAGTGAGTAAAGTTTATTGATGGGCTTGAGCGTCCTTACATGAGAAGGGGCGCTTCCCGTCAATATCAGCCGCGTCCCTTCTGGCCATACGAAAACAGATATACGAAATTTCTCCAACAATGAAGGTGCATGACACTAAGAAAACAGCCCTTGGTTTGTGACGTAGTCATAAATGATATCCTCTATATGCGCATGCAGGTCCTCGTCTGGATCTTCATTTTGTCTTTCCTCTAAAGCAGCTTTCAGGCTTTGTTTTTCATACGGGCTTAACGGATCAACGGCGACATTTCGGCCGTATTGGCGCAATGCCTGTCCCAGCATTTTTTCGACAAATTTCTCCATTTTGACTCTCCTATCTTTATGGTTCGCTTTCATTCTACTAAATGTTTTCCTTCTCTCAAACCCTTGCATCATATTTTCTGTCAGACAAGAATCATTTACCAGTATAAATCGAACGTATTTTCGCATATAATAGTGAAAGCGAACATAAGTTCTTTTTAGAGGTGTGTATGATGAAAGAAAAAGTGATTTTTCTCGTTGACATGCAATCGTTTTATGCATCTGTAGAGAAAGCGGAAAATCCACATTTGAAAAATCAGCCGGTGATTGTTTCGGGTGATCCGGAAAGGCGGGGCGGAGTTGTATTGGCTGCATGCCCGCTGGCGAAACGAAAAGGGGTAGCCAATGCCTCACGCCTGTGGGAAGCGCAGGAAAAGTGCCCTGAAGCTGTTGTGCTCCGGCCTCGTATGCAGCGGTATATTGATGTATCGCTGCAAATCACCGCCATTTTAGAGGAATATACAGATCTTGTGGAGCCCTATTCCATTGACGAGCAGTTCATGGATATCACAGGCAGCCAGAAGCTGTTTGGAGCGCCCGAGGAAATTGCTAAAAGCATTCAGGACAGAATCATGCGAGAGGTCGGCATTTATGCCCGGGTCGGAATCGGCCCTAATAAAGCGCTTGCCAAAATCGCGTGTGACAATTTTGCCAAAAAGAATAAGAACGGTATTTTTACGTTAACGAAAGAAAATATGAAAACCGAGATGTGGCCGCTTCCGGTGGGGAGTATGTTTGGCGTCGGGAGCCGGATGAAACATCATTTAAATCGAATGGGCATCAGCACGATCGGCGGGCTTGCGGTTTTTCCGCTCGAGCTTTTAAAAAAGAAATGGGGCATTAACGGACACGTGCTGTGGATGACGGCGAACGGAATCGACTATTCTCCTGTGTCAACGGCATCGCTGGACGGACAAAAAGCGATTGGCCACGGAATGACACTCCCGAAAGACTATGAACACTTTGACAAAGAAATAAAGGTCGTTCTGCTGGAGCTGAGTGAAGAGGTATGCAGGCGAAGCCGAAACGCCGGGATGATGGGGCAGACGGTTTCGGTGAGCTGCAGGGGGGCTGACTTTGATTTGCCGACCGGCTTCAACCGGCAAGTGAAGCTGGCGGAACCGACCAATTCTACGCAGGATGTGTACCAGGCTGTATGCAGACTGTTTCTCAAGTTTTGGGACGGGAAGCCTGTCCGCCGCCTCGGGGTCAATCTCTCTCAGCTCTCATCTGATGAAGTATGGCAGCTTAATTTATTTCAGGATTATGCAAAGAAGATGAGCCTCGGCTATGTGATGGACGGGATTAAAAACCGGTTCGGCGACACGGCGATCATCAGGGCGGCCTCACTGACAGCGGCAGGCCAGGCGTTTGAACGTGCGGCTAAAATAGGAGGGCATTATAAATGAATGAGCATTTAAAAAGAGGCAATCTGCTGTGGGAAGGAAGCCGAATGTTTCTGCCTGAACATAAACAAAGCCTGCTTGAGAGAAAACACCATAAACAGAAGCTGCAAAGGCCAATCCTTGATTCGGATAAGCTGGAGGAGATGAACCAAACGCTTTGCATGGCAATGGAATTTGCTCAGGATATTACTGTCAGCTGCTTTCAAGATGGCGAAATTGTCACCTGCAGCGGGAAAATCTGCCGCTATGAGGAATTTGAAAAAACAGTGTGGCTAAAAGGGGACGCCGGCAAGCTCTGTAAGCTGAGACTTGATCAGGTGCTTGATATTTTTCTGTAAATGCTCCCCCTCCTGGAGGGGGAGAACTAGATGTGAAAATAGCAAACATTGTTCCGTCAGCAGTCTGGAAACGTATGATACAGAAAAGAAGGCATTTACAATTCCAGTCAGGCAAAATATAATTTTTATATTGTGAGAAAAAGAGACATTCGTTTTGCCAGACGGAGGGAGATCAAATCGTAATGGATATTCGAACAATCACGTCTTCAGATTATGAAATGGTAACGTCTGTAATGAATGAATGGTGGGGCGGCAGGCAGCTGAAAGAAAAGCTCCCGCGATTATTTTTTGAACATTTTCAGGACACCAGCTTTATCACACATGAACATAACAGCATGACTGGATTTTTAATCGGATTTCAATCGCAATCAGATCCTGTAACGGCATACATCCATTTTTCCGGTGTGCATCCAGATTTCAGAAAAATGCAAATTGGAAAACAATTATACGATGTGTTTATTGAAACAGTTAAGAAGAGGGGATGCACCCGGGTAAAGTGCGTCACGTCCCCGGTAAATAAGGTGTCAATCGCGTATCATACAAGACTGGGATTTGAAATTGAAAAAGGCAGCAAAACAGTGAATGGCATCTCAGTATTTGCAAATTACGATGGACCGGGCCAGGACAGGGTCCTTTTTGTGAAAAACATATGAGGAGGAACCGCTATGGATTTTTTATCAAAAACACCTGAGCCTCCTTATTATGCTGTTATCTTTTCTTCTGTCAAAAGTGAAAATGACGAAGCATATGGAGAAACAGCAGAGCGGATGGTTTTGCTTGCGGCGAGCCAGCCCGGATTTTTAGGTGTGGAAAGCATTCGCGGAGCGGATGGAACCGGCATCACAGTTTCCTATTGGGAGAGTATGGACGCAATCAATCATTGGAAGCATCACACCGAACACCAGGCAGCGAAAGAGAAAGGAAAAAGCGTATGGTATGAATCGTATGCGGTCCGCATCGCCAAAGTCGAGAAGCAGCGGCTGTTTTCAGGAGAAAACAAATGATTGGATTTCTTCAGCATAAGGTAGAGGCTGTATCGCGTGAGATTATTGACGTTCAAAAGCCAGCTTATGTAAAAGAAGCGGAGCTTATCGGTTTTGACGGAATCCCAGCTTTACACGAAAAAGCTGAGGATATCAGAGCCTCTCAGGAGCAATTTGCGGGATACCGGGAAGACGGGAAACTGCTCGGTGTCATTTCATACGAGAAGTTTATGCATGAGCTGACCATTTGCAGGCTTGTTGTGCATCCCGACGGTTTCAGAAAAGGCATCGGACGAGCACTCGTGCAATTTGTTATTGATCAGAACGAAGACGCTGAGAAAATCGAGGTAGTAACAGCCGAGAAAAACAACCCGGCCGTGTCGCTGTATACGCAGGCAGGGTTTGTAAAGACGAAAACCGTCAAAGCGTCAGAGGGGCTTTTTCTGTCAGTCTTTCATCTCTATCCGAAAAGAAAGGTTGAAGTCGTTCACTACAATGAAGAATGGGCAAGGCTGTTCAGAGAGGAAAAAGATCGTCTGAAGCTTGTGCTCGGCCCGGAGATTATTGACGTGCATCATGTCGGAAGCACATCGATACCAAATATGGCGGCAAAGCCGGTCATTGATATCCTGATTGCAGTAAAGGATATCGCGGCCGTGAACCAATATGATTCGAAAATGGCGGAGCTCGGCTATATGCCGAAAGGAGAAAACGGCATGATTGGCAGACGCTATTTTCAAAAGGGCGGAAATAAGCGTACTCATCATGTTCATATTTATGAGGGAGGGCATCCTGCTATTGAACGGCATTTGGTGTTCAGAGATTATCTCACAGCTCATCCGGAGATAGCGAATGAATACGCCGCGCTCAAAAAACAGCTGGCGGCCCAGTACCCGGACAATATCAAGCAGTACATACAGGGAAAAACCGATTGGATCAAGGCTGCAGAAGAAAAAGCGAAGCGGTGGAAAAAAGGCAGAAACAATGCGAACGGACGCGTGGTGTGCTACAATAGCGAAAATGAAAAAAACGGGGGTTTCACCTTATGAACATTCATGTGACAGATGCAGCAAAACAGGCACTGCAGCAGGCGCTTGACGCCAACCCGGGAAAAAAGGCACAGCTCCGTTATGACGCTGAAGGATGCGGCTGCGCAGTAAGCGGTGTACCGACCATCTGGGTGACAGAGGAATTAGCGGGACAGTGTGAGCAGCTGGAAACGAACGGCATTCCGCTATATATCCAGTCGTCGCAAAAAGTGTTTTTTGACGATCAAATGACAATCGATTACAATGAAAAAGCCAAAACGCTGGCGCTGAAAAGTCCGGCTCAAATGCTCAGTCCAAGAATGAGCATATTAGTAAAGTAGGGAGACACGAAACGTGGAACAAAAGCTGAAGTCAATTAAGAATACAGCACAGAATAAAACGTGGGTATCCTTTCTGAACAAAAACCATCCCTACACCCTGCTGCATTGGTCAATCGGAGGAGCGCAATCCGTCGAGAAGGATGTTTGGCTTTTGCAGGATGAAATGACATTTGAAGCGCAGGAGTTTACTACGATAGACCTTGCGATTGAATGGATCAGTGAACATATGGATGGCATCACCGACGTTTTATGATGGAAAAGCGAAAGGCCGAAAGGGGCCTTTCGCTTTTTACGTTATTTTGTCTAAAAAGGCTTGCACGGTTTTTCGATACGTGTCCCGATTTTTTGTATACGACATGGCGTGTTCTCCAGCTTCAGCAATATAGAGTTCCTTTGGACCGGGCTTTTTTTTATAAAGCCGCTCGGTTGCAGAAACAGGAATATAATCATCGTGCCTGCTGTGAATAAAGAGGACCGGCTTTTCGATCGTTTCGATGACGGCAAGCGGAGATACATCCCGTGCGCGGTAGCCGTCCCTGAACCGTAAAAAGGAGTCGGCAATGGGAAGAATCGGCCAGGAAGGCAGCCGGTATTCCGCTTTCAGACGATACGCAAGCTGTTCCTCGAAGCTTGCAAACGGGCAATCGGCAATATAAAAATCAGCGCCATCGTCAGGATGTGCGCCTGCATACAACAGAGCAGTCACTGCTCCCATTGATTCACCATGAACTCCAACCAATCCGCGGTTACCGGTTTTGTCTTTGACCCATTTGACGACCTCGTGTAAATCATCCTTTTCATAAAAACCATAGCTTGTAGTCTTTCCGCCGCTCTGTCCATGCCGGCGATGATCGTAAATCAGCACATTCCAGCCGAGATCAAGAAATAAATCCATATATTTGAGAGAATTCAATACATTCACGGTCACACCGTGGCAGATGATCATTGTATTTGATGTATCGTGCGGTGCAACATAGTAGCCTTTTATATCATATCCATATGCCGATGGAATCACAAAAGCCGTTTTCTCCATGCGTTCAAACGATTCAAATACATTATGCCCGTCATCTGTTTCTCTTTTCATAATCTCTTCGTCGGTTTTTTTCTTTATGAACATAATGATATTTGTGAAACAAATACCGATAGCAGCTACAGCTGCCAAGACAGCGCCGACGGCTAAAAGGAATCTTTTCAAAAGACACAGCACCTTTCAACTCTATTATGGATAACCTTCTAACACCATTATACCTAAACGCTGCTGAGCCGGCAGAAAAATATGACAGCGTTTTTCCGAAGAGAGTCTGCTTGTTCAGCCTGAATCTCCATGATAAACTGGCTTCAAAACAAAACACGGGGGAAGCGAGCATGAAAAAACAAAAATCCGCTGACAAACACCAATTAAAAGACGACCTTCAATCCGATATAAAAGAAAAGCTGATGCAGATGAAAAGCCAATTGAAGGAAGAGAATCAGGAGAGACAGAAAAGAGAAAAAGCAGAACAGATCAGAAAGAAAAAGGAGATCGAAAAAAATAAAACCTTCGAAGAGCTCCTAAATGAAAGTCCGTTGGATTGGCATCAATATAAATAAACCAGCACCTGTACAGGTACTGGTTTTTCTGTTAAGAGCGGTGCGCTTCGTAAACGTCTTGTTCCGTATGAGATTGGAGCGCTTTGATTTCCTCTTCACTTAAACGCCGTGCGTTTGCAGCATGAACGTTTTCCCGTAACTGCTCAATCTTACTGGCGCCTGTAATCACTGAGGCGACAGCAGGCTGTGCTAACAGATACTGCAGCGACTTTTCTGTCATGGACAGATCTGACGCGACATTCTCCATCGCTTTGCGGGCATTTGTCAGTGTCTCGAACGAATAGGATAAGTACCCGTTTTGTTTGATACTGTCAGCCGCTTGTTCAAGCGGTTTCTCAGTCAGCAGCCCTTTAGCGACCGGGCCCCTGGCAACGACACTGATCTGATGTTCCTCTAAAAGCGGGAGCCATTCCTCCGGCCGTCTGTCAAACAGGCTGAATTGCATCATAATGCTGACGATGTTTGACTTTTTCACATATTCTTTAATGACGTTCGGGCGAATAGAAGAAATTCCATAATAACGAATGACACCTTCTTGTTTTAATTCTTCAAATGCTTCAATCGTTTCATCAATGTTATCTTCTATTGTGCCGCCGTGAAGCTGATACAGGTCGATATAATCCGTTTTCAGACGTGTCAAGCTCTTTTTCACAGCTTCTTTTATGTAAGCTTTTGAAGGGTCCCAATACCAGCCTTCACTTTCGTCACTCCAGCGGTTTCCCGCTTTCGTTGCCAAAATAATATCCTGGCGTCTGTTTTGAATCGCTTCGCCGACGATTTCTTCATTGCGGCCGCGGTCATACAAATCAGCTGTGTCGAGATAGTTGATGCCAAGCTCAATGGCTTCATCAAGGATCGACAGCGCTTTATTTTTTTCGGTTCCAAGGGACATACAGCCAAGTCCGACTTCGCTTATTTCTAAATCAGATGAACCTAGTTTGCGCTTTCTCATGTGCACACTCCTTTTTTTAGGCTTTGTAATGACCGTAATATAAAGGAGCGGAGTTTTCAACTTTTACGGCTCGGAAACCCAATCTTTCACATACCGGAATGTGCGCCCGTATTCCTTGAGCTTCGCCCGCACCTCCCACGCTTTTCCCACTAAAACGACGCCCTTTTGCATACGGTACACTTTCATAAAGAAGCCCCCTTTTCTCTAGTATGATAAAATGTATGGGGCATGATATAGAGACAGAACGGGAGATGAAGAAATGAAACACTTAGAAGAAAAAACAATTGCTAAAGAACAGATTTTTTCGGGTAAAGTTATTGATCTTTATGTAGAGGACGTCGAGCTCCCAAACGGAAAAACGAGTAAACGCGAAATTGTAAAACACCCGGGTGCTGTAGCGGTGCTGGCTGTCACAGACGAAGGGAAAATCATAATGGTGAAACAATTCCGGAAGCCGCTGGAGCGGACGATCGTTGAAATACCGGCCGGAAAGCTGGAAAAAGGAGAAGAGCCGGAGTATACGGCGATTCGGGAGCTGGAAGAAGAAACAGGATACACAGCGAAAAAGCTGACGAAAATCACAGCATTCTATACATCGCCCGGTTTTGCCGATGAAATTGTTCACGTTTTTCTTGCGGAAGAGCTGTCTGTGCTTGAAGAAAAACGGGAGCTTGATGAGGACGAGTTTGTTGAAGTGATGGAGGTGACGCTTGAAGACGCACTGAAGCTGGTTGAGTCGCGTGAGGTATACGACGCAAAGACAGCTTATGCGATTCAATATCTTCAGCTGAAAGAAGCGCTGCAAGCATAAAAATGAAAAAGATTTACGCGGATTTACACATTCATATCGGCCGGACCTATACAGGAAGGGCTGTCAAAATAACAGGTGCAAAAACCCTGACGCTGGACCGGATTTTGGTTGAGGCCAGTGAATATAAAGGGATTGAACTTCTCGGGATTATTGACTGCCAATCCCCGGAAGTCATAATAGAGCTTGAGGAAGGCATTGCTTCAGGCAGGTATCATGAGCTTGAGGGCGGCGGAATCCGTTATCGCAGCACAACTCTTTTATTGGGAAGCGAGCTGGAGATTTACGATGAAGCCTGCAGCGGGCCGATTCATGTGCTCGCTTTTATGCCGAATCTCGCTGATATGAAACAATTTTCAGCCTGGCTTTCAGCGCGGATGAAAAATATTCACTTAAGCTCGCAGCGGATATACGAAACAGGCTTGAACCTTCAAAAAAAAGTAAAGGAAATGGGCGGATTGTTTATCCCCGCCCATATTTTCACGCCCTACAAAAGCTTGTACGGAAAAGGGGTTAAGTCAAGTTTAACTGAGGTTTTTGATCCTTCTATGATAGATGCGGTCGAGCTTGGTTTAAGCTGTGACACACCTATGGCTTCACAGGTATCCGAATTAAATAAATATTCATTTTTAACAAATTCTGATGCGCATTCCTTAGGGAAGATCGGCAGAGAATATAATGAACTATATGTGCAGTCAGCTGATTTTTCTGAGTTTGCTCTTGCATTAAAGGGGCAGGACAACAGGAAAATTACTGCAAATTACGGATTAGATCCGCTGTTGGGGAAGTATTATCAAACGGCTTGTGAAGTATGCGGGGAGCGTACAGTGAGCGGGGCAACGGCGTGCGCGGAATGCGGAAGTGCCAGATTGACAAAGGGTGTCAGCGAGAGACTGCGCGAACTGAGTGATCAGTCTGGAAAAGGCATAACGCGTCCTAGATATGTCCATCAGATACCGCTGCAATTTGTTCCGGGTGTCGGACCGAAAACCCTGGACAAGCTGAAGACTGCCTTTGGCACAGAAATGGCTGTTCTCCATGAGACTTCAGAGGAGGATCTGGCGCGGGTTGTTCCGCCGAAAACCGCCGCTCTTATTGTGAAAGCGAGGTCAGGAAAGCTTGAACTGAAAGCCGGAGGAGGAGGAACCTACGGGAAAGTTAAGTCCTGAGTGAAAATTAACTCAGTTCCTCCTGGACTTTTCTCTTTGTCCGGATAAAGGTGATCAACTGTATAATTTCGTCTTCAGACAGCGGCTTGCCGTCAACAGCAATATCAATGTCAAGGCTGCTCCACGTGGTCAATTCAATGGTCTGAGGAGCAGTCTGCTTTTGCTTTGGGCGGCCTAAGAGGTCATCGCAGGTTGTGTCAAAAAGGTCTGCCAGCATTGCCAGCGCCTCAAGCGAAGGGCGGCGGTAGCCGGATTCGTATCCCGCGTATGTGCTTTTTGCGATGCCCAGGAGGTCAGCCGTATATTGAAGCGACCAATTTTTCTTTTTTCTCAATTCAGTTAAACGATCTAAATTCATGGACTTCCGCTCCTTTTTCAACTTGAGCTGATTATATCATATAGGTATTCGGAAGTGTACGCGAATTGAATAATAATGTCTTGCGTATTTTATTTTCCGTGTCTATAATTGCATTAAAAGTATGCGAAAAGCGAATGCCTTCTCGCAAACCCATCTTTAGATATAGTGAAGAGGTGTATGGTATGAAAAAATTATTGATGTTGACAACTGGGGGAACGATCGCTTCAGTTGAAGGGGAAAACGGGCTTGCCCCGGGGGTGAAGGCTGACGAGTTGTTAAGTTACGTATCAAAACTTGATAACGATTACACGATGGAAACCCAATCGCTTATGAATATAGACAGCACCAATATGCAGCCTGAATACTGGGTGGAGATAGCGGAAGCCGTTAAGGAAAATTATGATGCCTATGACGGGTTTGTTATTACCCATGGTACAGATACAATGGCCTATACATCTGCCGCATTATCTTATATGCTGCAGTATGCTAAAAAGCCGATTGTGATTACAGGCTCGCAAATTCCGATTACCTTTCAAAAGACAGACGCCAAAAAAAATATTACAGATGCCATTCGCTTTGCCTGTGAAGGCGTAGGTGGGGTTTATGTTGTGTTTGACGGCAGAGTCATTCAAGGAACACGTGCGATCAAGTTAAGAACGAAAAGCTATGACGCGTTTGAAAGCATCAATTATCCATATATCGCTTTTATTACAGAAGACGGGATTGAATACAACAAACAAGTAACGGAACCTGAGAACGACTCCTTCACGGTTGATACGTCACTATGCACAGATGTTTGTCTGCTTAAGCTGCATCCGGGCTTAAAGCCGGAAATGCTGGACGCTCTGAAAAGCATGTACAAAGGAATTGTCATCGAAAGTTATGGCAGCGGAGGCGTTCCGTTTGAAGGCAGAGACATTTTGTCCAAAGTAAATGAGCTGATTGAAAGCGGCATCGTTGTCGTCATTACGACTCAATGCTTGGAAGAAGGCGAAGATATGAGTATTTACGAAGTCGGCCGCAGAGTCAATCAGGACTTGATTATCCGCTCTAGAAACATGAACACTGAAGCAATCGTTCCTAAATTAATGTGGGCACTCGGCCAATCCTCAGATCTGCCGGTCGTGAAAAGAATTATGGAAACACCGATTGCCGATGACGTTGTCCTGTAAAAAAGCTAAAACTATAACCATTATAGAGAAAGTAGGTTAAAGATTATGTTAAACGGCCAAAAAGAATACCGCGTGGAAAAAGATTTCCTTGGAGAAAAACAAATTGAAGCAGATGTCTATTACGGCATCCAAACGCTGCGTGCTTCAGAAAACTTTCCGATTACGGGATATAAAATCCATGAAGAAATGATTAACGCGCTGGCGATTGTAAAAAAAGCTGCCGCTCTTGCAAACATGGATGTAAAACGGCTGTATGAAGGAATTGGCCAAGCTATCGTACAAGCCGCTGACGAGATTCTGGAAGGCAAGTGGCACGACCAGTTTATCGTCGATCCGATTCAAGGCGGCGCTGGTACATCCATGAACATGAATGCGAACGAGGTCATCGGAAACCGCGCGCTCGAAATCATGGGTCATAAAAAGGGAGAATACATCCATTTAAGCCCTAACACACACGTTAATATGTCTCAGTCAACAAACGATGTATTTCCGACAGCCATTCATATATCCACACTGAATCTGCTGGAAAAACTGCTTAAGACAATGGAAGACATGCATGGTGTGTTTAAACAAAAAGCACAGGAATTTGATTCTGTCATTAAAATGGGACGGACTCACCTCCAAGACGCTGTTCCGATTCGTCTCGGCCAGGAATTTGAAGCATACAGCCGTGTTCTTGAGCGTGATATTAAACGCATTAAACAATCCCGGCAGCACCTGTATGAAGTCAACATGGGCGCTACTGCTGTCGGCACTGGACTGAACGCCGATCCGGAATATATCAAACAAGTCGTTAAACACCTTGCTGATATTAGCGGACTGCCTCTTGTCGGCGCTGACCATCTTGTCGATGCAACGCAAAATACAGATGCTTACACAGAAGTTTCTGCATCATTAAAAGTCTGCATGATGAACATGTCGAAGATCGCAAACGACCTTCGTTTAATGGCATCGGGACCGCGCGCCGGACTTGCAGAGATCTCTCTGCCTGCCCGCCAGCCGGGATCTTCCATCATGCCGGGTAAAGTCAATCCGGTTATGGCGGAGCTCATTAACCAAATTGCGTTCCAGGTGATTGGAAACGATAATACCATCTGCCTAGCTTCAGAAGCAGGTCAGCTTGAGTTAAACGTTATGGAGCCAGTGCTCGTCTTTAATCTGCTGCAATCAATCAGCATTATGAACAATGGTTTCCGTTCCTTCACTGACTATTGCTTAAAAGGCATCGAAGCTAATGAAAAACGCTTGAAACAATACGTAGAAAAAAGCGCTGGCGTTATTACCGCTGTGAATCCGCATCTTGGCTATGAAGCGGCTGCCCGAATCGCCAGGGAAGCGATTATGACAGGCCAGTCCGTACGTGATCTTTGCCTTCAGCATGATGTGCTGACAGAAGAAGAACTGGATATCATTTTAAATCCATACGAGATGACAAAGCCAGGGATTGCTGGAAAAGAGCTATTAGAAAAATAAAATTTAAACAAAATACAGCTTATTCACCCCTGAATAGCCGGTGAATAAGCTGTTTACAAGCATAGGGATGAGGAAGTATAGTATACGTGTTGCACTATTTATTGAAAGCGTTTTAGCTTTTTCATTAAGGGGGACTTCTTTTGAAGGATGTAAGATTGCCAACACTATTTGAAATTATTATCGTACTAGGAGTATTTTTGGCACTTGTCATGTCGTTTACAGTCTTTTTGGACTTGCCGATACAGCTTGCGCTTTTTATTTCCTGGTTTATTGCAATGATTCTCGGAATCAGACTCGGTCATTCTTATAAAGATTTGCAGAATGCGATTCTTAGCGGAATATCAAACGGTCTCGAAGCCGTTCTGATTCTCGTTTCAGTCGGAGCGCTCATCGGAACATGGATCGCCGGAGGCGTGGTGCCGACTTTGATTTATTATGGATTAGAATTTATTCACCCTAGTATCTTTTTACTCGCAACGTTAATTATTTGTTCTATTATGTCTGTGGCAACGGGAACGTCATGGGGAACAGTTGGAACAGCCGGCATCGCCATGATCGCAATTGGTGAAGGCCTCGGAATCCCGCTTCCTCTTGTAGCGGGAGCCATTCTTTCCGGAGCTTATTTCGGGGACAAGCTGTCTCCTCTGTCTGACAGTACAGTCCTGGCTTCTTCATTATCAAAAGTGGATGTATTGGACCACGTCAGAGCGATGCTTTATTTATCAATACCAGCATATGTGATTACGGCTATTCTCTTTACAGCTGTTGGATTTATGTACGGCGGGAAAAATATTGACCTCGACAAAGTTGAATTTTTGAAATCTTCATTGCAGAATACATTTGACATTCATATTTGGATGCTGATCCCGGCTGTAATCGTTATCGTCTTATTAGCGATGAAAAAGCCATCTATGCCGGTTATCGTAATTGGTGCATTGCTTGGCGCTGTCTGGGCTGCTGTTTTCCAAGGCATGAATTTCGCGGATGCGATTGCAACAGCCTACAACGGGTTCTCTATTAAAACAGATGTTGAATTTTTAAACGGCCTCTTAAACCGCGGAGGCATCGTAGGCATGCTCGGGTCTCTCGTCGTGATTATCTTTGGTCTCGGTTTTGGCGGGTTGCTTGAGAAGCTAGGTGTGTTAAAAGTCATTGTTTCATTGTTTGAAAAGAAATTGACATCAGCGGGCAATGTGACATTATCTACGCTGATTGTAGCATTTTTGGCGAACATCTTCGGGTGTGCCATGTATGTATCTCTTATTTTGACACCGAAGATTATGGAAGACAGCTATGACCGTTTGCATCTGGACAGAAGAGTTCTCTCCCGTAATTCAGAGGTCGGAGGAACATTGACTTCAGGTATGGTTCCTTGGTCTGATAACGGCATTTACATGGCCGGAATTTTAGGAGTTTCTACCTTCTCTTATCTGCCGTTTATGTGGCTCAGTTTTGTCGCAATAGGTCTTGCCATTATCTATGGTTATACAGGAAAATGTATATGGTATACGAAAAACGATACAGCTCAAGCTGAAAAACTAGGCTAAGGGGAGGATCACTGAATGATAGCGAAACACATGATTCGGACACTGATGATAGAAACGCCTTCGGTTCCCGGAAATCTCGGAAGAGTGGCTACAGCAATCGGCCTTCTGGGCGGAGACATTGGTGATGTGGAGACGGTAAAAGTCGGACCCAATTACACGATGCGCAATATTACTGTACAAGTGGAAAATGAAGAACAGCTTCAGGAAGTGATCATGGCTGTTCAGGCTCTTGGCGAAGGGATCAGGCTTCACACGGTATCTGATGAAGTCCTGTCTGCTCATGAAGGCGGAAAAATCCAAATGAAAAGCAAAATGCCAATCCGTTCGCTGGCAGAGCTCGGGCGCGTCTATACCCCAGGTGTAGCAGACGTCTGCAGACTGATCGAGAAAGAACCTCAGAAGGCTGATATCTATACAACAATCAGCAACTCGGTCGCAATTGTAACCGATGGAACAGCGATTCTTGGCCTTGGTAATATCGGCTCTGTGGCGGGAATGCCTGTTATGGAAGGAAAGGCAGCGCTGTTTGATCAGCTGGCAGGAATCAGCGGTATCCCGATTTTGCTGGATACAAGTGATCCTGAAGAAATCATCAATACGGTAAAACATATTTCACCAGGATTTAACGGCATCCTGCTTGAGGATATCGGGTCACCGCATTGCTTCGAAATTGAAGATCGCCTAAAAGAGGAGCTCAGTATCCCTGTCATGCACGATGATCAGCATGGGACAGCTGTCGTTACGCTGGCAGCTGCCATTTCGGCATGTAAAAGCGCGGGCGTTGACTTGAAAGAAGCAAAAGTGGGGCAGATCGGCCTCGGCGCAGCGGGCGTAGCCATCTGCCGGATGTTTATGGCTTACGGCGTCAAAGCTGTATGTGGAACAGACAAATCAGAGGCGGCGATGAGTCGTCTTGAGCAATACGGCGGACAGACAGCTGCCAGCATCGAAGAGTTAATGGAAACATGTGATATTGTCATTGCCACAACAGGAGTTCCTGGTTTAATTAAACCTGAATTTGTACGATCTGGTCAGGTCATATTGGCATTATCCAATCCGAAGCCGGAAATTGAGCCTGAGGCTGCTTTGCAGGCCGGCGCAGCGTATGCAGCTGACGGGCGGTCTGTGAATAATGTGCTTGGCTTCCCGGGTATATTCAGAGGAGCACTGAATGCCAAAAGCAAGGAGATCAATCACGATATGCTTGTGGCGGCAGCAGAGGCCATTGCAGCCTGCACAAAGCCAGGTGATGTGGTTCCGCAGCCGCTGGATTCAAAGGTCCATCACGAAGTGACAGCTGCCGTTGAACGCGCAGCTCTTACAGCGGTCAAACATTAAAATGAAAACAGCGCCTGGCACGACAGGTGCTGTTTTTTTCTGACAGATTCAAAACATTTTAATAACATGTTCCATTTGCTATAATGAACCAAATGAAACAGGGAGTGATCAGCATGGCAAAAAGCCGAGCGAAAAGAAAACGGGAGCATCTGCTTAGAAACAGCGGACGGGACGCCTTATTATCAAGAGGCAGTTCTCCATCCTTCAGCACCCATGAAAGAATGACAAAAAGCATAAAAGACATATTGAATAAAAGAAAGCATAAACACAAAAATCCTTATGATCATAATGCATTTGATGATAGGGATTTTTTTATGCCCGAAACCGCCGCCTAGCAATCTCTATCGTTTCTTTTTGAAAAAGAGCATGTTTTTCCGTTTCTTTCATACAATCTATTAAATCAAATCAATAGAGCGGGCGGGAGGAAACGATATGCGGAAAATTTCTTATAAGGACATGTTTCTCGGGCATGTAAAGGATCATCTCTCTCTTTATATATTTGTGTCTGTCCTGTTTTTCATGGGTGTGATTTTTGGCGCTATTATTGTCAACAGCATGACGATCAGCCAGAAAGAAGATTTATATTATTATTTAAGCCAATTTTTCGGACAGCTATCAGACGGAAAGCAGGCCAGCTCATCCGATATGTTTTGGCAAAGCATTTTTCATAATGTAAAGTATTTAGGGCTGATGTGGATTTTAGGCATTTCTGTGATTGGTATGCCGATCATTTTTATTATGATCTTTCTAAAAGGAATTGTCGTCGGATTTACTGTGGGATTTCTCGTCAACCAGATGGGAATCAGCGGTTTTTTCTTATCCTTTGTCTCGGTTTTGCCGCAAAATGTGCTGCTTATTCCGGCTTACCTCATTATGGGCACGTGTGCGATTGCATTTTCTTTAAAGCTGATCAGACAGCTGTTCGTCAAACGAAGTCTGCATGATGCGCCGATCCAGTGGTTCGGGCGATATGCTGTTGTTCTCCTGATCATTTTATTTTTAGCGCTGATCTCGTCTCTCTTTGAAGCATACATGTCGCCTGTTTTGATGGAAAAGCTGACATCGCGACTTTTTTAAAAACATTATTAAAAGAAAATCATTTTATTTATCAGTTTATAATAATTATAGTTGGAACTCCGCGCTTATTTTGTTATAATGAGTCATGGAATGCGGCGTAGGAGGGAAAGACATGGAAAACCGTATTGATCGAATTAAGAAACAGCTGCACTCATCCAGCTACAAACTTACGCCTCAGCGTGAAGCGACAGTAAGAGTGCTGCTTGAAAACGAAGAAGACCATTTAAGCGCAGAAGATGTATACCTCCTCGTAAAAGAGAAATCTCCTGAGATCGGTCTCGCAACAGTATACCGTACGCTTGAATTACTAACTGAATTAAAAGTCGTTGATAAAATTAACTTTGGAGACGGCGTGTCCCGTTACGATCTTCGTAAGGAGGGGGCAGCTCACTTTCATCACCACTTGGTGTGCATGGAGTGCGGAGCCGTTGATGAAATTGAAGAAGATTTGCTTGAAGACGTAGAAGAAGTCATTGAACGTGATTGGAAATTTAAGATCAAAGATCATAGATTGACGTTTCACGGCATTTGCCACCGCTGTAACGGAAAAGAAACTGAATAGACGATGCCGGGCTCGAACCTTTTCTCTTGGGGAAAGGGTTTTTTGCTGTTTCGACGTATAATTCCTTTCTGATTTGGCATATGGTTTAAATAACTGGAACCATAGAGAAAGGATCGATTGGGACATGGGAAGATTCCTGAAAACGGCTGTTGATACATTGAAGGTTTTTATTCTGTTCACAGGTTTTACCGCTCTCTTCTATTATGCTATGATATGGGTAAATCAAGAGTATGAAAACTATCATCGGTACGATAAACCGGAAGGCTCTGCCGTAAAAGTTGTTGAAATGGATGCGGAAGAAAAAGGCGGATGGTTTGACCGGTTAATCTTTTTTTACCAAAATGGGGAGTAGATCTAGAGTGAAAGATCAAATAAAGGATTTCATCCACTACGTCATGGTAGAGAGAGGGCTTTCTCAAAATACGGTGGTCTCCTATGAGCGTGACTTGAAAAGCTATTCTCTTTATTTAACAGAAACCCTTCATATCAACAATTGGAACGATGTGACCCGTATACATATTATCCAATATTTGAAGCACTTGAAGGACTCGGGGAAATCCGGAAAGACATCAGCGCGGCATTTGGCATCGATTCGCTCTTTTCATCAATTTTTGCTTAGGGAAAAGGTGACGGACAAAGACCCTTCCGTACATATCGAAACACAAAAAACAGAACGGACGCTTCCAAAGGTGCTGGCGCTGAACGAGGTTGAGCGGCTGTTGGACACGCCTAAGCTTACGAGTCCTTTTGGCTATCGGGATAAAGCGATGCTGGAGCTGCTCTATGCCACAGGTATCCGAGTCAGTGAAATGATTGAATTGAAAACGACAGATGTCCATTTGTCAATGGGGTTTGTCCGCTGTTTCGGAAAAGGGAGGAAAGAGCGGATTGTGCCGATCGGTGAAACCGCTGCTTCTGCTATTGAAGAATATATGATGAAAGCCAGGGGGAAACTGCTGAAGAACAAAGTGTCTGACGCACTCTTTTTAAATCATCACGGGAAGCAGATCAGCCGCCAGGGGTTTTGGAAAAATCTGAAGAAAATCGCGCTCGAAGCCGGAATCAAAAAAGAGCTCACCCCGCATACACTCAGGCATTCCTTCGCAACGCATCTGCTTGAAAACGGGGCTGATTTAAGAGCGGTGCAGGAAATGCTCGGCCATGTGGATATATCTACGACGCAAATCTATACGCATGTGACAAAAACAAGGCTGAAGGATGTGTACAAGCAGTACCATCCGCGTGCCTAGCCGCAGCAGGCTGCGGCTTTTTTCTTTAGGCCAGACAGAAAATAATGAAGTTTCTCATTATTTTCAAATGCATTGTCAACGGGAATGAAAACGGTTTATACTTGAGTTGTCAGACCTCTAGGCGATACAATAGACGTATAGAAAAAAAGGAGGCTTTTATGATGCCTGCATACAAATATAATCGCGTGTTTTTAATCGTAATGGATTCAGTCGGAATTGGCGAAGCGCCTGATGCCGCCGACTTTAACGACGTAGGCGCCAATACGCTCGGGCATATTGCTGAGCACATGAACGGATTACATATGCCGAATATGGCAAAACTCGGCCTTGGCCTTATTGGTGATATCAAGGGCGTTGAAAAAACAGAACAGCCGCTCGCGTACTTTGGAAAAATGCAAGAAGCGTCAAACGGCAAAGATACAATGACAGGCCATTGGGAGATCATGGGCTTATACATTGATAAACCGTTTAAAGTGTTCCCTGAAGGCTTTCCTGATGAACTGCTTAAGGAGCTTGAGAAAAGATCGGGCCGCAAAATTATCGGAAACAAGCCGGCTTCTGGCACAGCTATTTTGGATGAACTCGGCAAAGAGCATATGGAGACAGGCGCTTTAATTGTGTACACTTCAGCTGACTCTGTTCTGCAAATTGCCGCTCACGAAGAAGTTGTTCCGCTTGAAGAACTGTACCGCATTTGTGAAACGGCGAGAGAGCTGACGCTTGATCCGAAATATATGGTAGGCCGTATTATCGCACGGCCGTTCGTCGGCGAACCGGGACATTTCAAACGGACGCCAAACCGCCACGACTATGCGCTTAAGCCGTTTGACCGCACTGTGATGAATGAATTGAAAGACAGCGGCTTAGATGTCATTTCAATCGGAAAAATTTCTGATATTTATGATGGAGAAGGAATTACGTCTTCCCGCAGAACGGTATCCAATATGGACGGAATGGACAAGGTGGTTGACACGCTCGGAGAAGACTTTACGGGTCTGAGCTTTGCAAACCTTGTTGATTTTGACGCCTTATACGGCCATCGCCGTGATCCGGAAGGCTACGGACGCGCGCTTGAAGAATTTGATGCTCGTCTTCCGGAAGTATTCGAACAAATGAAAGAAGATGATCTGTTAATCATTACAGCCGATCACGGCAATGATCCGATTCATCACGGAACAGACCATACACGTGAGTATGTGCCGATTCTTGCATACAGCAAAAAACATGAGAAAGCGCAAATGCTGCCGCTCGCAGATACATTTGCCGATATCGGCGCAACCATCGCCGATAACTTCCAAACAAAAAAACCGAAATACGGTAAAAGCTTTTTATCTTTATTACAATAGGGGGACTGTTTCTTGAAAGACAGAATTGAACGCGCAGCCGCTTTTATTCAACAAAATTTGCCTGAATCACCAAAGATCGGCCTTATTTTAGGCTCAGGTCTTGGTATTTTGGCTGATGAAATCGAAAATCCTGTTAAGCTGAAATATGAGGATATCCCGGAATTCCCGGTATCAACGGTTGAGGGACACGCCGGACAGCTTGTGCTTGGCACACTTGAGGGAGTTACCGTCATCGCCATGCAGGGCCGCTTTCATTTCTATGAAGGGTATTCAATGGAAAAAGTCACTTTTCCTGTTCGCGTCATGAAAGCGCTTGGAGTCGAGGCTTTGATCGTGACAAATGCGGCAGGGGGCGTAAACACTGAATTCCGTGCGGGAGACTTAATGATCATTACAGATCACATTAACTTTATGGGGACAAACCCATTAATCGGGCCAAACGAAGCAGATTTCGGCGCCAGATTTCCTGATATGTCTTCAGCCTATGATAAAGATCTTTCCAGCCTGGCTGAAAAAATTGCGAAAGACCTTAACATTCCAATTCAAAAAGGTGTGTATACCGCTGTGACAGGTCCTTCCTATGAAACACCGGCGGAAGTGCGCTTTTTAAGAACAATGGGTTCTGATGCAGTCGGCATGTCTACCGTACCGGAAGTGATTGTGGCAAACCATGCGGGTCTCCGCGTACTCGGCATTTCCTGTATTTCGAACGCGGCAGCCGGAATTTTGGATCAGCCTTTATCTCACGATGAGGTCATGGAAGTGACAGAAAAGGTGAAAGCCGGATTCTTGCAGCTTGTGAAAGCGGTAGTTGCTAAGTATGAATAAAAATGGAATTCAGAAAAGATAAAAAGACAGCTGTTTCTAATTGAAACAGCTGTCTTTTTTTATGTCGAAAAAGTCCCGAAACATTTTCCAACAGTGGTGTATAAAACCATTCAGCTTGGAAAAAATAAAAAGGATTATGAAATGGAGGGCTTTTGAGATGAAACGTCTTTTATCCACTTTGTTGATTGGTATGATGATGCTTACATTTGCACCGTCCGCATTTGCAAAACAAGACGGAAAACATACATCGGAGCTTGCTCATGAAGCCAAGTCTGCGGTGCTGATTGAACGTGATACAGGAAAAGTGCTTTACAACAAGAACAGCCGTGAGAGACTGGCGCCTGCAAGCATGACAAAAATCATGACGATGCTTTTAATCATGGAAGCCTTAGACGAAGGAAAAATCAAGATGAGTGATAAGGTCCGTACGAGCGAACATGCTGCTTCAATGGGCGGATCACAGATTTTTCTTGAGCCCGGGGAGGAAATGACAGTTACAGAAATGCTGAAGGGCATTGCGATTGCATCAGGAAATGACGCGTCCGTAGCGATGGCTGAATTTATTTCAGGCTCCGAGGATGAATTTGTGAAAAAAATGAACAAAAAAGCGAAAGAGCTGGGATTAAAAGATACATCCTTTAAAAACCCGACCGGCTTGACCGAGGAAGGGCATTACAGCTCGGCTTATGACATGGCAATTATGGCTAAGGAATTATTGAAATATGAATCAATCACCAAGTTTACAGGTACGTATGAGGATTATTTACGTGAAAACACAGATAAAAAGTTTTGGTTAGTGAATACAAATAGGCTTATCAAATTTTATCCCGGTGTAGACGGCGTCAAAACAGGCTATACAGGAGAAGCGAAATACTGCCTGACCGCTTCGGCTAAAAAAGGGAACATGCGGGCGATTGCCGTTGTGTTTGGGGCAAGCACACCTAAGGATAGAAATGCGCAAGTCACAAAGATGCTTGATTATGCTTTCAGCCAATATGAGACACATCCTTTATACAAACGAAATGAAACGGTAGCAAAAGCAAAGGTCAAAAAAGGCAAACATAAA
This sequence comes from Bacillus sp. 205(2023), assembly GCF_037027485.1. NCBI lineage: Bacteria > Bacillati > Bacillota > Bacilli > Caryophanales > Bacillaceae > Bacillus > Bacillus sp. 205(2023). The sequence continues at coordinate 732,246 of NZ_JAXCHF010000001.1, read as the reverse complement.
GTGATAGAACTCACCACTTCTGAGCCGATTTCTGTATTGACGAAAAAAGGCGAGGATATGAAACATGTGAAAAAAGAAATTAAAATGAACAACAATGTGAGCGCTCCGGTTCAAAAGGGCCAAGAGCTTGGCACGCTGGTGTTGAAAAAGGACGGAAAAGTGCTTGCTGAAAGTCCTGTCGTCGCCAAAGATGATATGGAAAAAGCTGGATATTTAACATTTTTAAAGAGGGCAATGGGAGATTGGACAAAATTTAAGTAATTATGCCGAATGATCACTAGTTTTGTCACGGTGAAGGAATTCATTCCTGCGAAATCGAAACACTCATTATCCGATCATATCAAGGAGGAATGAGCATGAGCCTTGGAATTGACATGCATGTCAAAGAATCAGTGCTTTGTATTCGATTAACAGGCGAACTCGATCACCATACGGCTGAAACGCTGAAACAAAAAGTAACGGAATCATTGGAAAAGGATGATATTCGTCATATCGTGCTGAATCTGGAGGACCTTTCCTTTATGGACAGCTCGGGGCTTGGCGTTATTTTAGGCAGATACAAACAAATTAAGCAAATTGGCGGGGAAATGGTCGTTTGCGCCATCTCTCCGGCAGTGAAACGGCTGTTTGATATGTCTGGCCTGTTTAAAATTATTCGCTTTGAACAATCTGAGCAGCAGGCACTGCTCACACTGGGGGTGGCATCATGAAAAATGAAATGCACCTTGAATTTTCCGCCCTCAGCCAAAATGAATCGTTTGCGCGTGTGACAGTTGCTTCATTTATTGCACAGCTTGACCCGACCATGGATGAACTCACCGAGATCAAAACCGTGGTATCAGAAGCGGTGACGAATGCCATCATCCATGGGTACGAAGAAAATGGCGACGGAAAAGTATATATTTCGGTGACGCTGGAAGATCATGTCGTATATATGACCATCCGTGATGAAGGGCTCGGCATTACAGATCTGGAAGAAGCCCGGCAGCCTTTATTCACAACAAAGCCTGAGCTGGAGCGTTCTGGAATGGGCTTTACCATTATGGAAAATTTCATGGATGATGTCAGTATCGATTCATCACCCGAAATGGGGACGACGATTCGCTTAACAAAGCACTTATCAAAAAGCAAAGCGCTTTGTAATTAAGGAGATTTGTTATGGATGTGGAGGTTAAGAAAAACGGTAAGAACGCTCAGCTGAAGGACCATGAAGTAAAAGAATTAATCAAACAGAGCCAAGATGGCGACCAGCAGGCAAGAGACCTCCTCATAGAAAAAAACATGCGTCTTGTTTGGTCTGTCGTACAGCGGTTTTTAAACAGAGGATATGAGCCTGATGACCTCTTTCAGATTGGCTGCATCGGGCTGTTAAAATCTGTTGATAAATTTGATTTAACCTATGATGTGCGCTTCTCGACATATGCAGTGCCGATGATTATCGGCGAAATCCAGCGTTTTATCCGTGATGACGGAACTGTCAAGGTGTCAAGATCATTAAAAGAGCTTGGCAACAAAATTCGCCGAGCGAAAGATGAACTTTCAAAAACACTGGGCAGGGTGCCGACCGTACAGGAAATCGCCGAACATTTGGAGATTGAAGCTGAAGATGTCGTACTAGCCCAAGAGGCAGTAAGAGCTCCGTCTTCGATTCATGAGACAGTTTATGAAAATGACGGAGATCCGATTACCCTGCTTGACCAAATCGCCGATAACTCAGAAGAGAAATGGTTTGATAAAATTGCGCTGAAAGAAGCCATAAGCGATTTAGAAGAAAGGGAAAAATTAATCGTCTATCTTCGGTATTATAAAGATCAGACGCAGTCAGAAGTTGCTGAGCGGCTGGGGATATCTCAGGTGCAGGTATCCAGGCTTGAAAAGAAAATATTAAAGCAGATCAAGGTTCAAATGGATCATACGGAAAGCTAGTCTGTCACTGCAGGCTGGCTTTTTGTTTTGCAAAAGTGTGGTAATTTATGGTCTTTTCAAGCGGATGAATGAGAACAAAATCGAACCACATACTACATATATAACCACCGAAAGATGGTGATCAATGATGGAACGACGACTATTTATCAGGCTTCGCCACCGCGTTTTGGCACATCCGGGGGATATCATAACGGTCGGGGATGCCGCGCAAATAGAAGGGCAGCATCAGCTGAAAAAGAAACTGTCGGCTATGCCGCTGTATCAGGTGAGCGAAAAAGATAAAAATATCGTAATTCTGGATATCATAAAAGTGCTCAAAGCCATTTATCAGCAGGATCCCACACTTGATGTTCAAACTGTGGGCGGAGCTGAAACCATTGTTGAAATTCAGTATCAGAAACGGCACATATCAACCGTTCTTTTTATTGGTGTCTGGCTGCTGCTGTTTATCGGATCGTGCCTCGCCATCATGAACTTCCATGAGGATGTCAGCATGGGAGATGTTCATATTGCGCTATATGAAATCATAACCGGAGAGCGGAATGACTATCCATATTTACTTCAAATCCCTTACAGCATCGGTTTGGGACTGGGGATGATTGTGTTTTTTAACCACATTTTTAAAAAGCGCCTTAATGAAGAGCCCAGCCCGCTGGAGGTTGAAATGTTTAACTATCAGCTTGATCTCGATCAATATGTGGCCATGCATGAAAATGAAGAAACAATAAAGGACCTGCATGATCGTTAGTGTATTGTTCATCATTTTTGTCGGGCTCGGCGGAGGCATCACAGTCGGGGCAGGTTTCGTGGCTTTTTTAACCGTGATGGGAATCATTCCGCGTCTGATGCAGCTCACCAAAACGATGAGATTTGTTCAAGCTTATGAAGCGGCTGTTATTCTCGGTGCGGTTTGCGGGGGCTGGGAAACACTGCATATGCACCATCTCTTTTTATCAAAGTGGATTGCCGTGCCGGTCGGGCTGTTGGCCGGAGTATTTGTCGGGATGCTTGCAGCCGCGCTGACAGAAGTGTTAAATGTCTTGCCGATCTTGGCTAAACGAATCGGCCTCAGAAGTAAAATCATTATTCTATTAATGGCCATTGTCATTGGAAAAATCGCGGGATCTTTATTTCATTGGCTGTATTTTATTCATCATTCATAAGGAGGTTTCAATATGACAAATATAAAAGAAAACTACAAATCAAAAGTAAAAACATATCAGCCAAAGCCGCCTTACGTATGGAACTGTGTAAAAGCCTTTCTTGTAGGCGGTTTGATCTGCATGATCGGGCAAGGTCTGCAGAATTTTTATATCCATTTTTTTGATTTTAACGAAAAAACAGCAGGAAACCCTACGGCGGCAACGCTGATCCTATTGTCAGCGTTGCTCACCGGATTCGGCATTTATGACAGAATCGGTCAGTTTGCAGGCGCAGGATCAGCTGTACCTGTCACCGGCTTTGCCAACAGTATGGCAAGCGCGGCTCTTGAGTATAAAAGCGAAGGTTTAGTATTGGGAGTAGCGACAAACATGTTTAAACTGGCGGGAAACGTCATCGTATTCGGTGTTGTGGCTGCTTACATCGTCGGAATGATTCGGTTTGCTTTTGAGAAACTGATGTCATAGGAGGAGAAAGAAATGAAATTAACAGGAAAGCAAACCTGGGTGTTTGAGCATCCCTTATTTGTCAATGCAGCGGGAACAGCAGTAGGGCCTAAGGAAAAAGACGGTCCGCTCGGGTCTTTATATGATAAAACCTATGACGACATGCACTGTAATCAAAAAAGCTGGGAAATGGCTGAAAGGCAGCTAATGGAGGACGCCATCAATACCGTGCTGCAAAAAAACAATTTGAAAAAAGATGATATTGATCTTTTGCTTGCAGGCGATCTGTTGAATCAAAATGTCACAGCCAACTATGTGGCAAGGCATCTGAAAATCCCGTTTCTTTGCATGTTTGGCGCATGCTCAACATCAATGGAAACAGTTGCTGTTGCATCTGCCTTAGTCGACGGCGGATTTGCAAATCGGGCGATTGCTGCTACAAGCAGTCACAATGCCACAGCCGAAAGACAGTTCCGCTATCCGACGGAATACGGCGGGCAAAAACCGGATACTGCGACATCTACTGTAACTGGGAGCGGTGCGGTTGTCATCAGTCAGACACCGAGTGATATTCAAATTACAAGTGCAACTATAGGGAAGGTGGCTGACTTAGGAATTACAGACCCGTTTGATATGGGATCAGCCATGGCTCCTGCTGCTGCTGATACTATTAAACAGCACTTTCAAGACATGAACCGCACAGCAGACGACTACGATCTGATCCTGACGGGAGACCTTTCCGGCGTCGGATCTCCTATTGTCAAAGATATCTTGAAAGAAGAGGGATATCCGGTCGGCACAAAACATGATGATTGCGGGCTTCTGATTTATACACCAGATCAGCAGGTGTTTGCCGGAGGAAGCGGCTGCGCTTGTTCCGCGGTTGTAACCTACTCACATATTTTCAAGCAGCTGAAAGAAGGAAAATTAAACCGTGTGTTTGTAGTAGCAACCGGGGCGCTGTTAAGCCCGACTATGATCCAGCAAAAACAAACCATTCCGACCATCGCACACGGGGTTGTATTTGAACGTGCAGGAGGTGCATCTTAAGTGGACTATCTTTTGGCTTTTGTTTGCGGAGGCGCCATTTGTATTGTCGGGCAGCTGCTGCTGGACATATTTAAATTGACGCCTGCCCACGTCATGACATCCTTTGTCGTCATCGGGGCGATTTTAGATGGTTTTGGCATTTACGATAAATTTATTGAGTTTGCTGGAGGAGGCGCCACGGTTCCGATTGTCAGCTTTGGCCACAGCCTTCTGCACGGTGCCATGCATCAGGCGCATATACACGGATTTATCGGAATCGGTATGGGGATATTCGAGCTGACATCTGCCGGTATCTCAGCCGCCATTCTATTCGCCTTTATCGTCGCTGTTATTTTTAAACCGAAAGGATAATCCGAGATGACGACAAAACGCAAGGTCATACTGGTAACAGACGGAGATGTGTATGCTGCTAAAACAATTGAATACGCCGCAAGAAGAGTTGGAGGGAGATGTATTTCTCAATCAAAAGGCAATCCCTCCACCCGCAGCGGCGCCGAGCTTGTCAGGCTGATTACATCAGCACCGTATGACCCTGTATTTGTCATGTTTGACGACTCCGGCCTTCAAGGAGAGGGAACGGGAGAAACCGCTCTGACCTATGTGGCCACTCATCCGGCAATTGAAGTGCTCGGTGTGATTGCGGTAGCGTCGAAAACCCATCAGGCTGAATGGACCAGGGTTGACGTAAGCATTGACCGCAATGGAGAGATAACAGAATACGGCGTGGATAAAATCGGAGAGAGGGAATTCGATGAACACAGAATGAACGGGGATACGGTCTATTGCCTTGATAAACTTGATCTGCCGCTTATCGTTGGTATCGGGGATATCGGCAAAATGGGCAGGAAAGACGATATATCGAAAGGGTCGCCAATCACCATGAAAGCGGTCGAGTTTATTTTAGAAAGGAGCGGGTATCATGCCGGACAAACAGGAAGAGAAAATCCGGGTTTATCGGAATCCAGACAAAAATGAAGCTTATTTTAAAAATCGCGTCGGAATGGGAATCAGCTATGATGTAGGTGTTCGCAAGCTTACCATTTTAGACAGAGAAGTTCAGCTGTACTATTTGAATGGATTATGTGACACTGCCTTTATCATTCACTTAATGAGAGAGCTTGTTGCCATAAACAACCGGACAGGAAAAGAGGACCCTGAAGAGCTGGTCGATATCGTTGAAAACAGGCTGCTCAACGCCCAGGTCGAAAAAGTAAAAACGCTGGATGAAACCACCGACCAGGTGCTGTCCGGGTTAGTCGCAGTTATTGTCGAAGGTGCAGGATTTGCTTTTATCATTGATGTCAGAAGCTATCCGGGAAGAAATCCGGAAGAACCGGATACGGAAAAGGTGGTCAGAGGCGCCAGAGACGGATTTGTTGAAAATATCGTAGTCAATACCGCACTTCTCAGAAGACGGATCCGGGACGAACGCCTTCGCGTCAAGATGACAAAGGTCGGCGAGCGTTCAAAAACGGATCTGAGCATTTGTTATATCGAAGACATTGCAGATCCGGATCTGGTTGACATCGTGGAAAAAGAAATTGCTGCCATAGATGTCGACGGATTAACAATGGCAGACAAAACAGTCGAAGAGTTTATTATCAAACAAAGCTACAACCCGTTTCCGCTCGTCCGTTATACAGAAAGGCCCGATGTGGCGGCCAATCACGTACTTGAAGGACATGTCGTGATTATGGTTGATACATCGCCGAGTGTGATCATCACGCCGACAACCTTATTCCATCATGTTCAGCATGCTGAAGAATACAGACAGGCTCCTTCTGTGGGAACCTTTTTAAGATGGGTACGATTTTTCGGCATTCTTGCTTCTACTTTATTTCTCCCCATCTGGTTTCTCTTTGTTCTTCAACCCGAACTGCTGCCAGAGAATCTAAAATTTATCGGGTTGAATAAAGATATGCACATCCCGATCATTCTGCAGATTTTCTTAGCTGATTTAGGAATTGAGTTTCTCAGAATGGCGGCTATTCACACACCGACCGCTTTATCTACCGCAATGGGATTAATTGCCGCGGTTCTAATCGGGCAAATTGCCATTGATGTGGGGCTGTTCTCTCCTGAGGTCATACTGTATGTCTCGCTTGCCGCTATTGGAACCTTTACGACGCCAAGCTATGAATTAAGCCTGGCAAATAAAATGGCCCGTCTTACACTTATGATATTAGTAGCGCTCTTTCATGTAAAAGGGCTCGTTATAGGATTTACTGTTCTTATTATTGCCATGGCCAGCATAAAATCCCTTCAAACCCCATACTTATGGCCGCTCATTCCGTTTAACGGAAAGGCGCTGTGGCAGGTGCTGATTCGCACGGCGAAACCTGGTGCGAAAGTAAGACCAAGCATTGTTCACCCAAGAAATCGCTTAAGACAGCCTACCAATTCATAATCGCATTGAAACTGACTGAAGAGTATGATAATGTATGTCTTAATTATGAAAGGACAGTCCATAAAACTGTCCTTTTCACCCATAAGCGGAGAAAGAGGGAATGACATTGTTCTTACACGGCACTAGCAGACAAAATCAACATGGGCATTTGGAAATCGGAGGTGTGGACGCTCTCTATTTAGCTGAAACATACGGCACGCCTCTTTACGTATATGATGTGGCTTTAATACGTGAGCGTGCTAAAAGCTTTAAGCAGGCATTTATAACTGCAGGGCTGACAGCGCAGGTCGCGTATGCGAGCAAGGCATTCTCTTCTGTTGCGATGATTCAGCTTGCCGAGGAAGAAGGGCTTTCCTTAGATGTCGTGTCTGGAGGAGAACTTTACACAGCTGTTGCAGCAGGATTTCCGGCGGAGCGCATTCACTTTCACGGAAATAACAAAAGCAGGGATGAGCTGCGGATGGCGCTTGAACACCGTATCGGCTGCATTGTGGTTGATAATTTCTATGAAATCTCGATTCTTGAAGACCTGTGCAAAGAAACTGGGCACTCAATTGATGTTCTCCTGCGGATTACCCCCGGAGTAGAGGCGCATACACATGACTACATTACAACGGGACAGGAAGATTCAAAGTTTGGTTTTGACCTTCATAACGGACAAACTGAACAGGCGATTGAACAGGTTTTACAATCAGAACACATTCAGCTGCTGGGTGTTCATTGCCATATCGGTTCGCAAATTTTTGATACAGCCGGTTTCGTGCTAGCGGCAGAAAAAATCTTCAAAAAACTTGACGAATGGAGAGAAGCTTACTCATTTGTTTCAAAGGTGCTGAACCTTGGAGGCGGTTTTGGCATTCGTTATACGGAAGAAGATGAACCGCTTCATGCCACTGAATATGTAGAAAAAATTATCGAAGCTGTAAAAACAAATGCAGCCCGCTATGGATTTGACATACCGGAAATTTGGATCGAACCGGGCCGCTCGCTTGTAGGAGACGCAGGCACAACACTTTATACAGTCGGCTCCCAAAAAGAAGTGCCGGGTGTCCGGCAGTATGTAGCTGTTGACGGAGGAATGAACGACAATATCCGTCCGGCTCTCTATCAGGCAAAATATGAAGCTGTTACAGCTAACCGTATCGGAGAAGCGCACGATAAAACGGTATCGATTGCCGGCAAGTGCTGTGAAAGCGGAGATATGCTCATTTGGGATATTGACCTGCCGGAAGTAAAAGAAGGAGATCTGCTTGCTGTTTTTTGTACAGGCGCTTATGGCTACAGCATGGCCAATAATTATAATAGAATTCCAAGACCTGCTGTTGTATTTGTAGAAAACGGAGAGGCTCATTTAGTCGTAAAAAGAGAAACGTACGAGGATATTGTAAAACTGGATCTGCCATTTAAAACGAGTGTGAAGCAATGAAAAAAGCGCCGGGAATTCGGCGCTTTTTTTATTTGAATATAGAAACAATCGCGTTCCAGATGGAAACGAAGAAATCAATGACTTTCTGGATAAAGTTCTTGCCTTCATCTGAGTCTAAAAATTTACTAATCTTATCTTTCGCTTTATCAAGCTGGTCACCGACCTGTCCCCAGTCGATATCAACATTTTTCATCTTATTGAACAAGGATACAAGCTGATCCTTTTGGCTGTCTGTCAGTGTGACGTTTAAATCGGAAGCCGCATCATCCACTTTTTTCTCAATATCGGCTTTATTGTCAGGCACACCGTTTTTAGCAAACTCTTCTTTTATTTTTGCAATCAGCGCAGCCGCATTTTCGTCACCGATTTTGTCACCAAGCTCTGAGGTCGTCACAAGCTCTTGGTTGGCGACTTGCTTAACGTCTTCAGAAATCGCTTCGTCAGAAGAAACTTCATATGCTTTAATCAAGCCTGTCAAAGCCGCAGTACCGGACACTTCAAACGGAGCGGTAACATAAACCTTCGCGTCCTTAACGCCGGCTGTCATCAAGGCATTGAGGTACATTTCATCCGTAATGCCGCTGATATTATGTGTCTCAACATTTAATCCGGAGCCTTTTTTGGCAATGGTAATAGACGATGATGAAATCGCTCTTGAGCCAATTTGCGCGCTTGGTATATATTTTCCTAAATATTCGTGTTCTTCCTTATTGGTAACGGTCACGGTTGTGGCATTATCAGGGACATTCATTTCATCAAGCACTTTTTGCTTATCTGATTCTGACAAATTTGCACCAAGTGTCACGATGACATCCCCGACTGCGGCATCCGCGAGACTGACTTTCGGAATCGTCAGCAGCAAAACGGCCGCTGCCAGCATTCCAATCCATATTTTTTTCAAAGCAGTTGACCTCCTTCATTTCACAAGCAGCAGTTAAAGCTGCTTTGCGAGGACCTGAATCATGATGAAAATACAGTTCCGATAGGTTAGACGGAGATAGAGAGGTTCAGGTTTCATTTTTATTTTGGAGAAAAGCCGGGAGAGTCGTTTTCCCCAAAAAGGTGTGGTATAATAGCCGCGACAAGGAGAGACAAGCCATAATAATGATACATAAATTTCTCCTTTGAAAATTAAAATAAAGAAAGTGGGCATACAATTGAAAACAGGTTACTTTTTATTAGAAGACGGCAACAAAATTGAATTTGAACTTTATCCGGAAGCAGCACCGGGTACAGTTGCAAACTTTGAAAAACTTGCAAACGAAGGATTTTACGACGGCCTTACATTCCACCGAGTAATTCCAGGCTTCGTCAGCCAAGGCGGATGCCCGCACGGTACTGGCACAGGCGGTCCCGGATACACAATCAAATGTGAAACAGAAGGAAACCCGCACACACATGAAGCAGGCGCACTCTCTATGGCACACGCAGGAAAAGATACTGGCGGCAGCCAATTTTTCATCGTCCATGAGCCGCAGCCTCATTTAAACGGTGTTCACACTGTATTTGGCAAAGTAACAAGCGGTCTAGAATTCGCGAAAAACATGTCTAACGGTGACGTGATGAAAGAAGTTCGCGTAGAAGGCTAATAGGCAGGCAGAAAGCTCCCCGATATGAGGGAGCTTTTTCTTTTCGCTCACAGCCTGATCTGGCTGCGGCAGTTAACAAACAGACGTTTTTAAGGTAGAACGAGGAGGCATAGAAAGATTTGAGTTAAATCCTATAGCTATGTTTCAAATCATAAGTGTTCAATCACAATTGTATTCAATCCGACGGTAACAAAACACTGATTTTGATACGTTCAGCGGGCTTATAGAAAATGCACTGCCTACACTGTTCCCTTCAATATGATTCATCGTAATGGGAAAATCATCCCTATCTCCTCTTCTCTTTATTCATATTAGAGACCGTATGAAATAGCTTAAACGAACCAGTAAAAAACAAAATGAGGTTGTAAAGCTAGTCCGCGTTTGTATGGGTGGAGCATTCCTTACAGTCATATACACCCATCAGGGAAAAATTAAACAAATTTTAAAGTTGACATGCTTCATCCCAAACGGCATTTGTAGTAAAATGAAATCATATCAATGTCATTTTTTTGAAAAGGGGCTGCGTTTGATGAACAACAAGGGCTGTATAAAATGCGGAAGCACTGAAGCTGGCCAAAAAGAAATTGCCACAACTGGAACCGGATTGTCAAAGTTGTTTGATGTGCAGCATAACCGTTTTCTCGTCGTCTACTGTAAGAAATGCGGATATTCGGAGTTTTATAATAAAGAAACTTCAGCTGCCGGCAATATATTGGATTTGTTCTTTGGAGGCTGATTGATTCTTCTCCCGATTTCATTAGGAAATGGGAACAAATTGATTCTGGCAGAAGAATAAATAGATGTGAAAATTTTCTTCAATGGTCCTAATGGGATTTCTTATCGATTCGTGATAACATAAATTGAAGACCGTTGTTTATTGGAGGAACTCAGTTGAAAGCGGAAACCGTTTCTAAGAAAAAATCAATATTTGAATGGGCCAAAGCGATTATTATCGCAGTTGTTCTGGCATTACTCATCCGCAATTTTATTTTTGCGCCGTATGTCGTTGACGGTGAGTCCATGGAGCCTACCCTTCATGACCATGAAAGGGTATTTGTCAATATGACAGTTAAGTACATAGGCGAGTTTAAGAGAGGGGATATCATCGTGCTAAATGGGGATGATGTCCACTATGTCAAGCGGCTGATCGGCTTGCCGGGAGACACAGTCGAAATGAAAAACGACCAGCTTTATATCAATGGAAAAAAAGTGGCTGAGCCTTATTTGAAGGCAAATAAAAAGCAAGCAAAAGAAGATGGATATGACCATCTAACTGATGATTTCGGCCCGATCAAAGTGCCTGATAACAAATATTTTGTGATGGGTGATAACCGCCGATACTCAATGGACAGCCGAAACGGGCTTGGACTCTTTACGAAAAAACAAATTGCGGGTACGTCAAAGTTTGTTTTCTTCCCATTTAACGACATTCGTAAAACCAACTAGGTATAAGCAGTTTCCTGAAAAGGAGCTGCTTTTTTATTCTTTTTCTCATGCATCCCCTAAAACCAGAACATAAATTCGTATATATATAGAAAAGAAATTTTTGCAGAAATGCGAAACATATTCCCGTTATGCATCGTTATATTAATAATTTACGAGAATTTGCGGTTTTTTATTCATGAAAAAAAGGAATAACTCATATGAATGAATAGATTCATATTGGCTGGAGGTTTTTTAAAATGGGAAGAATAAAAACCAAGATTACCATTCTGTTAGTGCTATTGGTTTTACTTGCAGGGGGGTATATGTACATAAATGATGTTGAACTGAAAGACGTTCCGACAGCGATTGGACAAACCTTGTCCTCCGAAGAAGAAGAGTATACAATCGAGGAATATCAAGTGACAAAAATTGACGGCACAGAATATCATGGAGAAGCAGAAAACGGCACGAAGATCATCTTCAACGGAAAAAAGTTAAATCAAGATTTGTCTGATATAAAAGAAGGCGATAAGATTAAGGCGTACTTCAGCAAATCAAAGCGGATCGACGGTTTAATCAAGGTCGCAAAAGTAAATGATTAAGTGAAAAAACACCTTTCGGAACGATGGGTGTTTTTTTGATTTCTCAAATTGTAAGTTTATTTCATTGCGTACTTAAGAAAGGATCGCTATAATAGCCATTAAGGACAAATGAATAAAGATTGTATCCTTCGGGGCAGGGTGGAAATCCCGACCGGCGGTAGTAAAGCGACATGCGCTTTAGAGCCCGTGACCCGTGTGCACATATGTACGCGGTGGATTCAGTTTAAGCTGAAGCCGACAGTGAAAGTCTGGATGGGAGAAGGATGAAGAACCGCTATGCAAAATGTATCAACATGCATAGTGTTATTTCCTATTGCGTAAAATACCTAAAGCCCCGAATTTTTCTTAAATTCGGGGCTTTTTTGACGGTAAATGAATAAAGAAGGGAGGGGAAAACAGATGGAAGAGTATTATATGAAACTGGCGTTGGATCTTGCGAAGCAGGGTGAAGGACAGACCGAATCGAATCCGCTCGTAGGCGCTGTTGTGGTGAAGGACGGACAGATTGTCGGGATGGGCGCCCATTTAAAATACGGTGAAGCTCACGCGGAAGTCCATGCTATTCATATGGCAGGCGCACATGCGAAAGGCGCTGATATTTATGTCACCCTTGAACCATGCAGCCATTACGGAAAAACACCGCCTTGTGCCGAACTGATTATCAAGTCCGGGATAAAGAGAGTATTTGTCGCAATGAGAGATCCTAACCCGCTTGTGGCCGGACGGGGAATCAGCATGATAGAAGAAGCCGGCATCGAAGTAAAGGAAGGCATTCTGGCAGATCAGGCGGAACAGCTGAATGAAAAATTTCTGCATTTCATGAGGACAGGCCTCCCTTACGTCACATTAAAAGCTGCCGCAAGCCTAGACGGAAAAACAGCGACCAGTACAGGTGACAGCAAATGGATCACATCAGAAGCTGCAAGACAGGATGCTCAGCAATACAGGAAATCACATCAAAGCATTTTGGTCGGAGCAGGCACTGTGAAAGCTGACAATCCAAGCTTAACCTGCAGGCTCCCGAATGTTTCAAAACAGCCGGTCAGGGTGATACTTGATACCGAACTTTCGATTCCCGATGACGCGAATGTGATTTGCGATCAGGCAGCGCCGACTTGGATTTTTACAACAACACGTGCTGATGAGGAGAAGAAAAAACGGTTTTCCGCTTTTGGCGTGAAAATATTTACTCTGGAAACAGATCGTATACCAATTTCCGATGTACTGAAAATCCTTGCGGAAGAAGGCATCATGTCGGTGTATGTGGAAGGCGGATCATCTGTTCACGGAAGCTTCGTCAAAGCAGGCTGTTTTCAAGAGATCATCTACTATTTTGCCCCTAAATTAATCGGAGGAACGCTTGCTCCCAGCTTAATCTCCGGTGAAGGTTTTCAATCAATGAAAGATGTCCCCTTATTACAATTCACAGATATAACCCAAATTGGCCGTGATATCAGACTGACGGCAAAACCGAAAAACGAGTAGGATGGTGACCATGTTTACAGGAATTATAGAAGAAACAGGCACAATCGAATCCATGAAAAAAGCAGGCCCCTCTATGGCCTTAACAATTAAATGCTCAAAAATATTAGAGGATGTTCATTTAGGCGACAGCATTGCAGTAAATGGCATTTGTCTGACTGTTACTGATTTCACGAAAAGTCACTTCACAGTTGATGTCATGCCTGAAACAGTCAAAGCAACGTCGCTGAACGATTTATCAAAAGGCAGCAAAGTGAACCTGGAAAGAGCCATGGCGGCAAACGGGCGTTTTGGAGGCCATTTCGTTTCAGGCCATGTCGACGGAACCGCAGAAATCACGCGTATTGAAGAAAAAAGCAACGCAGTTTACTATGATTTGAAAATGGATTCGTCATTAACAAAAACGTTGGTTTTAAAGGGATCTATTACCGTGGACGGCGTGAGTTTAACCATCTTCGGGCTGACAGATGATACCGTGACGATTTCTTTAATCCCTCACACCATCAGCGAAACGATTTTTTCAGAAAAAACAATCGGCTCTAAAGTGAATATCGAATGCGATATGATCGGAAAATATATGTATCGATTTTTGCATAAAGCCAATGAAAATAAGAACCAACAAACCATAACAAAAGCCTTCTTAAGCGAAAACGGCTTTTAGAGAGGAAGATTTGCATGTTTCATCCGATAGAAGAGGCATTAGACGCTTTAAAAAAAGGCGAAGTCATCATTGTTGTGGATGATGAAGACAGAGAAAACGAAGGAGACTTTGTGGCTCTTGCAGAGCATGCGACTCCTGAAGTGATTAACTTTATGGCGACGCACGGAAGAGGGCTGATTTGCACGCCTCTCAGTGAGGAAATCGCTGACAGGCTCGATCTTCATCCTATGGTTGAGCACAATACAGATTCCCACCACACTGCTTTTACAGTAAGCATTGACCACCGTAAGACAAAAACGGGAATCAGCGCACAGGAAAGATCATTTACTGTCAAAGCTTTGCTGGACAGCGATTCAGTGCCGGCAGATTTTCAGCGTCCAGGGCACATTTTTCCGCTGATTGCGAAAAAGGGGGGTGTCCTGAAAAGAGCGGGCCATACAGAAGCGGCAGTTGATCTTGCTGAAGCCTGCGGTTCTCAGGGAGCTGGCGTCATTTGTGAAATTATGAATGAAGACGGAACGATGGCAAGGGTACCTGAGCTCATTGAAATTGCGAAAAAGCATCAATTAAAACTGATCACCATTAAGGATTTAATTGAGTACCGCTACAACTTGACAACACTTGTAGAGCGGGAAGTCGATATTACCTTGCCTACTGATTTTGGCACATTTAAGGTGTACGGATACACGAATGAGATCGATGGAAAAGAGCATGTCGCATTTGTGATGGGAGATGTGCCGTTTAATGAAGAACCAGTATTGGTCCGGGTTCATTCAGAGTGTCTCACAGGTGATGTGTTTGGGTCTCATCGCTGTGACTGCGGACCGCAGCTTCACGCCGCGCTGACGCAAATTGCCGCAGAAGGCCGGGGAGTGCTTTTGTATCTCCGCCAAGAAGGCCGGGGCATCGGTCTGATCAATAAGTTAAAAGCTTATAAGCTTCAGGAAGAAGGGTATGACACCGTAGAAGCTAATGAAGCGCTCGGCTTTTTGCCTGATTTGCGCAATTACGGCATTGGTGCTCAAATTTTACGCGATCTCGGCGTGCGGAATATGAAGCTCTTGACGAATAATCCGCGGAAAATTGCCGGACTTGAAGGGTATGGTCTCAGCATTACAGAAAGAGTGCCGCTTCAAATGGAAGCCAAAGAGCACAACAAAAAATATTTGCAAACTAAGATGAACAAACTAGGTCATTTACTTCATTTCTAATAACAAAAATCACAAAAAAGGATGGAAATCATATGAATATCATACAAGGAAATTTAGTTGGTACAGGTCTTAAAATCGGAATCGTAGTAGGAAGATTTAATGATTTTATTACAAGCAAGCTGCTGAGCGGGGCAGAAGATGCTTTGCTCAGACACGGCGTGGATACAAACGATATTGATGTGGCTTGGGTTCCGGGCGCATTTGAAATTCCTTTCGCTGCTAAAAAAATGGCTGAAACAAAAAAATATGACGCCGTTATTACACTCGGCACTGTCATCAGAGGCGCGACAACTCATTACGATTACGTCTGCAACGAAGCAGCAAAAGGCATCGCGCAAGCAGGGAACACAACAGGCGTACCTGTGATCTTTGGAATTGTCACTACGGAAAACATTGAGCAGGCCATTGAACGGGCTGGAACAAAAGCAGGCAATAAGGGCGTAGATTGTGCTGTTTCTGCCATAGAAATGGCAAATTTAAACCGTTCATTTGAATAATTTGCTGAAAACAGTTTAAAAATATGGCGAAAATGATATAATGTGAGAAAACGGATCACCTACACTTATCCGTTTGATAGAACTGGACATTAGGATATAGAGGGGTTTTTATGTTAATTCGTTATAAAAAATCGTTTGAAAAGATTGCGATGGGACTTCTTTCATTTATGCCAAATGAAAAAGATCTTAAGCAGCTTCAGCAGACAATTAAGGACTACGAAACGGATACAGACCGCCAGCTCTTTCTTTGGAAAGAGGACGAGGATATCGTCGGAGCAATCGGAGTTGAAAAAAAGGATTCCGAGGTTGAAATCCGGCATATCAGTGTGAATCCTTCTCATCGCCATCAAGGAATCGGAAAACAGATGATGGATGCTTTAAAGCATTTATTCAAAACGCAGGTACTGGTTCCGAATGAATTAACGCAGAGCTTTTTCGAACGCTGTCAAGGTCAGCAGGATCAAGACATTTCATACAATAATTAAGCAGAGGCTGTTATCAGCCTCTGCTTTTTTTTCTTCGTTCAATTTCTTTCTCGCGTTCGCGGATGACATCAGTCCGATCCCGCAAACAATGTTTATGAATTAGAAATCTATCAGTGAGTGTGCTGGGCTGTCCCCACGTGTAAGCTTTTCGCTTGCATTCAATGCGGCATGCTTCCTTCAGCTTCTCATCTTTAATTGGCAGCATGATGCTTTTATAGGAAGATCCCAGTTCAATTTGTTCGTAAACCGACTGCATAAGCTCCAGTAAACGGGTATGATCAAGCCCCAAATCTTCCACCGCTTGTTTTTTCGCTTGAAGAATCCGTATGCTGTTTGCCAGCAATCTTTTGGCCCCGGCTGTATTCTGTCTTCTGTGATGATACAAAGCAACAGCAAGCTGGATAAAGCCGACCCAAAGTATTTTTCGTTTGTTCGGAGGATCTTCCTTCCAATATTCTTCTAGTATTTCATGGCATTCAAAATAATCCCGTGTTGCGTGAAATTCAACGAGATAATCAATATAAGCTTTCGGGTACAAGATGCTTCCTCCTTTTAATCCGCCTTTAGTGTAACACAGGACAGATAAAAGGAAAAAACAGCGCATTGGACCTGCTCATTTTTAGTTCTAGCAAATCCAAGCGGCACCTACGATAATCAGCAGAATAAACAAAACGACAATTAAAGCGAAACCGCCGCTGAAGCACTTTTCTCCCATGAACATTCAGCCTCCTTTGTTGTGGTCTACGCGAGCATCCTATGTACACCTGCCCTTTTTTGTGTAGGCGGATATCTTGTTATTTGAATATTCAGCACAAATCTCTTGAAATGCAGGAAATGAAATAGTATTGGACGAGAGCTTTTTGGTGGCTTATACTAAAGGGTAGCCAGTTTATCCGGCAATGAGAGTGATACTTGAAAATGGTGAGATGATGGAAGAATATCAAGTAAAAATTGATACGTTTGAAGGCCCATTGGACCTGCTGCTTCATTTAATCAATCGTCTTGAAATTGACATATATGATATACCTGTGGCGAAGATTACTGAACAATATTTATTATATGTACATACGATGCGTGTGCTTGAGCTTGATATCGCCAGCGAGTATTTGGTGATGGCTGCTACGCTGCTCAGTATTAAAAGCAGAATGCTGCTCCCGAAGCAAGAGGAAGAGCTGTTTGAGGATGAATTGCTTGAGGAAGAAGACCCGCGGGAGGAACTGATTGAAAAGCTGATTGAGTATAGAAAATATAAAGACGCGGCGAAGGAATTAAAGGAACGGGAAGAAGAAAGACAAAAATCATTCACGAAACCGCCGAGTGACTTGAGTGAATATGCAAAAGAAGTGAAACAGTCGGAGCAAAAGCTGTCAGTCACAGTCTACGATATGATTGGCGCTTTTCAAAAAGTGCTGAAGCGAAAAAAAATAACAAGGCCGATGGAAACAACAATTACTAGACAGGAAATACCAATTGAAGACAGAATGAATGAAATCGTGCACAGCCTGAAATCAAAAGGGAAAAGAATCAACTTTATGGATCTTTTTTCATATGAGCAAAAAGAACATTTGGTTGTCACCTTCCTGGCGGTTCTAGAACTGATGAAAAATCAGCTGATTTTGATTGAGCAGGAGCAAAATTTTTCAGATATTTACATTATGGGGAGTGAATCCATTCATGGGGCTTGATATCGTGAATTGGAAAGCTATAGTGGAAGCCCTTCTATATGCGGCAGGCGATGAAGGACTGACCAAAAAACAGCTGTTAACAGTGCTTGAAATAGAAGAGCCTGAACTGAACACCATTATGGCGGATGTGGCAGACGATTACCGTCATGATACAAGAGGCATTGAACTTATTGAATATGCAGATACGTACATGCTTTCCACCAAAAAGGACTTTGCGCCGTACTTGAAAAAACTGATCGAAGTACCGTCGAAAGGCCTTTCCCAGGCATCTTTGGAGGTGCTGGCGATTGTTTCATATAAACAGCCGATTACGAGAGCGGAAATTGAAGATATCAGAGGCGTAAAATCAGAAAGAATTTTACACAGCCTTGTCGCCAAGGCGCTGCTGTGTGAAGTCGGACGCGCTGACGGTCCGGGACGGGCCATTTTATACGGCACGACGCCGACTTTTCTTGAGCAATTCGGCTTAAAAACGCTGGACGAGCTTCCGCCGCTGCCTGAAAATGCGGAAGATGACGTTCTTCAAGAAGAAGCGGATTTATTCTTTGAAAACTTTAACCAAACCTTTGAAGACATAAAATAGAGATTTAATGAATCGCGCTTTTTCATCAACATAAGATATAAGGAAGAAGTAGCTATCATGAAAGAAGCAAAATGTGAGAGACAAAGACATGAGGGGAAGATACCAAACGAAATGGGACATTCGATTGTGCGAGTGCAGACTCAAAAAACAGGCGAATTCTTATCAATGGTTGTCAATACCGTTAATGATTATTTAAATCAAACCACACTGGCGTCTATGCAGGCTGAATTGCCTGTTGAAGAGGCATACTGCTGTGATGTGCTGAGCACGCTGAGAAGAATGACAGTATTTTGTGAAGGAGGCGCTGAAGCATGCCGCCGTCTCCTTATGCAAGAGCCATTTCAGGAAACCAGAGCGGAAAAAACACTTTACAATGTGTATCATCAATGCATTGAAGAGTTCTTTATGCCAAAGAAAGACACCTGGTGTGAAAACAGCCGGGCGTCATATACCGGAGTCAGCGCAATTGAGTTCTACCATGCTGTTCCGCAGTCTCTGGAGCAATTATTATTGCCGCTGAGCGCAGCGTTTCTGAAGATGAGGGAAGAACTGGCTCATTACGAAGCGTCCGGATCTAGCATGGCATCCATCAGATAACACTTACTCTCCCTTTACGGGAGAGTTTTTTTATGTTTGCAGGCCAAGACACAATTGTTATTCATAACTGATGGACATGCGCATAAACTTGTACAAACCACCACAAGGACGTGAACAAACATGCGCATTTTTAAAAAAGCTGTATTAATCGTCATCATTTCTTTTCTATTTGCAAATGTAAATGTGAACACAGCACATGCAGCTATAAATGTCAGTGCGAAGAGCGCCATTGTCATTGACGGCACATCAGGAAGAGTGTTATTTGCCAAGGACGAGCATGAAAAAAGGCGGATTGCCAGTATTACAAAGATCATGACCGCTGTTCTCGCCATTGAATCCGGAAAAATGGAAGAAACCGTGACTGTTTCTGCAAATGCGGTCAGAACAGAGGGTTCGGCCATTTATTTAACCGAAGGGCAAAAAGTGAAATTAAAGGATCTTGTGTATGGCCTGATGCTGAGATCCGGGAACGATGCTGCTGTTGCGATTGCTGAGTATGTCGGGGGAAGCCTCGATGGATTTGTCTATATGATGAACCAAAAAGCAGAACAAATCGGTATGGAGAATACCCGTTTTCAAAACCCGCACGGATTGGACGACCATGAAAATCACTACTCAACAGCTTATGACATGGCTGTTTTAACGAAATACGCCATGAAGCTCAAAGACTATCAAACCATCTCCGGCACAAAAATATACAAAGCAGAAACAATGGAAAGTGTATGGAAAAACAAAAATAAATTGCTGACGATGCTGTATCCATACAGCACAGGGGGGAAAACAGGCTATACCAAGCTTGCAAAACGCACACTCGTTTCAACCGCTTCAAAGGACGGCGTTAATCTGATAGCCGTTACCATTAATGACCCCGACGATTGGGATGATCATATGAATATGTTTAACTATGTATTTGATCATTATCAAACATATTTAATCGCAAAAAAAGGAGATATTCCGAAGCTTAAAGGTACATTTTATGAGTCTAAAGCTTTCATCAAACGGGACATCACCTATTTGCTTACCGAAGAAGAAAAAGAAGATGTCAAAATCAACACTACCCTGCTCAAACCGAAAAAAGCCTGGGAAAAGGATGTCTCAAAAATTCCGGATATTGTAGGACACATGAAAGTCATGTTCAACGATGAAACCATCGCAAATGTGCCGATCTATTACGAAAACGAACGAAATCAAAAACCGAAAAAAAAGTTTTTTGAAACGTTTCAATCCATTTTTCTGAATGCGGCTGGCGGGGCAAAATGGTCAATATAATCTGGGTCAGCTTAACTGTGATCGGGCTAGTATTTGCGATGTGCAATGGAACGCTGCAGGATGTAAATGAGGCGGTGTTTAAAGGAGCCAAAGAAGCTGTCACAATCTCATTTGGACTTATGAGCGTGCTTGTTTTTTGGCTGGGTTTAATGAAAATAGCTGAACAGTCAGGACTGCTGGATATTTTCAGCCGTATGTGCAGGCCTTTTATTTCTAAGCTGTTCCCTGACATACCGCCGGATCATCCCGCAATGGGCTACATTTTATCAAATCTCATGGCGAACTTCTTCGGCCTCGGGAACGCGGCCACACCTCTTGGCATTAAAGCAATGGAGCAAATGAAAAAGCTGAATGGAAACCGTTCGGAAGCGAGCCGTTCCATGATCACTTTTTTAGCTGTTAATACTTCGTGCATTACTCTCATCCCGACAACGGTTATTGCCGTGCGAATGGCCTATTCCTCCAAAACGCCGACAGATATCGTCGGACCGAGCATTTTGGCGACACTTATTTCTGGAATCGGCGCCATTATTATTGACCGGTATTTTTATTACCGCCGTAAAAAGAAGGGGAGGTAAGCCGATGGAAATTATCAACTGGCTGTCTTTAGCCATGATCCCTATTATTATTGCCGGCATTCTTCTTTATGGGACAATCAAAAAGGTGCCGACATATGAATCCTTTGTTGAAGGCGGAAAAGAAGGAATTGAGATCGCATTTTCGATTATCCCCTACTTAGTCGGGATGCTAGTTGCGATTACTGTTTTCAGATCATCGGGGGCGCTTGACTTTTTTATGGATCTATTAAAGCCGGCCTTTTCCGCCATCGGCATACCGGCTGAGGTGGTTCCGCTTGCGCTGATTCGTCCGATCTCCGGTACGGCTGCTCTGGGTATGACCACTGATTTAATTGCAGTGTATGGACCGGACTCCTTTATTGGCAGGCTGGCATCGGTGATGCAGGGATCAACGGATACAACACTTTATGTGCTGACGGTGTATTTCGGAGCTGTTGGCATTAAAAAAATGGGTGATGCGTTAAAGGTGGGACTTCTTGCTGATTTAATCGGTGTAGTTGCATCTATCATCATCGTTACGTTATTATTTGGGAGCGCCTGAAAATGGCGTTTTTTTAGATAAAGCATGCGAAATCTGAAAAAGCTTGTTTGTTCAGGTTGAAAAAAGTAAGATAATACTTGAGGTGAAAGACATGGAAAGACTGCAAAAAGTAATTGCTCACGCCGGAGTTGCATCGCGCAGAAAGGCAGAAGAGCTGATTAAAGAAGGAAAAGTAAAGGTGAACGGCAAAGTAATAACAGAGCTTGGTGTTAAAGTCACCGGTTCTGATCAGATTGAAGTAAACGGCTTGAAGGTCGAACGTGAAGAGCCTGTTTATTTTCTGCTATATAAACCAAGAGGCGTGATCTCCGCAGCGGACGATGACAAAGGGCGCAAAGTCGTGACGGACTTTTTTAGAGAAGTGCCGCAGCGCATCTATCCGGTCGGACGTCTGGATTACGATACAAGCGGTCTTTTGCTTTTAACCAATGACGGCGAGTTTGCCAACAAGCTAATGCACCCTAAATATGAAATAAACAAAACATATGTAGCAAAGGTAAAAGGCATACCGTCTAAAGAGCTGATCAGAAAGCTGGAGCGCGGCATTATGCTGGAGGAAGGCAAAACAGCTCCTGCCAAAGCGAAGCTGCTTTCATTGGATAAGAAAAAACAAACAAGCATTATACAGCTGACCATCCATGAAGGACGGAACAGGCAAGTGCGCCGCATGTTTGAAGCAATCGGACATGAAGTAATCAAGCTGAAGCGGGAAGAATACGCATTTTTAAATCTCAGAGGCTTAAATACGGGAGACGCAAGAGAGCTTACGCCGCATGAAGTCAAAAGGCTCAGAGCGCTAGCGGAACACGGTAAAAACGCTTTCTAAGTTTCACATAACCTTCAAAAAGTTAGAAATGTGAAATGATTGTGAAATGATATAATTGAATGGATCTGCAATAGGGGAAGGGGGCAGTGGACAATGAAGAAAAAAAGGCGTTTATTCATTCGGACCGGCATCCTTCTCGTTTTAATCTGCGCGCTGGCCTATACAATATACAGTGCTGTATTTGCCGACAAAGAGAGCATATCCGAAGGGTCCGAGGCACCGAATTTTGTCCTTGAAGATACGAATGGGGAACGTATTGAGCTGAGTGACTTAAAAGGAAAAGGTGTTTTTTTGAATTTCTGGGGCACTTGGTGTGAGCCGTGCAAAAAAGAATTTCCTTATATGGCGAACCAATACAAATATTTTAAAGACCAGGGCGTTGAAATTGTCGCGGTAAATGTTGGGGAGTCAAAGATAGCAGTACATAATTTTATGAAATCCTACGGAGTGAATTTTCCGGTTGTTCTGGATACAGATCGTCAGGTGCTTGATGCCTATGGCGTATCTCCGCTTCCGACAACCTTTTTAATCAATCCGGAAGGAAAAGTTGTCAAGGTGGTGACCGGCACTATGACAGAAAGCATGATCCATGACTATATGAATCTGATAAAACCCGGAGCGGCTTCGGGATGAAGCAGGTAAAATGTGAATGCGGACATATTAACCCGGTCGGAACCGTTTTATGTGAATCGTGCGGCAGGGCGCTTCAGGAAACGCAGCCCCCGCTTGCTGATATGAGATACGATGGAAGTGCGAGACGTTCACAAACCTATAACAAAACGTTCATTGATAAAATATGGAACTTCTTTTCTTCGGTTAAGGTCGGAATATGGCTTATCGTCATAACCCTTGCAGCATCAGCATTCGGGACTATTTTTCCTCAAGAAGCCTATTTGCCCCCCGGCGCTCAGGCTGATACATATTATAAAGAACAATACGGCACGTTCGGCCAGCTTTATTATTTACTTGGGTTCCATCATTTATATGGATCTTGGTGGTATTTGCTGCTGATTGCCTCTATCGGCATTTCTCTTGTCATCTGCAGCCTTGACCGCGTGATCCCCCTGTACAGAGCATTGAAAAATCAGGGGGTCAGGAGAAGCCCTGTTTTCTTAAAAAGGCAGCGGCTGTTCAGTGAAACGGAGACCGAGCTCAACCTTGAAGAAAAAGAAAAGATTGTGACGCTCTTAAAGAAAAAGCGTTATAGAATACGAGAACAAGAGGGCAGCATTCTGGCGGAAAAAGGGCGTTTTTCCCGCTGGGGTCCGTATGTCAATCACATAGGACTAATCATTTTCCTGATTGGCGCAATGCTGAGATTTGTGCCGGGCATGTACGTCGATGAAACGCTCTGGGTCAGAGAAGGCGAAACTGCGGCAATTCCAGGCACAGACGGAAGATATTATTTGAAAAACAATCAATTCAGCGTAGAGACTTATAACAGCGAGACAGAAAAAAAGGTGTTCGCTGATGCCATTGACAGAGTCGGAAGCGGAAAGGTCGCGAAAAACTTTCAAACAGACGCGGTTCTCTATAAACGGGAAGGCAAAATTGTCTACGGAGAGAAGCCGAAGCTGAAAAAAGTAAAAGAAGAAGATATTCGTGTCAACCAGCCGCTGCGCTTTGATTCGTTTTCTGTTTATCAGGTGGATTATAAAGAGAATCAGCTCGATCAGATGGTGTTTCAGCTGATTGACAAAAAATCAAAAAAATCCTTTGGGAGCTTAAAGATCAACCTATTGGATCCAGATTCGGTTTATGATCTTGGCAACGGTTACAAAGTCGAGGTCGCCAGCTACCTTCCTGACTTCTATTTTAATCAGGACGGAGAGCCGAGCACAAAAACAAAAATCCCTAACAATCCGGCGTTTGTCTTTAATATCATAACGCCAGATAAGCCAAAAGGCGAAAAAAGCTTTGTTGCCATTCAAGAAACAATTGAAGGGTCGGGCAGCAATAAGTACAAGTTAAAATTTGACCATGTCGAAACGAAAAACATAACCGGTTTGACAGTCAGAAAAGATCTGACGCTTTGGGTGCTTGCCATCGGCGGAGCCATTTTTATGATTGGCGTCATTCAAGGAATGTACTGGCAGCACCGCAGAATCTGGCTGCATACACAGGAAGGTGCAGTCATGGTTGCCGGCCATACCAATAAAAACTGGTACGGACTGAAGCGGGATTTAGAATTTGTTTTAGCCGATACGGGGCTGACTGAACCAGCAGACCAAAAAGAATTAATGAAAACACAGAAATAGGCGAAAAGGGAGTGGTGTCATGGCAGAGCTGAGCGGAAATTTTCTTTATGCGGCCTTTCTCGTGTATTTAATCGCGGTCCCGATTTTCGGCGGGGCCATACGCGGAAGGAAAAATAAAAAAGACAGGGCAAACCGGTGGGCGACGATCGGGATTACCCTTTCGATTATCGGTTTTCTCTGCCACCTGGGCTATTTTATTACAAGGTGGGCTGCCAGCGGCCATGCGCCTGTCAGCAACATGTTTGAATTTACAACGGCCTTTGGTATGATGCTTGTGCTTGCGTTTATTATCCTTTATTTTATCTATCAATTGCCTTCATTAGGTCTGTTTACATTATCGATCGCTTTATTGCTGATTGCATACGCCAGCATGTTTCCGACGGACATTTCGCCTTTAATTCCGTCATTGCAGAGCAATTGGCTGTATATCCACGTAACCACGGCTGCGCTGGGGCAAGCTATACTCGCCATCAGTTTTGTCGCAGGTGTCATTTTTCTTTTGAAGCATGTTGACCAGACAAAACCAAGTAAAAAAACCTTTTGGCTTGAAGCTATCATGTTTATTATGGTGACGGCAGTTGCCTTTATTGTGATAACATCTGTGTTTCGTTTTGCCGGCTATGAAGCTGAGTTTAACTGGGTGGATAAGAATAAGGAAAAAAGCGTGATGGTCTATGAAATGCCCGCACTTGTAGGTCCGCATGAGGGTGAGCTTATCACCGAGGGGAAAATGCAGCCCATTGCAGAGCTTCCGGCCCTTTTCTCAGGCAGAAAGGTAAACACAGTGATTTGGTCGTTTGGAGCTGGACTCCTATTGTACGGAGCGCTTCGCCTGATCGTCAGAAAAAGAATCAGTGCCTGTTTACATCCTCTGGTGAAAAACGTGAATCTTGATCTGGTGGATGAGGTTGGCTACAGAGCCGTTTCCATCGGTTTTCCGATTTTTACACTCGGCGCGCTGATCTTTGCAATGATTTGGGCTCAGCTCGCTTGGACGAGGTTTTGGGGCTGGGACCCGAAGGAAGTATGGGCGCTGATCACGTTTTTGTTTTACGCCGCTTATTTGCATTTAAGGCTGTCAAGAGGGTGGCACGGTGAGAAATCAGCATGGCTGGCCGTAATCGGTTTTGCCATCATTATGTTCAATTTAATATTTGTAAATCTTGTGCTTGCCGGACTTCATTCTTATGCATAGTCCAGAACAAAGCGATACAGTTCTCAAACTTTCTCACGATTTGATAAAATGAAAGTAACAGAAGGAAAGCAGGGGGAAAACGATGGACCAAACCAATGAAACCAAAATATTAGTAGTTGATGACGAAGCCAGAATTCGCCGCCTTTTAAAAATGTATCTTGAACGTGAAAATTATGTGATTGAAGAAGCGGAAAATGGTGATGAAGCCATTGCCAAAGGCCTCGAAACCAATTATGACTTAATTTTGCTTGACCTAATGATGCCTGGCACAGACGGAATTGAGGTCTGCCGCCAAATTCGCGAAAAAAAAGCTACACCAATTATCATGCTGACAGCAAAAGGAGAAGAAGCAAACCGGGTGCAGGGGTTTGAATCGGGAACAGATGATTACATTGTCAAACCGTTTAGTCCGAGAGAAGTTGTGCTGCGGGTAAAAGCGCTTCTGAGAAGAGCCTCTCAAAACTCTTATTTCAATGCGAATACGCCGACGAAAAACGTATTGGTGTTTTCTCATCTGTCAATCGATCATGATGCCCATCGGGTAACTGCTGACGGAACTGAAGTGAGCTTAACACCGAAAGAGTATGAGCTCCTTTACTTCTTAGCGAAAACGCCTGACAAAGTGTATGATCGGGAAAAGCTTCTCAAGGAAGTGTGGCAGTATGAATTTTTCGGCGATCTGCGTACAGTAGACACACACGTCAAACGTCTCCGGGAAAAGCTCAATAAAGTATCACCGGGAGCTGCCAAAAAAATCGTCACCGTATGGGGCGTCGGTTATAAATTCGAGGTAGGCGCTGAATGAAATTTTGGAAAAGCGTAGTAGGCAAGCTGTGGGCTACGATCCTTTCTCTTGTCCTGATCGTATTATTTATTTTAACGGTGCTTTTACTCGAGTTTATCGAAAATTATCATGTGGAAGAAGCCGAAAATGATTTAACCCAGCTTGCAAATAAAGTCGCAGTCATCTTAGAAAAACACGAGGATCAGGCGCTGGCAAGGTCGATCACCTGGGAGCTCGCTGATAACTTAACAAGCATTGCGATCATACAGGATGAGAAAAAATACTGGTATTCGCCGAACGATAAAAATCGGCTCTCATCTATCACGCTTGAGCAAATACAGCGGGACAAGGATTTACATCATGCTCTGGACAACCATAAAAAAGTCAGTAAACGTACGGGCCTGAGCGGCAGAGACACGGATAATGAACGCCTGATTGTGGGTGTTCCGTATGAAAAAGACGGAAAAAAAGGCATGGTCTTTTTATCTCAGTCTCTGCTTGCCGTCAAAGACACAACAAAACACACGACCCGTTATATATTCCTTGCCGCAGGCATTGCGATTGTGCTGACCACATTTTTTGCTTTCTTTTTATCAAGCAGGGTCACGTATCCGCTTCGAAAAATGAGAGAGGGCGCACAGGATTTAGCAAAGGGCAAGTTTGACACGAAAATCCCGATTTTAACCCAGGATGAAATCGGTGAGCTGGCAACCGCCTTTAATCAAATGGGACGGCAGCTTAACTTTCATATCAATGCGCTCAACCAAGAAAAAGAACAGCTTTCAAACATATTAAGCAGTATGGCTGACGGAGTGATTACTATCAATATCGACGGCACGATTCTCGTGACAAACCCGCCGGCCGAACGTTTTCTGCAGGCTTGGTATTATGAGCAGAATATGAATATTAAAGAAGGCGACAATCTTCCGCCAGAAGCAAAAGAACTGTTCCAAAATGCTGTCAGCACAGAAAAAGAACAAATGATTGAAATGACGCTGCAGGGCAGATCATGGGTGCTGCTGATGTCGCCGCTGTATGCGGAATCGCATGTCAGAGGCGCGGTTGCCGTTCTTCGAGATATGACCGAAGAACGCCGCCTTGATAAATTGCGCGAAGACTTTATCGCAAATGTCAGCCATGAATTAAGAACGCCGATCTCCATGCTTCAAGGGTATAGTGAAGCCATTGTCGATGATATTGCGAGTTCCGAAGAAGACCGAAAAGAGATTGCTCAAATTATATATGACGAGTCGCTGCGAATGGGCCGCCTTGTCAACGATTTGCTTGATTTAGCGCGAATGGAATCAGGGCATACTGGATTGCATTATGAACAAATCAATCTTAATGAATTTATAGAAAAGATCATGCGCAAATTTTCCGGCGTTGCCAAAGAAAAAAATATTTCTTTGCATCAGGACATTTCTCTCACTGAAGAGGAATTTATGTTTGATGAAGATAAGATGGAGCAGGTGTTTACCAATTTAATTGATAACGCGCTGCGTCATACTCAATCAGGCGGCAGTGTCTCCATCTCCGTTCATACGGTTAAGGATGGAATAAAAATAGACGTCAAAGATTCCGGCTCCGGCATACCGGAAGAGGATCTGCCATTTATTTTTGAGCGGTTCTATAAAGCGGATAAAGCACGGACAAGAGGCAGAGCAGGAACCGGACTGGGACTCGCTATTGTTAAAAATATTGTGGAAGCTCACAACGGTACCATTACGGTGCACAGCCGGATGGACAAAGGAACGACGTTTACGTTTTATATTCCGACAAAATGATTAAGTCGAGTCTGAATTTGCCGAAGAATCTTGTTCCATAAGAAACACCCGCTGATCCAAGCGGGTGTTTTTTAAAAGGTTTTTCTTAATAAGATTTAAGGATATGTTAATATAAATTCCCTTCCAAATTCCAGTTTCTCGTAATATAGTTGTAATGTAACTTTTAAGCTATTATTACGACTAAAGGAACGGAGGGGTTTCCTATGGAAGAAACCTTTCAAGCGTTATATAAAACTTACCATCAAGATTTATATCAATTTTTATTTTATATGGTAAAGGATAAAAGCCAGGCTGAAGACCTTCTTCAGGAGGTTTATATTCGTGTATTAAATTCATATCATACGTTTGAAGGAAGAAGCAGTGAAAAAACATGGCTTTTGTCAATTGCACGCCATGTGGCGATAGACTGGTTCCGTAAGCAGCAGACGATCAGACAGCGTGTACTCGGGACATTTGATTGGGACACACAGGATGTCAGAGATCAGCAATTGCTTCCGGACGAACTCGCGGTTCAACATGAAAATGTCCGGGAAATTTATGCTGCGCTCGATCAATGTACGATCGATCAAAGAGCTGTGATTATCTTACGGTTTATTCAGGGATATTCAATACAGGAAACAGCCAATGCTCTGCGCTTCTCGGAAAGCAAAGTGAAAACGACCCAACACAGAGGGCTCAAAGTACTTCGGAAACATATGGAGCTTTTGAGGGAGGAGCTAATGGATGATGAAGTCAGATTGGAACGAAGAACAGATAAAGGAGTTGTTAAGTCAACTGCCGGCAGTTAAAGACCATCGTTCTCCGCAAGACATATATAAGCGGCTTTCGATGGCAAAAAGCAAAAAAAAGTCCGCTGTTAGGTGGATTGGCCCCGCATGTGCCACTGCAGTTGCGGTTTATATCGCCTTCATTATTTCTCCTCATTTCTTTGATCAGGCACAGCCTCAACAAAAAGAAGCGTCCCAAGAAAACGCTATAACGAAAA
This sequence comes from Bacillus sp. 205(2023), assembly GCF_037027485.1. Taxonomy (NCBI): domain Bacteria; kingdom Bacillati; phylum Bacillota; class Bacilli; order Caryophanales; family Bacillaceae; genus Bacillus; species Bacillus sp. 205(2023). The sequence goes on along the minus strand of NZ_JAXCHF010000001.1, from coordinate 702,793 downwards.
CTGAGACAGCAGACAGTAAAAAAGCTGCATTATCCCTGGATCAGTCATCGTTAGTTGTTCCTGAAAAGGAGCAGAACAACTATACGACTGTAGCAATTGCCGATGCCGAAACATCCACAATTATACCCGTCAGCATTAAAAAAACGAAATCAAACCAAACCATACAGGAGGTGCTGTTTGAAAGTGATCAATTGGATATCCTTGATCACGCCATCACGATTCCCTCCTTCATGGATGAAGTGGAAGTAAAGGAAAACCAAAACCAAAACCATAAGGAATTAAATATACAAGTCGATCAGCCCATTGAGGCTTTTTCTGTAAAAGACGACGCAATACTAAAAAAATTGCTGAAAGAATCTTTAAAATGGAGTCCTTATGAAAAAATCAAAATTTTTTCATCGGAGCAGAAAAAGGACGGCGCCAGTATTGGCTCAAATGGTACTTTTACTGAAATTCCTATTCCTAAACAGTCGAACAGAGCCTACTCCTTGTACCAAAATGAACAAGGACAAGACTTTCTCGTTCCAACAGAAAGAACATTTAATACTGTAAAAGAAGCTATTAAGGAAATGGAATCGAGCAATCAAACAAATACTGCACCTCTTATTCAAGCGGGTGCCGTCAAATCTGTAACGGAGAAACAGAATCACTTATATATCCATTTCTCAAAACACTCGGGGGTTAAGGATTCTATTGCCGGCATCTTAATGCTGGAGGGACTTCTTTTAACAGCAAAGGAGTTTGGCTTTACAGAAGTGACCTTTGCGGAAACGGGAACAAATAAAATCGGCAGATACGATGTATCAGAAGCTATTCCGGTTCCAGCTGCTCCAAATCCGGTTTCCTTGAATTAAAAGAGCCTTTTTTCAGGCTCTTTTTTCGTTGCTTTTCATATAATAGAAATTTTCAAAAAAAAGTTGTCCGTGTATAATAAAACAAGGTAAAGATTGAAAGGATTTGAGACGAGTGAACGTGTTAACAATCAAAGGAGTTTCCATCGGTGAAGGGATGCCGAAAATCATCGTTCCGCTGATGGGGAAAACAGAAAAGCAAATTTTAAAAGAAGCAGAAGCTGTGAAATTACTGGATCCGGATATTGTCGAGTGGCGAGTCGATGTATTTGAAAAAGCAGACGACAATGAAGCAGTCATAAAGATGATCTCAAAGCTGCGAGAGTCTTTAAGAGACAAGCTGTTTCTATTTACATTCAGATCGCATAAAGAAGGCGGGAGCAAAGAAATGGATGTAAGTTCCTACATTGCTTTGCTGGAAACGGCTATCCGCACAAAAGATATAGACTTTATCGATATTGAATTATTTTCAGGAGAGGCAAACGTTGAAGCGTTAGTATCTTTAGCAGGAGAAAATGGTGTCTACGTGATTATGTCTAATCATGACTTTCAGAAAACACCTGAAAAGGACGAGATCATTTCTCGGCTTCGTAAAATGCAGGAGTTAGGAGCGCATATTCCGAAAATAGCTGTAATGCCAAAGGATGCAGGAGATCTTTTAACCTTGCTTGATGCGACGTATACGATGAAGACAAAATATGCGGACCGTCCAATGATCACAATGTCAATGGCGGGAACGGGATTAGTCAGCAGGCTGAGCGGTGAGATATTTGGATCAGCTTGTACATTCGGCGCAGGAGAAGAGGCTTCAGCACCTGGGCAAATACCTGTATCCGAACTGAGAAACGTGTTAGAAGTACTGCACAAACATACATAAACAGGAAACCGTTAAAAAGCAGAAAAAAACTCAAGCTGCAGAGCTTGAGTTTTTTTCATTATGGAAGATCAATAAGTTTCACAGACACGATATCAGGAACATCTGTTAGTTCTTTCACAATTTTATCTTCTAAATGTCTGTCAAAAGAAAGCATCATGATGGCTTCTCCGCCTTTTTCTTTACGGCCAACCTGCATGGTTGCAATGTTAATATCGTTATCTCCGAGAATACGTCCCACTCGGCCGATGACCCCCGTCGTATCCTGATGCTGGATGTAAACCAGGTGGCCTGTTGGATAAAAGTCGATATTAAACCCGTTGATTTCGACAATGCGTTCTCCGAAATGAGGGATATAGGTAGCTGTAACGGTAAAGGTGCTGCGGTCTCCTGCCACTTTTACGCTAATGCAATTATCGTATCCAGATTCAGAAGTGGAAATCTTTTCACTAAAGCTAATGCCGCGTTCTTTTGCGACACCGCCCGCATTTACTTCGTTAACTGTTGAGTCAACGCGTGGTTTTAAGAAGCCTGACAGAAGGCTTTTTGTAATAAACGATGTTTCAAGTTTAGCAATTGTGCCTTCATATTGAATCGCGACATCCTGTACCGGCTCTTTCATGCATTGTGATACGAGGCTGCCGATTTTTCCTGCGATTTGGTGGTACGGCTTAATCTTAGCGAATTCATCTTTTGTCATGGCAGGCAGGTTAATGGCTGACATAACAGGAAGACCTTTTGCGAACTGCAGAACTTCTTCTGACACTTGCGCTGCAACATTCAGCTGCGCTTCTTTTGTCGATGCCCCTAGGTGAGGAGTGGCAATCACTAACGGGTGGTCAACGAGTTTATTATCAACTGGCGGTTCAACTTCAAAAACGTCAAGAGCCGCACCGGCAACATGGCCGCTTTCTAAAGCTTCAAGAAGAGCTGCCTCATCGATAATGCCGCCTCGTGCACAGTTAATTAAGCGAACACCTTTTTTCGTTTTTGCAATTGTTTCTTTGTTTAATAAGCCTTTTGTTTCTTTTGTTAAGGGTGTATGCACAGTGATGATATCTGCGCTTTCCAAGACTTCTTCGAACGTACGGCTGTTTACACCGATTTTTTTCGCTCTTTCTTCTGTTAAGAAAGGATCAAAAACGTGCACGGTCATACCGAAGGCTCTCGCGCGCTGTGCAATTTCGCTTCCGATTCTGCCTAATCCTACAATTCCAAGTGTTTTGCCGTAAAGTTCCGAACCGACATATGCTGTGCGGTTCCATTCTCTGGATTTTACAGAGATATTGGCCTGAGGGATGTGTCTCATTAAAGATGAGATCATCGCGAATGTGTGCTCAGCTGTGGAAATTGTGTTTCCGTTTGGCGCATTAATAACAATTACCCCGTGTTTCGTCGCTTCGTCAATGTCGATATTATCCACACCGACACCGGCTCTTCCGACGATTTTTAAAGAAGTCATTTTTTGAAAAAGGTCTTCTGTTACTTTTGTCGCGCTTCGCACCAATAGAGCATCAAAGGTATGTAATTCATCCTCTGCATCTGCTACGTTTTTTTGTACGATTTCAATAAAGTCTGATTCAATAAGTGGTTGTAAGCCGTCGTTGCTCATTTTGTCTGAGACCAATACTCGAAACATCGTAAGATTTCCTCCTAAATTGACAAACTAAATATCTGATAATTTAACATATTCTCAATAGAGTGTCAATGTGTATTGACGCAGTAAAGGATAAAAGGAAAGCGAGGAATTGACCAGTTTTAAAGACTTTTGGCGTTATATTTAATTTGAAGCAATTATCTATACAACCAGCCGTTTATCGTTTATAATGGAACCAAATTCATATGATCAATCTTCGGGGCAGGGTGAAATTCCCTACCGGCGGTGATGAGCAATGGCTCTAAGCCCGCGAGCTGTTTTTGACAGCAGGATTCGGTGTGATTCCGAAGCCGACAGTATAGTCTGGATGGGAGAAGATGGAGGTTCAGCAGCGTTTTGAAAGAAAGGTTTTCAAACGTTTCTTTACCAAGCCAAATTTTTGAAACCCCGCTTTTATATCATAGAGCGGTTTTTTTATTGGCTGGAAAAAGAACCTTTCCGCTTTTCGAGTAAGATGTGATCGAAAAGGAGAGAGCAAATTGAAAGTAAAAAAATTAGTCGTGATCAGCATGCTGAGCAGCATCGCATTTGTTTTGATGCTGTTAAATTTTCCGTTTCCGGGGCTTCCTGATTATTTAAAAATTGATTTCAGTGATGTCCCTGCCATTATTGCGATTCTTATATACGGACCTTTAGCGGGTATTGCCGTTGAAGCGATAAAAAACGTTCTTCAATATATCATTCAGGGGAGCATGGCTGGAGTGCCTGTAGGACAAATTGCAAATTTCATTGCCGGAACACTCTTTATTTTGCCGACTGCTTTCTTATTTAAAAAGCTGAACTCAGCAAAAGGCCTGGCAGTAAGTCTTCTGCTTGGAACTGCAGCTATGACGGTGCTGATGAGCATTCTGAATTATGTTCTGATTCTTCCGGCCTACACATGGTTTTTACACTCCCCGGCATTATCCGACAGTGCGCTGAAAACAGCGGTAGTCGCTGGTATCCTGCCATTTAACGTCATAAAAGGCATTGTCATTACGATTGTGTTCACACTTATCTTTATCAAGCTTAAACCGTGGATTGAACAGCAAAGAAGCGCGCATATTCATTAAATAAAAAAAGCTCCCGCAGGGGAGCTTTTTCGATTACTTCTATTCAAATTTAAGCGGGTCGCCCTCAAACGGCTCATCCGCCACTTTGATGGAATCAGTAGGGCATCCTTCAAATGCGTCAATCATATCTTCTTCCAGTACTTCAGGAACTTCGACAACGCCTTTGTTTTCGTCAAGCGTTACGAACGCGATGCCTTCATCATCGTAATCGTAAATGTCTGGTGCAGCCGCTCCGCAAGCGCCGCATGCAATGCATGTATCTTTGTCTACGATTGTGTACTTTGCCATGAATAAAACCTCCCAGATTGTTCTTGGTGGAACAAATGGATCAATCTTTATATTTAATCAATTTAACACCTATTCCTCTTACTTATTGTAATGATGTTGATGCCACATTTCAACAGAAAAATGATTGAGAATGCTTATCACATAAGGGGTTATCTACATAACATCCCCCCTAATGATGACTTTAAACGTCGATTTCTGTTTAAAATCTGTTAAAATAAAAAGAACAAACCAGCGATTTTTGTCAGGAAGAATGTGGGTGGATAGGTTGTCATTAAATTACTTTGATATCATGGTTCTCGATTGCCTTTCTAAAATAAACGGGGAACGGTCAGGAAGTGCCGTTTTTCACTTATTCAAAGGAAAAAGATCGTCACAAACCATTCAAGATGCCGGCTTATTTCAGACTGCAAGATATTTTGGAATGGCTCCGCAATGTTCAAGAAGCGACATTTCAGCCTCACTCCGCAAGCTTGAACAGCAGTCATTTCTGGAACCGATGCCAGAAACAGATACATACAGAGTGACTATAAGAGGCGAAAGCATGTTGAGGCAGGCGCTGAGTGAACGGCCTTGGCCAGCCCATTGCCACGGCGCTTATTTTCAGCAGGCCGCAAGCGTGCTCTGGAAAAGACTTTCCCTTCTCGTACAGGTATTGTCAAATAAGCAGCACAGCAGTAGACAGTATATTCCCGTCACAAAAGATTATAAGACGCTTCACTGGGTCAAGCGATACATGCACAAGCAAAAGGATCATGAAAAACTGGCAAGAGGCTTGCAGGATATGCTGGAGAGTTATTTGCAAAAGCTTGACGAGAAAGCAGCTCTTATCTTTGTCTACTCATTAACTTCATATAATAGGATCGGTTATACGAGCAGGCAGCTTGCTGACAATCTGAAAGAAGACGAGTGGTACGTTTATGTCTTGTTTTGGGCTGCGGTACATTATTTTATTCATTCCTTGTCGCAATGTGAAGATTCTATATTAAAGGATCTTCTTTCTGATGTGCATTTGGAGAACGCACTGACTGAGTCTACGAGAAAAACATGGCAGATGGTCAGACAAGGGATTCCGATTCAGCGAATTGCTGAAATCAGAAAGCTGAAAACCGCCACAATTGAAGACCATATCGTCGAAATTTCTCTTCATGAGCCGGCTTTTGTGATTGATGGATATATTTCGGCTGAAGATCAGCTCCAAATTGCTGAGTTCGCCAAACGCATGCGGACAAACAAGATCAAACAAATTCGAGAAGGCCTAGAGCAGCGGTTCAGCTACTTTCAAATCAGGCTGGCATTGGCAAAGCAGGTGAAACAGTATGACTAAATTACAGCAAGCGTTATATCAGTTTTTTGGTTTTCATTCCTTCAAAAAAGGGCAGGAGGACATCATCAGAAGCGTACTCAGCGGAAAGGATACCATTGCAATGCTTCCGACAGGGGGAGGAAAGTCTCTTTGCTACCAGTTGCCCGGTTATATGCTTGACGGTATGATATTAATCGTTTCTCCTTTGCTTTCTTTAATGGAGGACCAGGTGCAGCAGCTGAAAGCGCGGGGAGAAAAACGAGCTGCCGCATTGAATAGCATGCTCGGCAGGCAGGAAAGACATTTCGTTTTGGAGCATATCCACCGCTACAAATTTTTGTATCTGTCGCCCGAAGCTTTGCAGTCGTCATATGTCCTGGAAAAATTAAAGAGCGTTCCGATCAGTCTTTTTGTTATTGATGAAGCGCATTGTATATCGGAGTGGGGACATGATTTTAGGCCTGATTATTCAAAGCTTGGACAGCTGAGAAAACAACTTGGGCATCCGCCGGTGCTTGCTCTGACGGCTACGGCGACGAAGGATACGCTGCATGATGTCATGAATTTGCTTGATCTGCAGCATGCCGAACAGCATCTTAACTCGGTTAACCGGCCGAATATTGCACTCAAAGTTGAAAATACCGCGGATACTGCCGAAAAAATAGATAGGGTCGTTCAGCTGGTTGAAAACCTGCAAGGACCGGGAATTGTCTATTGTCCGACAAGGAAATGGGCAGAGGAATTAGCGGAGGAAATTAAAAATAAAACAAGCAGCAGGGTTGATTATTACCATGGCGGCATGGATTCAGGTGACAGAATGTTAATTCAGCAGCAATTTATCAATAACCAGCTTGATGTCATTTGCTGTACAAATGCGTTCGGCATGGGTGTTGATAAATCTGATATCAAATATGTCATCCATTTTTATCTCCCGCAGACGGCTGAAGCTTTTATGCAGGAAATCGGCAGAGCAGGGCGTGACGGAAAACCGAGTGTCAGCATTTTGCTCAGAGCGCCTGGAGATTTCGAATTGCAAGAGCAGATTATCCAAATGGAGAGCCTTGCGGATGGAGAAATCGCCAATGTTATTCGCGTGCTGGAAGAAACGGAAGAACGGGACGAAAGAAAACTGCGCGAATTATTAATGCAATGTGGTATCACAGAGACGCAGTCGCGAATGATCATCCATCTCTTTATGCAGGGGAAAACATCAATTGAACTGATCAAGCAGGAAATCACGTATCGCATGGAGCTGAAACTTGATAAAATGCGTCACGTATCAGCTTTGCTTCATCGCGATGGCTGTTTAAGACAATCGCTGTTAGCCTATTTTGATGAAACCTACGAGCCCGATAAGGGAAGCATGCCATGCTGTTCACATTGCGGTTTTGATCTTTCGCTGTATGAACAAAAAGAGGAGCGCGTCAAAATAGACCCATTAGACGGCTGGAGATCGGAATTGCACCGTATATTCAGTCTGCAGACTGTAGGTGAGCCGAACTGAAACAGCAAAAGGATTTGATCCAGCATCTGTCTGACCGTGATATACTGAAGCAGCTATACATGACACAGCTTCTGATCATCATGGTGTCCGCTGCTGCCGTTTTGTTCTTTTTTCAGGATGTAAGTGATTTTTTCAAGCTCTGGCATATTAGGGATACAAGAATCATTTACTATGGTGTTTCTTTGGCGGTTATTGTCATTTTAGCCGACATGGCAATCATGAAATGGTGTCCGCCTCATTTATATGATGACGGCGGAATCAATAAAAAGTTATTCAGTAAAAGGCCAATCCCTCATATTATATTTTTAACGCTTCTGATTTCTTTTGCTGAAGAAATGTTATTCAGGGGAGTGCTGCAGACCCATATTGGTTTATGGGCGGCCAGTCTTGTATTTGCTGTTCTTCATTTTCGGTATTTGACAAAATGGCTGCTATTTATCATGGTGACGGCAATCAGCTTTTTGCTTGGACTGATTTATGAATGGACCGGCAATCTATTTGTTCCGGTAACGGCGCATTTTATTATTGATGCCGTGTTTGCCTGTCAGATTCGTTTTGAACATGTTAGGAGGGATACACATGACGAACATGTCTAGAGTAGAAAGAAGAAAAGCCCAGAATCTTTATGAAGACCATAAAACCGCATTGGCGGACGACCTTTTCGAAGATGATGAAGAAAGCCTTCCGACAAGACAATCTGTAAAAAATCAAAGAGAGAAGAAAAAAAAGCAAGGCAAAACAAGAACGCCGTTATTTACCACTCTCGCAGTACTGTTTGTATTTGTGCCGGTTATCGTCTTTGTCACCTTATTTTATCTAATGAAAAGCCATCCGGGAAATCCCGATGATTATGAAGATGTTTTTATAAACAGCAGCCAGAGTAAATACGAGGTGGTCCAAAAACCAGAGGCCAAAAAAGAAACGGCAGAGACAGTTCTGCGCGAAGAGTCAAAAAAAAAATCTGAAGGCAAAAAGACAGAGAAACAAACAGAAGCAACAACTGATAAGAAGCAGCCTGCTGTAGCGGAAAAAGAGGACACAGCAAACAAACAGGAAGCAAAAAGCGCGGCTGCTTCCCCTTCCCCGGAAAAAACAGTCCAAAAAGAGCAGGAACAGGTACAGCAGCAGTCTGAACCAGTTCAAGATACGGAGGCAAAACGTATCGTTCAGCACACCGTTCAAAAGAAAGAAACGCTGTACCGCATTTCCATGAAATATTATAAAAGCAGATCAGGAGAAGAAAAGATCCGTGCCTATAACCATTTGAACGGAAATGACGTTTATACCGGGCAAATTTTGGACATCCCTTTGACTTATTAGCGGGCATCTTTTTGATCGCAGGTTCATATATTGTAGCAATGAAAAGGGACAAGGTGTGAAGCGTATGGAATCCTTATGGAACCAGCTGGACCGATTTACGGACGCGCCGACCAAACAGATGCTACAGGCGTTGGTAAAACGAAAACAAAAATACGAAAACTATGCTGCGCAATGCCGCAGGTGGCGGTGGACCTCACTCATTTGCCTGGGCTTATTATGTCTTTTAATGATGATCAAAAGTCCGGCGCCTCAGCTCATTCTTCAAGAAATGCTCAGCCATACCTTTTATTTATTTTGGATGATGGCAACTGCTTTTGCATACTGCACTTCATATTATTTTAAGAAAAAAGAAGAAAAAGCCGAGGGTGATTTCCATAAACTGAGATGTGAAATTATTCAGAAAAGCACTGATCTTTGGCCGCAGCCTGATAAATGGAAGGCGAGAGAATCTGTTTTTCAACTGATGAAGCACCAATACGATATTAATCTATATTTTGAAAGTAAATAAAATGGGGCGTTTTCTCAAACGATAGAAACGTCTTTTTTTTATTGTCCGTCTTATTGATAAGTTCTAAAAGAATGGAGAGTTTTTAATGAAGCGATCAATGAAAATTGCCGGTGCATTGGCTATTGCAGCAGCGGCAATGACGGCAAAAATGTATTCAGTGGCAAAAGGCAATCACTTAAAAATCCATACATTTACGTTATCAAAAATGAAGGGGAAGCCGCCTCTTACGATCTTTTTTATATCTGACATTCATAAACGTATTGTTGATCACGGTCTTTTAGAGGAAGCGCAGGGCCATCAGCCGGATCTGGTTATAATCGGCGGTGATTTAGCTGAGGGCGGGGTGTCCTGCTCGAGAATTGAGGAAAACGTCAGAAGGCTTGCGGGTTTGGGAGTTCCTGTCATGTTTGTCTGGGGAAACAATGATTATGAAATCAGTCAGCGGGAACTGTATGCTATTTTTAAAACGCACCGTATTATTACGCTGCGAAATGAATCGGTTCCTTTTACGTATAACGCACATACCATCACCATAGCCGGAGTGGATGACATCAGGATGGAGATGGATGATTATGAAGAAGCGATTAAAGAAATTGACGGGAACCAGGTGAACGTTCTGGTTTGCCATAACCCTGAGATCCATCAACAAATTAATGACACTGACGGTATTGATGTGATATTCAGCGGGCATACCCATGGCGGGCAGATTCGATTTGGGAAATTTGGCCCTTATGAGCTTGGGACAACCGGTTTTGTGAAAAATGCTGCGTACCTCATCAGCAATGGGTACGGCACAACAAAAGTGCCCCTTCGTTTAGGGGCGGAGCCTGAGGCACACATCGTGACACTTGCAGCACCTGAATGACTTCCCTAAAGAGTGTGTCAATAAAAAACTGCATTGTGCTTGTCTTACTAGTGAACTCAGTGTAAACTGATAACAATTAAGAACCTATGACTCATCATCTCATATAATGTGTTATATGATTTGTGTGCAAGTAGAGGCAGGAGGGAACGTTATGCGGCTTGAGCGTCTGAATTATAATAAGATCAAAATCTTCTTGACCCTCGATGATTTAACTGATCGTGGATTAACAAAAGAAGACCTCTGGAAGGACTCATTTAAAGTCCACCAGTTATTTAAAGATATGATGAATGAAGCAAATACAGAGCTCGGCTTTGAAGCGAATGGACCGATTGCAGTGGAAGTGTATTCTCTCCAAGCACAAGGGATGGTTGTGATCGTAACAAAGAACCAAGAAGCGGATTCAGAAGAAGATGAGTATGATGATGATTACATCGAAATGCAAGTCAAGCTTGACGAAAGCGCGGACATCATATATCAATTCCATTCCTTTGAAGATATCATTCAGCTTTCTGAAAGCTTACAGCGGATCGGTATCACAGGAGGAACTGTCTACCACTATGAAGGACAGTACTTTCTCAGCCTTGAAGACTTGGGATCACAGACTGCCGAGGGTGTTGTGGCGGTCCTGGCTGAATACGGCAATCCGACAACATTAACGATTTATCGCTTACAAGAGTATGGTAAGCTCATTATGGACGGAAATGCTGTAGAGACAATCCAAACTCATTTTTCATAAGAATGGAAGAAAAACTGCTGTTTTTTACAGCGGTTTTTTTTGTTAAAAAACATGGAAAAACATAACGTTTATCCTATGCATAGATCATATGAAGGTGTATACTATTCTCTGAAAGGGAGCATGTGAGAAACAGAAGATTCTAGGAGGTTAACTCAAATGGCAGCCGATCGAAACACCGGTCATACAGAAGAGGACAAACTTGATGTATTAAAATCAACCCAAACCGTAATACATAAGGCTCTGGAAAAATTGGGATATCCCGAAGAAGTGTACGAACTGTTAAAGGAGCCGATGAGGTTATTAACGGTAAAAATACCTGTTCGTATGGACGACGGTTCAGTCAAGATTTTTACGGGTTATCGTGCCCAGCACAATGACTCTGTCGGTCCGACGAAAGGCGGGATACGTTTTCACCCGAACGTAACAGAAAAAGAGGTGAAGGCGCTTTCTATTTGGATGAGTTTAAAATGCGGTATCATTGATCTTCCATATGGCGGTGGTAAAGGCGGAATTGTTTGTGATCCAAGGGATATGTCGTTTAGAGAGCTGGAGCGTCTAAGCAGGGGTTATGTCAGAGCTATCAGCCAAATTGTCGGTCCGACGAAAGACGTGCCGGCACCGGATGTATTTACAAACTCACAAATCATGGCTTGGATGATGGATGAGTATTCAAGAATTGATGAATTTAATTCGCCTGGGTTCATTACAGGCAAACCGCTTGTGCTTGGCGGATCTCACGGGAGAGAATCAGCGACAGCAAAAGGTGTAACCATCTGCATAAAAGAAGCGGCGAAGAAAAAAGGCATCGATATTAAAGGTGCGCGAGTTGTCGTTCAAGGCTTTGGAAACGCCGGAAGCTATTTGGCAAAATTTATGCATGATGCAGGGGCAAAGGTTGTCGGCATATCCGATGCATACGGCGGACTGTATGACCCTGAAGGCCTGGATATTGATTATTTACTCGACCGCCGTGACAGTTTTGGCACAGTGACAAAGCTTTTCAACGATACCATTACGAACCAAGAGCTGCTGGAACTGGATTGTGATATTTTAGTTCCTGCCGCGATTGAAAATCAAATTACAGAAGAAAATGCCCATAACATTCAGGCGAAAATCGTTGTTGAAGCAGCAAACGGCCCAACTACGCTTGAGGGAACAAAAATTCTTTCAGACCGTGACATTCTGCTTGTTCCGGATGTACTGGCAAGCGCGGGAGGCGTAACCGTTTCTTATTTTGAATGGGTTCAGAATAATCAGGGCTTCTACTGGGGCGAGGAAGAAGTAGAAGAGAAATTAGAAAAAATGATGGTAAAATCATTCAACAATATTTATGAAATGGCCAACAACCGAAGAATCGACATGAGACTTGCCGCTTATATGGTAGGCGTGCGTAAAATGGCGGAGGCTTCGCGCTTTAGAGGCTGGATATAAGTTGATGATTTGCATAAAAAATAAAAATCTCCTATGATAAAATAGGAGATTTTTTTATTTGGAAATAGAAAAATGTGAATCGAATGCCAATCGCAGGAGTTGACGGAAATGATTGAAGAAAAAGCAATAATTATTGGCGGAGGTCCTTGCGGGTTATCTGCGGCCATTCATCTAAAACAAATTGGCATTGATGCCCTCGTCATTGAAAAAGGCAATGTCGTTAACAGTATTTACAATTATCCGACGCATCAAACCTTTTTCAGCTCAAGTGAAAAGCTTGAAATCGGTGACGTGGCATTTATTACCGAAAACAGAAAGCCTGTCAGAATTCAGGCTTTGTCGTACTACAGGGAAGTCGTGAAGCGGAAAAAGATCCGTGTGAATGCATTTGAAATGGTGCAAAAAGTGACAAAAGCAGAAAACAATTCATTTGTTATCGAAACGTCAAAAGAGACGTATTCAACACCATACTGCATTATTGCCACAGGCTATTATGATCATCCAAACTATATGAACGTACCCGGTGAGGATTTGCCGAAAGTATTCCATTATTTTAAGGAAGGACATCCGTATTTCGATAAAGACGTCGTCGTTATCGGCGGGAAAAATTCAAGTGTAGATGCTGCGCTTGAACTCGTAAAATCAGGAGCGCGTGTCACCGTTTTATACAGGGGCAATGAATATTCTTCTAGCATTAAGCCATGGATTCTGCCAGAATTCGAATCTTTAGTAAGAAACGGTACAATCCGAATGGAATTTGGCGCTTGTGTAGAAAAAATCACTGAAGATGAAGTCGTTTTCCGCTCCGGCCAGCAGGAGCTGATTACCATTAAAAACGACTTTGTATTTGCCATGACGGGTTATCATCCTGATCATCAATTTTTGAAAAAAATCGGTGTGAAAATCGATGAGGAATCAGGGCGTCCGTTTTTTAATGAAGAAACGATGGAAACCAATGTGGAGGGCGTTTTTATTGCCGGGGTCATCGCTGCTGGAAACAATGCAAATGAAATATTTATTGAAAACGGAAGATTTCACGGCGGCCACATCGCAAATGAAATCGCAAAAAGAGAAGATAAGTGAAAAGAGGAGAGCATATGAAGGATTCGTATGCTCTTTTTGTTTTTTTAAGGTCAGACAGATGTAAATTCATACACAACATGGTAGGATAGACATAGGAATATAAAGGAAAGAGGTTGCCTGATGTTTGCAATCATCTCTGCAGGAATTGCTCCCGGCATCGCGCTGTTAAGTTATTTTTATTTAAAAGATCAGTATGATAATGAACCTGTACATATGGTGCTTCGGTCATTTTTTCTTGGGGTTGTTCTTGTATTTCCCACCATGTTTATCCAGTATGTGCTTGAAAAAGAGAATGTGGGAGGCGGAAGCTTTTTTGTTTCTTTTTTGTCTTCTGGCTTTTTGGAGGAATCATTAAAATGGTTTATTTTAATGATCAGTGTTTACCCGCACGCCCACTTTGATGAACATTATGACGGAATTGTATACGGCGCAAGTGTATCGCTCGGTTTTGCGACACTCGAAAATATTCTTTATTTAATCGGTCATGGCGTGGAGCATGCGTTTGTCAGAGCGCTGCTGCCCGTTTCATGCCATGCCTTAATTGGAGTGATTATGGGGTTTTACCTAGGGAAAGCGCGTTTTTCCGCTGAAAAAGCACGTGTAAAATGGCTTTTCCTTTCGTTGGCCGTACCTTCACTTTTACATGGGTCGTATGACTTTATCCTGACAGCCCTCAGTAATTGGATCTATTACATGCTTCCATTTATGTTATTTTTATGGTGGTTTGGTTTGCGAAAAGCAAAAAAAGCCCGTTCTGTTAATATGATACAGATTTAGAAGAGCCGCACAGCGATAGTGCGGCTTTTTGATTTGCTGAAATTTTTAAGCTGTGAGGGATAAGAAGGAAAGAGTGTATAAAAATAACCTCGTTACAGAAAATACGATTACACTCAAAAATTTGCTGTAGGAGGCTTGAAAAAATGAAGTCCAAAGGATCGATTATGGCATGTCTCATTTTATTTTCCTTTATAATTACGACGTTTATCAATACTGAAACCATTTCAGCCTTTTCTAATCAAGTCATTCAAAGAGGGGCAACAGGGGACGATGTGATCGAGCTGCAGGCGCGTCTTCAATATAACGGATATTATAATGGGAAAATTGACGGAGTTTATGGATGGGGGACATACTGGGCAGTACGGAACTTTCAGGATCAATTCGGCTTAAAAGAGGTAGACGGTCTGGTCGGAGCCCAAACCAAAAAGACCTTGATATGTAAGTCTAAATATTACCGTGAATATGTCATAGAGCAGCTTCAAAAAGGAAATAAATTCACGCATTACGGAAAAATACCGCTGAAATACCAAACAAAACCGTCAAAAACAGCGACTCAAAAAGCAAGACAGCAAGCAGAGACGCGGCAGAAACAGCCTGCTGAAAAAATAACACAGCAGCCGCAAGCGAATAAACAGCAAAACAACAACACGCCTGCAAAAACCAGAAAACAGGATGCGGTTGCAGCTAACATGCCGGGCGGTTTTTCCAATAATGATATTCGGCTGCTTTCTCAAGCGGTTTATGGGGAAGCACGTGGCGAGCCGTACGAGGGACAGGTTGCTATTGCAGCAGTTATCTTGAACCGTTTAAACAGTCCGTTATTTCCAAATTCAATATCAGGTGTTATTTTTGAACCGCTTGCCTTTACAGCGGTGGCTGACGGACAAATTTATATGCAGCCGAACGAAACAGCAAAAGAAGCAGTATTAGACGCCATTAATGGCTGGGACCCTTCCGAGGAAGCGCTGTATTACTTTAATCCGGATACAGCTACCAGCGCGTGGATTTGGGGGCGCCCGCAGATTAAGAGAATCGGTAAACACATTTTCTGTGAGTAGCAGGATATAAGAAAGCATAAAAATGAGGTGTGATAAATGATCAGAGCTATTTTAATCGCAGTGCTCGGTATTGCAATTGTCGGTACTAGTTACTGGGGATACAAAGAGCACCAGGAAAAAGACGCTGTCCTTCTTCATGCTGAAAATAACTATCAGCGGGCGTTTCATGAGCTCACCTATCAGGTAGACCAGCTGCATGATAAAATTGGCGCAACGCTTGCCATGAACAGCAAAAAATCACTGTCCCCCGCATTGATAGATGTTTGGAGAATTACATCAGAAGCCCATAACAGTGTCAGTCAGCTGCCGCTTACATTAATGCCGTTTAACAAAACGGAAGAGCTGTTATCCAAGATCGGCGATTTCAGCTATAAAACGTCAATCAGGGATTTGGATCAAAAACCGCTCGATGAAAAAGAGTATACTTCGTTAAATAAGCTTTATCAGCAATCAGAAGATATACAAAATGAACTGCGCCACGTTCAGCACCTTGTCATGAGCAAGAACTTGCGCTGGATGGATGTAGAGATGGCGCTGGCCTCTGATGAAAAACAGAGTGATAACACGATCATCAACAGCTTTAAAACGGTTGAAAAAAATGTCGGATCCTTCGCCTCAGGAACAGATCTTGGGCCAAGTTTCACCAGCACCAAAAAAGAGGAGAAGGGTTTTGCCCATCTGAAGGGAAAAGAAATTTCTTCACAGGAAGCCAAACAAATTGCCCAACGCTTTGCACCTGATGACAATTATGCAATCAAAGTGATAAAGAGCGGAAAAAAAACAAACCGTGACGTCTACAGTATCAGTATGAAAGATCCTGATCATAAAGCAGCGATATATATGGATATTACAAAAAAAGGCGGACACCCGGTTTATTTAATCCAAAACAGAGAAGTGAAAGATCAGAAAATCAGCTTGAATGACGGATCGAATCGAGCCCTTGCTTTTCTAAAGAAAAACGGATATGAAACGAAAGATCTGGAAATTGATGAAAGTGCGCAATACGATAAAATCGGTGTATTCTCATATGTTCCAATAGAAAATAATGTCCGGATGTATCCAGAAGCTATCCGTATGAAAGTTGCCTTGGATGACGGCGAGGTTGTCGGCTTTTCAGCGCGAGATTTCTTAACATCCCACAGAAAAAGAGACATACCAAAGCCGGCTATCTCTGAACAAGATGCGAAAGCAAAATTAAACAAAAATGTAGAAGTGAGAGAAACAAGGCTTGCTGTGATCACAAATGAATTAGGACAGGAAGTATTATGCTATGAAATACTGGGTACGATTGAAAATGATACATTCAGAATGTATATAAATGCTAATGACGGAACGGAAGAGAAAGTTGAAAAACTAAAAAATGCTGAACCTATATATAAAGACCTATAAAAACTAGGAGGAAAGGACTAAAAGTCTTTTCCTTTTTTTCATTACATGCTTTAATAAAAAAGTGAGTATATTGAATGCGAAAGAGTGAAGTCAATGATAGAGATTGGGGAAACTGTACACTTAGAATACATAGAAGAAAATGATTTAAAAATAGCAAAGAGCAAAGCCGTGAGTATAGAAAACGGAGAGCTCCTGATCGCATATCCGGTTGATGTAAACACAGGAAGAACCGTGATTTTGCATCATAATACTGAAGTAACGGTAGAGTTTGTCGGTAAAGACGAAGTGCCTTACCGCTTCTCAAGCCGCATTAAGGGAAAAGTGACGGACAAGCTTCAAATGATCTGCCTTGAAGTGCCTCCCCGTGAAAAAATGAAACGTATTCAACGCCGGCAATATGTAAGAACTGACACGGTATTGGATGTGCTGGTCGAGCCGGCAGATGAAAAAGACGGGTTTCATACACTTTCGTACAATATCAGCGCCGGCGGTATTGCTTTGATTGTGACAGATGGCTATTCTTTTCAGCACGGGGATACGCTGCGCCTGTTCATCAGCCTTCAGGGTGAGGAGAAAACGCATCAAATAGAGGCTGCCGCGGTTGTCAGGCGTGTGTTTAATGATTCAAAATCAGGCAAACGTAAAATGACCTTGGAGTATTCGGGGATTTCAGCCGGTGATCAGCAGCTCCTTCTTCAGTATTGCATTCGCAGCCAGTTAAACAAGAGAAGAAAGGGACGATTGGAATAAACATCGGCTAACACTTCCATACTATTTGTGATGGAGGTGGGCTGATGAAGACCTTTGAACGGCTGCTGCTCAAATTATTGTTCATTCAGGCAGTGATTTTACTTGGTATCCAGTTTCTTTTTCACTATCAGCATATTGAACCTTATGTCTCAAAAGTGATTCAATATGAAGGGGTGGATAAAATGGAAGTTAATGATTGGATAGAAACCTTCAAACATTAATTATTCATGAATTTTTCACCCTTTTTCATAAAGTTCATGATACAATCCATAGAGGAGAAAAGAGCAAGGAGAGGAATTATGGAAAAGAAATTATCTATTGCGATCGACGGCCCGGCTGCTGCGGGGAAAAGCACCGTTGCCAAAATTGTGGCTGAAAAAAAATCGTACATATATATTGATACGGGAGCGATGTATCGGGCCATTACATATGTGGCTTTACAAGAAAAAGTTGATTTGACAGATGAAGCAAAATTGGCTGAGCTGTTAAAGCAAACCGATATTGAGCTGATTACAACAAAAGAAGGACAAAAGGTGCTTGTCAACGGCACAGATGTGACTGAGGACATCAGAAAAGACGAGGTCAGCAATCAAGTTTCAATTGCTGCCAAGCACAGAAGCGTCAGGGAAGAAATGGTGAAACGCCAGCAGCAGCTCGGGGAAAAAGGCGGCGTTGTCATGGACGGACGTGATATCGGAACGCATGTGCTTCCAAATGCCGAAGTGAAGATCTTTCTTTTGGCATCTGTTGAAGAGAGAGCGAAACGCCGTTATGAAGAAAATGTAAAAAAAGGCTACGATGCCAGCTATGAAACATTAATTGAGGAAATTGCAAGAAGAGATAAACTTGATTCAGAGCGCGAAGTTTCTCCGCTTCGAAAAGCAGATGACGCGCTTGAAATCGACACGACTTCTCTTTCCATTCAGGAAGTTGCTGAAAAAATCCTTGATGTAGTGGAGCAAAAGTCCCGCTGATACCGGCGGAGGCCACTTTTTTTGAATTTTTCAACAAAGAAAGAATGTTATTGCTTGACAAACCTGTCCTTTTATTAGAAGTTAATACTAATAAAACTTTTTATTGATCATTCAAAATCTTTTTTGGATGATTCTTTAATACATATTCGGCTAAAAGCGGACATGCATGATACGTGTTCAGCTTTCAAACCGTTTTTAATTAAGCTGTGTAGGTTTGGACCAAGGAGGTTATTCAAATGACAGAGGAAATGAATCAAATTGATGTTCAAGTACCAGAGGTTGGAGATGTAGTAAAAGGGATTGTGACAAAGGTAGAGGACAAGCATGTGGATGTTGAAATTATCAATGTCAAACAGTCCGGTATTATTCCAATCAGTGAATTATCAAGTCTTCATGTAGAGAAAGCATCGGATGTCGTAAAAGTAGACGACGAGCTTGACCTGAAAGTAACAAAAGTGGAAGACGATGCTTTGATTTTATCTAAACGTGCTGTTGATGCAGACCGCGCTTGGGAAGACCTTGAGAAAAAATTTGAAACAAAAGAAGTGTTTGAAGCTGAAGTGAAAGATGTCGTAAAAGGCGGTCTAGTCGTTGATATCGGCGTACGAGGCTTTATTCCGGCATCACTTGTAGAAGCGCATTTTGTAGAAGATTTTACCGACTATAAAGGAAAAACACTGTCTCTGCTCGTAGTAGAGCTTGACCGTGATAAAAACCGCGTCATCCTTTCACACCGTGCGGTTGTTGAAAGTGAGCAGGCGAATAAAAAACAAGACCTTCTTCAGTCTCTAGAAGTTGGAAGTGTACTCGATGGTAAAGTGCAGCGCCTGACTGACTTTGGCGCGTTTGTTGATATCGGCGGTATCGACGGGCTTGTGCACATTTCACAGCTTTCCCACTCCCACGTTGAAAAGCCGTCTGATGTTGTGGAAGAGGGACAGGAAGTGAAAGTGAAAGTATTATCGGTTGACCGGGATAATGAGCGTATTTCTTTATCTATTAAAGAAACTCTGCCTGGGCCTTGGAGCCAAATTGGGGAGAAGGTCAAGCCGGGTGATGTGCTTGAAGGAAAGGTTCAGCGCCTCGTGAGCTTCGGTGCGTTTGTTGAAATTCTTCCTGGCGTAGAAGGTCTCGTTCATATTTCTCAAATTTCTAATAAACACATCGGCACGCCGCATGAAGTCCTTGAAGAAGGACAGACTGTAAAAGTGAAGGTTCTTGATGTGAATGAAAATGAAGAGCGCATTTCATTAAGCATGCGTGAGCTTGAAGAAGCTCCTAAAGCCGATCAAGAGGATTACCGCCAATATCAGGCGAAGGAAGAAACAAGCACTGGCTTCCAGCTTGGAGATCTGATCGGAGATAAGCTTAATAAACTAAAATAATTGGTGATAAACGTGACTCGAGCAGAACGGAAAAGAGAACATATCAATCATGCCCTGTCTACCGGCCAAAAGCGGGAGACGGGTCTTGATGATATTACGTTTGTTCATGTCAGTCTGCCCGATCTTGCATTAGAACAAGTAGATATTTCCACAAAAATCGGCGAACTTTCAAGCAGTTCGCCGATTTTTATCAATGCAATGACTGGCGGCGGCGGACAACTTACATATGAAATTAATAAGGCGCTTGCTAGAGCAGCTCGTATAGCTGATATTCCTCTCGCTGTCGGCTCACAAATGTCGGCGTTAAAAGACCCGTCTGAACGCTATTCATATGAAATCGTCCGAAAGGAAAATCCGAATGGGCTGATTTTTGCCAATCTGGGCAGTGAGGCGACAGCTCGTCAGGCGAAGGAAGCTGTCGAAATGATTGAGGCGGATGCGCTGCAGATTCACCTGAATGTGATTCAGGAAATTGTCATGCCCGAAGGTGACAGAAGCTTTAACGGCGCTCTTTCCCGTATTGAACAGGTCTGCAGCGAAGTCAAAGTGCCTGTCATAATAAAAGAAGTAGGCTTCGGAATGAGCAAAGAATCAGCAGGAAAGCTGTATGAAGCTGGTGCGGCAGCTGTTGATATCGGCGGTTACGGAGGGACAAATTTCTCGAAAATAGAAAATCTCCGAAGACAGCGCCAGATCACTTTTTTCAACTCATGGGGGATTTCAACAGCAGCGAGCCTGGCAGAAATCCGCTCTGAGTTTCCAGGTAAAACAACGATTGCGTCCGGCGGCCTTCAAAATGCGCTTGATGTCGCGAAGGCGATAGCTCTTGGGGCTTCCTGTACCGGAATGGCAGGGCACTTCTTAAAAGCGCTGACTGAAAAAGGCGAAGAAGGGCTGCTCGAAGAGATTCAGCTGATCCTAGAGGAATTAAAAATGATTATGACTGTGCTTGGCACCAGTACGATTTCTGATTTGCAAAAGGCTCCTCTTGTCATAAAAGGTGAGACTCATCACTGGCTGACAGAGAGAGGCATTCATACTTCCAATTACAATGTGCGTTGACAGCTGTATAAGAAAAGCCCAAAACGGTGTGAGTTTTGGGCTTTTTGTATTATGATTTACGCTTTTTAAATTTGCCGTTTTGTTCAAGGCTGGTGGCTCCGTCATAGTGAATCGATTGGTCTCGGTCTGATTCCACTCTGCCCGAAGCCTTGAGTTTTTTCTCCTGTCTGTCTTTTCCCATGATCATTCTCCTTTACGTAAAGCGGTTTGTTTAAAAAAAGTGTTTAGACTCCATACTGGGAGTATGGAGGAAGCGATATGGAACAATTTTATTATTATTGGTCAATGTGGTTTTTGTGGGTGCTCACAACCTTTATTCTTGGAAAGACGAAAAGGCGCTTTGCCGTCTCAGTATTTATTTTGACTAATATCATCTTAAGCATACATCACTTTACTTTATATTTTTCTCTGAATGCGGCGTACGTGATGTTTCTCGTTTGCGGGTGCGTCTATGCCGGATATTTAGGGATGTATAAACGATTTCGCTATATCATGGTGCACCTGACGCTTGTTTCCGGGTATGCGTTTGTTTATCTTTTTGCATTATATGATCCGGTTTGGTTCATCATAAAACCTGAGTGGACCGCTGTTGTATTATGTGTGCTGTTGACTGCTTCTGTTGAAAGGGATTTTCAGATGCAGCTTGCCTTATATGTTCTAGGAATGTGCCAAGGCGAACTGGTGTATTCTTTTGTCATTCAACAATTGGCAGGGCATACGGCTGTCGGAGGTTTTCAATGGCTTAACGCGTGCTCTGCGGGAACGATATTGCTGTTTGGCATATCAAAATATGAACAGCTCGCCAGTCAAATTGGCCAGAGAGGCAAAAGATCAAACAAAGGAGCTACTAAAATGTCATGAGTGATTACATCTATCCGATTATTGCGGGGGTCGTAGCAGGAGTCGCCACAAGGCTGTATATGCTGAAAACAGATTACCGTCAGTATCCGACCTATATTCACGGAAAAGTCATTCATATTGCACTTGGACTTATTGCGGCAGGGTTAGGGGCAATTATTATGCCTGCGCTATTACAGGAGGAGTTTACGGCCATCACGTTTTTGACACTTGCAGCCACTCAATTCAGAGATGTCAGAAATATGGAGCGGAATACGCTGACACAAATGGATTCGTACGAACTTGTCTCAAGAGGAAGCACTTATATTGAAGGAATCGCCATTGCGTTTGAAAGCAGAAATTATATCGTAATTTTTACTGCTCTTTTGACAACATCGGCGTACGTGTTTTTCTCAATCTGGGCTGCTGTCATCACCGCTGTTGTTTGTTTTTTGTTAGCAATGAAATTTATGTCCGGCAGTGTATTGAAAGATATTGTCGATATTGAGTACATAGAGCCTCACTTTGAAGGGCCGGGTCTGTTTGTAGATAATATTTATATGATGAACATCGGACTTCCGGAGAAACAGGAGCTGATTTTAAAGCATGGCATGGGGTTTATTTTAACGCCTAAAAATTTTAATTCAGCTGCAACCATTGCCAACCTGGGTCAGCGCCAGGCCATTTTATTTGATGTCTCCAATGTGCTGGGGGTGTATCGGGACTCAGGAGAGCCGTCCCTGACGCCAATCGCGAAAAGGGATCTTAATGACGGAAGAGTGGGCGTTTTTGTCCTGCCGCAAATTCATCACCCGGAAACAGCTGTTCAGATTATCAGCAATGTTCCGACCTTGGAAAACGCGATCAGAATGCCAACGGAATTTATCAAAAAACAGGATAAGGTGATAGGATGAGTGAATCGCTGACGAAAGTGATTTTGTCTGTTATCACGACAAACCGGAACCGTGCTTCAGGAGGGACACCTATCTTTTTTTGTAATGACCAAAAAGAGATGGAGCTTTTCGCTAAAAACCTTGAGGCAATCCTTGACGGAATTGCCCATAGAATTGGGGAAGATGTTTATTTGATCGTGAAACATTTTTAAGAATAGTTGTGATCCCAGTAAAAACTGATATAATAAATGAGTTAAGCCCTTCCTCTGAAGGGTTTCTTTTCATAAAAGTGAATGAGATGATTTAAATAACCGGTTGAGAATTTATGTAAAAATGAAAGCGGCTGGATCGAAAGGAAGGGTACTATGGGTAAACCTGTCGTAGCCATTGTCGGGAGACCGAATGTAGGAAAATCCACAATCTTTAACCGGATTGCGGGTGAAAGAATTTCAATAGTAGAAGATACCCCTGGTGTGACAAGGGATCGGATATACAGCTCGGCTGAATGGCTGAATTATGATTTTAATTTGATTGATACGGGCGGTATTGATATCGGTGATGAGCCGTTTCTAACACAGATACGCGAGCAGGCCGAAATCGCCATGGATGAAGCGGATGTCATTATTTTTATGGTGAATGGCCGTGAAGGTGTGACTGCTGCTGATGAAGAAGTAGCGAAAATTTTGTACCGCACGAAAAAGCCTGTTGTTTTAGCGGTAAATAAACTGGATAACACAGAAATGAGAGCGAATATTTATGATTTTTATTCGCTGGGCTTTGGTGAACCGTACCCGGTTTCAGGAACACACGGGCTGGGACTCGGAGATTTATTGGATGCCGCAGCGGAGCATTTTAAAAATATCCCTGAAACAAAATATGATGATGAAGTCGTTCAATTTTGCCTGATCGGACGCCCGAATGTAGGAAAGTCTTCTCTGGTAAACGCGATTCTTGGCGAAGATCGTGTCATTGTGAGTAACGTGGCAGGAACAACAAGAGATGCGGTTGATACAACATTTACTTATAACCAGCAGGATTTTGTCATTGTAGACACTGCCGGCATGAGAAAAAAAGGTAAAGTGTATGAAACGACTGAAAAGTACAGCGTGCTGCGGGCGCTGAAAGCCATCGACCGCTCTGAAGTTGTTGCGGTGGTGCTTGACGGTGAGGAAGGCATTATCGAACAGGACAAGCGCATCGCGGGTTATGCACATGAAGCAGGCAAGGCTGTCGTGATCGTAGTGAATAAATGGGATGCTGTTGACAAAGATGAAAGCACGATGAAAGAATTTGAACAGAATATCCGTGATCATTTTCAATTTCTTGATTATGCACCGATTCTGTTCATGTCAGCATTAACGACAAAACGGATTCATACGCTCATGCCTGCAATCATTAAAGCAAGTGAAAATCACTCACTTCGTGTCCAGACGAATGTCTTAAATGACATCATTATGGATGCTGTGGCAATGAACCCGACACCGACTCATAACGGGTCACGCTTGAAAATTTATTATGCGACTCAAGTTGCGGTGAAGCCGCCGAGTTTTGTTGTGTTTGTAAACGATCCGGAACTGATGCATTTTTCATACGAACGATTTTTAGAAAACCGAATCAGAGATGCGTTCGGTTTTGAGGGGACACCAATCAAAATATTTGCAAGAGCTAGAAAATAAAAAGGTGTGAAGCAAATATGAAAAGAGTCACAATGCTTGGAGCGGGAAGCTGGGGAACGGCACTGGCTTTAGTATTAGCCGATAACAACCATGATGTGAGAATGTGGGGGCATCGTGCGGAGCTGATCCAACAAATAAATGATCTGCACGAAAATAAGGATTATTTGCCTGATGTCAAGCTCCCTGAATCGATTCGAGCAACAACGGAAATCGGGGAGGCTGTGTCAGACGCAGATTTCATCATAGTTGCTGTTCCGACCAAAGCGATTCGGGAAGTGTTGAGACAGGCAGTGCCTTTTATGACGAAAAAAGCAGTTTTTGTTCATGTGAGTAAGGGGATAGAGCCGGATTCGCTCCTGCGCATTTCTGAAATTATGGAATTTGAGCTCCCGAGTGATGTCAGAAAGGACATTGTCGTGCTCTCCGGGCCGAGCCATGCTGAAGAAGTAGGACTCCGGCATCCGACAACCGTCACTTCCTCTTCAAAGAGCATGCAGGCTGCAGAAGAGGTGCAGGATCTGTTTATAAACCACAATTTTCGGGTGTACACAAATCCTGACATTATCGGTGTTGAAATCGGAGGCGCTCTGAAAAATATTATCGCCCTTGCTGCTGGCATCACAGACGGCTTAGGATACGGCGATAATGCCAAAGCTGCTTTGATTACGCGGGGGCTTGCTGAAATTGCGAGACTCGGCACAAAAATGGGCGGGAATCCGCTAACGTTTTCCGGATTGACAGGTGTCGGAGACCTGATTGTTACGTGCACAAGTGTTCACTCCAGAAACTGGCGTGCCGGCAATTTACTCGGAAAAGGGTACAAGCTTGAGGACGTTCTCGAAGAAATGGGAATGGTCGTTGAGGGAGTGCGCACGACAAAAGCGGCTTACCAGCTTTCAGAAAAATATCAGGTGCAAATGCCGATTACAGAAGCCCTTCATCAAGTTCTATTTAATGGACAAAAGGTAGAAACCGCTGTTGAATCCTTAATGGCGAGAGGGAAAACCCACGAGATGGAGGACTTGGTGAATACATTTGATAACCAAGTTAAATAAAAGTGTCAACGGAATAGAATTCCGCATATTCTAATTGCACGAAAGCTCGAAACACAGAAGAATACCCATGCCTTGGGATCTCCTGAAACATTTTGCCGATTTAGGCAAGAGAGGATGCATCTGTATGCAAAGTCGCATACTATAGCATCGAAGTCCAAGAGAGTGTTTCTTAAACGTAGGTGAATATAGTCAATTTGACTGAAGCAAAGTCCCCCTCTTTGCTTCAGTTTTTTTTATTCTATCAAAGGATGGAAAATCTGGTTGATCTTTTCAAGCGCTGTATATTAAAATAAAATGTAACGCTTACAAAACAAATGTCGGAGGGGGCGCGGGTCATTTGAGTCTGGCATTGATCAAAATGTGGTTTGCCCTTGGTTCCATGGGGCTGATGTTTCTGGCCGTAGCATGCATCTATTTAAGCCGTTTTAAATGCCGAAACCGTTTTCTGAAGATTGCGGTTTCATCGGTTGCTTACATGTGTGTATTAATTTCGGGAATTATTGTATTTGTGGTGGTATTCAGCGGCCCTGTTAATGAATAAAGCTGTAAAAGGAAGTGCTGTATGGGTAAACTGAAGTGCGCTATGATTTTTGTAGCAGTGATTTTCTTATCTGGATGTTTATATCCGCATGAACGGAAAAGCAGTGTACAAGCCACTCCATATCAGGACCAATTAAAGCTGGTTCAATCTGCCGTTGATGAATTTCAAAAGGCAAACGGAGGACTGCTTCCGATTCAAACAAAAGATATGTCAACACCGCTTTATCAAAAATATCCGATAGATTTTAACCGTTTAGCGCCGAGATATATGGCTGAACCTCCAAGCACGGCATATGAAAGCGGCGGAGACTATCAATACGTGCTTGTCGATGTAGAGAACAATCCGACTGTTAAACTGATTGATGTAAAGATGGCGGAAAAAATACGTGATATCAAATTACGCGTTCAAATGTACCGCCAAGAGCATAAATATCCGCCATATCAGGGTGTATTAGCGCGTGACTTGTTTACGCTTGATGGGAAAAAACTAGGGGAGGCTGACTCTCTTTCTGTCACAAGCCCAATCTCAGGAAACTCCCTGCCGCTTATGATTGACGGAGACGGAGAAATTTACGCCGACTATCGGACAGAGCTCGTTTCCTGTCTCAAAAAAAGCAAAAAAACTTTTAAACCCGGCACGGAAATACAGGACATAATATGGGAAGAGACGCCTTTCGTCCCCGCATTTTCAGTGAAATATACCGTTAATGACAAACAAGAACCTGTTTTTTTAGAAAATGATATAAAAAAGGAATGAACCTTTCTCCCTTGCATACAAATAGGGAGAAAGGTTTTTTTATACTTTAATAGATTAAGGATGGAAAATTTTCTAAAGATGTCATATTGAAATAGGACAACGTCATACACATATAGTGTCCTGTGTTTGATTGAAAAAGGTTAATAAAATTGATAAGGATAGGAAGTCCGGGAGGGGATCACTTGGAAAAGGTCGATATTTTCAAGGATATCGCTGAACGAACAGGAGGCGATATATACTTAGGAGTCGTTGGTGCTGTCCGTACAGGGAAATCTACGTTTATTAAGAAATTTATGGAGCTTGTGGTGCTCCCGAATATCAGTAATGAAGCAGACCGGGCACGTGCGCAGGATGAACTGCCTCAAAGCGCAGCCGGAAAAACGATTATGACTACAGAGCCTAAATTTGTTCCGAATCAGGCGATGTCTGTTCATGTATCAGACGGACTCGATGTCAATATAAGATTAGTAGATTGTGTAGGCTATACAGTGCCGGGTGCAAAAGGATACGAGGATGAAAACGGCCCGCGGATGATTAATACACCTTGGTACGAAGAACCGATCCCGTTTCATGAGGCTGCTGAAATCGGAACGCGGAAGGTGATTCAAGAACATTCGACCATCGGAGTGGTTATTACGACAGACGGCACGATTGGTGATATCGCCAGAAGTGACTATATAGAGGCAGAAGAAAGAGTCATTGAAGAGCTGAAAGAAGTCGGAAAACCCTTTATTATGGTCATTAACTCAGTAAAACCGTATCACCCGGAGACAGAGGCGATGCGCCAGGATTTAAGCGAGAAATACGATATCCCTGTTTTGGCAATGAGCGTAGAAAGTATGCGGGAAAACGATGTACTGAATGTTCTCAGAGAGGCTCTTTATGAGTTTCCGGTGCTTGAAGTAAATGTAAATCTCCCAAGCTGGGTCATGGTGCTGAAAGAAAACCATTGGCTGCGCGAGAGCTATCAGGAATCAGTGAAGGAAACTGTTAAGGATATTAAACGGCTCCGTGATGTCGACAGGGTTGTCGGTCAATTCAGCGAGTTTGAGTTTATTGAAAGTGCCGGATTAGCCGGGATTGAGCTCGGCCAAGGGGTTGCAGAAATTGATTTGTATGCGCCCGACCATTTATATGATCAAATCCTAAAAGAAGTGGTAGGCGTTGAAATCAGGGGCAGAGACCACCTGCTTGAGCTGATGCAGGATTTTGCCCATGCGAAAACGGAATATGACCAGGTGTCCGATGCTTTAAAAATGGTCAAACAGACGGGATACGGCATTGCAGCGCCTGCTTTAACTGACATGAGTCTGGATGAGCCGGAAATTATACGGCAAGGCTCCAGATTCGGGGTAAGATTGAAAGCTGTCGCACCGTCAATCCATATGATCAAAGTGGATGTCGAAAGCGAATTTGCGCCGATTATCGGAACTGAAAAACAAAGCGAGGAACTGGTGCGTTACTTAATGCAGGACTTTGAGGATGATCCGCTTTCAATTTGGAATTCTGACATTTTTGGAAGATCGCTCAGCTCTATCGTGAGAGAAGGGATTCAGGCTAAGCTGTCACTGATGCCTGAAAACGCACGATATAAATTAAAAGAAACATTAGAAAGAATCATAAACGAAGGATCAGGCGGCTTAATCGCCATTATCCTGTAATGCGGGGAGACCTCTTTATAGAATAGGAGGTCTTTTTTCTTTGCTCTTAATATTGGAAAAGGATCAAGGAATAGGATGAAAAAAGGAAAAAAAGGAATATTTGTTCGATAAATCACGTTAAATCCTTGACGAGCAAGGGATTGACGCTTTAAAATGCTTGATATGGCTTTTTATATGTGTTACTCTACATACAGAAATTCTTCACTCTGATGGACAAACATTCCTTGGAGTGCAGTTTTTCTTAAAAGCCGTTTAATTGTCTTTCTCTTGCTTGTCTGATTTTTTTCTCAGGCAGGTTTAGAATCAGACTGAACTGTGAAGAAATGATAATAAACGAACTGAGCTTATTCCTTTTGGGAGGAGGTGAAAGGCATGAACAAAACAGAACTTATTAATGCGGTTGCGGAAGCAAGCGAATTGTCTAAAAAAGACGCGACAAAAGCAGTTGACTCTGTTTTTGATACGATCTTAGATGCACTTAAAAACGGTGATAAAATCCAACTGATCGGTTTTGGTAACTTCGAGGTGCGTGAACGTTCTGCACGTAAAGGACGCAACCCTCAAACAGGTGAAGAAATCGAAATTCCAGCAAGCAAAGTACCTGCTTTCAAACCAGGTAAAGCGCTTAAAGACGCAGTTGCCGGAAAATAATTGTGAATATAGATCGTGTATGCATCTAGATTACATACACTTTATTTCTTCACAGAAAAGCCCCTTCTTAAGGGGCTTTTCATTTTTTTAGGAGCGTGTGCATTCACTTTGCTTTTAGCGGGGCATGTGTGCTAGAATCGAAATTAAATGTATTCATTGGTGGAGGACACAGAACATGAAAGAAGTTAATAAAGAACAAATCGAACAAGCTGTTCGTCAAATTTTAGAAGCGATCGGAGAGGACCCAAACAGAGAAGGGCTTCTTGATACTCCGAAACGAGTCGCAAAGATGTATGCCGAAGTATTCTCCGGCTTGAATGAAGATCCAAAAGAACATTTCCAGACTATCTTCGGTGAAGACCATGAGGAGCTTGTTCTAGTAAAAGATATCGCGTTTCATTCTATGTGTGAGCATCACCTTGTTCCTTTTTACGGAAAAGCACATGTTGCATATATACCGCGGGGCGGAAAAGTCACAGGGCTCAGCAAATTGGCGCGTGCCGTTGAGGCAGTTGCAAAGCGTCCGCAGCTTCAGGAGCGCATCACTTCTACAATTGCAGAAAGCATCGTAGAAACGCTTGATCCGCATGGCGTAATGGTTGTTGTTGAAGCAGAGCATATGTGCATGACAATGCGGGGCGTAAGAAAGCCGGGCGCCAAAACAGTCACTTCAGCTGTCAGAGGCATTTTCAAAGATGATGCTGCTGCACGTTCAGAAGTATTGGAACATATTAAACGCCAGGACTAATAAAGATAGAGGGTGCTATAAATGAACGAAAAGCATTCAAGCGATTTTGTCGTCATTAAAGCAATTGAGGATGGAGTGAATGTGATCGGCCTGACAAGGGGAACGGACACAAAGTTTCACCATTCCGAAAAACTCGACAAGGGAGAAGTGATCATTGCTCAGTTTACAGAGCATACTTCTGCCATTAAAGTCAGAGGAGAGGCGCTCATTCAAACCGCATACGGAGAAATGAAAAGCGAAAAAAAATAAGCTGGCTGTCCCCGCTGTTTTAAAGCAAATGCTCGCAAACAGCGGGAGGATACAGCCAATTTGTTTTTTTTATGCTATAATGATACCTGCGTAATCTTATGACAAAATAAAACTCATACATATGATTTAGAAATAAATGTGAATTTGGGGACAAGGGTGATATTTTTGCAAGACATCTACGGAACTTTAGCCAATCTGAACACGAAAATAAAACAAAAGCTGTCTCATCCTTATTTAGCGAAGCATATTTCTGCGCCTAAGATCGATGAGGATAAGCTTCTTCTTTTTCATGCATTATTTGAAGAAGCCGACATAAAAAACAATGACAGAGAAAATTATATTGTAACAGCGATGCTTGTACAAAGCGCCCTTGATACCCATGATGAAGTAACGACAGCCAGAGTCATAAAACGAGATGAAAACAAGAATCGCCAATTGACTGTTCTTGCAGGCGATTATTTCAGCGGACTGTACTATTCATTACTATCTGAAATGAAGGATATCTACATGATTAGAACGCTCGCTACAGCAATTAAAGAAATCAATGAACATAAAATTCGTCTGTATGACCGATCTGTAAAGGACGAACACCATTTTTTCGAAAGTGTCGGCATCGTTGAATCAGCTCTATTCCATCGGGTGTCTGAACATTTCAATCTCCCGCGCTGGAAGAAGCTATCGAGTGATTTTTTTGTATATAAGCGGCTTATGACCGGAAATGATACATTTTTAGATGTGATCGGCAGTGTTATACAGCTGGGGAAAACAAAAGAAGAGATGCTGGAAGAGTGTTTTAAGAAAGCAAAGAACAGCATTGAGTCACTTCTGCCTCTAAGCTCACCTATTCAGCAAATTTTATTAAACCGCCTGAAGACAATCAGCCAAGATCAAACTTATCATCAGAAAGTGGAAGAAGGGTAACCATTATGCAGGACTCAAAAGAACAGCGGGTACACGGAGTATTTGAAAAAATATATAAAAACTACGACCAAATGAACTCTGTCATCAGTTTTCAGCAGCACAAAAAATGGCGTGATAAAACGATGCGCATCATGGGTGTAAAAGAAGGCGCCAAAGCTCTTGATGTTTGCTGCGGAACAGCTGACTGGACGATTGCTCTTGCAAAAGCAGCCGGTAAAACCGGTGAGATAAAGGGTTTGGATTTCAGCGAAAACATGCTGAGCGTCGGCAAACAGAAAGTAAAAGACGGCGGTTTCAGTCAAATCGAACTGCTGCACGGAAATGCAATGGAGCTCCCTTTTGATGATAATACATTTGATTTTGTAACAATTGGCTTCGGACTGCGTAATGTGCCTGATTATTTGACCGTACTGAAAGAAATGAGACGTGTGGTGAAGCCTGGCGGACAAGTAGTATGCCTGGAAACCTCACAGCCTGAAATGTTTGGATTTAGACAGGCTTATTTTATGTACTTTAAGTATATTATGCCGTTTTTCGGGAAGCTGTTTGCGAAAAGCTATAAAGAATACTCGTGGCTCCAAGAGTCAGCCAGAGAATTTCCTGGTATGAAGGAACTGGCAGGCCTGTTTGAAGAGGCGGGTCTGAAAAATGTCAAATATCATTCGTTTACTGGCGGAGTTGCTGCCACGCATATCGGATGGAAATGAAAACACAGATGTTTGGGTGAATGATATGAAATTTAAAATGGCCTACTCTTTTTTAAATGACGATATTGATGTAATTGAAAGGGAGCTTGAACAAACCGTACGCTCCGATTATCCGCTTTTGAGCGAGGCGGGTCTTCATCTATTGCAGGCAGGAGGCAAACGGATTCGGCCTGTCTTCGTTCTGCTTTCCGGCATGTTTGGCGATTACGATATCAATAAGATTAAATATGTCGCTGTCACTCTGGAAATGATTCATATGGCATCGTTGGTTCATGATGATGTCATTGACGATGCGGAGCTTCGCCGGGGAAAGCCGACGATCAAAGCCAAATGGGATAACCGAATTGCGATGTATACAGGCGATTATATGCTTGCCGGATCTCTTGAAATGATGACGAGAATTAATGAACCGAAAGCTCATCGGATCTTGTCACAGACCATTGTTGAAGTGTGTCTTGGTGAGATTGAACAAATCAAAGACAAATACAACATGGAACAGAATCTCAGAACGTACCTGCGGCGCATAAAGAGAAAAACGGCGCTTCTTATCGCTGTCAGCTGCCAGCTGGGGGCTATTGCGTCCGGAGCTGAAGAGAAGATTCATAAGGCGCTCTACTGGTTTGGATATTATGTCGGCATGTCTTATCAAATCATTGATGATATTCTTGATTTTACTTCAACTGAAGAAGAACTGGGTAAACCGGTTGGAGGCGATTTGCTTCAAGGAAATGTTACATTGCCTGTCCTATATGCATTAAAAAACCCAGCTTTAAAGAATCAGCTTAAATTAATTAACAGCGAGACGACACAAGAACAGCTTGCGCCTATTATTGAAGAAATCAAAAAGACAGATGCGATTGAAGCATCGATGGCAGTGAGCGAGATGTATCTGCAAAAAGCTTTCCAAAAACTTAACACGCTTCCGAGAGGGCGTGCGCGTTCTTCTCTTGCAGCCATCGCAAAATATATCGGCAAAAGAAAATTTTAATTTTTTGTAGATATTAAGAAATTTCTCCGCCCCGGATTGATTAATTATCTGAAAGATGTTACGATTTCGGTGTGCAATGTGAAAGCCTATACATACATATGATGGGGTGGAGAATGTGATGGAAAAGACTTTTATCATGGTGAAACCGGACGGTGTCCAACGGCAGCTGATCGGGGAAATTTTATCTAGATTCGAACGTAAGGGCTTACAATTAGCTGGCGCAAAGCTGATGAGAGTAACTGAACAAATGGCTGAGAAACACTATGCCGAACATCAAGGGAAGCCTTTCTTTGGAGAACTTGTTGAGTTTATTACTTCCGGACCAGTTTTTGCGATGGTGTGGGAAGGCGAAAATGTCGTTGAAGTGACCAGGCAGCTGATTGGAAAAACAAACCCTAAAGAAGCATTGCCAGGCACCATTCGCGGGGATTTCGGCATGTTTGTCGGAAAAAATATTATCCACGGCTCTGATTCTCTGGAAAGTGCTGAGCGTGAGATTAATATTTTCTTTAAGGATGAAGAGTTAGTATCATATCAACAACTCATGACAGGCTGGATCTATTAATCATTGCTGAAAAAGCCGAGAGAAGAGCCGGTATCTGCATGCCGCCGGTTCCGGCTTTTTTGTAAAGGTTTACATTGACTTGAATATATGGCTAAACGGCAGGGGATCCACCACTGTCTTTACCAATCATCTGAAATCAGCTGAAAAGCTGATTTTTTTATTTGAAACAATACAATTTCCTGATAAAACAAGCTATACTAGGACAAAAGACAGCGAGACTGGGAGAGAAGAGATGGATACATACAGCGTATTTACAACCAAATGGAAGCAATTAACCGGAGTTGATTTAACTTTATACAAAGAAGCGCAAATGAAGAGAAGGCTGACATCCCTTTATGAGAAAAAAGGTTTTCAAAGCTTTAAGGATTTTGCAGCGGCATTAGAAAAGGATCAGGCGCTTTTAAATGAAACATTGGACAGAATGACGATTAATGTTTCAGAATTTTATCGAAATTATAAAAGATGGGAAGTTCTTGAAACAGCTATTTTGCCTTTAATCAAACATTCTAAGCCTTTAAAAATATGGAGCGCGGCATGCTCTACAGGGGAGGAGCCTTATACGCTCGCAATGATTTTAGACCAGCAGAAAGGGCTCCCAGGCTATCAGATTTTGGCGACTGATATAGATGATAAAGCATTGGAAAAAGCGAAAAAAGGCGTGTATCAGGAGCGGTCTTTGCAAGAAGTGCCGTCTTCTGTGAAGGATCGTTATTTTACTCAAAACGCTGATAAGAGCTATGAAGTGAAACATGACATAAAGAAGAACATTAGGTTTCAAAAACATAATCTGCTTGCGGATCGCTACGAGCAAGACTTTGATTTGATTGTGTGCCGCAATGTTTTTATTTATTTTACAGAAAACGCAAAGGAAGAGCTGTACTTAAAAATGGCGCATAGCTTAAGAAAGAATGGGGTTCTCTTTGTTGGCAGCACAGAGCAGATCTTCAATCCGGAGAAATTCGGCCTTTCTCCCGCGGATACATTCTTTTATCAAAAAAGATAGACTGACTTTTTGCCGAAAAATATGTTATAGTAGTTTTACTTAAAAGCGTTAATGCGATGAAGGGAGAAGAAGTCATGAGATATTTAACAGCCGGTGAATCACACGGCCCCCAATTGACAACCATTATTGAAGGTGTGCCTGCGGGGCTTTACATAACTGAGGAAGATATCAACTTTGAGCTTGGCAGACGCCAGAAAGGCCATGGCCGCGGGCGCCGCATGCAGATCGAAAAGGATCAGGCGAAAATTATGAGCGGGGTGCGCCATGCCCGCACTCTCGGTTCACCAATCGCTCTTGTTGTAGAAAATAACGATTGGAAACACTGGACTAAAATTATGGGTGCGGATCCGATTACTGAAGAAGAAGAAAAGGAAATGAAACGCCAAATTTCCAGACCAAGACCGGGACACGCAGATTTAAACGGTGCGATTAAATATAACCACCGCGATATGAGAAATGTGCTTGAGCGCTCTTCAGCACGTGAAACGACCGTAAGAGTGGCGGCAGGCGCTGTCGCTAAAAAGATCCTTTCTGAGCTTGGCATTAAGGTAGCGGGCCACGTATTACAGATTGGGGCAGTTAAGGCTGAAAAAACGGATTATACTTCAATTGATGACTTGAAGCGTGTGACTGAAGAGTCTCCGGTCAGATGCTACGATGAAGAAGCAGGCAAAAAAATGATGGATGCCATTGACGAAGCGAAGGCAAACGGAGATTCCATCGGCGGAATTGTGGAAGTGATTGTTGAAGGAATGCCGGTGGGCGTGGGCAGCTACGTTCATTATGACCGTAAACTGGACAGCAAGCTTGCTGCGGCAGTACTGTCTATTAATGCATTTAAAGGTGTGGAATTCGGCATCGGTTTTGAAGCGGCCGGAAGAAACGGAAGCGAGGTTCATGACGAGATCATTTGGGACGAAGAAAAAGGATATACGCGTGCTACGAACAGACTTGGCGGATTGGAAGGCGGCATGACGACAGGAATGCCAATCGTTGTCCGCGGAGTCATGAAGCCGATTCCGACATTATATAAACCGCTGAAAAGTGTGGATATTGAAACGAAAGAACCGTTTTCTGCCAGCATTGAACGTTCAGACAGCTGCGCAGTGCCAGCGGCAAGTGTAGTAGCGGAAGCTGCTGTTGCATGGGAAATTGCGAACGCTGTTGTTGAACAATTCGGCTTAGACCAAATTGACCGCATTAGAGAAAACGTAGAGAATATGAGAAAACTGTCGAGGGAATTTTAATGAGAACACTGCATGTTCAAACCGCTTCCTCTTCGTATCCTGTATTTATCGGACAAGGAATCAGAAAAAAGGCTTGTGAACTATTAACCTCGCTAAACAGGCCATTAACACGCATTATGCTTGTTACCGATGAAGAAGTGGATCGCCTGTACGGTGATGAAATGCTTCACCTGCTGGAAGAAAAATGGCCTGTGAAAAAAGTGACGGTGCCGAGCGGAGAGCAGGCGAAATCAATGGATATGTACACGAAGCTGCAGAGTGAAGCGATTCGATTTCATATGGATCGCTCCTCATGCATCATCGCTTTTGGAGGCGGTGTTGTAGGAGATCTTGCTGGATTTGTGGCTGCCACTTTTATGCGCGGCATTGATTTCATTCAAATGCCTACAACGCTTTTGGCGCATGACAGCGCGGTCGGAGGAAAAGTAGCGGTGAATCATCCGCTTGGAAAAAATCTGATCGGCGCATTTTATCAGCCCAAAGCCGTGCTTTACGATACGGACTTTCTCCGTTCCCTACCGGAAAAAGAGCTTCGGTCCGGGATGGCAGAAGTGATTAAGCATGCTTTTATTTATGACAGAGAATTCCTGAAAGACCTGCTGGACATTCACTCACTGAACGATATCACCAGCGAGCAGCTGAATGACATGATTTTTAAAGGTATTTCGATTAAAGCGTCTGTCGTTCATCAGGATGAAAAGGAAGAAGGAATCAGAGCCTATCTTAACTTTGGGCATACACTCGGCCACGCAGTTGAGGCGGAGTATGGCTATGGACAGATCACCCACGGTGATGCGGTAGCACTCGGTATGCAGTTTGCTTTATATATAAGTGAACAGGAAGCCGGCTGTGAAATGGACAGAAATCGATTAGTCAGCTGGCTTAAGAACCTAGGCTATCCAAGCCGCATTAAAAGAGAAACGGCAACTTCCGTGCTTTTAGACCGTATGATGAATGATAAAAAAACCCGCGGCGGTATGATTCAATTCATCATTCTCAAAGAATTAGGAAAAGTCGCCGACCATACGTTTTCAAGAGATGAACTTGAGAGCTGGCTGAACAAATGGCGAATGGAGGAGACATCATGATGATTCGTGGAATTCGCGGAGCAACTACAGTAGAAAAAGATACTGAAGAAGAGATTTTACAAAAAACCAAACAGCTGTTAGAAAAAATGATAGAAGAAAACAAAACAAAGCCGGAAGATGTTGTTCAAATGCTTCTATCGGCGACGCCTGACCTGCACTCTGTTTTCCCGGCAAAAGCTGTCCGCGAGCTTTCTGGCTGGCAGTATGTGCCGGTGACATGTATGCAGGAAATGGATGTTACAGGCGGGCTGAAAAAATGTATAAGGGTCATGATGACTGTTCAGACTGAAGTTCCTCAGAATCAAATCAGACATGTCTATTTAGAAAAAGCGGTTGTATTAAGACCCGATTTATCATTGACAAAAAATAATGAATTGTAATACGATTAGAACAGCTTAGAAATACACAAGAGTGTGTATAAAGCTTAGTGAATGAGTTGAGTTAGAGAATAGGGTAGCAGAGAATGAGTGTAGTTGAGCTGAGACATGTATGTTTATTCTACCCAAAAGAAGCCTTTCTTTTGGGTTTATTTTGTTATATCTTTGATTTTCCCTCTCATGCCTTCTTCTCATTCTCCTTGCCAAAAGGAGTGAGAGCAATGAATTTCCAATCAAACATTTCTGCATTTTTAGAGGACAGTATGTCCTACCGCACCATACCGATTGTGGAGACATTCACAGTTGACACACTGACACCTATCCAAATGATCGAGCAGCTGGACAGGAAGATCACTTACCTTCTTGAAAGCAAGGATGACACATCAAATTGGTCCAGATATTCGTTCATCGGCCTTCAGCCATTTCTCACGATCAAAGAACAGCAAAATGATTTTACTGCTCAAGATGAGAATGACCGATCCCTTTACACTGGAAAAGAATTAAAAGAGGTTCTGGATTGGATGAATGCAGCATACAAAATCAAAACGCCAGAGCTTGCCATTCCCTTTGTAGGCGGAGCTGTCGGGTATTTAAGCTATGATATGATCCCGATGATTGAACCTTCTGTTCCTCGCCACAGGAAGGAAACGGAATTTGAAAAGTGTATGCTGTTTGTTTGCAGCACATTAATTGCTTATGATCATGAAACAAAAAACGTCCACTTTATTCAGTATGCTAGATTGAATGGACAAGAAACTGAAGCTGAAAAAATTGCTGTGTTCAATAAAAATCACCGAGAGCTCCAAGGCCTCATTGATAAAATGATGGATCAAAAAAACATAAAAGAACTGTTTCTTTCATCTGAGTCATATAAGACGCCTGGTTTCGATACGGTATCTTCAAATTACGAAAAATCAGCGTTTATGGCAGATGTAGAAAAGATCAAAGAATATATAAATGCAGGCGACATCTTTCAAGGTGTCCTGTCACAAAAATTTGAGATTCCGATAACAGCAGATTCCTTTGAATTGTACAGAGTGCTGCGAATCGTCAATCCTTCGCCGTATATGTATTATATAAAACTCCCGGACAGAGAGATTGTCGGCAGCTCTCCGGAACGGTTAATCCACGTTCAAGACGGGCATTTGGAAATCCATCCGATTGCCGGAACAAGAAAAAGAGGCGCAGACAAAGAGGAAGATGAAAAACTCAAAATTGAGCTGATGAAAGATGAGAAAGAAAAAGCGGAGCATTATATGCTCGTTGATCTAGCTCGAAATGATATCGGCAGAGTGGCAGAGTATGGATCGGTTGCTGTGCCGGAGTTCACAAAGATCGTCTCATTTTCACATGTTATGCACATCATTTCAGTCGTCACAGGAAGGTTGAAAGAGGGAGTTCACCCTGTCGATGCGCTAATGTCGGCTTTTCCTGCGGGAACTTTAACCGGGGCCCCAAAAATCCGCGCCATGCAGCTTTTAAATGAACTGGAGCCGACACCGAGAGAGACATACGGCGGCTGCATCGCCTACATCGGATTTGACGGGAATATCGACTCCTGTATTACGATCCGGACCATGAGCGTAAAAAACGGTGTTGCATCGATACAGGCTGGAGCAGGTATTGTTGCTGATTCTGTGCCGGAAGCCGAATATGAAGAAAGCTGCAACAAAGCGGGCGCACTGCTGAAAACCATTCATATTGCTGAAGACATGTTTCGTAGCAAGGGGGATGAAGCCGATGAACCAATTTCTGCAAACGTGCGTTGACGGTAAGACACTTACTGCTGTTGAAGCGGAAGCGCTTATGAATATGATGATGACAGCAGAAATGACTCCTTCTGAAATGGGCGGTATATTGTCAATCCTGGCTCATCGGGGCGAAACTGCAGAAGAGCTGGCGGGCTTTGTGAAGGCCATGCGGACACATGCCCTTACGGTAGACGGACTTCATGATGTGGTTGACACATGCGGTACAGGCGGTGACGGCATCTCTACCTTTAATATTTCAACGGCATCGGCAATCGTTGCTTCAGCAGCAGGAGCTAAAATTGCAAAGCACGGCAATCGCTCCGTATCTTCTAAAAGCGGAAGTGCCGATGTTCTTGAAGAGCTTGGGATACCAATTCAAACCACTCCTGAAGAAGTCAGAGTCAGCATTGAAACAAATAACATGGGATTTCTCTTTGCGCCGCTTTATCATTCGTCCATGAAACATGTGGCAGGTACAAGAAAAGAGCTCGGATTCAGAACGATTTTTAATCTGCTCGGACCGCTCAGCAATCCTTTGCAGGCGAAGCGTCAGGTGATCGGTGTCTATTCTGCTGAAAAAGCGGGATTGATGGCAAGCGCACTGGAAATGTTCCAGCCGAAGCATGTACTATTCGCAGCAAGCCGTGACGGTTTAGATGAGCTTTCGGTTACATCACCGACCGATGTGATTGAAATAAAGGATGGAGAGCGCCGGGAATATACTGTTTCACCCGAAGACTTCGGCTTCAAAAATGGCAGACTTGAAGATATACAGGTGCAGTCACCGACAGAAAGCGCTCATCTGATTCAGAATATTTTTGAAAATAAAAGCAGCCGATCAGCTTTATATATTACAGCCTTTAATGCCGGCGCTGCGATATACACGGCGGGTATTGCCGAAACACTGAAAGAAGGAACGGAGCTTGCGTTAGAAACGATTGCAAGCGGAGGTGCCGCAGCGCAGCTCGATAGATTGAAACAGAAAGAGGGAGAGATCTATGCTTGAAAACATAATCAATCAAAAAAAAGAAGAAGTCAAAACTCTCATCCTGCCAGAAGAGCAGCCTTTTGAAAAACGGTCTTTTAAAGAGGCGCTGGCTACCCCGAACCGTTTTATCGGATTGATTGCTGAAGTCAAAAAAGCGTCGCCGTCAAAAGGACTCATTAAAGAAGATTTTGTTCCGGAGCAGATTGCAAAAGACTATGAAGCTGCGCAGGCAGACGCGCTTTCTGTTTTAACTGACTTTCCGTTTTTCCAAGGGAAAAACAGTTATTTATCAGACGTAAAGCGTGCTGTTTCGATTCCGGTGCTGAGAAAAGATTTTATTATTGATTCGATTCAAGTGGAGGAATCAAAGAGAATCGGAGCAGATGCCATATTGTTAATCGGAGAGGTGCTTGATCCCGTACAGCTTCACGAGTTGTATCTCGAAGCAGGGGAAAAGGAAATGGACGTGTTAGTGGAGGTTCATGATCAAACGACGCTTGAACAAATAGTAAAGGTATTCACCCCTGATATTCTCGGTATTAATAATCGAAACTTAAAAACGTTTGAAACTTCGCTCGAACAGACGAAACAGATTGCATCCCTCGTTCCGAAAGAATGCTTGCTTGTCAGTGAAAGCGGCATTGGTTCTTTAGAACATTTAACATTTGTCAAAGAACATGGAGCACGAGCTGTTCTAATCGGAGAGTCATTGATGAGACAGCATTCACAGCAAAAAGCAATCCATGCTTTGTATGGGGAGTGAGGATGTGAAAAAACCGGCATTAAAGTATTGCGGTATACGGTCACTGCAGGACCTGAGGCTTGCAGCGGATTCACAGGCAGATTATCTGGGTTTTATTTTTGCTGACAGTAAACGAAAAGTATCTCCGGCAGATGTGAGAAAGTGGCTGAGCCAAGTTCGTACCGAGAAACAGATTGCAGGCGTTTTTGTGAATGAGTCGCTGGGAACGATTGCCCGTATAGCAGACGATTTGCAGCTTGACGTCATCCAGCTTCATGGTGATGAGACACCAAAGGATGCTGAAGTCCTCCGTCTGCTGACAAATTGTGAAATATGGAAGGCGCTCCATCATAACAGCACAGCAATTCAGAATTTGGACCGCTTTAACGATTCTGTAGACGGTTTTGTGATTGACTCATCTGTAAAAGGGGCAAGAGGCGGGACTGGAGTGGCTTTTGCTTGGGAGTGTGTGCCTGAATATCAGCAGAAAGCTGAACAAACGGGGAAACGGTGTTTCATCGCAGGCGGTGTGAATCCCGACACAATCGCAGACTTATTGAAATGGAGACCGGGCGGAGTCGATCTTGCCAGCGGAATAGAAAAGAACGGGCAAAAAGATGTCAAACTGATTAGGCTCTTAGAAGAAAGGATGAACCGATATGTATCCATATCCGAATAAAATAGGCAGATACGGCGATTTTGGCGGGAAATTTGTTCCGGAAACTCTTATGCAGCCGTTAGAAGAAATTGAAACAGCATTTAAGGAAATAAAGGATGATCCTGTTTTTAGGGGAGAATATCATAAGCTGTTAGCTGAATATTCCGGCAGGCCTACAGCATTAACATATGCCGATCGAGTCACAGAGCATTTAGGCGGCGCTAAAATTTATTTGAAAAGAGAAGATTTAAACCATACAGGTTCCCATAAAATCAACAATGCTTTAGGCCAGGCATTGCTTGCAAAAAAAATGGGCAAAACGAAAATCATTGCAGAAACAGGTGCCGGACAGCATGGAGTAGCCGCCGCCACGGTTGCTGCAAAGTTTGGTTTTTCCTGCATTGTATTTATGGGTGAAGAGGATGTCGCCCGCCAGTCTCTGAACGTATTCCGAATGAAGCTTCTTGGAGCAGAGGTTGTGCCGGTCACAAGCGGAAACGGGACACTGAAGGATGCGACAAATGAGGCTATCCGCTATTGGGTTCAGCATTGTGAGGATCATTTTTACATGATCGGATCGGTCGTCGGACCGCACCCTTACCCGCAAATTGTCCGGGAATTTCAAAAAATGATCGGAGAGGAAGCGAAGGATCAGCTGAAAGACATTGAGGGAACACTGCCGGATAAAGTCGTTGCCTGCGTAGGCGGCGGAAGTAATGCGATAGGCATGTTTCAGGCATTTTTAGACGAAGATGTTGAACTGATCGGTGCTGAAGCGGCAGGAAAAGGAATTGATACCCCGCTTCATGCCGCTACCATTACGAAAGGTACTGTCGGTGTGATTCACGGTTCGCTCACTTACCTCATTCAAGACGAGTACGGTCAAATTATTGAGCCTTATTCAATTTCAGCAGGACTTGACTATCCGGGAATTGGTCCGGAGCACGCTTATTTGCATAAAAGCGGCCGTGTCACATACGATAGCATAACTGATGAAGAAGCAGTAGATGCGTTAAAACTATTGTCAGAAAAAGAAGGGATTTTACCAGCGATCGAATCTGCTCATGCATTAGCGAAGGCATTTAAAATCGCAAAAGAGATGGGGCGGAATCAAACTATCCTCGTCTGTTTATCAGGAAGAGGAGACAAGGATGTCAACACATTAATGAACGTATTGGAAGATGAGGTGAAAGCGCATGTTTAAAGCAGACCTGCAGCAGTCGGGAAAGTTGTTTATCCCGTTTATTACAGCGGGTGATCCGTTGCCGGAAGTTTCAGTCGAACTGGCTAAGTCTCTTCAAAAAGCGGGTGCCACGGCACTTGAGATCGGTGTAGCATATTCAGATCCGCTGGCAGACGGTCCGGTGATTCAGCGGGCTTCAAAACGGGCGCTTGAGAACGGGATGAATATTGTAAATGCGATTGAATTAGGCGGAGAAATGAAAAAAAATGGCGTCAATATTCCCATTATCCTCTTTACGTATTATAATCCTGTGTTACAATTGAACAAAGAATACTTTTTCGCTTTACTGCGGGAAAATCATATAGACGGCCTGCTTGTTCCGGATCTGCCTTTAGAAGAGAGCGCCAGCCTTCAAGCGGAATGCAAAACCCATGAGGTAACGTATATTTCTTTAGTTGCACCGACAAGCGAAAGCCGTTTGAAAACGATTATTGAACAAGCCGAGGGCTTCGTCTACTGTGTATCTTCGTTAGGTGTGACCGGTGTCCGAAATGAGTTCAATTCATCATCTTATCCATTTATCCGGACAGTGAAGAATCTCAGCGCTGTGCCGGTTGCTGTTGGGTTTGGTATTTCCAGCCGCGAGCAGGTGGTCAAGATGAATGAAATCTGTGACGGTGTCGTAGTGGGAAGTGCGCTCGTCAAAAAGATAGAAGAATTAAAGGATCGGCTCATCAGCACTGAGACGAGAGATCGTGCAGTGCAGGAGTTTGAAGATTACGCGAAGACGTTTGGCGGTTTGTACAGTTTAAAATGAGGTGACTGGATTTGCGTATCAAAGAACATTTAAAACAACTGAAGCCTTATCAGCCGGGTAAACCGATTGAAGCAGTAAAAGCAGAATATGGCTTGGATAAAGTCGTGAAGCTTGCATCAAACGAAAATCCGTACGGCTGTTCGGAAGCTGCAAAAGAGGCACTTCATCATGAAATTCAACAGCTTGCGCTTTATCCCGATGGATATAGCGCAGCTTTGCGGACAAGGCTCAGTGAGCACCTCAATGTGAGCGAAACATCACTTATTTTCGGCAATGGTTCAGATGAAATCATCCAAATTATATGCCGGGCTTTTTTAAACGACAAAACAAACACGATTGCAGCAGCACCGACTTTTCCGCAATATAAGCATAATGCGGTGATTGAAGGGGCTGAAGTTCGTGAAATTGCCCTTCGTTCTGACGGCTCTCATGATTTAGACGCGATGCTTGAAGCGATTGACGAACAGACTCAAGTCGTTTGGATTTGCAGCCCGAACAACCCGACTGGCACTTATACAGCTGAAGGAGAATTGATTTCATTTCTGGAACGTGTTCCTTCTCGTGTCCTCGTTGTTCTTGATGAAGCATATTATGAATATGTAACAGCTGAGGATTACCCGGAAAGCATACCGCTTTTGAATACGTATTCCAATCTGATGATCTTGCGTACGTTTTCAAAGGCATACGGTCTGGCGGCGCTTAGAGTCGGATACGGTATTGCTGACGAAAAATTGATCCGCCAAATAGAGCCGGCAAGAGAGCCGTTTAACACCAGCCGCCTTGGCCAGGCTGCAGCGATTGCAGCCCTTGACGATCAAGAATTTATCGCTTCTTGTATCGAGAAAAACCAAGCAGGCCTTCAGCAGTATTATGATTTTGCGGAAACACACGGATTAAAGTGCTACCCTTCACAGACAAACTTTGTTTTAATAGACTTTAACCGCCCGTCTGATGAGTTGTTTCAGGCATTGCTGCAAAAAGGTTATATTGTCCGATCAGGAAATGCATTAGGGTTCCCGACTTCACTCCGGATTACGATCGGCACAAAAGAGCAAAACGAGGAAATTCTCGCAACTTTAGCTGAAATTTTATAAGAGGTGATCAGTATCACCTCTTTAGTCTATGAACCAGGTGATGACGAATGAATCAAATCAAAGATACAATATTGCTCGCCGGTCTCGGATTGATAGGCGGTTCTATTGCGTTAGCCATCAAAAAAAAACATCCGGAAAAACGCATTATTGGGGTCGATATCTCAGATGAGCAGGTAGTGGCTGCCTTAAAATTAGGTGTGATAGACGAGAGTGCTGATTCGTTTATTGACGGCGCGAAAAAAGCTGCAACCGTTATTATTGCAACACCTGTTGCGCAAACGCTGCTTATGCTTGATGAGCTGGCCCATTCAGAAATTAAGCATCCGCTTTTGATTACTGACGTAGGAAGCACAAAGCAAAAAGTGGTTCATTACGCCGATCAAGTGCTGCCTGCCGGCTACCAATTTGTCGGAGGGCATCCGATGGCGGGCTCGCATAAATCAGGAGTTGCCGCTGCAAAGGAATTTCTGTTTGAAAATGCGTTTTATATTTTAACCCCGGGCCGTAAAACGGACAGACAAGCGGTCGATCAGTTAAAACATTTGCTGCAAGGGACGAATGCCCAATTTGTAGAAATGTCGCCTGAAGAGC
This sequence comes from Bacillus sp. 205(2023), assembly GCF_037027485.1. Lineage (NCBI taxonomy): Bacteria > Bacillati > Bacillota > Bacilli > Caryophanales > Bacillaceae > Bacillus > Bacillus sp. 205(2023). The sequence goes on along the minus strand of NZ_JAXCHF010000001.1, from coordinate 658,139 downwards.
ATGATGGCGTAACAAGCGTGATCAGTCATTTTCCGCATATTGTTGCAGCCAGTCTTGTGCATCAGACCCATCACTCGGAAGAGCTTTATCCGCTTGTGAAACGGTTTGCTGCCGGCGGTTTTCGGGATATTACCCGGATTGCATCAAGCAGTCCTGCAATGTGGCGTGATATTCTGTTACATAATAAAGATAAGATTTTAGATCGTTTTGATGAGTGGACTCGTGAGATTGAAACGATCCGGACATATGTAGAGCATGGAGATGCGGAAAAACTATTCAATTATTTTAAAACGGCAAAGGACTACCGTGACGGACTGCCTCTCCGCCAGAAGGGCGCAATACCGGCATTTTATGATTTATACGTAGACGTGCCGGATCATCCTGGTGTGATTTCCGAGATAACGGCTATACTTGCTGCGGAACGCATCAGTATAACGAATATCCGCATTATTGAAACGAGAGAAGATATTAACGGGATTTTAAGGATCAGTTTTCAATCCGATGATGACCGCAAACGGGCCGAACAGTGCATAGAAGCCCGCGCGGAATACGAAACTTTTTATGCTGATTGAGGTGGAAACAATGAAAAGAGAAAAGGTGCAGGCGCTAAACGGCGAAATACATATCCCCGGTGATAAATCCATTTCTCACCGCTCTGTTATGTTTGGCGCGCTTGCGAAAGGCACAACAACTGTTAAAAATTTTCTGCCGGGAGCAGACTGTCTGAGCACCATCGATTGCTTTAGTAAGATGGGCGTTCAAATTGAGCGAAACGGCAGTGATGTGATCATTCACGGGAAAGGGATGGATTCCCTGCGAGAACCAGAAAGTCTGTTAGACGTCGGTAATTCAGGCACAACGATTCGTCTGATGCTCGGAATCCTTGCGGGCCGCCCTTTTTACAGCGCGGTAGCTGGGGATGAAAGCATTGCGAAACGCCCAATGAAGCGTGTAACAGAACCTCTGAAACAAATGGGCGCTAAAATTGACGGCAGAGCCGGCGGAGAATTTACACCGCTGTCAGTAAGCGGCGGTACATTAAAAGGCATTGACTATGTATCACCTGTGGCCAGCGCGCAAATTAAATCGGCTGTTCTGCTTGCCGGGTTGCAGGCTGAGGGAACTACCACTGTCACCGAGCCTCATAAATCCAGAGATCATACTGAACGGATGCTGTCTGCTTTCGGAGTGAAACTGGCAGAGGACAAGACAAGTGTCTCCATAAAAGGCGGCCAGCAGCTTACGGCTGCAGATATTTTTGTTCCCGGAGATATTTCTTCAGCCGCGTTTTTCCTTGCAGCTGGCGCAATGATTCCAAACAGCAGAATTGTACTGAAAAACGTGGGGTTAAATCCGACTCGGACCGGTGTCATCGATGTGCTTCAAAACATGGGGGCAAAGCTTGAAATCATACCATCTGTTGATGAAAGCGCAGAGGCTTATGGAGATTTGATCATTGAAACGTCATCTCTTAAAGCGGTTGAAATTGGCGGAGATATTATTCCGCGTTTGATTGATGAGATTCCTATTATTGCCCTTCTTGCGACTCAGGCGGAGGGAACAACAGTCATTAAGGATGCCGCAGAGCTTAAAGTGAAAGAAACGAACCGTATCGATACAGTTGTTTCAGAGCTTCGAAAGCTCGGTGCTGAGATTGAACCGACTGAAGACGGAATGAAGGTATACGGCAAACAAACTCTCAAAGGCGGCGCGAAAGTATCAAGTCATGGAGATCATCGGATCGGGATGATGCTAGGCATAGCTTCCTGTTTAACAGAAGAGCCGGTTGAGATCGGACAGACAGACGCCATTCATGTGTCATATCCAAACTTTTTTGATCATTTAAATAAGCTTTCAAACAAATCCTGAAGTTTATGCTTCAGGATTTGTTGTGTGAGCGTTTATCAGTCATAAACCGAAGGAAAAAAACATAGCCTGTCTTATAGAGGCATATAAAAACAAAAAAAGAGGGAGGGGTGCTTTACTTACAAGTCGGCAGGTCAAGGGCTGTTACTGTAATAGAGGGCTATCTTCCTTTTTTTATTTGCTATCGCAGGATCTTTTGATAAACTAATAAGACTCAGAAATTCCTTGACGTACAGTGTAAGCATCTTATTTGCCGAGGGCTTTCCTCTGAATTATGATAGGATTAACCCGAACAAATAAGACTTTTATGTATGATTGATGTTGTTAGGAAAAGAAAGGACCGGTCCGATTTGAATACATTAATTCAAGAAGCCATAAAATTAGTTGAAGCAGGAGAAACAGAAAAGGGACTCAACACCCTCTCGAAGGCCGAAAAACAGCTTCATGATGAAGATAAAGCCATCGCAGCACAGCTTTATTACGAGTGGGGAAATGTAGAGAAAGCGATCTCACTGATCAGTGATTTGCATGATTTATATCCGAATGAAACAGAACTGACGAATTTTTATGCTGAACTTTTAATAGATATTGACGAAGAAGAAAAAGCATTAGCTGTGCTGGAAACGATCCCGGAATCAGACCCATCATATCCGGAAAGCCTGCTGCTCATGGCTGATCTTTATCAGATGCAGGGGCTGTTCGAAGTAAGTGAGCAAAAGCTTTTACAGGCAAAGTCTATTCTTGAAAATGAACCAATCATTGATTTTGCGTTAGGCGAGCTATACTTTACTCAAGGAGCCTATGCAAAAGCTGTTCAATATTTTAAAAGAACGGCTGGGGAGCAGAGTGAGATCGGAGGCGTTAATGTCCACCAAAGACTGGCGGAATCGCTAAGTGCATCAGGAGATTTTGAGGAGGCCATTCCGTGGTATGAAAAAGCTGTAGATGAGAATCCTGACCCTAATACAATTTTCGGCTATGGATTTACAGCCTCGCAGGCGGGACTGATCAAAACGGCTATTAAACAGCTGTCCGATTTAAAGGAGCTTGATCCATCCTATTCATCACTTTATATGCCGCTTTCAAAAAGCTATGAGGCTGAAGGGATGTATGAAGAGGCATTAAAAACGGCAAAAGAGGGTATCAGGTATGATGAATATAACAAAGAGCTTTTCCTCTATGCCGCGAAGATGGCGTTAAAAATCGGGAAGTCAGAAGAAGGGAAAAAACTTCTTCAGGAAGCGCTTGCTCTTGATCCTGGCTTCGTTGAAGCACTCCATACTTTACTTGCTGTGTATCATAAGGAAGAGGATTATGAGCAAATTATTGATCTGATTCAAGAGGTGCGGGGCTACGGGGAAGAAGATCCGAAATACAATTGGTATCTGGCCAGCGCTTACACCGAATTAGAGCAGTACGAAGAAGCAAAACAATCCTTTGAAGCTGCTTTTCTTCACTATCGTGAGGACAGAGATTTCTTATACGAATACGCAACCTTTTTATTAGAAGAAGGCCTCCAACAAGAAGCGCTGCCGCTATTGAAAAAGGTACTCGAAATAGACGGAGCCAATGAAGAGCTGGAAGAAATAATCTTGCGGATCGAGGATGAATTTTCGAGATAAGCAGGAATTTTAACCGCTTATGTGGAACATATAAGTATAGATTATACGAACGATAGAGGAGGGAATTACATGCAGACCCCTGTTTCTGTCAATGAGAAAAAGGATTTTATCCGTTGGTTTTTAAACCATTATCAGCTAAAGCGCAGAGAGTGCGTATGGATCTTGAACTACTTAATGAGCCACGATTCTTTAATGGAAAAGGTTCATTTTGTAGAGCAGGCAGAATTTTGCCCGAGAGGCATTATAATGTCAACACATTGTGTTGAAGAAGTTCCGTTTCGGTTTTATAAAGAGAATGTCATGACAACCGACGCGGAAAAATCTTTTCATGATATTAGATTAAATAAACAGCAGGATTTGTTTATCCAGCTTAATTTCCGTTCAGCCTACAGTTCTCCTGAGTATGCGGCGGTGCTGGAGTCCAACCCTCACATTCCGAAAGATCTGTTTGAAAACAAAAAAGATCAGGGGCTGGCTGAACAAATCCTGGAGCACGCCATTTCTACATTCCAAAGAGAAAAATTATTAAAAGACATTGACGATGCGCTCGATCGTCACGATAAAGAAGCATTTGAACAATTATCGCACCAATTGAATCAGCTCACATAACATGACCAGCCTTGCAGTGTAATGCAAGGCTCGTTGTCGTAAAAAGGGGAGAACGATGATGAGGTGGAAAATGCCTGATGCCAAGGACTATTTACAATCTAAAGATTACATTGATACCGCTGTCATACCATTAATTAACATAAAAATGGGGAGCCAATTAAAAATAGCAGCAGAAAGAGGCGAATTTACGCAGCTTCTAGCGGACGAATTGGAAAGGCAGTTAAAAGGACGGGTATATTTATTGCCTGCTTATACATATGTTGATAGAAATGAAAATACCGTTCAAGGGCTGAAAGATTTACAGGAGGAGGCCAAATCCGATTTTCAGCATGTTGTACTGCTGACAGCTGATGATCATTGGAGTAGCGAAGAGTCATTGGGGAAGATTATTGTTGCGCCTTCTGTTCCGTTAGAGCACTTAAATGACTCCATAAAAAGAAAAATATTAGATGAACGCACAGCTGAAATTTTGAACGTTTTGTTACAGTTATGGAACGCTTCATAAAAACACTTACATTTCCTTATAAACAATATTTTGGCTATATTGACCTTGCTGAGAGATTCATATATTATGAGGGTGTCTAGAGTTATGAAATATTTTCTATTTTAGTCAGTTTGCAGGGTTGACCTTGAGGGGGGAGAAGAGATGGGCGGAAGACATGATATATCGAGACGTCAATTTTTAAATTATACGCTAACAGGCGTAGGGGGGTTTATGGCGGCTAGTATGCTCATGCCTATGGTTCGCTTTGCACTCGACCCGGTATTAAAATCGACAGGAAAGCAGGACATGGTTCAGGTTGTCAGCGTAGATGAGCTGACAAAAGAGCCGCAACGCTTTGATTTCAAAATTAATCAAGTCGATGCCTGGTATGAGTCGGAAGAATCGAGATCAGCTTGGGTTTTCAAAAATGGGGATGAGATTGTAGCACTTTCACCAATTTGTAAGCATTTGGGGTGTACGGTGAACTGGAACAGCGATCCTAAAAATCCGAATAAATTTTTCTGTCCTTGCCACTACGGACTCTATGAAAAAGACGGCACCAATGTCCCGGGCACGCCGCCGCTTGCGCCTCTTGATCATTACGAGCAAGAAGTTAAAGACGGCTTCCTGTATCTTGGAAAAGCAAAGCCTAAGGGGGAAGGGTGACATGCTGAACAAAATTTATGACTGGGTAGATGAACGGCTTGATATTACACCGATGTGGAGGGATATTGCCGATCACGAAGTGCCGGAACATGTGAATCCCGCCCATCATTTCTCTGCGTTTGTGTACTGTTTTGGGGGACTGACGTTTTTTGTAACCGTTATCCAAGTGTTGTCTGGGATGTTTTTAACGATGTACTATGTGCCTGATATTAAAAATGCCTGGGAATCGGTATATTATTTGCAAAATGAAGTTGCATTCGGCCAGATTGTCAGGGGAATGCACCATTGGGGCGCCAGCTTGGTCATTGTGATGATGTTTTTACATACGCTGAGGGTCTTTTTCCAAGGGGCGTATAAAAAGCCGCGGGAACTGAACTGGATAGTCGGTGTGTTAATCTTTTTTGTCATGCTTGGGCTTGGGTTTACAGGCTACTTGCTTCCTTGGGATATGAAGGCTCTGTTTGCCACAAAAGTCGGGCTGCAGATCGCTGAAGCCACTCCTTTGATCGGAACGCAAGTTAAAACACTCCTGGCAGGGCATCCGGATATTGTAGGCGCCCAAACGCTGACTAGGTTTTTTGCGATCCATGTATTCTTTCTTCCTGCCGCCTTGTTTGGATTGATGGCCGCACACTTTATTATGATCCGCAAGCAGGGGATTTCAGGACCGCTTTAAACTTGATCTGCGAATAAAAGGGAGGGGATGACATGCACCGGGGCAAAGGGATGAAATTTGTAGGAGACTCAAGGATACCGGCTGAGAAAAAGCCGAATATACCGAAGGATTACTCAGAGTATCCCGGTAAAACAGAAGCCTTCTGGCCAAATTTCTTATTGAAGGAATGGATGGTCGGAGCTGTCTTTCTGATCGGTTTTCTTGTTTTGACGATTGTACACCAGCCGCCTTTGGAGCGGATGGCGGACCCGACGGATACAGGTTATATTCCGCTGCCGGACTGGTATTTTCTTTTCTTATATCAGCTTTTGAAATATGAATACGCCGCTGGGAGCTTTACGGTGGTCGGCGCTATGATTATGCCGGGGATCGCCTTTGGCGCTCTGCTTTTGGCGCCATTTCTCGACAGGGGAACGGAAAGAAGGCCTTGGAAGCGTCCCGTGGCTGTCGGGATGATGCTCTTGGCTATTTCCGCGGCTGTATTTTTGACCTGGCAGTCCGTAGCTACTCACGACTGGGCAAAGGCGGAGGAGCAGGGGAAAATCACAAAAGAAGCGGATATCGATACCAGTGCCGAAGGATATAAAATTTTTCAGGAGCAGGGCTGTATTTCATGTCACGGGGATAATCTTCAAGGCGGAGCGGCCGGGCCTTCATTGGTAGACACCGGACTGAAGCCGGAAGAAATCAAAAAGATCGCTGTTGAAGGAAAAGGCCAAATGCCGGCAGGCGTGTTCAAAGGAAATGATAAGCAGCTTGAAGAACTTGCGAAATTCATTTCCGAAACAACGGCGAAATAACGTATTGTGAATTGCGAAACGGAAGGATATACTTTTATTATCAAAAGCTGACCAGGCGTCAGCTTTTTTATATGGACACATTATTTTTACAGACTGAGAGTTGATTTGATGTGAAATGGTTTCAATATGTATTAGGACAGCGAACGATGCTTATTCTTGTCTTAGCGATCAATTTTCTGGGAACGGTTTACGGATACTATTGGTACTTGCCTCAGCTTTTGGAGACGCCGGCCCGTTTTCTCATCTTTGTTCCGGACAGCCCGACAGCAACGTTTTTCTTTTTGTTTGTGCTGCTGGCCTTTCTCATGAAGCGGAATGCTCCGCTTTTTGAAGCGCTTGCGTTAGTGACGCTCGTGAAATATGGCTTGTGGGCGGTCGGAATGAATCTTCTCGTATTGGCTGTCACGGGTGATTTGCCATGGGAAGGCTATATGCTGATTGCCTCGCATTTTGCAATGGCTGTCCAGGGGGTGCTGTACAGCCCGTATTTTCGATTTTCATTATGGCATCTTGTTATCGCTGCGGTCTGGACGCTTCATAATGATGTCATTGATTACCTGTTTGGGATGATGCCGCAATACTCCATGCTTTCTGAATATATGACTGACATAGGATACGGAACGTTTTGGCTGAGCATCTTTTCAATCGGACTTGCCTTCTATCTCGTCATTTCGAAAAAGCAAACAAAGCTTCAACTGACGTAAGACAATCTTGGTCTATCCTTGTCCTTTCCTTCATATTCTGTAAGGAGAGAGAGTGGGAGGGACCTGCATGAAACGAAAGCTGACGATCTGTTTGTTGATTGCTCTTATTTTTTATAATGGGAATGCCAAGGCTGAAGAGCGGGGAAGCCTCAAGGAATTGAATGATTTATCCGATACGGTTTTTCAAATGACCCGCCAGTCGAAATATGAAGAGGCGCTACAAGTCTTATCTTATTTTGAAAAAACATTAAAATCCGCTGAAAAACAGAAGCAAGACAGCATGTTAACTGGAGCCCAAATTCGCCAAATTACTTTGGGCTATAACGATATGGTACGGAGTTTAAAACAGGCTGATGCATCAGACACACAAAAGCTCAGAGCAGCCGCGCAGTTCAGAATGCTGATGGATGCTGTTGACAATCAGTCTGATCCCCTTTGGGGGTCACTGGAGAAGCCGATTATGGAGGTCTTTGCCGAACTCAAGCAGGATGTCCAAAAAAATGAAAGTACGAGCTTTCATGAAAAGTGGAACGAATTTATCAGCTTGTATGATTTGATTTATCCAAGTCTTACAATCGATATATCAGAAGATCAGCTTGATACAGTCGGAAAACATATTGAAGTGATTGAGCAAGAGGGGTTTCAGCAAATGACCGAGAGTACGAAGCTTGAACGGCTTTCCCTACTCCAGAACGATCTGAAGAGTGTATTTGACAGGGTGGAAGAGGATGATGCAGATCCGTCTTTGTTATGGGTGATGATTACTACAGGCGGTATCATCATTACTGCACTTACTTATGTCGGTTACAGAAAATACAGAGCGGAGAAAAAGAAACTAAAAAAGCGGGATTATCCAAAATGAGTAAGAGGGGCGGCGGCAGCCGCCTTTTGTTATCAAAAAACATTAGCGCGGGAGCGGATTTTTATTTTCATCGAGTGTAAATCCTTCTCCAAGCACATCGTGGACATCGCTGACCGCGACAAAGGCATGAGGGTCAATGGAGTTAATCACACTTTTCAGCATGACCAGTTCATTTTTGGGCACTACACAATACAGCACGTCTAGATCCTCTTTCGTGTAGGATCCCTGTCCTTTCAAAATGGTAACGCCCCGTTCCATTTCCTCAAGAATTTTCTTCTGAATCTGGTCGTTTTTAAAAGAGATGATTGTTGCACCTTTAGCTGCGTATCCGCCTTCCTGAATAAAATCAATCAGTCTTGCCGCCACAAAAACGGCAACCAATGTGTACATGGCTTCTTTGTAAGAGAGATAGGTAAGCAATGATAAAATGATCACGCAAGCATCGAAAGCAAACATCGTTCGGCCCATTGGTATCCCAAAATACTTATTGACCAAACGGGCAATGATATCAACCCCGCCCGTCGTACCGCCGAACTTAAAAATAATGCCTAAGCCGGCTCCAATGAATACGCCGGCAAATAAAGCGGCAAGCGCAAGATCATGCTGAAGGGGCATATGTATTTCATATCGCTGAAAAATGCTGAGGAATAAAGACAGTGCTACAGTACCAACTAGGGTGTATACAAACATCGTCTTGCCCAGCAAACGCCAGCCGATAAAAAAGATCGGGATATTCAAAACCAGGTTTGAAATAGAAGGACTAATATGGAAAAGGGCATAAAGCAATAGTGTAATTCCCGTGAATCCACCCTCTGCCAGATTGTTTTGCATATTGAAATGAACCAGGCCAAATGAAAAAATTGCTGCACCGATTAAAATAAAAAATATGTTTTTTAATCTAATTTCTCCAAGCATCACACAAAACCCCTTTTCCTTCCATTAGATAGCGTTTATATTATAGTGGATGCAAAAGAAAACAGCAAACGTGCTTAAACATTTGTCAAACGTATCCGAATTAGCTAACATGTAAGAGGATGATAGGAGGTTTCGTGCAGTGAATGATAAAACAATGAAAGATATACAGGCTGAGGTGGACCGCTACATCGGCCAATTTAAAGAAGGGTATTTCAGCCCGCTTGCCATGATGGCAAGATTAACCGAAGAACTGGGCGAGCTTGCAAGAGAAGTCAATCATCGTTATGGAGAAAAACCAAAAAAAGCGACTGAAGATGATAAAAGCATGGAAGAGGAAATGGGTGATGTGCTGTTTGTATTGGTTTGTTTAGCCAACTCACTTGATATTTCATTAGAGGAAGCCCACGACCGAGTCATGCATAAATTTAATACAAGAGATAAAGACCGCTGGACAAGAAAAGAAGAAGGAAAGTAGAGGAGATCAAGATGTCAAACGAAACAATTAAAGTAGTCATTGCAGGACCGCGGGGAAGAATGGGGCAAGAAGCTGTTAAATTGGCGGAAAAAACACCTCATTTTGACCTAGTCGGAGCAGTTGACCATACATACGATCAGCACAAATTATCTGATGTGATGTCTGTTGAGTCTGATGCTCTTATTTACACAGATATCCATGCCTGCTTTACAGAAACAAAACCAGATGTATTGATCGATTTAACTACACCCGAAATCGGGAAAGTACATACAAAAGTTGCATTAGAACACGGTGTCCGCCCTGTAGTGGGTACGACCGGTTTCTCTGAAGCTGATTTGAAAGAACTTACATCTCTGACAGAAGAAAAAGGGATCGGGGCTATCATCGCTCCAAATTTTGCATTGGGTGCGGTACTCATGATGAAATTCTCAAAAATGGCTGCCAATTACTTCGATGATGTTGAGATTATTGAGCTTCACCATGATCAGAAGCTTGATGCGCCAAGCGGAACGGCTCTCAAAACCGCTGAAATGATTTCCGAGGTTCGAAAAGAAAAACAGCAAGGACATCCAGATGAAAAAGAAATCCTTCCAGGAGCAAGAGGTGCGGAGCTAAACGGAATCCGTCTGCACAGTGTTCGTCTTCCAGGGTTGATCGCCCATCAGGAAGTGATGTTCGGCATGGACGGCCAAACGCTGCAGATCCGTCATGATTCTTATAACCGTGCTTCCTTCATGTCCGGTGTAAAACTGTCTGTAGAACAAGTCATGAAGATTGATCAGCTTGTCTACGGATTGGAAAATATCATTGATTAGACAGGGGGATAAATGATGAAAATTGCTTTGATCGCGCATGACAAGAAGAAACAGGATATGATCCAATTTACAACCGCTTATCAAGAGATTTTGAGTCATCATGATCTATATGCAACGGGAACAACGGGATTGAAAATTCAAGAGGCAACCGGCCTTCAAATTCAGCGTTTTCAATCCGGCCCTTTAGGCGGAGACCAGCAAATCGGCGCGTTAATTGCCGCTAACGCACTTGACCTAGTTATCTTTTTGCGCGACCCGCTGACCGCACAGCCGCATGAACCGGATGTCTCGGCATTAATCCGTTTATGTGATGTTTATTCAATTCCGCTTGCCACCAATATGGGAACTGCAGAAATTCTTGTTCGCACACTTGATGAAGGCGTTTTTGAATTCCGCAATCTTCTTCGGGGAGAAGAACCTCATGTATAATGCTGACGTTCTTGCTTTTGGCGCCCATAGTGATGATGTCGAGATCGGTATGGGCGGCACAATAGCAAAGCTTGTCAAACAGGGAAAAAAAGCTGTGATATGCGATTTGACTGAAGCGGAGTTGTCTTCAAACGGAACAGTCAGTTTGCGAAAAGAAGAAGCGGCCGAAGCAGCCCGTATATTAGGTGTGGACAAAAGAATTCAGCTGACGCTCCCTGACCGCGGGCTGATGATGAGTGATGAGGCGATTCGGGCGATTGTCACAGTCATTAGAACCTGCCGGCCGAAAGCGGTGTTTATGCCATATAAAAAGGATCGTCATCCGGATCACGGCAATGCTGCCGCACTGGTAGAAGAAGCGATCTTTTCAGCAGGAATTCATAAATATAAAGATGAAAACAGCCTGCCCGCGCATAAAGTAAGTAAGGTCTACTATTATATGATAAATGGTTTTCATCAGCCTGATTTTGTTATTGATATCTCGGATACAATAGAGGATAAAAAGAAAAGCCTCAATGCCTACAAAAGCCAGTTTGTACCGTCACAGAATTCTGTTTCAACACCATTGACGAACGGTTATATCGAGATTATTGAAGCAAGAGAAAAGCTGTACGGCAAAGAAGCGGGTGTAGGGTACGCCGAGGGCTTCTTTTCCAATCGGATGCTGATGCTGGATCATGATGTGCTTGGGGGCGAACAATGAAAAAGTTAAAAATAGGCATTACATGCTATCCGAGCGTCGGCGGCTCAGGTATCATTGCGACAGAACTCGGGAAACAGCTTGCTGAAAAGGGTCATGAAATCCATTTTATAACATCGAGCATCCCGTTTAGATTAAATACATACCATCCTAATATTCACTTTCATGAAGTTGAAGTTAACCAATATGCCGTTTTTAAATATCCGCCGTATGATTTAACATTGGCAAGCAAAATCGCTGAGGTGGCGGAACGGGAGAATTTAGACATTATCCATGCTCACTACGCTCTGCCGCATGCCGTTTGCGCTTATCTCGCAAAGCAGATGCTGAAACGGAATATCGGCATCGTAACAACTTTGCATGGAACGGATATTACAGTATTAGGCTACGATCCATCCTTAAAAGATCTTATCCGTTTTGCGATAGAGGCTTCAGACAGGGTGACAGCGGTCTCATCAGCCCTTGCTGCTGAAACGTACGATTTAATTAAGCCGGAGAAAAAAATAGAAACGATTTATAATTTCATAGATGAACGTGTATACCTTAAGAAAAACACAGCGGCCATTAAAGAGAAACACGGCATACTGCCGGATGAAAAAGTCGTGATCCATGTGTCCAACTTCAGAAAGGTCAAACGTGTGCAGGATGTCATCCAGGTGTTTCGCAATATAGCCGGCAAAACAAAAGCAAAACTGCTCTTAGTCGGAGACGGTCCTGAGAAATCAGTGGCCTGTGAGCTTGTCAGAAAATATGGGCTGGAAAAACAAGTGCTGATGCTTGGAAATCAAGACCGTGTCGAGGAGCTTTACTCTATCAGTGATTTGAAGCTGCTGCTGTCTGAAAAAGAAAGTTTCGGCCTTGTCCTGCTTGAAGCGATGGCATGCGGAGTACCTTGCATCGGAACGAATATTGGCGGTATCCCTGAAGTGATAAAAAACAATGTGAGCGGGTTTTTGGTGGATGTCGGCGATGTCGAAGCCGCTTCAGCCAAAGCGGTTCGCATTTTAGAAGACGAACAGCTGAGCAAGCGGTTTACCGAAGCGGCCATGGAAATGCTCAATAATGAATTTTCGTCACAAAAGATTGTCAGCCAGTATGAACAGATATATGCCGATTTAGCAGAACCGGAGTGATGACATGGAACAAGTTTTTATTAAAGCACTGCCCGTGCTCCGCACATTAATTGAAGCAGGCCACCAAGCTTACTTTGTCGGAGGCGCAGTTCGTGACAGCTATATGAAACGAACAATTGGAGATGTCGATATTGCGACAGATGCGGCACCGGACCAAGTAGAACGGCTTTTTAAGCGGACAGTTGATGTCGGCAAAGAGCACGGAACCATTATCGTGCTCTGGGAAGATGATACCTATGAAGTCACTACATTCCGGACTGAATCAGATTATGAAGATTACAGAAGACCGTCAGAAGTGCACTTTATCACCTCATTAGAAGAGGATTTGAAACGCAGGGATTTGACGATTAATGCGATGGCCATGACAGCTGACGGTCAAGTTCTTGATTATTTTGGCGGCAAGAAAGACATTGATCAGCAGCTGATTCGAACGGTTGGAAAACCGGAGGACCGCTTTCAGGAGGATGCGCTTCGCATGCTGAGAGCGGTGCGATTTATGAGCCAGCTCGGATTTACGCTTTCGAAAGAAACAGAAGAAGCGATCATAAAAGAGAAAACACTTCTGTCTCATGTGTCAGTCGAACGGAAAACTATAGAGTTCGAGAAGCTTTTACTGGGAAAAGCGTCCCAAGAGGCCATTCAAATGCTTGTACATACGGGGCTTTATGAAGAACTGCCCGGTTTTTATCACAAACGAGAGAACCTGCTGACGGCGAGCGAGTTTCCGTTTTCTCTTCTCGCTTCTCGTGAGGAGCTTTGGGCAGCGCTTTTAATTGATCTTCAGATAGACTTGAAAGAAGCGATGCTTTTCCTGAAAGCCTGGAAGCTCCCTGGAAAAGTGATGAAGGAAGCCGCTCACATTGCCGATACATTTGGCCAGAGCCTTGACGCTATGTCCATGTACAAGGCAGGTGAAAAAGCGCTTTTATCCGCGGTCAAAATATCAATGCTCCGGCAAACCAAGCAGCTGAACGGCGAGAGACTGGAGGAAGTTAGAGAAGCTTATCAAAGCCTGCCCATCAAAAGTTTGAAGAATCTTGCCATCACAGGGCGGGATTTACTTGCACTGCGAAACCAGCCCGCTGGAAAATGGGTATCTGAAGAATTACAGCGGATAGAGCAGGCTGTTGTAACGGGAAAGCTCTCCAATCAGAAGGAACACATAGAGGAGTGGCTGAAGACATGCGATCAACCTTAAGAAACGATCTTATTGAATTATTTTCTCAGGCCGGAAGCGAGTTTATTTCCGGCCAAAAAATCAGTGATGCTCTCGGATGCTCGAGAACAGCTGTATGGAAGCATATTGAGGAGCTTCGCAAAGAAGGCTATGAAGTGGAAGCTGTCAGAAGAAAAGGGTATCGGCTTATCAAAAAGCCTGGAAAACTCAGTGAAAGTGAAATTCGGTTTGGGCTGAAAACAGAAGTGATGGGCCAGCATCTTTTTTATCATGACGTCCTTTCATCCACTCAAAAAAAGGCTCATGAGCTTGCTAATGATAACGCGCCGGAGGGCACTCTCGTTGTCGCAGATAAACAAACAGCCGGCAGAGGGCGTATGTCAAGGCTGTGGCATTCTCAAGAAGGAACAGGCATCTGGATGAGCCTAATTTTGCGTCCAGACATTCCGCTTCAAAAAACACCTCAGCTTACGCTTCTTGCTGCGGTAGCTGTTGTGCAAGGAATAGAGGAGGCAACAGGTCTCCAAACGGATATTAAATGGCCTAATGACATATTAATTCACGGAAAAAAAGCAGTCGGCATCTTAACTGAAATGCAGGCGGAAGAAGACCGCGTCCGTTCAGTCATTATCGGAACAGGCATAAACGTTAATCAAGAGGCCGATGATTTTCCCGAGGAGCTAAAGGAAACCGCAACGAGCCTTAGTCAGGCAGCCGGTGAAAAAATAGATCGGGCCAGCATCATGCAGCATATTTTGCTTTCTTTTGAAAAACGGTACCGCGATTATTTAGCGCATGGTTTCACGCCGATTAAACTTCTGTGGGAAAGCTACGCGCTGGGTATCGGCAGTGAATTAAGAGCAAGAACGCTAAACGGAACATTTTATGGGAAAGCTTTAGGAATAGACGAAGAGGGTGTTCTTCTTTTAGAAACAAAGGAAGGCATAAAAAAAATCTATTCGGCAGATATCGAAATGGGTTCATTGTAGTTGGTACAAGCCTGTTGATTTTGATATACTTCCATTGGGCAGTATCGCCTGCGAACTGCACCTATTCATAAAAAATAGATAGACATAGCAGCAGTCTGCCTTGATCCAAAAAGGACTGGGACAGAGGGATGAAACTCGCCGAACTTTAGAAAGTGAAGAATCCTTCTCGTGTAGCGGAAGGTTTTTTGGCTTGGATAAGAAACGGCAGCTCATCTCCTCTAAAAATGAGGAGGAGAAAAAGTGAAAACAAAACTTGATTTCTTAAAAATGAAAGAGAAGGAAGAACCGATTGTCATGCTGACGGCATACGATTATCCGGCAGCCAAGCTTGCTGAACAAGCGGGAGTGGATATGATTTTAGTCGGCGATTCACTAGGAATGGTCGTGCTAGGTCTTGATTCAACTGTCGGCGTGACAGTTGCGGATATGATCCATCATACGAAAGCGGTCAAAAGAGGTGCGCCAAATACTTTTATCGTAACCGACATGCCGTTTATGTCCTATCACTTGTCTAAAGAGGATACGCTGAAAAATGCCGCAGCTATCGTTCAGGAAAGCGGAGCCGACGCGCTGAAGCTGGAAGGCGGTGAAGGGGTGTTTGAATCCATCCGCGCCTTGACGATCGGTGGCATTCCTGTTGTCAGTCATTTAGGGCTGACACCGCAATCAGTCGGTGTATTAGGCGGATATAAAGTACAGGGCAAAGATGAACAAAGCGCCAAGAAATTAATAGAAGACAGCATAAAATGTGAGGAAGCGGGAGCCATGATGCTTGTGCTTGAATGTGTGCCTGCAGAACTCACGTCAAAAATCGCAGAAACATTATCCATTCCTGTCATTGGAATCGGAGCTGGTGTAAAAGCGGACGGACAGGTTCTTGTTTATCACGATGTTATCGGCCATGGTGTTGTTAGAACACCTAAATTTGTGAAACAATATACGCAAATTGACGGCACTATAGAAACAGCAATCAGTGGATATGTCCATGATGTAAGACATCGTGCTTTCCCTGAACAACAGCATTCCTTTCAGATGAATCAGGCAGTTCTGGAAGGCTTGTACGGAGGAAAATAAGATGAAGCAGATTACAGATATCTCACAGCTGAAAGAAATCATTACACAATATCAGGCAGAAGGCAAAACAATCGGATTTGTTCCGACGATGGGATTTCTTCATGAAGGGCATTTAACCTTGGCAGACAAAGCCAGACAAGAAAATGATGCCGTCGTTATGAGTATTTTTGTAAATCCGACGCAATTCGGTCCCGGGGAGGATTTTGAAGCGTATCCGCGCGATCTCGAACGTGATGCCGCTCTTGCGGAAAATGCCGGCGTTGATATTCTTTTCACTCCTGATGCCCGTGACATGTATCCCGGTGAAAAAAATGTAACGATACATGTTGAGAGACGTACAGATGTTTTATGCGGGCGTTCAAGAGAAGGACACTTTGACGGAGTTGCCATCGTGCTGACGAAGCTGTTCAATCTTGTTAAACCGACACGCGCTTATTTTGGTTTAAAGGATGCGCAGCAGGTGGCAGTTGTTGATGGTTTAATCAGTGATTTCTTCATGGATATTGAACTGGTTGCTGTAGATACGGTCAGAGAGGAAGACGGGTTAGCCAAAAGCTCCCGGAATGTGTATTTAACGGCTGAGGAAAGAAGAGAAGCGCCTAAGCTTTACCAAGCCCTTCAGACGAGTGCCGAGCTGATCAGAGCAGGTGAGAGAAATCCTGAAGCGGTCATCAATGCTGCAAAAGACATCATTGAAACGACAAGCGGCAGAATTGATTATGTTGAGCTATATTCTTATCCGGAACTTGAGCCTGTGAACAAGCTCGAAGGAAAGATTATTCTGGCTGTAGCAGTTGCATTTTCAAAAGCGCGTTTAATAGACAATATCATTATTGATATTCGAGAAATGGAGAGAATATAATGATGTATCGCACGATGATGAGCGGAAAGCTTCATAGGGCAACGGTTACAGAAGCAAATCTTAACTATGTGGGCAGCATTACAATTGATGAAGATCTTATTGATGCGGTAGGAATGCTTCCTAATGAAAAAGTGCAAATTGTGAATAATAACAATGGAGCACGCCTGGAAACGTACATTATTCCCGGTCAGCGCGGAAGCGGAGTCATCTGTTTAAACGGAGCTGCCGCACGCCTTGTACAGGAAGGCGATAAGGTTATTATTATTTCCTACAAAATGATGTCTGATCAAGAAGCGGCAAACCATCAGCCGAAAGTTGCCGTTTTGAATGACCAAAACAAAATTGAACAAATGCTTGGACAAGAACCTGCCAGCACCATTTTGTAGATATACCGCCCCCTCCTTTATCGGGGGTTTTCGTTTAAGATTTTCAGCGTAAAACGGTTTTGCCGCTCCATTTCCGTACAAAACGTGTTACACTTTTGTCGTATGCAAGAATTGAGGTGTCCATTTTAATGAAAAAGCAACGGTTCGTTGTTATAGATGTAGAAACAACAGGGAATTCGCCAAAAAAGGGCGATAAAATCATTCAAATTGCAGCGGTTGTAATTGAAAATGGACAAATTACTGAGCGGTTTTCAAAATATATTAATCCAAATAAATCCATTCCGGTTTTTATTGAACAGCTTACGGGAATCACGAATCAAATGGTAGAAAATCAGCCGCCGTTTAAAGCAGTGGCTGAAGAAGTGTTTCATTTGCTTGACGGCGCTTACTTTGTCGCCCACAATATCCATTTTGACCTCGGGTTTGTGAAGCATGAGTTACATAAAGCGGGTTTCCAGCTCCCAGATTGTGAAGTGCTGGATACTGTTGAGCTCTCCCGTATCGCATTTCCGGGATTTGAGGGATATAAGCTGACTGAATTAAGCGAAGAGCTTCAGCTGCGGCATGATCAGCCGCATCGAGCTGACAGCGACGCTGAAGTCACAGGACTTATTTTTTTGGAAATTCTTGAAAAGCTAAGGCGGCTTCCTTATCCGACATTAAAGCAATTAAGAAGGCTGTCACAGCATTTTATCAGTGATCTGACGCATTTGTTAGATATGTTCATTTATGAAAACAGACATACAGATATGCCAGGCTATACGCGTTTTTCATCTTTTTCTGTCAGAGAACCTGAACCTGGGATTGAACGTCTCAATGAAGATGAAGAATTTCTATTTGAGATAGAAAATTGGGCAGCAGGAAATGAAAAAGCGCTCTCTGAGTTCATGCCCCAGTACGAAAAAAGAGAAGGCCAAATGCTGATGATGAAAGAAGTGGCTGAGGCCTTTGCCAATCGTGAACACGCGCTGATTGAAGCTGCTCCCGGAATCGGAAAAACGATCGGCTACCTGATTCCGGCTGCGCTTTTTGCTAAAAAATCAAAAAAACCGGTCGTCATCAGCACGTATTCAACCCTTCTTCAGCAGCAGATTTTGACGAAGGATTTGCCGATCATCAAAGATATGTTCCCTTTTTCGGTGACTGCGGCTATTTTAAAAGGGCAAACGCATTATCTGTGCCTTTATAAGTTTGAGCAGGTGCTTCATGAGGAAGACGATAACTATGATGCCGTTTTGACAAAAGCCCAGCTTCTTGTTTGGCTGACAGAGACAAACACGGGAGATGTAGCAGAACTGAATTTGCCGTCAGGCGGAAAACTGCTGTGGGACAGATTGGCATATGATGATCATTCTTATAAACGAAATCAGAGGGATCAAGTGATTGGTTTTTATGAACGGGCCAAACAAAGTGCCATGCGGTCTGATCTGGTGATTACGAATCATTCTCTTCTGCTAACCGATGAGGCAAGCCGGAAAAAAAGACTCCCGGATAGCGGGACTTTTGTAATTGATGAAGCACACCATTTTGAACGTGCTGCAAGCGAACATTTAGGAAAAAGAGCAACTTACATAGAACTGCATACAAAATTGAGCAGAATCGGAACGCTGAAAGAGCAGGGGCTTCTGAAAAAAATGAGACAGCTTTTTCAGCGCCACAGCCTGCCGGTGGATTCATTTTTCGAAGTGGAGGAGTGGATTCAGCATATTCAGGCGGAAAGTGATGCGTTTTTCAGCTCTGTGCATTCTTTTGTCAAACGAAGAAAACCTAAAGAAGACTTAAACCGTCTTGTCTTTAACGTGAACAAAAAAAGTCACGATAAAGGATGGCCTATTTTAACAGATGGAGCGGAAAGGCTTTGTTCTATGCTGGCGCATTTGCAGCAGCTTTTCGAGACCCAGACGGCTCTGATGGAAGAACATGTGACGGTTATGAAAAGCAAAAATGCTTTTTTGGCCGATGAATATAGTAGAAGCATGAATGATTTGGGGGAGTACTGCCAGACTCTAAATCAGCTGTTCTTTGGCTCAGATGAAAATGAAGCGGTTTGGATTGAGATAGATGCTAAAGGTGCAAAGAATGCAGTAGCTATATATGCGCAGCCGCTGGAACCGGGCGAGCTTCTTGCTGATCAGTTTTTTGCCCGGAAAAACAGTGTCGTTCTTACATCTGCAACCCTAACGATAGAAAATTCGTTTCAATTTATCATTGAGCGTTTGGGGTTAAGCGACTTTTTCCCCCGCACAATGAGGATCGCGTCGCCTTTTTCTTATGATGAGCGGATGCAGGTAATGATTCCAAAAGAAATAAAATCGATCCAAGATACGGGGCAGACTGAATTTATACAGGATACCGCACGTTATATCGAACTGATGGCAAAAGAAAAACAGCCGAAAATCCTTGTGCTGTTTACGTCTCATGACATGCTGAAAAAAGTACATCAGGAACTCAAGCTCGCCATGAGTGTTTCAGGCATTCAGCTTTTGGCTCAGGGCATAACCGGCGGCAGTCCCGGAAAACTGATGAAAACGTTCAAAACAGCCAATCAGGCCATTTTGCTTGGAACGAATCATTTTTGGGAAGGCGTTGATTTCCCTGGTGATGAGCTGACGACAGTGATCATCGTGAGACTTCCTTTCCGGGCTCCGGATCATCCGCTGCACGCTGCAAAATGTGAGCTGGCGAGGAAAAAAGGGCGCAATCCGTTTCAAACGGTCTCACTGCCGGAAGCGGTGCTGACGTTCAGACAAGGAATTGGGCGCTTGCTCCGGACAGCCGGAGACAAAGGAACGATTGTCATATTAGACAGGCGAGTCAAAACCGCTGGTTACGGGCGCCTGTTTCTTGACGCTCTGCCGACGTCCGCAATATCTGAAGTGACTGACAGTGAGATTGAAGCTTATGTTGCCGGAAAAAGTGAATAAAAGCCGCATAAAGCGGCTTTCCGGTGTGGGAGTAGGACGTGTTTTATTTGTAAAAGCGGTTTTTTCCGCTCTGTGGTACTAGTATGGCGCGTCCTGAAAAGGAGTATGACTAACAATATTTGTTCAATTTGGAGGATGAAAAAATGGAAAGCAAAATCGAAATTCTTTCAACAATTAATGTAGAGCATTCGGATGACCTTTATAAAATTGTAGACACGCTGAATCGGACACTGAAAAGAGATAATCTGATGTTCGGTCTTGCGCTTGATGAAGAAAACAAAAACCAAGCCGTTTTTACCATTTATCGTACGTAGGTGAGAAGATGAGAAAAAAAGCATTAATATTTACCGCCATATTTGGTATTATTTTTTTAGCAGTACTTCTTGTCTCGGCAAACATTTATAAATCAGCCATGGCACAAAAGGAAAAGGGGCACGAAGCAGCAGCTGCTGAAGCGAAAAAAGAAACCGACCTCACCAGCGTTGATCAAGTCGAAACATTTGTCGGAAAAGAAAAGTATTATATCGTAAAGGGAACCGACAAAAAAGGCATCAAATTATATGTATGGGTTCCTGAAGATAAAAAAGCAAAAATTCTCTCAAAAGAAGCAAAAGAGGGAATCACCGAGGACAAAGCGGCGAAAATCATACAAGATGAAGGGCTGGTTTCAAAGCAAAAAGAGGTTCACCTGGCAAGAGAAGGGAACGTCCTGCTTTGGGAAGTAACGTACTTAGACAAAGAAGGGCAATACAGTTTAAGTTATGTGGACTTTACAACTGGAAAGATTCTCAAAAATATCACGCCTTAAGACGAATTAGGGGGAGTTCAAGTTGAAACTGGCAAAAAGAGTATCCGCATTAACACCGTCTACCACACTGGCCATTACAGCGAAAGCGAAAGAATTGAAAGCGGCAGGCCATGATGTCATCGGCCTTGGAGCGGGCGAACCCGACTTCAATACACCGCAGCACATTATTGATGCAGCTGTACGCTCAATGAACGAAGGACATACGAAATATACGCCTTCAGGCGGTTTGGCTGAATTAAAGAACAGCATTGCAGAGAAATTTAAACGTGACCAGAATATTGAATACAAACCGTCTCAATTGATTGTCTGTACTGGTGCCAAACATGCACTGTATACCCTTTTCCAAGTGATTTTGGATGAAGGAGACGAAGTGATTATCCCAACGCCGTACTGGGTAAGCTATCCGGAACAGGTGAAACTCGCTGGCGGTCAGCCTGTTTATGTGGAAGGGCTTGAGGAAAATCACTTTAAAATTTCTCCTGAGCAGCTGAAAAAAGCGATTACAGAAAAAACAAAAGCAATCGTTATTAATTCACCAAGCAATCCGACTGGCGTTATGTATACGGAAGAAGAGCTGGCCGCGCTTGGCGAAGTATGCCTTGATCATGACATCCTGATAGTATCTGACGAAATTTATGAAAAACTTACATACGGCGGAAAAAAACACGTTTCTATCGCACAGCTGTCTGACCGTTTGAAAGAGCAAACGATCGTCATCAACGGCGTATCAAAATCACACAGCATGACAGGCTGGAGAATCGGTTATGCGGCTGGAGCAGAAGAGATCATCAAAGCGATGACAAACCTTGCAAGCCACAGCACGTCAAATCCGACATCTATCGCACAATACGGAGCGATTGCCGCATACAACGGACCTTCTGAGCCAATGGAGGAGATGAGAAAAGCATTTGAGCATAGATTAAACACGATTTATGATCAGCTCGTTGAAATCCCGGGCTTCAGCTGTGTGAAGCCGGAAGGTGCTTTTTACTTATTTCCGAATGCAAAAAAAGCAGCTCAAACTTGCGGTTTCAAAGATGTAGATGAATTTGTCAAGGCGCTTCTTGAAGAAGAAAAAGTCGCGATTGTTCCAGGTTCCGGATTCGGCTCTCCTGATAATGTCCGGTTGTCCTACGCGACATCATTAGACCTTCTAGAAAAAGCGGTGGAACGAATCAAACGTTTTGTAGAAAAACATAGCTAACGGATCAGAAAGCGGCTGACAAAAAGCCGCTTTTTATCTGCATTGACCCGGTCAGTTAAGACCGGGTATAATAAAGTGATGATAAAAGAGTTCGCGGGGCAAAAGCTTCCGAATGTCTTCTTGTTTTGGAGGGAAATATTTTGAAAACAACAATCAACCAAGTGTACAAGCACGTAGGTGAGGAAGTAACGATCGGAGCTTGGGTCGCTAATAAGCGTTCAAGCGGGAAAATCGCGTTTTTACAGCTGAGAGACGGTACAGGTTTTATTCAAGGTGTCGTTGTAAAAGCGGAGGTTGAAGAAAGCATTTTCCAAACGGCTAAATCTGTGACGCAGGAAACGTCACTCTATATAAAAGGAATTGTCAAAGAGGACGAGCGTTCTCCGCTTGGTTATGAATTAGCTGTGACAGATATTGAAGTCATTCACGAAGCGACTGATTATCCAATTACGCCAAAAGAACACGGTACGGAATTTTTGATGGATCACAGACACTTATGGCTTCGTTCAAAGCGTCAGCATGCGATCATGAAAATCCGTAATGAAATCATTCGCGCGACTTACGAATTCTTTAATAACGAAGGCTTCGTAAAAGTAGATCCGCCGATTTTGACTGGAAGTGCGCCTGAAGGAACAACTGAGCTCTTTGCGACAAAATACTTCGATGAAGATGCTTACCTTTCTCAAAGCGGACAGCTGTACATGGAAGCTGCGGCGATGGCATTAGGAAAAGTATTCTCCTTCGGACCGACGTTCAGAGCAGAGAAATCTAAAACAAAACGTCACTTAATCGAATTCTGGATGATCGAACCGGAAATGGCGTTTGTAGAATTTGAAGAGAACCTTCAAGTACAGGAAAATTACGTTTCTTTCATCGTGCAATCGGTTCTTAAGAACTGCAAAATTGAATTAAACACACTAGGAAGAGACACGTCAAAACTTGAGCAAATCAAAGCGCCGTTCCCAAGAATTACGTATGACGAAGCGGTTGATTTTCTGAAAGAAAAAGGCTTTGACGATATCGAGTGGGGAGACGATTTTGGAGCGCCTCATGAAACAGCGATTGCCGAGCACTATGACAAACCGGTTTTCATCACTCGCTATCCGACGTCCTTAAAACCGTTCTATATGCAGCCGGCATCTGACCGCGAAGATGTAGTGCTTTGCGCAGATCTGATCGCGCCTGAAGGCTACGGAGAAATCATCGGCGGTTCTGAACGGATTCACGATATGGAACTTTTGGAAGCGCGTCTTAAAGAACATGGACTGGATTCTGACGCATATAAATGGTATGCTGAACTTAGAAAATATGGATCAGTTCCACATTCCGGATTCGGCCTTGGATTAGAGCGTACAGTAGCTTGGATCAGCGGAGCGCCTCACGTACGTGAAACAATTCCGTTCCCAAGACTGTTGAACCGTCTGTATCCGTAATACATTTAAATGAAACAAAAAAAGAGTCTCCTGCAAGGGAGACTTTTTACAGTAAAGGGGAAAACACTATCCTTTACAGTAAGAGGTGTAACGATGAAAAAACAGCAATTTATTGATATGCAGGAGATGGGGATGTCGACGATCCCCAATCTTCTGCTGACCCATTATAAACAGCTTGGACTTAACGAAACAGAACTGATTCTGCTGTTGAAAATCAAAATGCATTTAGAAAAGGGATCTTATTTTCCTACACCGCATGAACTGCAGGAAGGCATGACGATTTCTGTTGAAGAATGCACGAACAGATTGCGTATGTTTATCCAAAAGGGTTTTCTGTTTATTGAGGAAGGCGAAGACCAAAACGGCATCAAGTTTGAGAAATATTCACTCCAGCCTTTATGGGGCAAGCTCTATGAGTATATAGAGCTTGCACAGAATCAAACACAAGAAAGAAAAGCAGAAGGGGAACAAAAAAGCCTTTATACGATTTTTGAAGAAGAGTTTGCAAGACCGTTATCTCCTTTAGAGTGTGAAACGCTGGCCATTTGGCAGGATCAGGATCAGCATGATGCACAGCTGATTAAACACGCTTTAAAAGAGGCTGTATTATCAGGAAAACTCAGCTTCCGCTACATTGACCGGATTTTGTTTGAATGGAAGAAAAACGGGCTGAAAACAGTGGAGCAGGCCAAAATCCACAGCCAAAAATTCCGGCGTGTTCAAACAAAACAGAATGAACCGCAAAAAGAGTATAAGAGGCAGGTTCCTTTTTACAATTGGCTTGAACAATAAAGTGAAAAGGTGACAATCGTGTTAAATCTAAAACAAATTGAATTCTGTTTAGAGAAGATAGGCGACATGTTTCCCCACGCGGAGTGTGAACTTGTTCATTCCAATCCCTTTGAATTAGTGGTGGCAGTCGCTTTATCTGCGCAATGTACAGATGCACTTGTAAACAGGGTGACCAAAACATTATTTCAAAAATATAAACGGCCGGAAGACTATTTATCTGTTTCTCTGGAAGAGCTTCAGCAGGATATCAAATCAATCGGTCTGTACCGTAATAAAGCAAAAAATATTCAAAAACTGAGTAAAATGATTATTGAAGATTATGGCGGAGAAGTACCGAAGGACCGTGATGAGCTTGTGAAACTCCCAGGAGTTGGCCGGAAGACCGCCAATGTTGTCGTATCTGTTGCCTTTGGCGTACCGGCCATTGCAGTGGATACACACGTCGAGAGGGTCAGCAAGCGTCTGGGAATCTGCCGGTGGAAGGATTCGGTGCTG
Source organism: Bacillus sp. 205(2023) (assembly GCF_037027485.1). Lineage (NCBI taxonomy): Bacteria > Bacillati > Bacillota > Bacilli > Caryophanales > Bacillaceae > Bacillus > Bacillus sp. 205(2023). Next base: position 633,239 of record NZ_JAXCHF010000001.1, on the reverse strand, counting down.
GAAGTCGAAAAGACACTGATGCGCAAGGTTCCTAAAGAAGATTGGTCCGTTACCCATCATCGTCTCATATTCTTCGGAAGATACCACTGTAAGGCACAATCGCCGCGCTGTGCGGAATGTCCATTGTTTTCTCTGTGCAGAGAAGGGCAGAAGAGAGATAAAAAAGGGCTGGTGAAACGATGACGGCAGCGAATGAATTGTTAGCTTCTTATGAGCAATATTTGCGCAGTCTAGGACACATTGACTTCTCTGATATCAAGGAACCATTAAGGATTAATCCTTTGTATTTTGACTTCTGCGAGACCACGCAAGACATATTGCCATGGGAAAACAGCGGCAAGTACGTTCCGTATCTATTTCAAGTGTGGGAAGAGACAAAAGAATCACTTCTCCCTGTATTTCAAACAAGAAAGTCCAGATGCGACCAAAACGACATGCTTAAAGGTATTGTATGTTTACTGGCTTCATTTCATTGGACAGCGGGTGAGCGGGTGATATCGCTGAATTGGTCAGAACTGACAAAGAAATCTTTTCCGGCTAAGCCGATTAATTGGGATGAACGAGTGGAGTTCATTTTGCTGAAGCCGACCCAGTACCATTGCTTTATCCAGCTAGATGAACTTTTTACAGAAATGAAGAAGCATTTCTATAAGCATCACGCGATGAAACGATAAAACCTCCCCTAAAAAGGAGGTTTTTTTTTGCAGAAAAAAGCCACCACCTTTTAAAGGGTGATGGCTTTGTCTTTAATTCGTTTTTTCAGTTGATGATGAATTCGTTTGTGTATTGTCAGATGTATTTGTTTTGTTTTTATCTGGATTAGATCCTGATGAATCATCCGTTGAGTCACCATCTGACGCGTCCTCTTCTTTGCGGCCGTTGTTATTGTTGCTGTTATCGTTAGATGGGTCTTGGTTGCTGTTGTCAGACGGGTTGGTGTTCGTGTTGTCTTGTTTTTTGTCTTGATCGTTTGTTGAATCATCTGTCTGATCTTGATCTGTCTGACTGTCATCTGTTTGAGTATCATCAGTTTGTGTGTCATCCTGAGTCTTCTCATCATCTTTATTTTCATCATCCGTTTGCTGCTGGTCTTCTTTATCTTCATCCTCTTCGGCTTTTGGCACTTCATAGGATGTCGACGCTGAACTTTTGCCATCATCACTGACGGCTGTCACTTCGAATTTGTATACAGAGCCTGGCTGCACGCCCGAAATGACTGCTTCTTTTGCAGAGCTGTTTTGAACTTCAGAGTAGCTGCCGCCATCAACAGATTGCTTAACAGCAAAGGTAGCATCTCCGTCGTACTTCCAGCTTAATGTCAATGATTGATTGTCTTTATCATATTTCACACTTAAACCAGACAGTTTTGCTGTTTCTTCTTTCTCTTCTTTCTCATATGTTTTAGAAACAGTAGAAGGAGATGTACCTTTTACAAAGTACTCTGTGACCTTTTTATCGCTTGGCGTATTCGGCCCTGCCAGTTTTGCTGGATTAGAGCCTTTTTCCACAGTCGCTTCCACTACGCTATCAGGTTTTTCAAATGATCCGCTTCCGTCATCGACTTGGGCAATGAGCTTTGCAAATAGACGTTTTGCGACTTGCTGTTCTGTAGAATTTAAAGATTTTTTCCCTAACTTGTTTTGTGAATCTACACCTGTCCATACAGCAGCAGTGTACTGAGGTGTATACCCGACAAACCAGGAATCAGGCACACCGCCAGGGGCGATATTGTATTTTTGTATTGTATCTTCATCAAAGTTTGTTGTTCCTGTTTTACCGGCTACCTCGACTCCAGGTACTTGTGCAAGCTGTCCAGTACCTGTCTTAACAGCTGTTTTCAGCATATCTGTAATCATAAAGGCTGTATAATCGCTCATTGCTGACTTTGATTTCGGTGTTAAGTCAAGCTTTGTTCCATCGTTAAATTCAATAGACTTCACAAAATGCGGTTCATTATACGTTCCGTTATTTCCAAATGCGCTGTATGCTCCTGCCATAGTCAGTGAAGAGACACCAACATTTCCTTTTCCAAATCCTCCGATAGAATACGATTCATACACTTTTTCCTTATTTAAACCGAGTCCCAATCCGTTAGCAAAATCCACTGCAGTGTCTTTTCCGACTGCTTGGAATGCTTTTAAAGCTGGGATATTACGGGACTGTGCCAGTGCTTCCCGCATGGACATAGGCCCTTTATATCGACGGTCAAAGTCGCGGATAGGTGTTCCATCTGAATACGTATAAGCTGAGTCATCAATTTGCTCGTAAGTGGACCATTTTTTATTTTCAATAACTGGTCCGTAGTCTAGGATTGGTTTTATTGTAGAACCAGGCTGAGTTTTTCCTTGAGTGGCATAGTTGAAGCCCCCAACTGTTGAATTTCTTCCGGAGCCGATTGCCCGGACTTCACCAGTTTTTGTGTCAAGAAGCGAAACGCCGCCTTGCATTCCTTCAGTAAATCCGACAGTATCCCCATCCATTAATTCATCTAAAGTGTCTTGTGCTTTTGTATCCAGTGTTGTATAGATCTTTAATCCGTCAGCAGATGGATCGACATCAGATTTTTCATCTATTTCTTTCATGACTTCATCGACAAACGCGCTGTATTTGTTTGAGTTTGTTTTTTCATATTCCTTCTGTGAAACAACGCCTTCATCTTTCATCGCCACTTTTTTGGCTTTAGTATATTGAGAATCAGAAATAAATCCTTGCTTTTTCATCAGGCTGAGTACAATGTTCCGTCTTTTTTCCGCTTTATCAGGGTTTTTAACCGGATTGTACGCTGTAGGGCTTTGCGGCATACCCGCAAGTGTCGCAGCCTGTTCCACAGTCAATTTGCTTAAATCAGTGACGCCGAAAAATTCTTCCGCCGCTTTTCCGATTCCGTAAGCTCTAGGAGAAAAATAAATTCGGTTTAAATACATTTCTAAAATTTCATCTTTAGAGTAATTGCGCTCCAGCTGAATTGAAAGCCACACTTCCTGTACCTTCCGTTTCAGCGTCTTTTGATGGGACAGAAGGGAGTTCTTAACGACCTGCTGGGTTATCGTACTTCCGCCTTCAGCTCCGAAGCCGTCTTTAAAGTTGGCGACAAGGGCACCTCCGATACGGACAGGGTCAATCCCGTGGTGTTCGTAAAAACGTGCGTCCTCTGTCGCGATAAAGGCTTCTTTTACGACATCAGGTATTTCATCTATCGAGACGTAGGTTCGCTTTTCGGCACCTACTTCTGCGACTTCTTTTCCGTTTTTATCATAAATAGTTGAAGAATAAGGCGTCTTCAATTTGTTTTCGTTCAGTGATGGCGCATCTGAAACCATGACGGCAAATGTTACGGCGCCGCCGACTACACCCAGGATAAACAAAATGAGTAAAGTGAATAGCGTCTTTTTAAACAATCCGCCTTTTTTTCGTTTCTTGCCTTTTTTCGGTGAAGGGCTCGACTTGCTGTTCGCTTTACGTCGAGCTTCACGACTCGTAAATTGATCTGACATAACATCTCAACCTTTCGTTAATCAACCTTTCGCACTAGATGATGGCGAAAAATAAAGCTGCTCAATAATACTAATATAATCAATTCTTGGCGCGTATCCAAGAGAAATCGGATAAGCTGCTTCCTCTAACTCATCTTTTCGAATTGATTTTCTGCCGTTTTTTTCTTTTCTTTCCCAGAAATAAAACAGCCTATCGGCTTCTAAAAAATAAACCTGGCCGAAAGCGGATATAATAACAAAACAAATACCGTCTTGAGCCGTTACCTGCTTCATATGCTCAATTTGATGGTCATGGAAATTCTGCAGGGGGAAAGAGGTTTTGTTTTTTGTCTCTTTCGCCTCAAAGTCAATGTACCGCCCTTTATAAATTCCGTTATAATCTGTTGTCGATGATTGTTTAAAATAGGCTTCTTTTATGACTGCAGCGCTTCTTTTTGGATAATGGACATTTACAATTTGAACAGGTGTCGGCTTTTTGTGTATCACGGCAATTTGGTTTGTCAGATAATACTTATTCGTTTCGTTTAAGTCATCTTCGAGGGTCATTCCGCGATTACTGTAAGATGGCGCTCTTTTATGACTGTTTTGGGATGAAACCGGATGTTTCGGCTGAAACGTTTTTCCGTTAGGATACCGAATCACTTTCTCATCCTCCTTATTAAACTATTAGTGACGGAAGTGAATGAACGTGCAAGAACAACAGGCCATCAGAAAGCTTCTTCGCCGGATTGAGCGGCAGACGGCAGTCAAAAACGCCGATAATATTTCAAGAACGAATGCTTATAAAGCATTCTATGACCGTCATCCGGAAATTAAATGGTCGCTCTTAGCTTCCTTCGTTTCACGCAATGCCGGCTGGTCAATGACTGATTTAAAGGGCAGTCTGTTTCAGCTTGGTCTGCGTGAGTCACAGCAAAGGTGGTTCTTTTTGGCCTACGAGAGAGCGAATTGGCTCATCTTTTCAGATGCCTATCCGCAGCTTCTTTTGTACCACTGGTCTGTAAAAATCGGGAAGCCCCTGTTCAACTATCTGCAATTGTTTGGCGTATCACAATTTATGACAGAAGAGTGGATCCGGTTTTGGCATGAACGAAACACGGAGCGGCTCATGTATGCTCTCATTATAAATGAACAAAACACTATCCAAACACCTATTATACAAAATCCTTCGTTCAAAAAGAACGTTTTTGGCACGATTCCTTTTTATTTAAGTGACTGGTTTCATTTCAACACCGTTATTTTTCCTTCTTCAGACGGCATTCTTTACGGTATTACGGCCAAGCGTTTTTCTAAAACCGAAGAAAGGATAAGGCTTGGAAAACAGCTGTCACAATTGCTGTTCAGTCCGGAACTGTTTTCTTCTTTTTATGACTTTTTGCACACAGTGCCGCATACAGGCTCCCGTTTTGATATGGAACAAATGATCGGAATCACAAAAAGGACATCTCCTATGCTAAGGACATGCTACCCTGAATTAACTCACTCATTAGACGGAAAGAAAACAGATTGGTTTCATGGAAAGATAAAGAAAGGCCTCTTTGCGCGGGAGGCATTGCCGCGGCAGATAGAATTGACTGACTGGTATGTAAACAAAAAACGTCAGCTGCATGCGCTCTTTGCGGTGGAGCATTGGCTGAAGAAATAAAAGAAGCAAGGAATTTCCTTGCTTCTTACGTAGAAGGACGGTTCGGGCCGCCTAGTTTTTTATCTAAAGAATCAACTGCTTTTGATTCCGTCTTTTTTTGCTGGCCGGCTTTTTTCGGTCTAGATTTCATACGGCACCTCCTCACAAGTATCGTGTGCATTAAGCGTGAGGATCATACAATTTTTGCGTGTCTTTTTGTCGAAAACTTCAGCTTTTCGTGGAATACCTGTTTGTTTGGCGATTTGCTTCTAGTTTTGTCATGCGGAAGGATTGCGCCGTACGAGCAAAGAATTTAACCGAGAGAGAAGAGTAAAGGGAGGAACACAAATGTCCGGTTACGTAAGCAAGACAGATATTCTCCGAATGCTTTCTGATATAGAAACTGAAATAAACTGTGCTGAACAGAGCCTTAGCCGTTCTATAGATGTATTCGAGGCTGAAATGCGTGAAACGGAGGACGAACGTTTGAGTGTTCTGGAAGAAGAAATCATGGATCTTCATATATGTATAAACGAGCTGTACCGATCCCCTCAAGAGAGGTATGCTGTGGACAAGGTATACCGTATCGGCTGAATTTATGAGCAAAATTTGGTACGATAAGCTTTGAGGTGAAGGATGTTGCAACCACAAACATTGCTGAAAGTTACCGAGCAAATGATTGAAGCCGCTGAAACAGGTGCTGCACGATATCAGGAAGGGAAAGAAAATAACCATTCGTACGATTTTTTTGAGACGATAAAGCCTGCTGTGGAGGAGAATGATGCCCTGGCAGCTCACTGGGCGGAAGGGGCGCTTGAATTTATAAAGGCTCGCCGCCCGAAATATGTGCATGCTGAGCAGATAGAGACCGCAAAAGATAATTTCCTGGAATTGATTCTTCAATCATATGTTCATCATATTCATAAAAAGCGATTCAAAGACATCACTGAATCAGTCATTTACACATTGCAGACAGTGAAGGATGAAATTGCAAGTGAAGACAGCCAATAAAGGCTGTCTTCATTTTTATTATAGGGGGCCGGACATTAACTCAACTCATATGCCGGGCTTTCTGCTCCATTTGCTTCCAGAACCTTCATACTGTTACGAAATTCAGTTGCGTTGAGGTGTCCTTGAATATAGAGGAACTTGGCAAAGTCCATCAGTTTATTCACACAGTCTGTTTCATATTTCTTCATTTCTGCAAAACGTTTGCTTAAGTATGATACGTTCATTATGGTGCATCCCCTCTCATCTGTATTGAAAATATGGTATCATAATGATTCGACTTTTTTCTGTTTTTAAAAAATTTAAACTTTCGACACAATTTGACAAACACGCTTGATGGCATCAGACACAAACAAAAGAAATGATTCATACATATATAGGAGAGAAACTGTTGAGTTTAGGGGGGAAATCGCAATGAAAAGGAGACCTCAAAACGATCCTCGGCAATTGGGTTATTATTATCCTCAGCAAGTGCAGGGATATTATCAGCAGAATGCGCCTGTTCATTCTGAACAGTACGTTCCGCAGCATTACGGACAACAGGAGTTTTATCAGCCGTATATTCCGCCTCAGTCTATGCCTATGCAGCCGCCGGTATTTCCTAATCCTTATCCTATTCCGAGACCGAATCAGCAGCAGCCTTCACAGGTTCAAAGTATTATGTCACAATTCAAAAAAGCAAACGGGCAGTTGGACTTTAATAAAATGATGGATACGACAGGCCAAGTCATGAGTGCCATGAATCAAGTCGGCTCATTAATAAAGGGATTTACCAGCTTTTTCAAATAACAGAAGCATGAATGAATCAAATCATTCATGCTTATTTGTTGGGAAGAAAAGCGTCATTGTCTGCTCACTCCATGACGTTACCATTTCTTCCTGGTGGACCTCATAAGGCAGCTGTACGGTTCTTGTCATGCTTGTTAATGTGGAGGCGTTTTGCTCCTTCTGTTTTTCCTGAAGCGTTACATGGAGGTACCGGGACTTAATGTCGATGAGAATCTCGCCGTCTCGAAACGTTGCTGGAATTGTGATATCAACATACAGCCCGTCATCACTTTCTCTGACGTCTATCGTTGTCTGTACATCTTTGAAACTAGAGTCGATCAAGTTTTGAAAACCATGTAAAAGATTTCCTAATGCAGAAGACTGAAACAGATGGTCCATTGCTTGATTGATGATCTCTTCTTTCTTAGACAATTCATTCTTTTTGTCATCTTTACATTCCAAATGAGCCACCGCCTTTTTTTATCAGACTATGCGTTTGTGCCGGATGTTGTTATAAATTGAAGCGAAATTGAAAGTGTGGTTAAATAGGTGGTGAATGAAGGGATAACGGTTGATGAATTGGAAGGGAGATAACACATTGCTGAAAAAATTATTCGGAATGGGAAAATCAGAGGAAAAAATTTCGGAAGAGGTCATCTATTCTCCGGCAGACGGGACGGTAATGGATCTGACAGATGTGCCGGATCCTGTTTTTTCACAAAAAATGATGGGCGAAGGAATTGCAGTTGAACCCTCTAATGGTGAAATTGTTTCACCTGCTGAAGGTGAAGTGATTCAGCTGTTTCATACAAAACACGCCGTGGGCATCCGGACACGTACGGGAATCGAGCTGTTAATTCACGTCGGATTAGAAACCGTAAATATGAATGGAGAAGGATTTACTGCTCACATTAAAGAAGGTGACAAAGTAAAGGTCGGCGACCCGCTCATCACGTGTGATTTGGAGTTAATAAAAGAAAAAGCGAGCAGCACAGTCATCCCAATCGTCATTATGAATGGGGAAGCTGTGGAAACAATAGAGCCTGCAGGCGAAAAGGCTGCACACAAAGGCGAAACAAAGCTGCTCACAATAAGAGCGAAATAAGCAGGGCGGATGCCTTGCTTTTTTGTTGTCCGATTGTATAAAATTTGCACCTAGCCATGCAAACAAATATTCGGTAAACTGTACTTGATAAAGAGGTGTAAAGAATGAAAAAGAAATCACTGACTGAACTCATTTCTGAATTGAAAGGAAATGAAAACGTTGTGAACTGGCATGAAATTGAGCCTCGTGAAGCAAGGACAAGACCGATGCCTGAACGTATAGATGAGAGACTCAAAACAGCCCTTTCCAAAAGGGGAATTGATGCCTTATATACCCACCAATATGCCGCTTTTCAATATGTGCAAAAAGGTGAAAGCATTGTAACTGTAACGCCTACGGCATCCGGGAAAACATTATGCTACAACCTGCCTGTCCTGCAATCTATCGCTGAGGACGATACAAACCGGGCGTTATATTTATTTCCTACTAAAGCGCTGGCCCAGGATCAAAAAAGTGAGCTCAATGAAATCATTGATGAGATGGGCATTGATATTAAAAGTTTTACATATGACGGAGATACATCTCCGGCGATCAGACAAAAAGTCAGAAAAGCAGGGCACATTGTGATTACAAACCCTGATATGCTCCACTCGGCAATTCTTCCGCATCATACAAAATGGGTGAGTCTGTTTGAAAACCTTAAATATATTGTGATAGACGAGCTGCACACGTATCGCGGTGTATTCGGAAGCCATGTGGCAAATGTAATCCGCCGGCTGAAACGGATCTGCCGATTTTATGGAAGTGACCCGATCTTTATTTGTACCTCGGCAACGATCGCGAATCCGAAGGAATTGGGAGAGCAGCTGACCGGAAACTCAATGAGGCTGGTTGATGACAACGGTGCGCCAAGCGGACGGAAGCACTTTGTATTTTATAATCCGCCAATTGTTAATCAGCCGCTTAACATCAGAAAAAGCGCAACAGTAGAAGTAAATGAGCTGGCGAAAGAGTTCCTGAAGAACAGAGTGCAGACCATTGTATTTGCCAGAAGCAGAGTCCGTGTCGAAATTATTTTAAGCCATATTCAGGAACTGGTGAAAAAAGAGATCGGGGCAAAGTCTATCAGAGGCTATCGGGGAGGATATCTTCCAAAAGAACGAAGAGAAATCGAAAGAGGACTGCGAGATGGCGAAATTCTTGGGGTTGTCAGCACAAATGCGCTGGAGCTCGGGGTTGATATCGGTCAGCTGCAGGTCTGTATCATGACCGGTTATCCCGGAAGTGTGGCAAGTGCGTGGCAGCAGGCGGGAAGAGCCGGCAGAAGACACGGTGAGTCCTTGATTGTCATGGTGGCTAATTCAACGCCGATTGACCAGTATATTGTGCGCCATCCTGAATACTTTTTTGACCGTTCGCCGGAATCGGCAAGAATCAACCCAGAGAATCTAATTATTTTAGTTGATCACTTAAAATGCGCTTCTTATGAACTTCCTTTTAAAGCCGATGAAGAGTTTGGGCCGCTGGACGTCAGTGATATTCTCGAGTACCTTCAGGAAGAAGGTGTTCTGCACCGCAATGGGGAACGTTATCATTGGGCAAACGAATCGTTTCCTGCTTCCAATATCAGTCTGCGTTCGGCTTCACAAGAAAATGTGGTCATTGTCGATCAAACGGATATTGCGAATGTGAGAATCATCGGTGAAATGGATCGGTTTAGTGCGATGACGCTTCTTCATGATGAAGCGATTTATTTGCATGAAGGCGTGCAATTCCAGGTGGAAAAGCTTGATTGGGATCATAAAAAGGCTTATGTCAGAAGAGTTGATGTGGAATATTACACGGATGCCAATCTGGCAGTCCAGCTGAAGGTGCTGGAAATTGACAAAACAAAAGAGAGGAGCCGTACATCCCTACATTACGGCGATGTTACGGTAAATGCATTGCCCACTATTTTTAAAAAGATTAAGATGACTACTTTTGAAAATATCGGATCAGGCCCTATCCATTTACCGGAAGAAGAACTCCACACGAGTGCGGCTTGGCTTGAAATCAAAACAATTGATGAAGACATTGGAGAAAAGACACTCGAACAGCTGCTTCTCGGCATATCGAATGTTTTGCAGCATATTGTCCCTGTGTATATTATGTGTGACCGAAATGATGTCCATGTCGTTTCGCAAATCAAAGCTGCCCATACCGGTTTGCCAACGGTATTTTTGTATGACCATTATCCGGGCGGAATCGGCTTGGCAGAGGAAGTCTTTACACGGTTTGCTGACATTAATGAAGCGGCTAAGCGGCTGATAAAACAATGTCCTTGTCATGATGGCTGTCCGTCTTGTATAGGTACTGAAATAGAAGGAATTAAAGCCAAGGAACGAATTTTGCAGCTGTTGGACCAAATGTCATAAGGAAAGGAGGTTAGGCATGTCGTTAAAAGGAAAACTCCAGCGTATGAAAAAACATATGGTGCTGGAGGAAGCAGAACACAAGATAGAAGAGAATGGAACCTCAGACATTCGCTCTGATATACCGTTTCTTAAAGAGTGGGAGGCTTATGGCGTGAAGCCTTTCTTCTTTGAGGATGAATACTGTTTGATCAGGGAAGTAGAATATCCGCTCTCCCATCGGCACGGACATTACTGTTTTTCCGAGCTTGATGAAGTCATCGCGTTATGGAATAAAAGCAGCCTGTCGCATACACTATCTGCAAAAGGATATGAAAACAACAGCCTCTTTTTCTTTGATACAGAAACAACAGGTCTTGGCGGTGGAGCCGGCAATACGATTTTTTTGCTCGGCCATGCAAGGGTATATAAAGATCAAGTGGTAATCAAACAGCATCTTCTGCCCAAACCGGGGAATGAAGTCGCCTTGTATCAGAGCTTTTTAAGCGAGGTTGATATTACATCACTTGTTACCTACAACGGAAAAGCTTTTGATTGGCCGCAGGTAAAAACAAGGCATACACTGATTCGTGACAGAGTTCCGAAGCTCCCGGAATTCGGACATTTTGACCTCTTGCATGGAGCAAGGCGTTTGTGGAAGCACAAAATGGAACGCGTGTCGCTTGGCTCAGTTGAAAAAGAAGAGCTCGGCGTACGCAGAAAAGAAGACACCCCGGGCTATTTGGCACCGATGCTGTACTTTCATTTTATTAAGGCACAGGAACCGGATCTTTTAAAGGGTGTGCTGCACCATAATGAGATGGATGTGCTGTCGTTAATTTCACTGTACATTCATATGTCAAAGAAAATTCTTTCCGCTTCTGATATGCCAAAAGAGCATGATGAAGCTTACGCAATGGCGAAATGGTTTATGGTCCATAAGGAAACAGGCCAAGCAGTCAATCAGCTTGAAAGACTTAAAGAAAAGTCATTTGAAAATAAAGACAGAGCCCTTTTAGATTTATCAATGCTGTACAAAAAACAAAACCGCCTAGAAGATGCAGTCCCGCTTTGGGAGAAACTATCTCATTCTCAGCACCAGAAATGCAGGTACACTTCAGCGATAGAGCTTGCGAAATATTTTGAGCATAAGAAAAAGGAATTCGGGAAAGCTTTACATACAGCTGAACAATTACTTGCCGATGAGGCGTCCTTATCAGAAAAAGAAACGGAAAATCTGCACGTGAGAATTGCCCGTCTGAAGAGGAAATATTCCTCTTGAATATTCCCCGGGAAAGCGCAAAAGACGACTTCTTTCGCCATGAAATTTTTTTGCTGGATTCACATCGATTTTGTTGTAGAATACCGGCGAATCCTGTAAAATGACGTTAGTTATTTTTAAAGGGAGAGTTGGTATGTATAAGGGTGTTTTTTATTTGTTCTTCGTCGTTGTGTTTTTGATTGCTTTCGTATTTTCAAACTTTAAAGACAGCTTAATTGCACACTTTTAAAATAGGTCTTTGCATCAGAACATGTACCCTCTATTTTTCATAGCTTAGTATTGTAATAAAGTTTATGGAAAGGGGATTTTAAATCATGCATCACTGCAGACCGCACATGATGGCGCCGATTGTCCATCCTACTCATTGCTGTGAACACCATACGTTTTCAAAAACAATCGTGCCGCACATTCACCCACAGCACACAACAAACGTAAATCACCAGCATTTCCAGCACGTTCACTACTTTCCACACACTTTCTCAAATGTTGATCCGGCTACGCATCAGCATTTTCAAGCAGGAAGACCTTGTTGCGATTACTAGTATGGAAACGTGCAGCTTGATGGTGTAAACCAACGCAGCACATCAAATGGGGCCCAATGGGAGCCCCATTTTTTAAAGCAGGTGAAAAGATGAAAGTATTAGCGATAACAGGATATAAACCGTTTGAACTCGGGATATTTAAACAGGATGACAAGGCGCTGTATTACATAAAAAAAGCCATTAAGAACCGGCTGATTGCTTTTTTGGATGAAGGATTAGAATGGATTTTAATCTCAGGGCAGCTTGGAACAGAACTCTGGTCGGCCGAAGTTGCATATGATTTGCAAGAAGAATACCCTGACTTAAAGGTTGCTGTCATCACACCATTTTACGAGCAGGAAAAGAACTGGAAAGAGCCGAATAAGGAACTGTATGAAGCTGTTCTGGCCCAGGCGGACTACGAGGAAAGCCTGACTCATCGTCCGTATGAAAGCCCGCTTCAGTTCAAACAAAAAAATCAGTTCTTCATTGATAAGTCTGACGCGCTTATGCTTTTATATGACTCTGAAATGGCAGGTTCCCCAAAGTATATGCTTGAGACAGCGGAAAAAAGACGCGAACAGGATGGCTATCCGATCTACTTTATCACAATGGATGATCTGAGAGTGACAGTAGAGGAAGACAGCTTCTCATAACAAAGAAAGAGAAATTTGACAATCGTCCAGATTTCTGAAAAAATATAAGATGATGATTCACGATACGAGGTGAAAAAGATGCTTGCTGATAAAGTAAAGCTTTCTGCGAAAGACATTTTGGAAAAAGAATTTAAAACAGGCGTTAGAGGTTACAAACAAGAAGACGTTGACAAATTTTTAGATATGATCATTAAGGATTATGAAACCTTCCATCAAGAAATTGAAGAACTGCAGCAGGAAAATTTGCAGCTGAAAAAACAGCTTGAAGAAGCCAGCAAAAAACAGCCAGTGCAATCAAACACAACGAACTTTGATATCTTAAAACGGCTGTCTAACTTAGAAAAGCATGTTTTTGGCAGCAAGCTTTATGATTGATCTGCGCTTGAAAAAAATGGCGCTTGTAAATGACAATCAGTTGTTATATAATAATTCATGTTCTTAACGTTCGGGTAATCGCTGCAGATCTTGAATCTGTAGAGGAAAGTCCATGCTCGCACGGTGCTGAGATGCCCGTAGTGTTCGTGCCTAGCGAAGTCATAAGCTAGGGCAGCCTTGATAGGCTGACGGCAGGAAAAAAGCCTACGTCCTTTGGATATGGCTGAGTATCCTTGAAAGTGCCACAGTGACGAAGTCTCACTAGAAATGGTGAGAGTGGAACGCGGTAAACCCCTCGAGCGAGAAACCCAAATTTTGGTAGGGGAACCTTCTTGACGGAATTCAACGGAGAGAAGGACAGAATGCTTTCTGTAGATAGATGATTGCCGCCTGAGTACGAGGTGATAAGCCGATTGCAGTACGATGGAACAAAACATGGCTTACAGAACGTTAGACCACTTAAATTAAATGATGAAATCAAGCTCTCCCGTATAAGGAGAGCTTTTATCTTGATGAGAGAAAAGTTTTAAAAGACAGGGTGATACGATGAAGAAGTATACACTAATTGCAACAGCGCCGATGGGCATTGAAGCTGTAGTTGCAAAAGAAGTTCGTGACTTAGGATATGAATGCAAGGTTGATAACGGAAAAGTTATCTTTGAAGGAGATGCGCTTGCGATTTGCCGTGCGAATCTTTGGCTGAGAACGGCGGACCGCGTAAAAGTTCAGGTTGCTACATTTCAAGCAAAAACATTTGATGAGCTGTTTGAAAAAACGAAAGCGGTTAACTGGCGTTCATTTATACCGGAGAACGGGAAATTTCCTGTCATCGGTAAATCCGTTAAATCAACACTTGCAAGCGTTCCCGACTGTCAGCGGATCGTCAAAAAAGCGATTGTTGAAAAGCTGAAGCTGCAGTCCGGCAAAGCCAATGACTGGATCGAAGAAACAGGCGCCGAATATAAGGTGGAAATTTCTTTATTGAAAGATCAGGCGGTTATTACACTTGATACGTCAGGGACAGGCCTCCACAAACGGGGATACCGCGTGGATCAGGGAGGCGCGCCCATTAAAGAAACGCTTGCTGCCGCTTTGGTGCAATTAACAAATTGGACTCCGGACCGTCCATTTGTCGATCCTTTTTGCGGTTCCGGAACGATCGCGATTGAAGCCGCATTAATTGGCCAAAATATTGCCCCGGGATTTAACCGCGATTTTGTCTCAGAGGATTGGGAGTGGATCGGTAAAGATCTGTGGGACAAGGCACGTCTTGAAGTCGAAGAAAAGGCAAATTATGATCAGCCGCTTACGATTTTCGCCAGTGACGTAGATCACCGAATGGTGCAAATCGCAAAAGAAAATGCAGAGGAAGCGGGACTGAGCGAATTAATCGAATTTAAACAAATGCAGGTAAAGGACTTCACTACAAAACATGAGTTTGGCGTGATTGTCGGAAATCCGCCGTACGGAGAACGTCTCGGAGAGAAAAAAGCTGTCGAACAAATGTACAAAGAAATGGGACAGGCGTTCGAGCCGCTTGATACGTGGTCTGTGTATATGCTGACTTCAAATGAAAATTTTGAGGAAGCATATGGAAGAAAAGCAACGAAGAAACGAAAGCTCTTTAATGGATTTATTAAAACGGATTACTATCAGTACTGGTCTAAAGTAAGACCTCAGCGTAATAAAACGGAACACGCATAAAAAGAAGACGCTCTGGATGCGTCTTCTTTCATCTTTCAGCCATATTCTATCGTTACCAACGGTGCGCTTTCGCGTTACTTCTTAATATAATGTTGGTTTGGGACATTTCGGTGTGACCGTTTACTTGAGACTTAGAACGTTTAGGCCGCGTCCAATTGTGATGAAACAGTTCAGAATGCTGATCTAATCGGTCTTTATAACTCATGTCAACATCACTCCCTGATAGAATATTGTTGATAAGACGGATAGTCCATGACGGAGTATCGGATGTAGTTTGTGCACATTTCAGTGATAACATGCGGAAAGCATGTATATAAAATGAAAAGTTCGCATACAATGATGATTATTTCAATTAGAGGTGATCTCATGCTGAACAGCGAACATTTTAATCTCATTCAAAGGGCGCTTGACGCAACCGCAAACGAGCTGAAGGAGCTCAGAGCTGATGATGCGTCTCCGTCTGTGATTTCACATGCGCAAAATAATTTAGAAAAAGCGGTGGAACATATTCATTCAACAGACCATCCTTTTTTATCCTCGCATGTGATCAACCGAAAGTAAGTCACAAAAAGCTTGGCACTGCCAAGTTTTTTTATTGTATTCAGCGGCGGGAAATGATAATATTGATGGTCTGAATGCCGAATAGTTGGGGGTTGGAACTGGGTGACAACATCACGTTTGCCTTTTTCTTTAACGAAAACAAAGAATTTTTATGAAGAATTGAACAATTGGATTGGTGACGTGTTTTACGATATTCTTCCCGAAAAAGGGTTTGATCTTCGAGATGAGCAAGTGTTCATGGCTTTTCAGCTGGAACGGGCGTTTAAAGAGAAAAAAGTCATGTTTGCCGAAGCCGGAGTAGGAACGGGGAAAACACTTGTTTACCTTCTTTTTGCGATCAGCTATGCAAGATATGTCGGAAAACCCGCCATTATCGCTTGTGCTGATGAAACGTTAATCGAACAGCTTGTGAAAAAAGAGGGAGACATTTCGAAACTGGCTGAACATTTGGATCTTAAGATTGACACAAGGCTATCGAAATCACATGAGCAGTATCTATGCTTGAAAAAGCTTGAAAAAACAATGCAGCGATCTGATGATGAAAAGTGGCTTGATCTTTATGAAGCTTTACCGTCATTTGTCCATGAGTCACAGGCCATGCAGCGGTTTTATCCGTATGGTGACCGAAAGCAGTACGCTAACCTTTCGAATGAAGAATGGTCGCAAGTAAGCTACGACTCGTTTCAAGATTGCCTGACATGTGATATGAGACATAGATGCGGCTTGACGCTATCAAGAGATTATTATCGCAAGTCAACAGACTTGATCATTTGTTCTCATGATTTCTATATGGAACATGTATGGACGGAAGAATCGCGCAAACGGGAGGGACAGCTGCCGCTGTTGCCTGATCATAGTGCGGTTGTATTTGATGAAGGGCATCTGTTAGAGTTTGCTGCGCAAAAAGCATTGACCTACAGAGTCAAGCAATCAACTCTCGAATTATTTTTAGAACGTTTGCTTCAAAATGACATTAGAGAAGAATTTGCTGAATTGATAGAAGACGCACTTGCGGCAAACGACGAATTTTTCTATGTTCTTTCTGAAGAATCAAGAGAAGTTGCCGGGTCGCACCGTTTGGAAATAAAGAATGATCAGCGGGTCAAAAAGGCGGCGGACGAGCTGTGCCGTTTGCTTGATAAAATTGGTGAAGCACTCGTATTTGAGTCAGAAATGTACACCATTGATCAATACGAGCTGTCAGTCGTAGAGGAATATGTTGAGCAAATGGCGTATTCACTATCTTTATATCAAAAGGATGCGATCAGCTGGCTGGAGCAAAAGGAAGCGGAATCCACTTTTGTCGTGATGCCGAGAACAGTAGCAGAAGTGCTTGGCGAGAAAGTGTTTTCAAAGAAAATTCCGTATATCTTTTCTTCTGCAACGCTGTCAGAAGGCGGTTCGTTTGACTATATTGCGGACAGTCTGGGGATTCACGATTACTTATCGTTAACGGTTGATTCTCCTTATGATTATGACGAACAAATGACCGTTACCCTTTATGGGAAAACAGAAATGAGCACAGAACAAAAAACAGCTCAAACAATAGAGACAATTAAGCACTATAAAGGCAGAACGCTGGTGCTCTTCCCGTCTTTTGAGGAATTAAACGAGTTTAAGGAGCTCGCAGCTGCTTGGGAGCTGCCGTATCCGATTTACTTTGAAGGCGACGAAGAAATCAGCAGCTTAGTAGAAAAATTCCAAGGGGAAGAGGAAACGGTTTTATGTTCAGTTCACCTATGGGAAGGGCTTGATATTCCTGGTGACGCATTGAAGAATGTCACGATCTGGTCACTGCCGTTTCCGCCTCATGACCCTGTATTTACGGCAAAACGCAACAGTGCGAGAAAAGACCCGTTTGAAGAGGTTGACCTTCCGTATATGCTGTTGCGAGTGCGGCAGGGGATTGGCCGTCTGATTCGCTCCAATCAAGACAGCGGCTCGATTCATATTTATGCGGGCGGAGAAAATGAACGCATCATTGATGAAGTGAAAAAGGTCTTACCTGTTGAACCGCATATGATGTAATCACAAAAAAGCTGATGATCCATGATCATCAGCTTTTTCATTTTGTCAGCGCGCAAGCCAGCCGCCGTCTACTGCTAAAATATGTCCATTGACATAATCAGAAGCGCGAGATGCAAGAAAAACAGCCGTCCCGCCGATATCATCAGCTTTGCCCCAGCGGCCGGCAGGAATCCTTTTTAAAATGTCTTCATTTCGCTTTTCATCATCCCGGATAGGCTGTGTATTGGCAGTTGATATATAGCCAGGCGCTATCGCGTTAACTTGTACGCCGGAAGCGGCCCACTCATTTGCAAACGATTTTGTTAAACCAGCAACGGCATGTTTGCTTGCTGTATAGGCTGGAACTAGAATACCGCCTTGAAAAGAGAGGAGAGAGGCAATATTGATTACCTTCCCATGGCCTCTTTTCAGCATGTGTCTGCCCGCCAGCTGGGTCAGGATAAACAAGCTGTTTAGGTTCACATTCAGCACGTTATGCCAATTCTCTTCAGCGAAAGTGTCCGCTTTTTCCCGGTGAATAATCCCGGCGTTATTGACAAGGATGTCGATTTGCTGTGTTTCAAACAGTTCAGCCGCTGTATCCTTTATTGCATCAGGCTTACTCATATCCAATGTAAAGGAAGTGAATGTGCGGCCTTCTTGTTCCACAAGCTGCTGTGTTTCAGAGAGGCTGCTTTTATGTGATGTGCCGATAATATCAGCACCGGCGCCTGCCAGCGCTTTGGCGATTCCTTGGCCGATTCCCGTACCCGGCCCTGTCACCAGTGCCGTTTTTCCTTCTAATGAAAATGCCTCTTGCAGATAACTCATCTTATTTCAGCCCATCCATCGGCACAAGATCCATGTCCGTAAATGTGTAGTTTTCACCAGCCATCGCCCATACAAAACTGTAGTTAGATGTTCCTGCGCCAGAATGAATGGACCAGGCAGGAGAAAGGACAGCCTGCTCGTTTCCGACGACAAGGTGGCGTGTTTCATCCGGCTGACCCATGAAGTGAAAAACCTTCGAATCCTTCTCAAGATCAAGGTAGAGATAAGCCTCCATCCGGCGATCATGAACGTGTGCCGGCATGGTGTTCCAGTTATTGTTTTCGTCTAGCATCGTGATCCCCATCATCAGCTGACAGCTTTGAATGCCATCTTGATGAATGACTTTGTACAAGCTTCTTACATTTGATGCTGCTGCGTCACCGAGCCGGTCCGGTGTCAGTTCAGAAAGAGCGGCTTTTTGCGTCGGATAGCTTTGATGCGCGCCCGAGGAGACGAAGTAAAACTTTGCTGTTTCTCCGTTTAGGCTTTTAAATGCTACATCCTGATTGCCCATCCCGATATATAGAAAATCCTTTGTTTGAAGCACATATTCATCATCGCCAACTTTAACCGCACCAGGCTGACCGACGTTAATAATACCGATTTCACGCCGTTCCAGAAAAAAGTCCGTTTTAAGAAAGTCTCCGGCATCAAGCTTCAGTTCGTTCTGTCCGGGTGCTGCACCGCCTATCACAACGCGGTCTTCATGGGAGTAATACATGGTCAGCTTATTTTCCGTAAATAACGTATCCAGTAAAAAATGACTGCGAAGCTCCTCGGTTGTAAAGCGTTTTACTTGTTCAGGGTGTACAGAGTAACGATTTTTCATTGGATTTCCCCCTTGGTTAGGATTTCAGCATCACTTGAATGAAATTTTTTGGTAACGGTTTCAAAGAAAATTTTAGGATAAATAGAGAAAAGAGTCAACGGAAATTTTGTGAATAAGCACATTATTAAAAAAATACTTTTCAATTTTAAAAAATATGGTATTCTTGTGTTGTAACGGTTTTGAAATCGGTTTCAAATTATAAGACGATACAGGAGCACTTGAATGAAAAAGAAAACAACAGGCCATATCACCATCAAAGACGTAGCTGAATTTGCAGGAGTATCAAAATCAACCGTTTCTCGTTATATTAACGGGAAAATTGACGCAATTTCTCCTGAAAAGGTAAAAAACATAAAAAAGGCAATCACTGAATTGAATTATCGGCCGAGTAAAATGGCACAAGGTTTGAAAATAAAAAAAAGCAAATTAATCGGATTTGTTGTTGCCGACATTACAAATCCCTTTTCAGTCGCAGCATTTAGGGGAGTTGAAGAGGTTTGTGATCAATATGGCTACAGCATAATGGTGTGCAACACTGATAACAGTCCTGAAAAAGAACGGGAAATGCTGCTAAAGCTCGAAGCACACTCTGTAGAAGGGCTGATTTTGAATGCAACCGGGGAAAACAAGGATATTTTATATTCCTTTGCCGAACAGCAGGTGCCGACAGTATTAATTGACCGCAAATTGCCGGATCTGAAACTGGATACCGTAACGACTGACAACAGAAGGATAACTGAAGAGATCCTTCAGCAGATTTACAGCAAAGGGTACACAGATGTCGCGCTGTTTACCGAACCGATTGCATCCATCAGCCCCCGGGCGGAAAGAGCGGCTGTTTATCAGGAGATTGCTGCGGTGCGAAATGTGAATGGACTCAGGCGAATGTATGAAATTGACGTCAAAGACAAAGAGCAGCTTGAGAAGGCGCTGCGTTCTTTTATGAATGAGATGCCTGAGCAAAAAAAAGCGATTCTTGCTTTAAATGGGTTGATTATGCTGAAAATTATTAGCTGTATGGAAGAAATAGGGCTGCGCATTCCCGAAGATACAGGGATTGCCGGATTCGATGATACGGAATGGTATAAACTCATCGGCCCGGGCATTACAACAATCGCCCAGCCGTCACATGATATGGGCAAGACGGCGATGGAACGCGTATTAAAAAGGATTGAAGGTGACGAGGGAGCGCCTCAAACCATCGAATTAGAGGCAAAAGTCATCATGAGAAAGTCACTTTAATCCAAGGTGCCCTCAACTAAGGGGAGGTTGGGAAATGAAGCTTGATGCGATTACTTTCGGCGAATCGATGGCCATGTTTTACGCAAATGAGTACGGAGGCCTTCATGAAGCTTCCACATTCTCAAAAGGACTGGCCGGGGCAGAAAGCAATGTGGCTTGCGGCCTGGCCAGACTTGGCTTTCAAATGGGCTGGATGAGCAAAGTCGGCAATGATCAGCTCGGAACATTTATTCTTCAGGAGCTGAAAAAAGAGGGAGTGGATGTGTCTCGCGTGATCCGGTCTCAGGATGGCAATCCAACCGGGCTGCTGCTAAAGTCCAAAGTGAAAGAAGGCGATCCTGAGGTAACCTATTACAGGAAGAACTCGGCTGCAAGCACTTTAACAGCTGCCGAATACCCAAGAGACTATTTTCAAAGCGCAGACCATCTGCATGTTACAGGTATTCCCCCGGCTTTGTCCGCCGATATGAAAGAATTCGCCTATTATGTGATGAAAGACATGAAACAGGCTGGAAAAACCATCTCATTAGATCCTAACCTAAGACCCGCACTTTGGCCTGATCAAGCTACAATGGCACATACGATTAATGATTTGGCGGGACTTGCGGATTGGTTCTTCCCTGGAATCGCAGAGGGAGAGCTATTGACTGGTAAAAAAACGCCTGAAGGCATTGCAGATTTTTATCTGAAAAAAGGTGTCAGCTTTGTCGCTATTAAACTTGGAAAAGAAGGCGCTTACTTTAAATCAAAGGAAAGTGAAGGATATACAGAAGGCTTCCGGGTTGATCAGGTTGTTGACACAGTCGGCGCCGGAGACGGATTTGCTGTCGGCGTCATCAGCGGAATTCTTGATGGCTTGCCGTACAAGGATGCAGTGCAAAGGGGTAATGCGATCGGCGCATTGCAAGTTCAGGCACCGGGGGACATGGACGGTCTGCCGACAAGGGAAAAATTAGCCGCATTTCTATCTGCTCAAAGAACAGTTCACCACAAGAAAGGGGATTGTTAATATGGAGTCCAATGTAGTAGAAAACCGTCTGAAAGAAGCCAGGCTGATTGCAGTCATTCGTTCAAAGGATAAACAGCAGGCCTGTCAGCAGATTGAGAGTTTGATAGATAAAGGGATTCGGGCAATTGAAGTCACTTATACGACACCTGGAGCTTCTGCTATTATTGAGTCCTACAGAAATCGGGAAGATGTCTTAATCGGAGCGGGCACGGTCATCTCTGCGCAGCAGGCGGGAGAAGCTGCGGAAGCAGGAGCACAATTTATTGTCAGTCCGGGTTTTTCAACAGATCTTGCTGAACACCTATCGTTTATGAAGACGCATTATATCCCTGGCGTACTGACACCGAGCGAAATTATGAAAGCGTTGACATACGGATTCACTACATTAAAGCTGTTTCCAAGCGGTGTATTCGGCATTTCTTTTATGAAAAATTTAGCGGGCCCTTTTCCGCAGGTTACTTTTATACCGACTGGCGGAATCCATCCGTCTGAGGTTCCGGAATGGCTTAAGGCAGGGGCAGGTGCCGTCGGAGTCGGAAGCCAGCTGGAAAGCTGTTCAAAAGAGGATTTACAGGCTGTTTTCCAAGTGTAGCCACATAATTGTTTTTCCATAACCAGAGGATGGGAGAATATATATGAAAATCAAAGCGACAATTGAACGGGTACCTGGCGGAATGATGATTATTCCGCTGTTTCTGGGAGCAGCGCTTAATACGTTTGCGCCTGGAACAGCAGAGTTTTTTGGAGGGTTTACGGGTGCGCTTATTACAGGAACCCTTCCCATACTAGGCGTTTTTATCTTTTGCGTTGGAGCGACGATTGATTTCCGTTCTTCAGGCTATATTGCGAGAAAAGGGATTACCTTATTATTGGGAAAGATCGGGTTTGCGGCACTGCTCGGTGTGATTGCGGCTCAATTTATACCCGATGAAGGCATCCAATCCGGATTCTTTGCAGGTCTTTCTGTTCTAGCCATTGTTGCAGTGATGAATGAAACGAACGGCGGCCTCTATTTGGCGCTCATGAATCATATGGGCAGAAAAGAAGATGCCGGCGCATTCGCGTTTATCAGCACAGAATCTGGGCCTTTTATGACCATGGTTACATTCGGTGTTACCGGACTGGCTGCTTTTCCGTGGGAAACGCTGGCGGCAACAGTCATCCCGTTTTTGCTCGGCTGCATACTTGGAAATCTTGATCATGATCTGAGAGACTTATTCAGCAAGGTAGTGCCGGCAATCATTCCGTTTTTTGCATTTTCACTTGGGAACACTTTAAATTTTGGAATGCTGATTCAGTCAGGGTTATTAGGCATTTTGGTCGGTGTATCTGTTGTCATCTTATCCGGCGGCTCCTTGTATTTGCTTGATCGTTTCATTGCCCGGGGTGATGGTGTCGCGGGGGTGGCAGCTTCATCCACAGCGGGAGCGGCAGTCGCCGTGCCATACGCCTTAGCGGAAGCGAATTCTGCGTTTGCACCTGTTGCTGAATCGGCAACTGCAATCATTGCGACAAGCGTTATTGTCACCTCTTTGTTAACACCTCTGGCAACAGTGTGGGCGGATAAAAAAATCAATGCAAAAAAACGAAAAACACCGCCGCCGCCAAACAATCAAATGACGATAAACTGAGTGATGAAGGCTGCCGATAACTAGACCGGCAGCCTTTTATACAAACAATTTGACTTTCAAACACCCTTCCAGTAGCCTGTAATGGAACGGCTAGAATAGGGAGGGAATGGATATGGAGATACATACATACGAAAAGGAATTTTTTGATCTTTTAAAAAGAATCTCACATTATAGTGAAGCGGTTGCATTGATGCATTGGGACTCCAGAACAGGCGCGCCGAAAAACGGCTCAGAGGACCGTGCTGAAAGCATCGGTCAGCTTTCGACAGATATATTCAATATCCAGATATCAGATCGGATGAAGGAGCTTATTGATGCGCTTTATGAACGGTTTGATGATTTGGCTGAAGATACGAAAAAGGCTGTAGAGCTGGCAAAAAAAGAGTATGAAGAAAACAAAAAAATTCCTGAAGCAGAATACAGGGAATATGTTATTCTTTGTTCAAAGGCTGAAACAGCATGGGAGGAAGCGAAAGGAAAATCTGATTTCAGCTTGTTTGCCCCTTATTTGGAGGAGCTGGTCGAATACAATAAACGATTTATTGAATATTGGGGTTATGAAGAGCATCCTTATAATGCATTGCTTGATTTGTTTGAACCAGGTGTGACAGTCAAGGTGCTTGATCAGCTGTTTTCTGAGCTGAAAGAAGCGATCATTCCTCTTATCAAACAAGTGTCAGCCTCAGAGAATAAACCGGATACAAGCTTTATCAGTGAAGTGTTCCCTAAGGAAAAACAAAAAGAACTCAGCCTTTATTTCCTGCAAGAGCTCGGCTACGATTTTGACGGCGGAAGGCTTGATGAAACCGTTCATCCATTTGCGACTACAATGAACCGCGGGGATGTTCGGGTGACGACGAGATATGATGAAAAAGATTTCCGGACAGCTATTTTCGGCACAATTCATGAATGCGGTCATGCGATCTACGAGCAAAATATTGACGAAGCGCTGAGCGGGACGAATTTATCAGACGGTGCTTCAATGGGTATTCATGAATCTCAATCATTGTTTTACGAGAATTTTATTGGACGCAACAAGCATTTCTGGACACCATACTATCAGAAAATACAAGAAGCGTCTCCTGAACAGTTCGGCAACATATCGCTTGATGATTTTGTTAGGGCTGTCAACGAATCAAAACCTTCATTAATCAGAGTTGAAGCGGATGAATTGACGTATCCTTTGCATATTATTATTCGATATGAAATTGAAAAAGCGATTTTCAGCAATGAAGTATCAGTGGAAGAACTGCCTTCACTTTGGAATCAAAAATATCAGGATTATTTAGGTATTACTCCTTCTGAGGATGCAGAGGGAATCCTGCAGGATGTTCACTGGGCGGGTGGAGATTTTGGCTATTTCCCATCGTATGCACTTGGTTATATGTATGCAGCGCAGCTGAAACATAAAATGCTCGATGATCTGCCTGAATTTGATACTCTCTTGGAAAGAGGAGAGTTTCATCCGATTAAACAATGGCTGACGGAAAAAGTGCATATTCACGGAAAACGGAAAAAGCCATTAGACATTATTAAAGAAGCAACAGGTGAAGAGCTGAATGTACGCTACCTGATTGATTATTTGCAAAATAAATACTCAAATCTGTATTTATCTTAATGAAAAAGCCTGGCGTTTCAAACGTCAGGCTAATTTATTATCAAAATATTCATAAAAAACGAATGATTTTTTCAAAAAAAGAATTAAAGTTCGGAAATTTTTATTTTTGTCTATGCAAGACCTTAGAATCTTGATATAATTTGTAACAATATGATAGGAACACTCATATAATCGCGTGGATATGGCACGCAAGTTTCTACCGGGCACCGTAAATGTCCGACTATGAGTGAGCAATGAGACCGGACGTGTACGGTTTTTTGTTATTTCAGCATTGCTTGCTCTTTGTTTTGAGCGGGTAATGCTTTTTTTATTATCTAAACGGAGGTATGACAGGATGGAAGCACTGAAACGAAAAATAGAGGAAGAGGGCGTCGTTTTATCAGATCAGGTATTGAAAGTGGATGCTTTTTTAAATCATCAAATTGATCCGCTGCTCATGAAGAAAATCGGTGACGAGTTTGCCGCCAGATTTGAAAAAGACGGAGTAACAAAAATTGTTACAATCGAATCATCCGGAATTGCTCCGGCCGTAATGGCTGGTTTACAAATGGGTGTGCCAGTCGTATTCGCGAGAAAACATAAGTCTTTAACGCTCACTGACAATTTGCTGACATCGTCTGTTTATTCCTTTACGAAGCGAACAGAAAGCCAAATCGCAGTATCAGGAAATCATCTGTCAGATCAAGACCGCGTTTTGATTATTGATGACTTTTTGGCAAATGGACAAGCCGCACTTGGGCTGGTATCGATCGTACAGCAAGCTGGAGCTTCTGTCGCGGGACTTGGCATTGTCATTGAGAAATCTTTTCAGCCGGGAAGAGAAGAACTTGTGAAGCTTGGCTATCGGGTGGAATCTTTGGCAAGAATTGAATCTTTAGAAAAAGGAAAAGTATCCTTTGTACAGGAGGTTCGTTCATGAAAAACGGATTCGGCAAAACGCTGTCACTAGGGATCCAGCATGTACTCGCCATGTACGCCGGCGCCATTGTCGTTCCCCTGATTGTGGGGAAGGCGATGGGGCTGACGGCGGAGCAGCTGACCTACTTGGTGTCGATTGATATTTTTATGTGCGGTGTTGCTACACTTCTCCAAGTTTGGAGCAATCGGTTTTTCGGCATCGGGCTTCCAGTTGTGCTTGGCTGCACATTTACCGCTGTGTCACCAATGATTGCGATAGGCTCCGAATATGGGGTTTCCGCCGTTTATGGAAGTATTATCGCTTCAGGTATTCTTGTGATTCTCATTTCTTTTTTCTTTGGAAAACTCGTCTCGTTTTTTCCGCCTGTCGTAACAGGTTCTGTCGTTACCATCATTGGCATTACGCTTATGCCGGTGGCCATGAATAATATAGCCGGCGGGGAAGGCAGTCCAGACTTCGGTGATCTTTCTAATCTCGCTCTGGCTTTTATCGTTTTGAGCATCATCGTGCTTCTCTACCGTTTTACAACAGGATTTATCAAGTCCATCTCCATTTTGATCGGTATTTTGATCGGGACATTTATTGCGTATTTTATGGGGAAAGTTCAGTTTGATCATGTTTCAGACGCTGCCTTTGTACAAATGATTCAGCCGTTTTATTTCGGCACACCGTCTTTTCATGCGGCCCCTATCATTACAATGTCCATCGTTGCCATCGTCAGCCTTGTGGAGTCAACGGGCGTTTACTTTGCTTTAGGCGATCTGACCAACCGCCGTCTGTCAGAAAAGGACTTATCCAGAGGATATCGTGCAGAAGGACTGGCTGTTTTGCTGGGCGGTATATTTAACGCATTTCCTTACACTGCATTTTCTCAAAACGTCGGTCTTGTCCAGCTGACAGGAATCAAGAAAAATACAGTGATTGTGGCGACAGGCGTGCTTCTAATGGCTTTTGGCCTGTTTCCCAAAATTGCTGCTTTTACGACCATCATTCCATCTGCCGTGTTAGGCGGAGCGATGGTGGCCATGTTTGGAATGGTCATTGCTTATGGCGTCAAAATGCTCAGCCGAATTGATTTTGCAAAGCAGGAAAATCTGCTGATCGTTGCCTGCTCAGTGGGGCTTGGGCTCGGTGTAACAGTTGTGCCGGACATATTTAAACAGCTTCCAAGCGCCTTAACGCTTCTTACAACAAACGGCATTGTTGCCGGCAGCTTTACAGCTGTTGTCTTGAATATGATATATAATATGTTTTCGAAAACTGAAAAAACAGAACAGAAAGCTGATGTCAATCAGCAAAAAACAGCAGTGTAAACTCCGCTTCGGCGGAGTTTTTTTGCATATAAAAAAGAAAGTTGCGGCACAATGTATGCTAAGAGGTGATCATATGGCGTTTGTTTTGTCGATCGGGACAAGTCTTCCTGAGAATGATGTGGATCAAGAAAAGGCGGCGGAGTTTGCCAGATATATGTTTCAGCATTCCTTTAAAGATATAGAACGGCTGTTAACCTCCTTTAAAAACGGGCAAATTGAATCGAGACAATTTGTGAGACCGATTGAATGGTATAAAGAAGGGCACAGCTTCGAAGAAAAAAATCAAATTTATATAGAGGAAACACTCAGACATAGCGTCAGTGCTGTTCAAACGTGTCTCGCAAATGCAGCTTATCTTCAAGAACCCATTCCTTATGAAAAAGTGGATGCTGTTTTTTTCGTCTCCAGCACGGGCCTTTCCACACCAAGCATTGAGGCGCGGCTGATGAATGAACTCCCGTTTTCTCCTTATACGAAGCGAATTCCGCTTTGGGGACTTGGCTGTGCAGGAGGGGCGAGCGGGCTTGCGCGCGCTGCTGAGTACTGCAAAGCGTATCCGGAGGCTTTTGTACTTGTCATTGCTGCTGAGCTGTGCAGTCTGACATTTCAGCCTGAAGATAAAACGAAAAGCAATTTGATCGGCACATCACTTTTTGGCGACGGCATTGCAGCGGCATTATTATGCGGGGAGAAGGCGGACCGCCGGCTGACAAAGCTGCAGCTTTTGCCGAATATATCGGATTCGCAATCTGTATTGATGAAACAATCTGAAGATGTTATGGGCTGGGACTTTACCGATCAAGGTTTCAAAGTCATTTTTTCAAGGGATATTCCGACTTTGGTTGAAAAATGGCTGAAGACAAATGTCCAGGCTTTTTTGAATGGACATCAGCTTTCATTCAGCGATATTACGGTCTTTCTGGCTCATCCAGGCGGAAAAAAAGTCATTGATGCATACATTAAATGTCTTGACCTGTCACCTGAGCAGCTTGCGTCTTCGCAAACTATCCTTAAAAAACACGGAAATATGTCATCAGCCACAATTCTGTATGTGATCGACCACCATCTGCAGAACGGAAGCAAAAACGAAGCAGAACGGGGGCTGATCGGTGCATTGGGGCCGGGATTTTCATCAGAATTGCTGCTGTTCAGCTGGGAAAAGGGGGCATAACTCATGTTTTGGATGCTAATCACTGTGCTCACTGCTCAAAGAGTAGCGGAAATGGCTGTAGCGAGACGAAACGAACAAAAGGTGAAAAAACAAGGTGCGATAGAGTGCGGAGAGGGTCATTATCCGTATATCATCACCATGCACATTCTATTTTTTCTGTCTTTAATTGCCGAAGTACTGCTGCTGCACAAACAGCCTTCAAACTGGTGGTCAGGCATAGCAGCGGCTATATTGGCAGTACAGGCGATTCGATATTGGGCGCTTTGTTCCTTGGGGGCATACTGGAATACAAAAATTCTTGTTGTTCCGGGTGCTGAACTTGTCAAAAAAGGGCCTTACAAATGGCTGAAGCACCCAAACTATACGGTTGTCGTATTAGAAATCATCCTGATTCCGCTCTTGTATCAAGCGTACTTTACCATGTGTCTGTTTTCACTTTTAAATGCCGTTATGCTGTCTGTCAGAATACGTGCAGAGGAGCAAGCATTACGAGAATATACAGCAAAATAGAGATTGAATATCATTCTCATCCATGTTAGAATGAACTTGAAAAAGATTCTCAATCAGGATGGTGAAGCAAATGACAATGCTGTTTTTGCTTGGGGCAGTTTGTACATATAGTGTATTAATCGGTTTTGTATTGAAAGGAATCTCTAATAAATCTGTTTAAAGAATC
This sequence comes from Bacillus sp. 205(2023), assembly GCF_037027485.1. Lineage (NCBI taxonomy): Bacteria > Bacillati > Bacillota > Bacilli > Caryophanales > Bacillaceae > Bacillus > Bacillus sp. 205(2023). Next base: position 604,565 of record NZ_JAXCHF010000001.1, on the reverse strand, counting down.
TGGAACTTGTAAAAAAGTTGCAGATTTTCTTTTATAGAAGCTGCCGTCTTCGGCAGCTTTTTTCTATTCTCTTAAAGAAATTTGGGTCATTCTTGTGTAAAATGAAAGTGGGATTTATTCAGATCTTTCAAAAAAGATTCATAATTGAAACGGCACAAAGGGGTTCAGACTTATGACAGAACGCAGCAGACAAGAACTTTTGTACAAAACTGGGGCACTTTATGAACAATTGATTGAGAACCAGGATGAAAAAAGGGCGGCTAAACTGGCTTCAGTTGTTAAGAAAGCCGCAGATGAAGAAATTTATATCGCGTTTACAGGGCATTATTCAGCGGGGAAATCGTCATTGCTGAACTGCCTGTTAATGGAGAATATTCTGCCGACAAGTCCAATTCCGACCAGCGCTAACCTTGTTGTGATCAGAAACGGAGAAAAGCGTGTTCGTCTTCATACAACAGACGGAGCGTGTGCGGAGCTGGAGGGTGCCTATCATAAAGACAAGGTGCAGCAATATTGCAAGGATGGGGAGCAGATTGAAACCGTAGAAATTTTTGACCGGTATACTGAAATCGAACCAGGAGTTGCGTATATTGATACCCCCGGGATTGACTCAACAGATGAGGCTCATCTTTTATCGGCGGCATCTATTCTTCACCAGGCAGATGCGCTGTTTTACGTCGTTCACTATAACCATGTCCACTCTGAGGAAAATGTACTGTTTCTTAGGTCAATCAAAGACAGCATTCCGAATGTCTATTTTATCGTTAATCAAATTGACAGACATGATGAGACTGAGACACGCTTTGAAGATTACAAAGCGCAAGTGGAGGAGATGCTTTGTCAAGAAGGAATTCCGAAGGATGCACTCTTTTTTACGTCGGTGACGGAACCGAATCACCCATTCAATCAAATCGGTATCCTGCGAAAAGAGTTAAAAAGAATCGAGGAGCAGTCAAAAAGAAATTTGCATGCCATTACTGAACAAAAAGTACAGAATTTACTGAGAGAGCACACAGAGATGCTCATGAAAGAGGATACGGACAGTCCAAGTTCTGGAGAACAGCTTGAAAAGCAAGCACGTCTGGTCGATTCCCTGCAGCTTCAATCAACCGAAGCAGCAAATAAACCGATTGAGGCAGAAAGCACGATGCAGGAGGAAATCAATCAAATTTTAAAAAACGCTAATTTGACGCCTTTTGAAATGCGTGAACTGGCAGCAGCTTACTTAGAATCACGTGAGCCCTCTTTTAAGACCGGTTTTTTCTTTTCTAAAGCAAAGACTGCACAGGAAAGAGAAAAAAGGAGAAATGAGTTTTTCTCTGATGTGAAAAAAAGAACGGAAGCTGAAGCGGATTGGCATATCATTGATATTTTGCATAAACTCGCCAAGGGATTTGGTATTCAATCAGCTGAAAGTGAAAAGCTGATCCAGGCTTATCGCACGCGGCTTCATATTGATATCATTGAACGCGCAGTCAAGCAAGGTGCAGCATTTTCTTCTGAATATGTCTTGCAATATACAAAAGATTTGGCAGAGCTGATCCGTAAAGAGGCGAAAGCTGAAGCGTCAGACATCATCAAAACACTTACCGCCACGGTAAAAGAGAGTACTTCTATAGTACAGGAATCGATCACTGGCCGGCTCGCGCAGGAATCGGAAAAGCTGGCCTATCTTCAGGAACAGGCCAGCCATGAACAACATGCCCGTGAGAAAGCCGACCGGATGTGGGTGATCTGGGAAGAGAAGTCTGCAAGCTCAATAAACATAGATTCGGACTGGTTTAGAACGAAGAAAAAAAAGGTCGAGGCTCCAGAACAGAAACAAAGCCAAGCACAGCATACAAAGCAGCAGACGCTAAAAACAGAAGTGAAAAGCGGGAAAGAGCTGCCGCTTCAAGATCAGATAAAACGCTTTTACACACTGTCTGATCTATTGGGCGGATATCGTATGCTGTCCAAACAAACCTCAGCTTTTCGTGAAAGGATTAAAAGGCTGGAAGACCGAAAATTTACACTTGCTCTATTTGGCGGATTCAGTTCAGGAAAATCCTCATTTGCCAATGCGCTGGTTGGTGAAAGAGTGCTGCCGTCATCACCGACACCGACAACAGCAACGATTAACAAAATAACGAAACCGGTAAACGGCAAATCCCACAAAACAGCGGATGTCATGTTTAAGACGGAGGATGACATAACAGCTGAAATCATGCAGCTCACAGGAATGCAAGAGGAACCACAAGGACGGTCATTTGCGGATAAATGGAAAAAGGCAATCAAAAAAGAGCGTCTGCAAGAAGAACAAATCAACATGATCAGTCATTTCCTGCTTGCATATGAAAAATATCAGCAATATATTCAGGCCCAAAAGATATTAACGATTCCGCTCTCCGAATTAAAACCGTATGTAGCTGAGGAGACAACGGCTTGTGCTGTAAAGGAAGTGACTGTTTATTATAAAAGCCCGCTGACTGAAAAAGGGATTACGATCGTTGATACACCTGGAGCCAGCAGTCTGAATAAACGGCATACAGAACTTGCGTTTCAATATATCAAGGATGCCGATGCGTTTTTTTACATGACCTACTATCAGCATTCTTTCTCGAAAGGAGACCGCTCTTTTTTACGGAAGCTGGGACTCGTGAAAGAATCGCTCAGCATGGATAAAATGTTTTTTGTCATTAATGCAGCTGATCTTGCGAAAGATAAAGCAGAGCTCGAAACGGTCACGGATTATGTCAGATCAGAGCTTTTAAAAGAAGGAATTCATGATCCGCAGCTCTTTTACGTGTCAAGTAAAGAAGAGCTCTTAGGAAAACCGGAAACGTATCATAATCAGTTCTCAAAAGCAAGAGCACATTTAGACCAGTTTATTGAGGTCGATGTAAAGAAAGCGGCTGCGGCACAGCTTAGCTCAGAAGCAGACAAACTATGTGAGACGGTCTTACAGCTTCATCAATCTCAGCATCAGTCCAAAGAAGAAAAGGAAGCGCAAAAACAGCGCCTTCTGTTATCGTTTGAGCGGGCAGCTGCAGATATCAAGGAACGCCGCAATTCAGAAACCATTATTGAGAAAGTAAAAAAGGATACAAGGGAGCAGCTTTATCACATTACACAGCGTTTGTCCTTTTTTGCGAATGATTTGTTAAAATCAGCGTTTCATCCGGGTCTTCAAAATGGAGATTGGAAAAAGAATATCAGTGCGGCGATGAAAAGCGCATTACATGATTATCAATTTGAATATATTCAGGAGATCAAAACGCTCGACATTCGAATGAGCGGTTTCATCGAACGGCATATCACTGAAGAGTGGCTGGAAAGCTGTCAAAAAACATTGGAAGAAGACGGATATTTCTCCATTTATGCGGATGATCAGCTTTCTAACAGCATACAGCTCAAAGAAGTTGAACCTGAAATCGATGAACGTGCCTTTGAACAGGAACAAAAACAAATCAAATCTCCGAAGCAGTTTTTTGAACAGAAAGGAAAAGCAGGCTTCATTGAAGCAGTGCGGACGAAGCTTATGAAAATAACGGAGGCCTGGATTAAAAGTGAAGAAGAAAGCCTTATATCTCATTATGCTGAATATGTCAGACACCAGCAGTATGGAATGGCGGAAAAAGCATTGGCGCAAATAGAGGGCCAAAGAGATACGTATGTAGAAGGATACGCAGAAGGGGAACATGTGAAAGAGATAGAAAATGCATATCAAGCATGTATTTCTTGGCAGAGAACAGGCGATACAATCAAAATGTAAAAATTAGTTGGCTTGCATTTCAAGTCATGATAGACTAAATAGAAAAAGCGAGATGAACGATTGATGTCAGAGGTACATAAAGCAATTTCTGCACATTCTGCAAAACAGCACGAGCATATTAAAACATTTATGCAGCTTGAACACCTTCGTGAAATGGCGATTGAAGAAGCTGTTGCGAAATGCAAAAACGATGAGCCATTTTCAACAGATGCCATTAATGAAATTACAGAAAAGATGAATCAGCTGGCCAAGAAAGGCATCGTACCGACTAGACGTCTGGTATCAAAAGAAATGGTCAAAGAATACGTCAGCCGCACATAAGCTGGATGATCCTGCCTCGAGTGCAGATCCTCCGTTACGCGCATACTATATGTATCCGACGTAAGGGGGGATTTATGTTGGGCAGAACAAAGCTGGGTAACAGAAATGCACAGGCCAATAACAATGCCAAAAAGAAAAACGGGTTTCAAACCCATTTCGACTCTTACGCAGGACGCGAAGCTGAAAAGCTGATTGCCAGCAATAAAAGACACAACGATTAATTTAACCGCAAAACAGTATCTCTATACAGAGATGCTGTTTTTTATTTTCGCGGCACTTATGGTAAAATAGATCGACTGATAGAAAAAGGAGTTATCATATGAAAAACAAATTATTGCTTGTTGACGGCATGGCTCTATTATTCAGGGCATTTTTCGCCACAGCCGTGCATCGCAACTTTATGATAAATGACAGCGGGGTTCCGACAAACGGCGTTAACGGATTTTTGAAGCATTTAATCACAGCCGTGGAAACATTTCAGCCTACACATGTTGTATGCTGCTGGGACATGGGCAGCAAAACGTACCGGAATGATCTGTTTCAGGATTATAAGGCGAACCGAAGCCAGCCGCCGGTTGAGCTGATCCCGCAATTTGATCTGGCAAAGGAAGCGGCTGCTGAACTTGGTATCATGAATATTGGCCTTACCGGGTACGAAGCGGATGATTGTATTGGAACACTTGCAGCTTTGTTTTCTGAAGAAACGGATATTACGATCGTAACAGGCGACAGGGATTTACTTCAGCTGTTAACGGACGAAGTAAGCGTTGCGCTGCTTCAAAAAGGAATCGGCAATTATAAAATGTATACAAAAGATGTATTTTACGAAGAAACAGGTGTCCTGCCCAAGGCTTTAATTGACATCAAGGCGCTGATGGGCGATTCCAGTGATAATTATCCCGGAGTAAAAGGCATTGGAGAAAAAACCGCGTATAAACTGATTCGTGAATACGAAACAATTGACCGCTTGTTGGAGAATCTGTCTCTTCTTCCAAAGGGACAGCAGGGGAAAATTCAGCAAGGTTTAAGCGACCTGGAAATTTCGAGGAAGCTTGCTGAGATTAACTGCTCTGTGCCGTTAGCCTGTACGCTGACAGAAGCCGTTTTTACATTGAAAATGGAGCAGGCGGCTGTCATGCTTCGCCGCCATCAGATCAAAGGAATAGAGCGTATGCTTGAAAAACTGAACGCTAGAGAGATCGTTTAAGATCTTCTCTAGCGTTTTGTATTGCTTTTTTTAGCTCTTTCCTCAAGCTCTGTTTTAGGGTCATTATGTGTATTTCCTTCTAAATCGCCTTGCGGGGAAACACCGCCGGTCAGCCGGCCCTTATCTTTCTTTTTCATGTTTGTTCACCTCATCAATAGCATGAACCATTCTAATTCTTATCATTCATCCGAATCGCTTCTTTTGCCAGCTGGTCGGCTTTTTGGTTTTGCTTTCCCGGAATCCATTTGATGAAAAAAAGAGGGAAGGCCATTTTTAATCGGATGATTTCTTCGACAAATGACTGAAACGCTTTATTTTTCACGATTTCAAGATCGGCTGCGCGTTCCACGATATCCGAGTCAGTTCGAAAGGAGACCGATTGATACCCGCGCGCTGCACACAGTTTCATGCCTTCAATTAACGCCAAAAATTCCGCTTCCTGATTGGTATGCATTCCGATTGGAATCGAGAAAGATTCTGCTTTTCCTTCATGTTTGATAAAAATGCCGATGCCGGAAGGCCCTGGATTACCGGCGCTCGCTCCGTCAACATATATTTCTGTAGGCATCATGTACTCCTTTCGTCACTCGGAATCATTTTTTTCGCCGCATAAGCATATGGCAGCGAAATCAGAGATACCGCAAACTTAATCAAATATGTAGAAATAAAAATATGAAGCCAAACATCCGCCGGATATGTGCCGAAAAAAGCGACTCCGGTAAAAATGAATGTATCAAACAGCTGGCTGACTGCTGTACTGCCGCCGTTTCTCAGCCATAGAAGCCGATCGGAAGGAAATATCCTTCTAATTGCCGAATATACATAAACATCCAGTGTTTGGCTGAAGATAAAGGCAAGCAGACTTCCCAAAGCAACTCTCGGGAGAAAACCGAAAATCGTTTCCAGCGCTGTTTGTGAAATATCGCTGGAAGCGGGTTCGAAAAGCAGAACGCCCTGCATAACAAAAGTCAGTGTCAGGAGAGTCGAAAACCCGAGCCATACAGCTTTTCTCGCTTCAGCTGGCCCATATTTTTCATTCAGCACATCTGTAGCAAAAAAGATTGTGCCGTACATCACATTCCCGAGCGTTGCTGTTAAGCCAAACAGTTCAACCGTTTTGACGACTTGAAGGTTGGCACAGACTGTTGCAAAGCCGATCCACACAAATAAACCCATTTTGCCAAATCCTTTATAAAATAAAAGAACAATGATAAAATGAATGATCGCAAAAAAGATCCAAAAAGAGTTATTAAACAAAATGAAGAAGCTTCCTTTCCGGGTTAAGAATGGTTTGATTATAGCACAAGCCCGGCAACTAATGAATGGTAAGGTGATTATATTGAATCTCAGACCGCACATGAAAATAGAAGCAAAAGGGACAGGGCCTGTCTCGTTTTTGGGCGAAAACTGGCTGACTGTTCAGGAAGCACGTATGCTCGCGAGGGAACTCGGCCGTTTTCCTTATATGAAGGAACTTGAATTCGAAGATGAGAAGGGCGGCGTCTGGACGCTGAAGGAATTAGAAAAGCTGACTGAGGAGCTTGCGCATGAACCTGATGACATTACCGTTTATTTTGACGGCAGTTTCGATAAGGAAAGCCAGCTGGCCGGGCTCGGAATCGTCATTTATTATACATTGGGAGGGACGCGCCACCGCTTAAGAAAAAATAAAAGCTTCCGTCTGAAAACCAATAACGAAGCTGAATATGCCGCTCTTTATGAAGCGATAAGAGAAGTAAGAGAGCTCGGAGCTAGCAGAAATTCAATCACGATCAGAGGGGACTCTCTTGTTGTGCTGAATCAGCTTGATGGCAGCTGGCCTTGCTATGATCCCTCCCATAATGAATGGCTGGAAAAAATAGAAGCGCTTCTTGAGTCATTAAAGCTGAGTCCGACATACGAAACGATACAGCGAAAAGAAAATCAGGAAGCTGATGGCCTCGCAAAAAAAATCCTATCTCATCAATTCGTAGAAAGCCACATGAAATTAGACTGTAACGGAGATGACAATATTGGATAAGAAAGCTATATATAAGGAACTGACAGAACTGCAAGATGAATATTGCAAAGACTGTTTTATTAAGAAGCAGTTTCGCAAGGAATTTGGCAAAACATATGCACATTCATTTTGTATCAATAAATGTACAGTGGGTGAAAAGCTTAAATCATATGGGGATGTCTTAACCAAGCACTAAAAAATAAAACCGCAGCTTCTGCGGTTTTATTTTTTAAATTCATCCAGCTGATGCTGGCAGGCATCTAACAGCTGCTGTTGCTGCTGTACAAATTCAGGATCATCAAGAGCTGCCAGTTCTTGAGACAGTGAAAGCTCTCTCGCGTCCTCGATGGCTTGGTATGCGGAATTGAGTAATGTTGAGCTTCGGCCTCTTGTGGCGGCGCCGGTCGTTTTCTGCGCTGTTTCCACCGCTAGCTCTAGCTGCCGTTTATCGGTAAATCCAGTCTGATCCTCTTCATGAAATTCTGAGTTCACAAAAAAACACCTCCGCAACTATTTTGCAGAGTTTTTTTAAATTTATGTGCCAAAATAGAAAATAAAATAAAAAATAAGCCGATATAACTATTGAACCTGAATGAGTAGGTCTGTTTTACTATTTGAGGTATCTTGGTAGAGAAGGGGAGCACAGCTATGGATGATAAAGACTTAAAATCGATCCTTCACAAAACATTTATAGAAATATACAATGATTTAGAAGAACTTGCGGATATTGCGAAAAAAGGAAAGCCGTCAATGGAAAAGCATATTGAAGAGATTGAGCAGAGGTGCAAACAAAACATTTTAGCGATCGAAATTCAGATGAAAATCAAATAGGAGAGGCATTTGCCTCTCCTCTATTTGTCAACTTATATTGAGTTTAGAGTTTTACAACATTAGAAGCTTGAGGTCCACGATTACCTTCGACAATTTCAAAAGAAACTTCTTGTCCTTCTTCTAATGATTTGTATCCTTCTCCTTCGATAGCTGTGAAGTGAACAAATACATCGTCTCCGCCTTCAACTTCAATGAAGCCGAATCCTTTTTCGTTGTTGAACCATTTTACTTTACCGTTTTGCATATTGCTTAATTCCTCCTAGTACTGTAGCACCCATGTGCTAAAAAAAATTTTGTACCATTTAACTTCGTTTCGTTGTTAAATGATGGTTCAACTATACACCATCTGGCAGCACGCGTCAAGTTGCGAAACTGCTTATTTTTCAAAAAAAGGGCAAGTTTCTCAAAAAAATGTAACCGCTTTTACGAAAAGATGAATGCGAATAAAAAGAGCACACGATTTTTCGTGTGCTCCTGCAAGAACATCAGTTAAGAAAGCGCCTTGGCTTTTTGTTTGGTTGTCATCATTTCTGATTCCTTCAAAATATCCTCCAAAATCACTTCAGAGGAGTGTGCCAAATGAAGACTCTTAATGTTTTTCTTCATTCGCTGTAAGGTATCTTCATCTGAAAGAAGGGAGGTGACAGACTCGAGAATCTCTTCATGCCGGTTCACGACAATGGCAGCTCCGCGGTCCTCAAAGAAATTTGCATTTTCTTTTTCTTGTCCGGGCACTGGTTTGTACAGAATGACAGGCACGCCGATAGCAGTGGCTTCTGTCAAAGTAATGCCGCCTGGTTTTGTAATCATGCAATCTGTGACCCGGAAGAGCTCGTCAATTCGCTCTACATAGCCGAGAACCTTTAAGTTATCGCCGTTTTCTGCTTCAAGTATGCTCAAGGATTCTTTTAAAGCCGTATTTTTTCCGCATACGACCACCACTTGCACCTGATCATCCATAACAAGGTTTTCGCACAGCTCTTTTACGTTCTTTAATACACCGTGTGCGCCAGCCATGATGAGCAGCACTTTTTTGTCAGGCGAAAGGTCGTACTTTTTATAAATCGGCTCAACCGGCAGCGATTCTTCAAATTGAGGCCTGATCGGAATTCCCGTAATTTTCACGTTGCTGGGATGGGTCCCGATCTCAATCAGTTTTTCCTTCACATAATCTGTCGCCACATAATATTTATCCACATTTTCGTGAACCCAAATTTTATGAAGACAAAAATCAGTCATGACGTTGAAGGTAGGAATAACTCTTCCTGTTCTCCGTCTGTATTCGGGTACGACGATCATCGGAAATGTATTAATAATGATGTCGGGCTGATGTTCATCGACAAGTTCGCCCAATCGTTTATTTCCCATTTTAAAGTAAATATTAAATTTACGTTTATTATAGATTTTGTCAACTCCGTAATAAAACAAACGATAAAACTGTTTTCCGATTGAGAAGCTTTTTAAATAAAGGTACTGAGTTACCTCTGAAACAATCGGATTTGACTCTTGATACAAATTAGAAACTGTTACATGCTGAAAGCCGAGACGTACACATTGTTCATAAAGCGTTTTGGCTACCTGTACATGTCCATTTCCGTAATTTGCAGTCAAAATTAATACTCTTTTATTGGTATTCAAGTAAATTCACCTCAATGTAATCAACAACAAGCAAGCTTCATGCATCGTAAGGAGTTATTGTCTATACATAAACATAACACAAATACATAATCGAATTATTAATGCAGTGAAAAAATTAAGCTAATTTTAAAAGATTCGGATTCCAGTATTTTTAATTTTTGTTATACGCATACTGAATCAGATGTATTTTATCATATTTTTTGCTCAGCGTATCACTTTAAAAAGAAAAATTAGTCCCATTCATAAGGAGTTTCTTGGTAAACATAATAATTAAGCCAGTTCATAAACAATAATGTCGCATGTGCTTTCCAGCGATTGACAGGTTCTTTGCTGTCTTCTGCGAAATAATGTTTCGGCGCCTCGACAGTCGAAAGGTTTCGTTCCAGATCTCTTTCATACTCTTGAAGCAGCGTATTTGTATCATATTCAGGGTGTCCTGTTAAAAAGACTTGTTTTTCGTCTTTTGACACAATTAAGCAAACCCCAGCTTCCTTTGATGCAGTAAGAATGTTTAACTCGGGCACTGCTTGCAGTTGTTCCATATTTATATCTGTATGCCGGGAATGCGGCACGTAGTATAGCTCGTCAAAACCTCTTACCAATCTTTCGTGCTTGGAAAGAACAGTATGTTCAAACACACCAAAGATTTTTTTCGGCATTTCAGTTTTTTCCACGCCGTAATGATAATACAAACCTGCCTGAGCACCCCAGCAAATATGCAAGGTTGACGTGACATTCGTTTTGCTCCATTCCATAATCTCTTTGAGCTCTTCCCAATAAGAAACATCTTCAAACGCCAAATGCTCGATCGGCGCACCGGTGATGATCATGCCGTCAAATTTCTTATGACGGATATTGGAGAATGTCGTATAAAACTCATCAAGGTGTTCCCTTGCTGTATTTTTCGGTGTATGAGTGCTTGGGATTAAAAATGTAAAATGAACCTGCAAAGGCGAATTCCCAAGCAGTCTGAGCAGCTGAGTTTCCGTTTGGATTTTTTTCGGCATTAAATTTAAAATAATAATTTTCTGCGGCCGGATATCCTGATGAAATGCTCTGCTTTCATCCATTACAAAGATATGTTCACTCTCAAGCACCTGTTTTGCCGGCAGGTGTGTAGGTATATTAATAGGCAACGTGCCACCTCCATCATTTCCCCGTTAATTTTCTTCATTATAGGAATTTTCCCGCCAATTTTCAATCTATCTATAAGGGTTTGAAGGGGAACAGCAGAAAATACTATATAATAAACGCAAACACATGACTTTTGGTTTCACTGTAATGAGTTTTCCAGGTGTCATGCAATAAATAGAATAATAGCACCTTCTCAAGAGATGTTTCTGTTCATAGAAAAATGATTAATGAGGGAAGAACATCCGTTGAACACGATGTCTGTACAAATGAACAGCTGGCCAATTGATAAACCTAGAGCTTCCGTTTTGTTTTGAAACAGGAAAAAAGGTAAAATAATCACAGCACTCAGGTTCATTAGGAGGGAATTTCAATGTCTATATACAATATGAGGGTCCGCACCATTACAGGCAAAGACATGACACTTCAGCCATTTGCCGGAAAGGTGTTGTTGATTGTTAACACAGCCAGTAAATGCGGTTTTACTCCTCAATTTAAGCAGCTTCAGGAGTTGTATGATACATACCAGCCGGAGGGCCTGGAGATTTTAGGGTTTCCCTGCAATCAATTTATGAATCAAGAGCCTGACGACGAGGAAGGCATACAGGAATTTTGCAAAACTAATTACGGTGTGACGTTTCCCATGTTTTCAAAAGTCGAGGTGAACGGAAAAAATGCCCACCCGCTTTTTGCGTATTTGACAGACAATGCGAAAGGCATGCTTGGAACAAAGGCAATCAAATGGAATTTCACTAAATTTGTAGTGGACAGAAACGGAGAAATAGCCGGCCGCTATTCACCAAACACAAACCCGAAAGAACTGGAAGACGTTATTGCGAAGTTATTAGGACAATAAAGAGGGTGTTTTGGTGCGGGATCGAAAACTGATGCAGACAGAGCAAATCAGGACATGGGTCAAATCTGTTCTGAGCGGTGAAAGCACGGGCCATGATTGGCTTCATGTGTCAAGAGTTGCAGAGCTTGCTTTATATATTGGAAAAAAGGAAAATGCGGATTTGTTCGTCGTTGAAGCGGCAGCCTTGGTTCATGATTTGATTGATGTGAAGCTGCCTGACGCAATCAGGCTTTCAGTCAGCGAGGTGGACGAGCAGCTGGTTTCTTTAGGAGCCGGAAAAGATGAGGCTGAAAGAATTATTCACATTATTACTAGAATGTCCTTTCGGGACAGGGAAAAGCTCGGAAAAGAACCGCTTTCACTTGAGGGGAAAATCGTACAGGATGCTGACAGGCTGGATGCAATCGGCGCAGTTGGTATAGCACGGACGTTTATGTTTGCGGGAGCAAAGGGACATAGCCTTTATGGAAATGATAAGAGTGCCTATGCCCACTTTTTCAGCAAGCTGCTGCTCCTAAAAGATATGATGAATACAGATGCCGCAAGAGAAGTGGCTGACGAGAGGCATAAATTTATGCTTCATTTTGTCAGTCAATTAGGAAAAGAAATTCCCGGAATTGATATTGAAACATCGTAATAGAAGGCGCGGGGCGACTATGTTAGAATAAGTCACAGATAGGCTATAGGAGGACAATCATGAAGATAAAATCAATTGAACCGACGCCAAGCCCGAATACAATGAAGGTCATCTTAACGGAAGAGCTTCCGGCGGGCAAAAGCAATAATTATAAACCGGATCAGGCAGAAGGCGCCCCGCCTGTTGTCGTGGAAATCCTAAATATTGAAGGAGTTAAAGGGGTATATCACGTTGCCGACTTTCTTGCGGTTGAACGGAACGCCAGATATGACTGGAAAGACATTTTACCGCAAGTCCGGACGGCATTTGGAATGGAGAGCGCTGAGAGTGCAGAAAACCGCTCGGATCAGGAGTCATTTGGAGAAGTGAAAGTTTTTGTGCAGATGTTCAGCGGAATTCCTATGCAAGTCAAATTGACAGATGGTGAGCGTGAAGAGCGGTTCGGGCTTCCTGACCGTTTTCAGCAGGCGATCTTAAAACTCAGATCTGAAGCGTCAAATGTTGTGTTTGAACGAGCTTGGAAAGAACAAGGCGTCAGATTCGGCGATTTTACTGAAATCGGCCATGACGTGACAGAAGAGCTTCAGGCCGCTTACAGTGATGAAAGGCTGAAACGGCTAACGGAAGCAGCGGCCCAAGGTAAAGGCGAAACGAAACAAACAGCACAGCGCAAAGCATATAAAGTAACGCTTGACATGCTGGATGATGAGGATTGGAAGCAGCGGTACGCACACTTGGAGCAGATGGATCCGAAAGAAGAGGACATCCCCGTTTTGCAAAAAGCATTGGATGATCCGAAGGTGTCCATCAGAAGACAGGCTGTTGTGTATTTGGGAATGATTGAATCACCTGATGTTCTTCCTCTATTGTATAAGGCGCTTGAGGATAAGTCTGTATCGGTGAGAAGGACGGCTGGAGACTGCCTGTCTGATATCGGCGACCCTCAAGCCATCCCTGCGATGATAAAATCGTTAAGCGACTCAAGCAAGCTGGTCCGCTGGCGCGCCGCTATGTTCCTTTACGAAGTTGGTGATGAAAGTGCCATAGAAGCTTTGCGGGCTGCTGAAGATGATCCGGAATTCGAAGTCAGCCTTCAAGTGAAAATGGCGCTGGAACGAATCGAACATGGGGAAGAGGCAAAAGGTTCAGTCTGGAAACAAATGACAGAGAGCAGAAAAAAAGGCGAATAAAAAAGAAGATGAAGGTGCAGATCATGCACCTTTTTTATTTGAATTCACTTTTTATAAAAATTATTTCGAATATTGTTGAAAAATAATCAAAAACTATATATAGTAAGTAACAATATTAATAGTTGGAGGGTTCACATCGACAGAAAGCTATATAAATATAAAAACATGAATCAAACAACCGAGGAAAGGGCGGCCTGAAATTATGCGATTTAGCAAAAACGCCCCACAAATAAACTGAAAATTGTTAAAATAAAATTCAATCTAACAATTGAGACTATTTAGGAGGATCACCATGGCAGAATTACGCAGTAACATGATCACACAAGGAATCGATAGAGCACCGCACCGCAGTTTGCTTCGCGCAGCAGGTGTAAAAGAAGAGGATTTTGGCAAACCGTTTATTGCGGTTTGTAACTCATATATTGATATCGTTCCCGGTCATGTTCACTTGCAGGAGTTTGGGAAAATCGTAAAAGAAGCAATCAGAGAAGCCGGAGGCGTACCGTTTGAATTCAATACAATCGGTGTAGATGACGGAATAGCGATGGGGCATATCGGAATGAGATATTCGCTCCCGAGCCGTGAGATCATCGCGGACTCAGTGGAAACTGTCGTATCAGCGCACTGGTTTGACGGAATGGTCTGTATTCCGAACTGTGATAAAATCACGCCGGGAATGCTTATGGCGGCTATGCGCATCAACATTCCGACCATTTTTGTCAGCGGAGGACCGATGGCGGCAGGAAGAACAAGCGACGGCCGCAAAATCTCTCTTTCTTCAGTATTTGAGGGAGTCGGTGCTTATCAAGCTGGAAAAATCGGCGAAAGCGAACTTCAAGAATTAGAACAGTTCGGCTGCCCGACATGCGGATCTTGCTCGGGAATGTTTACAGCAAACTCAATGAACTGTCTGTCAGAAGCACTTGGATTGGCTTTGCCTGGTAATGGAACCATTCTCGCGACATCACCGGAACGAAAAGAGTTTGTCAGAAAATCAGCTGCGCAATTAATGGAAACCATTCGCAAAGACATCAAACCGAGAGATATCGTTACAGTAAAAGCGATTGATAACGCGTTTGCGCTTGATATGGCGCTCGGCGGTTCAACAAATACTGTACTTCATACGCTTGCCCTTGCAAATGAAGCTGGCGTTGAATACTCTTTAGAACGCATCAATGAAGTCGCAGAGCGCGTGCCGCATTTGGCTAAGCTGGCGCCTGCATCTGATGTATTTATTGAAGATCTTCATGAAGCGGGCGGTGTGTCTGCAGCATTGAATGAGCTTTCCAAAAAAGAAGGAGCACTTCATTTGGACGCGCTGACAGTTACAGGTGAGACGCTTGGAGAAACCATTGCCGGACATGAAGTGAAGGATCATAACGTGATTCATCCGTTAGATCAGCCATTCACTGAAAAGGGCGGTCTTGCCGTATTATTCGGAAATCTGGCTCCGGACGGCGCTATCATCAAAACCGGCGGCGTACAGAACGGAATTACGAGACACGAAGGGCCGGCTGTCGTATTCGACTCTCAGGATGAGGCGCTAGACGGCATTATCAACCGGAAAGTAAAAGAAGGCGATGTCGTCATCATTCGTTACGAAGGGCCAAAGGGCGGGCCGGGTATGCCTGAAATGCTTGCACCTACATCACAGATTGTCGGAATGGGGCTTGGTCCGAAAGTAGCGCTGATTACAGACGGACGTTTTTCCGGAGCATCACGAGGCCTTTCAATCGGACACGTATCACCAGAGGCAGCAGAAGGCGGACCGCTTGCCTTTGTTGAAAACGGCGATCATATCATCGTTGATATTGAAAAACGCATCCTGGACGTTCAAGTGCCGGAAGAAGAATGGGAAAAACGGAAAGCGAATTGGAAAGGCTTTGAGCCAAAAGTGAAAACCGGCTATTTAGCCCGTTATTCTAAACTTGTGACAAGTGCCAATACGGGCGGTATCATGAAAATCTAGACATCAGGATCACATTCTCTTGTTTTAAGACGTGAACATTTGAAATCCGGCTCTCTCTATAGTATCCTTTACTTCAGATGAAGGATAATAGAGGGGGCTTTTTTTATGTCAATGGCTTATGAAGAATATATGCGCCAGCTTGTCGTTCCGATGCGCCGCGAGCTGACTGGGGCCGGTTTTAAAGAATTAACAACAGCAGAAGAAGTGGAGAATTTTATGGAAAAGGCAGAGGGCACAACTCTCGTAGTCGTTAACTCTGTTTGCGGCTGTGCGGCTGGTCTTGCGCGTCCTGCGGCAACTCAGGCAGTCCTGCAGAACGACAAAACACCTGCCAATACGGTGACAGTATTTGCGGGCCAAGATAAAGAAGCCACTGCAAAAATGCGGGAGTATTTTACAGGCCAGGAGCCTTCTTCACCGTCAATGGCTCTTTTGAAAGGCAAAGAAGTCGTGCATTTTATTCCGCGCCATGAGATTGAAGGGCACGATATGGAAGAAATCATGAAAAACTTAACTGATGCCTTTGATGCACACTGCTAAATGCCCGTTTTCCGGGCATTTTCTTTTGGAGTATAGATCATGATTACAACAAGCTATAGACCGTCTGACCACACGATAAAGACCGCAAAAATGCTTTCGGAAGAGCTGGGTATACAATATTGCGACCGAAATAAACAAACGGTTGAAAATATGCTGAAGTCAGCTGAGCGTGATTTGCTCGTGATTGGAAAAGAGCGGTTCGAACTTTATACAAAACAAGGCGGTAAATTCTTTTTTCATCCGAATACAGCGATGTTCAGAGCTAAACGGTTTATGCGCGGCGAGCAAGAGCCAATGCTTCGGGCAGCCGGCTTAACGGCCGGAGATTCTTTTTTGGATTGCACGCTCGGTCTGGCTTCCGACGCTATTATCGCAAGTATGGCGGTTGGCGAAACCGGGTCGGTGATCGGGCTGGAAAAAAACAAGCTTGTGTCCGTTCTGGTGAAGACGGGACTCCATTCATGGGAAACCGGTATAGAACAGCTTCAAGCTGCCATGAGAAGAATACAAGTGAATCATGCGGATTGCTTTGACTATCTAAAGCGGCTGCCTGACAAATCAGTAGATGTCATTTATTTTGATCCGATGTTTCATGAGCCTGTAGAGTCGTCTGATGGCATCGCGCCATTACGAGATCTGGCTGAGGATTCTGCATTGGCTGACGGCTGCATCAAAGAAGCGGTGCGGGCAGCCAGAAAAAGCGTGGTACTCAAAGACCATTGGAAAAGCCCGCGCTTTGACCAATTTGGTTTTAACGTATTGAAAAGAAAAACAGCGCTTTTTCACTACGGTGTTATTCAAATCGCAAGCGAAACAAGCCCGTGAAGAACCTCACGGGCTTGTTTCTAATCGGTGACTTCCATGACGACAAAGTATAATAATGTTAAAAGTGAAACCGTTGCAAACAAAGCGTCAATCATGAGGAAGGCCTCCTTTCATATTATATTGTAAGCGTTTTTACACACGCAGCAAAGCAACAAATCTCCTAAATTGACTTAGAGCTTCATATAGTACATGACTTGTAAGTTCGACCTATGATAAAATAAGAGAAACATGACAATAAAATAGAGAGGAATAAGCAGTCATGAAATTGTGGATGAGAAAGACCCTTGTGGTTTTATTTACCATCGTAACGTTCGGGCTCGTATCTCCTCCGGCTGCTCTCATGGCAGACAAGCCTTCAGGACAGCCGAGCAGTCTTGAGCAGAATGATTACACCGCTTTTTATGATGAGCATGATTTGTACGATGATTATGAATCGGAAGACAGGCGAGACCCCGAATTACTTTTTCAATCGTACAAGGAACAGCTCCTTGACAGCGCTGAAAATCAGTCTTTTTTGAAATTTGGCAGCAAAATTGCTCCGGTCATTGAAGATGACTATCGGAAAGAGATTCTGCCGAAAATCGAAAACGTCATATGTGACTTTTTAGCGACATTACAAGATGACGAAGCGTATCAAGATGTTGTGATTTCAAGCAAGCCTTCAGCGGGGAAAACGGAGAAAATCTTTCACGTTTTTAATCGGACAACCGGAGAAGACCTCCTCAGGTTCCATGTGCGCAGAGATCACCCTCCGCATGACGGCTACTGGTTTAATTTTCATTATCATACAGCAGAAGATGGATTTCAATCACACCATGAGCTTGGGAGCATTTATTGGGACCGCAACACACCTCCCAACTGGATGAGTGCCTAAAGGAGATGCCATTAGATATGAAAAAGTACACAATGAATGAAATGGTCTATATAACAAAAGATATGCTGAACAAACGGGGCGTTATGATAGAAGATATTGCGCGTATTGTTCAAAAACTTCAGGAAAAATACAATCCAAATCTCCCGCTTAGTGTATGTATGGAGAATGTAGAAAAAGTACTGAACAAGCGTGAAATTATCCATGCTGTTTTAACCGGGCTGGCGCTTGATCAGCTTGCAGAGCAGAAACTACTTCCTGAACCGCTGCAGCATCTTGTTGAAACAGATGAACCGCTGTACGGCATAGATGAAATTATCCCTCTTTCAATCGTTAATGTGTACGGTTCGATCGGCTTGACCAACTTTGGTTATTTGGATAAAGAGAAGATCGGAATTATTAAGGAGCTCGATGAAAGCCCTGACGGCATCCATACGTTTTTGGATGATATTGTGGCAGCACTTGCAGCCGCAGCAGCGAGCAGAATTGCCCATACGCATCAGGATCTGCAAGATGAAGAAAAAGAACAGGACGAAAAGCCTGTTGTCAGCTGACTTATAAAAAAAATCATTTCTGGGTTCAGAAATGATTTTTTATTGTGTTACACTACTATAAGACTACTTTTAAAGGATGAAAAAAATGAAACAATATAAAGATTTATGCCGACATGTTTTAGATCATGGTGAAAAAAAGGGTGACCGTACAGGAACCGGAACAATCAGCACCTTCGGCTATCAAATGAGATTTAATTTACAGGAAGGCTTCCCGATGCTGACCACAAAAAAACTTCACTTTAAATCAATTGCGCACGAGCTGCTTTGGTTTTTAAAGGGTGATACCAATGTACGCTATCTGCAGGAAAACGGAGTGCGTATTTGGAATGAGTGGGCTGATGAAAACGGTGAACTCGGGCCTGTATATGGTTCACAATGGCGCTCATGGCGGGGAGCTGACGGAGAAACCATTGATCAAATTTCACGTCTTGTGGAAGATATTAAAACAAATCCGAACTCAAGACGTTTAATCGTCAGTGCATGGAATGTTGGTGAAATCGATAAAATGGCCCTGCCTCCGTGCCACTGCCTGTTTCAATTTTATGTATCTGACGGCAAGCTGTCCTGCCAGCTTTATCAGCGCTCAGCCGATGTTTTCCTCGGTGTGCCGTTTAATATAGCTTCTTATGCGCTGCTTACGATGATGATCGCGCATGTAACAGGGCTTGAGCCGGGCGAGTTTATTCATACATTCGGCGATGTTCATATTTATCAAAATCACATTGAACAGGTTAACTTGCAGCTGACCAGAGATGTCCGCCCGCTGCCGAAGCTTCGTTTTGCCAGAGAGGTTGATTCGATTTTCGACTTTACGTTTGATGACTTTATCATTGAAGATTACAATCCGCATCCGCATATTAAAGGAGCGGTCAGCGTATGATTTCATTCATTTTCGCGATGGATGCCAACCGGCTTATCGGAAAGGACAATGATTTGCCGTGGCATTTGCCGAATGACCTTGCATACTTTAAAAAAATAACCTCAGGACATTCAATCATCATGGGGCGAAAAACATATGAATCAATTGGACGTCCGCTTCCGAATCGGAAAAATATTGTTGTGACATCTGCACACGATTCAGAATTTCCCGGTTGTACCGTCGTCAGTTCAATAGAGGATGTGCTCCAGATTGCCTCAGATACTGAGGAATGCTTCGTGATCGGAGGCGCACAGCTTTACACGGCGCTGTTCCCTTATGCGGACAGGCTGTATATGACAAAAATACACCACCAGTTTGATGGAGACCGCTACTTTCCTGAATTTGATGAGAGCAAATGGAAACTTGTTTCTTCTGAGCAAGGGACTAAGGACGAAAAAAATCGGTATGACTATGAATTTTTAGTGTATGAAAAAAAGAATGTATCATCTGAAGCGGGAGGATTTTAATTGATTCGCTACAGCTGTCTAGTGATTTACATTGTGTATATGCTGTTAAAAAATATAAAACAATTGTTTAATCAAAGAATGCTGGATCCGCGTCTGTCATACAAAAAACAGATGACGCTCGTTTACGAGCAGCCAAAGGCGTTTTTGGAAGGCTGTATCGGCATTTCAGGATCTGTCATCACCATTCATCAGCCAGAGCCGATACCGAGCGGTCCTGTTTTGTATGTGCATTCTCGTTTAGGATTGCCTGAACTTGCTTTGATTGCCGGGTATATTGAAGAACCAGCCGGATTTATCGCAAATCCCAAAGTGTTTCGTTTACCGATTATCAGACAATGGCTTGAACGGATGAATGTCATTCGAGAGAGCGGTTCAGAAATGGTATATGAAGATATTTTGACCCAATTAGAAAAAGGCCAAAGCATGATTCTTTCTTTAGATGGCTGTATCAATCCATTGGAACTTGCAGCCCGCCGCAGCCTTCCGGTTGTAATGGTGGAAACGAAAGGAACCGATAAACTGCTGAAGGGATCGCTTGTTAAACGCTTAAAGCCAGCAGATATAGAAGTGTCATTTTCTAAGGCTTATATACCGGCAAGTGAGAAGCAATTACGGGCTTAAAAAAGCGCAGTCACTGAGACTGCGCTTTTTCATTAGGATAAAAACGGCACTTTCACACAATAGAACAGCACGCAGAAAAACATCGCCGCGCTCCCGCCTAAAACAAAGCTGTGCCAAATGGCATGATGGAAAGGAATCTTTCTCCAAATATAAAAGATCGTTCCGGCTGAATACAACAGACCGCCAAGTAAAAGAAGGCTGAATCCAGCTCCTGTCAGTGAAGCATATAAAGGCTTAACCGCGATAATCATTAGCCATCCCATTAATAAATACATCAAGGTAGATAAAATGATAAACCGTTTTACGAAGAAAATTTTGAATACGATTCCGCCAAGGGCAAGCGCCCAAACGATGATCAGCAGGGTGAAGCCGAGTGTGCCTTTTAACGGGCCAAGCAGAAAAGGGGTATAGGTTCCGGCAATCAACACGTAAATGGCGCTATGGTCAATAATCTCCAAAATATCTTTCGTCTTTTTGTGCTGAATGCTGTGAAGCAGGGTGGAGCTCAAATAAAGCAGCAGCATGGAAACACCAAATATGGTAAAACTGACGATATCCCATGCGGACCCGTAATTAGCCGCAAATATGATGAGAAACACTAATGCTGGTATGGATAAGAACACACCGATGCCGTGGGTAATGGCGTTGGCGATCTCTTCTTTTATTGTATACACGTACATTCTCCTCTCTTTAGCTGCTACATCATTTGTTTTTGCAGCGTTTCTAAAAAATTCAGCCCTTCTAAAGTGATTTTCGTGCCCGCACGTCCGCGGCTTTTTGTCACATATTCTTTCTTCTCCAAATAATCGAGACGGCTTCTGACCTGCTGCGGCGTTAAAGAGATTTGGCTGTTTTTGCTGCTTTCAGAGATGATCCGTCTGCTTGCCGGTTCGCCTTTTTCATTTAACACTTTTATGGTTTCCAAAATAAACAGAAACTCGGCTTTTTCCATTAAAGTCAGAAGCTTCGCTTTTTTCTTCGTCGTTTTTTCATTTAGCCCGTCCCGTATATACGGCGGCACATCATACGGATGAATGGTTCCCCCGCTTGATACAGCCGCCATATAATCTGCAGCGTTTTTTAATTCTCTTACATTCCCATCAAAGGGATGCTGTTCAAGCAGCGGAAAGACCGAGGGATCAATTAACAATTGCTGCCCCGATTCCGAAAGGAAATACTGGGTCAAAAGGGGGATATCGCTTTTTCGCTCGGACAGCACCGGCAATGTGAGCGTTAAAATGTTCAGCCTGTAAAATAAGTCCTGCCTGAATGTATTTTCAGCAACTTCTGTTATCGGGATTGCAGAAGCACAGATGATTCTCGGTTTTTCCCCATCTGAGTCAAGTGCTTCTAGAAGCTTAGCTTGTACAGAAACCGGCATACTCCATACGTCATTAAGAAAAAGTGTACCTCGGGCGGCTTTTTGAAACGCACCCAAGGCATTATCAGCGCCAAAAAGCTCGTATGCAAGGTTTTCTTCTGAATGGGTGCTGCAATTGATACTGATCAATGGTTCGCCGTTTCTTGAAGAGCCTTGGTGTATGGCCTGTGCAAAATGATCCTTGCCTGTTCCGACCTTTCCTGTGATCAGGACAGGAAGCTCTGATAGGGCGAACTGCATGGCGACTCGTTTTGTTTCGAGAAATAGTTGATGCTCTCCAATTAGATTATGAAAAGTGCAAGGTCGAGGTGCTGTAATCATTTATTGGCTCCTTTTGGTTCTAATTGGTTCTATTATAGCATGCCTTTCAGATGAAAACATCTTTTATCTTTAAGAAACTTTTTTCTTAGCTGCTGGATACAGGTCACGCAGATGTTATTACGGGTGCGGGGAACTTAGAATACGATTCATTTTTTATTTACTAAATAAAAATAATTGTCTTATTATTTGAATATTCATGTTATAATGGCATATTAAATAGGGATTTAAAACAAGAAAGGAATCTGTACATGAAACCGTTGCTTAAAGAAAACTCTCTCATCCAAGTGAAAGACATTTTAAAGGCTCATCAAAACGTGAAGGACGTTGTGACTCACACACCGCTGCAAAGGAATGACAGACTTTCTGAGAGATACGAATGCAATATTTATTTGAAACGAGAAGACTTGCAGGTAGTCAGATCTTTTAAACTCAGAGGGGCTTATAACAAAATGAAGCAGCTCTCTGACGAGCAGACTAAAAACGGAGTCGTGTGCGCAAGTGCCGGAAACCACGCGCAAGGTGTAGCGTTTTCGTGTAAACACCTGGGCGTTCACGGGAAGATTTTCATGCCTTCCACAACACCAAGACAAAAAGTGTCACAAGTTGAACTGTTCGGAAAAGGGTTTATCGATATTATTTTGACAGGTGATACTTTTGATGATGCGTATAAAAACGCAGTTGAATGCTGTGAGCAGGAACACCGCACCTTTATCCATCCGTTTGATGATCCGGATGTAATGGCCGGCCAGGGAACTCTGGCTGTTGAAATTTTAAACGATATTGATACAGAACCGCATTTTCTATTTGCAAGTGTCGGGGGAGGCGGGCTTCTTGCAGGGGTCGGCACGTATATGAAAAATGTGTCTCCTGAAACCAAAGTAATCGCGGTTGAACCGGCAGGCGCTGCGTCTTATTTTGAATCTAACAAAGCTGGACATGTCGTCACGTTAGATAAAATTGATAAATTTGTGGACGGAGCGGCTGTAAAAAAAATCGGCGATGAAACCTTTCAAGCGCTAGAAACCGTTGTAGATGACATACTTCTCGTGCCAGAAGGGAAGGTATGCACAGCCATTCTTGAACTATATAATCAATGTGCGATTGTCGCTGAACCGGCGGGTGCTCTTTCTGTCGCGGCACTGGATTTATATAAGGAAGAAATTAAAGGGAAAAACGTAGTATGTGTTGTCAGCGGCGGCAATAACGATATCGGAAGAATGCAGGAAATGAAGGAGCGGTCTATGATTTTCGAAGGCCTTCAGCATTATTTTATCGTCAATTTTCCGCAAAGAGCTGGTGCACTCCGTGAATTTCTTGACGAAGTTCTTGGGCCGAATGATGACATTACACGATTTGAGTATACGAAGAAAAACAATAAAAGCAACGGACCGGCCCTGGTCGGCATTGAGCTTCAAAACAAAGCTGACTATGGGCCGCTGATTGAGCGGATGAATAAAAAAGCGTTTCATTATTTAGAGGTAAATAAGGATCAAGATTTATTCCATCTGCTGATCTGATTTTTTCGGCACAACCGCGCAAAATGACAGACAGCCCGGCCGGCATTGTATATAATAGAAGAAAACAATCAAAAAATGAGGATTGATAGCTTGTTACTCAAAAGCCTAGAGTTCAAACGCAGCGACGGGATTCAGGTGAAAGTGACAGAAATACCTGTGTTAAAGGAAGATGAACATTATTTCTTTATGTTGAATCAGCATTTGCAGATCTACTTAAAAGAAGTGCTTTCATCAAAAAGCAGGACAAAAGTGTATTCTTTCCGACAATATATGAAGCGCCGGATGAAATGGACTGATTATCAGGCTGTTTTTCATCAAGAGGTGTTAAAACACAACGCGTGATACGCCGTTTATTCCTGTGTGTCCCCTTTGCTATGCCGCTCGCAGGCGGACGAAGGGGCATGCAGGAATTTTTTTGCGGGTATAGAATTAAACAAAGGGTGTAAGAAGGTGAGCGCGGCATTTAGTAAGCGCTTTAAGCTGGAAAGGGTGAACGGCATGAAGATGATCAAAGGGTTGGCGGCGGGGCTGATTTTTCTGCATTTGTGTGCCTGCGGAGGACATCAGATTAAGGATCCGCTTAATTACGAGGTGGAGTCTTTTACTTTTAAAAACCAAGATGGCAAAAATGTTTCTTTAGACAGTTTAAAAGGAAAGGTTTGGCTCGCAGACTTTATTTTTACCAATTGTGAGACCGTGTGTCCGCCGATGACGGCTCATATGACAGATCTTCAAAAGAAATTAAAGGCTGAGAATATAGATGTGCGTATCGTATCCTTTAGTGTTGATCCTGAGAATGATAACCCGAAGCAGCTGAAAAAATTTGCGGCAAATTATCCTTTATCTTTTGATAACTGGGATTTTCTAACGGGATACAGTCAAAGTGACATCGAGACGTTTGCGTTTGATAGCTTTAAAGCGATCGTGAAGAAACCTGAAGGCCAGGACCAGGTCATTCATCAATCCTCTTTTTATTTAGTAGGCCCTGACGGTAAAGTGCTGAAAGATTACAATGGAGTAGAAAATACACCATACGATGACATTATCGCTGATGTGAAAGCGGCTAGTAAACTCAAGTAATCTCGAAGACAAGGCATTTTCAAATCTTCTAAAACATGATACACTTTCCACTAGTAGAATGGGGAGGAGCAACAAGATTGAAACTGCGCATTTTTGCACTCATGGCCAGTTTGATTTTGCTTCTTACTGCATGTACGAGCATACGTACAGCATCTGAGGGAAAACAAAAAGCCCATGAACTGAAAACGAAGGAACACATTGTCATTGCCGCTGTCGGAGATTCGCTTACAGAAGGTGTCGGAGATCCTGAGGGCAAGGGATATGTCGGCAAGGTGGCGGATTCTATCCGGTCAAATGAGCAAGTCAAAAAGGTTGACGTTAAAAATTATGCCGTCAAAGGGAATCGTTCGGAGGATTTGTTAGAGAAACTAAAAGATAAAAACGTTCAAAAAGGCATAAAAGATGCAGATTATGTCTTTTTAACAATTGGCGGTAATGATCTGATGAAGGTCCTTCGTCAAAACTTCCTGCAATTAACCGTCGAACCGTTTCAGGAAGAGGAAAAGCCGTACGAAAAGCGTTTTAAAAAAATCATTTCAGAAATCCGCGCGCTGAATAATCACGCAGAGCTGATTTACGTCAGCATGTATAATCCGTTTACATTTACTTTATCTGAATTACAGGAAATAAACGGGGTAGTCACTGATTGGAACAACATTGCTAAAAAAGAGCTGAAAAAAGATAAACATGCAAAAATCATTAATATAGAAGACTTGTTCAATCAAAAAAGTGACAGTAAACGAATTTCTGAGGAAGATGATTTTCATCCTAATGGAACGGGTTATTCCTTAATAGCGAAGCGGGTCTATCAAGCAATTGAAAAAGAAGGATTACCGAAAGAGTAGGGTGAAATCATGAATAACTGGAAACGACTGTTTTTTATATTGCTTGCCATCAATATTGTATTAGCAGTAGGATTTGTGACGCTGGTCATGCTGCCGGGCAAGCAAGCGGAGGTAGAGGATACCTCTAAAAGCGAGTACGGATTTCAAGTGACAAGCACAAAAGAATCCTTAGCTGCGTTTGTCAACTCATATTTAAACGAGAAAGCGTCAAATCAGCTTGATTACAAAGTGGATATAGATGACGATGTCCATGTGGCAGGGAAAATCAAAGCATTTTCCACGTCAATTGACGCGTTTATCGCATTTGAGCCGACCGTGAAAAAGAATGGCGATGTTGAGCTGAATGTAACGAAATTTTCCTTAGGGAAATTGAGTATTCCTATTAGCTTTGTGTTAAATTATATGGACAGCTTCTATGAACTTCCATCCTTTGTGCATGTTCATCCCGGCGATAAAAGCATTGAGGTTCGTTTGTCTGAAATGCCATTAACGAACGGTATGTATGTCAAAGCAGATAAAATTAATTTAGAAAAAGATGAAATTGAGTTTTCCTATTACCATCCTAAACAATAGAGGTGACTGAAATGAAACGGATTTACCAGTATTTCAGTTTGTTATCATTTACGTTTTCCCTTTACTTCGGCTGGCTGGCTTATCATCATCTGGCGGCTGAGGATATGGATCAAATGTACTTGAACATTTCGTATTGCGCATTGTTTTTGAGTGTGATGGTGTTTACATTTGGCATGAAAGACCGAAAAAAAACCGATAAATCATAAAAAAAAGAGACATGCGGCACCGTCTCTTTTTTCATGCGGCTGGACGAAAATATAAGAGAACAAGGAGAAGAAATGAAAGCATACGATTTTACGAAGGGAAACGTGCTGAGGCAGCTTATCCTGTTTTCGATGCCTATTATGCTGGGAAATGCTCTGCAGGTTTCTTTTCAATTCATAGACAGTTTATGGATCGGCAATTTGCTGGGGGCAAAAGCGCTTGGCGCGGCCGCGGTATCAAGCACGATTGTTTTAACCGTGCTGTCTTTTATTTTGGGACTTAATAATGCGACCTTAACCATTTTGTCTCAGCAAAAGGGAAAAGATGATGAGAAAGGAATGGCGTCGTATATAAATGCCTTTGTCGTTTTATTAACGGGCTTAAGCATCGGGTTCGGCGCAACCGGTTTTTTCCTGTCAGAACCATTGCTGCGTCTTCTGCAAACGCCGGAGTCCATGATTCCGCTTGCCGAGATCTATTTGCAGATTCAATTTATCGGCATCCTGTTTTTGTTTGGTTATAACTTTATCAGTACGGTTCTTCGGGCGCTAGGCGACAGCAAAACACCGCTGCGGTTCATCGCTTTTGCCGTTGTGCTGAATGCTGTGCTGGCACCGCTCTTTATTTCTGTTTTCCGCATGGGGATTGCGGGAGCGGCTTATTCAACTGTTTTGTCACAGGGCATTGCGTTCCTTTACGGTTTGTTTTATGTCATCAAACATCAGCTGGTTCCGTTTTCTATGCCAAAAGCACCTAAGTGGGAAGAGACTGCATTGATTCTGAAACTTGGTATTCCCGCCGGTCTGCAGATGATGGTGATTACAGGCGGTATGATGGCGATCATGAGCGTTGTCAACTCTTATGGAGAGCATGTGGTCTCTGGATTTGGCGCAGTGCAGCGGCTGGACAGCATCATCACACTTCCGGCTATGGCGGCCGGTACGGCGGTCAACAGCATGGCGGGACAAAATATCGGGCTCGGAAACTATAAAAGGGTGGAATCGATTGCGAAGCTTGGTGTGATGTCTGTTTTTTCTTGCATGCTCGTAATTGCTATTATCATTTGGATATTCGGAAAATATTTAATGAGGTTATTTATTAGTGAGCCTGACGCGGCAGCGTTTGGTGAACAATATTTGCGGTGGATTGCGTTTTTCTATCCCTTTATCGGTATTAATTTTGTACTGAACGGAATTGTCAGAGCCGCTGGGGCAATGATGCAGGTTTTGGTTTTAAATTTGATTTCTTTCTGGGTTTTGAGATATCCTTTCACGGCTCTGTTTTCAGCTTGGCTTGGACAGAAAGGGATCGGTCTCGGAATCGGTATGAGTTTCTTATTCAGCAGCTGTGCGGCGTTTTTGTACTACAGATACGGCCGCTGGAAAACGATGAAATTGTTTACTGAAAGATAAGAAAGGCGCTGCGAAAAGCACATACCCTAATTGGGTATGTGCTTTTTTACCGTTTTTTATCAAGTTTGCTGAAAAGCTCGATTAATGTGGCGAGTTCAGTATCCGTATAACAATCAAAGCGTTTAAAGAAATATTCAGTTTTTTTCTCATTGAAATGCTGAACGATTTTTTCACCTGCTTCAGTGATATGGATGCGGATGATCCGCCGATCTTCCTTCGATCTGATTCTCGTGATCCATTCTTTTTCTACCAGCGCGTCAGTCACTGCGGTAATATGGCTTGCTGATACTTCCAAAATGGGCGCAAATTCCGTCACTTTCTTAGGTCCCTGTTCACTTAGAATGCGCAAAATGGTAAATTCATTCCGCGAAAGCTCTTTATCTAGAATATCGTTGATTTCATTGCGTATTTGTTTAAAAACTTTACGGAGTAAAGTTTCCATATCATACATCATTTGTGTTCTTACTTTCAAATTTGTGAACCCCCATTACATAATTGCTAATACTCAAAACCTATAGATTTTTATTGAAAAGCAGAATCATTTTCATTCTATTTTTACATGCTATAATATAATAATACCACGTATTAACAAAGGAGGCACCAGTATGTCTGAAAAAAAAGAACTCGCCACATTTGCAGGCGGCTGTTTTTGGTGTATGGTCAAACCATTTGACGAACAGCCGGGAATTGAAAAAGTGGTGTCCGGGTATACAGGCGGCCATACTGAAAACCCTACGTATGAAGAAGTATGCAGCGAAACAACAGGGCATCGTGAAGCTGTACAAATCACGTTTGAGCCTGATGTATTCCCTTATGAAAAGCTGTTAGAGCTGTTCTGGCAGCAAATTGATCCGACAGATGCAGGCGGCCAGTTCGCTGATCGCGGCAGCTCTTACCGTGCAGCGATTTTTTATCATAATGAAAAACAAAAGGAGCTTGCCGAAGCATCAAAACAACGGCTGGCGGAAAGCGGCATTTTTAAAGGTCCTATCGTGACAGACATTTTAAAGGCTGAACCATTCTATGAAGCGGAAGATTACCATCAGCATTTTTATAAAAAGAATCCAGGGCATTATCAGCGTTACCGGACAGGCTCCGGAAGAGCTGGATTTATCAGTGAGCATTGGGGGGCGAAATAAATGACGCTAAATAAAGAAGAAAGAATAAAGTCATTAAACCGTATGCAATACGAGGTCACACAAAATAACGGAACGGAGCCGCCGTTTCAAAATGAGTATTGGGATCATAAGGAAGAAGGGCTTTATGTTGACATTGTGTCAGGAAAGCCTTTGTTTACTTCCAAGGATAAATTTGATTCCCATTGCGGCTGGCCAAGCTTTACAAAGCCGATTGAGGAAGAAGAAGTGGAAGAAAAACAGGATACGAGCCACGGAATGATTCGGACAGAAGTCAGAAGCCGAACAGCCGATTCCCATCTGGGACATGTATTTAATGACGGACCCGGACCTAGCGGACTTCGTTACTGCATTAATTCTGCGGCGCTGCGGTTTATTCCTAAGGATAAGCTCAAAGAAGAGGGATATGAAAGCTATCAGCACCTATTTGACAAATAAAATGCAAGAAAAAACAAGCCTGCCTAATGGATAGACAGGCTTGTTTTATGCCTTTTTTTCTTTATGCAGGTCTTCAATAATTTGGGCAATTCTGTCTTTTGTAATAAGAGGAGCCTGATCAGACTGATATCCGGGCAAATTGACTTTGCGAAAATCAGGATGTTTTTCAGGTTCTGGGAGGATAGCATATAGGTTGCCCCATTCATATAGTGACTCTACTTCGTGGGGAGATGTCAATTCTTCGTGAAGCTTTTCACCTGGACGCTTGCCGACTTCTATTGCGGCCGGGCGCGGGAGACCGTGCTGCGCTGCGTATTCTTCAAATCCATGAATCAATTCCTCGAGTTTCAGTGATTCCATTTTAAAAATAAAAGTTTCTCCGCCTGTGGTTATAGCGGCTGATTGCAGTGTCAGTGTGGCCGCATCATCAATAGACATAAAAAATCTGGTCATGTTCTTGTCTGTGATGGTCAGCGGTTCACCCTCCATCATCTGTTCAAATAAAATAGGGATGACTGAACCTCTTGAGCCGAGAACATTTCCGAAACGGACGGAACAAAAAACAGTTCCTCTATTTTGAACGTGGCGGTTAGCTTGATGAAACAGCTTTTCAGATAACAGCTTAGTGGCACCCATTGTGTTTACAGGGGACACAGCTTTATCTGTACTGATATTGATGACATGCTGTACTCCATTGATTAGGGCGGCCTCTACCACATTCTGTCCGCCGATGAGATTGGTCTGGATCGCTTCAAACGGATTGTCTTCGCATGTCGGTACCTGTTTCAGCGCTGCTGCGTGAAAGACGATATCGACACCTGTCATCACCTGATTCACTCTCCGGTGGTCGCGCACATCTCCAAGTACAAATGAAAGCCGCTGATCCTCCGCATACTTTTGACTCATTACATACTGTTTACTGTCGTCTTTGCTGAATACAATGACCTTTTTTGGTGTAAGCAGCAAAAGGCGTTTGACAATTTGACTTCCGATTGAACCCGTTCCGCCAGTGACTAAAACTGTTTTGTTATGGAAAAATGGTTTTAGTTCTGCTGTTTGCTGTTTAGGCATGGCTTATCCTCCAACTCTCGTTTCTCTACCATGCATCATATGTTCAACATTTTAATCGAGTTAATGAAAGCAACCAATAAAACGAAATTTAGGGGAATGATGATGTCACAAGGTGTTCTTTTTTAATAGAAAATGAAGAGATCTTAATCTCACTAAATAAACAGTGTACTAAATTTTCATATTGTCTTTTTTCGCTCCATATAAACAGGTCCCATATGATCATATCACGTCCATATAAAAAGCTTTCTTTTGAATCAGAAACACTACGATAAAAAGGTTCGATTGTCTCATATTCATCAACTTCATATATTTTACAATAAGAAATGAAGGTTAAAATAAGGAGGCTGTAAAATGAAGTATCCAAAAACTATTCTGTTTAGTGCTGCTGCGGGTTTATTGCTTAGCCTATCTGCAAACTCGGTATCGGCTCATCAGGCTGATGAAGTGAATCATTTCAAAGTGACGGCAAAGGGAGAGACTGACCCGGTTGCTTCAGGAGATGACGCAGCGGATGATCCGTCCATTTGGGTTGATGCAAAGCATCCGGAAAAAAGCAAATTGATAACGACAAACAAGAAGTCCGGGTTAGTCGTGTATGATTTGGACGGCAAACAGATCAATTCTTACGAGTTTGGCAAGCTGAATAATGTCGATCTGCGTTATGATTTTCCGTTCAACGGCAAACAGATTGACATTGCCGCTGCTTCAAACCGGACAGAAGGAAAAAATTCGGTCGAAGTTTACGCCATTGATGGGGCAAAAGGTGAATTGAAAAGCATCACAGACCCAAAACATCCTATTTCTACTGATATTTCTGAAGTTTACGGTTTCAGCCTGTATCACAGCCAAAAAACAGGGGCATTTTATGCGTTGGTAACGGGAAAGCAAGGAGAGTTCGAGCAATATGAAATTGCCGACAATGGAAAGGGATATGTAACAGGGAAAAAAGTGCGGCAATTCAAATTACATTCACAAACTGAAGGTCTCGTCGCAGATGACGAGTACGGGAATCTCTATATAGCGGAGGAAGACACAGCGATTTGGAAATTTAATGCTGAACCATCTGGAGGATCGCAGGGCAAAGTCATTGATCTTGCTTCTGGAAAGCATTTGACAGCTGATATTGAGGGCCTGACCATCTATTATGCGCCGGACGGAAAAGGTTATCTTATCGCTTCAAGCCAAGGCAATAACAGCTATGCGATGTATGAAAGACAGGGAGGCAATCGGTATATTGCCAATTTTGAAATTACGGATGGCGAGAAAATAGACGGGACGAGTGATACTGACGGTATTGATGTTCTTGGTTTCGGGCTGGGGCCAAAATATCCGTATGGCATTTTTGTAGCGCAGGACGGAGAAAATATAGAAAATGGACAAGCTGTCAATCAAAATTTCAAAATTGTATCATGGGAACAGATTTCTCAGCACCTAAGCGGAAAATCTGACCTGAATAAACAGGTGAATCCAAGGAAGATGAAGGACAGATCTGATGAATAAAGAAGCAGCCTATTTGGGACTGACCCCATAAGATGAGACAAATAAAAAACACCTTCAAGTTTGAAAACGGATGATTGTTAGCCGAAATTAGACTTGGAGGTGTTTTTTCTATGGGGACAAGAGTGAGTTATCCGGTTGAAGTTAAGCAGAAGGCTGTAGAAATGAGATTGGCAGGCGTGCCTATGAAAGAGATCATGCAGGAATTGAATATCAAGAATAAGACGCAGGTTCAGACATGGGTTAGATGGCATAAGGCTGGGGATGCACATCGATTTGAACAGCCTGTTGGTAAGCAATACACTTACGGAAAAGGTCCGGAGTATTCTTCCGAATTAGAGAAACTGCAGGCAGAGAACCGTTATCTGAGACAACAGAATGAAGTTTTAAAAAAGTACAACGAATTGGAAAGGAAGTTGATAGCCAAACGTCAGTCGAACTTGTAGAAGTATTGCATAGCACAATGACCGTACAGGATATCTGTGTTCATTTAGGTATCTCACGAGCGTCTTATTATCGTTGGAAGAAGAACCTGATGAAAGATCATCCCAAGTGCCATTTGGAAAAACAAATCGGCACGTTGTGCCGAGAGCACAAGTATCGATATGGATATCGAAAAATTACAGCTATATTAAAAAAGGAAATGCGTATTAACCATAAAACGGTTCAGCGTATCATGCAGAAAAATCAGTGGCAGTGCCGGGTTAAGGTGAAAAAGCGCAAGAAGAATGGGCAGCCATATGCCGTGGTTGATAATATATTAGATCGGAACTTTCAGTCCGATCATCCTCTTGAAAAACTAGTAACGGATATCACGTACTTGCCTTATGGACAGAAACAATTGTACCTTTCCAGTATATTGGATGTATACAATGGAGAAGTAATTGCTTTCACGATTGGAGATAAGCAGGACACAGACTTTGTCTTAAACACACTTGATCAGCTGCCAACACTGCCTCAGAACTGCGTGTTGCATAGTGACCAAGGATCTGTGTATACATCTTATGAGTATCAGAAAGCTGTTAAAACAAAAGGCATTACCATGAGCATGTCCCGCAAAGGGACGCCCGCTGATAATGCCTCCATCGAATCGTTTCATTCCTCACTAAAGTCTGAAACGTTCTATCTTAACAGCATTAATCGAACCACGACCGCCATCGTAGAACGCACTGTCAAAGAATACATTTATTATTATAACAACATTCGTATTCAAACGAAACTAAACAGCCAATCACCGATAAGCTATCGGCAATTGGCTGTATAAAAGGTGTTTTGATCCCTGTCTCAAAAACAGGGGTCAGTCCCTTTTCGGCTGCTTTTTTATGTGCACGAAAAAATCGTTCATATGAAATGAACGATTTTTCAAGAAAGCGCCAGATGAATGGCTTTCAGTTTTGCGGGAAGCTCATCAAATGTATGAGCAGGAACGGTCTCTTTATAATTTAACGCCGCAGCTTTGTTTCGTTCCTCAGGATGATTGATATAGAAAGCGGCTTTTTCCTTTAAGTCGTTGATGCTGTGATAAGAAATAAAGGATGAAAAAGGATGTGCCGCAGGGAGATCCACTAGTTGAAATGCTTCGCATGCAGCGATATCAAAGGTGCGGTTATTAAAGCTTGTATTTTTAATGCGGCTTTTATTTTTGTTGAACGTAAAATGATACGGCCGATGCGGATTGATCACGATGTCTGCCCCATTATAATAATGAACGGCCTGTTCAGGCGGAACCCATGTGCTGACTACATCTATATGCGGCTGTTTGAGTACTTTTTTAGGCAGGTACTTTCTCCATTCCTTTCCGATGACCCGAACGGTGTACGGGAGAAATGCCGCTTCTTTCACAAGCTGAACCCGATTAGGGTAAGGATAGCCGATGATAAGCAATTGTGAATGAAAGGAATGTTCGGTGTCCATTTTTTTAAACAGCCGATGATTAACAGGAATCGGAACATAATAGATATGCTGATAACCAATCTCCTGATAATAGAGAGCAGCATTTTGGTCAATTGTTAAAACCGCGTCAGCGTGCTTTATCACCTGAAGACTGATATCAATATAAAATGGGTCTTCTGTCAGCCAAACATATACGGGAATACCCTTACCCTTTAACCAGGTCAGCCAGTCGTGAGGAACGTGAACTCCAACCATCATGAGTGCGAAATCCGGCTGAAACGTTTCAATGCGTGACAGCGATTCGGTGTCTGGTGTATCTGCAGACATGTATTCTGTCTGAGCGTGCCGAAAGCATTCTTCAGCCCAGCGGTCAAAATAACTGTATATTCCTCCATATCCCGACTGGATATACAAAACTTTCATCAGAGGTTATGAAAAGAATGTAACGCTTTCTACTTTATCTACATCAATCAATGTTGTCGCTTGACCTGGCGGAGTTACAGAGCTTTCCTGTGTGACAAATACGATGCCGTGAACTTGATCAAAAGCAACAAAGACAACCGGACCGATCATGTCACCGGAATCTGTCACAATACTGATGGTAGTGCCAGGTGTAATTCTGGCAAAAATCCATCTTGCAGGAAGGGAAGGATCTAAAACAGATTCAGCAGTAACCGTTTCGCTTTCGTCAACTTTTCTATCAACAGCAGCTTCAAGTAATTCTTTAAGGTTATTATTCACGTTTTCTCCTCCTTCTGTTGCATTTGTAAATAAAGGGCTTAAAAGGCTTTTAATAATATCCTTTTTTAACTGCGCATTTTCACTGCTCAACACATACACCTCCTATTAATTATTGAACTCACGTTTAATCATATTCTTCTGATTGGCAATTGGTATGAGTCGAACGCCGTACCTGAGCTATTTTTCATATATTTAAGGAAAATGCTGATTTTCTTCTATGGATGGACATTGCCTATACCGCAATTGACAGCATGTTCATATTGTGAAACAGAGGGTAAGGGAGAGAGGGAAGTGCGGATTTAGAAAACAAAGTGAACCAAGAAGAAAATGACCACGAATTGCATTTTATTCTGTTTTTATTCATTCTGCTTATACGTCAAACAGCTTCAGACGGAAATCCATTTGATCACAGACGCCAGCTCGTAGTTGTTAAAGAGCTTGGTGTGCCGATTTCAAGAGTCAATCTGATCAATGGAGATACGCTTCAAAATGTTATCGTGAAAATCCCTGGCTGATTTGGTTATTTTTCAGAAACCGCTAAATCAAACGGGATCAAATGTTGCTATTGTAAGTTGGGGGCGCTTTTTACATGATGACAGAGGCTCTGCTTGCTGTGGAGCCGTTTTCATGTGTGACAATAGGAGGCTTGCAGAGATGGGGGACAAAGTTTCCATTATTTTAACGAGTTATAACAAACCTGATTATCTACAAATGGCGATTGAGAGTGTCATCAATCAAACTCATAGCAATTGGGAGCTTTTTGTCATGGATGACCATTCAAACGAGAAAACGATTGCGGTGATTCACAAGTACCTTCATGATCAGCGCATTCGTTATAAAAACAGCTTCGTCCATCCTCAAAATCGATTAAAAACAACCCGTTATGCCACATTAATTAATAACGCTCTTCCATTTGCCGCCGGCGACTACATTTCTTATCTTACTGATGATACGGTTTATCATCCTGATCGGCTGAGCCGTATGGTGCAGACATTTTTGTGTCATCCTGAAGCACAGGCAGTCTATTCAAAACAAAAAGTTGTTCATGTAAACGAAAGAGGAGAGGAAATTTCCCATTTTTACAGAGATGCCAATGCGGTGCTTGATCAAGCCGCTTTTCAAGTCGATCATTGCTCTGTTATGCATCGCCGTTCGTTGCTTGATCGGATCAAAGATAAATATGGAAGCTATTGGGACGATGATATGATGCATTGGAATCACGGCGACTCAATTTTTTGGATGAGAGTAAACACATTTGCCCCGTTCCTGCCGATAAATGAAGTATTAGATACAACGTATAAGACCCCGAATTCTTTTCAAAACGCTTATCAGTTTCTGCCAGCCGATTTGATTGACGGCACGTTTGTAAAAGGATCTGATCAACATGTGTATTTTCTTGATCAAGGTGTGCGGCATCCTGTGGGGGAGAGATGGAGTTCAGTGTATCTGGATCGGACTGTTGTTATCCCCGATCCGTATTTATTTCAATATCATACGGGAAAATGTTTAAACATTCCGAATTATGTTTTGGTAAAAGAACCTGACCAGCCTGCAGTATTTTACATTGACGCCGGTAAAAAAAGACGGATAGAAAGTCAGCATGCTTTTCAATTTTATCAATTTAAAAGAAAAGATATTTTGACGATTGAAAAAGAAGTGCTCGCGGATCTGCAGGAAGGGCCGCCTATCACGCGGGACAGATCTGGAGTGATCGCAAATCCGCCTGGACGAAGACTGTTTTTTATAGAACGCGAGCGGTTTCTATTTCTAAACGGTGTTTTTCATCCAATCAGCGAGCAAGTGGTGAGGAAATTCTTTTTGCAGCAGAAACCAATACCCGCTTCTTTCCGGAATATTCAGCAATTTCCAATTGGAAAGCCGTTTTATCCGGTGTACGATGAGATTATAAAGAAATTAAATATTGCAATCGAGTAAATGTATAGGTCATAAAAAGGAGACATTCATGACAGGACTTTATTCAAAAACGGAGTATCAATATCTATCGTTAACGTCTGAATCGAAGTTGTTTGATCATTACAGTGTATATAAAGATTCCAAGCTGCCGCACATTTTTTCTCATAATTTTGTGCAGCTTCATGATACATTTCCATTGGAGCGTATACCTGATTTTTTGCCGTCCGTACCGAAGCTGCTTGATGCGAATTATATCCATTTAAAAGCGTCTCCTCAGCATGTTTTTCCGCTCGTTTTGAAGCAGTCGCTTGTGAAAAGCGGTTTTGTGGTTGAAGATGAGCTGTTATACTGCATGAAGCTTGGAGACTGGAAGGGACAGACCGGACATCCTTTCACGGCATGGGGGACGGCAAAGAGTCTTAGTGACGGATCTTCTATCATGAAAATTTATGACTCGCTTTATATAGGAGAGGCAACCGCAGAACAAAAATTAGTGAGAAAATATCCTTTTTACAAAGCGGGTACGATTTTGCTTGTCGTTTGTTACAGCGATTCATCACAGAACATTCCGATTGGCTGCGGAGAACTTTTTATTGATTCGCAAGAGAAAACGGCGAAAATTGAAGAGGTGGCGATTTTGGATCAGTTTCAAAGAAGGGGCTACGGCAGTATTCTTGTGGGTGAGATGCTGTCCATTGCCAAATCTTTAGGAATGGACGATGCTTATTTAGTGGCCTCAAATTCTGATGGCGTTACTCATTTTTATGAAAAGCTCAAATTTAAAAAATTTGAGCGGGTGCACACTGTTTTTCATTATTTCCTTACATAGATGGGCATTTGCACAAACCGTTTGGGACTTGGCCCGCATACAATGCCGTATATCGTGATAAGAAAGGATGAAAAACAATATGCATGGATATCATGGATACGGTTACGGAGGATTTGGCTGCGGGACAAATACATTTGTATTGATTGTTGTCTTGTTCATTTTATTAATTATCGTCGGAGCCGCTTTTATTTGCTAGATGAAATAACACAAGAGCCTTTCGAAGTTCGGAAGGGCTCTTTTTTTGTGCGAAAAAAGATTTTATAGGGAGCGTCATGCCGCTATTTGGACACTCATACAATGTAGAAAAGGTGTTTTTGAGGTGGAAGCATGAGCAGTTATTTAATTAAGCCAGAGCTTAATGCCGAATATCCGATTGTCAGTCATGCAAAGGGCACATATGTGTATGATCAGAACGGAAAAAAATATCTTGATGGCTCATCTGGTGCGGTGACATGCAATATCGGCCATGGGGTTGATGAAGTAACTGAGCAGCTGAAAGAACAGCTTGATAAGGTGTCTTTTGCTTACCGCTCGCAGTTTACGAGTGAGCCGGCCGAGCAATTAGCTGCTTTACTGGCCGAGCAGCTGCCGGGAGACTTGAATTGGTCTTTTTTTGTCAATAGCGGATCAGAGGCCATAGAAACGGCAATGAAAATCGCCATTCAATATTGGCAGGAAAAAAAGCAGACAGAAAAATCCATCTTTCTCTCACGATGGAGCAGTTACCACGGAATAACTTTGGGAGCGCTTTCATTGTCAGGATTTTATGAACGCAGGTACCGGTTCACCCATTTGCTAGAGCGTTATCCCGCTCTCTCAGCCCCGCATATATATCGGCTGAATCAAGAGGCAAAAAAAGATTTTGTTCAAACGGCTGCGGAGGAGCTGGAAACCGCTATAAAAAGAATCGGAAGTCAGTTTATTGCTGGATTTGTGGCAGAACCTATTATTGGAGCCGCGGGAGCAGCAATCACTCCTCCTTCTGGATATTATGAGAGATTGCAAGAGGTGTGCCGCTCACATGGTGTGCTGTTTATTGCGGATGAAGTGATGACCGGGCTTGGGAGAACTGGGAGGATGCTTGCGACAGAGCATTGGCATACCGTTCCTGATATCGCTGTGCTTGGAAAGGGGCTCGGTGCCGGCTACGCGCCTATTGCAGCTGCAGTTGTGTCTGATACGGTTCTCCAAACGATAAAACAAGGATCAGGTATTATTATGAGCGGTCACACATACAGTGCTCATCCCTTTTCAGCCAAAGCCGCTCTCGAGGTTTTGCGTTATGTTATCAGACACGGCTTGATCAAACAGTCTGAAGAAAAGGGCTTCAAGCTGAAAAAGAAACTTGAAGAGATGATGCACCGAAGCGGCATCATTGGGGATGTCCGCGGCAAAGGACTGCTGTTAGGCGTTGAATTTGTGGCTGATAAAAAGACAAAGCGAGTGTTTCCGCAAGATCAGTCGATGACCCAGCGTATCATCAGCGAAGCAAAAAAACGCGGGCTCATTGTCTATCCTGCCAAGGCTGGAATCGACAGCGGGGAAGGAGATGCCGTAATCATCGCTCCTCCATTCACAATCTCAGACGGAGAGATGGAAGAGCTTATATCAACTTTTTCGGAGACAGTTGCAGAAGTTGAAAAAAACTGAAAAGGGATTGAAATCAATATGGCACCATTTCAAAAAACGATCAGCATTGAATCGGCAATTGCAGATGTGCGTGATGGATCGGTCCTTATGTTTGGCGGCTTCGGAGGAGTCGGCTCTCCTCCTTCTTTGATTGAAGCCATATTGGACAGCGGTGTGAAAGAATTAACTGTCATTTGCAATGATGCCGGATTCCCGGAGATTGGGATTGGACCGCTTATTGTCAATAAAAGAGTCAAGACACTGATTGCATCGCATATCGGTTCAAATCCTGTAGCCGGAAAACAGATGACAGACGGCACATTAGAGGTTCGATTTTCGCCTCAGGGCACGCTCGCAGAACGGATTCGCGCCGGCGGATCCGGCCTTGGCGGCATTTTGACCGATATCGGCATTGATAATCAAATGGTTTGTGAGAAAAAAGAGATTGTGTCTGTAGCGGGGAAACAATACTTGGTTGAAGAAGCGCTGACGGCTGATTTTGCCTTCATCAATGCCTGCATTGCAGATGAATTCGGCAATTTAACGTATGACAAAACAGCGCGTAACATGAATCCGCTTATGGCAATGGCCGCCAAAAGAACCTTTGCCGAGGCTGAGACGATTGTGCCGATGGGTGATATTGCAGAAGAAATGATTGTAACGCCTGGGGTTTTTGTTGAGGGAGTTGTGAGAAGCGAAGGGGTGAGGTGGAAATGGGCTTGGGAGTAACAGAAAGAGAGCAGATCGCCAGACGGGCTGCTTCTGAAATCAAACCAGGCATGATGGTGAATCTCGGTATCGGCATCCCTTCCTTGGTGCCGAACTTTTTGCCGCCTGACATGCAGGTTATGCTGCAGGCGGAAAACGGCGTACTCGGGATTGGCGAAAGTCCCGAAAAAGGGAATGAGGATGAAAATTTATGCAACGCCGCGGGATTCCCTGTCCGTGCTGTTAAGGGAGCATCTTATTTTGATACAACGATGTCTTTTGCCATGATCAGAAGAGGCATGATTGACATTACGATTTTAGGCGCTTTGCAGGTAAGCCAGTCGGGAGACCTTGCGAATTGGCTTGTACCCGGAAAAAAGGTGCCAGGCATGGGCGGTGCGATGGAGCTCGCCCAAAAAGCGAAAAAAGTGGTTGTCGTCATGAGCCATACCGATCAAAAAGGGAGGCCTAAATTAACAGAAGCCTGCACCCTTCCGTTAACAGCAGCAGGCTGTGTAGATATGATCATTACTGAAAAAGCAGTTCTTGCAGTTGGCCGGCATCATTTTATTTTAAAAGAACTGATGAATGGCTCAACTATTGACGAGGTGATCGGTCTGACCGACGCTGAAATAATGGTAGATATGCCTTTTTCTTAAAAGGGGGAGTGATGATGCAGGACATTGAAAGAAAAGTAATCGAATGGCTTGATCAGCATTCAGCCAAAGCCATTCGTCTTTTGAAAAGGCTGGTTGGAGAAAAAAGCACACTTGGCAAGGAATTTAACGCCCAGGCAGTAGTCCTTGAAAAGCTTAGGCAATTTCATATGGACATTGATGTGTGGGAGCCGAGCCTAAAACAATTAAAACAGCATCCCTATTTTATATCAGACCGGTCGGATTTTCATGAGAGCCCGAACATTGTCGCTAAAAAAACGGGAGAGGGCGGAGGACGATCTCTGATTTTAAACGGGCATATCGATGTTGTGCCAGAAGGAAATTTGAAGGAATGGAAGTATGAACCGTTTCAAGCTGCCGAAGTAAATGGTAAAATTTACGGCCGCGGCTCCACTGATATGAAGGGAGGCAATACAGCCCTTCTATTTGCATTAGAAGCTCTGCACGCCTGCGATGTCAAACTGAAAGGTGATGTATTGTTTCAGAGTGTTATAGATGAAGAGTGCGGCGGCGCCGGAACACTTTCTGCCATTATAAGAGGCTATCGTGCGGACGGGGCGCTAATTCCGGAACCGACCAATATGAAGCTTTTTATTAAACAGCAGGGCTCGATGTGGTTTCGGATCACGGTTAAAGGATTAGCAGCACACGGAGGCACACGGTATGAAGGTGTCAGCGCCATTGAAAAAAGCATGCATGTCACTACAGCCATTCAAGAGCTTGAAAAAGTCCGCAATGCAAGAATTTCTGACCCGCTTTATGATCATATCCCAATCCCGGTTCCAATCAATATTGGCACTATCTCAGGCGGAACATGGCCGTCCTCGGTAGCAGACCGCGTCGTCATAGAAGGAAGATGCGGAATTGCTCCCCATGAAAAGCCTGAAGCCGTGAAAATGGAATTGGAAAACTGGCTGAAAGATTTACAATATCATGATGAATGGTTTAAACGCCATCCAATTCAAGTAGAATGGTTCGGGGCTCAATGGCTGCCGAATGATTTGCCTGATGACCATCCTTTACTATCAGTTTTGCAGTCAGCCTATCAAAAAATGAAACAAACACAGCCGATCATCGAAGCGTCGCCTTGGGGGACAGACGGCGGCCTTTTGTATCATGCGGGAGATACTCCTGTTATCGTTTTTGGACCGGGAGAGACGAAAACGGCACATCAGGCAAACGAGTATATTGAGGTTGAAGCCATGTTAGAATCAGCTAAAATTATTGCTCTTTTTGTGATGGATTGGTGCGGGCTTCATACAGACGGGGAGGATGCTGATGATCAAAACAGTAAAGAATAGCGGT
The DNA here is from genome assembly GCF_037027485.1 of Bacillus sp. 205(2023). Taxonomy (NCBI): domain Bacteria; kingdom Bacillati; phylum Bacillota; class Bacilli; order Caryophanales; family Bacillaceae; genus Bacillus; species Bacillus sp. 205(2023). Next base: position 563,064 of record NZ_JAXCHF010000001.1, on the reverse strand, counting down.
GTCACGGCTGTCATAGACAATGACCGCTTTAATAAACGAATTAGAGTCATTCGTTATGAAGGCGCTATTCAGGAAGTCTTGTCTGATATTATGACAGCGGCTGAAGAGGAGGGCGCCGAAAAAATTATTGTGTACACTAAACAGCATGACGAGGCGGAGCTGGCTAAACAATTGTTTACGCCGGAGGGCTTTCTCGAAGGCTACTATCTCGGCCATCGCGCTGCCGTCATGGTCCGTTATCTCACAGAAAAACGAAGACAAACAGATACCTATTTATCCGAGCAGGAAATGATAGAGCTATTATATAAATTGAAGCCTCAGCCACAAATCGAAGACAGGTCTCCTTTTACAATGAGAAAAGCAGAAACAAACGACATGTATCAGTTATCTATGCTGTATAAAAAAGTATTCCGCACGTATCCGACTCCTGTGTTTGATCCCGCCTATATTGAAAAGACGATGAATGAGCATACACTTTATTATGTCATGCTTGAAGATGACCGTCTGATTAGCGCGGCAAGCGCAGATATCAATCCTGAGCTGGGGCATGCCGAAATGACGGACTGTGCCGTGCTTCCCGATTATCGGGGCCGTTCGCTGACAAGTATTTTAATAGATGCATTAGAAAAAGAAATGAGAGAGCAAGATATCTTTCAAGTATTTTCACTCGCCCGCGCTGCATCTTTTGGAATGAATGCGGTCCTGTATCATTCCGGGTATCAGTATGGCGGAAGGCTGATCAATAATTGTTATATAGGAGAAGGGCTTGAAAATATGAATATCTGGTGCAAGCGCCTGTAAGTGAAAAAGAAATGCACGAGGAGGAATTTCATTTGACAAACAAATGGTATAAACCGAAACGGCATTGGAAGGAGATAGAGTTATGGAAGGATGTTCCGGAAGAAAAATGGAATGATTGGCTGTGGCAGCTGACCCATACTGTAAGAACATTAGATGACTTGAAAAAAGTGATTAACCTGACCGAAGAAGAAGAGGAAGGCGTCAGAATTTCTACTAAAACGATCCCCTTAAATATCACACCCTATTATGCTTCCTTAATGGATCCCGACAACCCCAGATGTCCGATACGGATGCAGTCTGTGCCGCTCTCTGAAGAGATGCACAAAACAAAATACGACCTGGAAGACCCGCTTCATGAGGATGAAGACTCTCCGGTACCCGGTCTGACACACCGTTATCCCGACCGAGTCCTATTCCTTGTCACGAACCAATGCTCCATGTACTGCCGCTACTGCACAAGGAGGCGTTTTTCCGGTCAAATCGGAATGGGCGTCCCTAAAAAGCAGCTTGATGCCGCGATCGCCTACATTCGGGAGACACCCGAGATCCGGGACTGTCTGATTTCAGGCGGGGACGGGTTGCTGATCAATGATCAAATTTTAGAATACATTTTAAAAGAGCTGCGCAGTATACCGCATTTGGAAATTATCAGAATCGGCACAAGAGCGCCTGTCGTTTTTCCTCAGAGAATCACCGATCAACTGTGCGATATCTTAAAGAAATATCATCCGGTCTGGCTGAACACCCATTTCAACACAAGCATCGAAATGACGGAGGAATCCGTTGAGGCTTGCGAAAAGCTGGTGAACGCAGGTGTGCCGGTCGGAAATCAGGCCGTCGTGCTAGCAGGCATTAATGATTCGGTAACAATTATGAAAAAGCTTATGCATGACTTGGTGAAAATCAGAGTCCGTCCCTATTATATATACCAATGTGATCTCTCAGAAGGCATCGGACATTTCAGAGCTCCGGTTTCAAAAGGGCTGGAGATTATTGAGGGGCTGCGAGGCCATACTTCAGGCTACGCGGTACCAACCTTTGTCGTTGACGCACCAGGCGGCGGCGGGAAGATCGCACTGCAGCCAAATTATGTTTTATCGCAAAGTCCTGACAAAATCATCTTGAGAAATTTTGAAGGAGTCATTACCTCTTATCCGGAACCTGAACATTATATCCCTAACCAGGCTGACGCCTATTTTGAGTCTGTTTTTCCTGAAGCTGTCGACAAAAAAGAGCCAATTGGACTGAGTGCCATCCTTGCCGACAAAGAGATTTCTTTCACACCGGAAAACGTGGCCAGAATCAAAAGGAGAGAAGCATATACAGCGAAGCCGGGGCACGAAACCTTAAAGGACCGGCGGGAGAAAAGAGACCAGCTAAAGGAAAAGAAATTTTTAGCCCAGCAGAAAAAAGAAAAAGAGGCAGAAAGCGGGGGGGATTCTTCATGAAAACATGCGTATGGTGCGGTGTGCCTGAGGCGCAGCCTGGCACGAACACGGTTTATTGGGAGCTTCCTGACGGCACACGAGCCATAGAGCTGACAAACACCCCCGCGATGATTTGCTCTTCTTGCGGAATGGCCTACCAAGAGGATTCGACGATAAAGGATATTGAGGATCAGCTGTTTTTAATCAACACAAAAAAACTCCCTGAAAGTCTGACGTATCAACAGCTCATGGAAACGGAAAGGATATTAAAACGCAACTATTTTGATTTTTCCTGAATGATGTTTCGTTATTCTTTTGTTGTAATTTTACACTTGCACTGTATAATAGAACAACAAAAGACAGACACCAGGAGGGGAAACCCATGAAATCCTTTTATCACTATTTATTGAAATACAGACATCCTAAACCGCAGGACAGCATCAGTGAGTTTGCCAATCAGGCGTATGAGGATCACAGCTTCCCAAAAACATCAACCGATTATCACGAAATCAGTTCATATTTGGAGCTGACTGTTGATTATCTGGACACGATGGCTACGTTTGATGAAGCTTGGGAAAAATACGAGGCCGAGGTGCACGAGAAATAACCACATGTTTAAATCCGCAGATCCGCTGCGGATTTTTTTGTGCGCATACACATACCATAATTGGATACTTCCAATGGTTTTCATGCCCATGCGAATTGGTGTAACCCAGCATACGATAGCGTATGAGAAATGTTGCGGCGAGGGGGAGACACCATGAAGCAAAATAAACCGAAATTCCAAGTAGGGGATATCGTAGTCGTCATTATGTATGGGACAGTCGGCACCATCACAAAAGTACACCAAATCGATAAGCACTATCTTTATGAAGTAAACCACAATGAAGTCTTATATTTTGAATCGTCCATTCAATTATATAAAGATTATGAAGGCGTCATCGTCGATATGGAAAAACTTGATATTGAATATGAATTCCTCATTGGAGATGTTGTTTATGTAAAAGATTATGGAAAAGAACTCTTTCGCATTATCGGCCACAGAACAGAAATTTGGAGATATTTAGAAGATGGCTGGGAAGATATTATTTATGAGCTGACTCGTTTAAAGGATGGAGAGTGGCTTGAAACGGAGGAAGAGGATCTCACGCTGGTACTCAGAAAGTATGAAATGGACCAGTTTGTGCATCAGCTTTTGTTTGTCCACTATGTCGGAGAAACTGCCCATGAGATCGGCGAAGATATTGTACCGTCTGCTCTTCTTCAGTTTGAAGGCGAAGATGAAGATCAAGATACCCTGCGCATCCTGGCTGTATCAATTGTTGATGAGCTTTTGGATATTTACAACGATTACAAAATTCTGTACGAAATGTTTAAAGATGAAGAATATAAAGATATGATGATGTTTGTGCTGGAAAGTTTAAAAGAACACTTCAGTTAGTTTGTGAACAAGCGGATGACCACATATAAAAAGTAAGGCAGACAGCCCCAAATCATGACATGCGTCATACCTTTGAGCGTTTTTTCCATGACCATATCGAATCTTTCTCCGTCCAGTGCTTCCATCATTTTAGCGATCATTTGTCAGCCTCCTATGGCTTGTTTTTTTATTCAATGTATATGAATGAAAGAATTGTTTAGAACACCGGGTATAATTCATCCCGTTTTTTCATAAAACATAAAAAAGGAGGCGGTACGGTTATGAAAGAAATAGATCTTGTGATTGACACGGAAGAAATCGCTGAATTTTTTTACAGAGAGCTTGCAAGACGGGGCTACATACCGAGTGAAGATGAGCTGTTTGAAATCGCCGATATTACCTTTGATTATCTGATAGAAAAATGTATGATAGATGAAGAGCTGGATGAAGATTATTAAGGCTTGAAACCGGAGCGGCCAGCTCCGGTTTTTTATTCGGCTGATATGAATTTTTGAGAAATAAAGGAGGGAAAATCTTGTACAAGCCAGTCAGTCTGTTTCTTCTCTTTCTTTTTTTAGCCGCGGTTATTCATACATCTGCTGTTCAATCAGCAGATGAAATGATCAGTAAGGCAGCCGCAGCTATCCGTCAGCCTTGGCTGAACGATGTGATGATTTGGGTGACTCATCTCGGTGCTACTTCCTTTTTACTGCCACTTATCGTAGTCATTGGGGCAGGGCTGTTTTTTTACAAGAGAACCTTGGACGGTCTTTTGATGCTTTTCATATTCGGAGCGGATCGTCTGTTAAACAAAATATTAAAAGAGTGGATCGAACGGGCAAGGCCGGATTTTGAACCGCTCGTTCATGAGTCGTCCTTCAGCTTTCCGAGCGGCCACTCCATGAACGCTGCTTGTGTTTATCCTGTAATCGCCTACTTTTTAGTGAAACACATCCCGTTTTTGTCAAAGCATAAAAAAGCGGTATACATAATCGCCGGTACTGTCGTTATTTTGGTTGGTGCCAGCAGAGTCTACCTCGGCGTGCACTTTTTAACTGACGTTTTAGGAGGCTTCAGTCTCGGCCTGCTACTGTTTTTCCTCGTGAAAGGTTTTGACGAAAAGTTTCATTCGTTTCGACAAAAGTAGAGAGAGGAAAAAGAGGGCGAAACGCTAATATGTTATAGAAATAAAAGGGAGGGATCTTGATGATGTTATCCGTGTTTAAAAAGAAGTCTTGTTTTTACGATGTGACAATATTTCAAACACCCCGGTTTGGTGAAAAAAAAGGTTACCGAGCCGTCTATCGAACTGAACTGAACGGGAGCAATCATCAAGACGTGCTAAAAAGAGCGTTCTCTTTGTTTAATGTATTCGATACTGTTCCAAGTGATTATGATGCGAGATTTATGGCCACAGGGGATGTGATTTTGATTGATGAAGGCAGAAAAGGGAAAACATATTATAAACTGCTTCCCGCCGGATGGAGGAAAATCAATCGTCTGATTGTGCAAACAACATAACGAAAGAAAACTGCGGATATCCGCAGTTTTCTGTTTTTTAAGGTTTTCGTTTGGCCGCGGAATGCTCTTTTTCGTGCGCCTCTTCAGCCGCGATAACGTCTTTAGCAGGTATGTGGTTATTCTTTTTTTGTCCGGTTATCCGGTTACGCTGTTTTTTACCCATGTTTCATCCCTCCTTTTGCCGTTAGGTTCTCATATAAGCAGCTCAATTATCCCGATTTTCTCTAATGGCGCCTAAAAATACCCCGGATCATTTTCTTTTTTCGGAACATTCCTTTATAATCAATGCTGAAGTTTGTCTCATCATGACATCCGTTGTAAAATGAACGGACTGATCGTTAATTTTGGTTGAGGAGGATATGAGATGAGTGTACATATCGGTGCGGAAAAAGGACAAATTGCGGATACGGTACTGTTGCCGGGGGACCCTTTAAGAGCAAAATTTATCGCTGAAACGTATCTTGAAAATGTGGAATGCTATAATGAAGTCAGAGGCATGTATGGATTTACAGGTACATATAAAGGCAAAAAAATCTCTGTGCAGGGCACGGGCATGGGTGTTCCGTCCATTTCAATTTACGTCAATGAATTAATTCAAAGCTATGATGTGCAAAATTTAATAAGAGTAGGCTCTTGCGGCGCCATCCGTAAAGATGTCAAAGTGCGCGACGTCATTTTGGCCATGACTTCTTCTACTGATTCACAAATGAACAGAGTCGCTTTTGGAAGTATCGATTTCGCGCCTAACGCAGATTTCGAGCTTTTGAAAAATGCCTATGACGCCGCTAAGGATAAAGGCGTACCGGTGACGGTAGGCAGTGTATTTACTGCTGACCAGTTCTACAATGACGATTCTCAAATTGAAAAGCTTGCCCAATACGGTGTGCTCGGGGTAGAGATGGAAACAACCGCTTTGTATACATTGGCAGCGAAGCACGGTAGAAAAGCGCTGTCCATCCTGACCGTGAGCGATCACGTATTAACAGGAGAAGAAACAACAGCAGAAGAGCGTCAAACCACTTTTCATGATATGATAGAAGTGGCTTTACATTCTGTATCAAAATAAAATAAATGAAGAGGCGTGCTGGGTGCCGGCAGCCTCTTCTTTATGGATACGGAAACGATTGATAAAAGGAAGGTAATGTGATTATGAAAAAGTCCGGTAAATGGTTCTCGCTGGCCGCCGCTCTGAGTGTGACGGCAATTGTCGGAGCCGGCTGCAGCATGTCAAATGGAGATGCTCAAAAGGATACGAAAACCACTGCAGAATCAAAACAGACAGAAGAAAAAACAGCTGACAGCAAAAAAACAAATACGCAGGACAGTGAGTTCTTATTGGAAAGCAAGTTTTTCAATAACATTAAAAAAGTAGACGGCCTGGAAACCATTCAAAATCCAAAAAATATCCTCGCCCTTGTCAATAAGCAATACGCACTGCCAGGAGACTATGAACCTAGCGATCTAGTTATCCCTGATGTCGAGTTTTCTTTTGAAGAGAAAATACAAAAGCGATACATCAGAAAAGAAGCAGCAGACGCATTAAAAACGATGTTTGATGCAGCGAAAAAGGATGGCTATGAGCTGGCAGCCGTGTCAGGATACCGCTCGTATGACAGACAGCAGGTTATCTTTAAAAATGAAGTAAGCCTAAAAGGGGAAAAGAAAGCAAGAGAAGCTGTCGCATATCCTGGTGAAAGTGAACATCAAACAGGTTTAGCAATGGATATTTCCAGCCGAAGCAACGGTTTTGAGCTAAATGAGGAGTTCGGCAGCACCGAAGACGGAAAATGGGTGCAGAACAATGCATATAAATACGGTTTTATTATTCGCTACCCTAAAAACAAAGAAGATATCACGAAGTACGAATACGAACCATGGCATTTGCGTTATGTAGGCAAAAAGGCTGCAAAGGTTATTCATGAGAATGACTTAACATTAGAAGAATACTTTGAAAAAGTGAAGAAGATATAAAATAAAAACCCGCTTACCATTGGTTAAGCGGGTTTTTCCATTAAAAAAAGAATAAACCGGCGAGCGCCACACCTGTAATCAGCCCAAGGCCAATACCATATGCGGCTCCATATCCAAATCCGTAGCCGCCCCAATATCCATAGCCAAATCCGCCTCTTGGGCCCCCTGAAGTAACCGGAGCAATAAAGACCTTGCTGTTGGTTACCCGTGTAATTCTGCCCACATGGACCCTGCCGTTTCTTTCTGTAATTCTAGCAACTTTTCCTTGGTGCTGTCGGCAGATATGATAGTATTTTTCCAATATAATTCCCTCCTAATCCGTCTTTCTATCAGCTTATGATAGATAAACAAAAAAGGTTGGACGAAAAGAGGGGGTGAAGCGCCGTTTTACTTGTATGCGATAAAGATACAATGACCCATATACTCGCTGTATGCCTGCATGAGGTCATAATGGGACTGAAGCGTTTCATAGTAGATAGGAGCGATTGCTTGCGATACATCCATTTCTGTCGTCGGTTCAAATTCCATATCTTCCGGCAAAAGGGTGATCGTTTCTGTTTTCTGAAATCCATGGGAATGAATCGATTCCATCCACTCCGATTCGTTATAAAGCTTTGTAAAACCGTAAAAGTCCATCATTTGCTTCTTTTCGCGCGGAGGCATCGGCTTTTTAAGCGCCGCTTCAATACCGATCAGCATTCCACCCGGCTTCAATACTCTATTAATTTCTTGAAGGGAGGATGTCAGATGGGAAAAACTGAGGACGGATTCGGACAGGACGCAGGAAAAGGACGCCGAAGAAAACGGAAGATGTTCCAGCTCTCCAAGATATGCAGGGATGGCCAGCCCTTCATTTGCAAATCTTTTTTTCGCCTTCTCAAGCATGACAGGGTCTTTATCAACGACTGTGACAGGATAAAGCAAATGTCCTAAATAAGCCGCAGTTTGCCCCGTCCCGCATCCGGCATCAAGAATCGGCTGATCAGGCGGAGGTGCCGCTTTTTGCAATACGGCTTTTGAAAAAGCAAGCCCGCCTGGATGTGCACCTGAGACACCGAATAAGGACAGCATTTCTAAATATCGGCTCAAAATGGTATCCTCCTTTTTGGTTATTATATGTCGTGAAAAGACATAGGTTTATGAAACGATAAAGAAGGGCGGATCTCTATATTTTCTGCTCCGAGTTGACGAATAGGAAATCGTCCATGATAATAATGTAAGAAGAAAAGGTGGTGTTTAATTGAAACGGCAATTGAAACTGTTTTTTGTTGTGCTGATCACTGCGGTTGTCGCTTCGGCGCTGACTTTATTTATTACGGGCAATTCAAGCATTCTGGGCCAAAAATCAACAAGCGCAGGAGATAGTAAGTTCGATAAATTAAATAAAGCGTATGAGCAAATCAAAAGTGATTATTACAAGGAAACAAACGATGACAAATTAGTAGACGGAGCAATTAAAGGAATGATTGAGTCTCTGGACGATCCTTACTCTACCTATATGGATCAAAAGGAAGGAAAATCATTCGAAGAAAGCATTTCTGCATCCTTTGAAGGAATAGGAGCGCAAGTAGAGGAAAAAGACGGTGAAATCCTTATTGTTGCGCCAATCAAAGGTTCACCTGCTGAAAAAGCCGGAATCAAACCGAAGGATCAAATCCTGAAAGTAAACGGGAAAAGCGTAAAAGGCATGAATGTAAATGAAGCCGTCGCTTTAATCCGCGGCAAAAAGGGCACAAAAGTGAAGCTTGAGCTGAACAGAGCGGGAGTGGGAGAGATTGATCTTTCCATTAAGCGCGATACGATTCCTGTTGAGACCGTCTATTCTGAGATGAAAGACAACAATATCGGTGAGATCCAAATCACTTCTTTCTCTGAAACAACTGCTAAAGAGCTGACAAGTGCGATCGACAGTTTAGAGAAAAAAGGTGCCAAAGGCTATATTTTAGACTTGAGGGGCAATCCGGGCGGCTTAATGGACCAGGCGATTACAATGAGCAATCTGTTTATTGATAAAGGTAAAAATATTATGCAGGTTGAGTACAAAAACGGCTCAAAAGAAGTCATGAAAGCGGAAAAAGAACGAAAAGTTACCAAGCCGACTGTCGTTTTAGTAAATGACGGAACAGCGAGCGCTGCAGAAATCATGGCCGCTGCCCTTCATGAATCGTCAGGCATTCCGTTAATTGGAGAAACCACATTCGGAAAAGGCACAGTGCAAACCGCAAAAGAGTATGAGGATGGTTCAACAGTCAAACTGACAATGGCCAAATGGCTGACTGCTGACGGTGAATGGATTCATAAAAAAGGCATCAAGCCGCAAGTGAAAGCAGAGCTTCCTGATTACGCAAAGCTCCCATATTTGGACGCTGATAAAACGTACAAATCAGGCAATACAGGCACTGAAGTCAAAGTCGCTCAGCAAATGCTGAAAGCACTTGGCTATCAGGTGAAGGTAAACAGTACGTATGATCAAGATTTTGTATCAGTCGTCAAACAGTTTCAGAAAAAAGAGAATCTGAAACAAACAGGCGTGCTGACTGGCGATACTACAACAAAACTAATGACAGAACTTCAACAAAAGCTGTCAAATAATGATACGCAAATGAAAAAAGCAATTGAAACGCTGAAAAAAGAAATGTAAAAAAGCCATACGCGGCTACCGCGTATGGCTTTTTTTAAGCACCCTTCTGATTCGGATTCGGTTCAGTTTTTTTACCAAATAAACCTTCTTTGACTGGATTTGAACCTGCTCTTTTTACAAACAGCGGATTGAGAATGATTACAGCGATGATATTGGCGGACAATCCCCAGAAACCTTCATAAATGCCGTGTGCAGATTGAGTGATATACACAATAAACGTAACCGCAAGGCCGGCTAATAATCCGATCACTGTCGCCTCTCTCGTTTGGTTCTTCCAGAATAAGCTGACGGCAATCGCGGGGAAGATCTGCACCATACCGGAAACGCCTAAAAGCTGAAGTGTTACTAAGGCAGTCGGGAACAGCATTCCAAATAGAAGAGCAAGACCGATCACGACAAATACCATGGAACGTGTAATAAGGGTCAGTTTGCTTTGTGACACATTTGGATGAATCAAGTCACGGTATAAGTTATTGGCAAATAAATTCGATGCTCCGATAGCCATGATCGAACAAGGGATCAATGAAGCTAAAGCGATAGTGGCGTATGCAAAACCTTGTGCCACGCCGCCGTAAGACGTCTGAATCAGATGCAGCAGCGCCAGTCTTGGATTTGTATCTTCCGGCAGCACAAGAAAAGCGATAAAACCAAGGAAAATAACTAAGATTAAAACGATGTTATAAAGCGGCAAAAACATGCTGTTTTTTCTAACTGCATCGGCACTTTTCGCCGTAAATACACCTGTAGCGGCATGCGCCCACATAAAAAGTGCCAAGGCGGATACAATAGATGCTGTAATAAACCAAGGGATGCCTTTTGGGCCCTCTGTCGGTATCGTCAGCATTTGCGGCGCTTCCTTCACCAATGTATCAATCATCGGCGTCCAGCCGTTGAAATGAATAAGAGGGAGGGAAACGACCATAAACAGCATAATCACCCATACTAAAATATCTTTAATAATGGCTGTAAAAGTAGGCCCTTTAATCCCGCTGAAAAACGTGTACAGAGCAACTAGAATGAATGAGATGATGACAACGAACTTTACGTTGATATAGCCGGTGCCCGCTACCTGAAGCGTATCTTGAATTCCGCTAAGCTGAAGACAGATATATGGGATAAGCATCAGGACACCGACAATTGCAACGAGACTTGCCAACAGCTTGCTGTCAAAACGTTCCCGCGCATAATCAGCGAGAGTTGTTAATTTGTGAATTTTCGCAACTTTCCAAAGTTTCGGTAGGAAGAAATAGGCGATAAAATAAGCCAATACGGAGTAAGGAATAGCAAAAAACGCAACACTTCCGCCTGTGTAAGCCGTACTGGTCAAACCTAAGAAAGTATATGCCGTGTAAAGGTCAGCGCCTACTAAAAACCAAACGAGAAGGCCTCCAAAACGTCTGCCGCCGACAGACCATTCTTCCACCGAGGTTCGCGATGATTTGTCTCTCCCGGCGAGAAATCCGATACAGACAACAGTTAATACGATAATAGCCGTAATCATAAGTGCAGTGAGATTTCCTTGCATTATTCAATTCCTCCATCTTTTTTTTGCACCAGGTAAATGCCAAACGAACATACCGGCGTAATAATAATCCACAGCAGCAGCCAAAAATGGAAAAAAGGAAGGCCGAAAATAATCGGTTCGATTCGATTCACAAACGGCAAAAGTGCAAGCTGAATGAATGGTAAAATGATGAGTATAACAATAAGTGCTTTTTTAACCATTTACTTTCCTCCTGAAAGATGATAATGCTCACTATAATAGCAGTTGTAAGATAAGATCACAAGATAATTATTAGAAAAAAATGATTTTTTCAATTATTCAATTAAATCACATGGTTTGCATCCTGCACATTATAGGTTTAAAATAATAAATATCTCGAAATCAAGATAATTTAGGAGTGAAAAGATGAAAACAGAAGGATTGCATCATGTTACAGCATTTGCCAGAGATCCGCAAGAAAATTTGCGATTTTATACAGAAGTGCTCGGGCTTCGGCTTGTCAAAAAAACAGTGAATTTCGATGACCCGGGAACATATCATTTTTACTTTGGGAATCAAAATGGAGATCCAGGGACCATTATTACCTTTTTCCCGTTCCAAGGAAGCGGGCAGGGGACGGTAGGGAAAGGCCAAGCCGGCCGGATTTACTTTTCAGTCCCTAAAGGCTCTCTGGCTTTCTGGAAGGAACGCCTTCAAAATAATGGACTGAATGCAGAGGAGAAAATGCTATGCGGGGAACACGCGCTGATCTTTGATGATACAGAAGACCTTCCGTTAGCAATCATGGAAGACGGCGAAAGCGGAAAAAGCGAGTGGACACCTGACGGCATTTCAGAACATGAAGCCATCACCGGAATGAGAGGCGTGCTGCTGTACTCCTATGATCCGCAAGCAACGATTCAATTGTTAGAGGAAAGCTTCGGATACAGCAAAGCAGCGGAAGAAGATCAGATCGTTAGACTGAAATCCGCAGCGGCTGTCGGAAACGTGATTGACGTTCATTTGCAGCCGGAAAAAAGAGGCGTCGGAGGTTATGGAACAGTTCATCATATAGCGTTTCGGACAACGAGTGAGGAGCAGGCCAAATGGCAGCCGCTTATTGCTGAAAAACATCTCCCTTCATCAGAAATTCTGGACAGGGAGTATTTCACATCAATTTATTTCAGGGAAAAAGGCGGCATTTTATTTGAAATTGCCACAGATGAACCAGGCTTTATGACAGATGAAACGTTTGATGAGCTGGGGACATCCTTAAAGCTGCCTGAATGGCTGGAGCAACACCGCAAACAAATTACAGATATTTTGCCTGAATTGTAGGAGGAGACATGATGAAGCATATTTTTGAAAAAGGGACATCTGATAACGTCTTACTGCTGTTACATGGAACCGGAGGAAATGAGCATGATCTCCTTTCATTGGGCCGTTTTATAGATCCGGATGCTCATTTGCTCGGCGTCAGGGGATCAGTGCTCGAAAATGGAATGCCGCGCTTTTTCAAACGCCTCAGCGAAGGTGTATTTGATGAAAAGGATCTCGTTGAGCGGACAAAAGAATTGAAAGATTTTATCGACGAGGCGGCAGAAACGCATCAGTTTGACCGGAGCCGAGTGATTGCAGTCGGTTACTCAAACGGCGCAAATATCGCGGCGAGCCTGCTTTTTCATTATGCGGATGTTTTAAAGGCGGCTATTCTGCATCATCCTATGGTGCCGATACGGGGGCTTGAGCTTCCCGATATGACAGGGCTTCCTGTTTTCATTGGGGCGGGAAAATATGATCCGCTTTGCACAAAGGAAGAATCGGAAGAGCTTCACCGCTGTTTGCTTGACAGCGGGGCATCTGCTTCAGTTTTTTGGCAGGATGGGGGCCATCAGCTCACGCAGCATGAAGCTGAACAGGCTCGCCAATGGTACAAAGATACGTTTCAATAAAAAAACCTTAGTCCGTGTTTATCCGGACTAAGGTTTTTCTTAGATTTACAGCCAAGTTGATACTTTTGATAGAGGCAAGCGGTTGCTTTGGTGTGCAGGTTTCACTGCTTTCCCGATAGAAATAAGCATCACCGGAACATAGCGATCGCTGATATCAAATTCCTTTTGGAACTGCTCCTTATTAAATCCTCCGATTGCGCAGGTGTCATAACCTTTCGCTTTTGCGGCAATCATAAGCTGCATAGCAGCCAATGAAGCATTTAAGAAAGCGGAATCGCGTGCGAACTGTTCACTTTGGTAAGCACCGTTAATTTGGCCAAGAAGCGTTTGTTTGATTTCATCCGTGATGAAACCTTGGTTTGCCAGTTCAGCGTAAACGTCTTCACCGTTTTCATTCGCTTTTAGATCGCCTAAAATGGCAACGACAGCAGAAGATTCAACAATTTGTTTTTGGTTATATGCTACAGGCAGAAGAGCCGCTTTTGATTCATCGCTGTGGAAAACTGTAAAATGCCAGTGCTGCAGATTCCATGCAGAAGGCGCTTTAGTGGCGAGCTCCAAAAGATCAGTCAGTTCCTCTTTAGAGATCGGGGCATTGGTATCATATTCCTTAACAGATGCCCGTGCTTGCAAAATGTCCAGAGTATCAGTCATAATGTTTCCTCCTTCGGGTAAACGTGGTATGATAATAGAAAAGTTAGAAGCTTACTAAATGTAACTTGAAAGATAATTTTAATGGATCAGTGAATACTTGTCAAACAATAGATGAAGGGATGAAGACTAGTGGGAAATACAATGTGCCCTAAAATGGAGTCAGCTTTCTCATTGCTGGGAAAACGATGGAACGGTCTGATCATCCATGTACTAATGGATGGGCCGAAACGATTTAAAGAGATAACGGAAACCATACCGATGATCAGCCAAAAAATGCTGGCAGAGCGCCTTAAAGAGCTAGAGCAAAACGCGATTGTTGAACGTCGGGTTCTTCCCGAGACACCGGTAAAAGTGATCTATACGCTGACTGAAAAAGGAACCGCGCTGCAAGCCGTATTTCAAGAAATGCAAGCGTGGGCCGATCAATTTTGTGAGCCTGGTGTTACAGTGTGCGAAGAAGAGAAATAATGGAAAGAAACAGAGTATCCGCAGAAATGGTTTGTATCAGTGAGAAAGTCATGTAAGTGGGTCATACCGTTTACATGACTTTTTATTTTAGGAGCCATGTTATGAATCAGCTTTTATTTTACATATATAAAAAGAGATGTTAGGATGATGTCAACATACAAAAATAGGAAAGGATCCTTCCGTGAAAAAGTTACTAACAGCTATCCTGTTGTTAATGGGAATCATCATTTATCTTGTTGTACAAATCAGCAAACCGGAGCTCTATCTGCCTGAATTTTATATATACGATCAAAACCCTGTCAGCTTTCATTGGAATTACATAGGCATCGAAACTGGGTATAAAAAGGGAGACCCTGATTCTATCCACCAAATCTGGATCACACCGTTATATTTCGTTTTGCTGGCTGTTTTCATTCTGGTTATTTCTGCTTTTTTGAAAAAGAAATAAAAAAAGAGAGGTCTTGAATAAGGATCTCTCTTTTTTATTTCATTGACTGGCCATTTGCTAAGTGTAAAGCAGATGAAGAAGTTTCACCATCTTATAACTTACCATTCAAAAATTGTGCCTCGCCGAGCCCGAAACTCCAATCAGCATCTCCGTTTTCCGTAATGGAAACCATTAGGTCTTCCGGGGAAATACCGCATTCTGCTTCTAGTTTTTCAGCCAGCAAGGCATATAATTTCTCTTTTTGGCTCTTTGTTCTTGTTTTACTTGTAATGCTGATCACGATCAAATCTTTGCTTCTATGAAATCCTAATCCGGTATCGTGAATCACGAGCTCATTCGCGGGGTGCTGGTGCACAATTTGATATCGGTCACTCTCCGGCACGCCAAACGCTTCTACCATCGCTTGATGAGCAGTGTCTAATAGCGATTGTAATGCTTTTTGATCACGGCCTTCTATCAGATCGAAACGTAATAATGGCATTTGAATTCCTCCTTTTGTGACACTGATTTTATCAGCATGTTATCACATTGTTTTGTTATCTGAAGCCAATCGATAGATAAAAACATAACACATAACCAATAATTGATCAATATATAACTATGTTGTTGTCTGGCAGCCTATGAAATCATAAATATTATTGGCAGCAATTGATTAGGAGATTAGCATGAAATAATAGTTGATCAAAAGATGACAATTATATTACCATGAAGATCCTATTTCGTTAAAAATGAAAACATTTTCTAACAAACATCCGGAGATATTGTCAAAAACAACATGAAAATGGAGGTTAGCCATGCCGATTTTTATCATTGCTGCCGGGGTTTTTATTTTGTTATTTCTGACGGCTTGAGCATGAAGGAAACGTTTCAAACATGGACGCTGCTCACAACGGTCCTCTCGGTACAGGACTGGGCTGTTTTTTATTGGCCGGACTATTTTTGTAATAATGCTTTATCAGTAAAAATCAATATAACAATAGCCCAATCGTTTTTCTTCCTGGATGAATATCTTACATATAGGCAGACATAAAGGAGGAAATAATCATGTACCCTCAACACTCGTATTATCGCGGGAACCCAGGTCCGGCCGGATACCCGGAACGAAACCCTTTTTTGTTTGGCGCTCCTTTAGTCGGCGGTTTATTAGGCGGTTTTCTTGGGAGTGCTCTTTTTAATTATCCGCGTCCCTATGCGTATCCGCCTGTTCCTTACGGTTACGGAGGTGCGCCATACGGCCCCGGGGGACCGTATGGCGGAGGTTATCCCGGTTTTTATTAGCAAAAACGGCCTGCTTCTGTGCAGGCCGTTTTTTATCGCATAATTTCTACCTCGGACATATTGTAGTCCTGCTGTTTATGAAACATGACTTCCAGATGGCCGTCTTTATATACGGCTTTCGTTCCTTTCCGCTTGACAAGACAGGGAAGATTTACTTTTTTAGGATGCGTCAAACCCGGGAAATGTTCAATCAGTAATGTATGGGATGTATGTTTAATTTTGAGCTGTTCCAGCTGGCTTTCGTTTACTGAAACCTTTACAAACACATGGTCTGCTGTTTCGAATATATCTATATCAGGTTCGGTGCGCTGTGTTTTTTCTTTAGTCGGGAGAGGATCGCGAAATGGAAATTGAGCCGCGTAATCATTTCCGAACACATTTTCCATTACACTGTTTACATAATGCTCAACCTCTTTTGGATCGGCCTTTTTTAATGCTTCCTTGGAAAATTGATTTTGGAAAGGAAAGTACTTGTTCCACTCAAACATCTTCGTCACACCTTTCTTCACTGACAAAATAGTATATGCCTGCTCGATCTTTCACGTGATATAATATAAGATGCTCTAAAGAAAGGCAGGGACAAACTATGCATCAATCAGAAACAAAAAAAGGCGTTCTTTACACAGCCGTTTCCTTTACGATGTGGGGGCTGTTTCCGCTCTATTGGAAGCTTCTTGAACAGCTCCCGGCACTTGATATTTTAGCTCACCGTATCATTTGGTCTTTTGTTTTTATGTGTATCGTGCTTTTTTTCTTGCGTCAATGGAAAACGGGGTGGCATGAGCTGCGGTCTTTAAAAAAGAACGGAGGCATACTATCTTTATTTCTCGCTTCAATTCTCATTTCGGTTAACTGGTTTGTATACATATGGGCTGTCAATCATGGATTTCTGCTAGAAGCAAGTCTTGGCTACTACATCAATCCGCTTGTGTCAGTTCTTCTCGGCATTTTGTTTTTAAAGGAAAAGCTGAATCGCCTTCAATTGGTTGCAGTTTCTATTGCGGCAGCCGGCGTTATTATTTCTGCGTTTCAATACGGCTCCATTCCGTACATCGCGCTGTTGCTTGCATTCAGCTTTGGCTTATACGGATTTACCAAAAAAAGAACAAGTCTTTCAAGCGCTATCGGTTTAACGCTGGAGACATTCATGATTATGCCGATTGCATTGGGGTATTTGCTGCTTAGCGGCCATATTCAGCCTGCGGGTGCAGAAAGCGGCGGGGCATGGGTGCTTCTCTTTTTTGCCGGTGTGTTTACCGCGCTGCCGCTCTTATTGTTTGCTGAAGGGGCGAAGCGGCTGCCGCTGTATCAAGTCGGTATATTACAATATATTGCACCGACCATCACCTTGCTGATCGGGCTGTTCATTTACCATGAGCCATTTTCAAGCTCGAAGGCATTTACCTTTGCCTGTATATGGGCTGCATTAGTCTTGTTTACGTTTTCACAAGTGAAATGGAAACGGGCATCAAAAAGCCATTGAGCCTTTGGCTTTTCAGTTTGAGTATATATTATGTATAATCATTTCATGTATGTAAGACATAAAGGAGCAGGACGATGGACAATGATATAGAAATAGGAAAAGCATACGCCTCGCTATGGAACAGCCGCTCTTTCTCAAACGAAGATGCAGAATCGGTTACAGAGGCAATTGATCTTGAGCTTTTGGATAAGAGAACACATCCGAGACTCCGTAAACCTATGCTGGAAAAATATTATGCCGCTATACAGCGCATTGTGAATTCACAGCTGGAACCGGCTGTCAAATATCAACTGGTCAAATTACATACAGAACGCGTACAGTATTTAAAAGTAGAAAGAGGGGAGCAATTATGAAAGCAATCATAAAAGAAGATGTGCAAGCATCTTTAGAACGATATGCGGACCGCCCTGTATATATCCATTTAGAAACCACAACCGGTTCTTACTCGGCACATTTAAATGAAAAAAACATGACGGTTGTTGCTTATATACGCAATGCGAAGGTAACCTATCATCAAGCTAAAATCAAAGGGAGCGGGCCTTACCGGGTCGGCTTAAAAACAGAAGAGGGCTGGATTTATGCTGAAGGCCTGACTGAGTACACAGTGGATGAAGAAAACCGCTTATTAATGGCAGGACACTTGCCGGGCGGAAAACTGGCTATTTCACTTCAAATCAGTGAAAAACCGTTCACAGTTTAAAGAAAAGGGTGAAAAAATAATGAAAGAACACGTGCTTGTAATCCTGCCTCACCCTGATGACGAATCATACGGTGTGGCGGGTCTGATTGCTTTAAACAGAAAAAAAGATGTGCCCGTTACATATGCTTGCGCTACGTTAGGCGAAATGGGCAGAAATATGGGAGATCCATTTTTTGCCAATCGGGAAACCTTGCCATTATTAAGAAAACAAGAGCTTATCAACGCCTGCAAAGAAATGGATATCAATGATCTGCGAATGCTCGGACTTCGTGATAAAACGCTTGAGTTTGAAGACGATGAATATTTAGCTGATATCATGGAAGAAATCATAGATGATGTAAAACCAAGCTTAATTGTCACATTTTATCCGGGACATGGCGTGCATCCTGACCATGATGCATGCGGGGAAGCGGTCATCCGCGCATTGTACCGCAAAAAGAAAGAAGACCGTCCGCGCACACTATGCATGGCTATTACACGCAATAGGGAAGAGGTGCTTGGCGAAGCAGACGTCGTACTTGATATCAAAGAAGTGGCAGATATTAAAATGAACGCGTTAAGAGCTCATCGCACCCAGACGGAAGGTATGCTCCGAGAGCTTGAGGAAAAACTGAAAAACAATGAACCTGTGATGGCAACATGGTTTGAAGAAGAAGTGTATTGGACATATCAATGGAATGATTAAAAAAAAGGTATAAGGCCCTTGAGGGACCTTATACCTTTTTTAATTTCAAGTCAGATGCAATCGCTGATGCAAGAGTAGATCTCAGTGAGATGTCCTCAAAAGACAAACCGAGCTGAACCGCGGTTTGCGCAATTTCCGGGCGGATCCCCGACAATGTGGATGAAACGCCGATCAAACGCAGCGCCTCAATCAGACTGAACAGCTGGTGGGCAACCATGGTATCAATTACCGCTACTCCGGACAAGTCAATGTAAAGCTGCGTCACCTTTTTTTTCGCACATTGATTCAATGCATTTTCCATGATCAATTTAGCGCGGACGGTATCAATATCACCGATTAACGGAAGCAGTCCTACACTGTGGAACAGCACGATCACCGGTGCGCTCAATTCAGTGATCATATCCTTTTGGGCTTGAAGCTGAAGGCTTGTGTTTTTGTACATTTCTTCTATAAAAATATGAATCACAAGATCAAACGCCTTAATAAGGGTGTGATACAAATCCTCGGCTTCTTCGCTTTTCACGGTATCCTGATTGATATGAACAAAGTCCTTCACATAGGAAATATACAAGTCTCTCACTCTGACAAACTCACGGATAATATAGTGGATAGGCGTTTTTAAATGCTCTTGATCCTGGGTGACTTCAAATGCCCAGGCTTTTAGAATGGGCAAGTATACCTCTTCTTCATCTATAAAGATACGGCTGATCTTATAATTGAAAGCAAGATTCTGGCTCTTTAAATTTTTAATGACGGCCGGGTCTGTTGATGCATAGATTGAATTCGGATCAGTTTCCTCGATTGTTTCATACCATGTAGAACTTATTTCTTCTGCATGCTGAGACAGATACTCATATAATTTCTGATTTTGTGCCATGTCATATCACCTCTTTTAAAATTCCTGTTTCAATAAATAACGCTTCTGCAGTTTAACCAGCCTGAAAAACAGCCCGACTGCTCCTGCCGCTAGCCCTGCAATTAACCCGATCCAATAACCGAACGCGCCAAGTCCTGTAAACGTGCCGACCGCATAACCGACAGGAAGGCCGATAACCCAATAAGAAATAAAAGCGGCTGCAAGTGTATAATTGACATCTTTATATCCTCTGAGGGCGCCCTGAATAGGTGCTGCCACAGCATCAGAAAGCTGAAAAAACAGCGCGTAAATTAAAAAGTGCTGCGTTAGCCTGAGGACATCCGGATCAGAGGTGTACATGCCTGCGATTTGCTCTCTGAATAAAAGGATACAGGCAGCTGTTAACAAAGAAAAGCCTACTGCCATCATGATGCCGATAAAGCTGTAAGAGCGAGCGTCTTTAAAACGAGCTGCTCCTGCCTCAAACCCGACAACTATCGTTAAAGCCATGGACACGCTGAGCGGCAGCATATATAAAAGTGACGCAAAGTTCATGGCGGCCTGATGGGACGCGATGGTCACTGTATTGAAATGGCTCATCAGCAAAGTGACAGCCGCGAAGATGCTCGTTTCAAAAAACACGGCAAACCCGATGGGCAGTCCGATTTTCAGCATATTTTTGCACGCTTGCCAAGAGAACTTATACATGGTAAGGAAAATGCCATATTCAGAAAACGGCGCTGCTTTATGAATGATGATAAAACTGATGATACAGATGCACCAATACGTAAGCGCTGATGCAATTCCGGCGCCGACTCCGCCAAGGGCAGGCATGCCGAATTTTCCGAAAATAAATACGTAGTTTAACACAAAATTAATCGGCAGTGAACATAGCGTAATCATCATGGTCACTCGTGTTTTTCCTAATGAGTCAATGAACGATCTCAAAACGGTGTAAACAAATAAAGGAAAAATCCCCAAAGATAAAAACCCTAAAAAGTGCTTAGCAATGTCATATACGTGAGCCTCAAGGTTCAATCGGGACAGAACAGGATCAACTATTCCATATCCAACCGCTAAAACGGCAATGCTTAGAAGCGCGGCCACATATACAGCCTGTAAGACAGTAAAGGGAATTTGTTTGGTTTTATCAGCGCCTAATAGCTGTGCGACAATCGGGGTGACAGCCATTAATATACCTGCCAGTCCAGTATAGACAGGCGTCCAAAGACTTGATCCAATGGCCACACCGGCTAAATCGGCGGCGCTGACTTTCCCTGACATCACCGTATCTAAAAAGGTCATGAGAGAAAGCCCCGCCTGAGTAATTAAAATCGGAATTAAAATGTGCAAAAGCTGTTTTATCTTTTGTCCGGCGTTTTTGGTTTCTTTCATACATTGATCCCCGTTTCTTTATCATAACGAGAGAAATTATAACATTTTATGTATAAAAAGCAATGAACGCCTGGCCTATTCTTTTTTTGTCGGTTTCGTTTTTCTAAACATTTGGGCATAAATAAAAGAAAGCGAAATAACGCCTAAAAAGGTGCAGATATATTGAATGATTCTTTCCATTTCCATTCTTTACATACCTCCTTTACCAATAGAATGTACATCAATAAGATAAGCATGCGTGCAAAGTTGAAAATATGAAAAGGAGATGAGGCCCATGCATTACGAACAGATGACAGAAAGTGTATTCACGGCAAAGATACAATCGCATTTAGAACAGATACTAGGGGATGCTTCTCTTATTTTGAAAACGTTACACGAAAAAGATCAATGCCTCCTTTGTGAATTGGATGACTTGGGACGTATTTTTCAGAATATGCACGGCATTGCCTCATCCTTTTATTTGCAATCATACATTGAACAATTTACACCGTCATTTGTGGAACTGGCCAAGGCGATTAAAAATTTATCGGAAAATAAGCATGGCGCATTAATTGTCATTGAAAGGGCAGACCCGGTTGACAAATTTATCCAAAAAGGAACATCGCTGCATGCAGAAATCAGTGCTTCATTAATTGAAAGCATCTTTTTCCCGGGAAACCCTCTTCATGACGGCGCTTTATTAGTGAGGGACCATACACTCGTCTCAGCCGGAAACGTTCTCCCGCTGACGACACAAGAAGTGGATATTCATCTGGGAACCAGGCACCGGGCGGCTTTGGGGATGTCTGGATATACAGATGCGCTTGTGCTGGTTGTTTCTGAGGAAACAGGCAAGATGTCGTTTGCGAAGGACGGTGTGTTATATCCGCTCATCTCACCGAGAACATAAAAATAAACAAAAGGACCCGAACAGCTTTCGTCTCATGAGACAAAATGACTGGAATAGAACTCTTTTTTAAAAGCATTCATGCCATACTGAATGCTTTTTTTCTTGAAAATAGAAAGTCAGGAAATGTAACCTAGTATAAAAGTTATATTGGGTTAATATTAATAAAGTTAAATACTTTACCTGATTTTGTATTTATAGTACTGTATAAAATATTACATAAATTTTAATGGGAGGGTGTGCCGCATGGCTAATGTATTAATGATCGGTTTTCCGGGAGAGGGCCATATTAATCCGTCTATCGGTGTAATGAAGGAGCTGAAATCACGAGGAGAAAACATTACTTACTATGCAGTAAAGGAATATGAAGAAAAAATCACCGCGCTTGATATTGAATTTCGTGAATATAACGATTTTAGAGAAGAATATTTCGGAAAAAACGCAACTGGTAATGAGGAAAGAGATTTTGCCGAAATGATATGCGCCTTTTTGAAAGGGTGTAAGGACATCGCCACCCATATTTATAATGAAGTGAAAAACGAATCATATGATTATGTCATATATGATCACCATTTCCTGGCCGGTAAAATCATTGCCAATCTGCTGAAGCTGCCGAGATTTTCATTATGTACGACCTTTGCAATGAATGAGGATTTTTTAAAGGAAATGATGGACACCTTCAATAGCAGACCATTTGAAGACTCACCTTATTACGAATCCTATCAGCAGCTCGCAGAAACCTTAAATGCCGAGTTTCAAGCGGGAATTACCAAGCCGTTTGACGTTTTTTCGTCCGATGGAGATTTGACGATTGTCTTTACGTCAAGAGAATTTCAGCCAATGGCTGAGCAATTCGGAGAAAATTATGTTTTTGTTGGCCCTTCAATTGCAAAAAGAGCCAAAAGCAATGACTTTCCATTCGATCAGATTGACAATGAAAACGTGCTGTTTATTTCTATGGGAACCATTTTTAATAATCAAAAAGAGTTTTTCAATCAATGTCTCGAGGTGTGCAAAGACTTTGACGGAAAAGTTGTGCTGTCCATTGGGAAACATGTTAAACAAAGTGAGTTAAACGATATTCCTCACAATTTTATTGTGTGCCCGTATGTGCCGCAGCTTGAAATCCTGAAAAGAGCCAGTTTGTTTGTCACCCACGGCGGAATGAACAGCACAAGCGAAGGGTTATATTTTGAAACACCGCTCATTGTCATTCCGATGGGAGCTGATCAATTTGCTGTCGGAAAACAGGTGGAACAAGTAGGTGCGGGGAAAGTGCTGAAAAAAGAACAGCTGTCTGAAAACCTTCTGAAAGAAACCATTCAAGAAGTGATCAGCAATCCTGTTTATGCTGAGAAAGCAAAAGCAATTGGTCAGTCACTGAAAGCAGCAGGCGGTGCTGAAAAAGCTGCCGACAGCATTCTTGAATATGTTAAACACAATACTCAATCTGCTAACGCATAGTGTATACAGCCTGTTCATTTGAAATGGACAGGCTTTTAACTGTTTCGGAAAGCTGGGCAGAGTTGCAGTCAGAAGAAGGGATTTGACACTTTGATAGAGAATTGAAAGAAAAACAGACAGGAAAGGAGGAAAATCTGCTTCTTTCATCAACATAAACCAATCATTTTACCCCCGCTTAAATAGTTCCTTAGACTTTCGATAAACCTATACAAATTATGTAAAGTATTAGGTGTTTATCTAGAGGTTTAAGGTCGAACGAAGCTGAATTTGCTGCCGGATCTATAAAAATTTGTTTATAACGCTAAAAAAGTGACGATAAAACGTATGTGTGCCATTTTTGGAAACAGAATACTAATTATTTCTGTTTGTCTCATAAAAAGTTTAGGAGGTTAAATGAATGAAAAAGAAGATCGTAGCCGGCTTGGCTGTTTCCGCAGTTGTTGGGTCATCGATAGCAGCAGCACCCGCGGACGCAAAAACGATAAAGGTGAAAAGCGGTGACTCTCTTTGGAAACTTTCGCGCCAGTATCATACGAGTATTTCAGCACTGAAATCCGAAAACAAATTGAAATCGTCAATGCTTTATGTCGGCCAAAGCCTTAAAGTTCCTGAAAGCAGCAAAAAAAGCAAAACATCCTCATCAAACTCAAGCAAAACGTCAACATACACCGTAGCATATGGTGATTCCTTATGGATGATTGCCAAAAATCATAAAATGAGTGTTTCAGAGCTTAAAAGCTTAAACAGCCTGAGCAGTGATTTGATTCGTCCCGGCCAAAAACTGAAAATTAAAGGGACAAGCAGTTCAAATGGTTCGAATGGGCAGAAAAAAAGCAACGGTTCAAATTCTGCAGGCTCATCAAAAAGTACATATACTGTAAAGCTTGGTGATTCTCTGTGGAAAATCGCAAACAGTTTAAATATGACGGTGGCCGAATTGAAAACCTTAAACGGCTTAACATCAGATACGCTTTACCCTAAGCAAGTATTAAAAATAAAAAAAAGCAGCTCATCCAATAGCGGGAGCAGCGGTTCCAAAAAGCCGTCAAACTCAAATTCTTCAAAAACAACTACATACAAAGTGAAATCAGGCGATTCGTTATGGAAGATTGCGAATCAGCTGGGCGTCACTGTGCAAAGTATCCGTGATAAGAACAATTTGTCTAGTGATGTTCTGCGAATCGGGCAGGTTCTCACCATTTCAGGAACGACTAAATCAAATAATTCCAATAAGACAGTCCCGAAAGACAAACCAGGATCAAACGTTCAAATTGGAACAAAGATTGACAGAATGATAACGGAGGCAAAAAGATATGTCGGTGTTCCGTATCGCTGGGGCGGAAATACGCCTTCCGGTTTCGATTGCAGCGGCTATATTTATTACCTCATTAATAAAGTATCATCTATTTCAAGGCTGAGCACGGCAGGGTACTGGAATGTGATGCAAAAAGTCAGCCAGCCGTCAGTCGGAGACTTTGTTTTCTTTACGACGTATAAATCCGGACCGTCTCACATGGGGATTTACTTGGGCGGCGGCAATTTTATTCATGCAAGCTCCGACGGTGTGGGCATTTCTAATCTCAGCAATTCGTATTGGAAACAGCGCTACCTGGGAGCACGAAGCTATTTTTAAACTTTGAGCATCGACATTAGACAGACGGGGCGTTTGGGCAGACGTCCTGCTGCCCTAATGTAAAAGCCTTTTAAAAGGCTTTTTTTAGTTTATATCGGAATATGATTGACCAGACTGTTAGAAAAAACAAGGGGGAGACAGCATGAATCGTTTCTTGCTCCTTATCGTGCTGGCGGCACTGGGTCTTGCGGGATGCAGTCAGGAAACACCTCCCGATCATCCGCGGCGGGTACCGGAAAAAAAGGTAATAGAAACCTCAGCGTTTCGTCATCAGATTCAGCTGGTCAATAGAGAAGACAAAAAAGTCGGGTTTATTGAAATAAAAGAGTCAGAAGACGAAGGGCTCGATTTTCACATCTCAGCACACAGCCTGACACCTGGGGCTTCACTCGGGTTTCATATTTATGAAAAAGGATCGTGCGTCAGGCCGGATTTTGAATCCGCGGGCGGACCCTTTAATCCGCTGAACAAAGAACACGGCTTCAATAATCCGATGGGACATCATGCCGGAGATCTTCCGAATCTTGAGGTCGGCGCAGACGGGAAAGTAGATGTTATTATGAATGCGCCTGAAACCTCTTTACAAAAAGGAAGCAAATTGAATATTCTCGACCAGGATGGCAGCGCGTTTATTATTCATGAACAGGCTGACGACTATTTGACGAATCCGAGCGGAAATTCAGGAGCGCGAATTGTCTGCGGAGCGCTTTCTGGCAATAACGAGAAACAGTAATATAGCGGGAGCCCTTTTGTATTGAGCATACAGGGGCTTTTTTAGTATACTCGTTAATGGAATACGAATAGGAAAGGAAACCTGTCTATGACATCTCAATTGCAGCACTTAACATTGCCGGAAGATATACAAAATAAGCTTTTATCATATAAGAGCAAGCCGATTTCTCCAGAATTTCAATCGCTTATCGGGACATCAGGCTATGAGGCGGAGGATGAAGCCATTTTATTCGATGCCATTATCGCATTAGCGATGGGGAAAAATATCCTGTTAAAAGGACCTACAGGCTCAGGTAAAACTAAGCTGGCAGAAACATTGTCCAGCTATTTTCATAAACCGATGCACAGTGTCAACTGCTCAGTTGATTTGGATGCTGAAGCGCTGGTCGGCTATAAAACCATTGAAAATCAATCTGGCCAGGCGACGATCGAGTTTGTCTCGGGACCTGTGACAACGGCCATGAATGAAGGCCACTTTCTTTATATAGATGAAATTAATATGGCAAAACCGGAAACCCTGCCAATCTTAAACGGTGTATTGGACTACAGAAAAATGATGACAAATCCGTTTACAGGAGAAGTCGTTCGGGCAAAAGAAGGGTTTGGAGTCATTGCTGCCATCAATGAAGGCTATGTTGGAACCGTTCCGCTGAATGAAGCGCTTAAAAACCGTTTTGTCATCATTGATGTGCCTTATATTAAAGGCGAGCTGCTGAAACAAGTACTCATGTCTCAGTCTGCTCTTCATGATGAGAAATTGATTGACCGGTTTATCACGCTGTCTTCTGATCTGATCGTTCAGGCCAATAACGGGCAGGTGTCTGAAGAAGCGGCATCCATCAGAGCTTTAATTGATACGTGTGATTTAGCCGCTTATATTCCGCCGCTACGCGCCATCGAACGCGGAATTGTAGAGAAGCTTGACGATGACCGTGAAAAGGCGGCGGTCCGAAATATCGCAGAAACTCTGTTTGAATGAGGGATGTGCGATGAAATTTATCAAATTTAATGACAGCACAATTGACTCGTTTTTATTTATGATGCTGACCGATTTGGCCAAAACGCTCACCAAAAGTGAGGCAGTGGAAGTGGAGTATGGCGTTCAGTCCTACTACAACCCATTTGAAAAAAAAATCTACATGAGCCACTTTTGGAAGGACAGAGCAGCTGAAGATATGGAAGCAGGTCTCAAAAGCGATGTCTACCTTCGATCAGTCGGAACAAAATACAGCTCGCTGCAAGAGTTTGCGAGCCTTTTGAATTATATCCAGCACAATCTTACGTACAAAAGCTTTGCCAAACAGCTGTTTATGCTGCTTGAGGACATCAGAATTGAAGAGTGTATCAAACACGAGCGTCCTGGTACAAAGCATGTATTTGCAAAACGAAAAGACATGTACAGAAAACATTTCTCCACGCAGCTGACTTTAAATTTAGAACGAAGCATTTTTACAGATGCGCTCTTTTGCGCCATGTATGTCAAGCTGACGGCGGAATCGCCTCTGGAAGCCATCCCGTCTATGCGTGATGATATTGATCTGATGCGTCCGTTTATCGAACAGCAGCTCTTGCGTGTGTATGAAGCTGATTCTACACATCACGTTCTGAAAATTGTCGAAGATATCATGGACGGACTTGAAGAGGTGCTTGATAAAGACATGCTGAATACCTACTTCTTTTTGCCTGAGTTAGATTATGCAAAGGCTGCAGAGCAGCCGTTATTTGAAGAAGAGAAAAAAGCGCCGAAGCTGAGTGATGACATAACGCTTCCGAAAAAGTCAGACGGCGATGAAGATATTCACGATGAAGAAATGCCGACCTGGCACCGTGAAACAGAAGCGCCGTCTAAAAGCTTCCTTCAATTTGATATTGAACACGGCGCAAAATCCGATTTAGGAAAAGATGCTTCTCGTGAAGGGGACGATGGAGACCAGGCCCTCGGCTCTGTTCAAGGTTCAGCCAGACAGACAAAACGAAAAGACTATTCCAAACTGGAAGCGCTGGAGTCCAAAAAAGACCAGCCGAACGGCGCGGGTCTTGCCGACGGAAAGGAAAATAAATTCGCGTTTGCGATTTATAAAGAACCGCAGCCTGCAACACAAGATGAAGAGCTTTCTTATAAACAGCAGGCAAAATCGATCGAATCGTATCAGAAGCGTTTGAAACAGATGATTCAAAAAACGCTTGAACACAAAAAAACGCTGCCAAGGACTGATCTTCACGCGGGCCGTCTGAACAACAAACTTCTCCGTTATTTTACGGAGCGGAATCCGCGTCTTTTTTACAAAAAACAAGAGCCTTCTTCAGAAATTGACGCTGTTTTCACATTGCTGGTCGACTGTTCAGCAAGCATGTTCGACAAAATGGATGAAACGAAGAGGGGAATCGTATTGTTTCACGAAGCCCTGAAGTCGGTAGCAGTCCCGCATCAAATTGTCGGTTTCTGGGAGGATACAAACGATGCGACCGAAACGAGTCAGCCGAACTATTTTAATACGGTAATTCCATTTCAGTCATCCTTAAGACAGGCGGCGGGACCGGCGATAATGCAGCTTGAACCTGAGGAAGACAACCGTGACGGCTATGCGATCAGGCAAATGACGAAAAAAATGCTGCAGCGGAGCGAGGCGCAAAAATTCTTAATCGTGTTCTCTGACGGAGAGCCGGCCGCATTTGGTTATGAGCAAAATGGAATTGTCGATACAAGTGAAGCAGTTATCGAAGCTCGAAAAAGAGGAATAGAAGTCATAAATGTTTTTCTCTCCAACTCGGAAATTGAAGAATCACAAATGAAAACAATACAGGATATGTACGGGAAGTTCAGTATATTTGTCCCGGATGTCGATCAGCTTCCGGATGTACTGTATCCGCTTCTTAAAAAACTGCTCCATAAAAGCATAGGATAACCCTTTATTCTATGCTTTTTGGCGTTTCTTTTTTTAAATGATTAAATTTTTTGTTTTTTATAAAGGTTTTTTACTATTTTGTGAACAATCAAGGTAGAATCAAATTGCAAACAGTGGTAAAATATCGTTGGAAGCGTTTTTATTACATAATTTTGGACACAGCGTTCGAAAGTTATTTTAAGATAGTGAATAAATCACTTGATTATCTAGGTTGGGGGTAATATTCAAATGTTTCAAAATAATATGAAACAACGAATGAATTGGGAAGATTTTTACGGTCCGAACCTCGGCTATGCGCTGGAGCTTTACGATCAGTACACTCAGGATCCGAACAGCATTGATCCGGATCTGAAGGAAATGTTCGACGAACTCGGAGCTCCTCCAAGCGATATAAAAGAGGCATCGGGAACAAAAGAAAAGGGACGTGTTACAGCCGATCTGATACAAAAGATCGCATCAGCAATCAGACTTGCAGAAGATATACGAACCTATGGCCATTTGAACGCTTCCGTCAATCCGCTCAGAAAGGATGGGAAAAAGAGCGAGCTCTTTCCATTATCCGATTACGGGCTAACAGAAGAGGAAATAAAAGAAATACCTGCGTCGGTCATTTGTAAAGACGCTCCTACAAACATTACGAACGGTTTAGAAGCCATTCAATATTTACGAAATACGTATAAAAGAACCATCTCATTTGAATTTGATCATGTACACGACTTTAAAGAGCGCGAGTGGCTGACTCAAAAGATTGAATCCGGTGAATTGTTCCAAAAGAACTCAGCTGAAAAGCTGTCAGCTGTGCTGGAGAGACTGATGGAAGTAGAGGGATTCGAGCAATTTTTACACCGGACCTTCGTCGGGCAGAAGCGTTTTTCAATTGAGGGTCTGGACGCTCTCGTTCCAGTGCTTGATGACATTATTGCACAATCTGTCAAATCAGGTACAACGAGCGTCAACATCGGTATGGCGCACAGGGGCCGCCTGAATGTGCTGGCACATGTGCTGGGCAAACCGTATGAAATCATATTCTCAGAATTCCAGCACGCGCCGAACAAAGATCTTGTCCCGTCTGAAGGATCAATCGGCATCAGCTACGGATGGACGGGGGATGTCAAATATCATCTGGGAGCGAACCGTGAGCTTCATGACGCTGAAACGAAGTCAGCGCGCATTACGCTGGCGAATAACCCGAGCCACTTGGAATTTATTAATCCGATTGTTGAAGGCAGCACAAGAGCGGCGCAGGAAACTAGAACACAAAGCGGATATCCGGTTCAGGATGAAACAAAATCACTTGCGATTTTAATTCATGGAGACGCTGCGTTCCCCGGGGAAGGAATTGTAGCTGAAACATTGAATTTAAGCTCTTTAAAAGGGTATCAAGTCGGCGGTGCGATTCATATTATCGCCAATAACATGATCGGATTCACAACAGAAAGCGCTGAATCAAGATCAACAAACTATGCCAGTGACCTGGCGAAGGGCTATGAAATTCCGATTGTTCACGTAAATGCGGATGATCCTGAAGCCTGTCTTTCAGCTGTTAAGTTTGCGGTAGAATACCGAAAAACATTCAACAAGGACTTTCTGATTGACTTGATCGGGTACAGACGCTACGGACACAATGAAATGGATGAGCCGTCAACTACTCAGCCGATGCTGTATGACGCTGTAAGAAAGCATCCGACTGTCAAACATATTTTCGCGGAAAAGCTCGTTAAAGAAGGGGTGCTTACCGAGGAAGTTGTTCAAAACATTGAAAAGTCGGTAACGAAACGCATAGAAGACGCTTATCAAAAAGTGCCGGCTAAAAAGGAACATATCGCCAGTGAAATAGAACTTCCGGAACCTGTTTCAAACGGCTTTCCGGATGTAGATACATCTATTGATTTTGATGTGCTCCGCAAGCTGAATGGCGAACTGGTCAATTGGCCGGAGTCGTTTAATGTATTCGGTAAGCTAAAACGCATTTTGGAAAGACGGGCCAAGGCGTTTGATGATGACAGAAAAGTGGAATGGTCATTGGCTGAATCTCTCGCGTTTGCTTCCATTCTGAAAGACGGAACACCGATTCGATTAACAGGACAGGATTCTGAGCGCGGAACGTTTGCTCAAAGAAACCTTGTGCTTCACGACAGTGAGACAGGCAAGGAATTTGTGCCGCTGCACCATTTGTCAGATTGTGACACATCATTTGCCGTTCATAACAGCCCGCTGTCTGAAGGATCTGTACTCGGTTTTGAATACGGCTATAATGTGTATTCACCTGAAACACTTGTCCTTTGGGAAGCGCAGTATGGGGATTTTGCCAATGCTGCTCAAGTGTACTTTGACCAATTTATTTCTGCCGGACGAGCAAAATGGGGCCAAAAATCCGGATTAGTGATGCTGCTGCCGCACGGTTATGAGGGACAGGGCCCTGAGCATTCAAGCGGTAGAATCGAGCGGTTCCTGCAGCTAGCTGCTGAGAACAACTGGACGGTTGCCAACCTGACAAGCGCCGCTCAATATTTTCATATATTAAGAAGACAGGCTAAAATGCTGCTGCGTGAGGAAATTCGTCCGCTCGTCATCATGACGCCGAAGAGCCTTCTGCGCAATCCGAATACCGTTTCCGAAGTGCAGGAGCTCAGTGAAAGCCGCTTCCAGCCTGTTTACGAACAGTCAGGACTTTCTCATGAGTATGAAAAAGTAACGCGGCTCGTATTATCCAGCGGTAAAGTATCTATAGACATCAGCGATCATTTCAACAAGTTAGAAGACGGGAAAGAGTGGCTTCACATTGCGAGAATTGAACAGCTGTATCCATTCCCTGCAAAAGGAGTCAAAGAATTATTTGCAAAGCTTCCGAACCTTAAAGAAATTGTTTGGGTTCAGGAAGAGCCGCAGAACATGGGGGCTTGGAGCTACATCAGCCCTTATTTGACAGAACTTGCACCAGAAGGAGTAAGCGTTCAATATATTGGACGAAGAAGACGATCCAGTCCTGCAGAGGGAGATCCGACAGTTCATAAAAAAGAACAGGAACGTATTGTATCTGATAGCTTGACTCGCAAAAACTAAGGGGGAAATGAAAAAATGGCGGAAATTAAGGTACCTGAATTAGCAGAATCAATCTCAGAAGGAACAATAGCCCAATGGTTAAAGCAGCCCGGTGATTATGTAGAACAGGGTGAATATCTGCTTGAACTTGAAACGGATAAAGTAAATGTTGAATTGACAGCAGAAGAATCGGGTGTTCTGCAAGAGGTATTGAAAGATTCGGGTGATACCGTCCAAGTTGGAGAAATTATCGGTACCATTACAGAAGGCGCGGGTGAAAGTTCTGCCCCTGCTCCTTCAGAGAAGGCTGAAAGCAAAGAAAGTGAAAAAGAAGAAAAGAAAGCTGAACCAGCGGCGCAAGAAGTGAGCCAGGAAGCGCAAACTGAAGCAAAATCAAGAACAATCGCATCTCCTTCTGCCCGTAAGCTGGCGAGAGAGAAAGGGATTGACCTGTCTCAGGTTCCGACTGGCGACCCGCTTGGAAGAGTGCGCAAACAGGATGTTGAGGCGTATGAAAAACCGGCGGCGAAACCAGCTCCTCAGCAAAAACAGCAGCCGCAGGCTCAAAAAACACAGCAAAGCTTTGAAAAGCCTGTTGAAGTGCAAAAAATGTCACGCCGCAGACAGACAATCGCAAAACGTCTAGTCGAAGTACAGCAAACATCTGCGATGCTGACTACATTTAATGAAGTTGACATGACGGCTGTTATGAATCTTAGAAAACGCCGCAAAGACCAATTCTTTGAGCAAAATGAAGTGAAGCTCGGCTTTATGTCTTTCTTTACAAAAGCTGTTGTAGCTGCTTTGAAAAAATATCCGCTCTTGAATGCAGAAATTCAAGGCGATGAGCTGATTGTTAAAAAATTCTATGATATCGGAATCGCTGTCGCAGCTGAGGAAGGACTTGTCGTTCCAGTTGTACGTGATGCAGACCGCCTGACATTTGCAGGCATTGAAAAAGAAATCGGCGAGCTTGCGAAAAAAGCGAGAAGCAATAAATTGACCCTTGGTGAGCTGCAAGGAGGCTCATTTACAATTACAAACGGAGGGACTTTCGGTTCACTCATGTCGACACCGATTTTAAACAGCCCTCAAGTTGGTATCCTGGGTATGCATAAGATTCAGCTGCGCCCTGTCGCAATTGATGAAGAGCGTTTCGAAAACCGTCCGATGATGTATATTGCATTATCTTATGATCACCGGATCGTAGATGGTAAAGAAGCAGTTGGATTCCTTGTCACAATTAAAAACTTACTAGAAGATCCTGAACAGCTTTTGTTAGAGGGATAAAACAAAAAAGGTACATCACGGATAAACGTGATGTACCTTTTTATATACAATAGAATGTTAAAGAGACAGTTCTGTGCTGTTTGAATCTTCTTTTGGATTCTTACCTTTTTTAGACCAATATGTAGCGAGCAGGGAGCCCGAAAGGTTGTGCCATACGCTGAAAATCGCGCTCGGAACGGCAGATAGCGGTGAAAAATGTGCCGTGGCAAGTGCTGCGCCAAGCCCTGAGTTTTGCATGCCGACTTCAATTGCAATTGCTTTTTGAGACGCATAATCCATTTTTAACAGCTTTGCACAAAGAAATCCCAGTAAATATCCAAACCCGTTGTGCAGGATAACTACTGAAAAAATAAGCAAACCTGATTGAAGCAGGTTTTCCCGGTTGCCGCTTACAACAGCTGACACAATGGCAACGATACCGATGACTGAAACAAGCGGCAGGGCATGAACGGCTTTTGCGACCTGTTTTTTGAAAAATATTTTGACGATTAGGCCTGCAATGATTGGAATCAATACAGCCTGCAAAATCGAAATAAATAACGAGCCAGGTGAGACAGGCAGCCATTCCTTGGCAAACAGCATAATCAAAACCGGCGTTAAAATCGGTGCCAACAAGGTGGAAATCGTTGTGACGGCAACAGACAGGGCCGTATTGCCTTTTGCTAAAAATGTCATGACATTAGAGGCAGTTCCACCGGGACAGCAGCCAACGAGAATAACGCCTACCGCGATTTCCGAGGGGAGATGCAGGCCATATGCTAAGCCGAAAGCAACAAGCGGCATAATCGTATATTGGGCAATCACGCCGATAATGACGTACAAAGGTTTTCTGATCAGCTCTTTAAAATCATCGGTTTGCAGTGTGAGCCCCATTCCAAACATAATAATGCCAAGAAAAATCGTAATATAAGAACTGATCCAAGAAAATAATGACGGGAAAGAAAATCCGAGCACGGCAAAAACAATGACCCAGATTCCGAAGGTTTGTCCCGCGAAATGACTTATCTTTCTGATGTTTTCCATAAAAACACTCCTCATACACTGATCAAGAACTCCAGCAGAAATCCTTACAGATTTTTTTGGTATTCCCCTATTATAATTAATTTTCTGAATAATTCAATATTGATAGATTGACTGTATTCTGATATATTCATGGAGATAGATGATAAATATATTATGTAAACTAATCAAAATATTCTTGACTATATAGGTAGATATTCTTACAATGAACCTTTAAAGTGTTTTGGAAAATAGGAGTGATAGGGTGAAGGAAGCTAATCAATGGTCTTCGAAGCTGGGCTTTATTTTAGCTGCGGCTGGATCGGCTATCGGTCTCGGTGCAATATGGAAATTCCCATATGTAGCAGGCACCAGCGGAGGAGGCGCGTTTTTATTTATTTTTATTTTATTTACAATTTTAATCGGACTGCCATTATTGCTCGGTGAATTCATCATAGGCAGAAAAACACAGCAAGATGCCGTCCAATCCTATAAATCTCTTGCTCCAGGGTCTAAGTGGCATTGGATAGGCTATTTGGGCATGGCGACGTGCTTTATTCTGTTATCATTCTACAGCGTCGTCGGCGGATGGATTTTAAATTACATTTTTAAAGGCTTTACCGGCGGTTTATCGCATACGTCAGGATTTGATACGCTGTTTGCGAATACTATTTCAAATCCTTATTTGGCTGTAGGAGGCCAGCTGCTGTTTATGCTGGTCACAATTTTAGTTGTCGCAAAAGGTGTAAGCAGCGGAATTGAAAAAGCAAGCCAAATTTTAATGCCGGCGCTTTTTATATTATTTATCATTTTAATGGTGCGTTCAGTTACACTTCATGGAGCGATAGAAGGTATTAAGTTTTTCCTGACACCTGATATCTCTGCGATTGACGCCAATACGATATTATATGCGATGGGCCAGTCCTTCTTCTTATTAAGTGTCGGTGTATCTGTAATGGTAACGTATAGTGCTTATCTAGAGAAACAAGAAAATCTGGTGCAGTCTGCTGTATCTGTTACGGTTTTGAATGTCCTTGTCGCCATTATGGCGGGCATCGCGATCTTTCCAGCTGTTTTTTCATTCGGTCTCAAACCGGATCAAGGGCCTGTTCTGTTATTTAATGTGCTGCCGACTGTGTTTAATCAAATGCCGTTCGGAATTGTCTTTTTATTAGCATTTTTAATTCTATTTTTATTTGCGGCACTGACCTCTGCCTTTTCAATGCTTGAAATTTTGGTCGCTGTGCTTTCTAAAGGCGATGTTAGTAAAAGAAAACGATTTGCCTGGATCGGCGGGATTGCTATCTTTCTGGTCGGCGTACCGTCTGCGTTATCATACGGGGTTTTAAGTGATGTTACCATTTTTCACATGTCTATTTTTGACGCAGCTGATTTTCTGGTCAGCAATATTTTAATGCCGTTAGGAGCGTTATTGATTTCTATCTTTGTACCGTTAAAAATACCGAAAGAGGATTTGTTTAACGAGCTGAAAAGCGGCTCAAACCTCAAGCGAAAGTGGTTTGCGGTTTGGCTTCTGCTAATACGTTATCTTTCACCTGTTGCAATCATTATTGTATTTTTACATGTATTAGGTGTTTTTTAAAAAATGAAGCCCCCTGGAAAAGGGGGCTTTTTTAATAGAGTTTCCATACAACTTCTTTTGCCTGTTCAAAACGTTTTTCGGCTTCACGCCAATCGACTACATTCCACCAATGATCAACATAGCTCCCGCGGTCATTTTTATATTGCAAATAGTAAGCATGTTCCCATACATCAAGCGGCAAAAGAGGGATAACATCCCACTGGCTGAAGTGCTGGTGCTTCTCTGCGGCTAAAATCTCAAGCCGTCCGGAACGAGGGGACCAGACAAGAATGGCCCAGCCGACACCCTCCACTTTTTTTGCAGCTTGGGTAAAATGCTCCTTAAAGGCCGAATAGCTTCCAAATGAAAGATCGATCATTT
This sequence comes from Bacillus sp. 205(2023), assembly GCF_037027485.1. Taxonomy (NCBI): domain Bacteria; kingdom Bacillati; phylum Bacillota; class Bacilli; order Caryophanales; family Bacillaceae; genus Bacillus; species Bacillus sp. 205(2023). Next base: position 526,966 of record NZ_JAXCHF010000001.1, on the reverse strand, counting down.
GAAACAATGCTCCAGTAGGACGTCTTTTTCCGTTTGGATGCATAGAAAACCAAAAAATACTGTGCAAATAATGGCCAGCTCCATGAAATGCCAGCTCTCTTTCCCAATGAGTGATTAAGTCATAGTTCTTTAAAGCTCTGGCATTCTTAAGCTCCAATTCTGCTTTATTCAGTCCGTCAACATAGCTTTGATGATGCTTTGTATGATGAAGCACCATAATATCACGTGAAATATAAGGTTCTAAAGCGGAGTACTTATACGGAAGCTTTGGGAGAACATGTTTTCCTATAGGAACGAAGGCACGTCTTTCACCTGTTTCTTCTGATTGTGTAATATTACGATAGAGTGAGGAGGCCTGCTGATACCACTCTTCTTCTGTTGTCTGGTCATCCTCCAGCGCTTCAATCATCTTTTCGATTTGATCCTCATATTGATCAAGCTGTCCTCGTTTTTGAATCTGATCTTTTAAGGCTTCACACCAATTGAACATCTCGGTTTGATAAGATTCACGTTTCATTTGCTGTCTCCTTTTCAATAGAATTCAAATACTTGCTGACAGCCAGCAAAGGGAACACATAAGGGTAACTATGGTACCGAATATAAAATTGCTTTGGCAGCCCGATACCCACTGGATAAGTCAAGCTTCTACCGTCATGAGAACTGCTGTCCATGAGGTAGTTCATTCCTTTTACAATTGCTGGATGACTGGGTTTTTCATATTGCAATAAAGCATCTAAAGCCCATGCAGTTTGTATAATGGTTCCTTCTTTAAGCGGCACATAGGTTTTGACCTCCGCGCTTTTGCAGGATTCACCCCAGCTGCCGTCATCATTTTGTACGGTTTTGAGCCACCGGATTGCCTTTTGTATCGAAGGATGTGTTCGAACAACTCCGCAGGCGTGCATACCGGTCAAGGCAGCCCATGTGCCATAAATGTAGCAAACACCCCATCGTCCGTACCAAGATCCATTATGTTCCTGGTTTTCAAAAAGCCAGTTCACAGAACGCTGAATGTGGTGATGTTTTACTGAAAAGCCGGCTTTTTCACCTAAAAAGTGCAGCACACGCCCGGTGAGGTCGGCGGTTGAGGGATCAACAGCCGCATCCTCGGCGGATTCAAGCGGGAGGTGGCGGATAAGAGGGTGGTTCACATTTTTTTCAAAGGCGGAAAACCCTCCATCATTGTTCTGCATCGATAAAAGCCAAGCCACACCTCGCTCCCAAGAAGAAGGAGAGAAGTTGCGGGGAATTGCTTTTAAGACGGCTGCGGTGTCGTCACAATCAGGGTTATTCGTGTTGATATTTGAAAATCCCCAGCCTCCTGGAGATACATTTGGATTTTTGACAGACCAATCTGCTATCTTGGTATGCTGCCGCTTTTGTAAAAAAGAAGCGGCTTTTGTAATTGTACCATCTGTTTCGGCAACACCGTTTTGCTGAAGCGCATAGGTGATTAATGCAGTATCCCAAACAGTGGATGTGGAATTTTCTAAATAAGGAATGCCGCCGCATTCAGTCACCAATGCTTTGATGCCATTTATTGCCCTTCGGATAACCGGTGAATGGCGTGACACACCAAGTGACAGAAGGCTGTATACCATAAATATTGTGGCGCTTGCATAACTGTACAGTGTGCCGTCTTCTTCAATCCGGTCAAGCATATACGTTTTAGCTGTGTGTAAGCCCAGCTCCTGAAGAGCAAAGGGTGCACGAAAAATGCGCTTCCAATGAGTCAGAACAGAAGAGAGGTCTCTCTCCTCGAAAGCATCGGAACGGAGCCAAGTCAAAGGATTTTTTGTCATGTGCGGGTCGAGGTGGCGGAGAGATTGAATTTTGCGGTTTTTTAGTGTGAATCGCTGATTGAGTGTTACGGCCATTGGGGTAAAGTGTATACGGGCATATGTGCTGAACTGATAAAAATGAACCGGGAATGTTGGGGGAATTGCTAAAAGCGACAATGGCAAATATAAAGCGGGCCAAGGGTAAAGGCCATTTGCTGCAAGCATCCATTTTGTCATAAAATGAATATTTCTCAAGCCGCCATGTGATGCAATGAATTGTTCAGCTTTTTTCATGTGCGGATCAGTTCGATGGTAGCATCCTGAAGCCAGCATTCCGACATATCCTTGGACGGTAGCTGTTATATTGCCGCCTGTTTCGTCAGGAAAATTGTTAAACGTTCCGTCTGGCTGCTGATTTTCGCGAATGCCGGCTGCAAGCGCCGAAATGAGTTCTTTTTCATTTTCACCTTCATCAAGTGAGGTGAGGAGCAGAATAAAAAAAGAATTCGTCATGATTGGCCCTTCAAAGCAAAATGTCCAAGAACCGTCATCATTTTGCCTATCTTTCAGCTCTGAAATGGTGTTTTGCTGATAGCGCCTCACCTTCTCCTGAAGTGTGCTCATCCCGCTCAACTCCTTCAGAAGATATATATTCATCTGCTTTTGCCGCCATTACTGAAAGAAAAAAACTGCTGACTGGCAGCAGTTTTTTTGAAAAACCTTTTAGTCCTCAAGATTAATCCATACACTCTTGACTTCTGTGTAGTTATCTAGAGCATATGAACCCATTTCTCTTCCGAGTCCGGATTGTTTATAACCGCCGAATGGGGAAGCTGCGTCAAACACATTATAGCAGTTTACCCAGATAGTCCCGGCTTGAAGACGATCTGCGATATAATGGGCTTGTTTTACATTCTCGGTCCATAGTCCGGCAGCAAGTCCGTATTCAGAATGGTTAGCTCGTTCAATGACTTCATCCACTGTTTCATATGGTATGGCCGTCAGGACTGGTCCGAAAATTTCTTCTTTAGCGATGGTCATATCGTCTTCCACATTCGCAAACACAGTCGGCGCGACAAAGTATCCTTCTTCATAAGGGCAGCTTCCGCCAGTGACAGCTTTAGCTCCTTCATCTTTCCCTTTTTGAATATAAGAAAGAACACGTTCATGCTGCTCCTTGCTCACGAGCGGGCCGATTTGGGTATCTTTATGAAGTCCGGCTCCTTGGCGGAGTGATTCAGCATAAGACACCATCTCATTGACAACTTCATCATACTGGTCTTTATGAATAAAGACGCGTGAGCCCGCACAGCAGACTTGGCCTTGGTTAAACATGACACCGTTTAAAGCGCCTGGAATGGCTTTTTTCAAATTCGCATCCGGGAGCAGGATATTAGGTGATTTTCCGCCCAGTTCCAGGGTGACCCGCTTAATGCTTTTTGCCGCCGTGCCCATGATTTTCTTTCCGATTTCTGTTGATCCGGTAAAGGCAATTTTATCAACCGCTTCATGGTTGGTAAGTGCTTCTCCCGCATTCTCACCGAATCCAGGAATGATATTGATGACACCGTCGGGGAAACCGGCTTTATCAATTAACTCAGCCAAATAAAGAGCTGAAAGCGGGGTTTGCTCAGCAGGCTTAAGCACAATGGTACAGCCGGTTGCAAGAGCCGCACCCATTTTCCACATCGCCATAAGAAGCGGGAAATTCCACGGGATGATTTGCCCGACGACGCCGACAGGCTCATGGCGTGTATAATTAAAATAGGAGCCGGAAACAGGGATTGTCTGCCCTGTTATTTTTGTACACCAGCCGGCGTAATAGCGCATATGCTCAATAGCCAGCGGGATATCTCCATTTGTTGTTTCGTTTATTGGTTTTCCGTTATCAAGGGTTTCAAGCTGAGCAAGCTCAGTTTTATGCTCTTCCATTAAATCTGCCAGCTTATACATTAGTCTGCTTCTCGTTGCTGGAGACATTGTTCTCCACTCGCCTTGATCAAAGGCTTTGCGGGCAGCTTTAACGGCTTTGTCCACATCCTCTGCCTGGGCTTCGTACAGCGTCATTAAGGTTTCGCCTGTCGCCGGGTTGGGCGTGTCAAAGGTTGCCCCTGAGGCACTCGGAACAAACTTTCCATCAATATAAAGCTTCTTTGTTCCCTGTAAAAATGTCTCCAGCCTTTTACTCACTTGCATCGTTAAAGAACTCATTCGTAACAAACCTCCAGTCATTTTTATGGTCTGTTCTGAGATTCTTGGTGATAGAATGGATATTGCTTCATTGAAGAGCAGGAATTAGCTGTGATCGTTACTGTGGAAGTAAGCGTATACAAACATTCTATACTAGAAAACAAGGCAAAATCAATGAATAACCGATATTGCAATTTATAAAAGAAAAAAGCTACAATAGGCTTATAGACAAGTAAAGGAGATTTCATCATGATACATAAAAATTGGCTTGAAAAAGAAACCATTAAAAAAGTAAAGTGTGTTCAGACAAACGCAAAAAAATACATTGTAAATCGCGTATTAACTCCAGGGAAAGAATATGAAGTGAAGAATGAAACAGAGGAATTTCTGTTTGTCGTCGATAATACAAATAAAATCGGCGGTTACTATAAAGAATATTTTGAAGAGGTATAATCACCGATCGAATTCCTGAGGGAGAAGAAACAGAAGATGTCACAATTGAAGATACGGATGGTTATGCAAAGAACCGCAGCTTAGCTGCGGTTCTTCTTTGATTCAAAAAGGGAAAATAAAACAGATACACAAAAGAAACGTTAAAAAACTCATTTTTCAAAAAATATTTGCGAAAAATGAAACTTTTTTCTCTTTTGGTGCGTACTACATGATGACAACAATTCAAAAGACAAGAAACAAATCAAAAATTTGAAAAATGTAATCTGTTCGTAATGGTTTAAATGTCTTCTATGTCGTATTCTTATATAGGGATAAAGGACTTATTTTATTTAATGTAATCTCGTCATATGAAAAATAGATAAATGCAGAAAGAGGGGTTCTTCATTGGGTATTTTTTCTGTTAGCAGATCAACTGACGCAAAGAAGCTTGAAGCTTTGCTCGTTGAAGGGGAAAGAATAGAATCGATTTATAAGCTCCGGGTTGACCAAATTTGCTTTACAAACAAACGTATCATTTTCTTTGATAATAAGGTGTTTTCTAAAAAGAAGGTTCGTGTATTTCTTCCATATAAAACGATTGAAAGCTTTGCCATTCAAGAAGCGGGAATGTTTGATCCCGATACTGGACTTTTATTAATGACAAGAAGCAAAACCTTTGAATTAGAATTTGCGAAAGATACCGATTTAAGCGAAGTGCAAGCGGTGCTGACAAAGTATTTATGCAGCTGAATAAACTGACTGAGGCCAGCCGTCTCCAAAGAATGGTTTGGCTTTTTTTTGTGCCATAAAAACACTTTTTTTGGTTTGTCAGTATTCAAAACTGGGAACAGAGAAAAAAAGGAGAGGATACACATGGCACTGACTAAAGAACAAACTCAGCATCTCTACCATAAATTGCTTGATATGCAAAAAGAATTGTCTGGCGAAAAAAAGAAAACACAATCAATGACTGAAGAAGTAGGAGAGCTGTCTAATGGGGTCGATAACCATATGGCTGACCACGGAACACTTGTAACCGACCGCATGACAGACCAAACGGTAAAAGAAATAGACCGGGAGCTTTTGGAGGAAGTTAATCACGCTTTACAAAAGATAAAAGACGGAACGTACGGCATTTGTGAAAAAACAGGTCAAGACATTCCATACGAAAGATTGGAAGCTGTTCCGTACGCAAGAATGACAGTGGAAGCCCAAGCTGATATAGAGGATGACTTGGAAACGGATGCTCCGTCAGTCGAAAGGGAGTTTCATGAACAGGTCAAAGATCTATCTAATAAAGAAACAATTGATCAAAAAAGCTCTCAAACGTATGAGATTTTAGATCGTGAGCAGGATTCAAACTGAAAATGGCAAGCAAGTACACCGATATGAAGTGTACTTGCTTTTTTTTATGAAAAAATCTCATATTCGAAATAAAGTGATTGACTTTGCATAAAAAAGAAAGTAACATACTATTTGTAAGTTAATATAAAAAGTTTACCGGGAGGAATACAAATGTCTACAGTTTTATTTGTAAAATCAAGTGACCGTACAGCTGAAGAAGGTGTTTCAGTTAAACTATACGAAGCATTTCTAGCTGCATATAAAGAAAACAACCCTAATGATGAAGTGATTGAATTAGATCTTCATAAAGAAAACCTTCCTTACCTTGGAAGAGATATGATTAACGGAACATTTAAAGCAGGTCAAGGTATGGAAATGACTGAGGAAGAGAAAAAACAAGCTGCAACAGCTGACAAATATCTGAACCAATTTGTAAAAGCTGATAAAGTGGTGTTCGCATTCCCGCTTTGGAACTTTACAGTGCCAGCAGTGCTTCATACTTATGTGGATTATCTGTCTCGCGCAGGCGTTACATTCAAATACACACAAGAAGGACCAGTTGGTTTAATGGGCGGCAAAAAAGTTGCACTTCTTAACGCGCGCGGCGGCGTTTATTCAGAAGGACCAATGGCTTCACTAGAAATGTCATTAAACTTCATGAAAACAGTTCTTGGTTTCTGGGGTGTTCAAGACTTGCACACAGTTGTCATCGAGGGACATAATGCAGCGCCTGATAAAGCACAAGAAATTGTTGAAAAAGGTTTACAAGAAGCGAAAGAGCTTGCTGTTAAATTTTAATGAATGAAGACTCCTATCCGTGAGATAGGAGTTTTTTTGCGTGTACATATTATATAGAAGAAAGCGATGACTTCTTGCCGTCAAAAAACGCCGTTTTTTTATCGTAATATATTTTTTGTTTGTCGAATTATTAGATATATTAGCGAAAAAAACAGTTTTATGGACGGAAAAAGTTTTTCTGAACAATTGATCTACCCCTTGATTAAATATGTCCGATGGTGTACTATATAAAAGAAGCTACTTTGTACGTATTGTTAATTAAGTTTTAACCTTTAAGCTGTAATAGGGAGTTTTATATCGAAGCCGGAATGTCATGCCTCCTTTGTAGAGGACGACAGGAACGTTTCTGCAAACACCCACTTTGAGGAGTGGTGGTTTAAAACTTTCTTACTTGCATACGGCAAGATGTAGCGAAAGCCATTTCCTTTATGGAAATGGCTTTTTATTTTATCTAAAAAAGGATTTTTATATCGAAAATTCAATTTCCATCCGAGAAGAAATGCAGGTTTATTTTTTGTGATATGATGGGAGAAATTGAAGGAAAAGCGAGGGTTACACGTTATGTTACATAAAGCCCAATCTCTTTTGGCGCATTATTTCGGTTATGAAAAGCTGCGCAGAGGGCAGGAGGAAGCCATCCGTTCGGTGACAGAAGCGAGACAAAATACGGCCTGCATCATGCCGACGGGCGGGGGGAAATCAATTTGCTATCAAATTCCGGCACTGATATTTGAAGGAACAACTATTGTCATTTCACCGTTAATTTCCTTAATGAAGGATCAGGTTGATGCTCTTGAAGAAGCGGGAATCAGAGCTGCTTACATCAACAGCACGCAAACCAATCAAGAGATATATGAAAGGCTGAACGGGCTGAAAGAAGGAGCTTATAAGCTTTTTTACATTACACCAGAGCGGTTAACGTCAACAGAATTTATTCGTATTCTGCAAAGCATTGACGTTCCTTTAGTAGCAATAGATGAAGCGCACTGTATTTCTCAATGGGGCCATGATTTCAGGCCAAGCTACAGAAACATTGAAATTCTGTTTCGTGAGTTAAATGACAAACCCGTCATCATGGCATTAACGGCAACAGCAACACCTGAGGTGCATGATGATATATGCAGCCAGCTGCATATTCAAAAAGAAAATACGGTGTATACCGGTTTCTCCCGTGACAATCTGACTTTAAAAGTTGCAAAAGGGGAAAACAAAGATCGTTTTATTGAAGAGTATGTAAAAAGAAACAAACATGAAGCAGGCATTGTCTATACCGCGACAAGAAAAGAAGCAGATCGGATATATGAGCGATTAAAACGAAATCAGATCAGCGCAGGGCGGTATCATGGGGGCTTACAGGACGAAGTCAGAAAAGAACAGCAGGAAAGGTTTCTGAACGATGAGCTGCAGGTCATGGTTGCCACATCTGCTTTCGGCATGGGCATCGATAAATCAAATATCAGGTTTGTTCTTCATGCCCAAATCCCGAAAGATATGGAAAGCTACTATCAGGAGGCGGGACGAGCTGGCCGGGATGGCCTCGACAGTGAATGTGTGCTTTTATTTTCTCCGCAGGATATTATGGTGCAGCGCTTTTTAATCGAGCAATCGGAAAATGAAGAGAAGCAAAAGCAGGACTTGAAAAAACTGCGGCAAATGGTTGACTACTGCCATACGGAAGATTGTCTGCAGCGATTTATTCTGATGTATTTCGGAGAAAAGGAGGCTGAAGCCTGCGGACAGTGCGGAAACTGCACAGATACAAGAACAGCCCATGACGTGACGAGAGAAGCGCAGATGGTCTTATCGTGTATCATTCGCATGAATGAACGTTTTGGGAAGACGATGGTTGCCCAGGTGCTCGCTGGATCAAAAAATAAAAAAGTGCTCGAAAACGGCTTTAGCAGCCTTTCAACATACGGAATATTAAAGCACCAATCAGTTGGTGAAATCAGCGACTTCATTGAATTTCTGATTGCTGACGACTTTATTAGGATGTCAGATGGAACATTTCCGACTCTTTTTGTAAGCGGCAAAGGGAGAAATGTGCTGAGAGGCGAATTATCTGTAGCGAGAAAAGAAACATTAAAAGCAGAAGCCATTACAGAAAATGACGAGCTGTTTGAACGGCTGCGCACCTTACGCAAGCAAATTGCAGCGGAGCAGGGCGTTCCGCCTTTTGTCGTTTTTTCTGATCAGACGCTGAAAGATATGTCAGGAAAACAGCCTGTAAATGATGAGGAACTTTTGTCTATAAAAGGAGTCGGAGAACAAAAAAGAGCAAAATATGGCCGGCTTTTTTTAGAAGAAATACAAGCTTATGTACAGGTGACAGACTCAAAAAAAGCATAAATCAACCTTTTTTTCTTTGAAAAACACATTTTCTTTTCTTTTTTTTGACCCGAACTTAAAAGACTTGAAAAGCCTATTATATCAAGGGTTCAGTAAGACTTTCCAACGGAGAGAAATCCTTCATGTAAAGGAACTGTAATCTAAATCATATCTTTTTGTTATTGATTTGACATTTACATGTGTTACGATATCACCTGTTAGCCGCCAATAAAAAGCTAACAAGGGAGGATTTACTTATGAAGAAGACGATTATGTCCTTTGTAGCAGTTGCAGCACTTTCAACAACTGCATTCGGAGCTCACGCTTCTGCAAAAGAAATCACGGTGCAAAAGGGTGATACGCTCTGGGGGATCTCTCAGAAAAACGGAGTGAACCTAAAGGACCTAAAAGAATGGAACAAGTTAACTTCTGATACAATCATTGCGGGAGAAAAACTGACCATTTCTTCAGAAGAAACAACCACTTCTGGGCAATATACAATTAAAGCGGGAGATACGCTTTCTAAGATTGCTCAAAAATTCGGTACGACAGTTAACAACCTGAAAGTTTGGAATAACTTAAGCTCTGACATGATCTATGCTGGATCTGCACTTTCAGTAAAAGGTCAGGCAACAGCAGCAAACACAGTGACTGAGAATGCGCAAACAAGCGTACCTCAAACTGAAACAAAACAAGAGGCTGTGCAAAAAGAGCAACCTAAACAAGAAGCTGTTCAACAGCAACCAAAACAAGAAACAAAGGCTGCAGCAGAAACTTCTGTTAAAACAGAAGAAAAGGCTGTTGAATCTAATACAAATCAACAAGAAGCGGCAAAAGAACTAACTGTTACTGCTACTGCTTACTCTGCTAACGACGGCGGCATTTCCGGCGTTACAGCAACAGGCATCGACTTAAACAAGAACCCGAATGCTAAAGTTATTGCGGTTGATCCAAACGTGATTCCGCTAGGTTCTAAAGTCTATGTTGAAGGTTATGGAGAAGCAACAGCAGCAGACACTGGCGGCGCAATAAAAGGAAATAAAATTGACGTATTTGTACCAAACAAAAGTGATGCACATAATTGGGGCGTCAGAACAGTAAGTGTAAAAGTGTTAAATTAATAGAATAGATGAAGATAAAGGACATGTAGCTCTAAGCTCGTGTCCTTTTTTTGTTTTTTTAGAGACGTAAAACATAATATGCTGATAAAAGAAAAATTGTGCTCTTTCTGATTTCGATGAATAGAAGGTAAACGCTCCTGTCATCTACTGTCTTTGCAGAAGGTGTTGCTGGCTTTTGCTTTGATTATTGTATCGTTCATACTCTAACCGTTATTTCTTAGGGGAGGAGCCTCACTGTTTTATATATTGAAAGCTCGCTTTTATAACGAATTTATCAAATGAGCTGATGGCAGGTTAAATTGGCAAAGCTACGCGGGCTCTATGACAGCATGTTTTGGGAAGCAAGTGCGCCGCCCGCGTTACTTAAAAACAGGAGTCATGGCGATACCTGATTTTTTGGAGCAGCGATTTGATCATAGGTTATGCTGTTTCATTCCAGCAACAATGATGTATTCAAGGCTCTTGTCTTCCGCATTACGGAGACGTTTGGCATGAGCACGTTCATGACGGTTTAGCTGATTTCCTTCATTATTGCGTAACGACTGCTACATTTTTTTGGCGGGCTGATAGCAGTTGCTTTGAGCAGATGTGATATACGGAATTGGTTTAATTTTAGACGATTTTTTTATTGTGGTTCTCGGCGTTCTTGCAGTCGAAGATGGCAGCTTTGGGAATTGCAAGACTGACTGCATTACATAAAATCGATATTCGTAATTCGGCAGATGTATTCTGGCCGACGATTTTAACAGGTTTATTAGTGAATCACCTGTATTTATGAACCATGCAATTTGTTCAGCGTGCGTTAGGCGCTAAACATTCAGATGAAGGACAGAAGGGGGCTTTTTTAGCAGGTTTTTAAACTGATCGGAGTGTATTATATAGTTGTTCCGGGAGTGACTGCCTTTTCATTTGTATGGCTTCGGAATAGAAATGCTGGCACTGTATACCCTCGACTGATCGTCGACTTATTGCCAGCGTTGCTTACTGGTGTTTTTGCCGCTATTTTATTCATGGCGATTTTAAGCTCTTTCAGTGGGGCTTTAAATAGTACAGTTACCTTGTTTACATTAAATATATACAAGACAATGTTCAAGCTAGATGATAGTAAAGGTGAAATTGTCAAATCAGGGCGCATTTTTGTTGCGGCCCTCGGGATTGTATCCATGTCATCGCACCATTTGTTTTATACGCGCCATAGAGCTATACATCTATCATCAAGAGGTGGACGATATGCCAATGAACAATGAACAGCGAAAATGACGCCTTGGTTTATCAAAGAAAACACCAGACTATGAAGAAGTGAAGGGGCTAGAAACTAATTAGAGGAGTAGATCATGTGTTTACTCCTATTTCTTCTGTCTATGAAAGATTCGTGTGATATGCCTTCAAGTACAATCTTCATGAGAGGATCAGGTTCTTTAATGTGCCCGTGGCTTCTTTACGAAAAAAGTACCGGCATTTGCTGCGGTTCCAAAATTGAATACAAGCCTGATTCTGACCCGCAGGTTGATATTACACCATGGAAGCACGTCAAGCTGGCGTCATGTGTTATTTTCATTCTTGGAGCGGCAACATATTTCCTGTTTCAGCGTGGGGAGTAGCAGATGAACAAAAGAGGATCTTGGACATATGCCAAGATCCTCTTTTACTTAAACCAGCCTTTTTCCTTTGAGCGCGTAATGGCTTCTATACGGTTTTTCACTTCAAGCTTTTCCAGAATCATGGAGATATAATTTCGCACCGTCCCGCTTTTAATGCTGAGTTCTTGGGCGATTTCTTTTGTGTTTTTTCCGTCAGCCACAAGTTCGAGCACTTCTTTTTCTCTATCTGTGAGAGGGTTGGCCTCGCTATACATATCCTCCATCAGCTCAGGTGCGTAGATACGCTTTCCGTTCATGACGCTTCGGATGGCGCTCGCGAGCTCTTCGCTGGGACTGTCCTTCAACAAATAGCCTTTAACGCCGGCTTTAATGGCTCTCTGAAAGTAGCCGGGGCGGGCAAAAGTGGTTAAGATAATAATTTTGCAATCTGTATCCTTTAATTCCTCAGCAGCTTCAAGCCCCGTCTTTCCGGGCATTTCAATGTCCATAATGCATACATCGGGCTGATGTTTTTTTGCAAATTCGACAGCATCCTGTCCGGTTGTTCCTTTGCCGACAACTTTCATATCGTCTTCTAAGTTCAATAGTGATCCTAAAGCGCCCAGCAGCATCTGCTGATCTTCCGCAATAAATATACTAATCATGTAAGCCATCCTTTTTGTTTATTTTGAGTTATTAGGAATCGTCATGGTAAGCTTGGTTCCGTTTTTGGTGTCGATGTGGAGGCTCCCGTTTGCAAATTCAAGACGCTCTCTCATACCGAGTAAGCCATGTCCTTTTGAAAAGCACGTGTCTCTTCCTTGAAATGTTCCATCGTCAGACACTGTAATAACAACTTCCTTCCAGAGCTCCTGAATATCAACTCGGCATGTTTTAGCCTGACTGTGTTTCACAACATTTGTGACAGCTTCCTTTAAGCACATGCTCAAAATATTTTCATTAAGCAATGAGATATTTTCGGGTATTTTCTCATCTTCGTAGATAAATGTAATGTCAGCTGCTTCGAGAATTTGTTTGATGTTTATGATTTCATCCTTGAGCCGGATGCCTTTCATAGAGGATACGATTTTTCTTACTTCATTTAAAGAAGTTCTCGCTGTTTGCTGAACACTTTTCAGCTCACGCGCTGCTTGTTCAGGATCTTTGTATATTAATTTTCTCGCTAAGTCGCTTTTTAAACCGATAAGAGAAAGCTTTTGACCAAGTGTATCGTGGAGATCGCGGGCAATCCGCTGCCTTTCTTCTAATTTTACCAAATCGGCAATCCGTTCATTTGCAAATTCAAGTTTTTCTTCCAGCCGTTCGCGCTCCTTGCGGCTTCTGACACTGAACGGCAATAAAATTGCACTGATGAGGGTAATGACTACAAAAGGAATTTGTGTCAGAAAGAATTCTTTTTTTAACACAAGACTGAAATTCGCTGCGACAGCTGCGCTTATTAAATGTACGTAATATAAAATGTGGAAAGGGACGCGTTCTTTTATGTTTCCAATAAAATACGCAATAAAAAAAGCAAAATAAATATAACTGAACAGCGTAATGGAGGCGGTTGAAATGCCGATTAGCAGAAACGCCCACAAATAAATGGCCCAGCCTTTTGAGACAAAAGCAAATCGATAAACCGAAAAAAATAAAAGCGTCAAAATAATTCCGACGATAATAACAAATGTAGAAGATGATTTAAATATAAAGTAGAAGGGCAGGATGAAAAATATCGTCCATATATAAGGCGTGATCCCGCTTAGTTTTTGAAATGTAAAATGCTTTTTGATCATGATATAACCTCATTTTCAGCTTTTCATCTTAAATGTAACTTTACCATTGTGAAAGCCAGATTGCACCACCGAACAATAAAAAGGAAGCCTTCTTGTTGTATAAGAAGACCTCCTAATTGTCAGGCGTTCTTCCGCAGCTTCTGTTTTTCTGTTGAATCAGGCGGAAGGCGGAAAGATATTTGTTTGATATCCCGAAATGACACAAATTGTTTTTTGTCTTCATCCCAAAGCCGGAATGCGAGTGATTGCAGGCTTGTTTTTAAGGTGATTGTCGGTACGTTTTTTAATGGTTCGTGATGTTCATGAGCAACTTCAAGCTTATAGTTGGGCACCTTTGGGCTCAAATGGTGAACGTGGTGGTAACCGATATTGCCTGTCAGCCATTGAAGGAGTTTCGGGAGTTTATAAAATGAACTGCCTTCCACAGCGGCCTGAACGTAGCTCCAGTTTTCATCTGCTTCAAAATAAGAGTCTTCAAATGTATGCTGTACATAAAACAGCCACACGCCGATTGAACCTGAGATCAGAAAGATAGGGCCTTGCACCAGCAAAAACGATTGCCAGCCAAAGATCAGGCAGCAAACAGCAGCCAATGACACAATTGCCAGGTTTGTAAGGTACGTATTCATACGCTCCTTACGTCTTGCACCTTTTTTGTTAAAACGGTTGGTGAACAGAAAAACATAAATTGGTCCGAGAATAAACATGATAAACGGATTTCTATAAAGTCTGTATGCAAGTTTTGTGCGTCTAGGTGCGGCTTTATATTCGTTTACCGTTAACAGCCAGATGTCACCTGTTCCGCGTTTATCCAGATTGCTGCTGGTCGCGTGATGAATCGAATGGCTGTGCTGCCATTGAAGGTAAGGGAATAAAGTCAGAACACCTGTCAGAAAACCGAGAATATGGTTATAGCGCTTTTGTTTGAAAAATGATTGATGGCAGCAGTCATGAAAGATAATGAAAATTCTTGTTAAAAACCCTGCGGCAATCACTGTTAATGCTAAAGTAAGAAGATAGGAGACATTGAGGCTGAAATAAGCAAGAAACCACAGTCCGAAGAAAGGAATAAACGTGTTTAAAAGCTGAATCAGACTGTTTTTTGTTTCGGGCTGAGCAAAAGCAGCGACTTGCTTTGTCAGCAGTTTTTGTTTATGAGCAATGTTTTTTTCAGTCATAGTAAGTATCCTCTCATTGTGTGTCTCGGTTAAGTATACGCTAATGAGAGGAGTCCTTTGTAGTAGCACACATCATGCATCATACATGACACTTGTCATATGCCCTCGTGCAGTAAGCTGTTTAATGCTTGTCGATCCATATTCGTGATTTGCCCGAATCAGCTTCAATCCTGCATGTTCCCCCTATAGGGAACGTGGCAAATGGAGAGGTATGCCCGGCATTTATGTTTGCGATGACGGGGAGGCCGGATAATTCTTTTTTTGTTCTAATCATGGCTTTTACATGATCTATAGATACGTTTGATGCTTTTTGGAACCTGCCGATCAATATCCCCTTTACATTTGAAAAAGAAGGGAGGTGGATGAGCGATTGTAAATCGCGGTCAAACATGTTTGCGTCTGACATATAATCATCTTCAATCAGTAAAATTGTATTTTCTGTTTCCGGAAAATACTCCGTTCCCTGCAGCAAATTAAGTGTACACAGGTTGCCGCCAATCAATGTGCCTTCAGCATAGCCATCCTGAATCACAATAGGACCGGAATGGGGGTAAAAGTGCCTGTTTTCTTGATCTGAAAACCATTGGTCATCACTCCACTCTTGTGATGGCAGGATTTCAAAGGCTTCATCCGAAGCGCAGCAAGCCAGAAAATAATCTTTTATATAGTCCAATCCTTTTTTCATTGCAAACGTAGAAAAGTGGGGGCCTGAATATGTAACGAGACCGGTTTTTTGATAAATGGCATTGGCGAGAGCCGTAATATCGGAATAGCCGCAAAGAATTTTTGGATTCTGTTTGATTTTCTCGTAATCAAGATAACGCAGCAGCTGATTGCTGTTGAATCCGCCGAGTGTTGTTAAAATAGCTTTGACTTCGGGATCAAAAAAGGCGCTGTGCAGATCACTTACTCTTGATTCGATAGAGGATGACTGGAATTCGTTTAACTCCTCTGCGTGTTCAGCAATGGTCACCCGAAAACCCAATCGTTCTAATGTCGTTTTTGCGTGCAACTTTGCTTCATTTGTTAATACGGACATGCTGGTGGCGGGAGACACGATTCGAATTTCGTCTCCCGGTTTCAGTTTGGGTGCAAACACTTCAGGTCCTCCTAAACAGTTTTACACCATTACAGCATATCTCGGCATATTCTTCCAGACTTTTTTAGAAATCCGTCCATTTAATGCTTCCTGATTGTGTATCGTAGTCAATGGATACTTCAAATTGATGCTTTTCATAAAAATGAATGAGTCTGTCCACATGATTCCAATCCCGTTTGGCTATGTCGCCGGTAACTTTCGGGATATTGCAGTCTCTGGCAATATCTTTTAAATATTTCATACAAATAGAACCGAAGCCGTAATTCGGAGGCCCTTTAATATCCCCAATATGAATGGCATCGTCCTGATAGGATGCTACAAGTGAAAAGCAGCTTTTCCCTCTATAAGCTGTTTCACAATCTGTGAGCATAATTTTGCATGTTTGGCCATCATCAATCGAGGAAACAATCATCCAATCTTCATCTTTCGATTGATCAATACCAAGCACTCTGGCATCTTTCGATAGATCCTTTATATTTTCCTGCATGCGATAAATTTGAAATTCTAAATGATTCAGCTCTTCTTCAAGCTCTTGGCGGTTTTTTTCCTTAGTGGTAATCAAAATCAAACCCCTTTCAAAAAATAGTTAGAAACACAGTAACCAATTGTAGTAGATAGAAGAGGCGTTTGTAAATGATAAATACATAATTGCTAGAATTTAGTGCAAGGAAGGTTTGATTGGTTTTAAGAGAGGAAAAAGAAAAGTAACCCGTTGCAAAAGGAGGAATATGAATGCCGATTGATTCATTGATTAAGAAATTGCGTTATGTCCAATTGGAACCCCCGGACAAAATTCTCTCGTTATATCTCAACACAGATATGAGGGATCCAGAGCAGCAAGGGGGAGAATGGAAAATAGCCCTTAAGTCAGGGTTCGGCAGATTAAAAGAATATCTGGCAGCAAGTGACCCGGAGGAAGAAAAGTGTCTGAATGCAATCACGGACAAAATCTATCAGCACCTTAACGGAATAGGAAAAAACATGCCGCGCAGCCTCGTGTTTTTTGTTTCGAATAGCGGTATATGGGAAGCGATCAAGCTTCAAATTCCTGTTGAAACAAAATTTTACTGGGAAGAGACAGCTGTACTTGATCAACTGGAGAATTTGCGCAAAACGTATCCAAGCACGGCTTTTATTTTAACGCAGCAAAATGAAGTGAAAATTATAGAAACCGTTTTAGGCAAAATTGAAGCGGTGGAACATTATGAATATGACGTAATCAATGAATCATGGGAGAGCAGCCAGTCTTCTAAAACCACATCGGCTTCATTAGAAGAGGAACAAATGAAGAATCATGTAACGGAGAATCAAACGAGACTGTACAAGCGGCTGGCGGCCAACCTCGACCAAAAGGCCGCGGCAAAAAAATGGGAGCGGATGATCATTGCCGGTGATAAAGAAACGGCTGACATCCTTGATCAGCATATGAACAAACCCATTCACTCGAAAATCCAAAAAAATTTGCTGAATGAAAATGAACATAAGGTTGTTGACCATTTAATGCAAGAGGCATAAACCAAAAGGCTGGTGCTATTAAAGCGCCGGCCTTCTGAAGTGTGTCTAATTTCTGACGAAGCTATCGAAAACGTTGACATCTCCGTTGAATTTGCATACGATTTGGATAGCCAGTACAAATTAGGAGAGGTCACCAAATGAATCAAACAGAAAATAAACCGAAAAATTATACTGGAATTGTCCTTACACTGACAGTTCTGATTAACGGTTTAATCGCAGTGCTGTTTTTTATGCCCAAATTAGATCAGTTCAGCCATGCGAATATTCACATTTTGCCAATGCTGAATGCGATATTCAACAGCTTTACGTTTATCTTCTTATTGGCGGCACTGATTATGATTAAACAAAAAAACATTAAGGCGCATAAACGCTTTATTTTAGCTGCTTTTACGACAACATTATTGTTTTTGATTTGCTATGTCACATACCATTCGATTGCGGAGAATACGCTGTATGGCGGAGAAGGTATTATGCGTCCGATTTACTTCTTTATTTTAATTACGCATATCTGCCTTTCTGCAATCATCGTGCCGCTTGCGCTGTTTACGCTGATCAGAGGCTTCAGCATGCAGGTTGAGCGCCATAAAAAAATTGCCAGATGGACAATGCCGCTGTGGCTGTATGTCAGCCTTACAGGCGTTATTGTATATTTGATGATATCACCGTATTATTAAAAGCCATACTTTGTATGGCTTTTTTGAGGTTTGTAAACATAACAAAAGCCCAAATATCGTTTTGGGCTTTGTCAGTAAATTGACAGGCTCCTTTAATGAGCCGTTGATTCCATTGTTTCAAGTGTTGCAACTTGTAAAGATTTTTCAACAGTTTTCGTTTTTTCTTTTACTTTTTCCGCGTACGTGTAATCACCGTAGCAATACGGATAACGGAAATTGTTTTCATTTCCTCCGCAAGTATAGAGCCCGGGATTTTTTTCGACTTGCTGCTCGGAGTATTGTTTTGCCAATTCCTCAGTATGCGTTCCTCCATGTTCAGCTACAAAATCAATATAACCTGCCCCCATGTTGTAGCTTTGAATAATCGTATCCAAATCCACACCTTTTTCTTTACCGGTTTTGTACATGAGGGTAAATTGCTTGATGCCTTGTTTAATACTGAGTTGAGGGTCTGTTATCTCATTACGCTTTAACCCTAGAGATTCAGAGGACTGCATCGGATCATTGCCTTTTCCTTTTGACTCCTGATACATCATGCCGAGTATCAGCGATGTGTAATTGGAGAGTCCCCGGTTTTCAAGCTCGTCCTCAACCAGCGGTTTATAGTCAGTTAAACGTTCGAGGACAATTGTTTTCGTGTCAATCGGAAGTTTTTTGATTAAATCGCGGTTGAACAAAAGCAGGACCAATAAAAAAGAGGCCATGACAAAGACAGAAATCATCATAAAACCCGCAGCAGCGAAACAGCCTTTTCTCTTTTTCTTCACTGTGTTTCACCCTCAATGTTTGCAGCAGTATGACTTTTTCATTATGACACAGAACGTATACCAGACCAAGTGAAAACCTGATTTGAAACATAAATTTAAACTATGAGATTAAATTGGAACAAGAAGAGACAGGTTTGCATGAAAGGTCATTTGTTATAAGATAAAACTATGAAATAAGAAAGGTGAGACACATGACTGAATTTCGAGAAACGGACCGTGCGAATGAAACGGTGACCGATTTGGACGAAGAAACTTTATTTCTAGTCGCACAAACCTTCAAAGCGCTTTCTGATCCTACCAGAATCAGAATTCTCCATTTGCTTTCTCAGGGTGAACATGCTGTGAACGGGATCGCTGAGAAACTGAATTTACTGCAATCAACAGTATCCCATCAGCTCAGGTTTTTAAAAAATCTACGGCTCGTGAAATCGCGCAGAGAAGGAACATCAATCTACTATTCTCCCGAGGATGAGCATGTATTAGATGTGCTTCAGCAAATGATCCATCATACAAGACACGATTAAAAAAGACATCCTTGCTGCCGCATGTCGCGATTAAGCAAGGATGTCTTTTTCTTTGCTTTGCCCATTTTGTTCCAGTCCGTTTCTGCTGATTTTGATGACAATAGAGGAAAAACCGATATAATAGACGGCGATCAGAAAACAGACGCCAATCGTGAAAGGATCAGTTCCGATAGACTGGCTGTAAGATCCCAGGCTGTGTAAATCAGGCGCGGCAAGGTACAGCTCTGTTACACGATAAAGAAATCTCGATAGAAATAGGGTTAGCAGAATAAGTTCTACCCAAATATGAGTCCGAAAATAAATTTTTCCTCTGCGTTTTTCAAAGGAGAGATTTTTCCTGGCGAAAAAAACCAGCAGACATCCGCCGAGAATGCCGATAATGAAATATCCGTATAAAAAAGGATGAATGAGGCTGAAGATGGTGAGACCGAATGCAAACATTGAAAAAAGAATCATACGAGTAAAAAGCCAGCGAGGCTTCAGCGGCTGATATCCGATGGATCGTTTGATTTTTTTATACAGAAAAAAGACGATAATCATGACAGGATAAACGCTTTGAAGTGTAAGATGCATGATGTGATATCCCCTCCGTTGAGAAGTGTATGCTTATCCGTTTTGAAATAGTAGTCTAAATAAACAATGACCATAAAAAAAGAAGGGGAGGCCCCTGTTTTCATAACATATGCACGATGCCTTTAGGCTGCATAATAGATATGCCCAAGCCTCATAAAATGGTATGATAATATTGGAAAATAAAAGCAGGAGACAAGGTGCGAAAAATGAAACTGGAACGTATGTTAGCGATGGTGATGTTATTAATCAGCAAAAAACAAGTGCAGGCTGCTGAGCTAGCTGATTTGTTTGAAGTATCAGTCAGAACGGTTTACCGAGATATTGATACGATCAGCAGAGCGGGCATTCCGATTGTAACCTCACAAGGCGCCGGGGGCGGGATCAGAGTGATGGAAACGTATCGGCTTGAAAGAGAGTGGCTGAAAGAAGAGGAGCTATTTGCTATTGCTTCCGCTTTGCAGAGCGTCTCATCGATGTATGAACCCGCTTCTCACAGCGCGGCTTATCAAAAAATAAAACATCTCATACCTGACCAGGCCGCAGAGGCATTTAAGCGAGAAACGGAAAAATGGTTTATTGACATGACGGCATGGGGACAAACAGAGGACCAAAAAGCGCTTCGAGAAAACATCAGTGATGCAATCGATCGGTCGTCAACCATATCATTTACATATACAAATGCAAACGGGGAAACACTTCTCCGTGAAACAGAGCCCTACACGTTGGTGTGCAAGACAGGCCGCTGGTATTTATACGCCTACTGTCTGGTTAGAAACGATTTCCGTTTTTTTAAATTAAGCCGGATGAAAGATCTGACTGTTTTACATCAATCATTTAAGAGAAAAGGCATACAGCTGGAGACTCTGCCTTGGGATGCGAATTGGTATCGAAAGGATCGTTTAACTGAACTGGTCATTCTTGTCCAGCCCGGTGCGCATCAGCGTATAAGTGAATGGTTTGGAAATGATGTCCTTCAATTGGATGAAAATAAAGCCTGCCGAGCGGTGATATCTCTGCCTGAGGATCAATGGCTGATCGGTTTCTTGCTGCAATTTGGCAAGGATATTGAGGTCCTGGAACCCCTTCATATCCGGGAAAAGGTAAAAGATACGATTTTTCATATGCAAAAAGTATATGAAACCTGACACAATGCTGTCAGGTTTCTTCTTTTATAATCTAGGTAAAAAGGAGGTATCATATGAGCTATTCACATATGACACATTTAGAACAAAAGCGCTTTTCAGGGCTGTCACAGAGAACAAGCAATGCATTGGAAATGACGGAAAAAAGACAAATCCCGCTCTTATGGAATCGATTTTGGCAGCAGGATACGAGCATGTTACTCCCGCCTAATAAAAAGGATCAGAGCATTATCGCTTTATACTCTCATTACGAACAGCAGGAGAATGGGTTTTACACATTTTCTGTCGGCGCTTTTACCGAGCATAGCGACATGCTTCCGGAACCTTATGAGGATATATATTTACCGGCTTCCGCTTATGCTGTTTTTACTTCAAGAATCGGTCCTATTGAAGACATTGTACTCGACACATGGAAGGAAATCTGGTCTTGGGACAAGCGCCATTTGCGTACGTTTTCAGGAGACTTTGAGCAGTATGATCAAAGTGCGCTTTCACCGCAGCGGGCGCAGGTTAAAATATTTGTCGCCATAAACTTGGTATAACACTCTTGAAAAACTAATGGTATTAGTTAATAATAAAACTAACACCATTAGTTTTTTATTCAGGAGGATTATCATATGAGAATCATTCAGAATCAAACTGTGCGGCAGCTGACGTTTTATCCGACATTATTTCCGGTCAATTGCTATCTTGTAGAGGAAGAAAATGAAGTAACCTTAATTGATACTGGTCTTCCGAACAGCTATAAAGGGATTATCCAAGCAGTGAATCAGCTGGGAAAACCGCTACAACACATTTTACTGACTCATGCGCACGGTGATCATGTCGGTTCATTGGATGCACTGTCCCAAGCCTTTCCTCATGCAAAGGTTGTCATATCCGAGCGTGATTCATTGTTGTTAAAAGGAGATGTTTCTTTGCGGAAAGATGAACCGCAGACGCCTGTAAAAGGAGGAATTCCAAAAAATATCAAAACAAAGCCTGACGTTTTGCTGGCGGGTGGCGAAACAATCGGTTCTCTAATTGCGATTTCAACCCCAGGTCATACCCCGGGAAGCATGTCGTTTCTGGACACAAGAAACAGAATTGTAATAGCTGGGGATGCATTTCAATTACGCGGGGGAATAGCCGTCTCCGGCCAGATGAGATGGACATTTCCTTTTCCTGCCTTCGCCACTTGGAATAAGGAGGCTGCTGTAAGAAGCGCGGAATGGCTTGTTGACAAGGCGCCGAGCTGTCTCGCGGTCGGACATGGAAATTTCCTTGCTTCACCAGAACAATTGATGAAATTAGCAATTCAAAAAGCAAAGAAGGGGGTCTGACCATGTCACCGAGAGCAGGATTACATCAAAAGATGATTATAGAAGCGGCGGCAGAGATTGCTGATCAGGAAGGAATAAACGGCGTGACACTAGCCGCACTCTCTAAAAAAATGAATGTACGGCCCCCGTCTCTGTATAATCACATAAGCGGGCTGCAGGGAATCAGAACAGAGCTTGCCGTTAGCGGTTTGACAAAGCTTTTTGATCAGATGGCTGATTCCGTCAAAGAACAGAAGGGGGAGTCCGCCTTGCTATCTTTAGGCGATGCATATGTTGGGTTTGCAGTTGAAAATCCGGGTTATTATGAAGCGACTTTGCTTAAAATTCAAGATGAAAGAGCTGAAAGCCTGTCAAACCAGATTGTCCGTCTTGTCACGAAACTGCTAATTGACAGCGGTTATGCAAACGAACAGACTGTGATCCATGCAACAAGAGGGCTGCGAAGCTTGCTGCACGGATTCGCGACTTTAATCGGAAAAGAAGCGTTTGAATTAAAGGAAGACATTTCAGACAGCTTAGCATTTTCAATCCGATTATTTCTATCGGGTCTGTCAATAAACAGTAAAAGTATTATGTAAACTAAATAATATATGTCTTATATTTCTGAATATTGTATAATATATCATGCAGTATATATAAGGGAGAGGCAAGAGGCGATGCATGATATTTACAAAATTGAGCAATTAGCGGCAGCATCATGGCCGTCTTATATTCAAAAAAGAATGGGGAAATGGCTTCTCAGAGCGAACTTTGGCGTAACCAAACGGGCGAACAGCGTATGGACATCGGCGGACATGCCAGAAGGAGATTACCAAAAAGAGATCGAGCATTTCTATAAAAGTTTAGGTCTGCCCGTTTGTATTCAAATCAGTGACGCATCTCCGGAAGGACTGGATGATGCATTGGCAGACAGCGGATATGAAAAGATTGATGAATGTTTTCAGATGACAGCATCATGCTGCGATATTTTAGATCGTACTTTTGACAACAGCCGATTTACATATAAGTGGGAGCAACAGCCATCGTCTTCATGGATTGATGATTTTATCCGATTGGAAGAATTTTCACCCGAACGGCATTGCGGCTATACAAGCATTTTCAAACGAATGCAGCCGTGTAAAACCTTTTTCACTATGTATGACCAAGGCAGCCTGACAGCAGTGGGCACGGCTTCCGTTATCGATGGCTATGGCGGACTCAGCAACGTTGTAGTAGCAAAGGAACATAGAGGAAAAGGGGCAGGGACTCAAGTCATCAGGGCTCTGACTGAATGGTCAATGAACCATGGAGCTAAGTATATGTACTTGCAAGTGATGAAAGAAAACTCAGCCGCCGTTTCTTTGTATAAAAAAATCGGGTTCTTGCCTATATCGGAACACCATTACCGGATCAAAAAGGAGGATGGCTGATGAATTCGCTTCAAGAGATTATCTGTGAAAAACGGACATATACACGCCTTTATTCCTCACATAAGCACGCGTACAGCCAATTTCTTTTTCCCCTTGAAGGGAATATCGATCTTGAAACAGAGGATCGGCAGGTCAAATTAAAGCCGGATCAATTTATATATATCCCTCCAGAGTGCGAGCATCGGTTCCGCTCTATTGGCAGAAATGAATGTCTTGTGCTGGATGTGCCGCTTCAGGCGATGAAAATTGAGGAGCATCATGCAGCCGCAGGGATTGAAGCTGCAATCGATCCTTTTTGGTCTTCGATCAGGCACTTATTAATAGAGGAAGCAAACACACGCTCAGCGCACACGCTCCATTTGCTTGTTCAATACATAAAAGAAAAACTGCAAACCCATACTCATGCGTCAATCGCATACATCCATAGCCATTTGTCTGAGCCGCTGACAATACAAAAGCTGGCGAAAATTGAACATTATCACCCAGCTTACTATTCAAGCTGGTTTAAGAAACAAACCGGTAAGTCCCCTCAAGCCTATATAGCTGACCTCCGTCTTGAGGAAGCGAAACGGATGCTGATTGAGAAAAATGTTACGCTGACTGTCGTGAGTCAAGCGCTCGGCTTTCAAAACCTTTCTTCTTTTACAAGATGGTTTGCAAAAAGTACAGGTGTATCACCCCGAATGTACCGGAATACCTTTCATTCAGATAAAAAAATATGAGCTTTTGGTTAAACATTTAGCAGGTGTCTCTTTTAAAATAGTAAGAAAAAGGAGATATAATGATGGCTGTAATTGAAGATTTTGAAAAACTGGATATCAGAACTGGCACCATTATCAAAGCGGAAGAATTCCCTGAAGCAAGAGTCCCGGCGATTAAACTGTTCATTGATTTTGGAGAAGATATCGGCATTAAACAATCAAGCGCGCAAATCACAAAGCGCTATTGCCCAGAAGAACTGACCAACACACAAATTATCGCTGTCGTGAACTTCCCGCCGCGCCGAATTGCAGGTTTTAAATCCGAAGTCTTAGTCCTCGGCGGCATTCCCGGCCAAGGCGATGTCGTCCTGCTTCAGCCTGAACAACCATTACCAAACGGAACAAAAATCGGATAACACAAAAAAGACGTTTGCCTAAGAGGCAAACGTCTTTGCGTATTGAGGCGATGCACCACACGCCACATTCGTGTGTGCCGCAAAGGGCATGTACATCGGCTTACACAATTCAGCTCATCGCTATATGAATATAGCATGACGGGTGAGGAAATGCAAGGAGTACTTTGTTATTGTATGTTTGAATTTGTTGTGAAAATATGAAATGAAGAGAAATAGGGGAGATTACTGTACAATGATTAGTTTGTATTGGATGGTTTGAAACCGGTAAAAGTTATGTTATGACCTGAGTGTGACCCCAACTGTGACCCGAAGTATACATTTAAGAGTTGTTATAAACGTAGTTCAATCAATGAAAACGTACTAAATATCAAAGTGAATAGAGGAACTAGTATGACCTAGACTTTTTGATCTGGGTCTTTCTTTATTGCACAAAAAAATGCCTAGGATCTCTCAATAGGCATTAAATGTTAGTATCGATATCTTCATTTATTTTTTGACTTAGTTTCTGAACCTTCTTTTTAACATAAAAGACCAGGGTGCTGCCAACACCCCGGCTCTGTACAAAAAGCTGCCCATCAAAGGGATTGCTCGATGTGGTTTCTTGGTAGACCTATCCCTTTAGGTTCTGAGGCTCAAGGGAGGTCTATTTTTTATTTATATACGTCAACAGGGCGAGTATAAACGACTCGAATGCAAGACATTAGCATTAATGCCTGGAATATTGACATAGCATTACCCCCTTTCATTAGGGGATGAGCAAGACTCCCTTGAGAGAGCAAACTTTACAGGAGATATTTATACATAAATGTCCTGTCGTTAAAAATTCAAATATATTGACAACGTGAAAGGGGCTTGCAAAATGCAGGTTCTTTGGTTATAAAACCTTTGATATATTGTCTATAAAAAATCAATTTGAATATGGAAACAATACAAGAATAAAAGTTAGATTTTGCTTTGTTTATTGGTCATTTTTTCTTGTAAATACTTTTCATGTTCTTTCTCCAGAATAAAGTTCCGAGTTTTTTTGTGACTAATGGTAGCGGGAAATTAAAAAAGAACCTGGTGAAATAGCCTAGGTTCTTTTTATATTGCACAAAAATAGACACGGTGATATAATCAGACTACGTGTGCTTTCTGTATAAAAAGTTATAGATATCCATCTTATATTTTTATTATATCAGGCTGGAAAGCTCTTTGTCAATTATTATTTTTGAAGGGGAGATGTAGAATGAGTTCTTTGGTTCTTGGTTTTTATGAAATTGAAAAAACACAGCATTTGCTTGTTGGAGGAAAAGGGTTAAATTTAGGGGAATTATCAAAAATTCAAGGTCTACAAGTACCAGAAGGATTTTGTGTCACAACAGTAGGATATCAAAAAGCCATCGAACAAAACGAAACGTTACAAGTGTTGTTGGATCAATTGGCCATGCTAAAAGTTGAGGATCGAGATCAAATTGGCAAAATCAGCAGAAAGATTCGACAAATTATTATGGAAGTAGAAATTCCTTCCGATGTAGTGAAAGCAGTTGCTCACTATCTCTCCCAGTTTGGCGAGGAACATGCCTATGCCGTGCGTTCGAGTGCGACTGCTGAAGATTTACCACATGCCTCTTTTGCCGGTCAGCAAGATACCTATTTAAATATTATCGGCGAAGAAGCGATCTTGCTGCATATCAGCAAATGCTGGGCTTCCCTATTTACGGATCGCGCGGTAATCTACCGCATGCAAAATGGATTCGACCATACCCAAGTTTATTTATCCGTTATCATTCAAAGGATGGTTTTCCCACAGACTTCGGGGATTTTATTTACCGCTGATCCAATTACTTCCAACAGAAAGGTGTTATCCATTGATGCCGGTTTTGGACTTGGTGAAGCACTGGTCTCTGGCTTGGTATCTGCCGATTGTTATAAAGTACAGGATGAGCAAATCGTCGATAAGATGATAGCAACCAAAAAATTGGCTATCTATGGACGAAAAGAAGGAGGAACAGAAACACAGCAGATCGATCCGAATCAGCAAAAGACTCAAACACTGACTGATGAACAAATTTTACAACTGGCACGCATCGGGAGACAGATCGAAGCTCATTTTGGTTGCCCGCAAGATATCGAATGGTGTTTGGTTGACGATACTTTTTATATTGTCCAGAGTCGTCCAATCACAACTTTATACCCCATCCCTGAAGCGAGTGATCAAGAAAATCACGTCTATATCTCTGTTGGTCATCAACAAATGATGACGGATCCCATAAAACCACTGGGATTGTCTTTTTTTCTGTTGACGACTTCTGCACCCATGCATAAAGCTGGTGGAAGGTTATTTGTTGATGTCACACATAATCTGGCATCACCTGACAGCAGAGAATTTTTATTAAATGGCATGGGACAACACGATCCGCTCTTAAAAGACGCACTTATGACCACAATTGAGCGACGAGATTTCATTAAGTCGATACCAAATGATAAAACAGCAACGATTCCCAACCGAAGTAATAATACAGATATGCTGGCACAATTCGAGAACGATCCAACAATCGTTTCTGATTTGATTAAGCGTAGTCAAACATCGATAGAAGAGTTAAAACAAAACATCCAAACGAAATCGGGATCGGATTTGTTTGATTTTATTCTCGAAGATATCCAGCAATTAAAGAAGATCTTATTTGACCCACAAAGTTCGGCTGTGTTTATGGCTGCTATAAATGCTACATCATGGATTAACGAAAAAATGAATGAGTGGTTAGGCGAAAAAAACGCAGCAGATACGCTTTCTCAATCTGTACCTCATAATATTACTTCAGAAATGGGTCTTGCGCTATTAGACGTCGCAGACGTGATACGTCCTTATCCAGAAGTAATTGCTTATTTACAGCATGTAAAAAATGATCACTTTTTGGATGAGCTGGTTGAGTTTGAAAATGGACAGAAAATCCAAGACGCTATCTATGCTTATCTCAACAAATACGGAATGCGGTGTGCCGGAGAAATTGATATTACAAGAACTCGATGGAGCGAAAAACCAACTATACTTGTCCCAATGATTCTTAATAATATCAAAAACTTTGAGCCTAATGCCAGCCTTCGGAAATTTGAGCAAGGGCGACAGGAGGCTTTGAAGAAAGAACAAGAGTTATTAGATCGATTGAAGCAATTACCGGATGGTGAACAAAAAGCCAAAGAAACCAAACGAATGATCGACATCATCCGGAATTTCATCGGATATCGGGAATATCCAAAATACGGCATGGTTCATCGCTACTTCGTTTATAAGCAGGCTTTACTGAAAGAAGCCGAACAACTCGTAAAAGTGGGCGTTATTCATGAAAAAGAAGATATATACTATCTCACTTTTGAAGAACTTCACGAAGTCGTACGCACAAATAAACTGGATTACCAAATCATAAGCAAACGAAAAGACGAGTATAAATTATATGAAAAACTATCTCCACCACGTGTTATCACGTCTGATGGTGAAATTATGACAGGCGAGTACAAACGAGAAAATCTCCCAGCCGGAGCGATTGTAGGTCTACCTGTTTCCTCCGGAGTTATAGAGGGACGAGCACGTGTCATCTTAAACATGGAAGATGCTGATCTAGAAGCTGGAGATATATTAGTCACTTCCTTTACTGATCCTAGCTGGACACCATTGTTTGTATCCATAAAAGGCCTAGTCACCGAAGTTGGTGGACTGATGACCCATGGAGCAGTGATAGCGCGTGAATATGGCTTACCTGCAGTTGTTGGAGTTGAAAATGCTACCAGACTAATCAAAGACGGGCAACGAATTCGTGTGAATGGAACAGAAGGGTACATTGAAATATTGTAATGGCTTATCAATTGAGATCTTGTTATAATGGACGGCCTTAAATGGATAAAAGAACGGTTATACTGTTCATTCTTTTATCTCTTGAGCAGAGATAAGGACACTTAGTTAATGTTGAATATTTGATGGCTTGCTACACACATTGAGGCCTTAGCTATTCTTCGACAAGATTAGAGAATCGATGAAATATACAAAAATGAAAAAATAATACTCTTACAATAAGTAAAGTCGGATCCCCATAGAGTGGGGATCCGGCTTTTTTATGTAATAATTGCTTAGCACGGGAAATCCGCATTGCAGGAAAGAAGATCCTGAAGACATGGTCAAAGCAATTCAAAGCAGCATGTGGAGAGAATTTGGCCAATGTGCACAGTAGGCATTGGAGATAACATGTTACTCAGTAAGCTTGCGCTTGACCTGGAGAGTAAGAAAACAAAGAGTGGTATTGCACGTTGGAGATATGAAGATGTACCAAATAAACTCTGGAAGGTTCACCCGTTGTCTAAAATGTGGGGAATAGGAGGGAGGATGGAAAGAAATCTGAATCGGATGGGAATATCAACTGTAGGTCAGTTGGCTAAATTTCCTTTAGAGCTGCTTGAAAAGAAGTTTGGAATAATGGGAAACCAGTTGTACTACCTCTCACGGAATTGATTTATCAGAAATAGGTGCTCCGTTGATGCAAGGTCAGATTAGTTTTGGTAAGAGTCAAATTTTAATGAGGGATTACACAAGAAAAGAAGAGATTAAGGCTGTTCTTCTGGAGATTTGTGAGGAAGTCGCAAGAAGGGCACGTGCACATAATAAAGTTGGTCGAACAATTAGCCTAGGAATTGGTTACAGTAAAGATGAGCTTGGCGGTGGTTTTCATCGATCCAAAACAATTGATCTACCCACAAATAACACAATGGACATTTATGAATGTTGCTTGATGCGCTTTTATAAGTTTTACTCGGGTAAAACAGTGAGTAATATCTCAGTCACGCTATCAAATATTGAGGGTGATGTTAATCAGCAGGTTAGTTTATTTGAAGTGGATAATAAAAAGAGAAGAAAGCTTGGATTCGTTATGGATGGAATTAGAAGCAAATACGGATCGAAAGCGATCCTGAGAGCAGTTTCTTATACACCTGCAGGGACAGCACTTCACAGAGCTAGGCTAACAGGTGGACATAAGAGTTAAAACCCTTCTCAATGAGAAGGGCTAAACATTAAACAAAAAACTTGGTTGGTTGAATAGAAGTAATGTTCCTTTTAGCTTCATGGAATTCTTGGTCATTCGAGGATGAAAAGCCACTAAACACTGCTAATCCAACGACAACTGACAAGGTGGCTAATGCAAGTTTAAATTTCATATAAACACTCTCCTCTTTGTATTTGGATTCGGGCATCCACCATGACGTCAAAAAAGGTGGTTGAGTTTTCAAATTGCCCTATCTCCTTACAATAATTAGCCGTGTCGAGTGCTAATTCCTCTAAATCTGGATACATAACATTATCTTTAAGTACAGAAAAAGTTCGGAAAACTGTGCGTTTATCTATAGAGTCGATATATAAAGCCTTTAAGTAATTAAACTCAGCAATTAAGACATCGTCATTTATTGCTTTTGCTTTCTCGATTCCTTTTTTGTAAAGAACCAAGGCTTTTTCAATATCCTTCATTTTAAAGTGAATTTGTGTCAGCGTAAATAACGTGTGAGGGAGGAGATCGCTTTTATCTCTTTCATACAATGAAACTGCTTGTTCAATATATTCAGCAGCTTTGTCATACTCTTTCATCTTATAATAACAGTTTCCCAAATTATATAATGATGCACCAATTAGTTTGTGTTTGTTTATGGCTTTTGAGTCTTTTAGGGCTCTCTGAAGATGGGGAACTGCTTTTTCATGACTTTCCAGATCATCAAAGTTGCCTGCTACAACAAATGCACATTGTATTCGGCGAACAGTATAAGTTTTTTGGTCTTTATAAATGTTAAGGGCTGCTTCAGCATAGTGCATTGATACATGGGTTTGTTTCATGTGATAATACACTTCAGCCATTTTGAAATAAAACTCAGCTCGTTCAATTTCATCTGTTACTAAAGCGAGCTTTTTCTCAGCAATTTTATATGACCTTATTGCATTTATAAAATCCTTCTTATCAAATTCATACATTCCTCTAAAGAAATTGCAGTAGTATTCCAGGACACCTTTAAGCTTTGTTTGGCTGCTTTCGATCTTTTCTAATAAGTCTGAAATTTTAGGACGTGCTTCATTCAATGACTTAGGTTTAAGGTAATCCAGCATTAGCTGATGACGAAAACACATTAGAGAATAATACAGCAATAAGTCTTGATCTTCCTTCATATGTTTTATTTCTTCTTCAACCTCTGCTTTTAATATCTCAGCATCTGGAACGGCGAACATCCGTATGTATTTATACCACTCATTGATTTTAACTCCAACCGTGGATGACGGAATTAATTGCTCCATTGAAATCCCTCCCTCTATGTATCCAATAGACTAAATATGTAATATTTTATCATATTTAAGTGTTTAAGGAAGATTAACGTTTTCTTAAAAAGCGAAAAAAATACCCTCCTCGATTAAGAGAAGGGTAGGGGTTTTATCTCGGTGAATCATAATCCATTGCTTGTTCACTATCAGAAATACCTTGAGAGTTGTCGGGTCAACAATGATTCCCATTGCAGTTAAAAAAGTTAGAAGTGCATTAAATTTCTCTGTCAAATTGTCACCCAATACCGTCAAGTCGTATATCGTACACGATCCCAGTACTTATATTGCATCTAAGGGTTAATCAGTCGAGATCATTGAGGAATCAAAATATAGCCAAGTGATTGTTATTACTCAGCGCAACAGAAAAGAAGGAACCAGCAAAAGTAGATATTACGGTTGATTTCATACATAAAAGATCACATAGGAAGAAACACCTTGCTTCAAACAAGAAAAAGGAGCTAAAAAGCCCCTTATAAGTTTAAATAACTTTTGTATAAATAGCCTTATAAAACCCTATTGAGTAATCAAAATAATAATTTGTAAGAGTATAAGTATAACCATTGTATTCAAGAGAAGGCTTGAAGTTTGGTATGGGACTAAGCTGATATATGGTATCGTATTCATATTCATCATTTTTCACAACAACTTCAGATGAAACATTCGTTGCCAAGGCAGGAACAGCGGATATTAGCATGCCGAATGTTAAAGCAGAACTCAATAAAATTTTTCGAGGGTTCAATTATATCAACTCCATTTACATATTATGCATTTATTATGCAATATCTGGAGTTTATTTGGAAGTGAATGAAGGATCATAAAAGCCTATTTATTTTCAAAATCGTGGTTTTAAACAAATTAGGGGGAAACGAATGAATCAAGATATTCAGCTTTTGAAAGACCTCCAAACTGAATTGAAAACGCAGGATCATGGCTCTCAAGCTGCACCGCGGTTTGTTTATAGGAGATTATAAATGAATTAGGACTTCAGATGATGATGATGCGGAACGCTGTTCTGTTTACATCCCTGAAGATGGCGAATCTTATGACCTGGAAAGTTATCTAAAGGACATCAAGGAGAATGATGAATTGTCTTCAGAAGCGGTGGAAGATATAGAGTGTGAGGCTTCCGCATTAGATTGGATATATGAATATGTAGACAGTGGCGCTGATCTGATACCAGAAACAGAGGTTCATTACATTTATCAAAATACAATGTTTCTAACTAAAGCAGAGGCAAAAGAGAAAGAAAATGATTCAGAAGTAATTGCAGTTCACCAATCCTTATTCAAAGACAGCCTTCCTTTTGGATATTTTTATTAGTATCAATTCTGTATAAAACATGTATTTTATTCTAAACAAAGAGAGATGTGAACAATGGTAAATATCTTAACTAATATCTTGAAAAGTGACAGATTGGATGAATATCCAAAATTTAAAAAGTTCTGCTCCCTCAAAGAAAAAGGGTTACGTAAGGAATCCTTTAAACCATTATCTTCCTTTATTGATGAGGCAAAGACATGGGATCATAATGTACAACAGAATTTTGCTTGTTGGCTGTTTGCTTTATTTGAAACATCAGATGATATTCACCATACACTCGTTCATCCTTTGGAAAAGGAACTTTTAAAGCCTTTACTTGAGATATGGATGAAGAGTAACCCCGAAGATCCAAGACCATATAGGTGGTATGGCGTGTTTTTAAATGCTGAAAAACGTGTCGATTACTTATACAATGCACTTAGACTTGGGGGCAGCAATGAACAATTATCCTTATTAACGCTAATCGATATTAATTTGAACGCCCTTTGGTATTCATTTCATCATATATCCGAAGATTTGTATCTTGGCGATATTAAAGAAGATACAGCACTTATTACTAAGTCACTGCAGTTAAACAACAAGGTAGAATGTCAACAAACAAGACATAACAATAGCGAAGCACTTGACTATTATCAAGATCTGTTGAATGACTGGGTATTGTTTACAGGAAAACAATCAAAGGGATTTATTGAATGATGTGAAAATACGGGCAGAAATTATCATTGGGTCAAATCTTATTATTACGAAAAATAACAATTGAGCGTAGTTTTGTTTATTGCATGCTTGTTTTAAATTTACATAAAAACACCATTTGATTAAGACATTTTGATCGTGAATTGATCATGCTTTTGCGACTGTTAGAAGCTATACAGGTATGAAATGGAGCGGTATCCAAGAGAGCTGTTAGATAACTCTGCACATACCTAAACATTGAACTGCATGAGTTGTTGCTATTTCAAAAAGATCATAACCATATCGATCACTCAGGATAAAAATGGTATACTAAAGTTATAAGGTTAGGAAAAAATCACAAGTTTTCTAGGTCTACATAAAATCGTACTTTTATCCAAAAAGGGGAAAGTGAATGGTAATGTAAATTGATTGATGATAGGCTGTAACACATTAACTCTATGTTCCGAAGAGTTCCTCATAGCATGAGTT
This sequence comes from Bacillus sp. 205(2023), assembly GCF_037027485.1. Classification (NCBI taxonomy): domain Bacteria; kingdom Bacillati; phylum Bacillota; class Bacilli; order Caryophanales; family Bacillaceae; genus Bacillus; species Bacillus sp. 205(2023). The sequence continues at coordinate 493,467 of NZ_JAXCHF010000001.1, read as the reverse complement.
TTGCTTAACTTGGAAGTTTAATTGATACAGTGAGAAAATGTAAATATAACGGCGAATGGGTTACTGATAGTCAAGGTGAAAAAATGATATTGATTTAATGGAGGATGTATGAAAAGGAACATCAAAGAGAGTCCTAAAATTTTTATAATATCTGTATTTAGTATAATAATTATTTTGTTTATTCCATGGATACTCCATTTATATTTATCAACCGGTTCAAATAGTGCGTGGGTGAGTATTCTTGGAGCATATATTGGTTCTGTAATTTCTGGCTATATTACTTTTATTGGTGTGGTATTAACTTTAAAGTTTACAAAAAACGAAAACAATAAGAGCAGGCTACCGAATAAAATTCAAAATGCTGACGAGTGTCTTGATATTCTGAGTGATTACATAAAAAAAATAAGAACATTTAGTGCTGTAGATGTGGAAGAACATTTTATGAAATCATCTCACGAACGCAGTTTAAAATTGTATGAAATATCGGAAAACTTTGTATTGATACCGACAGACGCAGAAAAACTAATCACCAAAGAATTTCCCAAGCAAATTAGAGGCCATTTATCACATGTTAATGCTAAATCTTATAAAGAATATAGAAAGTTCTCGATTAATTTAAGCCTACAGTACAGGAAATTTATATTTCCAGTGGAACAAGAACTTGAAATTTTCCAACAGGATTTGATGGACGGGTACATGGATACAGATGCGCATATAATTATAAGTGGGAACCTTAATGAACTTCCACTATTATCTGAAGACAAAGAAAGGCTTAGAAAAATACAATCTGATCTTTATTATAAAGAAAAAGAACTTTTGTTATCTTTAGAAAATCTATGTGAAGAATTTAAAATTAAAATTGGACAAATTACAACTGAACTGACTAACGAAATGGATTATTAATTTAAAACCAAATGGAGGCACTATGAATCATAAACTCATGGATTTAATTAAATATCTAATCAGTCTGAAAAAGGAAGGGGAATTTTGGGACTACAAAGAAAAATGGCACAAGGAAAATGAGAGGTTAATCCATGATATTCTTTGTTTTGCTAATACTTATCATGATAAAGACTGTTTAATTATTGTTGGGGTAACAAATGATGGAGAAGTAAAAGGGCTCACTGAAAATGAAAGAAAAAAACAAGCTGACTTAATTAACTTGTTAAACAGTTACCCTTTTAATGAGGAACCCCCTTCCATCGAACTACTAAATATTGAAATATTTGACGGAGAGTTAATTGATGTTTTAATTATAAAGAACTCAAATAAAGTTCCTTACTTTTTAATGAAAAGAAATAAAGACTACCAAAAGATTAAACAAGGCTTAATTTATAGTCGTATTGGTGATACTAACACACCGATAGACCAAGGAGCCAATCATAACAAGATTGAACTATTATGGAAAAAAAGATTCGGAATTAACAAGACTGGGTTGGAAAGGTTTAGTGATCTTTTAGATAGTCCTAGTGATTGGGTTTCAAATGAATGCGGATACTATCATTCTGTTTTCACTGATTATGCACTAAAATACCAAGACTCAGAATATCCTAAAGATAGAACTAGTGTTTTTTATTCCTATACAATGTACAACAAAGACACGTCTTTTGAGATGGTTGAACTGGAAGTCAACGGGAGAGCCCTAAAAGAAATTGAATTAGTTACATTGGATAGTGGTAGATATGTTACTCCTTCTCCAGAATGGGGATATATAAAATTTAGTTTTAACGATGTGTTTGATTTTAAATATTTTGTTAAAGGTGATTTGAAGTATAAGCTACATAATTTTTTTATAGATGAAGACAGTGAAGATGGCTTGATTGCCTATAGAAATTTTTCGAGTGTAGTGCTGTTTTTTAATTCTTTAGATGAAAAAAAGCACTTTATTAATTTTTTATATCAAAATGAGAAAATATTTAAGGAAAGGATGAAATTAAAAGAAGGGGATTATGTTAGAACTGATAATGCTGTTTTCCAAAGACAACTAAGAACTGGTGAAATTTTAAAGCAGATGCTTGAAGATTTTAGAAAATTAACTTTTAATTCATAAGTAAAAATGTGGACAAGCATAAGAAAATTTTCAACTAAACTTAAGTACAACAAACCAGGTGAAAACAGATCCGAACAGAATTTATTATCAAGAGTTCACATAAAAAGGCAAAGCTTAAGAGACGTTTGGATAAAGAATTTATGGTTTGAGCTTAATGATATGAATTATATCGTAACGCGGTGGTTATTTTTCAGAGGTTGAATAATGCTCAATCTTTTATACTCTGGATTTATGGCAATCGCATTAGTCACTATTGGCATCATAGGATTTTACGCTTTAATCACTTATTTGGTGTTTGCTGTCCCTTTGCAATTTGCAAGTGCTGCTGAGAAAAAGAGGCAAAAAGTTTAAATTAAATTTATCTTTTTATCTACACAGCTATAGCTTTTGTAGCTGCGTTATCGTTCTTTGTTGTGACTAATCCAACAAGTGCTCTTGCTTGCTGTGCTAAGTAGCTTAAATTATTTCATTATGAGCATTGTTGTAGCTTTCATTTATTGGTTCTGGGACTCTATATTCTTACGGAATTAAAATAAGTTTAAATCATGAATTTCACACCGTTTACAACAAGTAAGAAGGCTGCTGTTCCAAACAATAAATATCCAGACAGTTTTTGTTTGCTTAATATCGCTTCAACTCCGACTAATGATAAAAGGGCTGCAACAAATAATTGCACAACCAACAACAATATTTCATTTTGATTAAACAGTGAGTATACGCACAAGACTAATGCTAAGCAAGAAACCGAAATTTTTGCAACCTTTAGCAAGGTATCACTCCTTATGCAGTCATGAATTAACCTTAACATGATTACGTGTCTTAATCCGAGAGCATAAAGAATCAAGATAAAAGAAGTGTTTTATTTAAAATTGGAGTTTCACTGGAACATTTTTATTCGGATTGCCATGTTTATAGCTATTTTTGGTCTGCAGGTTACTAACCAAACATCATATCCATTCGTTTTTATTATTTTTCTCTTTCTCTTTCATAAGCATATCACCCACATAAGATAAATACCGTATGATGTTAACAAGGAGAATGTTTTTCATGATTGATTTCCTTTTCTTAATGTAATGTCAAGGGTTTGGTAATGTCATGTTTGGGGAGGTTTAGCATTCGACAAAAAAACAGGAAAGTATATAAAAATGTCAGAGACACAAGCTCCATTTTAACCTATGAACCTAATGATTAAACACTGGAGGTTTTTGTATGAATAAAATTACCAATACTGGAAATATGCAAGATATTGGTGGTATTAAGCTCTATTACGAATTTTTTGAAAGGCAAAATGAAAACATTACAGTCATATTTGAATCAGGGTACGGATGCCCTTCTGCCTCTTGGGACCCTATAAAAGGTGAAATTTCAAAATTTGCACAATTCTTCATCTACGATAGAGTAGGTTTAGGAAAAAGTGAAAAAGACGATAGACGAAAAGACAGCAAGCAGTCTGTTGGAAATCTTCGTACCCTTTTAAAAAATGCGAATATTAAACCACCATATATGCTTGTTGGGCATTCATTTGGAGGAGCAAATGTAAGATTATATGCTTGTACATATCCAGAAGAAGTAGCAGCAGTTATTCTCTTAGATTCCTGCCATGAAGATCAAAACAAAATTATGCCACCACTATTCAGTGAAGAAACAAGATCTCTTTACTTTAATCAATTTTCGGTAGAAGGTTCTTTAAGTGAAATTCATGATAGTTTTGAACAAATAGACAAATGCACATCATTAGGAGATATCCCACTTATAGTTGTCAGCGCTGGTTTACAGTCTTATCATACAACTGAATCCTTCGCTGCATGGAATTTATTTCAAAGAGACTTTATTCATTTATCAACAAATAGTAAACATATTGTTGTGAAGGATGCATCACACGGTCTACATGTTGATCAACCCCAGATTATTGTTGACATTATTAAAGATACATTGAAAGAGATACAGAAATAAGTTTAGTTAAAAACTGTACTAGGAGTAAAAGCAGTACTGAAGGGTGCAGTCTCGTATTGGTTAGAGTAGGTAGCAATCCTTAAACGCTGTATCGAAATCGGCTGGATTACGCGGAATGGAGAATTCTATAAAGCGATACGATAAAGTAATCCTTTTATTATTAGTGAGGTTTAAAATGTGCGTAAAGAAAGAGGCAGATTGGTCAAGAATTTGGCGCTGAAGAAATTGCTGAATATTTAAAGTCAAAGGGTCATAAACCAAAACTTAATGTTAATCACTATCGAGTTTACTTTGGTGGCTCTATAACCATTTGACACAGGCTAAGGAGATACTACATAGCTTTTGAAGACAGAAGGCAACAAGAATATATTATTTTCCTAGTTTTTAACATTCACATTAAAATAATTGTTTTATGCAAAAGCCCGCAGTAGGACTAAAAATTAGATAAATATGGTATTGTATTTTCAACTAAAGTTTTTTGAGGTGAGCATTTTGGCTACTACATTGAATAGAAGTTTTTTAACCGAAATCAGAAACAGACTAAACAACCAAGGAATAACTTCAGATGATTTTCATATTATTCAAGAACAGAAGGCAAGGAGAATAAACTTAAATATTTATATGATGATTATTATTACAACGCAACAATTGAAGGAGAGGGCTCTCGTATATCAAGCCAATATAGTCCAGGTGAAGTAGTTTTAACTCAAAATAAACATAATATGAATTCTGACGATCTTTTAGACAGCATCGAAGGATGGGTTAATGCATTACGAAAGGAAATAAAGAATACAATTTTAGGAAGACAAGCTGAGGAAACAGAAGAAAAATTAGCTGAGCTTGAAAATTTGGTTCGAGAGAAATTTAAAGAAGATAAAGAAACCTTTTTTACTAGGAAAGAAGCAAATGAATTAAAAGAAAAACTCAGTCAACTTGAAAAACTTTATAACGAAGCTATTAATAAAAACGTAACTAATAAGAATCAATCAAGAGAAGAATATACAAAACTACATGATGAAGTTGAATTATTAAAGGAGCAAGTCGAGTACTTATCAAAAAAGAAATGGGCAACTGCTCTAATGATAAAAATAATGAATTGGACTTCACGAAATCCTGCCGCAGCTAAACAAATAGGGCAAGAAGCAGTAAAAGCACTTCTCCCAAAAGAAATTGAGGAATCACTACCGCCTAGCCTACTGCCACCTTCAGACGAACAATTAAAAAACTGATTGAAAAAAGGCGAAAAAGGCGAACTTTTCTTCATTATTGTATTTTTATAAATAGAAAACATCCTGCTTCCTTTGTTTTAGATATTACAAAGGAAGTTTTTTGTGAAAAAATGTTGAGATCTTGTGGTTTTTGTTAGGTATTTACACTTTTGTGTATAAATTTAATCTTAACTGATTAATTAAAAAAAAATGAGTTTTAAATAAATTAAGAATTTTAAAGAAATTCATTTGAGTTGGAGACTGACTCGGTTACATTCCACAGTTACCTGATTGTCAAATTTTAGTTTTTTCAGAGCCCTTTCAACTAGCAATCTTGCAGATTATTATCCGAAGTTTGGTTTTAAGCCAGCTAGCTTATGGAATATAAAAGCGCCCTTTGAGGTGCCTGATGAAGTATTTATGGCTCTGGAATTAGCAAGATCATTCTCTTGAAGATGTGCAAGGTGTCGTTCATTATTCAGAAGCTTTTATGGAGTGAAAGCTAGATGATTGATTAGATTTTGATAAAAAAGAGGTTATCCCTAAAATTTTCATTTTGTGGATAGCCTTTTTTTTGTGTAAAGAGCTTTAAAAATGAAAAAGAAAGCTGCAAAGGGATGTAAATGAAAATAAAAAAGACGCGATTATCGACTCATTAAACCGGAAAGTCAAGCGATTAGAGCAAGGATTTACGTGACCAATTAAAGGCGTACACAGAATTCTACAAGAAGATATAGCTGAGACGCCTACCCTTTGTTGTTTGTAAGGGGCCCAGATTGTTGTATAAGGATAGTATTTAAAGAGGTTATTATTGTCTTAATATCGAATAAAGATTAAGTGAAATTATTTTTGATGGGGAGTTATTTTAATGCATATAACAACAAAAAGGTTATTGATACGTGAATTTGAATTCAAAGATTGGAAAGCTGTATATGAGTATACGTCAGATATTAATGTTATGAAGTATATACCAGAAGGGGTTTTTACTGAAGAAGATGCAAAAGCATTTGTAAAGAAAAACAAAGGTGATAACGCAGAAAAATTTCCTGTAATATTAAAAGATGAAGATTTTCTTATAGGCCATATTGTTTTTTATAAGTATTTTGGTGAACATACATATGAGATTGGGTGGGTGTTTAATCCGAATTATCAAAATAGAGGGTATGCTTCTGAAGCAGCACAAGCTATCTTGGAATATGGATTTAAAGAAATGAACTTACATAGGATTATAGCTACGTGTCAACCTGAGAATATTCCATCATACCGAGTTATGGAGAAGATTGGAATGAGAAGAGAAGGCTTTTTTAAAAAATGTATTCCTGAAGGCAATGAATGGTGGGATGAATATTATTACGCTATTTTAGAGGAAGAGTGGAATTGAACTATATTGAAGGCAGAAACATTGGCGATACAAACAAAATACCATCTCCTACTTAGAACACTGAAATGGCAGGAGACATACTTAAATGGGCATTTTATTTGAGACAATTCTGGGAGGATTAAAACTATATATTTACTAATGTGTAAACCAACGCAACGGTGAACAAGAAATATGAAATATAAGAAATTGCTTTTGACGAACTTGCTTTATGTTTTTGGAAAGTATATATAAGTGCAAAACCCAAAAAGAAAACAGTCACAAACCAAGAAGTGTATTGAGGAAAGATTGCGACCAGCAACACGATGATCGTTGAAAAAATAAATGAAGAGTAATGAGTAACTTTTGGATCATTATTCAAAGAAATCACCTGATAAATTTTTACCCATTTTAATGTGTATCAAAACATTATTCAAAAAGGAGATTAGAAAAATGCCAGATATTATTTGTGATGATAATAACATTGATTAAATGAACAAAAGGAAAGAGCATGTTTTGATAAAAGATTCATCGAAACATGCTTTTATATATTGTAATAGTTAACTTAGGTTGCTTACATTTGCGGGGGCTCCAAACCGAATTTTGTCCATTCCTCTTTAGCTGGACCATAAATACCTGGAACAGTTAATCCTGCTTGTCGCATAAGAACAGTCATTTGTCCTCGGTGGTGATTTTGATGTTGAATCAGAAACATCAAAAGTGAACCATTTGGCAATTGTTGACCAATAAAGTTGATACGTTCTTGAAGTGTATGATCAGTCCATTGGGTTTTTAATGCCTGTGCAAACGCATTACTGGCTTGATGATAGCTGTCTGCAATAAACTGAGCTGAAGTAGGGACAGGATAATCTTCAGCAGGGGCATGAAACGATAAGTCTGTGTTTGAGGTAATGATGCGAATGGCTGCAACAGTATGCCACGCAATACGGCCTAAAGTCCAATTTTGTGAAGTTATTTCTTGTTTAAGTGATTCATCAGTTAGACTATTTAGTAGTTTCTGTGTAGCGTCGGCTTCGAACTCCCAAGATTTTAAAAAATGGTCTAAGGTTTGAAACACAAAAATCCTCCTTATGATGTTTTGTTTTCTTTTTATAGTTTAATTATACCTGCCCGTTTAGTTAAAAAGAACAAAACTTTAGACAAGAATTTTCTAAGGAAAAAAAGCATCGCAACATTCTTATAAACGTCATGACTTTATTTCGTTTGATTGATGTTGAATTGCCTTTTTCACAAGGATTCTGAAAACAGCAGTGTGAATTTCATAATGAGTTGAATAAAAGCCTTAAATTTATAAGCTGCTGAACAATCATTTTTAAATGCCCACATGCTATAGGTTTTTTCTGGAAATTGTAATTTCAGCTACCACAGAAGATTGAATAAATCCTTTTGTTAGTTAATAGGGGATTGAGAATATACCGCTCGGTTGAATGATAATGCAGATGATATGTGTTAAAGCAGAGATTGAAAAAGAGTTCTCCATCTGTGATTACATTAAAAAGCTGTAGGAAGAACAAAAGAGCTGGGGAGTATAAAGTTTTTTAAGTGTTTACGCCATCAAAAATAAAGAAGGAGTTTACCTGACATATAATGAATTATTATAGTAGGAAAGAGAAAAATTTTACAGCAAAGGGAGGAATGAGTTGGTAATGAAGGGTTTTATCAAAGGCGCTGTTCTAACTGCTGTTCTAAGTGTGGGTGCTACTTTATTTGCAGGTGATGTATCTGCACACGGGTATATAAAAGAACCTGCTAGTAGAGCGTACATGGGATCATTAGAAAAACAAATAATTGGTTGGACGGCAGCTACGCAAAAGTATGGTTCTGTAGTTGATAATCCTCAATCGGTAGAAGGACCAAAAGGGTTTCCAGCCGGAGGTCCGCCAGATGGAAAAATTGCATCGGCAAATGGAGGCTTCGGTCAAATTGACTTTGGGTTAGACAGGCAGACTGCAGATCATTGGGTAAAACAAAACATGCATGGAGGTCTAAACACCTTTACTTGGCACTATACTGCTCCTCACGCAACATCAAAGTGGCACTATTATATAACCAAGAAAGATTGGAATCCAAACAAACCATTAACAAGAGATGAGTTTGAATTAATTGGAACAGTAGATCACGATGGTTCAAAGGCAGATACTAATCTTTCTCATAAGATTTATGTACCAACTGATCGCAGTGGTTATCATGTCATTTTAGGGGTGTGGGACGTTGCGGATACCTCTAATGCCTTTTATAATGTAATTGATGTAAACTTAATGCAATGATGTTCATCTCCAACGACAAATCTTATCCCAATGGACAAGAATATGAGGCTTGATCAGAAAATTGCCATTAAATCTGGCACAGTGTATATCGCTTAGGTTTTAATAGCTGCCAATCGTTGTGATTATATGAGATAAACCATCATCAGCTAGTGAAACGTTTGCTGTAACAACGAAGGAAACTGTAATGGAACTGGGAGAACACAGAGTGTTTGAGTGTGGAAGTACGAGGATCAAATGGGATGCTGTGAAGCTACTAAGAGGAGCTATCTATTGCAGATCGGTGAGATGTTCGTGCATCTACCGATCTTTTTTAAATTTTAATTGAAGTCTTTTCAATACATAGAATAGAATGGCATTAAGGTTCTTCACTTGCTTGATACTAACGAAAAGAAAACCATTAAGATAAAACATCTTTTCGAAATATGAGAAAAGAATTAAGCGCAGTGTGATCTGAGGCAAGGTTTGAAGCATCTCTCAAAATTAAATAAAGCGTTGTTGAAGCAATAGCACGGAGACAATGACGTCTTAATATATTTTTTAATAAAAATACGATTTTAAAGAGAACGGAGATTTACTTTTAATATGAATTTTAAAAAAGCTGCAGTCATCTTTTCATTTGCTTTTCCAATTATCTCAGCTATATTAATAATTAATTCTTTGACTGGGATTATTTCAATGCCGTGGCAAGGAATGCCGGTATTGTTCCCTTTATTACTCTCACCTATAGGGATAATGCTCGCGTTAGTTTCAATCAAGACAAATAAACGGTGGGCTATATGGGGAATCATCTTAAATTCAATTTTGTTACTATTCCCTTTCTTCTTTTTTATAGGTGGAACTTTGTTATTCGGAGTCTAATTTTTAAAAAGACGTGAAAATCGATGAAGATTTTGAACAATTGGATAACTGGTTAAAAAGGATACATGGTAGGGGGTGCTGATTTGAGCCTCAATCAAAAGACGTTAAACAGTTATGTTTATACTCTGGTATTCTCCAGTTTGTCATATGGTCTAGTCTTTGGCTTGTATATGTTTGTTTATTCAGGATTTATGGCGATCGCCTTAATCACAATAGGCATCATTGCATTCTACTCTTTTATCACTTACTTAATATTTGCTTTTCCCTTACAATTATTACCAAGAAGAAATCCCGGAAAGTTCAGTTTGATCCATTTTTTTATTTATACTGCAGTAGCTTTTTTAGCTGTGTTCGTGTTCTGGTTTGTTGATTATCCGCCTAGTGCTCTTACAGTGTTCAGTAGCTTAAATTATTACATAATGAGCATTGCCGCTGCGTTAATTTATTGGTTCTGGGATTCCATATGCCTGCGGAATTAGTTTATTTACTATTTAAATCATGCATTTCACAACGTTCACAACAAGTATAAAAGCCGCTGATCCGAACAATAAATACGCAGACCTTGTTTGTTTTTTTGAAAGTGTCTCCACTCCCATTAAAACAAAGAGAAGTGCAACTAATACTTGGAGAGAAACCAAGAGGAATTCACTTTGATTATATAAAGAATATACGCATAGGATTAAAGCTACACATGAGATCAAAATTTTTGAAGTTTTAAGCAAAGAACCACTCCTTGAAAGTTTTATTAAACCATAACACGGTATGAGCTTTTATTGGAGAGGAAAAGGGGTCATGATAAAAGAAGTGTTTTATTTAAAATTGGGGGAGTTGACTTGAACATTTTTATTTGGATTGCCATGTTTATAGCTATTTTTGGCGGCCCTTATGCAGGTTACAAAAGGAATAAAAAGAAAGAGCTTAAACAAGAAAAGTAAAGTATATAAATTTCTGGAAACAGACTGTGAGAATTCTTAAAGAATATTAAGTTAAATGCTCTTTTCTATTCCACATCTCCGGCATTCATGTAAGAATACACCGCTCTTTGCAGAGTTTTTGAATAAAGCTAATCGCCATTGTCGCAGGGTAAGGAGTGTTTATTGTATTGGAATAGAGCGGAAAGAGAATGGTGAGTCAAAAAGCATGGCAGCTGAGAGGGTTTGTAGAGCGGGCTGCTATACTTGTAGACCTGTATCAAAAGCGATTTAATATTGGAAACGGATTTAAAAAGGGGTGAAAAGCTATCAAAACATTAGTTGTATTATCCAGTTTTATGGGGATTGTGTTATCAATTATTGGACAAATATTTGGAATCCTAACCGATTTCTTTATTCCAGGCATTGCTCGGTTTATAGGGGTTTTAGCGGGTATTCTAGTATTACTTAGTTTGAAGTCAAGAAATACAGAAATGCAGGCTTTTATAGTAGGTTCAAGCACTGCGTTAGGAATAATGGGAGCAGGAATTTTATATTTTCCAGCTGCGATGATCAATGTCTTAATTGGTTTCAAGCTAAACAAAAAGTTAAAAGAAGAGAACACTAAGGAGCAGTTCTGAATAGACTGCTTTTTGTTTTGGTGCACTAATAAAATAATAATCATTTTATTCAGAGTGAAGTTTATATGGATTTATTTACAGGCTTCTGAGAACGAATGAAGAAACTTATTAGGTATTAAACAAAATGATATGATCATTACATTGTAAATTTTTTTGAAGAGAACAATCAGGATATTTGAGAAACTGACTGTTAAAAAAAGCAATAATCAATATTTGCTGCAGGCTGATTTAAATTTTCTGAAAAAACATTGAAAAAGTTGATAGGATTTTATAATATTAAGTCAAGTTAGTTTGTCCAATCAACAAACTAATGAAGGTGACTTTATTAGTTCCACAAGATAAGGTTATTTCTAAATATAAAGGGGGAATAAAAGGCTTGATTCAATTGGAGCTAAACAATATATAAAACAAAAGAGTGTATCTTTAATCCTTTCCCAAGTATACGAGTGCAACGAAAAAAGATGAATTTACTGCTTGCTGATCAGATCATTTTGTACGATGAAGAATAATCTGTGAAGTTAAACTACTCATATTTTTTGCGATTTTTTTGAAAGCGCTTTTATAAACAATTGCCGGCCGAGGTGAGTTTGGAAAATTTTTATACCATTGCATACTGTTCCTTATTTAATGATCGAAAAGGGAGGAAAGATCATGGTCAGTGAAAATGTAAAGAAGATTAGCATGACTGAAAAAGTTGGCTATGCTTCTGGAGATTTTGCATGTAATTTAATTTATGCAACGGTGTCTACTTATCTTTTGTTCTTCTATACAGATGTATTTGGTTTATCGGCAGCAGCAGCCGGTACCATGTTCTTAGTGGTTAGAATTATCGACGCTCTCGCTGATCCTTTTATTGGAACAGTAGTAGACAGAACAAATAGCAGGTTTGGACGCTTTAGACCGTATCTTTTATTCGGAGCTTTCCCATTTGTAGTACTTGCATTTCTCTGTTTTACAACTCCAGATTTTTCAGATATGGGGAAATTAATATATGCCTATATGACCTATGTTGGCTTGTCGCTTACATACACAACCATAAACGTGCCATATGGCGCGTTAACTTCTGCAATGACTAGAAATAATCAAGAAGTTGTTAGTATAACATCTGTTCGTATGTTATTTGCGAATGTTGGGGGACTTGTCGTTGCATTTTTTGTTCCCTTATTGGCTGCCTATTTAAGCGATACTTCCGGCAACGAATCTCTTGGCTGGCAGCTCACCATGGGTATTTTGGGAATGATAGGTGGATGCCTTTTAATCTTTTGTTTTAAAAGCACAAAAGAGCGTGTCACTCTTCAAAAGTCTGAGGAGAAAATTAAATTATCGGATATATTTGAGCAATTTCATGTGAATCGTCCACTTGTTGTATTAAGCATTTTCTTTATTATTATTTTTGGAGTGAATTCAATAAGTAATTCAGTTGGCATCTATTATGTGACATATAACTTGGGAAGAGAGGATTTAGTGAAGTGGTACGGTTTGATTGGAAGTTTGCCTGCTTTGGTCATTTTACCGTTTATTCCAAGGCTTCATCAATTATTGGGGAAGAAAAAACTACTAAACTATGCATTATTACTGAATATTATCGGCCTCTTCGCTTTACTATTTGTTCCGCCAAGTAATGTATATCTAATACTCTTCTTTCGATTAATTGCTGCTGCCGGAAGTCTCACTGCCGGCGGATATATGTGGGCGCTCATTCCTGAAACAATAGAATATGGAGAGTATAGGACTGGGAAAAGAATGGGTGGGCTCATTTATGCTATTATCGGATTTTTCTTTAAATTCGGTATGGCACTGGGAGGGATTGTTCCTGGGTTGGTTTTAGATAAGTTTGGATACGTGGCAAATCAAACACAAACCCCGGAGGCATTAACGGGAATTTTAATTACAGCAACAATCATTCCCGTGTTCTTGCTGGTTCTAGCCATGATTGATATTAATTTCTATAATTTAGATGAAGAGAAATATAAAAAAATGGTACGAGAATTAGAGAATAGAGATAAAGTTTATTTGGATAATATTGAGGAATTCAAGGCATGAAAATGGCACCAAATAAGAGAAGCCTATTAAGAAAATAGCTGAGGAGGAGTTCAAATGAAGATTATCAATCCAGTACTTAAAGGATTCAATCCCGATCCAAGTATTTGTAGGGCAGGAGAGGATTATTATATCGCTGTATCTACATTTGAGTGGTTTCCAGGTGTCCAGATACACCATTCAAAAGATTTAGTGAATTGGCACTTAGTCGCACATCCATTACAAAGAGTTTCACAATTAGACATGAAAGGGAACCCTAATTCAGGCGGAGTTTGGGCACCATGTTTAAGTTATAGTGACGGTAAGTTTTGGCTGATCTATACGGATGTTAAGGTAGTAGATGGCGCTTGGAAAGATTGTCATAATTATTTAGTTACTTGTGAAACGATTAATGGTGATTGGGGGGATCCGATCAAATTAAATAGCTCAGGATTTGATGCTTCTTTGTTCCATGATACGGATGGAAAAAAATATTTATTAAATATGTTATGGGATCAGCGTATTGATCGGCATTCATTTGGAGGAATTGTCATACAGGAATATTCTGATGAGGAGAAAAAATTAATTGGTAAACCGAAAGTTATTTTTAAAGGAACCGATAGAAAACTAACAGAAGCTCCGCACCTTTATCATATCGGGAACTATTATTATTTATTGACTGCAGAAGGAGGAACACGGTTTGAACACGCTGCTACAATTGCCCGTTCTACAAATATTGAGGGTCCATATGAAGTTCATCCCGATAATCCAATCTTAACGTCATGGCATGATCCTGGAAATCCATTGCAAAAATGCGGTCATGCATCCATTGTTCAAACACATACAGATGAATGGTATTTAGCTCATTTAACGGGCCGTCCTATTCATCCTGACAGTGATTCAATTTTTCAGCAGAGAGGATATTGTCCTTTAGGCAGAGAAACAGCTATTCAAAAACTGGATTGGAAAGATGAATGGCCTTATGTAGTAGGTGGAAAAGAAGGAAGCTTGGAGGTAGAAGCGCCTTCTATACCTAATATAATGTTTCAAGCAACGTACCCGGAAGTTGATGAATTTGAGGACTCAACATTAAATATAAATTTTCAAACTTTAAGGATCCCGTTTACGAATGAATTAGGTTCATTGACTCAAGTGCCAAATCATTTGCGATTATACGGTCATGAATCATTAACCTCGACATTTACTCAGGCATTTGTGGCCAGACGTTGGCAAAGTCTCCATTTTGAAGCAGAAACGGCTGTTGAGTTTTATCCGGAGAACTTTCAACAAGCCGCTGGATTGGTGAACTATTACAATACAGAGAACTGGACGGCTCTTCAAGTCACGCATGATGAAGACCTTGGCCGTATTCTTGAATTAACAATATGCGATAACTTTTCTTTTTCACAACCATTAAAAAATAAAATTGTTATTCCTCGTGAAGTAAAGTATGTATATTTAAAAGTAAATATTGAAAAGGAAAATTATTATTATTTTTATTCTTTTAACAAAGAAGATTGGCACAAAATTGACATTGCATTGGAATCGAAAAAATTATCAGATGATTACATCCGTGGAGGAGGATTTTTCACGGGAGCCTTTGTAGGGATGCAATGCCAAGATACCAGTGGTAATCATATTCCGGCTGACTTTAGATATTTTCGCTATAAAGAAAAATAATTTGTGCATGAAAAAAGGAGACTTCTATTTTAGAACTCCTTTTTTCATATTAGAAGGTGTCATATATAAATATTCCTTCAGAAATATTCAACATTAAAATAACAAACAAAAAGCTCATCTTTAAAGATGAGCGCAGGACATAGAGATCTGTACATTTTAATCATAAATTACATTGTAACCATATCCAGAAAATGATCAATAACAATAGAGGACATTCCTAATGCCGGTGCATTTTTTCCTAAGAAAGACGGTAATAATTCATAGCTATTGCCTAATTGGGAATAAACCCTGGACGACACTTCACTTCTAATTGAATTTAAAACCATAGGATGCGATTCAATTATGCTGTTTCTTAAAATGATGGCTTGAGGATTGAATGTATTTAGAATATTGGTAAGGCCTATTCCTAAATAGAATCCAAAATTCTGTAATGCATTTAAAGTTCCAATATCATTCCGGTGGGCGAGGTCTATAATATCTTGATAGGACACTTTTTTCTCTTTAGTCTGAAGAGATTTTAATAAAGCCTTCTCAGAAGCATACAATTCCCAGCAGCCTCGGTTTCCGCAACTGCATTTAGGGCCATTAAAGTCTATTGTCATATGTCCCATTTCTCCAGAGAATCCGCTTACCCCTCTATATAAATCATTGTTGATAATAACACCGATCCCTATCCCTGTACTGACACTTGCATAAATAATGTTATCGTGATTTTTTGCAGCACCGAATACTTTTTCTCCATATGCCCCAGCATTCGCCTCATTTTCAATAAAAACGGGCACATTGAACTTCTCTTGTATGAAAGATTTTAAGTCAATATCTCTCCAGTTGGAGTTCGGAGTGAAAACAATTTTTTGATTTTTATCAACTAGTCCAGGCACGCATATGCCTATACCAGTAAGCCCGTATGGAGATTGTGGCATATGCGTAATCAAGTGATGAATCATATCAATTAAAATGTCTTTGGTTTTTTCTGGAGAATTCGATTCCAAATGGTGGTGTTGATCAAGAACGATCGTTCCTTCAAGGTCTGTTAAAATGCCATTAATATAATCCACACCAACATCTATTCCTACGGAGTATCCTGCCTTTTTATTAAAAACAAGCATGACAGGTCTTCTTCCACCACTTGATTGTCCCTGACCTATTTCAAATACAAGATTTTCTTTCATTAACGTGTTTACCTGTGATGAAACAGTTGATTTATTTAATCCAGTCTTTTCAGATAATTTTGCTCTTGAAATAGGTGAATTTTTAAGAATTTCTTTTAATAATAACTTTTGATTTACTTTTTTGACAAAGGTTTGATCAGCGATAACCACTTAATCCACTCCATTTGTATAATCTTTAAATTAAGTTGAAATGTATTGTTTTCAGTATGAGACATAGTACATAGCTCATCTTACCTTTACTATATCTAATGTGTTCATAAAAAACAAAAAAATCTTGAAAATACTGATGAGGTTATATAAGATTAAAATAAGTTAGTTTGTTCGAACAACAAACTAATAGACAACTTACTTACAATATGAAATAAAATGCACATGTATTTAAAATGATTTTTAAGGGGGAAATAACATGGCTCAATCTCATTCTAGTTCAGTCAACTATTTTGGAAGCGTAAACAAAGTGGTTTACGAAGGGAAAGATTCCACTAATCCTTTAGCATTTAAATATTATAATTCTCAAGAAGTAATCGGCGGAAAAACGATGAAAGAGCACTTGCGGTTTTCTATTGCCTATTGGCATACATTTACCGCTGATGGAACAGACGTTTTTGGGGCAGCTACGATGCAAAGGCCATGGGATCATTATAAAGGAATGGATCTGGCGAAGGCGAGAGTAGAAGCAGCATTTGAGATGTTTGAAAAACTAGATGCACCATTCTTTGCTTTTCATGACCGGGATGTTGCACCAGAAGGAAGTACGTTAAAAGAGACAAATCAAAATGTAGATATCATCGTGGGCATGATTAAAGAGTATATGAGAAATAGCAACGTTAAGCTATTATGGAATACTGCAAACATGTTCACGAATCCCCGTTTCGTCCATGGTGCGGCGACTTCCTGCAATGCAGATGTGTTTGCGTATGCTGCAGCACAAGTAAAAAAAGGGTTAGAAACAGCAAAAGAGCTTGGCGCCGAGAACTATGTATTTTGGGGCGGCCGTGAAGGATATGAAACATTGTTAAATACCGATTTAAAATTGGAGCTTGATAATTTGGCGAGATTCATGCATATGGCAGTGGATTATGCGAAGGAAATCGGATATACAGGGCAGTTTTTGATTGAGCCAAAACCAAAAGAGCCAACCACTCATCAATATGATACAGATGCAGCAACAACCATTGCCTTTTTAAAGCAATATGGCTTAGACAATCATTTTAAATTAAATCTTGAAGCCAATCATGCCACCTTAGCCGGGCATACATTTGAACATGAATTACGGATGGCAAGAGTACATGGTCTTCTTGGCTCTGTTGACGCGAATCAGGGTGATCCTCTTTTAGGCTGGGATACAGATGAATTTCCGACGGATTTATATTCTACGACATTAGCAATGTACGAAATCCTGCAAAATGGCGGCCTTGGAAGCGGTGGATTAAACTTCGATGCGAAGGTCAGAAGGTCTTCTTTTGAGCCTGATGATTTAATATATTCCCATGTTGCAGGGATGGATGCATTTGCAAGAGGATTGAGAGTAGCTCATAAATTAATCGAAGATCGTGTGTTTGATGATGTGATTCAACATCGTTATCGCAGCTTTACTGAAGGAATAGGTCTTGAAATTACAGAAGGAAGAGCTAATTTCCATACTCTTGAGCAATATGCGCTAAATAATACAGCAATCAAAAACGAATCAGGAAGACAGGAGCGATTAAAAGCTATATTGAACCAATACATTTTAGAAGTATAACAGATAAAGAGAACCGCTATAAAAAGGTATAGCATAATAGCCAATACCTGAGACTACCCGTCATGATTTAACTTTTGCTTATTGTTATGACGGGTAATTTCTATAACTGGGCATTTATTTAGAGTGAATGGTTTTTTTATAAGGGTAAGAGGTGAAAAAATGAAATATGTCATTGGAATAGATCTTGGAACGAGTGCTGTTAAAACGATTTTAGTTAATCAAAACGGCAAGGTTTGTGCAGAAACGTCCAAAAGTTATCCGCTCATTCAAGAGAAGGCGGGATATAGTGAGCAAAATCCTGAAGACTGGGTGCAGCAAACAATTGATGCATTGGCTGAATTGGTTTCCATATCTAACGTTCAAGCCAAGGATATTGATGGGATAAGTTATTCAGGACAAATGCATGGGTTAGTACTGCTTGACCAGGATCGGCAGGTGTTACGTCATGCGATTCTTTGGAATGACACCAGAACCACGCCTCAATGTATTAGGATGACCGAGAAATTCGGTGATAATCTGCTTAACATCACAAAAAATCGTGCTTTAGAAGGGTTTACATTACCTAAAATCTTATGGGTGAAGGAACATGAGCCTGAACTTTTTAAAAAAACGGCTGTTTTTTTGCTTCCGAAAGACTATGTGAGATTTCGTATGACCGGTGCCATTCACACCGAATACTCCGATGCAGCAGGAACGTTACTTTTACATATTACTCGCAAGGAGTGGAGCGATGATATTTGCAATCGATTTGGCATTTCTGCAGATATTTGTCCTCCGCTTGTTGAATCTCATGATTGTGTAGGATCGCTGCTTCCGAACGTTGCGGCTGAGACAGGGCTGTTGGAAAAAACAAAAGTGTACGCTGGGGGAGCAGATAATGCTTGTGGTGCGATTGGAGCCGGCATTCTTTCTTCCGGAAAAACATTATGCAGTATTGGAACGTCAGGGGTCATACTTTCATACGAAGAAGGCGAAGAAAGCGACTTTAAAGGGAAAGTGCACTTTTTTAATCATGGAAAAAAGGATTCTTTTTATACGATGGGAGTCACGCTCGCTGCAGGGCACAGCTTGGACTGGTTCAAAAGAACGTTTGCCCCAAACGAATCGTTTGAGCAATTATTGCAGGGGGTGGAATCTATTCCAATAGGAGCAAATGGACTGCTATACACTCCTTATTTGGTAGGTGAAAGAACGCCGCATGCTGATTCTTCTATTCGGGGAAGCTTAATTGGAATGGATGGAGCACATAAAAGAGAGCATTTTTTGAGGGCGGTTATGGAAGGCATTACATTCTCTTTACATGAATCAATTGAGCTATTTCGAGAAGCGGGAAAATCAGTGAATACCGTTGTTTCTATTGGTGGAGGAGCTAAAAATGAAATGTGGCTTCAAATGCAAGCTGATATTTTCAATGCGAGGGTGATAAAGTTGGCAAATGAACAAGGCCCAGCCATGGGTGCTGCTATGCTAGCTGCCTTTGGAAGTAGGTGGTTTGAATCTCTTGAAGAGTGTGCAGAGCAGTTCATTCGTGAGGCTGCTACATTTTATCCAAAGGAACAAAATGTTCAAACATATAAAACACTATTCGATGTGTATAAGAAAATTTACACTCACACAAAGGATATAAATACAGCATTGAAGAGCTTTCGAAAAAACTAATATAAGTGTGGTTCGTAAAGAGTGTATTTTTTTGTCAGGGGATCAACGAAAGAACAATTAATGGCTAATCATCAACAAAGGCATTTGATGACAAAACTACAGCTCAAATCGGCTCCCAAGATGGCTATGACGATGAATTGCGGAAGGATTATGGGAACACCAGTATGACGCTCAATAGCGGTGGCGCGTTTAGTGCCCAGTGGAGTAGCAATTGGGAATGCTTTATTCCGAAAAGGCAAGAAATTCGATACAACCAAGACTCACTCATAATTTGGAAACGTGTCAATTCATTACAACGCAACCTTCAATCTGGGAAGAAATTCAAGTAGTAAATCAACCTTTTAAGTTTTGATTCAAATCCTGATTTGGTATCACCAAACTTTTGATTTACGATCAAATCTGAAGTATTGTCTACTCACAAATAACCCCTCACATTAATGTGAAGGGGTGTTTTTGATAAGCTACACGATCTAATTGCTGTTTCTATTGTATTCAACAAAATCAATGTTCGTCATGAAAAAGCAATATCAAATCTATCTAAAGGAGTCGCTAAAACGAATATAAAAAACGTAGGATTTAAGTTATACGATTCACTTCATACGCCATTCGTATTCCGGATTCAATTGCTCCTTGCATCCATCCGTGAGTAAGTGAGGCGTGTTCTCCAGCGAAATGTATTTTCCCTTCAGGGGCAGGGATGTATGGATACAGCTGTAATTCCTGTCCTGGTTCGAAAGCTGTGAAACCCCCGGCTGAATATGGATTTTGGGTCCAGCTAAAAGAAGCGCCGGTCACAAACTCTGACCATACAATATCACCATATATTTCACATAAATTCATTAATGTATAGCGGAGGCGCTCTCCCTCTGAAAGACTGTCCCATATCAGTGCCTCATCCGCCCATGTGTAACTCGCTACAACGACAGCATGTCCATTCGATCCAATGTCAATGCTGGGATAATACGAAAATCTAATCGGAAGATCAGTTATCGATTTGCCGCCGCGCTGCCCAGCTTTTTCCCAAAAACGGCTCTTAAACTCTATTCCGATTTTTGTTGCGGCAATATAGTTGAGTTCACGAATGGCCCGCCGTTTATAATAGGAAAATGAATCATATGGTTCAACTTGTACAAAACGCAATGTTGAAAATGGGATGGTTATGATAGCGAGATCGCCTGTCACTGCCAAATGTTTTGCTGTCTGTTGATGAATGCAGTTAACCGTAACATTGTTTTGGTTTTGAGATATTTTCACCATTTTATGATGGAAGACAATATGTTCTTTTAATTGAGGAAGAAATGCTTGAGGAAGCCGATCCATGCCGCCTATTATTTCATAGAAGCGAGTTGGCGACGTATAAAAGATGGATTCCCGTAACACTTCAACAAGGGACATCCCCATATATGCTTCCATATCCAAAAGTACGCCGATCATATCGATTGCACCGTATGAAAAATAAGTATTCAAGTAAGAGCCTAACGAATGGTTCCTGTATTGTGTTTCAACGATCCGCCAATTTCTCGCAGGATCTACATAAATAAAATTGAGGATAGGCTGCAATACAGAAAGCATCAGCTCTTCGGCCGTTTTTCCTTGTTCATTTGCTGCAACTGGGTATCTTAAGATACCCGGATTGCTTTCAAATTGATGAAGACGTGTTTGAATGCCATTGGCGTAAATGATGTCCATTGGAGTTCTGTTCAAAAATACACTAGTTGGCAGGCTGAATCTTTTTATATATTCCAAGGTTAGAGTATGGATATCCGGAATGCGCATTGGTCCAACATTGAAATACAGCCCGGCACTGAAGGGAGATCGCAACGTGCAAACTCTGCCCCCGACTCTATCACTCGCTTCCAGAATCGTCACTTTATGTCCCGCATTCTTCAGTAAAGATGCAGAAACAAGCCCGGCCAACCCGGCGCCAACGATAATAATGTGCTTTGGGTATTGTGATGCGCTAAGACCATTTCTAATCATCGCAATCATGTCTTCGTTCTTTAGTAGAGAATTCATTTTTGTGAGGCACCCTCTTTTTTGATTTATTGCATTATATTCATTCAAAAGGGTGTCTATCACGAACTATATCTTTTTTTCACTTGTGTTTTTCAGTTGAGGGCTGCTTAACACAGCCTTTAAATCCTCTGGCATTCACATAACCGTTTTTACTCCAAATAGAACGTTTTTTCGTTTGTGCTTCCTGTTCATCTTTTTTAAACTGGTCTATGTATTTCGTATTTGGCTCATAAACATATGCTACTCTGGCTAATCCTTCTTTTAACAGTGTTTCTTGAACAGACTTGCCATCGACATAAACGTAAGCTAACAGCCTTCCGAATTTATCTCTGCGCTCTCCTTTATCAAATTCTAATTGCAGCTTGCCGCCGCTAACCAATTCTTTGTTTCGTTTAGATGCATCCTCGCCATATGGCTGAACACATGAATGTGGCTTTTTAGTCTCTGGAGTATCAATGAGCAAGTAGCGAACCGTATCAATATTGCCGTTATAGCTAACTTTGATCGTATCTCCGTCAACAGGCCTTTCTAACACAGCATCCACCAAGCCTTTTTTTGCTTCAGAGTTAGAATTCTTGGCAACTGGCTGTTTAATATCTGAATGGCTTTTTTCAGCAGTATCATTTAATCCGCAGGCTGCCAAAGAAAAACTCAAAGCTAATAGACTAAAGCCTAACATTACTTTCTTCAATTCCATTTCTCCTTCTTCTGTTTCTTTCTATCTCAATCAACCAACATTCATTATAATGATATCGCTATTTATTGTTAATGTAATTTTTCTTAACACGTTTATATTTGAGTGCTAGCTTTTGATCAATATTCAAATATCACAAAAAGGTTTCAAAAACATAACCATAACATAATGAAAATAGAACATGTTCAGCTGAATTTCCTGAAATCATTCGGAGCATAAGGGGATTAGTATGTATTCCTGGTGTTAGGCGTTTTATCTGGGAAAATCCTATGATTGCTAAAAAACTTCAGAAGTTTTTTATTGACTGAAAACGCTTTTAAAATTATGATAATATCAAACCTAACAAGGATGTAACAAAAATATAACTAGGACATAACAAAAAAGTGGATATGTTTCTTGCAAAAAAATGAAAGCGATTTCAATTAGGCTGTTTTTGCGAAAAGCTTCATTCGCTGCATTGAGTATTGCTAATTTTCAGATTGATAAGGTCTCGGGAAATAAAAAACCTGGCTGAAACGAGTATTGCTCTTTAAAAGAGAAAGGGTGAATCCAGCACACTCGGTTGACAAGAATGAAAAAATGTATAAAACATTCTTCATAAAGGTGGGGAAAGGGTATGAAAGAACAACGAAATCCCAGGTCGTTTTTGCAGTTGATAATGATTTCAGCAACATTTGGCGGGCTTCTCTTTGGATATGACACCGGTGTTATAAATGGAGCCTTGCCTTTTATGGCAAGATCTGATCAACTTAACTTAACACCGGTCACAGAAGGACTGGTTACAAGCATGCTTCTATTAGGAGCAGCGTTTGGTGCATTGCTGTGCGGCAAATTGGCTGACCGCTATGGCAGACGTAAAATGATCCTTAATCTTTCCTTTTTATTCTTTCTGGCATCACTCGGAACAGCATTTGCGCCGAATGTTTTAACGATGGTTATCTTTCGGTTTTTGCTGGGACTGGCTGTCGGTGGGGCATCATCAATGGTACCGGCCTTTTTAGCAGAAATGGCGCCGTATGAGAAAAGAGGGCGTATGGTAACGCAAAATGAACTGATGATCGTCGGCGGGCAATTTTTAGCCTACGTTTTTAATGCGATTCTTGGTGTTGCAATGGCTGATACAGGGCATGTTTGGAGATACATGCTTGTCCTTTGTGCCATACCGGCTCTCATATTATTTGCAAGTATGCTCATGGTCCCGGAGAGCCCGAGGTGGCTAACTTCTAAAGGTAAAAAAAGCGAGGCGCTGCGCGTTCTTAAACTCATACGTGACGAGAAAAGGGCAGAAGCAGAATTTAAAGAAATACAAGCAGCGGCAGTCAAAGATTCAAATGTAGAGAAGGCATCGATCAAAGAGTTCTCTACACCATGGCTGCGCCGTCTTTTATGGATTGGGATCGGTGTTGCCATCGTTAATCAAATCACAGGCGTCAATTCGATTATGTATTACGGCACTCAAATCCTGCAAGAATCCGGTTTTGGTACAAAGGCAGCTTTAATCGCTAATATTGGGAATGGATTGATATCAGTCATTGCCGTTATCATCGGCATTTGGCTGGTTGGCAGGGTGAACCGGCGCCCGATATTGATGGTTGGTTTATCAGGAACCACCACAGCGCTTTTATTCATTGCCATATTCTCAATCGTGCTTGATGGATCAGCAGCACTCCCGTATATCGTGCTATCTTTGACCGTTTTATTTCTAGCCTTTATGCAGGGCTGTGTCGGGCCAGTAACATGGCTGGTCATTGCAGAAATATTCCCGCAAAGAGTAAGAGGGCTTGGTTCTGGCATCAGTGTATTTTTCCTCTGGATTTTAAACTTTATCATCGGTTTTGCTTTTCCAATCATGCTTAGCTCTGCAGGCTTATCCTTTACTTTCTTTATATTTGTCGCTTTGGGTATCTTGGCAATCGGTTTTGTGTACAAATTCATGCCGGAAACTAAGGGACGAACACTTGAGGAACTAGAAGAGCATTTCCGTTCAATGGATAGAAATTATGACTCTGAAAAATCAATTCATGAAGCGTGATTATCTCATTAAAATGATATTGAATGCAATTTTAAAATGGTTAAGCAGCCCACTTTCATCAAGTGGACAATAACAAGTAATTGTTTTCGACTAATCTTCTTGAAAATTTTACCTCTGTCTATGAACATATTAATAGTATTGCATTTGTAATTAAAGCTCTCTAAATGAGGGCTTTTTATTATGCGTCATACCGACACTTATATTGGGGAAGCTAATGAAAAAGAAGGAAGGAGATACGAAGTGAAGAAGCATTTACTTTCCTTATGTGTTTTATTATTTGCATTGACTTTTGTTCAAACAAAGACTCAAGCCCTGATATTTACAGAGTTGCCAATTAAACAAAAAACAGAACAATGGTCAGTCGAAATAACTGAAGCAAAAAATGCAAAGGAATTAGCGAGTCCAAAAAAGGGGGAATATAACGTATATTCAATGGAAATCAAAAACATAGGAGAAGCCGCAGCTACAGTGGATGTACAATTGTATAGAAATGATCCTGAGTCAACCACGAGGTTTTCACTTTTTGGCTGTCCCAATGAAAATTGTGTGAGACAGGAGGAGGATTTAATAAGCTTAGCCAAAAGTTTAAACGATGGTGCCCCGCTGAAGTTTAACCATTTTATGGTGGCTGAAAAGGCATCTGAATTAGAGGTTGTTATTATTTGGACACAAAAAGGAAAAGAAGGACGCCAATTAAAACAAACCTTTACATTCAGTTAGAAGAGGTGAATTAGACAATGTAGTGACCTACATAGGAGTTAAAATACTTGTAAGTAAACTTGTTTCCATTTGGGTTAACAGGCAGGTAATCAACACCTGATCGGTCTTAAGGCAGATATAGGCGCGCTGCGAATCACAAAGCTGAGAACAATGAAGAAAGTCTTATATGGCTGCAAAACTGAAAAGACAATGATTGGGCTGCTTTATGAGCAGCTTTTTTTATATTCTTTTTCAAGTAACATTTTGCCCATTTATTCTACTAATAAAATGAAGAAAGCGAGGGGAAACATGAGAAGCAAAAATAAAATCAAAAAATCACTACTCATTACAGCTCTATTATTGATTTGTTTAGTAACGTTCTTTGCAATGATATCAGGAGACAAAGTAAAATATGAGGGAAGCAGCAGGAACGGATTATGGGTTTCTACCATTGAAAAATCAGATAAAACTTCGATTGGCCCTAATTACTTCTTGAATTTATACTGGCAGGGGAACAAGAAAGAAGCGAAAAGAACCATTGTTGAAAAAATCATATTGTATATAGATGGTAAAAAGTACGATGACAGAGAAGATTATGATTTATCAGAGTACACAGGTGAAGAAATGCCAGGCGGAGGACAAATGGAAGACCACATTGCTACGTTTGATTTTATGCCTGAAGATGAAGTAATTGGACATGATGTAGTTGTTAAGGTGGAGTGGAAGACCGGTAGGGAGAAACACACAGATAAAATAAGATTACAAGAGAAACCATGGTATAAAAGATAAATCTGCAATGGCAAGTTTAGGGATGAACGTTCCAAAAAATAGGTCTGCTTTCAGAAACATCTGATTGATAAGTACATGTCATGATAAAGGCATGTTTTTATTCAGAGTAAATATAAAACATGCGAGTGTAGTTCCTTACCTGTACATAAAATGCTTACATTTCTTTCAAATGCTCGTAAAGCAATCTAAAGCAAACAGTACCAGATATCAAAGGGACTGCAAACAAGATTATCACTGCTATGGTCTCCCAGCCGTTAAAAAAATCGTGGTTTTTAATGAATACCTGTCCTTCTAAAATGATAAAAGTTATAATTCCTGTTAATACTAAAAAGCATGAAAACAGAATGCTCCTTGCTTTTGGTTTTAGCTTTTTAAACTCATCTTTAAAATAAATGAAAACGAGAACGAAAGAGCAAAAGGATGCTGCAGTGCTTATTACATCAATATTTTTCATGACTTTCGCAATGAAGATACATAAGATGAAAAGAAAAAATGCTAAGTTTTTAGACAAAAAATCGCTCCTTATTTTATGGCTACCCAAAAAGTTTACAAGTTTTTCACAATAAGCACAATGTGGTGTCAGTTAATTAATCTATTGGTAAACAAAATCGGTTTTTTATCTTATTGTACCATGTACTAAATATTCAATCGTTTTTTATGTGCGGGCACTAGGGAATGATGTGTAACGGAAAGACAAAACGGAACTGAAGAGAGTTTATCTGTGGTAAATCTGTTCTTCAAATCTATAAACTTGTACTGTCTTTCCGGGTCCAGTACTCTTGTGTCGCGTTGTTATATATTACCTCTAAAATGATTTGCCTTTTTTCACTGTTATAAAACATACACCAAAAAAGGAGAGATAAATGCGTAAAATCGGGATATCGGTCTTAGCGTTCTTTGCTTTTATTTCGGGCTGCAATGATAAGGAAGAAAATAAAATAAAAACGCCAAAGATGCAGAACCTTGTTGGTTTTATCCTTTTTAAGGATGAAAAGTCAGCCGTTTTTCTTGAGGGCAAACATGCTCCTGAAAAAGAGGACTTTAAATTGTCTCAAGATAGACTTATAAGAAAATATAGAAATCATGTTGTGATATTGGAATTAAGTCAAATTGAAAACAAAGAAGACCTTGTGGAAGGTAAAAAAATGAAGGTGTGGTTAAACACTCTTAAAGAATCTGATCCTCCAAAAGCAACAATTAAAAAATTCAATTGGTTATAAAGGTTGGCATCCCCGCATATGATCGCTAGCGCTAGGGCAATTTTGATATAAAACAAACTTTAAGCGTAGAGAAAATGGATTTACGATTGGAACGGTCCTGAAAAAAATCAATAAACACAGATGTTCTCTTACCACGCGCAAGAGCATGAACATCGTTTACACAATCAATTCAGCTTGTTGCTGTATAAAAAGCAGCATGATGGGCTTTAGCATAAAAAACAGCACTCACACGAAGACGTAGTGCTGTTTTAACGTTTGCAGAGCATTGCATAAAAGTGGTTATTTCCAGACTGACAAATATTTCTTTCGATATTTGCTATCTTTCTCGATCTCAATCAAGTCCATTGCTATTTCCCTAATATGCTCATCTTTATCTTCATCGTATAATTTTTTTAATCCTACAATCATATCGTAGCGAATCAATGTATAATGTTTTTCGTTTATTCCATTTTTAAAGCGATCAATAATATGAGTAAGCACCAGTTCTTTTTGTTCTGGCCCAGCTAAGCCAACCTTCCAGATTGCTTGCAAACTATGCCGAGCAGTTACAAATTTTGAATCCCTGGTCGCTTCCCATAACGCTGGAAAGTCGCGCAGCATCCGCTTATCCGGATCACTGATTGCTAAACCAGCAAGAAACTGTGCAGCTCTCGCTCGCCTGTGGTTATCCGGATCGGTTAGCCATCCTATTAATTGATCCCATACTTCATAAGCCCAGTCTACTTTTTCTTTTGTGGCGTTAATAATATTCTGAAAGGCTTCTAATTGCAGGCTTTTGTCCTTTGCTTCTAGATTTTCAAAATGAGATTTCATTATACTGTCCATTTTCGTATCACCTTAAAATGATTAGTTATGTTGATTATATCCTTTCACCTTGCGATCTTCCAATAAACATCATTACTCGCGCTAGTGAATGCTTTATGATTGTTAAATCAATTGAGATATTGTAACGCTTATCAGTTCAAAGAAGTAAACGATTAACAAACAATAACAAGATGCTTATTATTGGCCATTCTTTCTTAAATATAAATCGCTTAATAATTCTATAAAGAATAAAACAAAAATAAAGTACAAACATGAATGACAAGAGAAAAGTTGAGTCAAGCATAAATACACCACAATTTCTTTTTTAAATCTATTTTAACATAATTAGGAAAAGATTAAGATTAAATAAAAAAAGACTTTTATCTAGATTTAAAAGGAGGAAAGGGAAGGTGAAACTCAATAACGACAGTGATTTCCAAACCAATTTTGCTGACATGTTTTTAAGAAACGATTGAGGAGAGGTTTATTGCTCATATAAGTCAAAGTTGAAAATGATTGGAGTGATATTGAATTGATAAAGTTAAAGAATAAAAAAATAACTAAATGTGTTGAAAAGATCAATGGCTCTAAAGAATGCCTAATTTCGTATGGACAAATGACATTTGGCTGTGAGGTAAATACAATACAGTAAACTAGAGGAGCGAATGGAGGGTTTGATGTGTTTAGACAATATCCAGTTTGGTATACACAAACACCTTACTACCTGAATTATCATGTGCCTCAATACCAAACAATCTCTTATGATCCACAACGATGTTATCAACGTTACATGTATCAAACTGGCGGCAACTATGAGTTATGTGACAGATTATGTTATGGAGAAATACAAGTGTAAAAGAGGGGACTTTCTCCTCTTTAAAACCACATAATATAAATTAAGAATCTGATAAAAAAGGAAGTAAATTAGGATAACTCTATTTGTTAAACGATACATCTCAATTATAAATAATGATATCTCAGTTGAAGAATGTAAACCAAGTAGGAGTCAGAAAAAGCTTGCAGCTTAAAGAATTACAAAGGAAACAAGAGGACGCAGCATCGGCAATACATATGATTATAAGCTTGCTAAGAAAATAGAATGTTAACTGATGAAAAAGTTGACCAGGTCGATGATCTTCTTCATCACGCATGCTTTGGAATCAAGACCAATTAAATTCAATGGCATTTACACCATGCTTATACGAAATTCAAAGGTATGTTAAGCAAGGAAAACTACATTTAGGGGTAGACCGTAGCAATGAAACATTGGGTACCGGTCTAATGAATTCCAATACAATATATTACAGCGCTTGAATACTAAAGAAAGCGGATAAGAGCTCGGTGTCCATATCTTTAACAATAATGAGGGCTTGGTTACACACGTCCTATAGATCATCTTAATTAAGGGATCAATCCTGAAGAGAAGAACTTTATTACTTTACACACGATGATTTCGACTTGAATTAATTAATATAACACAAGCTTTCTTTTGAGACAGCAGTTTATATTATGTAGAGGAACACTGATTTGTTAAAATAAATATATCGTGACTATACCTCATTGCGAAAGGGGAATATTTATGACCAAGATAGCGATAGTTACTGGTTCCGCAGGCGGATTAGGGAGAGGGATAGCAGAGAGATTGTGCAAGGATGGTTTTAGTGTCGTTCTGCATGATATTAACGAAGAACTGCTGCATGCAACTGTATCAGACTTCAAAGAAAAAGGCTATCATGTGATCGGAGTAAAAGGGGATGTATCCAAGCGTGATGACCAATTCAATTTAGTTAAAGCAGCGGCAGATACATTTGGCCGTTTAGATGTGTTTGTAAACAATGCTGGCATTGAGGCAGTTTCTCCATTTTTAGAAATAACAGAAGAACAACTGAACCAATTGTTCAAGGTTAATGTCAATGGCGTTGTGTTTGGTACTCAAGCAGCTGCTGATCAGTTCATTAAGCAAGAAACAAAAGGCAAAATCATTAACGCATGCAGTATAGCAGGTCACGAATCATTTGAAATGCTTGGCACATATTCCTCTACGAAGCACGCAGTGAAATCTTTTACACATTCAGCTGCTAAAGAGTTAGCCAAATATCAAATAACAGTTAACGCATATTGTCCTGGTGTTGCAAAAACAAAAATGTGGGATCGCATTGATGAGGAAATGGTTAAACATAGCGATGATTTAAAACCAGGAGAAGCTTTTGAAAAATTCTCTTCAGACATTGCTCTAAAAAGATATCAAACTCCTGAAGATGTGGCCAATTTAGTCTCATTTCTAGCTTCAGATGATTCAGATTATATCACCGGTCAAGCTATTTTAACTGATGGCGGCCTGGTTTATAGATGATAGAATGTACATTAAAATAAAAGAATCCATTTTAGAAATGGATTCTTTTTGCTTGAGATGAAACCATAATGACCTAGTTGTATAATAAGAAAAGCAATTCAGAGGTCCGTGTGTTCATTAATGAAAATGGAGTGAACATGTGAAAAAATTTTTGGTCCGTAAGCATGTTCATCTTGTGCAGGAATGATATGTTTGACAAGCAACATTGTGGCGCACATGTGAGTTTTAGACACAAGCCAGACGCACAATACATAGCCATAAAGAGAGGCTTGGCGTTATGCAAGCCCTCTTTGTGTCAGTAGCCAAAAACCAATGTTGTACTTTGTGATCCGGCATATTTTGTAACAAATTCTTTTGTGTACTGCGGAGTTTGAACCCGGTAGCTGTAATTGGAGCCTGGATTCCACGTTGTCAACGGAGAGGATTGCCTGTTCAAGGATGGATAGCTTCCTGTATCCTTAAAGTATCCGGTGCCCTTGTCATCGAGGATTCCGCCTTTTTCGCTGCCTTTTCCAAAATAATTGTATTCAGAGTATATTTTTGCTTTTGTCGCGATGGTAATTGCTTGGTTAAAATTGTTGCTGTAATTGTTTTTGACATGAAAATAGCCATATCTCATCAGCCCCGGGCCTCTTACATACAAATTCTCAAAATAGTTGTTGGCGATGGTCATGTGCGGATAGCCGTCATATTGGTGCTGGGAATCATCAGGGTATCCTAAAATTAAACCGTACTTATGATTTGCGAATTTTGAGTTGCTGATGGTGATATAATCAGCTGATTTACCGATATACAACAGCTTGTCCAGGTCACTTCCGCCAGCATTATAGCTGTGTCCTGAAAATGTAACATGGTCGATCCAATAGTTGAAGCCTGAATCTAGATAAAGCTGTATATCGTTATTTCCATTAATCTGCGGGCTGTGTTCAAAGGTCAGATTTTGAAAGATGACGTTTCCGGATGAAGAAGATGTTGTTAAATAAATATTTTTCAGCGTTTTTTTAGCGTAAGAACCTACAAGTGTTTTATTTGAACCAATCGTTACCGTTGTTTTTGAAGAAGCGATTAAATCATTTTGAAGCACTAAAATTTTAGGTGTTGATCCGCTCAGATGGGTTTTTAAATCATTTAGACTTTGGATATAAACGATCTGGCCGTTTTTTCCGCCGGTTGTGCTGGCTTTAGACACTCCTTTTTCATTTTTTGCATTTCCGGCAAATCCTAAAATGCCATTCGTCGAGGTATTTGGAAAATCGACGGCGCCTAAAGCTTTTTCAGGCAAGAGAAGCAATAATAAACTTAACATGGCAAATAATAAAGAAAATCGTTTCAAAGCCACTCAGCTTCCTTTCAAATTTAAATAAATTCATATGGATTATTATTACAGTTGGACAAAAGTAAGAATAGAGTCTATATTCCTGATCAAAACCGGGATTTTATATATTTTTTGATGCAAATAAAAGAGTTACAATTGGAACAACACGAAAGGATTGATACACCATTGACTGCTTCAGCATATCGAAACACCTTGCTTTCACTCCTTTGTTTAACAGCGGGAATAGTGGATGTGATCGGCTATCTAAGCCTAGGACACGTCTTCACTGCTAATATGACCGGAAATATCGTTTTATTGGGATTAGCGATCGGAAAATCTCTTCAGGTCACTGTTTTTCATTCTCTGACTGCGCTAATCGGCTTCATATTGGGGGTGATTATTTCAACAATCATTGTTGGAAAGGCAGAGAAAACATTTTGGCCATCCGCTGTAACTAAAGCTCTGGCAATTGAAGCGTTCATTTTATTTGTTTTTGCTTGTCTTTCAATATCTCCTGCTTTCGTTCCCGTGTACATCCTTATTATCCTTTTGAGTATTGCCATGGGGATACAAACAATAGCAGCTAAACAACTGGGGATTGCAGGCATTTCTTCAACTGTTTTGACCGGAACATTGGCTTCTCTTTTAGAGGATCTTTCCGGCCGGTTGTTTTTCTCTAAACAGAATAAAACATTCTTGAGAGATGCTGTGTTAAGGGCACTGGCCATCATATTATATTGTGTGGGGGCTATTATTGTAGCTTTTGCAGAACCGCATTTTCATTACATCATTATTTGGGTTCCGATTGTGCTCATTTTAGGTATTATACTTACTGCTCTGGCCAAGTTGCAAAAAGTAAAGTGAAATTCTCCCGCTTGCGATTTCAAGCGGGGATGGGGATTTTTTGAGCTTCAGATCCCCACTATAGCTACCCATATTAATGAAACAAGAATTTTGGCTCATATGTGCATCTGAACATAAGTATTGCATAGTCGTATAAAATGCACCCTTTGATAGATATAGAATAGTGAATTAGACATAAATCAATCTATGAATCTATGTCCTCTTTCAATCCATATCGAATGAGTATTACAATGATAATGATTCTCATTCGAAATTTGGATTAGGAGGAAGTCTATGAAAAAGAAGATCAGTGCTATTATTAGCGTGGTTATGTTGATGATTCTTTGTTTTTGCCCGCAGGCTTCGGCAGCCTATAACGATTTGCACGAAGGCTATGCAACCTATACCGGATCAGGCTATTCAGGAGGGGCATTCCTTCTTGACCCCATCCCATCTGACATGGAAATTACGGCAATTAACCCAAAGGATCTTAATTACGGCGGTGTGAAAGCCGCTCTTGCCGGCTCTTATCTTGAAGTGGAAGGGCCAAAGGGGAAGACGATCGTCTATGTTACCGATCTATATCCTGAGGGTGCCCCAGGAGCCCTTGATCTTTCACCCAATGCCTTCAGCAAAATCGGTGCTATGAAAGATGGAAAAATCAAAATCAAATGGCGCGTGATCAAAGCGCCAATCACTGGCAATTTCACATACCGGATTAAAGAAGGCAGCAGCCAGTGGTGGGCGGCAATCCAAGTTAGAAATCACAAGTATCCCGTTATGAAAATGGAATACTACAAAGACGGAAAGTGGATCAACATGGAGAAAACGGACTATAATCATTTCCTCAGCACCAATTTAGGAACGGGCTCTCTTAAAGTCAGAATCACTGACATTCGAGGAAAAGTTGTAAAAGACACGATTCCAAAGCTTCCTGCAAACGGAACATCTGGGGCGTACACAGTTCCCGGGCATGTTCAGTTTCCTGAATAAAACCTTTGAAAAACGGCGGAAGATCTAAATTTTCCGCCGCTTTTTTATACGTGCAAATGATTATGAAATAAAGAATGTTATGACTTACTTATGCAAGTTGGCACAGCAACGGTAGAGGAACATTTCAAAGCTCGTCTTATTGAAAAATTCGCATTAATCTTTCGCTTGTTGTTTCTCTCCTAATGTTAATACCCATTCTCTTAAGATATGTTTTTGCACATATCTTTTTCCGTTTATTTCGATATGAGGGAGGTCTGTGAGATCCTTTGCTAAGAGTTTCGCCTCCGCTTGGGTTATTCCTAAAAAATGCCCGATGTAAAAGTGAATATCTCGTTCTTTAATCAGCATGATGTCATTTTTTTCGTTAGCTTTTGGGTTGTTAATATGCTTTAATCCTTCTCCGATAAAATATCCAGCCAATGCAATACCGATTCCTAAAAAAACGTCCATGTGTATGCCTCCATTATGTAATCGTCATGTTATACGGTCAATCTATATCATTGGTTTCATTTTTGTTGACTGTGCACACAAAAAACCGCCAGAGCAAGCTCTGGACGGTTTCTATGCTTTTTCAATCTGCACTCGGCCTGAGAAAAAAGTAGCGCCTCCGCCCATATCAGACAAGCGGTCGGGGGTCAGGGCGTTAACAAGCTGATTTTTGCCTGGTTCATCTGCCCATAACCCTTGACTGACGACAACACCGGGCAGCACTTGTTCTCCGACTGCGGCGGTTAATTCACACTCACCTCGGCTGTTCCAAATCCGTACGGCTTCACCATCAGTGAGGCCGTGTTTTTCGGCATCTATCGTGTTGATAAAGAGTTTCGGTGTCTTTTCAAGTTTGACGTGCTTTGCATTATTGGAAAACGTTGAGTTTAAGAAATTATGATTCGGTCCCGGAACATACATAAACGGGAATTCATGATCCGGCGCAAGCGACGTATGGGTCGGTAACGGCGGGAAACCGGCTTGTTTCATTTTTTCTGAATATAATTCTATTTTTCCGCTCGGTGTCGGCAATTTACCCGGAAACAGCGGCTTTTCACGCTTCGCCTTCATAAACGAACGTTCAGTAAGTGATTCATAAGTAATCTCTGCTAAATAAGGATTATCCGGATGGTGAAGCGCCTGGCGGATTAAGTCTTCATCTGAATCTTTGAGCTCCTGATCCGTAAATCCCATTGCCTCAGCTAATAACCGGAATACCTCGGTATTAGACTTACTTTCTCCGTATTTCTCAATAACCGGCTGCTGCAGCTGAATGTAATGATGCCAGTATGAGGTGTAAAAATCAGTATTTTCAAAAGCAGATGCAGCGGGCAGTACAATGTCCGCATATTTGGCCGTTTCTGTTAAAAACAAATCATGAACCACGGTGAACAAGTCATCCCGCAGGAGACCTTGTCTGACTTTGTTTGCTTCTGGCGCCACAACGGCTGGATTCGTCCCATAAATAAAGAGGGAGCGAACAGGAGGGGCTGTTTCCAGAAGAACTCTGCCCAGCTGGTTCATATTAAACGATCTCGGTGTGCGGCCTTTCAGTAAATCAGGACGCTGAAGCGCGGTGGTGTTATATTCTAAAATTCCGCTGTTATGCTTGATAGCACCGCCTCCTGTATGCATCCATTGACCGGTAATCGCCGGTAGACAGGCAATCGTTCTTACAATCATTCCGCCGTTGTCATGATGCTGAAGGCCGTTTCCGATCCTGATAAAGGAAGGGGAGGTTTCACCGTACATTTTTGCCAGCTGATAGATATCGTCGGTACTGATACCAGTGATCAGGGATACCTTTTCTGGATGATACTGTTTCACATGCTCGCGCAGTTCTTCATAGCCGACTGTATATTTTAAAAGAAACGCTTCATCGTGAAGATTTTCTTTAAATAAAATGTGCATGATGCCGAGGGCAAGCGCGCTGTCGGTACCGGGTTTTATAGGAATAAACCAATCTGCTAGACGCCCTGTCTGATTTTTATGCACATCAATCACAATAATTTTTGCGCCTTTTTTCCGTGCTTTTTGAGCGATTGTAATTTGATGCATGTTTGTGCTGACTGCGTTAATTCCCCAAAAGATAAACAGTTTCGTATGAATCGTTTCTTCAGGATCGATTCCAGCACTGACACCCATGGTATATTTATAGCCCTCTGATCCGGCTTTGCTGCAAATCGTGCGCTTAAGCTGGCTTGAGCCCAAGCGGTAAAAAAAGCGGCGGTCCATTCCTTCAGCCGTTAATTTTCCCATATTGCCGTAAAAGCTGTAAGGCAGTATGCTTTCAGCTCCTTCTTGATCAATCAGCTGTTTCCAGTTGGATGTGATGGTGTCAATCGCTTCTTCCCAAGAAATTGGTTTAAACTCTGCCTCGCCCTTCACACCTGTTCGTTTCAGCGGAGTCGTCAGCCGCTTTTCATCATAGATGCGCTCAGCCATATTTCGTACTTTGTTGCATATATTTCCGGCTGTCACGGGGTGATCAGGATCACCCTGCACTTTCACAATTTTCCCGTCTTTTTTATGTACCAGCAATCCGCACTGGTCCGGGCAGTCCAGTGAGCAAACGGATTTAAAAATGCCGTTTTGTTGAGTGGCGAACGATTTCATAGCCCAGTTCCTCTCCCTAGTTAGATATATTGTAAGAATTATAACATTTCGAATGATAACGTCAATTCTGAAAAAAGACATTGACATCAATCTGGGTCTTCTTTATGATTAACGTATTCTCAATACTGAAAATTACATACAAAACATTTTCTATCAAGAGAGGTGGAGGGACTGGCCCTATGAAACCTCGGCAACATTATTGTGCCAATTCCAGCAAGCGTCAGCTTGAAAGATAGGAAAGTAAGGTTTATACCGGCTTCTGTCTGTGGCAGAGTGCGCCTATACATGAATCTCTTTCCATCTTTGGAGAGAGATTTTTTTGTGTGAAAAATAACGATGAAAAGGATGTTTTGCATCATGACGGTTTTGATTACAGCACCGTACAACGAAGAAGGACGAAAAGAGCTTGAAGAATTGTTCGGTTCCGTTGTTTATCAGTCTTGGAAAGAAAACGGCCGGGCATACAGGGAAGATGAATTGATTCAGCTATTAAAAGGATCAAATGCGACGGGTTTGATTACTGAGCTTGATCAGGTGACAGAAAACGTGTTTGCATCAATACCGGAACTTTCATTTGTGGGAGTATGCAGGGGAATGCCTTCCAATGTTGATGTGGCAGCAGCGTCAAACAGAGACATTCCGGTTTTCTATACACCTGGGCGCAACGCACAAGCTGTTGCTGAAATGTTTATTGGAAATGTGATCTCATTTCTCCGGCATACGAATACCTCTAATCAATGGCTAAAGGATGGAAAATGGAACAGCGATTATTTGCAGGCGTATGCCAAATTCAAAGGTAATGAAATAACAGGAAAAACCGTGGGTATGGTCGGATTCGGAGCGGTTGGGCAAAGAATTGCAAAACTGCTGGCTGCGTTTGACTGCAAGGTTTTGTATTACGATCCATACGTACAGCACGATTATCCGCAATATGAAAAAGTATCTCTGGAGAAGGTATTTTCAGATAGTGATATCGTTTCTGTTCATCTGCCGCGTACAGATGATACGCTTGGCCTCATTGATCGGCCGTATTTTGACTTGATGAAAGAGAGCGCCATTTTCGTGAATACATCAAGAGCTGTCGTGGTAAACCGAGAGGATCTTTTATCTGTACTGAAAGAAAGTAAAATCAGAGGTGCGATATTAGACGTTTTTTATCATGAGCCGCCAGAGCAATCGGATTATGAATTTATTTCATTGCCTAATGTTCTGGCAACACCGCATTTAGCAGGAGCAACATTTGAAGTAGAGGATCATCACGTTACCATTCTGAACGAAGCGCTTAAAAAGTGGAAGGGTGAAAAAACTCTCAATATTCCGACTTTATATAACAAAAACGATCTTAAAGCAGAGGTGTAAAAAGGAGGGCATCAGGATGACGAAACAAAAAGGTTATCTCGTATTTGACATTGGCACTGGCAATGCAAGAGTTGCGGTCGCAAGTGTGTCGGGCAGCGTTCAAACGGTTGAACGGGAGGACATTGTATATACGACCGAGCCGCTTTACCCGGACAGCCGTTATTTTTCTCCACAGGCGCTGTGGAATCAAATCATGAGTCTGGCTAAACGTGCGATTTCTCGTTCTCATCATATTGAAATTATTGGTCTCACTTCAACAAGTCAAAGACAAGGGATCGTGCTGCTTGATCAAAATGGTGAGTCTTTCCTCGGTCTGCCCAACATTGACAATCGGGGCAGGGAGTGGGAGGAAAACATACCGAATCGGGAAGAAGTATACAGCCGAACAGGCCGTCTGCCGACTGCGCTTTTTTCAGCGCTCAAGCTTTATGGTTTAAAGCACCGGCAGCCCTCCTTATGGGAAAAAACTGCAAGCTTCACAAGCATCAGTGATTGGGTGACGTATCAGTTGAGCGGAGTATTGACATATGAACCGTCACAGGCGACGGAAACGCTGCTGTTTGATGTAAAACAAAATACATGGTCAGAAGAGATGTGCGATATATTCGGTTTCTCGCCATCTATTCTTCCGCCTCTAGTAAGAGCGGGAACAGTCATTGGATCGATAACAGATGAGTATGCGACAGAATTGGGACTATCACTTCATGCGAAGGTTATAGCGGGTGGGGGAGATACACAGCTTGCTGTCAAAAGCACTGGTGCTGCTCTGGGAGACGCAGTCATTGTATCAGGTACGACAACACCGATTACCAAAATTATTGGTGAAATTCATGAGGACAGACAAAATAAAGCCTGGCTGAACTGCCACACAGATCAAGGACAGTGGCTTGTGGAGACAAATCCCGGGGTAACGGGTCTGAATTTTCAAAAACTAAAGGATATTTTCTATCCGAATGAACCGTACGATGTGATGGAAGAAGAGATTGCTGCTCTTGCTAAGGAAGATCATGCATGTGTATCTTCCCTCGGTTCGTATTTATCGGCAGAAAAAAACGCCCTGACGAAAGGCGGCTTTCTCTTTGATGTACCGCTTTCAGCCCATTTAAGCAGAGCGCATTTTGTACGCGCGGCCTTACAGGAGATTGCATGTTCAATCAAATGGAACTTTGACATCTTAACAGAGATCACTCCGTTTGATCGTGACTATGTGTGGGGATGCGGAGGCGGATTCCAAAGCAGAGCATTTACACAATATATCGCCAATCTTCTTCAGAAAAAAATCTATGTCAAAGAAGGGTACAGTCAGGCATCAGTTGTTGGTGCTGCTGTGGTTTGCAATGAGGCCTATAGATTGACCGAAGAAATGTCTGGAAGTGTTCGGGTGATAGAACCGCAGGATTGCCGGATAGAAATGACTTTATACGAGGAGTGGAAGCAGGTCCAACGCTTCTTTTCAGGGTTAGAGCCGTCATCGGGAAACAAGGTATTAGTATAAGGCAGAATTTTCCGCCAATTGAGGAATTATACATTTTCTTACTTTAATGAGTTAATACGGTAATTGAGATAAGCATCTAAGGAGGATACAGATATGTTAGATAAAATTGGTATACCAAAGCGGCTGGCATGGGGGTTTTTAGGGGTTGTACTGTTTATGATGGGAGACGGTCTTGAACAAGGATGGCTCAGTCCTTTTCTGATTGAAAATGGGCTCACCGTTCAGCAATCCGCTTCGATTTTTAGTATATACGGCATTTCACTGGCCATCGCTTCATGGTTTTCGGGTGTGTGTCTGGAAGCATTTGGCGCAAAGCGGACGATGTTTATGGGGTTGTTGTTTTATGTGATCGGTACAGCTGCTTTTATCGTCTTCGGATTTGAACAGCTAAATCTGCCTGTCATGTATGTGACTTACTTTATTAAAGGCTTAGGATACCCGCTTTTTGCTTATTCCTTCTTGACATGGGTCATCTACAGAACACCGCAGAACAGGCTCAGCACAGCTGTCGGCTGGTTTTGGATTGCGTATTGTCTGGGCATGTTTGTTTTCGGTGCTTGGTATTCAAGTTATGCAATTAAAACGTTTGGTTATTTAAATACGCTGTGGAGTTCTATTTTCTGGGTATGCCTCGGTGCAGTCTTCGCGTTGTTTATTAATAAAGACCGGTTTGAAAAGAAGAAAAGAAAAAGATCAGAAACGGCGGAGGAGCTTTTAAAAGGGGTTACCATTCTTGTTACCAATCCGCGGGTGCTGACAGGAGGAATGATTAGAATCATCAACAGCATCGGCACATATGGTTTCCCTGTGTTTTTGCCGATGCACATGGCTCAGCATGGCATTTCAACTAATGTGTGGCTGCAGATTTGGGGAACGATTTTTCTGGGCAACATTGTATTTAACCTCATTTTTGGAATTGTCGGTGATAAATTCGGATGGAAAAACACCGTCATTTGGTTTGGAGGTGTCGGCTGCGGCATTTTCACCGTTTTATTATACTATGCGCCTGTTTTTTCAGGCGGGAATATAGCGGTTGTGAGCATCATCGGCTTTATCTGGGGCGGCTTGCTGGCAGGCTACGTGCCGATTGGTGCGATCGTGCCGACAGTTGCCGGAAAAGACAAAGGAGCCGCCATGTCCGTTTTGAAC
Organism: Bacillus sp. 205(2023); assembly: GCF_037027485.1. Taxonomy (NCBI): domain Bacteria; kingdom Bacillati; phylum Bacillota; class Bacilli; order Caryophanales; family Bacillaceae; genus Bacillus; species Bacillus sp. 205(2023). The sequence goes on along the minus strand of NZ_JAXCHF010000001.1, from coordinate 453,562 downwards.
CTCGCAGCCGGTTTATCGGCATTTGTCGGACCTGCTTTAGCTTGGATGTTCATCGGACTCGTCGGTGCACAAGGCGTTGTCTGGATTTTTGCGGTGCTTTATCTTGCGAGTGCAGTCATGACGAAATGTATTAAGATACCTGAAGAAAAAGAAGTACAGAAAGAGACTTCCCCTCAATATGCATCCTGATGAAAAGCGCCCTGTTTCAGGGCGCTTTTTATGATTTTTTTCAGCAATGGTTTCAGTTACAGAGTGCCGCGCAAATGATTGTTCTGGACGGGACTTCATCATTAGGAGTCCGCTCAATAAAATAGTTTGGGCGATCGCTTCTGCATTTAAATCGCTTTTTAACACTCATGATTGTATGCCTTTTTTTAAGTGTATCTTTGCAGGGCACGGCTCAACCATTGTAGTACGATTTAAGAGTCTCCGTATTTCTCTTCAATTAGATCTTCAAAAAAAGGCTGATTTCAATGCTTTTTCTTCATCAACTATACGTTGCCGAGCCATGTTATACCTTTTTCATATTGATCAATATGTGTATGTTTTGCAAACGAGGATGTTAGTTTTTTGAAATAAAATAGACAATATGTTGACAAATCAAAACGAAGTGCTATGATGATATAGACAATAAATTGTCTTTTGTGGGAGGATTATAATGAATTTTTCTAAAGAACTAAAAGATTTATTTTTAATGCAGCAGTCTTACGCTACACTTTTTTCTGTTTTAAACAAAATTCAATCACGAGGTGATGAGTACTATGAGAGCTTAACGACTAGGCAATTTATGACGATGGTCTCCATACTGCATTTACCGGAAGAAGAAACCACTTTCAACAACATTGCCAAAAAATTAGGTACGTCGAAACAGAACATAAACAGGCTTGTCAGCAGTATTGAAAAAAGAGGATATGCCGTTACTGTGCCAAGTAAACGTGACAAGCGTGCGGTTAATGTGAAAATTACCGATTCTGGAAAACGCGTTTTAGAGGAGTGCGGTGAAAAAGCTGTGTACTTTATGGCAGATATTTTTCAGGGGTTTTCGACGGAAGAATTAGAGACACTGTGGAATTTATTGAAAAAGCTATACAGTTTTGACGGAGAAGAGCAGGATGGTTTCGAAGAAGATGCTCGTGACTTTGAAATTGAACAAGAACGTGATGATCTGAGAATAAAAATACTTCAGGAGTTCGCAAAACGGAGAATGTAAAAAGGAGATACGTATGAACAGCGTGGCATTAATAGAAAATTTGAAAAAGCAGTACACGAACAAAACTGCAGTAGACGGCATTTCATTTGAAGTAAAGGAGAGTGAAGTCCTTGGGCTTCTTGGCCCAAACGGAGCAGGAAAAAGCACAACGATTCATATTTTATCCGGAGTACTGTCGGCCACTTCCGGAAATGTTACGATATTGGGCCATAATGTAAAAAACAGCGCAAAGAAAATGAAAAAGGGCATCGGAATCGTCCCTCAAGATATCGCTATCTATGAGGATATATCTGCTGAGCAAAATGTTCGCTTTTTTGCCAGTCTATATTCTCTTAAAGGAAAAGAGCTGAAAGCCCGGGTTAAGGAGGCCTTGGAGCTTGTACAACTATATGATCGTAAAGATGATAAGCCTAAGACTTTTTCAGGCGGGATGAAAAGAAGACTAAACATTGCCTGTGCTATTGCCCATCAGCCGAAACTGATTATTATGGATGAGCCGACTGTTGGGATAGACCCTCAATCCAGAAATCACATATTGGAGTCTATTAAATTGCTTAAAGAAAAAGGAGCGAGCATCATTTACTCAACTCATTATATGGAAGAAGCGGAGGCTATTGCTGATCGGATTATGATTATGAATGAGGGAAAAATCATTGCTAACGGGACGAAAGATGAATTGTACAAAAAAGTAAATAAAGAAATGACTTACTCTTTTCAGCTGGCGAATGCAGATAAATTAAACAAAAACATTCTGATGGATATAGAAGGGGTTATAAAAGTACACTCCATAGAGGGTGAATTGAAAGTTACAGTCCGAAAGAGCCAAGATCTCCTAGGTGAAATCATAGCAGAATTAAGTGTTCAAGGATGCAGCATTCTGCATATGAGCAGTCAAGAGGCATCATTAGAAACGGTATTTTTGGAGCTGACGGGAAGAAATTTAAGAGATTAGGAGAGGCAACATGAGTTTGATAAAAGTAATGACATTTGATTTTATGAATATTTTAAGGAATCCGGTTCTCGTTTTAGCTAATACGATTTTTCCTTTCATTCTTATTGTGATCATGGGTTTTGTCACAAAAAACAGCTTTGGGGCAGATGGTATCAGTTCATACGATTATTACGGGGTGAATATGATCATTTTCTCAGCGGCTCTGATCGCAATGACCGCGTCCAACACATTTATGGAAGAAAAGGTGAAGAGAGGAAACATCCGCCTTGTATACGCACCCGTTTCGAAAACAAGTATTTATCTTTCAAAACTACTATCAACTTACATATTCAGTGTGATATTGTACAGCATGAATGTATGGACGGCCCAAACGATTTTTAAATTGAACTTTGGCGGAGAAGACCTTCCGTGTATCTTGCTTTTACTGCATGTCTTTTTGTTCTTTGGCTGCTGTTTCGGCACCATGTTTTGCTGCATTTTCAAAAATGAAGAACAGGCGAATAGTATCATGCAAATTCCAGTTGCTTTTTTTGTTTTCTTTGGAGGCGTTTTTTTCGGAATTCATAGATTTGGAGATACCGTAAATGAAATTTCCGTATTTTCTCCGGTTAAATGGGTAGCAGAATGCTCATTTCGCCTCATTTATGATCATGATTTCAGCATTTTGCTGCCTGTGGTATCCATTCTTCTCTTGGCTTCAGTCGTTTGTATTGCCGTTTCCCATGTTGTTTTTAAGCCGGAGGGATATGTATGCTGAATCTATTCCGAAATAGGTGGGAACGAATACTGGTGAAGAAAGCCATTATCATCATTGCAGTGATTATCATTCCGCTGATGGTTGGAGCAGCGATTCTTTTTTCCGGTAAACCGGTCTTAAAAGAAACCATTGCATTTGTCACGGATCAGGATGAGATGAAAAATCTACCCAAAGATCCTGCCTTTCGAGTGGTTATGGTCCATCAAAAGCCGAGGTTTTCTGATCTTGTGTTAGGAAAATATGCAGCAGTCGTAGAAAAAAATCATCAAGACTACAAGGTAACCACTTTGAAAAGTGAAGCGGATAAAAAAATGATTCGGGAGCTTTTTGAGACTGGGAAAATGCCGAACAGCTATAAAGGAGAGGATAAAATAAGGACTGAAAGAGTGACAGGCACAAATATCTTAGGTTTTATCGTAATGCTTGTTTTTATGCAAGGTGTCGCGCTCACTGCCTTGTATCCTGAAGACCGCATGCTTAAAACCTTCAGGCGGATTTTAGTGTCACCCGTAAACGAGAACAAATACCTGAGTGTTCAGTTTATCTTTACATTTTTATGTCTATACATACCAACCTATCTGGCCATTGTGATGACAACAATATTATTTCATGTGGATATTGGCTTTCGCTTGGACATTCTTGCTGAACTGCTGGCTGTTCTCGCAGTGCTTGCAGCGTCATTCGCTATTTTTATGGCCTCAGTTATGGATCGAAACTTAAGCTTGGTGACGAGCGGAATCAGTGTGGTTACGTCTGTATTGTCAGGCTGCTTTATTTCTTTTACGACTAATCTTCCCGTCTTAGATGCACTATGTGCGATTCTGCCGCAAAAAGCATTCATGACTTTTATCCATGGGATAGAAATAGGGCAGACAGTGCGGGAATTCAAATTTCAGCTTTTTTATATCTTTCTTTGGTCGGCATTATTTTATTTCTTTGGTGGCTTTATGACAAGAAGCAGGATGAAGAAAGGGATTTATTAATGGATGTCACTAGATGCATAGAGCGCTATGCATCTTTTTTATTGTTTCGTTATAGTGAGTTATTTATTCGGGAGTTTTTAAGAATGAAGTGGCATTGCTGGCACGACTACAGAACGGACATTTTACATGACAAGGCTCCGTCTTCGCCAATGCTGCGATGGAATGCGGTCTTTCTGATTTCCGCTACTGTGAATATTTTAGCTATGATATTTTGGGAGGCAATCATGAGGAGTGAAAACAGACGAGAGACTTAGAGAAGAGCAGCAAGAACCTCTGCTCATTCTCTGATTTTCATGATTTTATAATAGAATAAACATTTGTATCATAAGGGACACCGCTTTGGTACATATATTGTCTTAATACGCCTTCTTTTTCAAATCCCATTTTTAACAGCAAACGATTTGACGCTTCATTAGTTCAAGGATATCAAAGCCGAAAGACACAATTTCTAAAATGGCTTCTGACGCATAGCCGTTTCGCCAATTCGCCGGGCTGATTTCATAACCGATTTCTGCACGTTTATGCTTGGGTGCCAAAGCATGAAAGCCAATCGTACCGATGAGTTCTTTGGTGTCTTTTCTTTCAATTCCCCACCGTATTCCCCGCTTTTCTTGATAATTATCGGCAAACTGATGAATCATTGTTTTTGCCTGCTCTATACTTTCAAAGGGATCAAGTCCGTAGTAGCGTGTGACGTCATGGTTTGAAAAACAAGTAAAAATGGCTTCCGCATCTTTCTCTGTCATCTCTCTTAGAATAAGCCTGCCGGTTTCTAATACAGGAAACACCCAATCCCTCCCTTATGATGTATGTAGGTTTATCATATCCCTTTTATTTCCTCTTTTCTATAACGACGAAATCGAATTTGATGAAGCAAAGGAGCGGATTTGTTTTTCTATTTCCTCTTTGTTTTTATTAAATTGTTTCGTTCGATGGCCGTTCGCGCCCGATGGGTGAGGGAAGCCGTGTAGGCAGGTCAGCCGCCATTTGCTGTTTTCCCTGATCAGTGTTTCACAGACTGTTTCGGCTGCTTTGCCTAGCGGGATAAGAAGAGCAGGGCCCGATAGCTTTTCAAGTTCAGCGGGAAAATGCTTATATGCATAAGTGCTTAGCATAGATGAGCGGGGGATAGCCGGACGATGTCCTGTATAGTTTTTCTGCTGAATGAAAACAGGGTATTTGATAACAGAAGTGGTGTGAAGCATATGGCGCAAGTCGCCGAAAAGCTGTGCGGCGCTTTGAATGCCTAAAACCTGCGGCAGCCCGCATTGATCCAGCATCGTAATCAGGTTATCTCTCATAGTTCCAGAAAGTCCTGCCGCTTTTTTGGTGTCTAAAGCGATCTGTTCTAGAGATCGGCCTTTGCGCAAGCTTTCTGCGGCTGTTTCATAAGCTGTTTTCATCTGTGAAAAACCAGGCGTTATGCCTGTAATCACAATCGAAGCATCTTGATTGATATATTCATTATGAGGTGAATAGTACATTTCAAGCGCGTTTTCTTGGTGTATGCGAAATGGGGAAGTAAGCACATCCGTTTTCGAAAGCGGTCTTGATACCGGAAGAGTATTTAGTTTCTCTGCAAATGCTGCTAAACCGCTGCGGTTTCCAATCATGGGTGAACCTCCCTAAAAATGATATCCCATTGTCCATTTTAAACGTCACAACGGGATATCATCCATATTTAACCTCTATTCAAATGTCCTGCGTGCCACACCTCTTTAACTGCTTGAGGGGCTTCTTTCACTTCAGCAGCAGTCTGCTGCAACGCGGTTTTTTTCATTTCAACATCGTACTGAATCATTTTTTGTTTTTGAGACAGCTGCTGTGCTTCCGTTTTTACCATTTCAACTTGTTTTTGCATGGATTGCGTAACTGCAGTGAGTTCCTTCATGGCGGGATCTATTTTCTTCTTGTTTTGAATCGCATTTATCCCTAAGTAAATGATTGAAATGGCTATTACTGCGATACTGATATAAACGATAACCATATGTTCACCCCTTTTCTAATGTCATACCCTATTTCGCCTATTTTAAGCAGGTGAAATGATAGTTGCGCAGTTCATATCATTTGCGTATTGGTTTTCTTGTGCTTATAATGTGTTATCGTACATATGTAAACAAAGAAAGGGTGCTTCAATTGCAAAGTTTACAAAATAAAACTGCTCTTATCACAGGCGGAGGCAGAGGGATTGGACGCGCGACAGCTCTTGCGCTTGCGAAAGAAGGCGTAAATATCGGTTTAATCGGACGAACTGCCGCCAATGTTGAGAAAGTCGCAGAAGAAGTAAAAGCACTTGGTGTGAAAGCTGCGTTTGCCGCTGCGGATGTAAAGGATGCGGCGCATGTTGATCAAGCTGTGGCTTCTATTAAAGAGGAGCTTGGCGAGATTGATATTCTCATTAACAATGCGGGAATCAGCAAATTTGGCGGATTCTTAGATCTATCCGCTGATGAGTGGGAAAATATCATTCAAGTGAACCTAATGGGTGTATACCATGTTACTCGTGCGGTGCTTCCTGAAATGATTGAACGCAAAGCTGGTGACATTATTAATATTTCTTCTACAGCCGGCCAAAGAGGAGCAGCTGTCACAAGCGCTTACAGCGCATCCAAATTTGCCGTTCTTGGGTTAACGGAATCTCTCATGCAAGAAGTGAGAAAGCATAATATCAGAGTCAGCGCGTTAACGCCGAGCACTGTCGCAAGTGATATGTCGATTGAACTGAACCTGACAGACGGCAATCCTGAAAAGGTTATGCAGCCTGAGGATCTGGCTGAATATATGGTGGCTCAATTGAAATTAGATCCGCGTATTTTCATTAAATCTGCAGGATTGTGGTCTACAAATCCGTAAAACGAAAGCCTGTCTAGCGACAGGCTTTTTTTATTTGAATTCAATCCGCACAGGTAAATGTTTAACACCAAACACGAAAGGACTTGGTACCGCTTCAAGTTTCTGGTCATCATCAGCTTTTTTAATATAAGCTGACATAGACAAGAGGGAGGAAAGAGCGATTTTTGCTTCGAGCCTGGCCAATGGTGCGCCGAGGCAAAAGTGAATTCCGAACCCAAAGCTGAGATGGGGATAGGAGGGACGGTTAATGATAAAACGATCAGGTTCAGAAAATTTAGCTTCATCCCGATTGGCTGACGCGACCCAGCTGATAACGGAAGATCCTTTCTTTATAAATGCTCCGCCAAGCGCTGTATCTTCTGCTGCAACTCGTCCGATGGCTTGAACAGGCGGATAATAGCGGAGTGTTTCTTCTATTATATTAGGCACATAGTCTGTATTCTGTCTTATCTGTTGTTGCATGGCTGTGTCTTCCGTGATATAGCGAACAGCATTCGCGATCAAATTAGTAGTCGTTTCGTTTCCCGCGACAAGAAGTAGAATGCAAAAACCGAGCAGCTGCTCTTCTGTTAGATATTCTCCATCGACTTCTGACTGCAAAAGCATCGTAATCAAATCTTCTTTTGGCTGGGCTCGTCGTTTTAATAGAATGTCTCTAAAATAGTTACTTAAGAAAGCGTGGCCGTCCCGGCGTTTTTGAACCATGTCAGCGACAGATTTGTCTGAACTGTCCTTCGCTCCGGCTACGAGCACGTCGGAGTATGTTTTGATGATGTGCCGGTCTTCAATCGGTGCCCCAAGCATTTCAGCAATGATAATAACAGGAAGGGGGCCTGCTATATCATCTATCATATCGATTGTGTCTTTTTGCCGCGCCTCCTGTAAGAGGAATGCTGTAACGTCTTTTATGCGGGTTTCGATTCGTTTCACTGCCTTTGGAGTAAACGATTTGTTGACGAGTGCACGTAATTTGGTATGTTTCGGAGGGTCCATTGTTAAAATGCTTTCTGCCTGTATGCCGCGTTTGGATGAAAAAAGTTTGGGATTTTTCAGGACGAATTGTACGTCATCATACTTAAAAACATCCCAGCAATCACGCTGTTTGTCATAGCGGACAGGAGACGATTTCCGAAGCTTTTCATAAATCGGGAAGGGGAAAAGACGATCCTTTTCGAATTGCAATTCTTGCATGGGAATCAAGTTGGCGTAACGTTCTTCTTTGGCAGGGCACGCTGTTTGCTTTGTCATTTTATCATCTCCTTTATCGATACGTTATCAAAGGCTGTTTTTCAATTCAACGGACATATATTGAAGAAAATGTAAACCGGACAATAGTTTTAAATTGAAGATCATAGTGAAAACAAGTTATAATGAACCAAACAAACTATGTACCAAATGTTCATTTAATCTTTTTTTATTCCCTCCAGCCATACAAACACCAAACACAAAATAACTTGATTATCATGTTATTAATAGAAGAAGGAGAACAACAGGAAAAAATTGAATATTTAGTACATGGTGTTCTCAGTTTACAGAGAAGGGGTGCAGACCGATGAAAGAAGAAAAAAGAAGTTCCACTGGATTTTTAGTCAAGCAGCGCGCGTTTTTGAAGCTTTATATGATTACCATGACTGAGCAGAAAAGACTTTACGGGTTAAAGCTTCTGGAAGTGCTTCGATCAGAATTTAAAGAGATTGGTTTTAAACCAAACCATACAGAGGTTTACCGGTCTTTGCATGAGCTTCTTGATGATGGGATATTAAAACAAATCAAAGTAAAGAAAGAAGGGGCTAAGCTCCAAGAAGTGGTCCTCTATCAATTTAAAGATTATGAGGCAGCCAAGCTGTATAAAAAACAGCTGAAAGTAGAGCTGGATCGCTGCAAGAAACTGATTGAAAAAGCACTGTCAGATAATTTTTAACATAGAAAACACCCGGCATAGTCACGAGTATCGGGTGTTTTCTGTTTTTCATTATACATATTTGTCGAAATGAAACAATACAAATCAATAGTGACCTTCAAACTTGACATCATTTCCTCACGTGGTAACATTTTAAACGTGTGAAAATACGAACAAAAAAGCGAACAAAGGAGATGTTACCGATCTTTGATCAAAAAAAAGTAGCTTTTATCGGAGCCGGATCTATGGCGGAAGGAATGATATCAGGTATCGTTCGTGCCAATAAAATCCCAAAACAAAACATCTGCGTTACAAACCGCAGCAATACAGAGCGATTAGCTGAGCTTGAACTTCAATATGGAATCAAAGGCGTGGCGCCGGATCACTTATGTATTGAAGACATGGATGTGCTCATTTTGGCGATGAAGCCAAAAGATGCCGAAAGCGCTCTGTCATCATTAAAAACACGCATCCAACCCCATCAATTAATTTTGTCGGTGCTAGCCGGCATAACCACCTCTTATATTGAACAATCATTGCATAATCAACAGCCGGTTGTCAGAGTAATGCCTAACACATCAAGTATGATCGGCGCTTCTGCAACTGCCATCGCACTTGGCAGGCATGTAACAGATGATTTAGAAAAACTGACGGCGGCTTTGCTCGGCTGTATGGGTGAAGTGTATACAATCCAGGAAAATCAAATGGACATTTTCACAGGAATTGCCGGCAGCGGCCCTGCGTATTTTTATTATTTAATGGAATTCATCGAAAAGACAGGCGAGGAAGCGGGCCTTGATAAACATTTATCACGAAGCATCGGTGCACAGACACTCTTGGGTGCTGCAAAAATGCTGATGGAGACAGGAGAACAGCCTGAGGTGCTGAGAGATAATATCACCTCGCCAAATGGAACGACTGCTGCCGGATTGCAGGCCTTGAAGAAGAGCGGCGGAGGAGAAGCCATTTCTCAAGCCATTAAACATGCGGCTAAGCGTTCAAAGGAAATCAGCGATGATATCGAAAAAACAGCGGCACCGCTATAAAACAGGAGTGATAAAGTGACGTCTGAAACAGAAATGAAAAGAGTTGTCGTGAAGATCGGCAGCAGTTCATTGACAAGTCTTCATGGGGAAATCAGCATTCGCAAACTGGAAGCTTTAGTGGACCAGATCGCCAAACTAAAAGACGCCGGATATGAAGTCATCCTGGTTTCTTCCGGCGCAGTAGCTGCAGGGTATCGCAAGCTCGGATTTCTTCAGCGACCAGAAAATCTGCCTGAAAAACAAGCGTCTGCTTCAATCGGTCAAGGGTTGCTGATGGAGGCTTATTCAAAGCTGTTTTTGGCGCACGGTTATGTGGCTTCCCAAATTTTAATTACAAGAAGCGACTTTTCTGATGAATACCGATATCACAATGTTCGGAACACAATGAATGTACTGCTCGAACGCGGTATTATCCCGATAATTAACGAAAATGACACAGTGACCGTCAATCGGCTTAAGTTTGGCGATAATGATACACTCGCGGCCAAAGTCGCCGGATTAATCGATGCGGATCTGCTTGTGATTTTATCTGATATCGACGGTTTATATGACGGCAATCCGCGAAATAATCCAAAAGCGAAAAGGGTGCAGCGAGTCAGTGAGATTACACCGGAAATTGAAGCGTCTGCAGGCGATACAGACAGCGAGGTCGGCACCGGAGGCATGCGGTCCAAACTGGATGCGTTTAAAATTGTGATGGCATCCGGCATAAAAGGATTTCTTGGCCAGGCAGACGTTGCAGATATATTATATCAAGCTGTTCATGGAGAGGCGGAAGGCACCTATTTTGAAGCTGAGGGAACGCTTCCATTGAATCAAAAAGAGCAGTGGATCGCTTTTAATTCCGGACCAGAAGGTGAAATTGTTTTATCAGATGACTGTTCCCGCCAAATAGCTGACGGTCAATCGCGTATATACCCAGATGGTGTAAGGGAGATTAAAGGAAAATTTAAAAGCGGTGCTGTTGTCCGCCTTACTGATTCTCATGGTGAAGACATCGGCCTCGGGATCGTCAATTATTCTTCCTCGCAGCTTGAGACACCCGAAAAAAATAAAGGCATGAAAAACAAAGCGGTGATTGATCCAGAAGCGTTTGTATGCCATGTGGATTTATCTTTGCCTGTATATTAATAGAAGAAATACACGGGAACAAAAAACCCGAACTTCTCCAGAGAAGCTCGGGTTCTTTTTTATTGATACTGTTCCAATTTCGAGAAAAACTGAATGACAAACTCATAAAAATCCTGCGCTGACGGTGCAAGCTCTCTGTTTTTCGGCTTAATAATCCCGACAGTCCGTTTCACTTGAGGAAACTCAATTGGAATTTTCACAGTAAATCGGGGTGTCGTTTCAGCAAAAGTGCTCTCCGGCAGAAGGGTGACACCCATACCTGCGGACACCAATCCTTTGATAGCGTCCAAATCCTCACCCTCTGTAGAGACAAGAGGGGCAAACCCGGCTTGTTTGCAAGAGTCAATCGCCATTTTTCTGAGCACAAATCCTTCCGGAAACAACACAAATTGATCGTTGCGCAAATCGATTAAATGGACCGTTTTTTGTTTGGCGAGCGGATGATTTAAAGGTACAAGCGCATAAATTTTTTCCGTGAATAAAATATTTCCTGCTATGTCTGGAAAATTCGTCGGCACCGGGCCTAATAACGCTAAATCGATATCGCGGTTTCTGACAGCTTCAATCAGAAACTTATAAGAGCCTTGGCGCAGCAAAAACTCTACGTGCGGATATTCTTCTTTAAATGCCGAAACGACAGTCGGCAGAAGCTGACTGGCGAGGCTTGTAGGAAAGCCGATTTTTACGGTTCCGCGATGCGGGTCAAGGTACTCATCAATTTGTTCTTTAGCATAATCGATGGCTTTCATCGCTGTTTTGACATGAATTAAAAATTCTTTTCCAATCGGAGTGAGTTTGATATTTCTCCCTTCACGCTCAAATAAAGTAACATTTAATTCTTCTTCAAGGTTTGCAATTTGTCTGCTTATTGCTGATTGGGCCACATGCAGATAATCAGCGGCTTCTGAAACGTGTTCCCGTTCAGCAACCTCCATAAAATAACGCAGTTGGCGCAGCTCCATGTAAGTCTCACATCCATCTATCTCATTTTGAGATTCTTTTGATCTAAATTATATATTGTTTATATCGTTTTGAAAACCTACAATAATATTAGAGTTGTTAGATTTTATGACCGGTATTATCGGAAACTGATCGGGGGAGAGGAATTATGACTTACAATCAAATGCCAAAAGCTCAAGGTCTCTACCGTCCTGAATTTGAACATGATGCATGCGGAATCGGCCTATATGCGCACTTAAAAGGCAAGGCGACACATGACATCGTCAAACAGGGGCTGCAGATGCTTTGCCAGCTCGACCACAGAGGAGGTCAAGGCAGTGATCCGGATACGGGAGACGGCGCCGGCTTACTGGTTCAAATCCCTGATGCTTTCTTTAAGAAAGAGTGCAAAGACATCAATCTGCCGGAAAAAGGACGTTACGGGGTAGGAATGGTCTTTTTCTCGCAGAAGGAAGATGAAAGAAAAAAAATCGAAAAGCAAATCAATGCACTGATTGAACAAGAAGGCCAAGTTGTGCTTGGATGGAGAACTGTACCTATAAATGTCGGAAAAATCGGAACAGTAGCACAAAAAAGCTGTCCGTTTGTCCGTCAAGTATTCATTGGCGCAAGTTCTGACCTGAAGGATGATTTGTGCTTTGAGCGAAAATTGTATGTCATTCGTAAACAGGCTGAAAACTGGGGAGTAACGGAAGGTCTAGATTTTTATTTTGCCAGTCTTTCAAGCCAAACTATTGTTTATAAAGGCCTTTTAACACCTGAACAGGTTGATGCGTTTTATTCCGATCTGCAAGATGAGGCATTCGTATCCGCTTTTGCACTAGTTCATTCACGCTTCAGCACTAATACCTTCCCTACATGGGAAAGAGCTCACCCAAACCGTTATTTGGTTCACAATGGTGAGATTAACACCCTTCGAGGAAATATCAACTGGATGAGAGCTCGTGAACAGCAATTTGTATCTGAAAGTTTTGGTGAGGATCTCAATAAAATTCTTCCGATTCTGAATGCTGACGGCAGTGACTCTTCCATTTTAGATAACGCATTTGAGTTTTTCGTTATGGCGGGACGCAAGCCGGCACATACGGCGATGATGCTGATTCCTGAGCCATGGACAGAAAATACGCACATGTCTAAAGAAAAAAGAGCGTTTTATGAGTATCACAGCTCATTAATGGAGCCTTGGGACGGTCCGACTGCCATTTCATTTACTGACGGAAAACAAATCGGCGCAATACTCGACCGAAATGGTTTACGTCCGGCCCGTTATTATGTGACAAAGGATGATTATATTATTTTCTCATCTGAGGTCGGCGTTATTGAAGTTGAACAGGAAAACGTTTTATATAAAAATCGCCTTGAACCAGGAAAAATGCTTTTAATTGACCTGGAAGAAGGCCGCATCATTTCTGATGAAGAAGTAAAAACACAAATCGCAACTGAATATCCGTACCAAAAATGGCTTGAGGAAGAGCTTGTGCAAGTGAATCCTGATCCGGAAACAAGAGAGGAAGAGCAGTTCACGGATCTTCTTACGCGTCAGAAAGCGTTTGGATACACATATGAGGATATTCAAAAATATTTAATTCCTGTTATTAAAGAAGGAAAAGATCCGCTCGGCTCAATGGGGAACGATTCGCCGCTTGCTGTTTTGTCTGATCGCCCGCAATCGCTGTTTAACTACTTTAAGCAGTTGTTTGCACAGGTTACCAACCCGCCAATTGACGCGATTCGCGAGCAGCTCGTGACTTCAACAATGACTTGGCTCGGAGCAGAAGGCGACCTCCTTCATCCGAGTGAACGGAACGTCCGCCGAATCAAGCTGTATACACCCGTGTTATCAAATGAGCAGTTTTATGCGCTGAAAACAATCGTCCATCCTGATTTAAGAAGCCAAAAAATAAATGTGCTGTTTTCAGAAGATCTTGAACGCGGGTTAAAAGACATGTTCACCCAAGCTGAGAAAGCAATCAGCCAAGGCGTCAGTCTTTTGATTTTGTCCGATAGAGCAATGAATGAGCAGTTAACGCCAATTCCGCCGCTGTTAGCAGTCAGCGCACTGCACCAGCATTTAATCCGAAAAGGATTGCGCACGAAAGTCAGCATTATCGTTGAATCGGGAGAAGCACGTGAAGTTCATCACTTCGCAGCTCTAATCGGCTATGGTGCTGATGCTGTCAATCCTTATCTGGCATATGCGACCTACAAGCAGGAAATTGACGAAGGCCGCTTGGATATCAGCTATGAAGAAGCAGTCAGCAAGTATGGAAAAAGCATTACCGAAGGTGTCGTAAAAGTGATGTCGAAGATGGGGATTTCTACGGTACAGAGCTACAGGGGCGCCCAAATCTTTGAAGCGGTAGGAATCAGCCGTGACGTAATTGACCTTTATTTTACGGGAACAGCATCACAGCTCGGCGGCATTGACTTAAATACCATTGCCGAAGAGGCGCAGCGCCGCCACCAGGAAGCGTATAAAGATGACTACAGCAAAACGCTTGAACCGGGAAGTGACTTCCAATGGAGAAACGGCGGAGAGCATCACGCATTTAACCCGAAAACGATTCATACCTTGCAATGGGCGTGCCGCAGAAATGATTACAATCTGTTTAAACAATATACGAAAGCGGCAGATGAAGAACGAATCGGATTCCTGCGAAACTTGTTCTCATTTGACGAAAACCGCAGGCCTCTAAAAGTGGAGGAAGTAGAATCTGCTGAATCGATTGTCAAACGTTTTAAAACAGGTGCGATGTCATTTGGATCATTAAGCAAGGAAGCCCACGAAGCATTAGCGATTGCGATGAACCGCTTGGGTGGAAAAAGCAACAGCGGTGAAGGCGGAGAAGATCCAAAACGCTTTGTGCCTGATGAAAACGGCGATGACAGAAGAAGTGCGATCAAACAAATTGCATCCGGACGATTCGGTGTAAAAAGCCATTACTTAGTCAACGCCGATGAGCTGCAGATTAAAATGGCGCAAGGCGCAAAACCGGGAGAAGGCGGACAGCTGCCAGGCAATAAAGTGTATCCTTGGGTTGCCGATGTCCGCGGATCAACACCTGGGGTCGGATTGATTTCACCGCCTCCGCACCATGACATTTATTCAATCGAGGATTTAGCCCAGCTGATTCACGATTTAAAAAATGCGAACCGTGATGCAAGAATCAGCGTGAAGCTGGTCTCAAAAGCTGGTGTCGGAACGATCGCTGCAGGTGTTGCTAAAGCAACTGCAGATGTCATCGTTATCAGCGGTTACGACGGAGGTACAGGTGCTTCACCCAAAACAAGCATTAAACATACAGGGCTTCCGTGGGAGCTTGGCCTTGCAGAAGCGCACCAAACCTTAATGCTGAACGGACTCCGTGATCGTGTTGTATTAGAAACAGACGGAAAGCTTATGACAGGCCGCGACGTCGTCATGGCCGCATTGCTCGGCGCCGAAGAATTCGGTTTCGCAACTGCTCCGTTAGTTGTTCTTGGCTGTGTTATGATGCGCGCCTGCCATTTGGATACATGTCCTGTCGGGGTAGCGACTCAAAATCCTGAACTTCGCAAAAAGTTTATGGGAGATCCTGATCATATTGTGAACTACATGTTGTTTATCGCTGAAGAAGTCCGTGAATACATGGCCGCATTAGGGTTTAAAACTTTCGATGAAATGATCGGCCGCACTGACGCACTTAACGTGAGTGAGCGGGCGAAGGCGCATTGGAAAGCGAGCCAGCTTGATTTGTCCACACTTCTTTATCAGCCGGAAGGCGTACGGACATTCCAAACGCCGCAAAACCATAAAATTGATCAATCGCTCGATATCACAACGATTCTTCCTGCAGTAAAAGATGCCATCGAATCGGGAAAAGAAGCTGATATTTCAGTTGAAATCAATAACACAAACCGTGTAGCAGGCACTGTAACAGGCAGTGAAATTTCGAAACGTTATGGCGAAGAAGGACTTCCGGAAGATACGATTAAGCTGCAATTCACAGGATCAGCCGGCCAAAGCTTTGGAGCGTTCGTTCCAAAAGGCATGACGCTTTATTTAGACGGAGATTCAAATGACTACGTCGGAAAAGGTCTGTCTGGCGGAAAAATCATTGTCAAATCACCGGAAGGATTCAACTCCGAATCACATGATAATGTAATTATCGGCAACGTAGCATTCTATGGCGCGACGAGCGGAGAAGCATATATTAACGGCCGTGCAGGTGAACGCTTTGCCGTTCGGAACAGCGGTGTGAATGTTGTTGTTGAAGGCATCGGTGATCACGGCTGTGAATACATGACAGGCGGAAGTGTTGTCGTACTGGGTGATGTTGGCAAAAACTTCGCTGCTGGTATGTCCGGCGGAATCGCGTATGTATTGGCCGAAGATGTAAAAGCATTTAAACGCAAATGCAACCTTGAAATGATTTTGTTTGAGTCATTAGAAGATGAAAAAGAAATTCAACAAGTTAAAGCAATGCTTGAAAAGCATGCTGCATATACAAACAGCCAAAAAGCAGCAGACCTGCTTGAACAGTGGGAAGACAGCGTGAAAACATTCATTAAAGTGATTCCGAAAAACTATAAACAAATGCTTGCGAGCATCGAAGAGCAAAAAGCTGCGGGCTTATCTGAAGAAGAAGCCGTCATGTACGCGTTTGAAGCCAATACGAAACCAAAGCAGAAAAAAGCGCCGGCGGGACAAAAACAAGCGGTAGTACAGTAAGGAAGGGGAGAGGAACATGGGGAAACCAACTGGATTTATGGAAATCAATCGAGAAAAACCAGCTGAGCGAGACCCTCTCACTCGCTTAAAGGACTGGAAGGAATATTCTGCTCCTTTTTCAGAAGAAGCGTCAAAACGGCAGGGAGCGCGGTGTATGGATTGCGGTACACCGTTTTGCCAGATCGGTGCTGACATTAACGGATTTACATCCGGCTGTCCGATTTACAACTTAATTCCTGAATGGAACGATCTTGTCTACCGAGGCAGATGGAAAGAAGCATTAGAACGGCTTGTAAAAACAAACAACTTTCCTGAATTCACAGGGCGGGTTTGTCCCGCTCCTTGTGAAGGGTCATGTACACTAGCGATTTCCGACCCGGCCGTATCGATTAAGAATATTGAACGGACCATAATTGATAAAGGGTTTGAGAATGGCTGGATTCAGCCTAGAATTCCGAAAAAACGAACAGGCAAAAAAGTTGCCATCGTTGGGTCGGGCCCAGCCGGACTTGCGAGTGCTGACCAGCTGAACCAAGCTGGACATTCTGTCACTGTATTTGAACGCGCAGACAGAGCGGGCGGACTTTTAACATACGGCATTCCAAACATGAAACTTGAAAAAGGAATTGTCGAACGCCGCATTAAGTTGCTGACGCAAGAAGGAATCGATTTTGTTACAAATACGGAAATTGGCGTTGATATAACGGCTGATGAACTGAAAGAGCAATTTGATTCCGTGATCCTTTGCACAGGTGCTCAAAAACAGCGCGATCTGTTAATCGAGGGACGCGAATCAAAAGGTGTTCACTACGCAATGGATTACTTAACGCTTGCTACAAAAAGCTATTTAGATTCTAACTTTAAAGACAAGCGATTCATTGATGCGAAGGGGAAAGATGTTATCGTGATCGGAGGCGGAGACACAGGAGCTGACTGTGTGGCTACCGCTTTGCGCCAAAAAGCCAAAAGCGTGCACCAATTCGGCAAACACCCGAAACTCCCTCCGGCTCGCACGAATGATAATATGTGGCCTGAACAGCCGCACGTCTTTACGCTTGAATATGCATATGAAGAAGCAGAAGCAAAATTCGGAAGAGATCCGAGAGAATATTCGATCCAAACAAAAAAATTGGTTGCCGATAAAAACGGCAAATTGAAAGAGCTCCATACGATTCAAATGGAGAAAGTGAAAAATGAGCATGGAAAATACGAGTTCCGTGAACTGCCTGGAACTGAAAAAGTATGGCCTGCTCAGCTCGTCTTTATCGCTATCGGCTTTGAAGGCACAGAACAGCCGCTTTTAAAACAATTTGGTGTTGATTCTAATAACAGCAAAATCAGCGCAGCATATGGGGATTATAAAACAAATATCGATGGTGTTTTCGCCGCAGGGGATGCAAGAAGAGGCCAAAGCTTAATCGTATGGGCGATTAATGAAGGCCGTGAAGTGGCGCGTGAAGTTGACCGATATTTGATGGGGAGTTCAGTTCTTCCGTAAATAAAGGGGATTATATAAAAAAAAGAAACCGGACTGTTTGTCAGCCGGTTTCTTTTTTAATCTATTGTGATCCCGATGTTCCCAAACTGGCTGCCTTCCTGCATTCTGGTATATGCTTCATGTGCTTGTTCTATAGGATATGTCCGGTCAAGCACGGGCCGAAGTTTATGTTTTTCCATGAAATGCAGCATTTCACGGAATTCATCACGGCTTCCCATTGACGTTCCCACTATATTGATTTGCGGAAAGAATAAAGAACGCAGCGGAAAACTGAGATTATCACCCGAACTTGCACCAAAGCTGACAATACGGCCGTTCGGTTTAACATGGTCAAAGTATTCTGAAAAGAGGGCCGGCCCTATGCTATCGAGAATGACATCAGCTTTTTGTTCTTGAAGAGGTTCAGACCAATTGCTGTAACTGTCAAAAGCGTGGTCAGCGCCTAATTGTATTGCTCTTTTTCTTTTTTCCTCGCTTCGAGAAGTTACGCTTACAGTTGCTCCAATCGCTTTAGCTATTAATAGCGCGTAGGTTGCAACGCCGCTTCCAATTCCGGGTATCAAAATATGCTCGCCTTTTTTTAATTGGGCCTTTGTAAAAAGTGCTCGATATGCAGTCAGAGCTGATAATGGCAACACGCCTGCTTCCTCCCAGGATAGATAAGAAGGTTTTTTCACTGCGTTTTGTGAAGGAATGATCACATATTCAGCAAGTGTTCCGTTTGAAGGGCCTCCCAAAATATCCGGAACAGGAGGTACATCATCTGTTACTTCCCAATTCAAAGTCGGTAAAATCACTACTTCTGTTTGAACAGCGAGATTATCTACACCTTCACCGACCGCTTCTATAATGCCAGCACCGTCAGAGCCCAGAATAAACTCAGGATCTTGTTCAGTTTTATTTTTCATGAGAAACAGGTCCCGATGATTTAATCCCGCCGTTTTCAACTTTACTTTCACTTCTCCGTATCCGGGATTTTGAGAAGGAATGTCCTGATACGCTAACCCCCGAAGTCCGCTTTTTCCGTTATGAATAACCGCTTTCATGCCGTCTGCCTCCTATATTCCTCGTAATCTATGATCTTCACATATTTTACACAGCGGTTTTCTTCAAGTAAAATGAACAAAAATGATTGCCGGTATCACTTTTAATCATAGCAAGAAGGTGACAGCGTGTGGAAAGCGGAGAATTAAAGATATTCCGGGCTGTTGCCCGTGAAGGAAGTATAACAAAAGCAGCCCGGCAGCTGAATTATGTTCAATCTAATGTAACAGCCAGAATCCATAAGCTTGAGACAGATCTGAATATTAAGTTATTTCACCGGACAAATCGTGGAATGAAGTTAACGGCTGCGGGGGAAAACCTATTACAATACGCAGATCAAGTTTTATCATTATTGGACGAAGCTGAGAAATCAGCGCAGTTAAGTCAGCATCCAAAAGGGCCGTTACGGCTTGGAGCATTGGAAACAACAGCGGTCACTCACCTGCCTGAACATGCAGCTTCATTCCTCAGACGTTTTCCTGAAGTTGATTTATCAGTGAACACAGGTGATACGCACAGCTTGGTTCGGCAAGTTCTAGATCATAAGGTGGATGGCGCTTTTGTGTACGGTCCTGTTGAATACACGAATATCAAACAAATTCCTGTTTCCCATGAGGAATTGGTGTTGATTTCACCGGAGGAAGGGGCGATAAAGGACATGTTTCGGCTGCCGATGCTCTTTTTTGGAACCGGCTGCTCTCATCGCGATAGGGTCAAAAGATTATTGGAGGAAGCGGGTATTCAACAGCAAAAAATCATAGAATTTGGCACATTGGAAGCCGTTATCAGAGGAGTTTCCGCTGGTTTGGGAACGGCGTTGCTGCCAAAGTCGGCCATTGCCTGCTCTGTCCATCGCCAAAGGGTGTACGTTCACCAGCTTCCCGCATCATATCAGGATATGACGATCGTGTTTATTTACAGAAAAGACTTTTTTATGACCAGTGCATTTCAGCGGTTTATTGCAGAATTGAATGAAACCAAATTGATCCCATCAGTCTAATCAAGAAGAGAAGATTCAACAATAGGAGGGGAGGCGGGATAGATTTTTGTTTTCGTAAGCTGGAGAGACTGTTTTCAAAAAAACAAAGAAGCTTTAAGTTCTATGAATTAATTAGCTGATCAAACCTTTATGTGTTTCGAATTGTTATCTGGCACATGTCTGGATGTTATATTGAAAGGTATTCATACCGACCGTTAAGGAGTTTGCGAGGACCATAGACAAGATTAATCGTTCACAGCAAAAAAACTGTACTCGGCAAAAATGAGTACAGTTTTTCTTTTTTATTTATGTTTTAAATTAATTCCGATCGCTGCGCCGTTTCTGCTTGAATCGGCTACTCCTTTGAAGGTGCCGTTTTCACGGTCGATAAAAATGCTTTGCACATTTCCGATGTCCACTGGACTTGTGCCGAATTTATGGCCCATGTCTTTTAATTTGCTGAGTACATTCTCTGGAACTCCGTCTTCGTATCTGTAGGAGCTCATACTGTTTGTGTAAATTCTCGGCTCTTCAACCGCTGCTTTTAACTCCATTCCATATTCTATATTATAGAGGATGGTTTGCAGCACGGAAGAAATAATCGTTGCCCCTCCAGGAGATCCGACGGTGAGAACTGGTTTGTCATCTTTAAACAAAATCGTCGGCGTCATGCTGCTTAATGGCCGCTTGTTCGGCTGAACTTCGTTGGCTCCGCCTGGAACCGCATCAAAATCTGTTAGTTCATTGTTTAAAATGACGCCGTAATCAGGAACCATAATGCCTGTGCCAAACAGCTGTTCAATTGTTGTTGTATAGGAAACAACATTGCCCCAGCGGTCCGCGACGGTAAAGTGTGTCGTTTGGCCGTCTACTTTATCATTCGGCTGTTCGACTTGCTTATAGTTTGCGGTTCCTTCTTCGTATTTCCAAGGATCACCGGCTTTTGGTTTTTTGTTGACTTCATCTAAACTGATTAATTGCTGGCGCTCTTTTATATAATCGGGGTGAAGCAAACCTTTGAGAGGAACATTTACAAATTCGGGATCGCCTGCATAAGCCGCGCGGTCAGCGTAAGACAAATGCATGGTTTCAGCGAGCAGATGGTATTTTTCCCATGAGCGGATATCATATTGTGAAAGGTTAAAATCATCGAGAATGTTCAGCATTTGCAGCAAGAAAACTCCGCCAGAGCTTGGAGGAGGAGTCGTTGCGATTTGATAGCCTTGATATTCTCCCCAAATTGGTTCGTCAATTGTAATGTCGTAATTTTCTAAATCTTTTTCGGTCATTGATCCCCCAAAATCCTGAACAGTATCAGAAAGGGCTTTGGCAAATCTGCCTTCGTAAAAGGCGTCTATGCCTTTCGAACGAATGAGCTTAAAGGTTTTGGCCAGATCTTTTTGAATGAGCGTATCGCCTTCTTTAAGCGGCTCGCCATTCGGCAGAAATACATCCTTAGCGGCAGTCCGTGATAATTTTTCCTGATAATCAGAAATCGCATCTGCTAACACTGAATCAATCGGAAAGCCTTTATCAGCGAGTTTAATAGAGGGGGAAATTAATTGTTTCATCGAACGGGTTCCCCATGTATCCAAGGCTTTTTCCAGCCCTTTCAGTGTACCCGGAACACCAACGGCAGTACCTTTTGTGACACGCTCGGAGAAAGGTATCGCTTTGCCGTTTTCATCGAGAAACATATACGGAGTTGCGCCTCTGGGAGCGCGTTCGCGGCTGTCAATGATCGTCGTATCTTTTGTTTTTCCGTCATACACCATCATAAAACCGCCGCCGCCAATACCTGACATCATCGGTTCTGTGACATTAAGCGCAAACTGAATGGCAACCGCCGCGTCAATGGCATTTCCGCCTTTTTTCAGGACGTCAGCTCCGATCTCTGAAGCGAGAGGATGCGCAGTCGCAACCATTCCGTCTTTGCCTACATCTACTTGTTTGTACTCGTCATAGCCTTTGGGCGGCTTTTTAGCTTCCGCGTGAAATGGAGCACTTCCAGCGACTAACAGAACACTAAGCAGGGCTGCTAAACAGACGTTCCATGTTTTTTTCATGTTCTCCCTCCTATTAAGCTGTTATGTTACAATCTTAGCGTAAAAAAAATACAGCGGTTTCACAAGTGACAAATGGTATATTATCTATATCATCCGGCCTTATTTCTGTGTGAAATTGATTATATTGGGGTGAGTCATGTGCTATAGTAGAAACAGCATACGGATTAAGAAAGGAATGTATATGTATTTAACGATTAAAGAAACAGCAGAATATGCAAATCTTTCAGAGGATTATATTAAAAGTTTGGTGCTCGAAGGAAAAATCAGGGCCGTTCATGACGGCGAGCAATTTTTGATTTATAAGGGACAGTTCAAAACGCATCTCGAACAGCTGGAAAATTATAAAGCGCTCGTGCAGGAAATATTAAATGAACCGATTCCGGAAGATATAGATGTAAAGGATGAAGATTAGGACACAATTTCAAATTGTGTCTTTTTTTGCATATTTTTTTGTGAGCATCTCGAAAAGAAAAGCGTCATATTGCGTTTTAAGGGCTTTTTCGGAAAGGGTCAGAGTGATTTGTCTCAGGAGTCAAAAAAGCTTTATATGAGCCTGTAAATGTCATTTCAGAGGATAGGGCGTTTCAAGAGATATCTTTTCTGCTTATGTAACACTATGTATATTATGTTACATAAATGCCACCGAACTTTGACATTCAACGTTTTTCCGCTATAATAGTAACATAGACCTCAAAACGTTACATAACGGTTTTTAAGGAGTTTTTTGATGCATATTGTACAGCCGATCCGCAGTTTAGAGAAAATTCAAGATGTAAAACAGTATTTACGCAGCAAAAACAAGCGTGACTATTTTTTGTTTATTTTCGGCATTAACAGCGCGCTCCGAATTTCTGATATTTTGCCGCTTCAAGTGAAAGATGTCAGAAATAAAGACCATTTATGGGCGACTGAAAGCAAAACAAAAAAGAAAAGGAAGATTCTCATTTTAGAATCTTTGAAAGCAGAAATATACGAGTATACGAAAGATATGAAAGAAAATGAATACCTCTTTAAATCTGTACGAACCAGAAAGCCAATTTCACGCATTCAGGCATACAGAATTTTAAGAGAGGCAGCCGAAGCGTGCGGACTTGAGGAAATAGGGACCCATACGCTCCGGAAAACATTTGGCTATCATTTCTACCAGCGGACAAAAGATATCGCTGAGCTGCAGAGGATCCTTAATCATTCATCACCTTCAATTACAATGCGTTATATTGGAATCGATGAAGATACAACAAGAGCTGCTTATAAGGTATTTGGAGGGCTGTAAATCAAATCGCTTGAAAATCGTGACAATCGGAGCTACTATATAGATATCAAAAAAGCTCTAGTAGCACAGCGGATAGTGCAGCAGTTTCCTAAACTGCAGGTCGGGAGTTCGAATCTCTCCTAGAGCGTAATAAAACAAAAAGGCAACGGCCGATACGTCCGTTGCCTTTTTTATGCTTAACATAAAAAACGCCCGTTTTTCTCGGGCGTTTTTTCTTATATAACTGCGTCAAAGCGATTTACTTTCCACTTTTTATTCTCTTTTACAAATGTCACTTTCCGTTTTGCTGAAGGTGATCCGTCCAAAGTAGGAACGGTAAATTCATATGTGACTGTGCCGCCTTTTTTAGAAATGAGTTTAGCGGTTGATTTTTTCCAATTTAAGAGATTGTCTCCGTCACCGATCGGAACAGCCAGTTTTCCTTTTGAGACAATGAAATGATAGTCTTTAAAGCCTTTTTCAATCGCTGGTTTTGAGAAAATAGGTGTTAAGTAATTCACAGCTTTTTCTTTTGTGCCAAGGTCACTGCACATGTATACGTACTGAAGATTTTGATGCTCGAATGTGCCTGATGGGCAAACTGCTTTTTTCGCTTTTGGATTGTGTCCGCTCATTGTATTCCAAAAATGCTCTCTTGCTGTTAGTGCGAGCTGCAATGCTTGTTTTTGTGATAAATCCCCAGATGTGTTTTTCGCAAATGCATTTGTGTTTAATGACAGAATAAGTGCAATAGTGGTTAAAAATAGAAGATATTTTTTCAATGTGGCTCTCTCCTTTAAAATCTCTTTCTCTTATGTTACAAATGTTACAATAGTTACGTTTAGATTACAATACTTTTGCGTAAATTATTTTTTATTCTTTCATCTCACCAAAAGACTATGCTGTATCGCGCTAGTTTATTCTTGCAGATTGAAAAATGTGTAAAAATAGGAGAATCGGGAAGGGTTTTATAAGTACTGTGGTGAATAGTTACATGTTGCATGTCGTGTTCATTTCAAGAGAAACGGGAGCACGTTAGTGAAACGAGTTTAAATAAAGGAGTCATTCATATGGAAACATTACAAGAAAATCCCGTATCTAAGAAGAAGAGCAATCCATCTGTTTGGCGGTCAATGTCACTATTTTTAGTGCCGCTCCTTCTGAGCAATGTGCTGCAATCAGTGGGCCAATTAGTCGGGATGGTCGCTGTGGGCAGATGGCTTGGCGTAGATGCGCTTGCAGCTGTCTCATCCTTTTTCCCGCTGTTTTTTCTTCTCATTTCATTTACGATCGGCATCGGTTCCGGCAGTTCCATTCTTATCGGGCAAGCCTATGGGGCAAAAAATGAGGAACGGTTAAAGGCCGTTGTCGGAACAACGCTGACATTCACCTTTTTATTAGGAATTGTGTTAGCTGTGATCGGCAGTATATTCACCTTAGATATTCTGCGTCTCATGGGAACGCCGGAAAATGTAATTCATGTCAGTGTCAGCTATGCGCGTATCTTATTTTGTGCAATGCCGTTTATGTTTTTATATTTTGCTTATACCACATTCTTGCGGGGGACAGGAGATTCTAAGACACCGTTTTATACATTGATTGTAAGCACAGTCATCAATATAGCACTTTTACCGATCTTAATTCTCGGCATGTTCGGCCTGCCGAGGCTGGGCATTTACGGCTCTGCTTACGCAACCGTTATTTCTACAATTGTGACCTTTATCGTATTATTGGTGTATCTGCGGAAAACGAAACACCCGCTGCAATTTGATAAGACAGTGCGGCGTTATTTGAAAATGGATAAGGAATTGCTGGCGCTTCTGCTGCGTCTTGGTATTCCGTCAAGCATTAACATGATTCTCGTCTCACTATCGGAAATAGCGGTCATTTCATTCGTCAATCATTATGGCTCTGATGCAACCGCAGCATATGGCGTGGTCAACCAGGTAGCCAGCTATGTGCAAATGCCGGCTGTCAGTCTGGGGATCGCGGTGTCTATTTTCGCCGCTCAATCTATTGGCGCGAATGAGTTTGACCGGTTAAAGCAAGTCATTCGGGTCGGCATTTGGCTGAATTATATCATTGGCGGTGTGCTGATCCTCCTTATCTATCTTTTTGCACATCAGATTTTAGCATTATTTTTGACCGAGAAAGATACACTTTACATTGCACACAGGCTTTTGATGATTACATTATGGAGCTATTTGCTGTTTGGGAATGCCCAAATTATTTCTGCGACGATGCGTGCAAGCGGAACGGTTTTATGGCCGACCCTCATCAGTATTTTTGCCATCTGGGGAATCGAAGTGCCGGTCGCGTTTGTTCTGTCTCACTATACAAATCTTGAAATACTCGGCATTTGGGTAGGCTATCCGGCAGCATTTGCCGTGAGTTTGCTTTTGATTTACGGGTATTATCAATTCATTTGGAAAAAGAAGCAGATTACACGTCTGATTCAATAAACTCCAAAAGAACACCGTTCATTTTGAATGGTGTTTTTTGTTTACTTAAAGACTAAAGGGAAAACATAAAATGGAGGAAATAGTGCACACTGAATTGAATTTATATATAAGCATTGAACTAAGGAGAGGTTGAGTACACATGACAAATTTTATTGAAAAGATGACGTATTTAGGAACACCAGCTGTCAAAGCAGGTAATGAGCATTTGGAAATAATAGTCGTGCCTGAGTGGGGCAGCAACGTCATTTCTCTCGTAGACAAAGAAACAAAGATGCACCTTTTACGAGAACCGGAAACAGCTGAAAGCTTTCATGACACACCTACATTGTATGGAATTCCCATTTTGTTTCCGCCTAACCGCATAAGTGACGGAACGTTCACCTTCCGGGGCAGAACGTATCATTTTGATATCAATGAAAAAGATAAACACCATCACCTTCACGGCTTTCTCTATGACAAAAAGTGGGACATCATAACGATGAAACAAACAGACGAAGAAGTGATCATAGAAACTGAAATTGATCTATCGGAAATTCCCCATGTTTATAAACAATTTCCGCATCATGCTGTTGTACGGATGACATACATTTTAAAAGATAACACTCTTTATAAGCATGCCACGATCATGAATAAAGGGAAGGATGCATTTCCTTGGGGGATTGGTTATCATACGACCTTCGTTTTCCCGGAAGAGAGCTCTTTATTTTCTCTTACTGCTGATCAGCAATGGGAATTGGATGAACGTTTATTGCCGACCGGAAAGCTGATCGATATACCAAATCAGGAAGCTTTGCACGAAGGAATGCTCTTGCGGCAGCAGCTTGATGATGTCTTTTTATCTTCTTATCAGAAGAGAGGGGGAGAAAATCAGGCTGTCATTTACCATCAGCATGCACACCTGAATATGATCTACAAGGCAGATGAACAATTTAAGCATTGGGTTGTGTATAATGCTGATGGAACACAAGGGTATTTGTGCCCGGAGCCTTATACATGGGTGACAAACGCAGTTAACCTTGATCTCTCTTCGTCACTCACCGGCTTACAAGTGTTAGAGCCTGGTGAAGAGAAGACAGTAAAAAGCAGCATCACGATTGAGCGTAATCATCGATAGCCAATCAGGAGAGGCGGGATAAGAAAATGGGAAAAAGCATGAAGCTTTATTTTGTAATATTGCTGCTTTTCATCTTTGCTTCCATTCCATATATGCATCATGCTGCACATGCGGCTGAAGAACAGGATACACTTGCCAGGCAGATTGAAACCATTTTAGCCAATGAACCTGCTTTAGAAGGCGCAATGGCCGGCATTACTGTCCGTTCTGCAGAAACAGGCGACGTCATTTACGACCATTTAGGGGATGTCCGGATGAGACCCGCCTCTTCTTTGAAGCTTTTTACAGCCGCCGCGGCACTTTCTGTTCTCGGTGAGGATTATTCTTTCACAACAGAAGTGCGGACAGACGGCCGCCTTAAAGGACAAAAGCTGAATGGCAACCTTTATCTGAAAGGAAAAGGAGATCCGACACTTTTACCAGCTGATTTTAATCAAATGGCCAAAAAGCTGAAAAAATCCGGCATCAAGTCCATAAAAGGCAATCTTGTCGCCGATGACTCATGGTATGATCATATCCGCTATTCGCCTGATTTGCCATGGAATGATGAGTACACTTATTACGGCGCGCAAATTTCCGCACTGACAGCGTCACCAAATGAGGACTATGATGCAGGCACTGTGATAGTAGAAGCCAGCCCGGGAAAGAATGAAGGACAAAAGCCAGCAATATCAGTGTCGCCAAAAACGGATTATGTAGCGATTGAGAATGAGGCGAAAACAGTTGAGGCGGGAAAAAAGAAAGATCTTTTTATCGAAAGAGAACATGGAACCAATACGATTACGATTAAAGGGAGCATACCGGTTGATGCAAGCAAAACAAAAGAGTGGATTTCCGTCTGGGAGCCGGCAGGATATGCTTTAGATTTATTTAAGCAGGCTCTTAAAAAACAAGGCATTACAGTAAAAGGGAAAATCATAACGGGCACAGCGCCCGACTCTTCAGACGTACTGGCCACTCATCACTCAATGCCTTTGTCTAAGCTATTTCTTCCTTTTATGAAATTAAGCAATAACGGACACGCCGAGGTACTTGTAAAAGAGATGGGGAAAGCGGAAAAAGGAGAGGGCAGCTGGGAAAAAGGGCTTGAAGTGCTAAACAGTACGCTTCCGAATTTCAGCGTTGATCCCAAAACACTTATTTTGAGGGACGGTTCCGGGGTCTCTCATATCAACGCCGTATCATCAGACCAAATCACAAAGCTGTTATATGACATCCAAGATGAAAAGTGGTTTCAAACTTATCTGCATGCTCTGCCGGAAGCGGGGAACAGTGACAGACTGGTAGGCGGGACGCTAAGAAACCGCATGAAAGACACCCCGGCAGAAGGGAAGATAAGAGCAAAGACCGGGTCGTTAAGCACTGTCAGCTCTCTGTCTGGCTATGCAGAAACAAAGAGCGGAAAAACGCTCGTTTTCTCTATTCTTCTAAACGGTTTGATTGATGACTCGGATGGCAAAGACATTGAGGATCACATTGCTGTTATTTTGGCAAATCAATAAAAACGCTAAACCTGTTTTCGTGGAAAACAGGTTTTTTTATGTTTCTTTTTACATTATCGCGCTTGTTTTTAAAACATTCAGCTAAATATTGTAGAAATGTAACTGATACTGAGGCGGAGAATATCTTATAAACGGTTCAACCTATCCTCATATGAAATTAAATAAATGAAGAAAAAATCTAGTGATGAAGAACTATTAAAAATCGATACTTTCATAACTTTACATTCGAAATCCTAATAAAATTAATCAAGAAAAATAAATAATTAATACTATATTCAAAAAAATGTTATAAAAATTTTATATTTTTTATTGTACTTTAAAAAAATTCGGTTAATATAATGCATATATGGATTATATAGTCATATAATTTCTTTTTATTGTAATTATTTCAGTTTCTTATCCTCTTATAAATTAGAATTGGAGGGAATTCGTTGAAAGAAAATACTTATGGTTTAACTCATGCCCAAAGGAGAGTTTGGTTTACTGAACTGTTGGAGCCTGGTACAAGCATCTGTAATCTGACCGCCTGTGTAAAATTCAGGGGTGATGTTGATCTTGATGCTCTCCAGTTGGCTCTGAACCTTTCAATCTCCCGTAATGATGCAATCAGGTTCCAGCTGACAGAAGGAATTGAATCGGAGTCAGAGCCTCGTCTGTATCTTGCAGAATACAAAGAATTATCACTTGAAATAATAGATTTTACAAATGCTGAAATGACAGAAACAGAGCAATGGATTCATGATCAAGCCAGAATTCCGTTTAAGCTGCTTGATTCGCCTCTGTATCAATTTTATCTCCTTAGAATCCACCCCCATGAAATTTGGCTATATGCGAAATTCCATCATATTATCATGGACGGCATCTCTTTAAATTTGATGGGAAATCAAATTATTAATCTGTATCAAAAAATCAAAAAAAGGGAGCCTATACCCGATGAGCAAGAGCCTTCCTACATTAGCTACATAGAAAAAGAGAGGCAGTACTTACAATCTTCACGTTTTGAAAAAGACCATTTGTTTTGGACGCAAACCTACCAACAGCCGCCGGTATACCACTCACTTACCGGACAGAGCACTTCACAAAAGCAGAGTACCTCCGCATCGAGAGATACTATCACACTTTCACCTTACCTAGCACATACCATCCAAGCTTTTTGCGAAGAACAGAAAATCAGTATGATCTCCTTATTTATGGCTTCATTTTACATATGCATCAGCCGCATCACCTCCAAAACGGACCTTGCAATCGGAACCTACTATGGAAACAGGGGGTCAAAAGCGGAGAAAGAAATGCTTGGCATGTTTGTCAGCTCTCTTCCAATCAGAAAAACGGTTGATTCTGACGCCGATTTTCTTTCCTTTGTACGCAGTGTCGGCAGAGAACAGCTTTCAGTCATGCGCCATCAAAGATTTCCTTATAATTTGCTGGTGAATGAATTAAGAAAAGAACACAAGGATTTACACAACCTGATCGGTATATCAATGCAGTACCATCCGCTTCAGTGGCAAAAAGCGGATGATTTGAACTATGAGACGGCGCTTTATTTCAGCGGATACACCGCAAACGAGCTTTCTGTTCAAATACAGGAGCGGATAGATACTGGAGCCATTCAATTAAATTTCGACTATCAAAATATCTTATTTTCTCTTGAGGACATTAAACGGATTCAGCACCACCTGCTTACGTTGCTGGAAAACGCGCTTCAAAATCCGCATAGTACTATAAAAGAATTAGATATGGCAGAAAAACGTGAGAAAGAAAAAGTTTTGTATGAATTTAACAGAACGAAAGCTGTTTCGCCTGCAGCTTCGACGCTGCACGGGCTGTTTGAACGTCAGGCGGCTTTGACGCCGGATCGGACGGCCTTACGCTTTTCTGGCGGTTCGCTGACTTACGCGCAGCTTGACATGTACGCCAACAGGCTGGCAGCGCGCCTTACGGCGCATGGTGTCACAAAGGAAAGCATTGTCGGTGTTCTAAGCGAGCGGTCGCCGGACATGCTGACAGCCGTTCTCGCCGTATTAAAGGCAGGCGGAGCTTATGTGCCGCTTGATCCTGTATATCCAGAGGAGCGGCTGAGCTATATGCTGAAAGACAGCGGGGCAGCATTGTTGCTGACGCAGCCGGGATTAAAGGCACCTGATTTTTCCGGAAAGACACTTGAAGTGGATATGACGGCTCTTGCGAATGAAGAATCTGAAAGTCACTCTCTTCATCAAACGGACAGCGATTCTCTCGCCTATGTGATCTATACGTCGGGCTCCACTGGACAGCCGAAAGGGGTCACCGTGGAGCACCGCCAGGCGGTTTCCTTTCTGACCGGCATGCAGATGCAGTTTCCTTTAGAGGAAGACGACATCATTATGATGAAAACGTCTTTTTCCTTTGATGCATCTGTCTGGCAGCTGTTTTGGTGGACGCTTTCAGGTGCTTCGGCCTATCTGCTTCCGTCCGGCTGGGAGAAAGATCCGGCATTGATGGTAAAAGCCATTCGAGAGGAAGGCGTTACAACGGCTCATTTTATTCCGGCCATGCTGAACAGCTTTTTGGATCAAGCGGAAATAGAGGCACCGAGAAGCCTGAAGCGTGTATTCGCCGGAGGTGAACCGCTGGCACCCCATACGGCAGCCCGTTTCGCTTCTTTGCTGCCGGAGACATCGCTGGTTCACGGCTACGGGCCGACAGAAGCAACCGTTGATGCGGCATTTTACGCGTGTGATCCTGAGCTGGACAAGGATCGCTTACGCCTTCCGATCGGAAAACCCGTGCCTGGCGCGCGTCTGTATGTATTAGATCCTCATTTAGCCGTACAGCCTGTCGGCGTAGCGGGAGAATTGTACATTGCCGGGGCCGGGGTTGCCAGAGGCTACTTGAATCGTCCGGAATTAACAGAAGAACGTTTTCTTGATGATCCATTTTATCCGGGTGAACGCATGTACAAAACGGGTGATTTGGCGCGCTGGCTCCCAGACGGACAGGTTGAATTCCTCGGCCGTCTGGATGACCAGGTGAAAATCCGCGGCTACCGGATTGAGCCGGGAGAAATCGAAGCGGCGCTCAGAAGCATAGAAGGCGTGCGGGAAGCGGCTGTGACTGTTCGTACAGAAAGCGGCGAGGCGGAATTATGTGCGTATGCGGAAGGGCTCGGCAGAAATGAAGTGCGCAAGCAGCTTGAGACATTGCTGCCGGGCTATATGATTCCTGCTCATATCATCGAGATGGAACAATGGCCGGTTACCCCGAGCGGAAAGCTCGACAGAAAAGCGCTGCCTGCTCCTGACGGAGCGGCAGATCGGGAAACCTACACAGCGCCGAGAAACCTGACAGAGATGAAGCTTTCCCAGCTGTGGGAGGAAGTGCTGAAAAGCGGCCCTGTCGGCATTCACGACAACTTTTTTGACCGGGGCGGCCATTCCTTAAAAGCCACCGCGCTTGTCTCCCGGATCGCCAAGGAATTCGGCGTCCAAGTGCCGCTGAAGGATGTGTTTGCCCATCCGACGGTAGAAGGTTTGGCTTCTGTCATCAGCGAAGGAACGGAAAGTCCGTATGAAGCCATGAAGCCGGCAGGAAAAAGCGAGACCTACCCGGTTTCCTCCGCCCAAAAGCGGATGTATGTGCTCCAGCAGCTGGAGGATGGAGGCACAGGCTACAATATGCCGGCAGTCTTGGAGCTGGAAGGAAAGCTGGATCTTACAAGAATGGAGGCCGTATTCAAAAAGCTGATCAAACGCCACGAGTCACTGCGCACGTCCTTTACAACGGACACAGGCGGCGAGCCGGTTCAGCGCATCCATGACGAAGTGCCGTTTACATTCCACACCTCTGTGCTCGGCGGACAAACTGAACAGGAAGCCGCGTCAGCGTTTATCCAGCCGTTTGACCTCAGCCAAGCTCCGCTGTTCCGGGCGGGGATCGTCAAGGTATCAGACGGGCGGCATCTATTACTAGTCGATATGCATCACATTATTTCAGACGGTGTTTCAGTCAATACGCTCATTCGGGAATTCGGGGAGCTGTACGCCAATCAAGAGCTACCTGCGCTTCACATTCAATATAAAGACTATGCCGTATGGCAGGAAGCCTTTAAAAAAGGAGACACGTACAAGACGCAGGAGGCGTACTGGCTGAAGCAGCTCGACGGCGAGCTGCCCGTACTGGACTTGCCGGCTGATTACGCCCGGCCGCCGGTGCGAAGCTTCGCGGGTGATCAAGTCTCATTTACGCTCGATCAAGAACTCACAGCCGGGCTTCACAAGCTCGCACGGGAGAACGGAAGCACCCTGTACATGGTGCTCCTGGCAGCTTACACAGCGTTATTGGCGCGCTTAAGCGGACAGGAAGACATCATCGTCGGGTCACCAATTGCCGGACGTCCTCACAAAGACCTTGAGCCGATACTTGGAATGTTCGTCAACACCCTGGCGCTTCGGACACGCCCGGAGGGCAGGAAGCCATTTGCGCAATTTTTGCAGGAAGTGCGCGAGACTGCATTGGAAGCTTATGAACATCAGGATTATCCGTTCGAAGAGCTTGTCGACAAGCTCAGTGTGACAAGGGATATGAGCCGAAATCCAGTGTTTGATGCGATGTTTATTCTTCAAAATATGGACAAACAAGACATTAATCTTGGAGACATAAAAGCACGGCCTGCAAATGTCAATCATCAAATTTCTGTATTTGACATGACGTTGATTGCGGCTGAATCAGATGGAGTCATCAAATGTGACATGGAATTTAGTACCGACGTATTTATGAGAACGACAATTGAACGCTGGACGGCTCATTTTACCGAATTTTTGCGTGCTGCCACGTCAAATCCTAATACAACTCTTTCACAAGTGAATATACTCAGCGAAAAAGAAAAACAAAAGATTTTGATAGAACTCAACAAAACCCGCGTTGAATGTTCTCAAACTGATACCGTTTTTCATCGCATGTTTGAAAAGAGGGCTGAAGAGACACCGGAGCATATTGCTGTTATGGACGGTGAAAAACAGATCAGCTATCGTCATCTCAACGAAAAAGCCAATCGTCTGGCACACACACTGCAAGAAAAAGGGACCGAGACGCAGCCGATCGTTGCTGTTTTAGCGGAGCGATCCATTGATGCTATTGTTGGTATTTTAGCCGTTATGAAAGCCGGCGGCGTGTATATTCCGATAGATTCTCATTATCCAAAAGCCCGGATTGAATACCTTCTCAAAGACAGCGGGGCTGAAATTCTTCTTTTACAGAATGAAGTAAAGCATTTGATTGCAGGCTCAGATATAGGTGATATTTCTCGCATCTGTCTTGATGATGAAAGTTTCTATGAAGCAAAAAGATGCAACCTTGCTTCATCTCCTGCCCCGGAGGACTCGGCATATATCATTTATACGTCAGGAACAACCGGTGCGCCTAAAGGCGTTATCGTTACGCACCGAAACTTTGCTCATGCTGTTCTTGCATGGCGCAGCATATATCAGCTCGATCAAATGCCTGTCAGACTGCTTCAAATGGCGAGCTTTTCCTTTGATGTCTTTTCAGGAGACTTGGCGAGAACATTGGCCAACGGAGGGACACTAGTCATTTGCCCTGATGAAACAAGGCTTGAACCTGCTGAATTATATGCATTGATGAACAGCCAGCGTATCACGATCATGGAGTCAACACCGGCACTCATTGTCCCATTTATGGAATATGTTTACCGC
This sequence comes from Bacillus sp. 205(2023), assembly GCF_037027485.1. Taxonomy (NCBI): domain Bacteria; kingdom Bacillati; phylum Bacillota; class Bacilli; order Caryophanales; family Bacillaceae; genus Bacillus; species Bacillus sp. 205(2023). The sequence goes on along the minus strand of NZ_JAXCHF010000001.1, from coordinate 419,452 downwards.
AACCAGCTCAGTCTTCCTGACTTAGACATCCTTATTCTTGGTTCGGATATGGTGAAAGCCCATGATTTCAAAACACTGGCGGAGCGTTTCGGAAACAAAATGCGCTTAATCAATAGTTACGGGGTCACAGAGGCCACGATCGATTCAAGTTACTATGAAATGAATATGGGTGAAGAGTATTCGGGAGACAGCGTACCGATCGGCATCCCGCTTCCCAATGTAAAACTGTACGTACTCAGCCAGACTGACCAAATACAGCCGATCGGTATTGCCGGCGAGCTTTGTATCGGCGGAGCCGGCGTTGCCAAGGGCTATCACGGAAAATTTGGATTAACGGAAAAGAAATTTACAGAAAATCCATTTGTGCCCGGAGAAAGACTGTACAGAACAGGGGATCTGGCTTGCTGGCTTCCAAACGGCACTCTCAGGCTTCTTGGCCGGATAGATCATCAAGTAAAAATAAACGGGTACAGAATCGAAACAGAAGAAATTGAAAGTGTGCTCCTCCAAACCGGACTTGTCAATGAAGCGGTTGTTGCGGTTCAAAATGATACGAATGGACAGGCTCGTTTGGCAGCGTATATTCTGCCTTCAGATGCCGATACAACGGTTCTCCGCGGTGCTTTATCGAAAATGCTGCCGGCCTATATGATTCCTGCGCATATCATTCCTTTGGAAACTATGCCGCTGACATTAAACGGGAAGCTGGACAGAAGAGCCTTACCGGCACCAAATGAAGCTTTCTCGCGGCCGTATACTGCACCGGTAAACGAATTGCAGGGAATGACAGCGCAGATTTGGGAGGACGTGCTGAGCGTGTCTCGAGTTGGCATTCACGACTCCTTTTTTGAGCTTGGAGGAGACTCTATTAAAGCACTGCAAGTGTCCGCCCGGCTGGCAGCTGAAGGCTGGAGCATGACTATACAAGATTTATTCCGTTATCCAACAGTTCATGAGCTGAGCAGCCACATCACTCCATTGATATCTCAGGCAGAACAGAGGCCTATCGAAGGTGAAGCGGATCTCACACCGATTCAGAGCAAATTTTTCGATCAGCATCATGCTTTTCGTGATCATTACAACCAATCGGTCATGCTTTTCAGCGAAAAGGGGTTTCATGCTGACGCGCTTCGCCAAGCGCTGCGCAAATTGACTGAGCATCATGACGCGCTTCGCATGGTGTTTACACAGGATCATACCGGGCGTGTCGTTCAGTACAATCGCGGAATTCAGATTACTGAAAACGAACTGTTCGGATTTCACCTAGCAGATTGGACAAAAGAACAGGCAAAAGGCACACTCTTGGAAGAAAAATTTGCTGCTGAGGAAATCGTGCTTCAAAGCAATATGAATGTAAAAGAAGGACCTTTGCTGCAAGCAGGATTGTTTAAAACCACAGAAGGAGACCATTTGCTGATTACGATCCACCACCTCGCTGTAGATGGCGTTTCTTGGAGGATTCTGCTTGAAGATTTAGCTGCAGCCTACCAACAGTCTTTGGAGCAAACAGAGATCAATCTGCCGCCGAAAAGCGATTCTTATTTATCATATGCCAACGGTCTGGCACAGATAGCCGGGAGCCGGCAATTGTTATCAGAAATAACATATTGGCAAACGATTTTAGATGCTCATAACGTTTTTCTGCCTAAGGACATGGCTGAGTCGGACAGGCATCAAAGCAGTGCCGAAACAGCTGCGTTTGTATTAGCCAGTGACTTGACTAAAAAACTGCTGTTTGAAACGCAGCAAGCCTATGGTACTGATGCCAACGAACTTTTGCTGACTGCTTTAGGAATGGCGCTTTATGAATGGAGCGGACACGAACAAATTGTGATCAGCGCTGAGGGCCATGGAAGAGAAGGACATGTTCCGAATATTGATATTTCACGAACAGTAGGTTGGTTCACTTCTATTTATCCTATCCTTCTGGACATGAGTGCACCGCATTCATCTGAAGATCAGCTCGGTTACAGAATCAAAGCGACAAAGGACAGGCTGAGAAGAGTGCCGCACAAGGGAACGGGCTACGGCTTATTGGTACAAAAGGGAGCCATACAGCATAAAGAGCCTGAGATCAGCTTCAATTATCTTGGACAATTCAGCGAAGGTGAGGGTTCTGATTTGTTTCAACTGTCTTCTTATCAGCCTCGTTACGAAATAGCGGGGGAGAGAGAAAGAGAGTATGAGCTCGATATTAATGCTTTGATAACAGACGGACGCCTGCAAGTCAAAGCAGTATACACCCGGGTGTTCCGCGAAAACACAATTCAGTGTTTGATGGACAGCTTTCACAGTCATCTTATTGAGATCATTGAGCATTGTACAAAGAAAAAAGAACGAGAAAAAACGCTGAGCGATTTCAGCAACAAAGAACTAACGCCATCCGCATTATCTAGCATCGAAAATCTCGTTAAAGATCTTTAACTTTTGGAAAAGGTGTGTGGAATTGATGACGCAAGCAACGCAGATCCAAGATATTTATCCGTTATCGTACATGCAGGAAGGGATGCTGTTTCATTCACTGCTTGATTTCAGCTCTAAAGCCTATGTGGAACAAACCTCGTTTACCATTACAGGCAGCCTGTGTATCGATTCGTTTCAAAAGAGCTTAAATCTTCTTGTTTCCCGATACGATATTTTCAGAACCATATTCCTTAAGGAGGTTCCAGACCTCACTGGGCCGCAGCAAGTTGTGCTGACAAACCGTGAATTGACCGTACAAAGGGAAGATCTTTCTCACCTGAAACATGATGAGCAGCTTGCTCTGATAGAAGACTTTATGCAGCAGGACCGGGAAAAAGGGTTTCACTTGCAAAAAGATCCGTTAATGCGGCTCACGCTTTTTGATAGAGGAGACAGCACATATACATGTGTCTGGACACATCACCATATCATCATGGATGGCTGGTGCTTGGGCATCATCCTCAAAGAATTCTTCAGCATGTATGACTCACTTAAAAATAACAGGCCTGTACAGCTCGGCAGCACGGTGCCGTACAGCCGTTATATTGAATGGCTCGGAGAACAAGATAAAGAAGAAACCGCTGCATACTGGAGAGATTATCTGCAGGAGTACGGCAAGACCGCTTCTATTCCCAAGCTAAAAAGCCGCTCAGCGAACGGGGAATATGAACCCGCACATATCCGTTTTTCTTTAGAGCCGGCTATCGTTCAGAAATTGACAGCAGCTGCCCAAAATTGGGGAGTTACATTAAACACTTTATTAATGAGTCTATGGGGTGTTCTTCTCCATCGTTACAACGGAACGGATGACGCGGTCTTCGGCTCTGTTGTTTCCGGACGTCCGTCAGCGATTGACGGGATCGAGTCAATGGTCGGCTTGTTTATTAACACTGTTCCGGTGCGTATTCGATCTGCAGAGAAAATGGCATTTTCTACACTTGTCAAATCCGTGCAGGAGGATACTTTACGTTCTGAGCAGCATGGTTATTATCCGCTTTATGAGATTCAAAACCGCAGTGCTTTAAAGCAAGGATTGATCGATCATATTCTTGTCTTTGAAAATTATCCTGTACAGCTTCAGCAGGCAGTCAATAGGCAAAGCGAAAATGACGAAAACGCATTGAAGCTTGATGACATTTCTATGTCAGAACAAACCAGCTATGACCTTAACGTTGTCATCGTTCCAGGTGAATCATTTTATATTAAATTCAGCTACAATGCCGCCGTTTATGAACGGGAAGAGGTGCTTCGGATTCAGGGGCACCTCATGGAGGCAATGGATTGTATTTTGTCAAATCCCGATATTGCTGTCGACAGCATCAACATTGTGCCTCCTGAAGAACGTAAGCTCATTCAATCGTTTAACGAAACGGAGCGCCATTATCCAAATAAAACGCTATCCCAATTGTTTGAGGAACAGGCTCTCAAAACACCTGACGCGGCTGCTTTGAGAATGGGAGATGAGTGCCGGACATACCGGCAATTAGATGAAAGAGCCAATCAGATTGCACACGCCCTGACAGAAAAGGGAGCTGGATCTGGCGGGATTGTCGCTGTGATGATGGAACGGTCAATAGACATGGCTGCTGCCCTGCTTGGAGTTTGGAAAGCCGGCGGCGCTTATCTGCCTCTTGATCCAAGTTATCCGAAAGAGCGGCTTTCTTTTCTGCTGCATGACAGTCAAGCAGCTCTCTTACTGACAGAAGAGGAACTTATTTCATTCATCCCGTCAGGCTATGAAGGCAGAATTGTGACATCAGAACATACAACACATTACAAAACGGACTCTCCTGATGCATCGATTGGTGAGCTTGCCTACCTGATCTATACGTCAGGAACGACAGGACAGCCAAAAGGAGTGCTCGTTGACCATCAAGGAATTGCAAATACCTTGCAGTGGAGACGGGAAGAGTACGGCATGAGCGAAGGGGATACAGCACTTCATCTGTTTTCCTATGTTTTCGACGGCTGCGTGACGAGCTTGTTTACTCCGCTTCTGTCCGGTGCATGCGTGCTGCTGACTACAGATAACGAAGCGAAGGACGTGCTCGCCCTCAGACGGAAAATAGCTCAATACAAGGTCAGTCATATGCTTATTGTTCCTTCCTTGTACCGGGTGTTATTAGAAGTGCTGACTGCTGAAGATGCACAAAGTCTTCGTATCGTGACATTTGCGGGCGAGGCAGTGACTCCTGACCTGCTTGAGACCAGCAGAAAGATTTGTCCCTCCGCTGAACTTGCAAATGAATATGGACCGACAGAAAACAGTGTGGCAACAACAATCCTTCGTCATCTGAACGAAGAAGAGAGAATCACGATCGGACACCCGATCGCCAATACAAAAGTATATATTTTACAAGGAGAGCAACTGCAGCCGATAGGCGCGGCGGGTGAACTGTGTATTTCCGGCGCGGGTCTCGCACGGGGGTACTATAAGCGGACAGAGCTAACAGAGAAAGCATTCACAGACCATCCATTCCTCAAAGGGGAACGCTTATATCGAACCGGAGATGCAGGGCGCTTCCTGCCTGATGGCACGATTGAATATATTGGACGTTTTGATGATCAGGTAAAAATCAGGGGATATCGCATTGAATTAAGTGAGATTGAAACTGTTCTTCGGCAAGCATCTGGAGTGAAGGAAGCTGCAGTGCTGGCCCGTGATGTTTCTGATGAGGAAAAGGAACTCGTTGCTTATATCGTTCCGGAAAAAGGAAACGGCCTTCCGAATCTGCACCAGCATCTTGCCGGTACATTGCCGTCCTATATGATTCCCGCAAGCATCATCAAAATCACTCAAATGCCGTTAACATCCAGCGGGAAGCTCGACCGTTCCGCACTTCCGGAACCAGAAAACACAACTAGCTTAACGTACATGCCTCCACAAACCTTAATGGAAACTGAACTGGCACGCATTTGGGAAGAGGTGCTGAACAAAAATCAAATCGGTATACGCGATGATTTCTTTCAATTAGGCGGACAGTCCTTAAAAGCAGCCACACTCGTATCAAGAATACATAAACGGCTGAATATCGAGCTGCCGCTCAGTGACGTTTTTTCTTATCCCACCGTGGAAAGCATGGCAGCCAAACTGATAAGTTTACGTGAGCATGCTTTTACGCAGATTGAACCTGCGGATTTTAGAGATGTCTATCCGCTGTCTTTCTCGCAAAAAAGATTATACGCTCTTTACCAGTTGGCAGATGACAGCACAGGCTACAACATGCCGGCCGTACTGGAACTGCGAGGACATTTGGATCGCGGGAGATTGAGAAAAGTTCTCACAGAGCTTGTGAATCGGCATGAATCATTACGTACGGCATTTGAACTGAACAACGGAGAGCCAGTGCAAAAGATTCATCCGGCGCTGGCAGCTGATCTGAAAGAGCTTGAAACTGAATCAGAGCAAATGCTGCAGTCCGCGATCTCGTCCTTTATCAAACCGTTTGATCTTACCGCGGGACCGCTTTTTAGAGCAAGCTTGATTTCTCTCGAAAAAGAAAGAGCCTATTTGTTGCTTGATATGCATCACATCATTGCTGACGGAATCTCTATGAGTACACTCATCCAAGAATTCACTGATCTTTATTGCGGAAAAGATCTTCCAGCTTTAAACCTGCATTATAAGGATTTTACGGTTTGGCAGCAAGAGAAGTTTCCGGAAACGCATTACAGCAAACAGGAGGCCTACTGGCTGAAGCAGCTTGGCGGCAGCCTTCCAGTATTGGATTTGCCGCTTGATAAAACGAGGCCGCTTCTGCCTGATTTCAGCGGCGGAACATTTGAAGTAAACATTGATAAAAGAACGGCGGAAGAACTGCACCGCTTGATGTTTGAAACGGGAACGACGATGTATATGCTCCTTCTGGCTGTCTATTCCATCATGCTTTCCAAACTGAGCGGGCAGGAGGATATTGTTGTCGGCTCGCCTGCTGCCGGGAGACCGCACGCTGATCTGGAGCGAGTCATCGGGATGTTTGTCAATACATTAGCTATGCGATGCCAGCCTGAGGGCCGCAAAACGTTCAGCTCTTATTTGCAGGAAATTCGCGAACTTGCTCTGACTGCATACGAGCATCAGGATTATCCTTTTGAAGAGCTCGTCAATAAGCTTGAAACGAAACGGGAGGTAAATCGCAATCCGCTGTTTGACGCGATGCTTGTGCTTCAAAACAGCGAAGATTTCCGGTTTGAAGTGCCTGGTTTATCTATCTCGTCTGTAACCCCGTCACACAATGTATCTAAATTCGATTTGACATTACACGCTGAGGAGCATTCCGATGGCATTCGCTGCCGCTTCGAATACAGTACCGCGCTGTTTGAAGAAGAGACCATTGCAAGATGGGCTTCCCATTTTATTGAGCTGGTGAAAGGAATAACGTCTGATATCCATATGAAGCTTTCGGAAATGCAATTGCTTTCTGCTCCAGCGCGCGAATTGCTTCTTGAAACGATGGGTCAGTATGCTGACTATCCAAGAGATGAAAGCATCGTTCGTTTATTTGAAAAACAAGCAGCTGAACATCCCGAACATACCGCAGTCGTATGCGATCATATACGGCTGACTTATCGCGACCTGAATGAAAAAGCAGAACGTACAGCGGCTATGCTGATGAAACAGGGAGTCCGATCCGGGGATATTATCGGTTTATTGTTTGATCGATCGCCTGATATGGTGATTGGCGTTTTATCTATTCTAAAGGCCGGAGGGGCATACTTGCCGATTGACCCTGAATATCCTCAAGAACGCATCAGCTTTATGCTGAATGACAGCGGGGCAAGAATTCTTCTGACAGAGCACGGGCACAACAAGCCGGCGGATTACCATGGGCAAATTTTATATCTGAATGACGCCGAAAACGAATTGATTTCGCCTGATTTGAAAGCGCAAGAAACATTAGCAGACCAGCCAGCTTATGTGATTTATACATCTGGAACCACAGGGCAGCCAAAGGGCGTCGTTGTCGAGCATCGCAATGTGATTAGTCTATTGAAGCATCAGGATCTGCCTTTTGATTTTGGCAGTGAGGACGTTTGGACTTTATTTCATTCATATTGCTTTGATTTCTCAGTATGGGAAATGTTCGGAGCGTTGCTGAATGGAAGTACGCTGGTTGTTGTCTCCAGAGAAACAGCCCGCGATCCAAATGCATTCCGCCAATTGTTAAAAAACGAAGGCGTCACAGTACTCAATCAGACTCCAACTGCTTTTTACGGACTCATTCATGAAGAAGAAAACCATACGGACCGATTACATGTGCGATACGTTATTTTCGGCGGAGAAGCTTTACAGCCCGGCATGCTTGTAACCTGGAACGAGAAATACCCTGATACTGATCTGATCAATATGTACGGCATTACTGAAACAACTGTACATGTGACATATAAGAAATTGTCCTCAGCTGATATAGAAAAAAATAAGAGCAATATCGGAAAACCGCTGGCAACTCTTCAGGCTTATGTGCTGGATGCTCATATGAATCTTCAGCCTACAGGAGTTCCAGGAGAGCTGTATATTGGCGGAGAAGGGGTAGCCCGGGGATATTTGAACAGAGATGATCTGACCGCGGCCCGATTTGTACCTAATCCTTATCTTCCGGGAGACAGATTATACCGAACCGGAGACCTTGCAAAGCGTCTGGCAAGTGGAGATCTGGAATATATGGGCCGAATTGATGATCAAGTAAAGGTGAGAGGACACCGCATCGAGCTCGGCGAAATCCAGGCTTCTCTGCTTCAGCTTCCAATAATCAAAGAGGCGGCAGTCATCACAAAAGATGATGAACAAGGCCGATCCGCTGTATATGCTTACTTGGTTGCGGAAGATGGACAGGTCGTAAATGAAGCAGATATCAGGGCTGCCCTGAGAGGCGTTCTGCCTGATTTTATGGTGCCTGCCCGCTTGATCCAGATTGACAGCATCCCGCTGACGGTTAACGGCAAGCTCGACCAGAAAGCCCTGCCGGAACCAGATAAGCGCGCTCAAGCTGAGAATGATATCAGCCCTAGAAATGAGATTGAAAAGGCGATGGCTGACATTTGGGAGGAACTGCTCGAAGCGGAGGAGATAGGTGTCAGCGCGAATTTCTTTGAGCTTGGAGGGGATTCAATAAAAGCGTTGCAGGTGTGTGCACGGCTGAAGCAGCGAGGCTATGAAACGACAGTGCGTGAGATGTTTGAGCATCAGACGCTTGGTGAACTGTCCGCCCGCGTTCGAAAAGCCGAACGCGTAATTGACCAAACGCCAGTCGAAGGCGAGCTGCCTTGGACACCTGTACAGCAATGGTTTTTCTCACAATCATTGGAAGCCCATCATTTTAATCAATCTGTCATGCTCTACCGGGCTGAACGATTTGATGACATTGCACTCAGAAATGTGCTGAGAAGCTTGGTGACTCATCATGACGCACTGAGAATCATATGCCGTTACAAAGATGGCAAGCCTGTACAGGTTAACAGAGGAGCAGATCTTCCGGATGAGGAGCTATATGCCTTCGATCTGTTTGATATAAGAGATCATCGTTCAAATACAGCCGGAAATGCACAGGGCTTGTCGGCCGAAGCACACAAACAGATTGAAGAAATGGCAAACCAAATTCAGCAAACCATTCGATTGGAGACTGGCCCTTTGCTTCATGCTGGTTTGTTTAAAGCCGATGATGGAGACCATTTGTTTCTGACGATCCATCACTTAGTCATTGATGCCGTTTCATGGCGCATTTTATTTGAGGATTTTTCAATTGCTTACGAACAGGCAGTCTCAGGAAAACCCATCGTACTGCCGGAAAAAACGGATTCATATTTCACCTATGCACAAACATTGGCTGACTATTCAAAAAGCCGTCGTCTGCAGCGTGAAATCGCGTATTGGAATGAGCGGGAGGACCGGCATATTGAGCGTATTCCCAAAGATCATTCGGTCACATCGAACTCATTCAAAGATACAGAAGTAATTGATTTCGAGCTGTCTCGTGAAGATACAGAATTGCTGTTAACTGGTGCAAACAATGCATACAACACGGAAACGAATGATATCCTTCTGACTGCTTTAGGCCTAGCTTTGCAGGAATGGACGGGACTTGACCATTTCAAAATCAGTATGGAGGGCCACGGCAGAGAAGATTATCTTGACAATATTGACATAAACAGAACAGTAGGCTGGTTCACTTCAATTTATCCTGTATGGCTTGATATGAGTGATTCTGACTATACGGATGAAGGTGAGCGGCTAGGGCGACACATTAAGCAGACAAAAGACATGCTGCACCGCATACCGCATAAAGGCGCAGGCTATGGAGTGCTGAAATATATCAACAAGATATGGGATTCTAAGTACAGCGACCCGGAAATCAGCTTTAATTACTTAGGCCAGTTTGATCAGGATGTTCAATCAAAAGCTTTTGAGATTTCTGATATTAAGACAGGGAATGAAATCAGCCCGGATTGGGAGCGTCCTTATGTGCTTGATATCAGTGGAGCCGTTTCATCAGGATGCTTGCACATGCACATTATTTATAACCGTCTTCAATTTAAGAAACAAACCGTACAAGCATTAGCCGATCATCTTAAACATGCGCTTGAAAACATAATTCAGCATTGCGCGGGCAAAGAAAACCGCGAATGGAGTGCCGCTGATTTTACTGATGAGGATTTAACGCTGGAGGATTTAAGTGAGATTATGGGGGCCGTCAACAAACTATAGGAGAGGAGATTCATTGATGCCGCAGCAACCCGAAATACAGGATATATATCCCTTGTCTTTTATGCAGGAGGGGATGCTTTTTCATTCGCTGTATGATGAACAGTCGAGAGCTTATTTTGAACAGGCGTCTTTTACAATCAATGGGCAGCTTGACTTAGACCGTTTCCAGAAAAGTATGGACGCTGTTTTTGACAGGTATGAAATCTTTCGAACGACTTTTATCTACAAAAATGTAGCCAAACCTCGTCAGGTGGTGCTTAAAAACCGTCCTTGCCATGTTCATTTTGAAGATATTTCTCATCTTAATGAGAGAGAGAAAGAACATTGTACAGAAGCATTCAAGGAACAAGATAAAAAAAGGGGCTTTGATCTTCAGTCGGATGTACTGATGAGAATATCCGTTTTAAAATGGGCGCCTGAGCGTTACGTGTGCATCTGGAGCCATCACCATATTTTAATGGACGGATGGTGCTTAGGCATCATCATTAAAGACTTTCTCCACATTTATCAAGCGCTGGGAGAAGGGCGGCTTCCATATTTGCAGCCAGTTCAGCCGTACGGAACGTATATTAAATGGCTGATGCAGCAGGATCGTGAAGAGGCAGCTGCGTATTGGAAAAAGCGGCTGCAGCATTTCGAGAAAGCTTCTTCTTTGCCAAAAAGAAACGAGCAAGTATCAGAAGGTGAATTACAGCAGGTCACGTTTACCATCTCTGAAAAAGAAACGTCCGATTTGCAGAAAATCGCAGCAGCATCCGGTGCAACGCTTAACACCGTTTTCCAAGCTTTGTGGGGGATTTTGCTGCAAAAATTCAATCGCTGTGACGATGCCGTGTTCGGATCAGTCGTCTCAGGCAGGCCCTCTGAGCTGGAGGATGTAGAAAATATAGTCGGCCTTTTTATCAATACCATTCCCATCCGGGTCCAAAGCAAAGCTCTTTCTTTCTCTGGCCTGGTCAGCCGGATGCAAAAGGAAATGACTGAAGCAGAAGCATACAGCTATTTCCCTCTATATGACATTCAAGCACAGAGTGCTCTTAAACAAGAGCTCATTGATCATATTATCGTGTTTGAAAACGTGCCGACCCAGCAAGAAATTGAAGGACTAAACCAGACTGGATCGTTCGGTTTCTCAGTGGAAAACTTTGCGATGGCGGAGGAGACTAATTATGGATGCAGCGTCAAAGTGATTCCAGGCCGCACATTGTTCGTGCGCATCAATTTTCATACAGGTTTATATGAGCCTGGCATAATAGCTGAGATAAAAGATTATTTACAGCATATGATTTCAGCTGTCATCTCTGATCCTTCTCTTCCTGTTTCAAAGATGACGTTACTAGATAAAGACAAAACACAGAAAATGGTTGCTGAATATAATACGACGGGAACTGTTTCAGCGTTAGCTCCGACACTGCACGGGCTGTTTGAACGTCAGGCGGCTTTGACGCCGGATCGGACGGCTTTGCGCTTTTCTGGCGGCTCACTGACTTACGCGCAGCTTGACATGTACGCCAACAGGCTGGCAGCGCGCCTTACGGCGCATGGTGTCACGAAGGAAAGCATTGTCGGTGTTCTAAGCGAGCGGTCGCCGGACATGCTGACAGCCGTTCTCGCCGTTTTAAAGGCAGGCGGAGCTTATGTTCCTCTCGATCCTGCATATCCAGAGGAGCGGCTGAGCTATATGCTGAAAGACAGCGGGGCAGCATTGTTGCTGACGCAGCCGGGATTAAAGGCACCTGTTTTTTCCGGAAAGACACTTGAAGTGGATATGACGGCGCTTGCGAATGAAGAATCTGAATATCACTCTCTTCATCAAGCGGACAGCGATTCTCTCGCCTATGTGATCTATACGTCGGGCTCCACTGGACAGCCGAAAGGGGTCGCCGTAGAGCACCGCCAGGCTGTTTCCTTTCTGACCGGCATGCAGATGCAGTTTCCTTTAGAGGAAGACGACATCATTATGATGAAAACGTCTTTTTCCTTTGATGCATCTGTCTGGCAGCTGTTTTGGTGGACGCTTTCAGGTGCTTCGGCCTATCTGCTTCCGTCCGGCTGGGAGAAAGACCCGGCATTGATGGTAAAAGCCATTCGAGAGGAAGGCGTTACAACGGCCCATTTTATTCCGGCCATGCTGAACAGCTTTTTGGATCAAGCGGAAATAGAGGCACCGAGAAGCCTGAAGCGCGTATTCGCCGGAGGTGAACCGCTGGCACCCCATACGGCAGCCCGGTTCGCTTCTTTGCTGCCGGAGACATCGCTGGTGCACGGCTACGGGCCGACAGAAGCAACCGTTGATGCGGCATTTTACGCGTGTGATCCTGAGCTGGACAAGGATCGCTTACGCCTTCCGATCGGAAAACCCGTGCCTGGCGCGCGTCTGTATGTATTAGATCCTCATTTAGCCGTACAGCCTGTCGGCGTAGCGGGAGAATTGTACATTGCCGGGGCCGGGGTTGCCAGAGGCTACTTGAATCGTCCGGAATTAACAGAAGAACGTTTTCTTGATGATCCATTTTATCCGGGTGAACGCATGTACAAAACGGGTGATTTGGCGCGCTGGCTCCCAGACGGACAGGTTGAATTCCTCGGCCGTCTGGATGACCAGGTGAAAATCCGCGGCTACCGGATTGAGCCGGGAGAAATCGAAGCGGCGCTCAGAAGCATAGAAGGCGTGCGGGAAGCGGCTGTGACTGTTCGTACAGAAAGCGGCGAGGCGGAATTATGTGCGTATGCGGAAGGGCTCGGCAGAAATGAAGTGCGCAAGCAGCTTGATACTTTGCTTCCGGGCTACATGATCCCTGCTCATATCATTGAGATGGAACAATGGCCGGTTACCCCGAGCGGAAAGCTCGACCGAAAAGCGCTGCCTGCTCCTGACGGAGCGGCAGATCGGGAAACCTACACAGCGCCAAGAAATCTGACAGAGATGAAGCTTTCCCAGCTGTGGGAGGAAGTGCTGAAAAGCGGACCTGTCGGCATTCACGACAACTTTTTTGACCGGGGCGGCCATTCCTTAAAAGCCACCGCGCTTGTCTCCCGGATCGCTAAGGAATTCGGCGTCCAGGTGCCGCTGAAGGATGTGTTTGCCCATCCGACGGTAGAAGGTTTGGCTTCTGTCATCAGCGAAGGAACGGAAAGTCCGTATGAAGCCATGAAGCCGGCTGAAAAACGCGAGACCTACCCGGTTTCCTCCGCCCAAAAGCGGATGTATGTGCTCCAGCAGCTGGAGGATGGAGGCACAGGCTACAATATGCCGGCAGTCTTGGAGCTGGAAGGAAAGCTGGATCTTACAAGAATGGATGCTGTATTCAAAAAGCTGATCAAACGCCACGAGTCACTGCGGACGTCCTTTACAACGGACACAGACGGCGAGCCGGTTCAGCGCATCCATGACGAAGTGACGTTTACATTCCACACCTCTGTGCTCGGCGGACAAACTGAACAGGAAGCCGCGGCAGCGTTTATCCAGCCGTTTGACCTCAGCCAAGCTCCGCTGTTCCGAGCGGGGATCGTCAAGGTATCAGACGGACGGCATCTATTACTGGTCGATATGCATCACATTATTTCAGATGGTGTGTCAGTCAATACGCTCATTCGCGAATTCGGGGAGCTGTACGCCAATCAAGAGCTACCTGCGCTTCACATTCAATATAAAGACTATGCCGTATGGCAGGAGGCCTTTAAAAAAGGAGACACGTACAAGACGCAGGAGGCGTACTGGCTGAAGCAGCTCGAAGGCGAGCTGCCCGTACTGGACCTGCCGGCTGATTACGCCCGGCCGCCAGTGCGAAGCTTCGCGGGTGATCAAGTCTCATTTACGCTCGATCAAGAACTCACAGCCGGGCTTCACAAACTCGCACGGGAGAACGGAAGCACCCTGTACATGGTGCTCCTGGCAGTTTACACAGCGTTATTGGCGCGCTTAAGCGGACAGGAAGACATCATCGTCGGGTCACCAATTGCCGGACGTCCTCACAAAGATCTTGAGCCGATACTTGGAATGTTCGTCAACACCCTGGCGCTTCGGACACGCCCGGAGGGCGGGAAGCCGTTTGCACAATTTTTGCAGGAAGTGCGTGAGACTGCATTGGAAGCTTACGAACACCAGGATTATCCGTTCGAAGAGCTTGTCGACAAGCTCGGCATGACGAGGGATATGAGCCGAAATCCGCTGTTTGATGTGATGTTTGTGCTTCAGAATATGGACCAAGAATCCATGCAGCTGAAGGACCTGTGTCTCCGGCCCGCAACAAATGTGGGACATCAAGTCTCAAAGTTCGATTTAACCCTGTATGCGTACGAGGAAGCTAATGGATCTATGATGTTTCAAATGGAATATAGCACTGATCTCTATCAGAAAAATACGATTGAAATGTGGCTTCAATATTTAATGAATATGCTGCGCGCCATCATCCAAGACAGCGAAGCAGCCCTTGGAACAATACATGTATTGGACGAGAATGAAACCCATTTCCTTATCCATGAACTCAACTGCACAAAAAGAGAGTATCCGAGACATGAAACCATCAGCAGGCTGTTTGAGTTACAGGCTGCACAAACGCCTGATGCCATAGCTGTGGCCGGCGATGAACAAACATTAACGTATAAGGAGCTGAACATCCGGGCAAACAGGATTGCTGCTGTTCTTCGCAGAAAAGGAGTCGGACCTGAAACTGTAGTTGCATTATTGACAACACGAACTCCAGAACTTGCAGCAGGAATGCTCGGCATTTTGAAAGCTGGAGGAGCCTATTTGCCTATCGCTAAGGATCTTCCAGCTGACCGAATATCATATATGCTGTCTGACAGCGGTGCAAAAATACTCCTTCAATCTGAAAAAGCAAACAATCAACGATTAGACTTAGAGCTTAAATGTGAGCAAATCGTCATCGAAGAGATTCAAGGACAAGGAGAAACGAAGAACTTTGAATCTCCAGCAGGACCACATTCACTCGCTTATATCATCTATACCTCGGGATCAACCGGCAAACCGAAGGGTGTCATGATTGAGCAGCGAAGTGTGATCCGTCTTGTCAAAAACAGCAATTACATTGAATTTACACCTGGAGACCGGCTTCTGCTGACTTCTTCACTCGGTTTTGATGTCGTTACATTTGAAATACTCGGGCCGCTGCTAAATGGCGCTGCTTTGCATCTCACAGATAAAGAAACATTTCTGGATTCCCATCAGCTTAAGAGGTACATAGAACAAAACGGAATCACCACAATGTGGCTGACTGCATCTCTTTTCAACCATTTAACAGAACAGAATGAGAAAACATTTTCCCGGCTCATAAATCTGATTATTGGCGGAGAAGCTCTGTCAGCCAGTCATGTCAATCGAATCAAGCAAGCATGCCCGGAATTGTCAATCTGGAACGGATATGGGCCGACTGAGAATACAACATTTTCGACTTGTTTTCACATTGAAAAACTGTATGAACATTCCATTCCGATCGGCCGGCCGATTGGTAATTCAACCGCATTTATCTTAAATAAATGGGGAATGCTGCAGCCGATCGGAGCTGTCGGTGAACTGTGTGTCGGCGGAGATGGTGTGGCAAGAGGCTATCTTGGTCGACCAGACCTGACGAAAGAGAAATTTGTGCCAAATCCATTTGCGCCCGGCGAACAAATGTACCGTACCGGTGATCTGGCACGCTGGCTACCGGACGGCACAATTGAATATGTAGGCCGTGCCGATGATCAGGTAAAAATAAGGGGGTACCGGGTTGAGCTAGGTGAGATTGAATCAGCGCTTCGTCATATAGACGGTGTCAAAGAAGCAGCCGCATTGGCGCGAACAGGACAATTAGGCAGCAAGGAGCTTTACGCCTATATAAGCGTAAAAGAGGGTACAGATGCTGAACAAGTGCGTACTCACCTTTCTCAAAAGCTGCCAGGCTATATGATGCCGGCCTATGTGATAGAAATGGATGCTCTCCCGCTCACTGCCAACGGAAAATTGAACCGAAAAGCACTGCCTGAACCAGATATCACATCTAAACAAACGTACGTCCCGCCTCGAAATGACCTTGAAGAACAGCTTGCGATCATATGGCAGGAGGTTCTCGGGACACAGAGGATCGGAATAGAAGATTCGTTTTTTGAACTAGGCGGAGATTCAATTAAGGCTCTTCAAGTATCCGCGCGCCTCGGACGTTATGGATGGAGCTTGCATGCAAGCGATTTATTCCGCCATCCGAACATAAAAGATTTATCAGCGGTCATCCGGAAGACAGAAAGAGTAATAGACCAAGGATCTGTTGAGGGAGCTGTTCCATGGACACCTATTCAGCATTGGTTCCTCTCTCAGGATATAGAAGATAGGCACCATTTTAACCAGTCTGTCATGCTGTTTAGCCCTGATTGTTTGTCGGAAAATGCACTGCGCGCATCATTAAAAAAACTGGCAGAGCATCATGATGCCCTTCGGATGATTTATCGGGATGATAGCGGACAACAGATACAAATCAACCAAGATATTCATGAATCCAAACTGTACAGCTTAAGGATTTCTGATTTTTCAGATCCGGGAATCGATTGGGAAACGAGCATTAAAGAAGAAGTGGCAAATCTTCAGCAAAGTATCAATCTCCAACAAGGACCATTACTGCATGCCGCTTGGTTTAAAACGCTGTCCGGAGATTATTTATTTCTCACGATTCATCATTTGGTCGTTGATGGGGTATCATGGAGAATTTTACTGGAGGACCTGTCAGCGGCATATCATCAAGCAGCTTCAGGACAGGCTATACAGCTTCCGCCTAAAACAGATTCCTATCAGGAATACGCACGGCGAATTCAAGATTATGCCCAAAGCAGCAAGCTGATTCGCGAGGAAACGTACTGGCGGACGGTTGAAGAGGAAAAAGCAGCGGAACTGCCATATGAAATGCCTTATATGGAGAATATGAACAGCAGTGAAAGGGAAACATTGCGCTTTTCACTCACTGAAGCAGACACCGCGGTCTTGCTGCAAAAGGTAAACCACGCTTATGGCACAGATACACAAGATATTTTATTGACGGCGGCTTCCTTAGCGATTTGTGACTGGACTGGGGGCAGCAAGCTCCGTTTGGCAATGGAGGGACACGGGAGAGAACACATTCTGCCGGATTTAGACATCAGCCGGACGGTTGGCTGGTTTACATCCATTTACCCCGTCCTTATTGACTTTGAAAATCAAGCGGATGAGCTTGGAACCGCAGTTAAAACTGTGAAAGATACATTGGGCCGGATACCGAACAAAGGGGTAGGGTACGGCATGTTGAAATATCTTACACATCCCGAACATAAAAGCATGGTGTTTTCAAAAACACCTGAAATCGGCTTTAACTATTTAGGGCAGTTCAACGACATAGAAAGTCAAGACCGTTTCCGCCCATCCGGTCTTGGGAGCGGTAAGGACATCACTCCTACTTGGAAGCGGGAGCAGCTTATTGAAATGAGTGCGATGGCAGCAGAAAATCAGCTTCATTTTCAGCTCAGCTATGCGCCAGCACGGTTTCACAGGGGGACAATGGAGCAGCTTATCAACCTAATTGAATGCTATCTGCAGGATATTATGAAACACTGTGCTGAAAAACAGAACACAGAAAAGACGCTGAGCGATTTCAGCAGCCAATCGTTAACGGCAGAGGATTTGGACAGTATATCCAGCTTGGTGGAAGACTTGTAGAAAATCGTGACAGGGAGATATGAACATGACAAAAGCGAATTCAATTCAGGATATTTATCCGCTGTCTTATATGCAGGAAGGAATGCTTTTTCATTCCCTCCTGCAAAAAGATTCACGGGCATATGTTGAACAAGCCTCTTTTACAATAGAGGGAGAAGTCAATTTTCAGTTTTTCCAAGAGAGCATCAATGCTTTAGTAGCAAGACATGACATTTTCAGAACGATTTTCATCAGCCAAAATGTCTCTTCACCTCAGCAGGTTGTCCTGAGGGAACGGACTGTCAGTGTACTGGAGGAGGACATTGCTCATTTAGATGAAGCGGGCCAATCTGCGTTTGTCGAACAAATAAAAGAAAAGGACCGCGCCAAAGGGTTTCATCTGCAAAAAGATATGCTCATGCGCATCACACTTATTCGAACCGGAGAGCGGCAATATACTTGTATTTGGACCTTTCACCACATCATGATGGACGGCTGGTGCCTCGGCATTGTACTAAAAGAATTCCTTCAGATTTATGCAGCAAAAATAAAAGGGGCTCCATTATCATTGGAGCCCGTTCAGCCATACGGAACTTATATCAATTGGCTGATGGAGCAAGACAAAGAGAAAGCTGTTTCCTATTGGGACAATTATCTTTCCGGCATTGAGCAGCAAACCTTGCTCCCGAAGCAGAAAAAAACAAAGAGCACAAGCAGGCAGGAGCAAATTACATTTTCATTTTCAAAAGAAGACAGCAGCAGGCTGTCAGAGCTTGCCGTAAGAGAAGAAGTCACACTCAGTACAATTTTCCATACCCTATGGGGAATTCTTCTCCAAAAATATAACAATAGTGATGACGCGGTATTCGGTTCTGTCATTTCAGGAAGGCCCTCAGACATTGAAGGAATTGAACAAATGGTCGGGCTTTTCATCAACACGATTCCCATACGGCTGCATGGATCAAAAACGCCATTTTTACAGCTCGTAAAAGACATGCAAAAGGATCGCCTTGCTGCAGAAGCATACAGCTACCATCCTCTATACGAGATACAATCCCGTTCAGCAGTCAAGCAAGGTTTGATTGATCATATTCTTGTATTCGAAAACTATCCGGTGCAGAAAGAAATAGAAATGCTGAACAGCCAGGAGCACGATTCAGATCTTTTTCAGATTCATGACTTCACAGTGGCGGATGAAACCAATTACAGCTTTTATCTTATGGTGGCGCCAGCGGAAGAAATCCATATAAAAATGAGCTATGATGCAGCACTGCATGACCGATCCTTTGTGCTTTCTGTTAAGGAGCATCTTTTGAACACTGTTTCCCAAATCTTAGATCATCCGCATCTCTCACCCGAAGACATCGATATCACAACAGACACTGAAAAGCTGCAGCTGATTGGGGAAATCAAAGATCGCAAACCCGTTTACGAAACCATCCATGCCATGTTTGAAAAACAGGCAGAAAAGACGCCTGACGCGCGGGCTGTGATTGATCAAGCGCATTCTCTGACCTATAAAGAATTGAACGAATCCGCCAACAGATTGGCACGGCATTTGCGGAATAAAGGCATTATGAGGCAGGAACCTGTCGCAATCATGATGGAACGCTCAACTGAGTTCATTACAGGTGTTCTCGGTATATTGAAGGCTGGAGGCGCCATTGTTCCAATCGATCCCCATTATCCGTCTGACAGAATCCATTATATTCTGAATGACAGCGGCTGCTCTCATGTCGTTTCACAAGCGCGTTTTGCACCTTTGCTTGAGACTGGCCTGAATGTTACCTATATGGAAGATACTCAAATCGAAGACAGCAGCTGCTTACATTCAGTGAATAGTGCTGACGATCTGCTCTATATGATTTACACATCAGGCACAACAGGAAAACCAAAAGGCGTTCAATTTGAACATCGAAATATGGCGAACTTGCTGCAGTTCGAATTCACTCGCTCTGGCATTGACTTTGAAAATGATGTTTTGCAATTTGCAACTCCTGCTTTTGACGTCTGCTATCAAGAAATATTTTCAACATTGCTGGGAGGCGGCACACTTCATATCGTGCCTGAAGCTATAAAAAGAGACGTGCCTCAGCTGTTTGCATTTATAAAAGAGCATCAGACGACTATTGTGTTTCTCCCAACAGCTTTTATCAAAATGATTTTCAGCGAACAGGAATTTGCGAACGTGTTTCCTCATGATGTAAAACACCTGATTACAGCCGGTGAGCAATTAATCGTTTCCAGTCTTCTCCAAGATGTTTTGCGTCAGCGCAGTATGTACTTGCACAATCATTATGGACCTTCAGAAACTCATGTAGTGTCGGCATATACCATATATCCGGGTGACCAAATTCCGGAGTTTCCTCCGATCGGAAAACCGATTGATTGTACTGATCTATATATTTTAAATCGCCAAAAACAGCTGCAGCCTCGGGGGGTATCAGGAGAACTATATATTTCCGGTTCAAGTGTCGCCAGAGGTTATATCAATAACGATAAACTGACGAGAGAGAAATTTTTACCCGATCCCTTCAGGCCCGGAGCGGTCATGTACCGAACGGGAGATGTAGCGAGAATTCGTGAAGACGGCAGCTTTGAATATATCGGTCGAGCCGACGATCAAGTGAAAATCAGAGGTTATCGAATCGAGCCGCAAGAAATAGAAATCGCGTTAATGAATCATCCAGAGGTCAAAGAAGCTGCTATTCTTATCAGGCAAAATCAAGGTGAAGAGCATGAGTTATGCGCTTATTATTGCAGTATGCACAGGCTGGATCCCTCGGCTTTTCGACAATATCTGGCAAATGAGCTCCCAGAATATATGATTCCGGCCAAATGGGTCTGGGTTGACAGCATTCCTTTGACGCCGAACGGAAAAGTCGATCAATCAGCTCTTCCAGAACCGGAAGCTTCAATCAGCAGTAATACATACGCTGCTCCGCGGAACCTGTTAGAGGTAAAGCTTTCGCAGCTGTTTGAAGATGTGCTGAAGGAAGCCCCGATCGGCATTCACGACAACTTTTTTGACCGCGGCGGACACTCGTTAAAAGCAACGGTGCTTGTGTCGCGAATCGCCAAGGAATTTCATGTTCAAGTCCCGCTGAAGGACGTATTTGCCCATCCGACAGTGGAAGGATTGGCTCTCATTATTCGACATGCAGAGGAAAATCCCTTTTCGTCAATTGCACAGGCAAAAGAACAACCGACGTACCCAGTATCATCAGCTCAAAAGCGGATGTACGTGCTCCAGCATCTAGATAATGGCGGTGTCGGCTACAACATGCCGGCAGTTTTAGAACTGGAAGGGAAGCTTGATCGCGAAAAACTGGCTGCTGTATTCAAGGAACTGATCAGCCGGCATGAGCCGCTTCGAACGTCCTTTGTGCCGGGAGAAGATGCCGAGCCCGTACAGCGTATTCACAGTGAGGTTCCGTTTACGTTAAGTGAAGAAGCCTCTGCTGCAGGATTTGTCCGTCCATTTGACCTCAGTCAAGCGCCGTTATTCAGAGCTGGCCTTGTAAAACTGGCGAACGAGAAGCATTTGCTGCTGGTGGACATGCATCATATCATTTCCGATGGTGTATCCGTTCAGCTTTTAATCCGCGAATTTACTGAGCGCTATGCAAATCGGACGCTTAAGCCGTTACGAATCCAATATAAAGATTACGCCGTTTGGCAGCAGGAATTTCAAAAGGGAGACACATACAAAAAGCAAGAGACTTACTGGCTGAGACAGTTTAGCGGTGAGCTGCCGATGCTCGAGCTCCCAACAGACAAGCGCCGACCGGCAGAACGGAATTTTACAGGCGGCAAAGTTTTATTTCAAATGAATGAAGAAATCACGTCCCGTCTGAAGCAGCTAGCCCGCGAAAATGAGAGCACGCTGTACATGACGCTACTCGCATTGTATTCAGCTTTTTTGTCGCGGTTAAGCGGTCAGGAAGACATCGTGATCGGTTCGCCTATTGCCGGACGCCCGCATGCCGATCTTGAAGCGGTCCTTGGCATGTTCGTCAATACATTAGCGCTCCGGACGCACCCAGCCGGCAATAAGACATTTACGGATTTTCTGAAGGAAGTCAAGCAGACTGCACTGGAAGCCTATGAGCATCAGGATTATCCGTTTGAAGAGCTGGTTGATCAACTCGGTGTGCAGCGGGAAATGAGCCGGAATCCGCTGTTTGATACAACACTTGTGCTGCAAAATATGGAAAAGCAAACGCTGAAAATGAATGATTTGCTGCTTAGATGGAACGATTTGCAGCATCCGATATCTAAGTTCGATATTTCCCTGTATGTCACGGAGCATGAGGCTGAGCTGTACTGTCAATTTGAATACAGTACCGCTTTGTTTGAAGAAGATACCGTTCAAAGATGGGCCGACCTTTTTACGACACTTGTGGAAAACACAGCTTCCAGTCCTGACATGGAATTGGACGATATCCCGATCCTGACTTTAGAAGAAGAAAGGTCTTTCATTGACTCATGCCAGCCGCTTGAAGGGACAGGCTATCCGTTGAAACAGACCCTGCACCATGCACTCGAACAGCAAGCGGCAAAAACACCTGACCAACCGGCCGTGATCGTTGAAGACGGAGAGATAACCTACAAGGAATTGAACGAACAGGCTAACCGTGTAGCCTGGGAGCTGATCGACCGGGGAGTAAAAGCCGAAACGACTGTTGCCATTATGGGAAGGCGTTCCCCTGAAATGCTGATCGGGATTTATGCGATTCTAAAAGCAGGCGGCGCTTATCTTCCTATTGACCCGGATTATCCAGAGGAACGGATCCGCTTTTTGCTGAAGGACAGCGATGCTGACATTCTCCTTATTCAATCTGACAATCTAGACATTCCGGCTTTTGATGGAGAAATCGTTCATCTCAGTCAATTAAACAGCGGGCTGAAACGTCGTCTGTCCAATCCAAATGTTGAAGTCTATCCGGATTCTTTAGCCTATATGATTTATACATCCGGCTCTACTGGAAGACCTAAGGGTGTACAGGTTGAGCATCAATCTGCAGTGAATTTTTTAAATTCCCTTCAGTTCCGCTATCCTTTGAACCAATCGGACGTCATTTTGCATAAAACGTCGTATTCCTTCGATGCTTCAATATGGGAGCTGTTTTGGTGGCCGTACGCCGGCGCCTCTGTTTATCTGCTTCCTCAAGGAGGCGAAAAAGAACCGGACATGATATTGAAGGTCATAGAAGAACAGCAGATTACAGCGATGCATTTTGTGCCTTCTATGCTTCATGCGTTTTTAGAATATCTAAAAAATGGCCCTGTACCGATCAAAACGAACAGGCTGAAGAGGGTGTTTTCTGGAGGCGAACAGCTGGGGGCACACCTTGTCTCTCGGTTCTGTGAATTGCTGCCAGATGTTACATTAACCAATTCCTATGGGCCTACCGAAGCTACTGTAGAAGCGGCATACTTTGATTGCCCGCTGGATGAAAAACTTGACCGCATTCCCATTGGCAAACCTATTCATCATGTCAGATTGTATATTCTGAACCAGAAGCAGAGGATGCTGCCTGCTGGATGTATCGGAGAATTGTACATCGCCGGAGCCGGCGTCGCCAGAGGCTACTTGAATCGTCCGCAATTAACAGAAGAACGTTTTCTTGATGATCCATTTTATCCGGGTGAACGCATGTACAAAACGGGTGATTTGGCGCGCTGGCTCCCAGACGGACAGGTTGAATTCCTCGGCCGTCTGGATGACCAGGTAAAAATCCGCGGCTATCGGATTGAGCCGGGAGAAATCGAAGCCGCACTCAGAAGCATTGAAGGCGTGCGGGAAGCCGCTGTAACCGTTCGTACAGAAAGCGGCGAGCCGGAATTATGTGCGTATGCGGAAGGACTCGGCAGAAATGAAGTGCGCAAGCAGCTTGAGACATTGCTTCCGGGCTACATGATTCCTGTCCATATCATTGAGATGGAACAATGGCCGGTTACCCCGAGCGGAAAGCTCGACCGAAAAGCGCTGCCTGCTCCTGACGGAGCGGCAGATCGGGAAATCTACACAGCGCCGAGAAACCTGACAGAGATGAAGCTTTCCCAGTTGTGGGAGGAAGTGCTGAAAAGCGGACCTGTCGGCATTCACGATAACTTTTTTGACCGGGGCGGCCATTCCTTAAAAGCCACCGCGCTTGTCTCCCGGATCGCCAAGGAATTCGGCGTCCAGATGCCGCTGAAGGATGTGTTTGCCCATCCGACGGTAGAAGGTTTGGCTTCTGTCATCAGCGAAGGAACGGAAAGTCCGTATGAAGCCATGAAGCCGGCTGAAAAACGCGAGACCTACCCGGTTTCCTCCGCCCAAAAGCGGATGTATGTGCTCCAGCAGCTGGAGGATGGAGGCACAGGCTACAATATGCCGGCAGTCTTGGAGCTGGAAGGAAAGCTGGATCTTACAAGAATGGAGGCCGTATTCAAAAAGCTGATCAAACGCCACGAGTCACTGCGGACGTCCTTTACAACGGACACAGACGGCGAGCCGGTTCAGCGCATCCATGACGAAGTGCCGTTTACATTCCACACCTCTGTGCTCGGCGGACAAACTGAACAGGAAGCCGCGGCAGCGTTTATCCAGCCGTTTGATCTCAGCCAAGCTCCGCTGTTCCGGGCGGGGATCGTCAAGGTATCAGACGGGCGGCATCTATTACTGGTCGATATGCATCACATTATTTCAGATGGTGTTTCAGTCAATACGCTCATTCGGGAATTCGGGGAGCTGTACGCCAATCAAGAGCTACCTGCGCTTCACATTCAATATAAAGACTATGCCGTATGGCAGGAGGCCTTTAAAAAAGGAGACACGTACAAGACGCAGGAGGCATACTGGCTGAAGCAGCTCGAAGGCGAGCTGCCCGTACTGGACCTGCCGGCTGATTACGCCCGGCCGCCGGTGCGAAGCTTCGCGGGTGATCAAGTCTCATTTACGCTCGATCAAGAACTCACAGCCGGGCTTCACAAACTCGCACGCGAGAACGGAAGCACCCTGTACATGGTGCTCCTTGCAGCTTACACAGCGTTATTGGCGCGCTTAAGCGGACAGGAAGACATCATCGTCGGGTCACCAATTGCCGGACGTCCTCACAAAGACCTTGAGCCGATACTTGGAATGTTCGTCAACACCCTGGCGCTCCGGACACGCCCGGAGGGCGGGAAGCCATTTGCGCAATTTTTGCAGGAAGTGCGTGAGACTGCCTTGGAAGCTTACGAACATCAGGATTATCCGTTCGAAGAGCTTGTCGACAAGCTCGGCGTAACAAGGGATATGAGCCGAAATCCAGTGTTTGATGCGATGTTAGTCGTTCAAAATACAGAGCAACAGACTTTGGAGCTGGATGACATACAACTTCAGCCGGCCGGCGTTTCTCATCATGTTTCTAAGTTTGATATCACATTGCAGGCTTCTGAGGGTGACGAGCAAATTCATTTGCAATTTGAATATTCGACTGCACTTTTTCAAGAAGCAACGATAAAACAATGGACATATCACCTGACAAATTTGCTGAGTCATATTGTCAAAAATCCGAACACACTTCTTAACAATATCGACATTCTGACTCATGAAGAGCGAAACAAACTGCTGAATGAGTTTAACAGCGGGCAAGAAAATGAACATAAAGTGCAAACAATCGATCAGCTGTTTGAAAAACAAGCAGTGCTGACTCCGAATGCTCCTGCACTCGTCAGCAGAGAAAACACGCTCACCTATCAGGAACTGGACGAATGGTCCAATGGCATAGCATGGGCCCTGCGAGACCGCGGTGTTAAACCGGACACACCAGTCGGCATTATGATGCCTCGTTCATTCAGCATGATTGCAGCCATTCTGGGCGTTTGGAAAGCCGGCGGCTGTTATGTCCCGATTGATCCGGAATACCCGGCGGAACGGAAACGCTATATACTCGGCGACAGCCGAACCAAACTGCTTATCACTTTACCTGCTGCGGAGCAAGAAGCACTTGAAGATTTTGAAGGTGAGATATTCGCTATAGAGAACGCGGAGACATACGACGGATCACCGCTTCCTCAAGTGTCACGCCCTCAGCATTTGGCTTATATCATTTACACTTCAGGAACGACAGGCCAGCCAAAAGGCGTGATGGTCGAGCATAAAGGAATAGCCAACACCCTGCAGTGGCGGCGAAATGCTTATGCTTTGAATGAGACAGACACAGTCCTTCAGCTCTTTTCTTTTTCGTTTGACGGCTTTTTAACAAGTATGTTCACACCGCTTTTGTCAGGTGCAAAGACAGTGCTGCCTGATGAAAACGAAGCGAAAGATATTTTGTCCATTAAGCATGATCTATCTCATCATCGGATTACACATATGATTATCGTCCCTGTTTTATATCGGGCACTTTTGGACGTCATACAGCCGGAAGATGCGAAGACGCTTAGGGTAGTCACGCTTGCAGGAGAAGCAGCTGACCGGGAATTGATAGACCGCAGCATGGCAATATGCCCGAATACAGAGCTAGCAAATGAATATGGGCCGACAGAAAACAGTGTGGCAACCACAGCCATGAGACATATGGAACGGCAGAAAAACGTATGCATCGGCCGGCCGATCGACAATACTGAAGTGCTGATTTTAAACGGGGATCAGCTTCAGCCAATCGGCGTTGCCGGCGAGCTTTGCATAGCAGGAACAGGGCTTGCGAGAGGGTACGTCAATCTTCCGGAACTGACAGCAAAAACGTTCGTTCAGCACCCATTCCAGCCCGAAAAACGCATGTACCGAACAGGTGACGCAGCCAGATGGATGGCAGACGGTTCAATCGAATACTTAGGACGGAGGGACGATCAAGTCAAAATCAGAGGCCACCGAGTAGAAACGAAAGAAATTGAATCGGTTATCCGCCGTATAAACGGAGTAAAAGAGGCTGTTGTCCTTGCTCGCGAAACAGCGCCTGCTCAAACCGAATTATGTGCTTACATTTTGGCAGAGCAAGACTTTAATACAGAAATGCTGCGTGCCGAATTAAAAAAACAGCTGCCTTTATATATGATGCCGGCGTTTATTCAAACGCTGGACTCGCTTCCTTTGTCACCAAATGGCAAGCTGGATCGCCGGGCACTTCCAGAACCGGCATTCAATCAAGTACGTACATTTCATGCACCGAACAGCGAGATGGAACAAAAACTGGCAGATATATGGGGTGAAGTGCTCGGTGCAGAGAAAATCGGAATTGATGATTCGTTCTTTGAGCTCGGAGGAGATTCCATTAAAGCGTTACAGGTGTCAGCACGGCTTCATCGAATCGGGAAACAAATGTCGGTTAAAGATTTATTCAGTCATCCGACAATTAAAGAACTGGCAGCATATATCCGTGATTCCGATACTAGTGCCAGCCAAGCTCCGGTTGAGGGAGAAGTACAGTGGTCACCTGTTCAAAAATGGTTCCTTTCTCAAGATATAAAAGAGAAACACTATTTTAATCAATCTGTTATGCTGCATCGGAGTACCTCCATTCAAGAAGTCGCGCTGCGCAAAACGTTAAAAGCCATCACCATCCACCACGATGCGCTGCGAATGGTGTTCACACAGTCTGAGCAAGGCAAATGGGTTCAATATAATCGGCCGGTCAGTCATTCAGATGACGCGCTGTACAGCCTTCAGATCATCAATCTTAAAGGTTCAGAAGTCAATGAATATGAATCTCTGATTAAACATCATGTACGTGACATTCAGCAGAACATAGATTTGGAAAAAGGGCCGCTATTGCAGGCCGGACTTTTCCGTACAGATGACGGAGACTTTTTGTTCCTAACGGCTCATCACTTCATTGTTGACGGCGTCTCATGGCGTGTCCTGCTGGAGGATTTGGCAACCGGATACCGTCAGGCTGTAAACGGAGAAGACATTGATTTGCCGCCTAAAACAAGCTCTTTCAAAGCATATACGGAAAAACTCGCTGACTATACTGAAAGCCGTCAGCTTATGAAACAGCTCGCATATTGGCGCGAAGCTGAAGAGTATCAAACAGAAGCACTGCCGTTTGATCAAATGGACGCTCAAACGGCAAATGAGAGAAAACGGGATACAGTTTCATTCTCTCTAAATACAAAAGAGACGAAGGCGCTTTTAAAACGTGTCAACAGCACATATAACACAGATACGCAAGATATGCTGCTGGCTTCCGTGATTCTAGCTTTGCGGGATTGGACAAAACAATCCGCCGTCAAATTGTCATTAGAAAGCCACGGACGCGAGGATGTGTTAGACGGCATAGATGTCAGCCGCACGGTTGGATGGTTTACCGCCATTTATCCATTATTCGTCAAACTAGATTCAGACTTGACCGACAAGGATCAAGAAGAATACTTGGTTCATGTGTTAAAAACAACAAAAGATACACTGAGACGCGTTCCGGACAAAGGATTCGGCTACGGTGTACTCAAATATTTGACTCCGCCTGAGAAAACTGACCTTGATTTCACCGGCACGGCGGACATCAGCTTCAACTATCTGGGTCAATTTGAAAACAGCCGTACAACTGAAGCGCCTGATGAAAACACCTTCTCGTTTTCTCCGCTCGGGACCGGAGAAGATATCAGCACTTCTTGGAACCGTGAGCAAACGCTTGACATCAGTGCGATGGCAGCAGAAGGAAAAATGACAGTCAACATGACGTATGAAACATCCCGTTTCCAGCATAAAACAATCGCACAGCTTTGTGAGAATTGCCATCACTACTTACTGAAGCTGATTGATCACTGTCTGAACAAAACAGAAACAGAAAAAACCATCAGCGATTTTGATGATCATGAACTGACCGAGGACGCGCTCCAAGAAATCGCTGATATGCTCAGTTTTCACTAATGAAACCGTATAGAAAGGTGCAGGCGATATGGTTAAAACCAAAAAAATCAAGAACATTTATCCTCTGAGTCATATGCAGGAGGGAATGCTGTTTCATTCCTTCCTCCATAAAGAGGAGGGAGCTTATGTTGAGCAGTCGCTCTTTACGATAAAAGGAAGCCTTAGCTATGAGATGTTTCAGCGCAGTATTCAAGCCATCATCGACCGCCATGATATTTTCAGAACTGTATTTCTGCCGCACGTCCCCAATCTGTCGGGACCTCGGCAGGTCGTGATGACAGAACGGAAATTCCATTTGTACACTGAGGATATTTCCAGCCTGCAAACGAATGAGCGTAATGATTATATTGAACAGTTTAAGGAGAAAGATAAGAAAAAAGGGTTTGATTTGCAAAAAGACATGCTGATGCGGATTTCTCTGCTCAAAACAGCGGAAAATGAGCATGTCTGTGTCTGGAGCCACCATCACATCTTAATGGACGGCTGGTGTCTCGGAATCATTCTGCAGGAATTTATGCAAATCTATCAATCTATCCATACAGGAAATCACCTTGCTTTGGAGCCTGTTCGCCCCTACAGCACCTATATTTCTTGGCTGACAAAACAAGACAAAGAAACGGCAGCAGACTACTGGCGTGCTTATCTGAAAAACTACAGCACCCCCTCACAGCTGCCTCGGGTGACGGACAGAGAAGCAAAAGAAGGGTATTACCGTGAAGAATTAATTTTCACTCTACATCAAAAGCTGACGGACAAGCTAAAAGAGACCGCCAAACAAACAGGCGTCACGCTTGCCACCTTTATTCAAACGGTCTGGGGTGTCATGCTCCAGCGCTACAACCGAACGGACGATGTCGTTTTTGGCGCGGTCGTTTCAGGCAGACCATCTGAAATCCCGGGTGTTGAGTCAATGATCGGATTGTTTATCAATACAGTTCCGGTTCGTGTTAAAACAGGCAAAGAAGAAACGTTTGCAGAACTGCTCAGCCGCTGTCAACAAGATATGCTGGACGCTGAGCCGTTTACCTGCCATCCTTTATTCGATATTCAGGCAAACACCGCCTTAAAACAGGAACTGATTGACCACATTATTGTCTTTGAAAATTATCCGTTACAGCAAAAAATGGCTGACTCAGCTGATCAGATTGATTCACCTCTGCAAATAGACAATGTAAAAGTGTCTGAACAGTCAGGATACAATTTCAACCTTGTCGTTGCTCCCGGTGATGAACTCGTCATCAAGTTCAGCTATAATGCGCACGTGTATGATGCTGCCTGGATGACCTGCATCCAAAGACAGCTGACACAAGCGTTACAAGCCGCTGCAGATCACCCTGACATTCCCGTTGCAGACTTTTCCTTTCTTGATCCGAAAGAAAAAGAGCAGATTTTAACACAATGTAACGACACTTCGACGGCGTATCCGAAAAACAAAACAGTGATAGATATATTCCGCGAACAGGCAGTAAAAACACCGGATCAAACAGCTCTGGTTTACGGAAATAGGTCCATTTCGTATCGTGAACTCGATCAAAAATCGGATGCACTGGCCAGAACATTGTATGAAAACGGGCTGCGCCGGAACGGAACAGCCGGTATTTTGGCTGGTCATTCTCCTGAATTCATCATTAGTGTACTGGCTGTTTTAAAAGCAGGGGGGACATACCTTCCTCTTGACGCGGAGCTTCCGCCTGAACGGATCAGCTATATGCTCGACGAAACAAAAGCCGCTATGCTGATTGTTCAAAAAGGACTGGAGCCAAACACAGCGTTTGCTGGAACCTTCATTTCTGCAGATGCAGAGGCGATGATTGAAGAACATACGAAACCTTTGGAAATCGTCACTGGCCCGGATGATCTCGCGTACATCATGTATACTTCCGGTTCGACAGGCCGGCCTAAAGGCGTCATGATTACCAATCGCAATGTCGTGTCCCTTGTTTGCAACAGCAATTACACATCAGCTTCTGTAAATGACCGGTTTATCCTGACAGGGTCCATCAGCTTTGACGCCGTCACCTTTGAAATGTTTGGAGCGCTTTTAAAAGGAGCAACTCTGCATATCATTGATAAATCAACAATGCTGACACCAGATCGTTTTGGCGCGTATTTAATTGAAAACAACATTACTGTGCTGTTTTTGACAACCGCTCTTTTTAATCAGCTGGCACAAGCTCAAGCTGACATGTTTCACAGGCTTCATACGCTATATGTCGGGGGCGAAGCGCTGTCGCCTGAGCTTATAAATGCTGTCAGGCGCGCGTGTCCGAACCTTTCGCTTTATAATATCTATGGACCGACAGAAAACACGACGTTCTCAACCTTTTTTGAGATTAAAAGAGACTATGCCACTCCTATCCCGATCGGGAAACCGATCAGCAATTGTACCGCTTTCATTTTAGATGCAAAAGGATGTCTCTTGCCAATAGGCGTTCCCGGAGAGCTATGTGTCGGCGGTGACGGGGTGGCAAAAGGCTATTTAAACAGAGATGATGTAACAGCTGCCGTTTTTTCTCCTGATCCTTTCATACCTGGAGAAAGAATATACCGTACCGGTGATTTGGCGCGGTGGCTGCCTGATGGGAACCTAGAATATATCAGCCGGATTGACAGACAGATTAAAATTCGCGGAAAACGGATTGAGCCCGCTGAAATTGAAGCGCGGCTGTTAGAAATCGAAGGGGTCCGTGAAGCGGCAGTTACATTGCTGGAAACAGATGGAGAGGCGCAGCTATACACGCATTATGTTAGTGATGAAAGCAGAAACGAAAAGGAAATTCGCGCTGCATTGGCACGAGTGCTTCCTGACTACATGATTCCGCAGCGCTGGGTTCGGGTTGACCGTATGCCGCTTACCGGAAACGGAAAAATCAATCGCAGCGCACTCCCTGTTCCAGAAAACGAGTCTGAAAATCGTCAGGACCTCACACCGCCCAGAAACTGGGTCGAACAGGAATTGGCGCAAATTTGGAAAAGCGTACTCGGCGTTAAAACGATCGGAATACATGATGATTTCTTCGCTCTTGGCGGACATTCACTAAAAGCGCTTCAAGTGATACACATGCTTAAACATCATCAGCATATTGATATACCGATTGATGTCTTATTCGAAAATCCGACGATCGCCCAGCTTGCGGAAAAGCTTTATTCTAATCAGCTGTCAGCGGCCGGCGAACAGCATGTGATCCAACTGAACCAGCAAGGCGGAAAAAACCTGTTCTGCTTCCCGCCGATTTCAGGCTTCGGGATTTATTTTAAAGACCTGGCATTGCAGCTGAATCACAAAGCAGCCGTGTATGGCTTTCATTTTATTGAGGAAGACAGCCGCATCGAACAATATGTCAGCCGCATTACCGAAATACAGCCAGAAGGGCCGTACGTTCTATTAGGCTACTCCGCGGGCGGAAACTTGGCTTTTGAGGTCGTACAGGCTATGGAGCAGAAAGGATTAGAAGTCAGTGACTTCATTATCGTAGACGCCTACAAAAAGGATCAGTCTATAACAGCAGATACCGAAAACGACGACTCAGCCGCATACCTGCCGGAAGCAGTCAGAGAAACAGTGATGCAGAAAAAAAGGTGTTATCAGGAATATTGGGCTCAGTTAATAAATGAAGGCCGCATCAAATCAAACATTCATTTCATTGAAGCTGGCATTCAAACCGAAACGAGCGGGGCTATGGTATTACAGAAATGGCAAGACGCCGCTGAGGAAGGCTATGCCGAATACACCGGGTACGGCGCACACAAAGACATGCTGGAAGGTGAATTTGCTGAAAAAAATGCAAATATTATCCTCTATATTTTAGACAAGATCAATTCAGTTCAAAAAGTGCTGCCAAATAAGCATTAAACAAATACTTGCCGGACAGAAGCGTATCTCTGTCCGGTTTTCTTTTTGCAAGAGCGTCGCGCATAAGAATGGATGCAAAAAAGCGGGGAATGATAACATCATCCTTTTTCTTGGAGGCTTGTCATGGAACATCTTTCTTGGCTTACTTTTTTTATGCTGATACTGGCGAGTTACAGGCTGACACACTTAATTGTATTCGACAAAATTACTGAATTCATCCGAAAACCTTTTATGAAAAAGAAAAGAACCGTTGATGCAAACGGGCATGTGAATGAAAAAAACGTGCCGTCCTCAAACTTTGGCTATATGTTAAATTGCTACTGGTGCGCGGGCGTTTGGTGTGCCATCCTGATCGGGCTTGGCTATCTTTTTTTACCCGATATCGCTGTTCCGGTGATTTTCATATTATCGATCGCAGGCGCACAGGCCATTCTTGAATCAGCTGTCGGCGTAGGCGTAAAACTCGTAGACGTGTTAAAAAGTGTCCAAATTCTCATAAATGATAAAAAGTCCTAAAGCAGGGTAAAGAGGCTTCGGGGCTTTTTTACGTTCAGCCGGTTATAAATCCGGTTTCTTCAATCCAATTAAGCACCCTTTTACAGCCCGGGAATACCGTAATAACGAATAGTGAAAGCGATGTAATGGGGGAGAAGAAACAGAATGAAGGGTTGTCAAAAGCCGATTGTACGTATTCTTGTCAGCTTGCTCATCGGAACGTTAATCATATCCGTTCCTTATCTGGCCAAAGCACAAACGGACAGGGAACTGAGAGCCGTATGGATTGCATCCGTACTAAACCTTGATTGGCCGTCAAAAAAAGGCTTATCGATTGAAGCGCAAAAACAGGAGTATCTCAGCCTGCTGGATGACGTTCAGTCAATGGGAATGAATGCCGTCATTGTTCAAATTAAGCCGACGGCCGATGCCTTTTATCCGTCCGCTTACGGGCCTTGGTCTGAATATTTGACTGGTGTTCAAGGAAAAGACCCAGGTTATGATCCGCTTGCTTTTATGATTGAAGAAGCCCATAAACGAAATCTTGAATTTCACGCTTGGGTTAATCCTTACCGTATTACGATGAACCATACAGATCTCAATAAATTGTCTGATGATCACCCGGCAAGAAAGCATCCGGACTGGGTCGTGGCTTACGGAAAGCAGCTTTATTATAATCCCGGCATTCCTGAAGCGAGGGATTTTATCATCGAAGGTATTGAAGAAGTCGTAAAGCATTATGACGTTGATGCCGTTCATATGGATGATTATTTTTACCCTTATAAAATAGCCGGACAGGAATTTCCTGAT
Source organism: Bacillus sp. 205(2023) (assembly GCF_037027485.1). NCBI lineage: Bacteria > Bacillati > Bacillota > Bacilli > Caryophanales > Bacillaceae > Bacillus > Bacillus sp. 205(2023). The sequence goes on along the minus strand of NZ_JAXCHF010000001.1, from coordinate 385,626 downwards.
ACAGTACAGTATGAACAATACGGGAAAGACACGTTTCCCGATATTGATGACTGGCGAAGAGATAATGTAAACCAGCTTGTCAGCCAAATCAATCAAACAATCAAAGCTGAAAAACCATATGTCAAATTCGGCATCAGTCCATTCGGTGTATGGAGAAATGCAGAAGACGACCCAACCGGATCGAATACCAAAGCAGGTGTCAGAAATTATGACGACCTTTATGCAGATACGAGACACTGGATCCAGCAAGGCGACATCGACTATATTGCCCCGCAAATTTACTGGAGCATCGGCTTCAACGCAGCCGCTTATGACGTGCTGGCTGATTGGTGGAGCAACGAGGTCAAAAACAGACCCGTTCATTTATACATCGGGCAGGCAGCCTATAAAATCAATAACAATTTTGACCCGCCTTGGTCCGACCCTGAAGAATACGCCAGACAAATCAATCTCAACCGTCAGCTGGAGCTGGTGAAAGGAAGCATGCATTTCAGCCTCAAAGACCTCAATAAAAATCCGCTCGGCATCAAAGACAGACTCATCACCGACCTGTACAGCAAGCCTGCATTGGTACCCGAAATGCCTTGGCTCGACAGCAAAGCACCGAAAAAACCGAAACTGATCAAAGTAACCGCAGACGATAACGGAAACCTCCTGCACATACAAGACCACTCATCAAATCGAAAAACAAAGGAAACAGCCTATTATGCGATATACAGGGCTGAAGGAAAACAGGAGCAAACATTGCTGGCCACAGCAAGAAAAACAAACGACAAGCAAACCTTCCTGGATGACACGGCAGAACCAAATAAAACATATACCTATTATGTCACGTCCGCAGACCGGCTTCATAACGAAAGCAAGGCCTCGAAAAGAAAAATAAATCAATAGCCCGCAGAGACGGCTGTTACTAGCCGTCTTTTTCAACAAATTGCGTTTTTATGAATGAGACAAGAAACGTATTGCCGGTGCTGAATTACTAAGAGAAAATGATTTTTAATGATTTCCCTGTATTGGAATCTGAGCATTTCGTATTAAAAAAAATCGAAGAGGCACACTTGCAAAATATATTTTCAATCTATGAACATGACGAAGTATTTAAAAACTGCGGCATCATTCCTAAACATAACATAAAGACAGTACATAAAATGATTAGCCATTTTGATCGAGATTATCAGAAAAAAGCGGGGGATTTATGAGAAGTATCAAGGAACTACAATGACGTTAAAATCAGTTGCCGAACAAGCAAATGTCACGCAAGGAACCGTTTATTATCATTTTCGCACAAAAGAGAACCTGATGCTGGAGGTGGTTCGTCATGTGTAAGACAGTTCATGGGCAAACGTAAAGAACAATCAGCGTCCGCCAACCGAAAAGCTAAAATCAGCAAAAGCCCGAACGAAGGAAAATGCTTATTATCACCGGTTAATTTTAACGCTAACGTTTTAATTTTCAGACTTCTTTTGTCAGGGAATGATTCCTGAATTCACTTAATAGGATGTTACAAAGATGTGAAGGAGGAAACCAAGTGAATTTTGAGCTGACAAAAGAACAGCAAATGGTTCGTGAAATGGTAAAGGATTTTGCAAAGAGAGAAATTGCTCCTCACGCAGAACATGTAGATCAAACGGGTGAATTTCCGATACAAACGTTTCAAAAAATGGGTGATCTCGGACTGATGGGCATCCCCTTTCCTGAGGAATACGGGGGATCAGGCGGAGATACGATTTCCTATGCCTTAGCTGTTGAAGAAATCGGCAAAGCATGCGGCAGTACAGGATTAAGCTATGCAGCTGCAGTTTCACTCGGTGCAAGCCCTCTATATTACTTCGGGACAGAAGAACAAAAACGGGCGCATTTGATTCCTCTGGCTTCCGGAAAAGCACTCGGATCATTCGGCCTGACAGAACCAAATGCCGGCTCTGATGCAGGAGGCACGCAAACGAAAGCGGTGATAGATGGTGATGAATATGTGATTAACGGCGAAAAATGCTGGATCACAAATGCCAGCTATGCACGTACGATAATTGTGACGGCAGTGACAGGCAAAAATGAGAGCGGAAATAATATCATCTCCGCATTGATTGTTCCGACTGACACACCCGGCCTTACCATAACGAGCCCGTACGATAAAATGGGCGTGCGCGGATCAAATACAGCGGAAATTTTGCTTGAGGATGTCCGTGTCCCCGCAAGTTACCTGCTCGGCGACCCTTCAAAAGGATTTAAACAGTTTCTTCATACCCTGGATGGCGGACGCATTTCAATTGCCGCTCTTGCAGTCGGCATTGCCCAAGCGGCACTTGAAGCCTCCTTAGCCTATGCGAAAGAACGTAAGCAGTTCGGACAGCCGATCTCTTCCTTTCAGGCCATTCAGTTTAAACTTGCCGACATGGCGATGGAAATCGATCTTGCCCGCCAAATGGTATTAAAAGCTGCCTGGCTGAAAGATCATAAGCGACCGTTTACGAAAGAAGCGGCTTATGCCAAGCTGTTTGCCTCTGAAATGGCAACGAGGGCATGCAACCAAGCGATTCAAATACACGGCGGTTCCGGCTACATGAGGGAATATGCGGTTGAACGGATGCTGCGGGATGCAAAATTGATGGAAATTGGAGAAGGCACATCAGAAATTCAGCGTATCGTGATCGCCAGACAGCTTCTAAAATAAAATGTAAACGCTTTCTGATCTCGTGAAAGGAGGACCGACACATGTCCGAACTCATCCATTGCACAATCGGCAGGCTGCTGGAACAAACGGCAGCAGCCTATCCTGATCAAGAAGCGGTTGTCTATCCCGAACGGAATCTCCGCTATACGTACGCGCAATTCAACAGGCTGTGCCGCCAAACCGCTAAAGGACTCATAGGGATGGGAATTAGAAAGGGAGACCACGTGGCCATATGGGCCTCGAATATACCGGAATGGCTTGCTGCTCAATTCGCCACCGCAAAAATCGGGGCCGTGCTCGTTACCGTAAATACAAATTACCAATCCCAAGAGCTTGATTACTTGCTGAGACAATCAGATGCGGATGCACTTATCGTCATGGATTCATATCGCGGCACTTCCTATACTGAGATCTTGAACAGCTTAATTCCCGAGCTGAAGGAAGCAGAGCCCGGGCAGCTGCAATCAGAACGCTATCCGTGTTTAAAAACATTGATTTATATCGGTGAAAAACGTTTACCTGGTATGTATCATTGGGACGATACAGAGATGTTGGCACAAACAGTGTCAGATGCCGAGCTGGAAGCAAGAATGAGCAGCCTTGAAAAAGATGATGTCATTAACATGCAATACACGTCAGGAACGACAGGATTTCCTAAAGGAGTGATGCTGACTCATTTTAATGTCATCAACAACGCCGCAAATATCGCTGAATGTATGAAATTAACCTCATCTGACCGCATGTGCATTCCGGTTCCGTTTTTCCATTGCTTCGGCTGCGTGCTTGGCGTTTTGGCATGTGTGACCGTCGGAGCAGCCATGGTACCTGTTGTAGAATTTGAACCTGCTACAGTCCTTAAAACGGTTGAAAACGAGACATGCACAGCACTGCACGGTGTTCCGACGATGTTTATCGCGGAGCTTCATCTTCAAGATTTTGATTCTTATGATCTGTCCTCGTTGCGAACAGGCATCATGGCAGGATCATCCTGTCCGAGTGAGGTGATGAAAGCTGTCATTGAAAAAATGGGCATGACAGACATCACAATCGCCTACGGACAAACGGAAGCTTCGCCGGTGATCACACAAACAAGAGCTAATGATTCCTTCCAAAGAAGAGTGGAAACAACCGGCCGAGCCTTGCCAGAGGTCGAAGTGAAAATTGTGGAGCCCGGCACGTTTAATGAGGTTCAAAGAGGCGTACAGGGAGAGCTTTGTACCCGCGGCTATCATGTGATGAAGGGCTATTATAAAGACGAAGAAGCTACCCAAAAGGCAATCAACCCAGAAGGATGGCTCTTTACCGGTGATCTCGCTGTGATGGATGCAGACGGATACTGCCGCGTCACCGGGAGATTAAAAGACATGCTCATCAGAGGCGGTGAAAACGTTTATCCGAGAGAAATAGAAGAATTTTTATACCGTCATCCTAATATTTTAGATGTACAGGTAGTTGGTGTGCCTGACGAAAAATACGGGGAGGAGGCAGCTGCCTGGATTAAGCTGAAAGAGGGAAAAACAGCTTCACCCGAAGAGCTGAAAACCTATTGCAAAGGGAAAATCGCCCGCCACAAAATTCCGCGTTATTTCATCTTTACAGACGAGTATCCTATGACGGCCTCAGGCAAAATTCAAAAATACAAGCTTCGTGAAAAAACGATTCAGCTGTTTCACTTACCATCAAGTCAATGAGGGGTGATTTCATTTGTTTACAAAAGTGCTGATTGCCAATCGCGGAGAAATCGCAATGAGAATCATTCGTACGTGCAGCCGCCTTGGGATCAAAACGGCAGCGGTATATTCTGAAGCAGACAGAGATGCGCTCCATACAAAGACAGCAACAGAGGCTTATTATATCGGAGAATCGAGAGTCAGTGAGAGCTATTTAAATATTGAGAGAATCATAGAGGCGGCGAAAAAGGCAAATGCCGACGCCATCCATCCGGGATATGGATTATTGTCAGAAAACAGCCGTTTCGCGCAACGCTGCAAAGAAGAAAACATTGTATTTATCGGTCCTTCACCCGCTGTGATTGCCAAAATGGGAAGTAAAATTGAAGCACGAAAGGCAATGGAGGAGGCAGGTGTTCCTGTAGTGCCGGGTGTTTCCGAATCCCTTGGAGATATTCAGGCAGCCTGCCTCGCCGCGAGTGAAATCGGCTACCCCGTTATGCTGAAAGCTTCAGCAGGGGGAGGAGGCATCGGAATGCAGCTCGTTCCTGACGAAGAAGCATTGATAAAGGCGTATGAAGGAAACAAAAAGCGAGCAGCAGATTTTTTCGGAGACGGGTCCATGTATATAGAAAAGGTGATTGAACACGCCCGCCACATCGAAATTCAAATTCTTGCCGATCACCACGGGCATGCCGTGCATCTGTTTGAACGTGATTGTTCTGTCCAGAGACGCCACCAAAAGGTCATTGAAGAAGCCCCATCTCCATTTGTTGATGATGAGCTGAGAATGAAGATAGGAGAAACGGCAGTGAAAGCAGCCAAAGCGATTGGCTATGCCAATGCGGGAACGATCGAATTTTTAGTCGATGAGAATAAAAACTTTTATTTTCTGGAAATGAATACGAGATTGCAGGTAGAACATCCCGTGACTGAAGAAATTACAGGTTTAGATTTAGTTGAGCAGCAATTAAGGGTTGCGGAGGGACAGACTCTCAGATTCGCTCAGCAGGACATAAAACGAAACGGGCATGCCATAGAGGTCAGAATATATGCGGAAGATCCGAAAACCTTCTATCCGTCACCGGGAACAATCACCGCTTTTTCTCTCCCGGAACAATATGGAGTCCGACACGAATGTGCAGTAACAACAGGGAGCGCAGTTACGCCTTTTTACGATCCGATGATCGCCAAAATGATCATCAAAGGCCAAAACAGAGAGGAAGCGATTGAGAGGCTAAAGGAGGCGCTCCGTGACTATCGGATAGAAGGGATCAAAACGAATATTCCGCTTCTCTTACAGGCTGCTTCATTAGAAGCATTCAAAAAAGGAGACGTCACAACTGATTTTTTGAAAAACAACTTATAAAGGAGGCAGCTGTCATGACGATACACATTCAAATGGCAGGGAACCTGTGGAAGGTGCATGTCAAAGCCGGAGACCACGTTGAAAAAGGCCAGGAAGTCGCCATTTTAGAATCAATGAAAATGGAAATCCCGATTGTTGCAGAGAGAAGCGGAACAGTCAAAGAAGTGAAAAAAAAGGAAGGTGATTTCGTGAATGAAGGTGATGTGCTGCTCGAACTGAACGATCCAACTCAATAATCGGGGAGGCTTACCATGTCCTATCCTAAAAAAGTCATGTTAAGAGAAGTCGGCCCGCGGGACGGCTTGCAAAACGAACCGGTGTGGCTTGCAACAGAAGACAAAATCGCTTGGATCAACCAGCTTTCCCAGACAGGACTCTCCTATATCGAAATAACATCCTTCGTTCATCCAAAATGGATTCCCGCGCTTCGAGATGCTCTATATGTGGCAAAAGGCATCAGCCGGGCAAAAGGCATCACGTACGCAGCACTTGTCCCTAATCAAAAGGGACTGGAGAATGCGCTGGAAGGGGGCATTGACGAAGCTTCTGTCTTTATGTCCGCAAGCGAAACACACAACATAAAAAACATCAACAAATCCACTGCGAACACTCTCCAAGTTCTCAAACAAGTAACAGACGACGCAAAAAAAGCAAATCTTACAGTAAGAGCCTATCTCTCCACAGTTTTCGGCTGTCCGTATGAAAAACATGTACCGATCGAACAAGTGATTCGCCTGGCAGAATCTTTATTTGAATTCGGAATTTCTGAACTATCGCTTGGAGATACGATCGGCGCGGCAAATCCTGTACAGGTTGAAATCGTACTTGAAGCGCTTTTAAAACGATTTCCGGCAAGCCAGCTCGCACTCCACTTTCATGATACAAGGGGAACGGCACTCGCCAACATTCTCACCGCTCTGCAAATGGGCATCACCACATTTGACGGCTCAACGGGCGGGCTTGGCGGCTGTCCGTATGCTCCAGGTTCATCGGGAAATGCTGCGACAGAAGATATCGTGTACATGCTTGATCAAATGGGAATCGAAACAAACGTAAAGCTCGCCAAGTTACTTCCAGCAGCCAAATGGATCGAGGAGAAAATTGGGAAACATCTTCCGAGCCGAAATTTACAGGTGTATAAATCATCTTTATAAAAGAAAGGAAATACCAATGGGAGAATCTATTCTTTTCACTGCAAAAACAGAACATATTGCTGTTATCACCCTTAACAGGCCCCATGCGGCAAATGCCCTTTCGGCAGAAATGCTTAGAGACCTGCAATCCATTCTCCAAGAAATCGAATTCAACACGAAAATCCGCTGTGTCATCCTGACAGGAGCCGGTGAAAAAGCGTTCTGTGCGGGAGCAGACTTGAAAGAAAGAATAAAAATGAAACAAGATCAGGTTCTCAAAAGTGTATCCTTCATTCACAGAACCGCTGCTTTACTCGAAGCCTTGCCGCAGCCGGTGATAGCAGCCATAAACGGAAGTACTTTAGGAGGGGGGCTTGAATTGGCATTGGCATGCGACATCCGAATAGCAGCAGAGAACACTACGTTAGGCCTTCCGGAAACGGCTTTAGCCATTATCCCAGGCGCAGGAGGGACACAAAGACTTCCGCGTCTGATCGGCAGAGGAAAAGCAAAAGAACTCATTTATACAGGCAGACGCATAACCGCACATGAAGCCAAAGAGATAAACCTTGTAGAGCATGTTACGGCTTCTTGTGAGCTTATGGCGAAAGCAGAGGAACTGGCAGAAGCCATTTCAGCTAACGGACCAATTGCCGTCCGCCAGGCTAAATTCGCGATCAATAAAGGATTGGAAACAAACCTTGGAACGGGATTATCAATTGAACAAAAAGCATATGAACACACGATCCCGACAAAGGACAGGACAGAGGGACTTCAAGCCTTTCAAGAAAAAAGACGTGCCGTATACACGGGAGAATAAAGATCGGAGGGAATGCCTTATGGATTATGAAAAAGAACGAACAGAACGGGCGGAAAGGATACAAAAAGGCGGAGCGGAGAAGTATCATCGCAGCAACCAAGAAAAAGGCAAGCTCTTTGTTAGAGAGCGGCTTGCCCTTTTATTTGACGATGACATCGAGCTTGAGGACGCTTTTTTTGCAGAATGTATGTCAGACGGGCTTCCCGCCGACGGAGTCGTAACCGCCATCGGTAAAATCGGCGGCCAAACCGTCTGCGCCATGGCAAATGATTCTACAGTGAAAGCAGGCTCCTGGGGAGCAAAAACAGTTGAAAAAATCATCAGAATACAAGAAACAGCAGAAAAATTAAACTGTCCGCTCATTTATTTAGTCGATTCGGCAGGCGCCAGAATCACCGACCAGATCAATGTATTTCCGGGCAGAAGAGGCGCAGGGAGAATTTTTTACAATCAGGTCAAATTGTCAGGGCGCATTCCCCAGATCTGCCTTCTATTCGGCCCGTCCGCAGCTGGGGGTGCGTATATTCCTGCCTTCTGCGATATTGTCGTCATGGTAGACGGTAACGCGTCCATGTATTTAGGTTCGCCGCGGATGGCAGAAATGGTGATCGGTGAAAAGGTGTCACTTGAAGAGATGGGAGGCGCCCGCATGCATTGTTCAGTTTCCGGCTGCGGAGATATTCTCGCTGAAACTGAACAAGAAGCCATTCACTTGTCACGCTCATATTTATCTTACTTTCCGGCAAATTATAAAGAAAAAGCGCCTGTACAAGAAAAACGGCCGCCAAAGCCCTTTGACATACCGCTTTCCGACGTTATTCCGCAAAACCAAAATGCACCTTTTAATATGTTTGAGCTGATCGATCGTGTAATAGATGAAGGCTCTTTTTTTGAAATCAAAGCTTTATTCGCACCGGAAATCATTACAGGTCTTGCGAGGATTCACGGACAGCCTGTCGGAATTATCGCGAATCAGCCAAAAGTAAAAGGCGGTGTCTTATTCCACGATTCAGCGGACAAAGCCGCTAAATTTATCACATTATGCGACGCCTTTCATATTCCATTGCTGTTCTTAGCGGACATTCCCGGCTTTATGATCGGCACAAAGGTAGAACAGGCCGGAATTATCCGCCATGGAGCCAAAATGATTTCAGCCATGTCAGAAGCAACCGTCCCCAAGCTTTCTGTAATTGTGAGAAAAGCCTATGGAGCGGGATTATATGCTATGGCCGGACCGGCTTTCGAACCGGATTGCTGCATAGCGCTTCCAACCGCACAAATCGCCGTAATGGGCCCTGAAGCAGCCGTAAACGCTGTCTATGCCAAAAAAATCTCCGAGCTGCCGAAAGAAGAGAGGGCTCAATTTATCAGCAGCAAACGCGAGGAGTACAAAGAGGACATCAATATATACCGCTTGGCTTCAGAGATGATCATTGACGCGGTAATCCCAGCCAATTCATTGCGCGAGGAATTGCACAAACGGCTTATGGCGTACATGACAAAGGAAGTGACATTCACCAATCGAAAACATCCGGTTTATCCAGTTTAAAAGGAAGTACCAGGAGCGTGAATAAGCGCTCTTTTTATTGTTTATAATAATTTTATTATGTTAACTAATCAACTGTGCATAAAACCCTCTGTTTTTTACAATAGTAAATAAAGGCTGCCGCACACCTATAGCGGCAATCTCCAGTATGATACAAAGGGGCCTTTATTATGTACCATTTATATTCACATAACGACTTGGACGGAGTAGGGTGCGGGATCGTTGCGAAATTGGCTTTCGGGAAAGAAGTTGAGGTCCGTTATAACTCTGTCAACGGCTTAAATGCTCAAGTCCAATACTTCTTAGAAAAAGCAAAAGAGAGCAGCAGACACGATGCTTTATTTATCACGGATCTTGCTGTCAATGAAGAAAATGAAAAGAGGCTGAACGAGTATGTCCATGCGGGCGGAAAAGTGAAACTGATTGACCACCATAAAACAGCCCTTCATTTGAATGGGCATGAGTGGGGATTTGTCCAGGTGGAATACGATGACGGACGTCTTGCATCGGCCACATCTCTTTTATACGACTATCTTGTCCAAAATGATCTGATGAAGCCGACAAACGCCTTAGATCAATTTACAGAGCTCATCCGCCAATACGACACTTGGGAATGGGAGCAGTACGATCAAAAACAGGCAAAGCGGCTCAATGACCTTTTCTTTTTGCTTTCTATCGATGAATTTGAACAAAAAATGATTCAGCGGCTTTCTGCCCACGACGAATTCTTCTTTGATGAATTTGAAGTGAAACTGCTTGATTTAGAAGAAGAGAAAATCGAGCGCTACCTTCGCAGGAAAAAAAGAGAAATGGTGCAAACCTTTGTTCACGAACACTGTATAGGTATCGTTCACGCAGAATCGTACCATTCTGAACTCGGAAACAGACTCGGAAAAGACAATCCGCATCTTGATTACATTGCCATTTTAAGCATGGGATCAAAACGAGCCAGCTTGCGCACCATTCATGATTACATTGATGTTTCAGAAGTAGCAGGCCGGTACGGAGGCGGGGGGCATGCGAAGGCTTCAGGCTGTTCCATAACGAACGAAGTATACGATTTGTTTGTAGCTGAAGCATTCCGAATGGAACCGGTCCGCCCAGATGCATTCCGTAATTTCTATAATCTGAAAGGATCGGCAAACGGCTCATTATACGAAAATCGCGAACAAATGAGATTCTTCCTGTTTCCTTTGGACAACGCATGGAACATTCAAATTAACGGGGAGACACAGGACGAAACCTTCGCGGCTTTTGAGGAAGCAGAATGGTTTATTAAAAGGAATTACGCGGCATCTCTTGTACGTGATGAAGTGTTTGTCGCATTTTTAGCGGAACATATGAAGCTTTCAAATCATCATCGAAAATAACAAAAAATATGCATAGGGGAGAGTCATCCCTATGCATATCCATAAGCTATCGTTTAAAAATGGCTGTACGTTTTTTTATGACAAAATAAAGTGCAATGACCACTATAGCCAGTATCATAATCGGTGTTGTATAAGTGCCCGCAATGTTCTCAACGTCATCCCACTGGCTTCCGAGCTGAATGCCTAAATAAACAAACAGAATAGACCACGGAATGATAGCAAGTACAGTCAGTACCACAAATTTGAGAAACGGCATTTTGGCAATGCCTGCGGGAATTGATATCGCATGTCTGACAACCGGTATAAAACGTGCCGAGAAGACAACCCCCGTACCATACTTTTGAAACCAGTTTTCTGACATGTCAATGTGATGCTTTTTAATCAATAAGTACTTCCCGTATTTGTCCAAAAACGGCCTGCCGCCATAGCGTCCGATCCAATAAATAAAGATCTGGGCAATGGTGCCCCCGATAACCCCCGCAATGATGGCGCCGATAAATCCAATCGAGCCTTCCGATACCATATAGCCGCCATAGGCCAATACAATTTCACTCGGTATGATTTCGATCATCAACCCAATTGCAATGCCCGCATATCCCATATTCGTCAGCCAAGTTAAAATTTCGCTTATCAAACTGCCCACATTCTTCACAACCTGTCCTTATCTTTTTCACTATTATATGACTGATTGACGAGCAAGATGGTTACAAATTTTTTTATCGCAGCACTTCTTTTGTTTCCCGTTTGAGCACTTCTTCTAAATAAGCTAAAAGCTGAGATCTCATTTCAGGACGCATTAAGCCGATTTCGGTGCTTGCTTTAAAACAGCCCAATTTATCGCCAATGTCATATCGTTTTCCTTCCAGAAGCCGCGCATGAATAGGCTGGGTGCGGCAAACCTCACGAAGTGCATCTGTTAATTGAATCTCATTGCCTGCGCCTCTCCCGATCGACTTCAAAACAGGGAAGATAGAAGGATTCAGTACATATCGGCCCATCACTGCAATTTCGGAAGGGGCATCTTCAGGAGACGGTTTTTCAACTAAATCGTTCACTTCATACACATGGCCTTGAGAGCCTGATGTCTGAATAATGCCATATTTGCTGACATCCTCAGGGAGAACAGACTGTACACCGACAACCTCTGTGCCATAAGCGGCGTATACATCCATTACTTGCCGAAGAGCCGGCTTTTCAGACACCATAATATCATCGCCTAATAGAACGGCAAAAGACTCATCTCCGATAAAATGCTCCGCACACAGCACCGCATGACCTAAGCCGAGCGGTTCTTTCTGGCGGATATAATGAACATTGGCCAAATCGGCAATCTGCTGTATTACCTTAAGCGTCTCCGTCTTGCCTTTTTCCCGCAGATTGAATTCCAATTCCGCCGACCGGTCAAAATGATCTTCAATCGAGCGTTTGTTTCTCCCTGTAATAATCAGTATATCTTCAATTCCTGACTCTACGGCCTCTTCTACAATGTATTGAATTGCCGGTTTGTCGACGATCGGGAGCATTTCTTTCGGCTGCGCCTTTGTCGCCGGCAGAAATCTCGTTCCAAAACCCGCTGCGGGAATGACCGCTTTTCTCACTTTTTTTCTCATTCATCTTCACTCCTGATCCTGTATGTTTTTCAGCGAATCTCCAAATACCCAGATTCGGTTTCCGATAAAATTCATTATCATCCCGCCGATAGTGGCGGCGAGCTTACTCACCAAAAGCGAACAACCGCTTTTTTGAAACAAATAAAGCAACAAAAAGGTGATCCCCGATGCGGCAATATTAATCACAAGAAAGCGCGCGATCTCTTTCCCATCAGTCTTACGTTTTACACGAAACGTCCAATTCCGGTTCCACACATAGCTGTTGATGATACCTGCAGAATAGGAGCAGATCTGCGCCGGCAGATAAGGAACATGACAAGCGGTGAGAAGAAAGAAGACACCAAAATCTATCAGCGTATTACCGACGCCCACGGTGCAAAAACGGCCTAATGTCTTTATTTTTTCTTTCAGCATAACGGCACCCGTTTTGACCTCCCTTCATAAAAAATGCAGATGGCTGTCACATTTGTTGATATGGATTACTTTAGCGGACAGTGTTGAATAAACAATTACTAAAATATGAACAAAACATGAAAAAATAATGAGGCCTTGCAGATTCATTAAGTTAATCGTTTGATCGTGTAGGTTGACATATTTTACGAGGAATCCTAATATTCTGCACGAGTGTTAACCTTTAATGAATTTAGTTAACTTTCATTCTCAAGGTTAGAAAGGAGGGGGATATGGTGCAGGAAGAAACATATTACAGCGTCAGAATGAGGGCTTCCCAGGACGCCCCCTATGAACAAGGCGGAGAACGGGTCATCACTTACAGCGGTTTATAGGAAGGGGTGAATGGCTTATTACATAAAGGCTTCTCGCACTCAAGAGGGACAGCGACAAAGCAAAAGGCATCACAGGTCAGGCCGTAGTCATGGACGGAGGGTATACCGCAATAGTTCTTGTACTCTAAAAAAAACAGCCGCTCTGAACGGCTGTTTTTTTGCGCCTGAAAACCTTTTGAGACTGATTTTCCGGTGTCAGCCCCACCTTATATATTCAATGAATAAATGTATCCAGTTTCTTTGTAAAACCGAACAATAATTCCTCCGAAAGTATTCTATACACATTTATTATAACCATGCTAGGATGTTAGATAAAGGAATATTTTGTATAATATTGCATCTCTATTCAATGTGATCGGAGGGAACTCAAGAAAAATCCTGCCTTTTTATTTCCTGCCAGCAGCATGTGATTTTCAGGCATCCGCAAGCTGTGGAATGTGTCATCAGGATGGCGGAGGAAAAGGGGGGCTAAATATACTTATTTGAATGTCAGTGCGCTTTTTCACAGTTCGATAATACGATCAGCATCTGATTTATGTGTCCTTCATGACCTGTGTGATCACCCCCCATTTTTAGAAAAAAGGAGGATGTTAAGTCATGAATAAAAAGTGTAGCGTATGTTTATGGGTTCTTGCTTTATTATTGAGTTGCTTATTTGGGGAGTCTGCGTATGCAGCCAGTACTACAATTGCAAAACATGCAGGGAATTCAAACCCGCTTATCGACCATCATTTGGGAGCAGATCCGTTTGCGCTGACCTATAACGGAAGAGTCTACATCTATATGTCAAGTGATGACTATGAATATAATAGCAACGGAACGATTAAGGATAACTCATTTGCCAATTTGAATAGAGTATTCGTCATCTCTTCAGCGGATATGGTGAACTGGACAGACCACGGAGCCATTCCGGTAGCAGGTGCCAACGGGGCTAATGGCGGCCAGGGGATTGCGAAATGGGCAGGTGCGTCCTGGGCCCCGTCAGTCGCAGTTAAAAAGATAAATGGTAAGGATAAATTCTTCCTTTATTTCGCAAACAGCGGCGGAGGTATCGGGGTTCTCACCGCAGACAGTCCGATTGGCCCATGGACCGATCCAATCGGAAAAGCGTTGGTAACGCCAAGTACACCAGGAATGTCCGGTGTTGTGTGGCTTTTTGATCCGGCAGTATTCGTAGATGACGACGGTACCGGTTACCTGTATGCAGGCGGAGGCATCCCTGGCGGTTCAAATCCAACGCAGGGGCAATGGGCCAATCCTAAAACAGCAAGAGTCATGAAATTGGGGCCTGATATGACCAGTGTTGTTGGAAGTGCAGCTACAATTGATGCGCCTTTTATGTTTGAAGATTCGGGAATGCATAAGCATAACGGAAAATATTACTATTCCTATTGCATCAATTTCGGGGGCACGCACCCGGCCGATAAACCCCCAGGTGAGATCGGCTACATGACCAGCTCAAGTCCCATGGGTCCCTTTACATATAGAGGGCACTTCCTGAAAAATCCGGGAGCATTTTTCGGAGGTGGCGGAAACAACCACCATGCTGTTTTCAATTTTAAAAACGAGTGGTATGCGGTGTACCATACTCAAACTGTCAGTTCCGCTTTGTTCGGGGCCGGCAAAGGATACCGTTCTCCCCATATTAATAAGCTAGTGCACAATGCAGATGGATCCATTCAAGAGGTTGCGGCAAATTATGCAGGCGTAACACAGCTTTCCAATTTGAATCCATATAACCGGGTAGAAGCTGAAACGTTTTCCTGGAATGGACGCATTTTGACCGAGAAATCTTCAGCAACCGGCGGGCCGGTAAATAATCAACATGTAACTAGCATTCATAACGGAGACTGGATTGCTGTAGGAAATGCAGACTTCGGGGCGGGCGGTGCCAGAACGTTTAAAGCAAATGTAGCATCCACTATAGGCGGGAAAATAGAAGTGCGCCTCGACAGTACAAACGGTATGCTTGCAGGAACCCTGAATGTACCTTCCACAGGCGGAGCGCAAACCTGGAGAGAAATAGAAACTGCGGTAAGCGGTGCAACCGGTGTGCACAAAGTTTTCTTTGTATTTACCGGAACAGGTACAGGAAACTTGTTTAATTTTGATTACTGGCAGTTTACGCAAAGATAGCAGATGAGAAAACCTTTTGTTTGCAATATAAAAGGAGACAGATCAGTTTGTTTAATACCATAAAAGACAAGGAGAGGAAAAATGATTTCAAGCGTGAAAAAACCAATTTGTGTATTATTGGTATGTTTCACTATGCTGTCAGTAATGTTAACCGGGCCAGGCGCTACTGAAGTTTTGGCAGCAAGTGATGTAACAGTTAATGTATCTGCAGAAAAACAAGTGATTCGCGGTTTTGGAGGCATGAACCACCCGGCTTGGATTGGAGATTTGACAGCAGCTCAAAGAGAAACTGCTTTTGGCAATGGACAGAATCAGTTAGGTTTTTCAATCTTAAGAATTCATGTGGATGAAAATAGAAATAATTGGTACAGAGAAGTGGAGACTGCAAAGAGTGCGATCAAACATGGAGCAATCGTTTTTGCTTCTCCCTGGAATCCTCCAAGCGATATGGTTGAGACTTTCAATCGTAATGGTGACACATCAGCTAAACGGCTAAGATACGATAAGTACGCCGCATACGCGCAGCATCTTAACGATTTTGTTACCTACATGAAGAATAATGGCGTGAATCTTTATGCGATTTCTGTTCAAAACGAGCCTGATTATGCACACGAATGGACGTGGTGGACTCCGCAAGAAATACTTCGTTTCATGAGAGAAAATGCCGGTTCCATTAATGCACGTGTCATTGCACCAGAATCTTTTCAGTACTTTAAAAATATATCGGACCCCATTTTGAACGATCCGCAGGCGCTTAGGAATATGGATATTCTCGGAACTCACCTGTACGGCACTCAGGTCAGTCAGTTTCCTTATCCTCTATTCAAACAAAAAGGAGCAGGGAAAGAGCTATGGATGACGGAAGTATACTATCCAAACAGTGACAACAATTCAGCGGATCGCTGGCCCGAGGCATTAGGCGTTTCAGAGCATATTCACCATTCAATGGTGGAGGGAGATTTTCAAGCTTATGTTTGGTGGTACATCCGCAGATCTTACGGTCCTATGAAAGAAGACGGTACGATCAGCAAACGCGGTTACAATATGGCTCATTTCTCAAAGTTTGTGCGTCCCGGCTATGTAAGGGTTGATGCAACGAAAAATCCTAATGCGAACGTTTACGTATCAGCCTATAAAGGTGACAACAAGGTTGTTATTGTTGCCATTAACAAAAGCAATACAGGGGTCAACCAAAACTTTGTGTTGCAGAATGGATCTGCTTCTCAGGTATCCAGATGGATAACAAGCGGAAGCAGCAATCTTCAACCTGGAACGAATCTCAATGTAACGGGCAATCATTTTTGGGCCCATCTTCCAGCTCAAAGCGTGACAACATTTGTCGTAAATCGTTAAGGGCACCTCAGGCAAGCGGTACCGCAGGAAGAAGAGAAGAAGGATGTGTAGCGGATACAATTATATGTTCAAAAAAACCCATCAAATTAGGGTTTTTTTGAATTTTTGGTAACACAATTCCGTCACTGAAAATGACAGAATTGTGTTACCCTGATGTACGAATGACAGAAATATATGTACATTTTTCTAGATTTTAACTCATCAACTGCGATTGATACTCTTCTAAAGATATCTCTCCTCCAGCAAATTGTTTTTCTAGTATTGCAGTCTTTTCAGTCTTTGTTAAAGGTCTTTCACTATCGATATTAATAGCAGTTTCTTCACCTTCTAGGGGTTCTAATATATGCTCTCGTTTATTATATGCCTCAAAATATCGAAGACCAAATATTCTCTGTGAAACTGCGTTCAAATGAATACCGTCAGGATTAGGTGTTAGTCCCAATGCTGTTGCAAAATAACAGTTCTTTTCCTTTTTAGCAAACTCCAGTAATTCCTGATTAACCTCAGAGTGTTCTGGAAAGTAATGACCAAGAAAACCACTTCCTAAATAGTTACCAATTCCGCCTATGATAATAGGTAGATCTGGCTCACAAAGTTCATGACGAAACGCCTCAACAATTTCCAAAAATTTCTCATGATAAAGTTTAGAACGTCCTGAAGAACATTCATTTTCACCTTGATGCCATAAAACTCCCTCTAACTTACTGCTTCGCTTTGCAAGTTTTGCTTGTAAGATAGCATGTTCAAACAGTGGTCCTTCTACTGACCAATCATCTAGACTTGTACCACCTTCAGCACAAGGTATTAAACCTATTTCTTTATCTTCATTTTTTCTGCACCATGCAGCTGCAAAAGAAGCCGCAGGACCAACCCCTGCAAAAGCTCGATCATAGTTTATAGGTTCCATCATGATTTGCCATCTTCCATTTCGTAGAACTTTTATATGTTCATTACAAATCATTGGAACATCCTTTAAAAATCCGCGTCCAGCCATATTTGATTGACCAACTAGTAAAAAAGAATGTATCATAATTTTTTATGCCTCCTTGTATTTCTCTAACATCACGTGTTTATCCTAGCATTTTGCTGGGGTCTATTTACTATTTAAAAAAATCCGGCAAGATTCTAAAATGGAGAAAATGACTTAGAAACATTTCGCCCCATGCAAAGTATCGCCTTTCCAATAATAGGATTTACATGAGTGGAAGAAGTACCAGACATTCTTAAGTGATTATCCATCTGTAAGCATCCCCTTTAATGTGAATTATAGCGAAATTTACTATTAGGTTGAATCGTTTTAGTCAAGTTTTTAATGGTATTTTGCTATCGCTCTTATTTATTCAACAAAATGATCCTTTTCTGGAACAGTCTAATGGGCGTATTTAAATAACTTTATTGTAATATAGGGGAGGGGTCTAAGGCAGGGGAATTATTGGGAGGACTTGGTTAGCGAGGGGAAAGTTAGTGAACTAATGTGATAGAGACTACGTAGCCTATTCAGCCCCAGTAACTTACGTATAAATTCGACTCCATTTTGGACAGACTTTACCGGTTGGGGAAGGTGTCCTTTTTTATTTGTCCGTTTTAACGCCTTTAGGCATGGTTTATTCTTTTTTTGGCTGTTCAATGATCAATTCAAATGCACATGGAAATATACTATCGTAAAAAGTGATCAAGTAATCTTGGAAGTTAAGTTAAGGATGCAGCTTAGGAGGTGGTATAGAAACAAGGAGGAATTGTACTAGGAAGTAAACATAGATCCATTTTATGCGTTGTAAACACTAGTCAAATAAGTATTTTATCATTTAATGGATCCACTTTTATGTTCTCTTTACAGAATGTAAAAGTGGATCCATTCTGAACGACCGATGCACTATTACTGAGATATTATGAATATTTATAGAAGGGTATTGTAGAACCTTGTCGAAATTTTATAGAAAAATCTTGTTAAAAGAGGTGTGCACATGTATTCGCCCTTTAACATGAAAAGAAGCAGCAAGTTTGGAAATAATTATTGGGGATCATATAGTCCTTAACTAAAAAGGAATGTTCGCTTGTTCAGTGATCTAGAATACGATTTTTGGGTTCTTGTTGAAACAGACCCTAAATCAGTTTTGAAAAGCGCTTAGAGCGCAATGTATGTATTTCACATTCGCCACTTTTATTAATTAAGGGGGAACAAGAGAATGAAAACTTATGACGCATTTCCAGAACCTATTGGCGGCTATACTGTCGGTCGAACCCAGATGGATTTTGAGTACACGGCATCAGATCACTCAAAAAGAGAACTGACGGCGTTTGTGTACTATCCGTCCGACAGTAGCGAAGGTAAGACTACATCAACGTACATGTTTCCTGAAGTCTACGAGATGTTTAATGAGCAGCCACTTGTCACTGCGTATCTTAAAGGGAAGGATGTTTTCTCTATAGATATCAAGACCCAGTGTTACGACGACCTTGCTCTCTCCGGGAAGGAAAAGCGCTATCCGGTGTTATTCTATGTTTGCGGCGGGGGCGGTTCTCCAGAATGGGGTACAGTGATCTGTACAGACTTGGCAAGCATGGGATATGTTGTGGTAAGCATCGGCCATCAGAATAGCACGATGTATAAGCGTAAAGATGGGCGCCTGTTTAATGTATCAAAGGATTTTTCGGATGTCATTATGGCGTTTTCTGGAGATCCGAAGATGCTGGCGTTGGCTGGTAAGATGGAGATGCGGCCTGACGATGAAACTGCCATTGAGATGTGCCATAACGTGCTTACACTGCCGATACTTGCCAAGTTAACAGAGTATAGTGAATTACAGGCAGAAGATGTAAGGTATGCAGCCGATTATCTTTACAAACTGGACTCAGGAGAGCTGAATTCCATCTTTAAGGGCAGATTGTTGCTTGACATCGGCATGGGCATAGTCGGACATTCTTATGGAGGGCCTACGACGGCGATTGTTTGCCGGGACGACGACCGGTTCGCCTGCGGGATTGGCTTGGATAGCGGTGCGTTCGGCCTTCTCGACAGCGACCTTAAGAAACCCTTTTTGCTACTGTTTTGTGAACCTAACTATAACATGAATGCGATAATTGGCGCTAACAATAGCATGGAAACCTATTATTTCTCTGTTGATCGTGTTGCGCATTTAGATTACTGCGACATCGTGTTTACCAGTGTTAATGAGGAACTCAGAGGCGAACGGGATGCTATGGAGATGCGAAATCTTGTTACAGACTATACGAAGAACTTTTTTGATCATTACATACTGCAGAAGGCTGCAAGTGTGGAGAGTCTGGCATACGATGGCGTGGACTTGATCAAGAAGACCAGCAACAAGTGACATAACCGAATTGGGCATTGGAAGCGGCAAAACAATTAAAAAAATCAACTGACGAAATAGATTATTATTACAAGCTCAAGGGTGCAATGATTTGTCAAATTTCATTGCACCTAAACAATTATTGTTTTCGCGAGCTACTTTAAAGTTTTTTTCTTATACAGATAATAATCCTGGCATAAGAGAGGCTGAACAACAATGGTGTGGATTTACGACTTATTTTAGTTAACATAATATATATTCTAGGAAGTAATCAATTTTAAAGAAATTCTGTCTCAATAACAAAGTATACTTAAGTTAGTGAGACAGAATAAAGAAAATTACTTACAGGTTGGCCAATTTCGATTGCTTTTCATTTCAAGTGTCAAATGCCTGAGCTTCAGCAAGTCTTATTAAGAAACTTTAAAATGGCGAAGTCAACCCATAATATACGGCTTCCAGCTCTTCCAATGTCATATCACCGTATGCGCATTTGATCACCGAATCAGCAAACTCATCATAATCATAATCGCTGGTAAAGCCTTGCTGCAGAAGTTTTTCGTAGGCTTCAATCTGTTCTTTTTGGTTTTGGATATCTTTTTCCTTTCCTGGATAGTCCGGTCCGTTAACCAAATCGCTGTTTTGTTTGAACAGCAACATATACTGTTTCAATGTTTCGTCCACAGCTTGCACCTCCTTGTTCTGCCGCTGATTAGATAATGAAAACGGACACCAATTGTGATGTCCGTCAAAACAGTCACTATTTGGGTTCAGTTCCCCAAATCAGTTTTCCGTTATTATATAATGTGATTTTTTTTGTATCTTTAAACGTATTCGACTGGAAAAAAGAATAATCCCCGGCTTGTGAATAATTGCTCCAGTCCTCATTGTGAAGACGAATTTGAATTTCTCCGGTGCTTACTCCCGGTGACAGCGTCCCGTTTCTAAACCCAAGTTCCAGATAGGCATCTGCACCTTTTACAGGTTTATGTAATGTCACAAACTTGTGCGTCACATTGCTGCATCCGATCGCGTAGTCACAGTCGAAGTTTTGGCCTTTGTTTTTCGTGTTATACCAGTAGCGGACAGTTACATTTTTTAAGTTAACGGTGGTCTTGCTGTTATTTTTCACATTGATCTGAGGACGGATTTGGTTGCTGTTCACACTTCCATCCCCTGTTCTGTATTGCACAGAGATGCTGTTTTCCTGTGCGGGTTTCTCTTGCTTTGGCGTCTCAGATCTGTCTTCACTCGAATTTTGGGAGCCGCGGATGTTTTCTCTTACAAATGTCCCTGAAGCGGATAAATCTGATAACGGCCAGCCGCCTGTTTTAGATGCCCCCGGCTTTAAAGCTGAGGATGATTCCTGCTTATCAGAAAGGTTCCAGTTTACCCAGCTGATTTTCTTGCTGTCGAGATAATTCAGCCATTCCCTCGACTGGTCAAGGTATACCCCTCCATTTCCGGAAGCGTCACTCGTCCCCCATTCCGTTACAAAAATCGGAGCTCCTTTGCTGAGCGCATAGTCCGCTTTATCTCTTAAAAACTGGCCGTGTGTGCCGGCATAAAAATGAAGCGCGTACATGACGTTTGCATCCTTAAGCTGATCATCCGCAGCATCGTTGACATCCTGGCTCCAAGTGCCTGTTCCGGTAATAATGATGTTATCCGGGTCATTTTTACGAATAACAGAAATCACTTCTTCCGCATACGGTTTGATATCGCGCTTCCAATTTACATCACCGTTCGGTTCATTAGCAATTTCATATATAACGTTTGGTGAGCTTCCGTAAAGGCTTGACATTTCCTTAAAGAATTCTTTTGCCTTCTCTTTATTTTGATTTGGATTGCCATCATTTAAAATATGCCAGTCAATGATGACATATATTCCGAGCTCTTTTGCCGCTTCAACAGCTTCTTTGACTTTATTTTTCACAGACGGATTCTCGATATAACCGCCGTCAGCCGTGTACATTGCCGCCCGGAAGACGGTAATTCCCCAATCGTCTCTTAGCCATTTTAAAGTATCTTTATTGACATAATCGCCGAACCACTGCAAACCGTGTGAGCTGATCCCCTTCAGCTGCACCGGTTTTCCATTTTGATTGACTAGCTGAGTACCTTTGGTACTAAGCTGCCCATTAAGGGCTACAGGCGTTTTCGCCCCTGCTGCAGATACTTCTGGTGCCGCGACACCGCTAATTGTTAATACTGTCATTAATAAACATGCGATAAAAATAGAGACTGAACGTTTCATATAGCATTCTCTCCTCCTTCAAATAATCATGTAAAATGTCTGCCTATTAGCTGCCGCTCTCCCTCCCTTTCTTTTTTTAAACACGCACTCATTGTAAAAATCTTTCTCATGATTGTCTATCAACCTAATTTCTTGTTTTTAGGCGGCTTAAAAGCCTGTCTATTGACTCTTTTTGTGTTGCTTCTTATACAGCTGACACGTGTATATCAGGGATAAAAGTGCTTGTTCAGGACTTTACACGTTATTTTTTGATGAAATCAAAAGATTCCGCTTTTTTAGGCAAATAAAAAGCTGCATTCAAGTCATTGAATGCAGCCGTATTCTTTATAAATTATACTTCTTGTTTCTCTTCTTCCCAAGTTTCAGCGTGTTTCAGTCCTGGGATATTTTTCGCTTTAAACACAGGATCTAGTCCTTGTTTGCGCTGTTTCGCGTAATCTTTATAGACTTTGTATGCTACGTTTGACAGCAGTGTGATCACAACTAAGTTAATCAGCGCCATAACCCCCATAAAGAGATCCGCCATGTCCCAAACAATCTGGAACCCTGCTACACATCCAAAGACAACCATAGCAATAACCGCAATACGGTAAATGTTCAGCCATGTTTTGCTTGTTTTAATGAATTCAATGTTTGTCTCGCCATAATAGTAGTTTCCGACAACTGAACTGAAAGCGAATAAGAACATTGCGACTGCTATAAAACTAGGCGCCCATCCCCCAATATGGTGGTCCAAAGCAGCCTGCGTTACTTGGATGCCGTCACCTTTTGGTGTTACACTGTACAGCAAAATAATAAACGCTGTGGACGTACATACGATAAATGTATCGAAAAACACGCCTAATGTCTGGATAAAGCCTTGCTTAGCCGGATGCGAAACATGAGCTGTCGCAGCAGCGTTTGGCGCGCTACCCATTCCCGCTTCGTTAGAAAAAAGTCCGCGCTGTGCACCGATGACGATGATAGCTCCTATTCCTCCGCCGACAACTTGTTCAATTCCTAAAGCGTTTTTGACAATTGTCGCAATAACGCTTGGGAATGCAGAAATATTTGTGAATACAACATATAGTGCTATAAGAATATAAAGCCCTGCCATGACCGGAACAATCAACTGTGTCACAGCGACAACACGTTTTAAACCGCCAAAAATAATAAAAGCCGTTAAAACAGCAAGAACAACAGCGACAACTATTTTATTCACATGAAAAGCGCCTTCTAACGCTCCTGCAATTGTATTTGATTGAACAGCGTTAAAGATTAAACCGAATGATACGGTAATTAAGACAGCAAATACGATGCCAAGCCATCTGACCCCAAGCCCCTTTTGGATATAGTAAGCCGGTCCGCCTCGGAAATCGTCTCCGTCCTTCACTTTATAAAGCTGAGCTAACGTACTCTCAACAAAGCTTGAAGCCATACCGACAGCTGCTACAACCCACATCCAAAATACAGCGCCTGGTCCGCCTGTCGCAATCGCTAAGGCAACACCAGTCAAGTTCCCTGTACCGACTCGGGATGCGGCAGAAATAAAAAATGCCTGCATAGAAGAAACACCTTTATTGCCTTGTGGCTTCTCACCTACTATTCTAAACATTTCGATAAAGTAACGGAATTGGATAAAACCAAAACGAAGTGTAAAAAATAATCCAAGCCCTATTAAAATATAAAATAAATATTTCCAGATAAAATCACTTGGAATATTAATCAAACTGTTGAAAAAAGACTCCATATTTACCTCCTGTTTCATCAATTCATTGTGAATTCAATTTCGATGTTAGATTTTTTAACATAACGAGTATTATTATATCACAATATGTCGAATTAGGAAGTTTTTTCGAAAGAATATTATGTTAGTTTGATTTTTTATTTTCTATGAATAAAATCATTAGAAATCGACAAGGAGTCTCCCTTTCTATACATTCTCCACTTGTTTCTCCCTACCCTTAGGGTGTATATCGTGATAATTCTTGAACTGCAAACATATCTTTAAAATATGTTTTGTATCACACCCTAGATCGGGTATACATATACTAATAAAAGACATTTCACTTTAAAAAGGAACTGAAACGATATATACTTAACAAAGTGAATTTTATTTTTAAATTTAATAAATCAGGTTTACTTTTAAGATGGTCTGGGATATCATTATAAAAATATTCAGTAATATCGAAGGGGGGAGATCATTTGAAAAAAGTAACGATACTTAAAGCGTCCATCTTATTTTTGGCGATTGCCAGTTTTCATTTGTTCTCAATTCCCCACGCCTTTGATATTGGCCATCATTATAAAGCGGTAGCCGACCAGCAGGAAATGCATGAGATGAAAGCTGGCCAAAATGCAGATGATGAAAAGAAATCCATCACCGGAGCTTTTGCGCTGACTGCCTTCTCAATGGCTGTGCTGCTGATGACCGCGGAAAACAAAGATATATGTTACTCCCGGAGACGGCAGCGAAGAAAAAGCTTTATACTGGCCAAATTTTATCAATCGTCTTATTTCGACAAACTTCATGTTCAACATCACCCGAATATATAACGAAAATATGAGGAGGCTGTTAACATGTTGTTTATCTTAAGAATGGTGATTTTAGGCTTGTTCTCTTTCACAGCGCTGAACTTATTTGTATGGCAAGGTATTGAAGTCATTCATGCCATGACAGACTTATTCACCAGCCATGAAAGCTGATGAAAAACAAAATATACCCGCTCACGATATGTGGGCGGGTTTTTTAATGATTATTCAGTTGTAAGACGCCAGACAGCTGTGACCTTGCCTGATTCTTCTTCATCAATAAAGAATGAACCATTGCTGTATCTGTCGTTTGTTCGCAGCTCTTTAGCCTGCAGTTCTTTTCTGTCCCCTTTTTCCGTTTCTGCCATAAACCGCTCATCAAGTCCGCACGCGAACAGCGAAACGACACGATGCGGATTTTTCTTCAGTTCACGCAGCATAACGACTCCCCGTTTTGCACGGGAGGTCTTTTCAAACTCAGAAAGACTCATACGTTTGACCGCTCCCCGCTGTGTAAACAATACGAGAGAATCAGACTCATGCAGAATTTCTCCTGACACGACAAAGTCTCCATCTTTCAAGTTAATTCCTTTAACGCCAGCTGCACGTGCGCCCACAACATTTACTTCATCTTCTCCAAACCATAGGCCATATCCGAGATGTGTCGCCATCAAGATCTGACTGTCACCATTTGTCACATGTACATCAATCAGCTCGTCTTCACCCTTTAGATTTAACGCCACAAGTGCTTTAGAATAACGCTGTGCTTTGTAATGGGTGAGTTCTGTCTTTTTCACCATGCCGTTTTTCGTGAAGAATAAAAGATAAGCAGATGGATCAAACTCTTTTATCGGTATGGCCTTTACAATCGTTTCGTCACGTTCAATCGTGATTATGTTAGAAAAGTGCTGGCCCATGTCCTTCCATCTGATATCAGGCAGCTGGTGAACCGGACAATAGATATAGCTTCCTTTAT
Source organism: Bacillus sp. 205(2023) (assembly GCF_037027485.1). NCBI lineage: Bacteria > Bacillati > Bacillota > Bacilli > Caryophanales > Bacillaceae > Bacillus > Bacillus sp. 205(2023). The sequence continues at coordinate 360,111 of NZ_JAXCHF010000001.1, read as the reverse complement.
TCGTGAAAAGCAGCAGCACATCTGTCGTATTCATTTCAAACTGGTGCAGCATCCTGTCTGTGTCCTTCATCCCAAAATCCTGTCCGTTTGAAGCGGCAAAGGAACGCTGGCTTGTGCGCTTTAAGTAGCCATCTTTTGTAACAGTCACGTATACATCCTCAGAGGCAACCATGACTTCAAGATTAATTTTGATTTCCTCAATTTTTTCTTCAATGACAGAGCGTCTCGTGTCCGCATATTTCTTTTTCAGCGCTTTTAAGCTGTTTGTAATGACCTTTAACAGCTTCTTATCATTGCTCAAAATCGATTCAAGCTCTTCAATATTTTTGCTGAGCTCTTCAGCCTCTTCCTTGAGCGCTGTGATATCGGTATTTGTTAAACGATATAGCTGCAAGGACACGATAGCTTCAGCCTGAGGCTCAGTGAATTCATATTTCGCCATTAAATTGTTTTTGGCGTCACGTTTATCGCTAGAGGAGCGAATCGTTGCGATGACTTCATCCAAGATCGATAAAGCCTTCATAAGACCTTCTACAATATGATGTCTGTCTTTTGCTTTTTGAAGCTCGTAAACGGATCTGTTTGTGACAACTTCTTTTTGGTGGCCGATGTATGCATCTAAAATAGATGGCAGACTCATCAGCATTGGACGGCGGTTGTGGATCGCCACCATATTAAAGTTATACGTAATCTGTAAATCAGTATTTTTATATAAGTAATTCAAAATGCCCTTGGCATCTGCTTCTTTCTTTAGTTCTACAACCACTCTAAGGCCGGTTCGGTCTGTTTCGTCTCGAACCTCGGAGATGCCCTCAACCTTTTTATCAATACGGTACTCGTCCATTTTTTTCACAAGGTTGGCTTTATTGACTTCAAACGGAATTTCTGTAATCACAATTTGCTCACGTCCGCCTCTGATCGTTTCGATCTCAGCTTTTCCGCGGACAATAATTTTCCCTTTTCCGGTTTCGTAGGCTTTTCTAATGCCATCAACGCCCTGGATAATTCCGCCTGTCGGAAAGTCAGGCCCTTTGATCACTTCCATGAGATCGTCTACAGAGCATGACGGCATTTGAATGCGTTTAATAACAGCATCAATGACTTCTCCTAAATGATGAGGCGGTATATCAGTCGCGTATCCTGCAGATATACCGGTAGATCCGTTGACCAGCAAGTTAGGGAACATAGCCGGAAGTACAACAGGCTCCTTGCTTGTATCATCAAAGTTTGGGACAAATTCAACAGTATTTTTGTCAATATCCCGCAGAAGCTCTGATGCAATCGAAGACAACTTCGCTTCTGTGTAACGCATGGCCGCCGGAGGATCTCCATCTATACTTCCGTTATTCCCGTGCATTTCAATTAATACATTCCGCACTTTCCAATCCTGGCTCATCCGCACCATTGCTTCATACACCGAACTGTCACCGTGCGGATGGTAGTTACCGATGACATTACCGACCGTTTTGGCCGCTTTTCTGAAATTTTTATCAAATGTGTTTCCGTCCGTATGCATCGCATACAGAATTCTGCGCTGTACGGGCTTTAAACCGTCGCGCGCATCAGGCAGCGCCCTGTCTTGAATAATATATTTACTATAGCGTCCAAAACGGTCGCCGATCACCTCTTCTAATGGTAAATCATGAAATAATTCTGGCTGTGACAATCATTAAACCTCCTCAGCGACCGATAAGTTTTCATTTTCTAAAATATTGCTTTCTTCGTCTAAGCCGAAAGCTACGTTTTTCTCAATCCACTTTCTGCGCGGCTCTACTTTATCGCCCATCAATGTCGTCACGCGTCTCTCAACACGTGCCGCGTCGTCAATTTTGACTCTTACAAGCGTACGGGACTCCGGATTCATCGTCGTTTCCCACAGCTGATCTGCGTTCATCTCACCAAGACCTTTGTATCGCTGGATTGTATAGCCTTTGCCGACTTTTTTCAGTACATCATCCATCTCTTCATCAGACCATGCATATTCAATGATTTCTTTTTTCCCGCTGCCTTTGCTGACCTTATATAAAGGAGGCAGTGCAATAAATACCTTTCCATTCTCAATGAGCGGCTTCATATAGCGATAGAAAAAGGTTAAAAGCAGCACTTGAATATGAGCGCCGTCAGTATCGGCATCCGTCATAATGATGATTTTATCGTAGTTAATGTCGTCGACTGAAAAATCAGCCCCGACACCGCCGCCGATGGCATGAATGATCGTATTAATCTCTTCGTTTTTAAAGATATCAGCAAGCTTTGCTTTTTCCGTGTTAATGACTTTACCGCGCAATGGCAGAACCGCTTGGAATCTGCGGTCTCTTCCCTGCTTTGCTGAACCGCCCGCAGAGTCACCCTCAACGAGATACAATTCATTCTTTGCCGGATTTCTCGAACCCGCAGGTGTCAGCTTACCGCTTAATGTCGCTTCTGATTTTTTTCGTTTTTTGCCGCTTCTGGCTTCTTCCCGGGCTTTACGTGCCGCTTCTCGCGCCTGGCTCGCCTTTATTGCTTTTTTCACAAGAAGAGTAGCGGTGTCCCGATTTTCCTCTAAAAAGTAAGCAAGCTGTTCTGATACGATTGCGTCGACAGCAGATCTCGCTTCGCTTGTGCCGAGTTTTCCTTTTGTTTGTCCTTCAAATTGAAGAAGTTCTTCAGGAATACGGACAGAGATAATAGCTGAAAGCCCTTCCCTTATATCTGTGCCTTCCAGGTTTTTATCCTTTTCTTTCAGCAAAGCCACTTTTCTCGCATATTCATTAAAGGCTCTCGTCATCGCTGTCTTTGCACCTGACTCATGAGTTCCGCCGTCTTTTGTTCTGACGTTGTTAACAAACGACAGGATATTTTCTGAATAGCCGTCGTTAAACTGGAACGCAAAATCCACTTCGATGGAATGATGCTCTCCTTCAAACGAGACCACTTCAGACAGAGCATCTTTTTCCTCATTTAAGTAAGCAACAAACGCTTCTATTCCGTTCTCATAATAAAAGACTTCACGCTGGCCGTTCCGCTCGTCAATCAGTTCGATTTTTAATCCTTTTAATAAAAACGCTGATTCCCGTAAGCGTTCAGAAAGCGTTTCAAAATTATAAGTTGTTGTGCTGAACATTGTCGGATCAGGCTTAAAGTGAGTAAGTGTGCCTGTCTTTTTCGTTTTGCCAATCTTTTCGAGAGATGTGACCGGTTTACCTCCGTTTTCAAAACGCTGCTGATAGACGAAGCCGTCCCGCTCAATCGTAACCGTCAGCCATTCAGATAAAGCATTCACGACAGACGCGCCGACGCCGTGAAGCCCTCCGCTTGTCTTATAACCGCCTTGACCGAATTTTCCGCCTGCGTGAAGCACCGTTAAAATGACCTCAGGGGTTGGTTTGCCGAGTTTATGCATTCCAGTCGGCATGCCGCGGCCTCTATCCTGTACAGAAATACTGTTGTCTTTATGTATTTTAACGATAATGTGATCTCCATGGCCGGCAAGTACCTCATCGACGGAGTTATCTACAATTTCATAAACCAAGTGATGCAAGCCTCTCGCGTCGGTTGAGCCAATATACATACCCGGCCTTTTCCTTACGGCTTCAAGGCCTTCCAGCACCTGTATGGCATCTTCGTTGTAATCAAATTGCTGTTTTCTAGCCAAACGTACAAACCCCTTTCAAAAAACTAACATTCTCTTTTTCATTATTACTTGTCAATTGTATAAAAGTATTTTTCATAATCCTTGCCCCGGTGCGCTTCTGCCTTGGACTCTTCATTATAACCAATGTCATCCCATTCTCAACATACAGCTAACGAATCATTCCGTAAAACATCCAAAAGTGCTGTTTTTTCGAGATGAGAACGTATGTTTGTTTATTATATATAAAGCAGCGGACCTTCGCAAATCGAACGGCCGGAACCCAGCTTAGCAAGGCATTCAAAAAAAGCTGTTCAAGCTTTATTGTATCTGTTTCACAGTAATTCGCAAACAATATCTTTACATGAAAAAGCAAAAATCCTTGAATTCACAAGGATTTTTGCAGCTCTGCACCTATTTTGTTACAGCGTGTGCCACTTTTATGCACAGATCCATGATGACCGTTCTGCCTTCTTCCTTCAGCATCTGATAAGCCTCTTCGTTTACCAGGCCTTGCTGCGCCCAAAATACCGGGGCATCTGTCTCCAGAAACTCTTTAGCGACATCAGGAAGCTGTTCTGAACGTCTGAATACATTTACGATATCAATCGGACCGTCAATTTCTTTTAACGATGATACGGCTTTTACACCAAGCGCCTCTTCGATCGTCGGATTTACTGGTATGATTTCGTATCCCGCATCCTGCATCGCTTTTGATACCATATACGATGTTCTATCGGGACGGTCTGAAAGCCCGACTACCGCAATTCTCTTACTTCCATCAAGAATTTCTTTGATTTCCGCTTTTGAAGGGTTTTGCATGATAGACCACTCCTTTTTGTTTATTCTACACGACCGAAAAGGAAGAAATCAAAACATGATGTATGGCTGATTAGATTTGTAAGCAAACTTTACAAAAAACTTATCATCAGATCATGACATCTCATGTTAAAATAGAGATTAGGGACATTGAAAAAGGAGAAATGTAGATGTTAATTGCTTTATTGATTGTTTTGGCCTACTTGATAGGCAGTATTCCATCTGGCTTAATCGTAGGTAAGCTTGCCAAGGGAATTGATATTCGGGAGCATGGAAGCGGAAACTTAGGCGCTACCAACGCGTTCCGTACACTGGGCGTAAAAGCTGGTTCGGTTGTTATAGCCGGAGATATTTTAAAAGGGACACTGGCAGCTGCATTGCCTTACCTCATGCATGTTGATATTCATCCGCTCCTTGCGGGAGTCATAGCGGTTCTTGGCCATGTGTTTCCTGTGTTCGCCAAATTTAAAGGCGGCAAAGCCGTAGCAACTTCGGGAGGCGTCTTGCTGTTTTATGCACCTCTGTTATTCATTACAATGGTTGCGGTCTTTTTCATCTTTTTATACTTGACTAAATTTGTCTCTCTGTCATCAATGTTAACAGGGATATATACTGTCATATATAGTCTCTTTGTACATGATAAGTATTTATTGATTGTCGTCACGCTGCTCACTGTTTTTGTAATATACAGGCACCGGGCGAATATCAAACGAATTATCAATAAAACAGAACCTAAAGTTAAATGGTTATAAATGTTTAAAAAACTTCTATTTTGACACGAGATAGCCTTATACGTTTATAATAGAGAAAATCAAATGATAACAAAGGGAAAAGGGGGTCCTGTTATGAATATGACAGTTAACGAAGACGCGCTGAACTGGTATAAAGAAGAGCTCGATTTACAAAACGGAGACCAAGTTCGATTTTTCGTCCGCTATGGCGGATGCAGCAACGTTCAAAAAGGCTTTTCTCTCGGAGTGGCGAAAGATGCTCCTCAAGAAGCAGGAGTCACGGCAGAAGTTGGCGGCATCACCTTCTTTATTGAAGAAAGTGATCTTTGGTACTTTGACAACCATGATCTTCTCGTCAGCTATTCAGAGTCTGCTGATGAGCCTGTATTTGAATACCATTAAGAAAAAGAACGCATATCATATGCGTTCTTTTTTTATAAATGAAAACGTGTGAGATGGTCGGTCAGCTTTTCTTGTTCTAAGATATATTTTTGCGTCTCGCCCAAAAGATCAAAGTGGGGAAATTCGCTTTTTTTATGTATCCATTCTTCCTTCAAACCGTACGCCGCACCCCATTGAACCAGCTTATCAATATCTGCACAGCCTGCTTTTGTCACGGTTTTAGATTCCGGGAAACGGTCATCCAGCCAATAATGTGTTAAAAATGCGATTTCCCCTCTTTTGACTGCCTTCTTCCATCGGTTAACTTCCTCCCGTTTCACGCCAAATGCCATATGTCATTCACTTCCCTATTTTTTGGCCTTTTCATATGCTGCGTGCCAATCGGGGAAAGCCTTACGAAACTGAATCGGTTTAAAACTTTCTTTATCCACACAAATATGAGATGATTTCGCTTCAATAGATAGCTCACCAGCCGGATTATAAATATGGTAACCATATATGGTTTTAAAGCCGTTGTATTCCTCAATCCATGTGTGCACCACCGCAGTTTCTCCATAATGGAGGGGTTTTTTGTAGGAAATATTGATATCAACGACTGGAGAAAGCACGCCTTTCTTTTCCATATCACTGTACAAAAAGCCTAGGTCTTTAATGAGTGCCGTCCTTCCGACCTCCATCCAAACAAGATAATTCGCATGATACACGATCCCCATTTGATCTGTTTCGGCGTAACGCACTTCTATTTCTGTTTTTGATACATGCAAGATACTCTGCTCCCTTAATCAGTTTAGCCCCATTTTACCACATCCAAATCAGAAAGAAAAAAACCAGGTTTCCCTGGTTTTTACGAACGGTATCCGTTTTCTCTCGCTTCGGATTCGTCTTGAATTTCATTGCGAAATGCTTCGATGCTCTCTTCCCGTCTTGCGTTTTTTTCTTTGATGTGCTGCTTATCTTCTCCTGAAGCAAACTCCATTGATTCCTCTGCTTCTTCTATATTTTCGATTGTATTTTGGACCATATCCTGCAGTTTCTCTACGTTGTCGGAACGGTCGTCAGGATTGGGCTGCTGATATTGATTTTGGTTTTTTGTCATTGGGATGAACCTCCTAGAATAAAATCAATCCGGCGCTATTCGCCTTTCGTCTGCATGATAATTGGCTGCTGACCAGAAGTATCGTGCATTTTTTCCCCTTTATTGCGTTTATATTTAACAGGCTTTGTACCCAAGTGGCTTGGAGCATATTGAGGCTGACCGTTTTTCTTGTTGTTTCCCATGTTTATCCCTCCTCAACAAATAGGATTCTCAAAAGGAGGGGCAAACATGAATACAAATTAAAGGTTATTTTTGCTTAAATCGCTGTTCAAGCTTTTCCTCAAGCTGATTTAAATATTCCGTATTCGTCATCAGCTCTTTTTTGTTTTCCATGACGAGCTCATGAAAAGAACGTTTTCTCATCTTCTTCACTCTTCTCACCTCCGCGTATTCTTTCATTTTTTCCAATTCTGAAAATTTGTAAGCATGTTTGCACATAAAAAAAACTGAATCTAATAAAGATCCAGTTTTTCTTTCATCTCTTTTTTTGTCATGGTCCCGATATGTATGTCTTGAATTACGCCTTTTTTATCTAAAATATACGTAGTCGGGTATGAAAACACATTATATTCAGCATTAATTCCTTTTTTATCAATCAAAATGGGGAAGGTTAAATGATACGTATCAGCAAAAGTTTGCACCTGTTTCTCGCTTTTCTCAGCTGAAGTGAAATTAACTGCAATAACCGCTACATCTGAGTGCTCCTTTTGCAGTTCCTCCATCGCCGGCATTTCCTGTCGGCACGGTTTGCACCAAGTTGCCCAGAAGTTAAGCAGAACTTTTTTGCCTTTGACATCTGATAAAGAGGTCCTTTCTCTTGATAGCGTTTTCAGAGTGAAGTCAGGCGCTTGCTGTCCCTCTTCAATACCTATTTCTTTTTTGCTAAATTGCTGATAGACGTTCCAGCACATGTATCCGGCAAGCCCAATCAACAGGATTCCTGCCACCCATTTTTTCAGCATACATTCACCCCCGGAGCTATCTTATCTCATAAAAAGAAGAGAAAGCAGGGTGCCTTCTCTTCTTCATACATTATGATTGCTTCATTTTTTCGCGAAGCACCATTTGCAGAATTCCGCCATGGCGGTAATAATCAATTTCAACTTCACTATCGAAGCGCACAAGTGCTTCAAATGTTTTTACATTTCCGTCTTCATCAATTGCTCTTACTGTAACGATATCACGAGGGCGTACGCTTTCATCAACATCCACCTCGATCACTTCTTTACCGCTTAAGCCGAGTGTATCCGCATTTTCACCTTGTTTAAATTGAAGCGGGAGCACACCCATGAATACCAAGTTACTTCTGTGGATTCTTTCAAAGCTCTCAGCAATTACAGTTCTAATGCCGAGCAGGTTTGTTCCTTTTGCAGCCCAGTCACGGGAAGATCCCATACCATAATCTTTGCCCGCTAAGATGGCAAGGCCTGTTTTATCTTCTTTATATCTCATGCAGGCATCATAGATTGATGTCACTTCACCAGTCGGCCAGTACGTTGTAAATCCGCCTTCTGTGCCCGGCGCGATTTGGTTTTTGATGCGGATGTTTGCAAATGTTCCTCTCATCATAACCTCATGGTTTCCGCGGCGTGAACCGTAGGAGTTAAAGTCACGAGGTGACACTCCTTTTGCTTGCAAGTATTTTCCGGCAGGTGTATCTTTTCCGATTGCCCCTGCTGGAGAGATATGGTCGGTTGTGACTGAATCGCCGAATTTACCGACAACACGAAGGCCTTTTAAAGGTTCAACCTTGCCTGGTTCAACTGACATTTCTTCGAAGAATGGCGGGTTTTGGATATAAGTTGACTCATTATCCCATTTATACAGCGCTTCATCTGTTGTCTCAATCTCATTCCAGCGTTTGTTGTCATCGAATACTGTTTCGTACTCCTTGCGGAAGAGCTCCGGTGTAACAGTTTGTTTAACAAGTGAATTAATTTCGTCCATTGACGGCCAAATATCGTTGAAGTACACTTTTTGTCCGTCTTTTCCGACACCGATCGGATCCGTCTTCAAGTTAATGTTCACTGTTCCAGCCAGCGCATAAGCTACTACAAGCGGCGGAGAAGCAAGATAGTTACCTTTCACAAGCGGATGAATACGTCCTTCGAAGTTACGGTTTCCAGAAAGAACAGACGTAACCAACAGGTCATTTTTCGCAACTGCTTCTTCAATTTCCGGTGAAAGCGGACCTGAGTTTCCGATACATGTTGTACATCCGTATCCAACGAGGTTAAAACCAAGCTCTTTCATGTATGGAAGAAGGCCTGAATTAACAAGATATCCTGTAACAACCTTAGAACCCGGTGCAAGTGATGTTTTCACGTAGTTAGGCACTTTGAGTCCTAATTCAACCGCTTTTTTCGCCACAAGGCCGGCGCCGATTAAGACGTATGGGTTAGATGTATTTGTACAGCTTGTAATCGCAGCAATAGCGATTGCACCCGTTTTCATGACTGTTTCTTCGCCGTTAAGCAATTTAAATTTAATTTCTTTGTCTTCCTCTTCGGCATTTAATCCGAATCCTTGGTTACCCGCAGGGCTGACTAAGTGCTTTTTAAACGTTTCCTGCATAGCAGAAAGCGGAATCAAATCCTGAGGACGTTTTGGACCGGAAAGGTTTGCTTCAATTTTAGACAAATCAATTTCAACGACATCAGTAAATTGCGGGTCTTCTACATCTGGAGTGTAGAACAAGCCGTTGCTTCTGCAGTATGCTTCTACTACGTCAATATGTTCAGCATCGCGGCCTGTCAGACGCAGATAATTTAGAGCTTCTTCATCAACAGGGAAGAATCCGCATGTTGCACCGTATTCCGGAGCCATGTTGGCGATTGTCGCACGGTCTGCCAGCGGCAGTTCAGCAACTCCCGGTCCGAAGAACTCAACAAATTTACCGACTACGCCTTTTTCACGCAGTACTTGTGTCACTTTTAACGCCAAGTCAGTGGCTGTTGTTCCATTCGGAAGCTTTCCGACGAGTTTCGCGCCGATTACCTCAGGAACAGGGAAATAAGAAGGCTGCCCCAGCATTCCGGCTTCTGCTTCAATTCCGCCGACACCCCAGCCGAGAACACCGATTCCGTTAATCATTGTTGTATGCGAGTCGGTTCCTACCAGCGTATCAGGATACGTAATCAGTTCTCCGTCTTCTTCAACTGCGTGGACAACACTTGCCAAGAACTCAAGGTTTACCTGGTGAACGATACCTGTTGCCGGCGGTACTGCCTGGTAGTTATTAAACGCTTTCTTTGCCCAGCTTAAAAATTTGTAACGCTCTGCATTTCTTTCGAATTCCAAGTCCATATTAATAGCCAGAGCATCTTCTGTGCCCGCTTTATCAACCTGTACAGAGTGGTCGATGACAAGATCAACAGGAATCTCAGGGTTGATTTTGTCAGGATCTCCGCCGACAGCTGCCATTGCTTTACGTAATGAAGCAAGGTCAACTACTGCCGGTACCCCAGTGAAATCTTGTAAAATAACGCGTGATGGTTTAAACGGAACATCGATTTCCTTTAACTCGGCAGTTCCCCATTTTGCCAAATTTTCCACGTGTTCTTTTTTGATGACGAATCCGTCAACTTGACGCAATACAGATTCTAAAAGAACTTTAATGGAATAAGGAAGCTTCGACACATTTCCGATCCCCAAATCTTCCAATGCTTTCAAAGAGTAGTAATGATAAGTTTTCCCATTTGTAGTAAACGATTTTCTCGCTTGGAAAACGTCTTGTGCTGCAGTTTTTTGCTCGTTTGCCATTCTCCAAAATCCCCCTTCAGATCAGTTCATTCTCAGATGAACATTACATTCCATCACAATTTTCTCACAATTTCATATTAAAACAAAATCATACATAAGTAAATATCAATGTTTTTATTAAATACAATAAGATCGGCTTATCAGGGCGAAAAAGCGGGAAATTTTACTGTCTGCACTCTCTCATATTCCTCATTGAAAGAAGCCATATTATGATTGAGGTGATAATGATGGTCAAACGAAAAGCAAATCACGTAATAAATGGGATGAATGACGCGAAAAGCCAAGGCAAAGGCGCCGGCTATGTAGAAAACGATCAGCTTGTACTGACTGAAGCAGAACGCCAAAATAACAAAAAAAGAAAAACCAATCAATAACGTTGAACTCTTTTAAGGAGGTTCTCATTTTATGACCAATAAAAATACAAGTAAAGATATGCATAAAAACGCTCCTAAAGGACACAATCCGGGTCAACCGGAACCCCTCAGCGGAAGCAAGAAAGTAAAAAACAGAAATCACACAAGACAAAAGCACAATTCCAGCCATGATATGTAATAAAAGCAGACCTTAGCGTCTGTTTTTTTATGCGTTCACCCATTTCTGACCAACTGCATAAGCTAAAGCAAGGTTGATATATGGAGGAATGCTTCCATGACCCATTCAAAACGAAACGATGCCAATGATTTCGATGGTATGGAGGAATGGCTTCGGCAATTTTTTGAAGATCCGTTCGCCTGGTACGACGAAACATTACCTATTGATCTATATGAAACAAGTCAGCAATATATTATTGAAGCAGATCTGTCGTCTATACAGCCGACACAAATCACAATTACCTTGTCCGGATGTGAGTTCATCCTGACGGTTAAATCCTCAGAACAGACTCTTGAAAAACAAATGATGCTTCCTTTTTATTTGAATGACAAGTCGATTGAGACTGAATGCGAAAATCAAATTCTCACAGTTGCCGTCAATAAAGAGACGAATGATGGCTCTTCTTTTTCTCTTCAATTCCCTCTCAGCTAAAATCAAAAGTCACTTTCATCCCCTATAATGAAAGTGACTTTTTTTCCGTCCATTTATCGTCAAATACCCTCTAGTGACTCTCCCATGGCCAAATAGCAGATTCACTATACAATAGAATATGATCTACCATCTCTTTTGACTAGACGTCTATCATTTTTTTCTATTTTTTTAAAACATTGTTCTTCTATTCTTTCTTCATATACAATATGGTTAGTATAAGGGGGAATGATTGATGCTGGAAGGCTGGTTTTTGTGGTTTATTCTGTTTTGGGTGATCACGATGATTGTCTTGTTATCAATCGGCGGTTTTTTTATGTTTCGAAAGTTTTTAAAGCGTTTACCAAAAGAGGACGGCAAATCTGAGCTGGATTGGCAGGATTACTATATTGAAAACAGCAGACATCTATGGAGCAATGAAAACAAACAATTTCTCGATGAATTGGTCACACCTGTTCCGGAGCTGTTCAGAGATATAGCTCGAGCAAAAATTGCCGGAAAAATCGGAGAGCTGGCATTAAAAGAAAACGCAGCAGCAATTGATCAGCGGCTTATTATCAAAGGTTATATTCTGGCTACTCCGAAAAGAGACCATACCTTTTTAAAGAAACATCTAAGAGACAAGAAAATCGATATTGAACCTTATCAGGCCCTTCTTAAATAAAAAACCTTTCCCGCAAGGAGGAAAGGTTTTTTAATTCATTTGAATGTCTGCTGACTGCAGCTCGCTTTGAAGTTTTCGGTATGACAGATACATGGCGATTCTCCACGGCACAATCATACCGAAAGCCAGAATCCAAAACATTCCGCTCAGTGCGCCGTAATCAACCGATGTGCTTAAAATTGATTTCATCACAATTCTGATCACTAAAAGGCCGACTAATATAAAGACAAATGCCTTAGAGCGTTTCATGTAAATTTCATTATTTTTAATTTCAAACTTTGAAGTTTTTATAAGAAAAATAGAGAAAATCACGCCTAAAGTGATCGCTTCTAAAAACTCTTCACCCGTTACCCAAAAAACCGGAAATAAAAACATTAACGCCCCCGTACTCATAAAAATCGGCGGGAGAATGATTTTTTTCGGTGAAACGGGCTTATCGGAAGACTTAATTCTGACCACCATCACAGCTGCAGCCATTAAAACAGCAACAATTGATGAAACTATAATCATCATACTTATCATTCCTTTGTTTTCTCGGAGTGTTGACACTATATACTATACTCCAAAACAATAAAAAAAACCATTTTGAAAAGAAATGACTATCAATTTCCCATAACGCGGTTGACAGCTTCTAATACTTTGGACTCCTCAAACGGTTTGACAATAAAATCTTTGGCCCCAAGTTCAATGGCTTCTGTAACAATTCTTTGCTGGCGCATTGCGGTACACATGATGATCTTTGCTTTAGGGTCAAAGGATATGATCTCACGGAGCGCCTTAATGCCGTTTTTCACCGGCATCGTAATATCCATCGTCACTAAGTCCGGCCGAAGTTTTTTATACAGGTCAGCCGCTTGCTCGCCGTCCGCCGCCTCGCCTGCTATTATGTAATTTGCCTCTTCCAAGATCTCTCTGATTTTTACTCTCATGAACTTGGCGTCGTCTACAACTAAAACTCTTGTCATATTCCCCTCCAAAAATCGAATTCCTCAGGTAATAGTCTTATTGTACCAAAAACAAAAGGATTAGTAGTAGTGCAAAAGTAATTTAGCAGTCAGAAACCTGTAAATCCACCAAAAAGATCCGACAGCAAAATAATGATCAAGTTCATCCAATCAAAAAATAGCAGTACCCCAATAACAATCATAAGTACACCGCCCGCTTTCATGATCAAAAGCTGATTCTTCCTGATCCACTTCAGTTTCGTGATGAAGAACGACAATAATACAAACGGAACGGCAAATCCGAGAACATATAGCATCATATACGGTATCGCTGAGCCAGGATTAGTACCTGCTAATGTGATAACAGCCCCCAAAATGGGACCGGTGCAAGGCGTCCAGCCGGCCGCAAAAGCCATACCGATTAAAACGGAACCGAAAAAACCGCTTGGCCTATGCTTAAAATGGACTCTGCGTTCTTTCATGATAACCTCAGGCCGAAACACGCCAAGCGTAATAAAACCAAACAGAATAATGAGCAAAGCGCCAACTTGCCGTATGGCATCATGATAATCTCTAAACAAGGTTCCAATAAAAGATGTTCCATATCCTAAAGCTATAAAAATCACTGAAAACCCCAGCAAAAAAAACAGCGTATGGGCCAAGCTTCTTTTTTGCAGCAATAGTTTCTCTGTTTTCACATCATCCATGCTGACTCCTGTAATATATGACAGGAAAGCCGGATAAAGCGGCAGGCAGCAAGGCGAAATAAATGATAAAAATCCCGCCCCGAATGTCAGAAAATAATTCACATCTCCCATGTCATCATCCCTTCATGATTTGACATTCCTTCAAGTTATGACAAAATCATTTCATTTTTTTAACACTTTCACTCGAAGGATTTCTATTTTCAAAAAAAACTTATATAATTTAATTTGACATTGAGACATTGTACTCCTTCTCATTTGAAAATTAGTATAAATATGGATATAATATAAACATTCACTTTTGAAGATCTAATGTATGAAAGGATACATCCCTGTGATTAGAGAGCATCTATTAAATGAAATTGAAAAAAAAAGAGCAGAGCTGCTGCAAATTGTCATGGCGAACGGAATGACATCTCATATTACGATAGAACTCAGTCAGGAGCTTGACCATCTTCTCATACAATATCAAAAGCAGCGCCTTCGAGCAGTAGCGGGTGATGAATGATTGCAAAATAAAAAACCCGATAAAGGGTTTTTTATTTTATAACCATGTTTCTCTATATCATAATCTTTACGTATTATTTCGTTTGATTATTCATGGCTTTCATCATTTGATTGATTTTCTTTTGAGAAGGTTTCATTCCCATTTGCATCATCATCATGCGTAACATTTGTTCATTAATAGGCGGATTCTTTTTAAGATAGCTCATCATATATTTACGAGCAATAAAAAACCCGAGTGCAACACCTATGAGCAGTGCAACAACGCCCACTAGGATGCCAACCCATAAAGTCATTTTATTTCCTCCTTCATGTTGTCTAGTTTAAAGTGTACTAAACCAAAAGCTATTATACAACATTTACATCTCTTTTTCTTCGGTTTTAGACAAAATTTCTTTCTTTCACCGGATTTAACCACCCATACCGCTTCGTATTGAAATCCATTGCAAGAAAGCAAGGGCTTACTTTGCGAAGAACTTCAAAAAATATCGTTTCCGCCTCGTAATCTCCGTTAGCAACAATTTCAATCATGTGTTCTTTCATCATAAAAGACGCTTGTCCCTTTGCTTTTGGGAGAGATAATCTATAAATATAATCCAGCTGTGTATAGTTTGTATTGTTCAAATTCATTTTTAACCGCTGATGCATATGTAAAATCGGAATGGGTTTCGTAATATATTGAATTTGTTTCTCTGTCATTTCATACTGCTGCCTCGTCAGGCTTGTCCAATGATAGTCTTGAAACAGCTCAAACATAACCGATTCCCGCCCGAAATAATGATTGGCAAATTCCTCTTTGATCAGGTACGTATAGTAGTGACGTTCCATCTTCTCATCCCCTTTTCCAGCAGCATTTCATTTGCATTCTATTATACAAAAGAAGAGAAGAAAGAATTGTCTATTACTGTTAAACAGCCAATACTATTTTTGTCGGATAAACAAGAAAAAGAGGATGATTTGACTCATCCCCTTTGAAAAACTTATTTATTGATTAATGCTTTGACTCGATCCACAACGTTTGCAACTGAGAAGCCGTATTCATTGATAATGGTTTCGCCAGGAGCGGAGGCGCCGAATTTGTCAATGCCGAGCACGTCTCCTTCAAGCCCTGTGTATTTGCCCCAGCCAAATGATGAGCCCATTTCAATCGCAAGACGTTTTCTCACATCTGACGGAAGCACGGAGTTTTTGTATTCATCCGATTGTTTCTCAAAACGATCTACTGAAGGCATGCTGACGACAGAAACATCAATATTTTCTTTCGCCAATTCTGCCTGTGCCTCGATTGCGAGGCCAACCTCTGAGCCCGTAGCGATGAGAAGAGCGTCAGGTGTTTCGTTTTTAGACTTAGAAACAACATAAGCACCTTTTTCTACACCAGCCAATGCCTCTTCAGCTGTTTGGTCGATTGTAGGAAGGTTTTGACGTGTCAATACAAGCGCTGTTGGGTGATTTGTGCTCTGCACCGCAAGCTTCCAAGCCGCTGCTGTCTCATTACCGTCTGCAGGACGGATTAAAGAAAGGTTAGGCATTGCGCGTAATGAAGCAAGCTGCTCAACCGGCTCGTGAGTCGGTCCATCTTCACCGACCGCGATACTGTCGTGAGTAAAGACATATGTCACAGGAAGACCCATTAATGCTGCAAGGCGAATGGCCGGACGCAAGTAATCAGAGAAGACAAAGAATGTTCCGCCGAATACACGAAGTCCGCCGTGAAGCGCCATACCATTTAAGGCTGCACCCATAGCAAATTCGCGAACACCAAACCAGAAATTTTTGCCTGAGTAATCAAGCGCTGTATAATCACCGGAATTTTTAATCGTCGTTTTGTTTGACCCTGCTAAGTCTGCAGAACCGCCGACAAAGAACGGAATTTTATTCGCAAGACCGTTCAGAACTTCACCTGAAGAGGCACGGGATGCCAGACTGCTTCCTTTTTCATAAACAGGTACCTCTTGATCCCAGTCTTTCGGAAGTTCTCCTTTGATAGCCAGCTCAAGCTGTTCAGCGAGTTCCGGATAAATTTCTTTATATTTAGCGAATTGGTCATTCCATTCCTGTTCCTTTTTCTCGCCGGATTCTTTTACTGTTTTTGCGAAATGCTCATATACTTCTGACGGAACGTAGAAATCTTCTTCATACGTCCATGCATAAGCTTCTTTTGTTAATTTACTTTCTTCTTTGCCAAGCGGAGCACCGTGAACACCGGAAGTGCCGGCACGGTTAGGAGAACCGAAACCGATTGTCGTTTTTACTTCAATCAATGTAGGTTTCTTGTCGTTTTGGCGTGCTTTTTCAATTGCCGCAGATAATTCTTCAATATTGTTTCCATCCTCAACGTAAAGAACTTCCCAATTCATCGCCTCGAAACGCTGTTTCACGTTTTCAGAGAATGAACGATCCAGATCTCCGTCCAATGAGATGTCATTAGAATCGTATAATACGATCAGACGGCCAAGCTGAAGATGGCCTGCAAGTGAAGCGGCTTCAGAAGAAATACCTTCCATTAAATCGCCGTCACCGCAAATGCTGTATGTATAGTGATCAACTACATTGAATGAATCGCGGTTGTAAGTTTCGGCTAAATGGCGTTCTGCGATAGCCATTCCGACCGCCATTGCGATTCCTTGTCCAAGCGGCCCTGTTGTTGCATCAACACCTGCTGTATGTCCGAATTCCGGATGCCCCGGTGTTTTGCTGCCCCACTGGCGGAATCCCTTAAGATCTTCAATGCTGAGATCATACCCGCTTAAATGAAGCATGCTGTATAAAAGTGCTGATCCGTGTCCCGCAGATAAAACAAAACGGTCGCGGTTAAACCACTCAGGGTTTGCCGGATTTACATTCATAAATTTTGTCCATAGCGTATATGCCATTGGCGCTGCCCCCATAGGCATACCAGGGTGACCAGAGTTTGCTTTTTCAATAGCGTCTATTGATAGTGTGCGAATGGTAGCAACTGATTTCTTTTCAATTGTATCCATAAAAATCCCCTTCCTTATATGTTGTACCCTTTCATCATAAATGTCTGACGACTTTTTCTCAACTGTTTCAGCTTAAATTTGAGAGAAACTTGATGAATTTTGTCACCTGAAGAAAGCGCTGTTGTTTGTAGTATATACAAAAGAGGAATACGATATTGCCGTATTCCTCTTATATTAGTGAAGTCTGTTATTATTTTTTTCTCTTTTTAACTTTTCAGGTGTTACGTCATTGCCTTCAGGATCAATGATTTTTACACTTTTTAATGTATTTTTCATAGAAGAACGAAATCCTTTTAGGTACTCTTGACGGAGCTTTTGCTGTTCAGCTTTTTCTTCTTCTGTAATAACGCCAGCTTTAGCTTTTGCGGCAAGTTCATTGATTCTGGCAATTTTTTCGTTTGAAATCATGATAAACTCCTTTATTGCATTTTGTCTATATACTACTAAAACAAGAGGAGTTTTACAACTGATTCACTCGCCTGTCTGCTCATTCTCTATGTATTCCTGAAAACGCCGATGGACTGTCGCCTTTGACACATCATAGCCGAAACCTCTTAACGTAGCTGCGATTTCAGCAAACGTCAGTTTATTCGCTCTCAACCGGACAATCTCCGAGATCGGAATTTCTATTCTTTCTTTTCCGCTGTTTTCATGCTGGTTTTTCAGGTTCTTTTGTGGCTTAAAACCATTTTTCACTGCACGTTTCATTCCGCGTTTAATTTTCATGTTGTGGATTTTCCGCTGGTATTCCTCCACAATGCTGACGATTTCCAGCACCATAGAGTCAGCCTCTGATAACTCCAGCTCACCTCTGTGAGCGGTCGTATATACTTTCACACCTTCCCTGTAAATACAATGAAGAAGTGCAATTTTCGCGTTTCCTCGGCCGAGTCTTGTTTCATCCTGAACTAAAATCACATTAATATTTGAATTCTTGATGTGATCAAGCAAATCAAATACACCATCCCGGTCCATTTCATATCCGCTGGCTTTTTCAGAAATCACTTTGACGACTTCCATGCCGTTCTCGGCAGCAATGGCCGTAAGCTCCTCCTCCTGCCGCTTTAATGAGGTTTCTTGCTGTTCTTTATTTGTGCTTACTCGGGCATAAATGAGTGCTTTCACCTTTCTACCTTTCCTCTCTATTTAACAGTAGCCAATTCGTATGCAGCCGGGTGTTCCTTTTTTAATGGAATAACCAATTCATCCCCCGGCTGAATCTCAGACGTCTGGAGATTATTTTTTTCAGCTACCCATTCAACAAAATCACTTTTATTTATCTTTTTTGAGTCATCCACCTGATCAGCGAGCGACCAGAGCGTATCCCCAGACTGAACTTTTATTTTAACATATTGATTAAGCTCCTGGTCGCTGCTTGTATAAGACAACAGAAGGATAACCACGCTTAGAATCACAGTGAACAGGCCGACAAAAATAATAGATTCTTTATTCATGATAACAACCTCCGACAAGAATGTTTGTTCGCATTTTTATAGTTTCAGTATATACGAACAAACGTTTCTGTCAATTGTTTTTTTCGAACCTATGTTTGTACTGTCAGGAAAATCATGCTATAATCTATTTAAAATCGACGTTTAGAGGTGCAAAAAATGACGAAGCTATCAAAAAGGCAACTTGATATCCTCCGTTTTATTAAAGCAGAGGTTAAATCAAAAGGATATCCGCCTTCGGTTAGAGAGATCGGAGAGGCTGTCGGCCTTGCGTCCAGTTCTACTGTCCACGGCCATTTGGCCCGTTTGGAAACAAAAGGGCTGATTAGACGCGATCCGACAAAACCAAGAGCGATAGAAATTCTGGATGAAGAAGTAGAGATTCCAAAAAGCCAAGTCGTTAATGTACCGGTAATCGGAAAAGTAACGGCGGGCTCACCTATTACAGCGGTTGAAAATATTGAAGAATACTTCCCGCTTCCTGACCGTATGGTTCCTCCGGATGAGCATGTGTTTATGCTGGAGATCATGGGTGACAGTATGATTGACGCAGGTATACTTGATAAGGACTATGTAATTGTAAAACAGCAAAACACGGCGAATAACGGTGAAATCGTAGTGGCGATGACAGAAGATGATGAAGCTACGGTAAAACGTTTCTATAAAGAGGATACACACATTCGCTTACAGCCTGAAAATCCAACCATGGCTCCGATCATACTGCAGAATGTCAGCATATTAGGAAAAGTAATTGGTGTGTTCAGAACTGTCCATTAAACTATTGAACTATCAGTTACAAAGAATAAACCCCCTCTCCCTTTGCGGAGTGGGGGTTTTGTTTTTTTAAAAAAGCAGGCTCGCCCTGGCTTAGGTGCGAACCTGAATAGGAGGAAAAAGAACATCATGTTTACACCATAATTATCCATCATTTAATTGTTGAAGTCAAGAAATTTTCTTTCCTTAACGAAACTTTTTTTAAAAAAGTGCTATTTAAAAAATTAGACGTTCTTTTGTTATAAATGTTTCGATTTTCGGACGTGAAAAGATGAGTTATACTCTCCTCTTTTATATTGAGCGAGACAAAAGGAAATATACTGAATATTTAGTACATAGTTTATTTAGTTAATTTATTCTGCAAAAAAGCTCACTTCTTTTCAAAAATGTGAGCTTCAATCAAAATTAAAATATTCTACACCATAGCGGCCTTTTACATGAACACTTGCACAGTTTTCTGAATGTTCTTCAGCTAATATTCGATACCGGTGATAAGGTTCAATGGAAACCTTATCTTGAGCGCTAAAATCAAACCAATTACCGGTGAATTGTTTTGTGCTTAACGTAGTATAATCCCCTGCAAGTCCCATTCGCTGAAGCTTAATGTTAACTGAACAAATGTTCACTCCTAATATCGTAAATTGGTATCCTAAAAAATAATCCATTGCCGGTACATCACTAATGTTTTCTACATAAAGCGCTTTTGTTCCGTCATTTAGAATAAAGTCGGTTTTATGCTCAAAATGTGAAGTTGCTGCATGAATGGTCCCGGTTCCAAAAACACATAGCAAAACAGCTGTCATGAGTAATATTTTATTTCTCAACTGCAATCCCCCTCCTTTACCATATATTAACCCCAGAAGATAAATATGTATATTCTCCGTTACTCTGTTTCCCGTACTTTTTCAATCGTAAAAATCCATGTGGGTTTTAGCTTGCTTATAATATTGAAGTCTGTCTTGAAGAGTTCCTGTATGGAATTCAAATTTATGGCCGTCAGGATCAGTGAAATAAATTGATTTTCGATCACGTTCATCTCGTTCTCTCCCAGACAAAATAGTAACATGAAGGTTTTTTAATTTTGCGGACATTTCTTCAAACTTGCTTTCCTCAATTGTAAAAGCGATATGGGTATAAGAAGCATTAATATCATTTCTGGGAATGTCACGCTCTTCGTTGAGAGCCAGCCATATGCCGTTTAAATCGGAATATGCAGTGCTTCTTCCTTTAACAAGCAGTTTAGCATCAAAGACATTTTGATAAAACTCGATGGAAGTCAGTAAATCAGAAACAGAAAATAACAAGTGATTGATCCCTTTGATCTCCACTGTGTCTCCTCCTTAGTATTTAAAAATAGATGATTAAAAACCATGAAAGATTGATTTGTTTAACAGAAGCTCACCCCCACCCCTTGTGTACAGACATTGCAGCCAGAAAGTTTCAAGCGACCAGCAAAAAATACCAGTGTAAACAAAAGCAATTTGTTCAAAATAAACCATATTACTTCAGAAGGGAATGACCGTTATGAATGGCTACGGCCTTCATGAAACGTTAGAATTGCACGAATTGCTTACGTTTAAGAACCTTTGTTTGACAAAATCTTCAACGATGACGGGACTTGTACAAGATGAAGAATTAAAGAGTATTCTTGAGCAGGATGCTCAAAAAACAAAACAGCAGGTTGCGCGTTTGCAGGAATTGCTGTCAGTGAGAGGTGAACAAGCGTGAATGAGTTCTTTCAAAAATTAGCCGGAATGGGCAGCATGACCGAACAAGTGATCGCAACGGATTTTTTAATATCGGCAAAGACAGGCGTAAGAAATATTGCAGCTGCCATCACAGAATCTTCTTCCCCAGAAGTCAGGGAAACGCTGCAGCAATATTTACATGACGCGATGAATACCCATGAACAAATTTTTCATTATATGGCTGCAAAGGGTTTTTATCATTCTAAAGATTTAACTCAGCAAATAAGTGTCGATCTTGAGGCTGCAGATACCGCTAAAGATTTGCCACAAATATAGGTGATCAAATGAAACATATTATCGCTCTTGCTTCTAAGACAGCTTTAACTCTTGCCCTATTGTATGTGATTTTGGATAGAGTTTACCATGCTTCCTTTTTAAGTGTGCTGTTTATTGCATTTTTCTTAAGCTTTGTAACATACCTTTCCGGTGACATCCTGATCTTGCCGAGAACCAGCAATATGACAGCTTCACTGGCTGACTTCGGACTTTCACTCGTTATTCTTTGGGTCTTTCTTGAAACGCAAACTAGAAACGGTTTCTCACCGTTTGCAGCCGCTCTGATTGCGTCTGTCTGCCTTACTGTTTTTGAATATTTTTTTCACCGGTATTTACTGAAAAATGTGCTGGATGAAACATTCCGAAACGAACTGACTGTCAAAGATAACACTTTGCAATATCAAACTGAGGTATCAGATGAATTGTTTCCTGAAGCCAATGATCAGAAGGACGAAAAATAAGGAGGCGCAAAGCCTCCTTATTTTAATAGCTGTTTTCTATGAAATGGGTCATCACTTCTGTAAAATCATAAAACCTCTCATTTTGAGTCGTGGATCTGCTCTTTAAAGAAAAGATGCCAAACAAAGATTCTCTGAACCCTGTACTCATCTCTAATTGGATACTCAAACCGGTTTTTGATTTATTCGCTATATTGTTTGGACTTACGCCTGCATGCGGATGATCCGTACCAAGCAATTCAGCCGGAAAACCGGCTTTTTGCAGTTCTGAAACTAATTCTGCCGCTCTTGATCGGTCTGTTCCGCCGATTTGTATCTGTTGGTCCTCTCCTGCATATCCATGCAATGAAATGACATACTCATGACTTGCTACAAGCTTCAGTGCCTGAGGCTCATCAAAATGCGTGCTTGTTATATGCAGTACTGAATTTCCAGACGTCTTCAAACCTTCAAACAAATACATGGAATATTCTTTGCTGAGCTCTCTCGCTAATTCACTTGTGCCGCCTTCAATACCTCCTCCGTGAATAGCTAAAACAAGCACAGAGCTGCGGGTTTCTTTTGTGGCAATGTTATAATCTGAAGGATCTTCGTGATTCTTTAATTCCTCGAAATTCTGATAGATATCCTCTGCATATACAGAAGAAACCGGAACAAACAACAAGAAAATTAACAACATTTTTACATTTTTTAAAGTTGATGGAAAACGTTTGGCTATGTTACAATCAACATGCTTCAAGGAATGGAGCAAACGGCGGAGCAGGGATACTTTGGCCGGTTTCATCTACTCCGCCTCAAAACCAAAAACACAGGATGCTGGACTCTTTGAGGCTTTAGCACGAATTATCTCGTCCTCCTTGTTAAATTTTTGTTAAATTCACAATATTATATACCATTAGCCCGGGCGCTGTTCTTCACATTTATGAATTTATACTCCTTAGCAAAAAGTAAGATCGCACCGGCTTTATTCTCATTCCCCCATTACATAAAAAAAATGCACCCGCCTGCTGGCTTGTGCACCTTTTACTTTCTGTTATTCCCGCGTTTCTTTACTTTATTGAGCTTATAAATGTCTTTTTCAATTTTTCTTATTCTCCGCTTTTGCGGCATGGCTTTTATTTCACTATAAACAGCAATAAACCCGCTTAAAGTAACTGCTGCAATATAAATGAAACGGTGTTTGATAAAACGGTCAACAAGATCATAGTCACCTGCTTCTTTTTCAAGCCTTTCGATTACATCTTTATCGAACAGCTGATCGACATAAACTTGCTTCATCCCCACTGCAAATCCCGCAGCCAGCCATACAATCAGAAACAAACTGATATAAAACATAAAAACCCTTCCTTCCCCGTCTGTATGAGGCGCAGCATGAAAATGTGCCGAACCGTTGTTTGCCGGACGAGAGACTGTCAGATGAACTATTGTCTTTGTTTTATATTATTCATTTGGACGGGCAATATGTAATGTCATAATCTACAGTTAGAAATTGAATCCCAAACAGCCACATTTCGTGAACAGCTGTTAGCCTGCTTGCACCCGCCGGAGCCTTTATAAGAAAGGTTTCAGATAATGGAAGCGGGCAGGTCCCGATTCTTGTTCTAAGATAAATCCCTTCATCCCCAGCACCGCTTTTTCTCCGCCTGCTGGTCAAAATCAGGTTCTCTTTGTGATGATAAGGCTTTAAAATGCCTGTCATGTTACTGAAAGGAAGCGGCAGAGAAATATTCATGTACCCCTCCCCTTTTGAGCGATATACAGAATACAGCGCGGTAAAAATGGTTTCGTTTTTTTCATTTGTTCTGATCCAGGCACGTACCTTTTTTCTTCCGTCTTTTTTTGAATGGACACCTTTTATTGTACTGTGCATCCTATACCAGTCAGGATTCGTTGACAGATGTATTTGTCCGGTTCTTTTGCTGATGTATTCATACATTTTCGCAAAGGGCTGAAACCAAGTGCTCCACGTCACTTTTGCTTTTACCTCATAATCTTTCGTCTGTTCATAAAAAGAAACAATCAACGGTGTCAAATGCTCCGGTGAAAAATCGTTTGAACGAAGGCTTCTCATATCATCCACAAGTCCGCTATATTGAATGTTATTTTCAGCGTGAATGTTGTGCAAAAAGTTCTTTCCGATGGTTCTCTTTCCGTATATACGGCTGAAAACCTTGACACTCGCATCCGAGGGCTGAGGATTTTCTTTTCTCCATCCTGCAAGAGCCGGCAAAATAACACCGAATGCGTTCACGACACCGTGTATCCAAATCATTTGGCTGATGGTCAGCGTGACTTCTTGCCGGAATACACCGAAGGAGTAAATGAAAGAGAAACAGATCGTTATCATTAACACGACAGAAGACAGTCGGATAAGCACTTTTCCTGTCTTACTGCGAAAAGCTGTCTTAAATATTAAGTATGAGTTAAGATAAAGTGCCGCCATATAGATACCAACCGCCAAGATATCAAGTGTTTTTGAGTATGTTATTCCGAGTGCGATGAGGAGCGGCGACAGTAAAATAATCCATGTCACCCAACCGTACATAACCCGTTTTTCTCTATTGACTCTGCCAAGTAAACCATGAAAGATCGGGATCAGAAAAGCAGAATAGTGAAAATGAACCGCTGTGAGCAAAATAATAAGAGGACCAAAGTGCAGGATATGTAAATGCGCAGCATAGGCAAAAAACCAAAATCCCCCTCCTCCTAAATAAACGAGTCCTAACAAAATAGATGTTTCTTCGATTCTATGTATTTTTGTTTTCGAGAGCCGCAACACACCATATAAAGCCAACAAAGCAGTGTATATCCACCAGATCAGTGCAAAATACCCCACGTCTGTTACAAGGGCTAATACCGCGAAAACAGCTGCTGCCGGATAGATGTGCATCAATATTTTTTCCGAAAATTGAATAGTCTTGTGAGCTGATTGATGAAAAACAAAAGGAAAAATCCCCGGCACAAAAAAGAGAATGGAAAACAAGACAAGCGCCTCCGCAACTGATATGTCGGGAGCTTCAGATACAAGAAACCAGATGAAACAAAGCGCACTAATGATGCCGTTTCGTTTTAACATACTTCTCCCTCTGTTTCCTGAAACGTCCCTTTATAATAAAAAAGAGTGCCAAGAATTGCATTTTCCACATGAACTTGAATAGTGAAACAGTTGTTGCTTTCATCAAAAGTTTCGCAAACAGTGGAATTACCGCTCAGCCATTTTGGCAAAGGAATTCTTTTTCCGCATATTAATAGCCATTGCTTCCCTGATGTAATGTGGAGAGACCCGTCAGAGAATGCTTCAAAAGTTAAAACGGACAGCAGAATATGAGGTTGGCCGAAAAAATCAAGTATTCGTTTTTCATTTTCGTCGTATACCATAACTGCATCAAAGAAACGCTTTTTATCTTTAAAGACAAAAGTCCGATTCCATTCAATCCCCGTATGTTCCTGCTTCGTAAGACATGTTCTGTTTTTAATTGTAAAAGGGATGTCCTTTCCTCTTTCTGAAAAGAAACATCTAAAAAACACCCCGCACTTCAGCAGCATTCTGACAAAAAAAGAACCTCCGCTTATTTCTGACATCGTTCCTCTTCCGCTGAATGTATGTGACCTGTCTAATTGATAACGTTTCTGCAGCTTGGGATGTAATAGATGATAATTTATAATTGTTTTTTTATACATTGAACTCACCATTTCACTTCTTTCTTTTTCGTTTCGTATGCCGAGCACTTGGAAGCCGGAGACTGATCAAGCCGCTTGCCGCAGTAACCACACTTAACAGTAAAGAACATATTCCGGCATCCAGAAAAGCGCAGACAGCAAAGATACAGGTCTGCACAGCATGAAGTGTCCATTTTCTCTTTAATGGACTCAGCCATAAAATGCCCAATCCTATCTTCGCTGCTCCTGCCATATTGTTCGTTTCAAGATCTGTAAACCCGTGGTAAAACCAAAACAGACTAAAAAACAAGCACGTCAGCATATAGACAAACGCATAACGGATCAATTGTTTCGGATGTTTATTTTGTTCAATCCAAAGTCTCAATGAATCAAAACTCCATGCTGTTGCCCACCCCAACAGCGGCCGAAATAATAAACGGTCAATCCATCTTCCCAGAAAGCCATATGCCGTTTCATATTGATATTGCGTCATAAATGTAAGCTTCCCGTTATCATGCTGTATGTATTTCCAATACCCGCTGCCTTTTTTAATCAAGGATAACGGATGGTTGGAGGAAAAGGCCAGGGAGGATACTCTTTGAGAGGAATGCAATTTCGTTCCCACGGTTTCACCAGCACCTGACACCTTTAATCCAAAGCCAATTCTTGTCTCGTAAAGAAACCTCTGCGCTTCATTTACGCTTCTGTGTAAATATGTAATGTCAGAAAACCGCAGATCCCATTCCTTATGTAACGATGGGTTTTGCGTATATTCCCAAAGCTTGTCCAGGTCAGATGTCATCTCGATTTCGACATAAATCGGCTTCTGTTTCACAGCCCCTCCTCCCTTCTTTTTCTAGCAGTTCCTATATTAGCATATTTATAGTATTAAAATAGATTAACGTTAAAATTTGAGTTCAAAGCCTTCTACATCATCTGAAACCTCCACAGGTATCCCCATAATGGTTTTAGGTTTGGAAACGTAAACAAAACGCATCTCTTCTTTTAACTGCTGAAGTGTGCTTTCATTCACTACAATTTTCGCGGGTTTTCCCGGACTATTATCAATGGCCGCTTTTATTTTACCGAGCACGCAGAACCCTCCTTCTTTACATTCTCATCACAATAGAAAAAGCAGAGATATCAGCATAATTACATTAACTACAGCCAAAATGCCTGAGACATATGCTATGCTCTTCTTTTTATCCAGAAAAACAGCACATTGGCCAATAACACAAAACTGATCAGTGCACAATACCCGAAATGCTAATTGATTAAAAAGAAATCTTTGTTCATAAAAGCATATTGCTGCCAGACAAATCACAAGAATGAAAAGACCGTGATATATATTTTCCGCTCTCCTGCTGTATTTTCGTTTTTTTGCATGAGGCTTCCCCTGCCTTTCACCACTCAATATAACAATAAATGGATAATAAATTCACTTTTAATCGTGAAATTTATAGAATGAAACACTTGCCGACAACAGATTCAGATTCATGCTCACTATGGACATGATTTCGTTAGATGATATAAAATTTGCATGAAAATATATATTGAATAAAGAGGAGCAATATATGGATAAATATCAAGAAAAAACATTACCGGACATTACGAAACATATAACATTAGAGGCGCCTATTCAAAAGGTTTGGGAGACAGTCTCAACTTCAGAAGGCATAGCCAAGTGGTTTATGCCGAATGATTTTCAGCTGAAGGAAGGATATAAATTTCATTTACAATCACCATTTGGACCATCACC
This sequence comes from Bacillus sp. 205(2023), assembly GCF_037027485.1. Classification (NCBI taxonomy): domain Bacteria; kingdom Bacillati; phylum Bacillota; class Bacilli; order Caryophanales; family Bacillaceae; genus Bacillus; species Bacillus sp. 205(2023). The sequence goes on along the minus strand of NZ_JAXCHF010000001.1, from coordinate 332,742 downwards.
TTGCAAAGTTTTGACGGTTCATGCTCCCGAAGAGCTTTCTTTTGAATGGGATACTGATGGATGGATTGTTACATTTCAATTAACAGACGTAGGGAACAAAACAGAATTCACTCTCATCCACAGCGGTTGGAAGAAGCCGGATGAAATGATCGGTAAGGCAAACGAGAAAAGCTCAGTCATTCGGGATAAGATGGATGGCGGCTGGACAGGCATTGTGAATGAACGACTTCGCAAGGCTGTTCAAGAGTAAGGTATTTCATTGCTCATACAGTATAAAAAGAGAGAGCTCCCTCTCTCTTTTATTCATGACAAAGTTAAATTCACTGAACTGTATCTTCGAATCAATCGTAAAACGTAACTGTTTTTGATTTACCAGAGTAATCAGTAACAAAGAACTCTGCCTTGTTATTGCTTCCATCTACAAATTTCCCGATACTGCTAAAGGTATGACATTCTCCGGGTGAAAAATAATTAGAACCCACATATTCATCAGGATTGTCACCAGCATCATCCTCATATAGATGCAGTGATACGGAGAAAGGTGTACTTCCTGAAAGACAAACTCTAAAATCACCTCCGCTCGAGTATACCGTCGGACTTGAATAAGTATAGGTGTAAGTCCCAAGCTTATCCCACTCTCCGGCTCCAGCAGTTCCCGCTTTTTCTGCATGTGCAGATAATGGAAAAGCGACAGCGAACATGAAAACAGACAGGTACCCTATTAACTTATTGCATCTCATAATTAATATCTCCCCCTTATTTTGATCATGACAACTTACAGTTATATATATATCACCCCCCTATAAATAAAATTGCAGGTATGTGTATGGCATTGGAAGCCATACGTTTTATCATCAGCATTTTTTCCTGAATAAATCCCCATCATTCTCCCTTCGCCTGTGTTATACAAAATATTCAAAACAGACGTATTCTCATTTGAACCGCCATCTTTTATAATTTGTTAATAAGGGTTCGTACTTCAAACAAGAGGAGGAGAAGCATCATGGAATTAAGCGTCACAAAAATGTTAGTTATTTTATTTGTAGGTTTTTTAGTGTTTGGTCCTGATAAGCTGCCTGCGCTTGGCCGCTCTGCCGGAAAAGCCTTATCAGAATTTAAAAAAGCGACCAGCGGATTGACTCAAGACATAAGTAGTAGTGGTTCAGAAAACAAAGAAGACAAGCAAATGTAAGGTAAAATGATTTGGCCGATGCATATCGGCTTTTTATATTGTTGTTTCTGCATGATCCCTCAGTTTTCCTCTGATTATTCCTAAACTTCTTTTTTTGGACAGCCCTTTTTTACTTTTGCAATTTAAACTGTCCAATCCGCAAACTCTAACTTCCATATAATAAAGCGTATGATCATAAAAGGAGGGGTATTTATGGGCTATTACAAAAAATATAAAGAAGAGTATTATACGGTTAAGAAAACGTATTACAAGAAGTATTACGACTATGACAAAAAACATTATGATCACCATGATAAAAAAGATTACTACTGTGATTATGACAAAAAACATTATGATCACGACAAAAAAGACTATGACTACGTTGTAGAGTATAAAAAGCGTAAGAAACACTGCTAATACTCCATTTAATCTCCTCAATTTTGCTCCCCCGGTCAATGGCCGGGGGTTTTTTTGCAGAAAAAACTATGTAACTTCAATGTCTAAACGAATCCTAGGTCTAATTTGTTAAGAAAAGGATAAAGCTTTTTTACCTTTGGTGAGTGTCTTACAATTATTATTTGCCCCTTAATGCTGATTTTTTAAAAAAATTGAACATTTGGTACATAGTTTAATTAGTTTATTTTTAGGTCTATGGTGTCAATATATAAACATAACCCATTCATAAACATGAGATTTTAACGATTTTGTCGATTTATCTTAATAAAAGCAGTTCCAAAATAAGGTATAATAATTGGCGAAACCACTTTTAAAAGGGGGAATTTTGTTGAAAAAAGTATTAATTGCAGGTGCAGTAGGAACAGCTATTCTTTTCGGAACCATTTCTTCAGGAGTTCCAGGTCTTCCAGGAGCAGACACTCAAGTGGCAAAAGCGGCTTCCCAGCTGCCTAAGGGAATCGGCGGACGCGCCTACCTAAACAGTACAGGCGCTGTATTCACGGCTAAAATTAAGCTTCCCGACACTGTGAACATCCAAGACTCTGTCTCTACCCCTTATATTTATTCAGGTTTTAGCGCAAAAAACGGAACTGAGGCAGATATCGGCCTTCAGTACAGCAAACAATACAACGTCTGGAAACCGCTCATGAAAGTCGGTTCTAAAAATGATGAAACGTATATCGAAGGAAAAGAGAAATTCACTTATAATAAAGGCTTTCGTCCCGGAAGCACAGTGCAAATGACGATCTACAAAAACTTGAACGGGAATACTCGCATGACCCTCTGGGGAACAAACAATGACGGTTATACCGGACGTATTATCATGGAAATTCAAGGATCAAACATCGGCACTCTGTCGAAATGGAAAACACTTGCCACCGCTGCGGTTTCAGTTGAAAGCCAACGCTCTGCCATTAAAGCAACTTTTTCAACAACTTTTAACAATATCACAATCGACAATAAAGCAGTGACACCTGTCGTAGATACACAGGATTTTGCAAAAGTCCTCCCTTCTGGAAATAATATCACGATTTCTGTTAATAAATAAGGAATGCTGCAAAGGGCCGCCGGCATTGCCAGCGGCCTTTTTTATTGTATAACCTAAAAATTCAATCCACTGAATAAAATGATGATTCCAATACTACGATGTCATCATTTACCACATTTTCTCTTTACGAATTAAAAAATTCCCTCTCTTTTTTCTTGTTTAGCTTAAAAGCTATTAAAATGTTGATTAATGCAGCTGGGAAATATAAAAAACCTACTCCTAGAATACCTAAAATTGTACTTGAACTTATGATAAAACTTTTTGTCATCTCTTGACTGTCAATAAAAATAAGAAGGGTAATCAATCCTGCTAATACACCTACGAACCATGCGTTACCCACTGCATAAGAATCATCTAACATTCCCATCAGCTGTCCGATGATTGAGATGACAATAGCAGTAAAACTTGATAACAAGGCAAGTCTTTTCATTCTTCTCTCACCTTTTTCATATATTTAATCCGGTACATATTAACACTTCTTAACGTGCGTCAATGCTTGAATTTCCCCTACTTAAATGTTTTTCAATTCTCTTGCCTCTTAATGACTACTACCATTGAATACACCGCAGAAGCTAATCAGACTCTTTTAATACCTTGGCTCTCTAACGAAACCGAATAGGTAAAGTGGATTCAAGTCTGCTACGGAGTTGGAGTGAATCTTTTCTTAAATTAAAAGGGCTAATGACATCTTTCCTTACATTAATTTTAGTATTTTTGCTTTTGTTGTAATCCCAGTTTTTAAATCAGCGCTGGAATCTGAGCCACTCCTTTTATGGACATTAACTAATTTCCCTATTTTCCATCGATTTCTTGTTCAAGACTTACTTATCTTTGAAAACTAATATGGATTTAAAAGGAATTCTAGCAACAAATACAGAATTGGAAAGATAAGCGCAAAAGGCGCTACAAAAACTGCAATACTGAAAACTGCGCTTATATTAAAAGAAAGAGGTGTCTTTAGAATGGTTCATTTTAAAAACTACCCCGATCCTTCTCTAAACGCCAAATCTGAGTCACACCCGGAATATACATCTGAAATTGAACATGTCAAGGAGAGAATGCAAAACCTTATTAAGCATTCCGTTACAGATCAAAACGTCGAAGTTACTGACGCAAGGGTGACGGCAGAAGGAGAGATCACCTCTCTTTTAAAAGAACGTCTTGACAGAGAATACCATAAGCTTTTAAGTAAAATCACCCGGGAAGTAAATGTGGAAGACTTCGGAGCTGTTCCCGATGGACGAGACAATACAGAAGCTTTTCGAAAAGCAATCGGTAATGGTCGCGTCAAAGTAAATGTTCCTGCCGGAGAATATCTGGTTCAAGGGATTAAACTTCCGTCCTGGACAACTATTGTAGGGCAAGGTAAAGGAATTACCGTAATTAAACTTCATGAAGACACTCCCGCTCATGAATGGGTAATCACAAATGATGATTACCAAAATGGGAACCGCAATATTTTTGTTCAAGGAATGTCATTAGACTGGAATCCAAATAGACAATGCGGTGTGAAAAATCCTGGTGGTCAATTCTCCAGCTGTTTAACTTTTGCTAAAGTTGAATATGGATGGATTAGAGACGTGGAAGCCATTAACGCAGGTCTTCACGGTATTGATATTACATCTCCAACGTACGATCATTTACCTGATACCGACTGGACTAAAGACGGCTCAAAATATATTTGGATTGATAACTGTGTGGCATATGGTTCAGGAGACGACGGCATTACTACCCATTATAGTGAATACATCTTTATTTCAAATTGCCATTCCGGTAATCCGCGAGGAACGGAGTTTGCAGAGGGTGTATCCAACTCCAACGGAATAGAAATCGACGATGGGTCTAAGCACGTGTGGCTTTTGAATAACTTTACAAGCGGAAACATTCGTGGAGTAGAGGTTAAAGCGCATGCAATGTGGCCAGCCTCTCAAAATGTCCATATCATCGGCCATGTTTCTTATCGTGATGTCCGGGCATTTGATCTTCGTCATATTGGTCATCATCAAGCCACGGATCCTGAAAGCACAACGGCTTATGATGTCACACTCATTGATTGTTCAGCAATTGAACCGGTTTTCAACTCTCTTTATGAAGCTGTCACGCCAAGAGCGCTAGTTGTTTCAGCATATAAAAACGTTAATGTAAGCGGATTCACAGTGATTGGTGATCCCGACTATGACTATAAGGAAAATCCTGTCGTAGCTTTGCAATACCGCAGTCAGAATATCACCCTTAACGGAATTAAAATTCGCGGATTTAAAAAAGCCGGTGTTGATATTCATTTATCAGGCGGGTCAAATAAAACTGATTATATTAAAATTTCAAACTTCGATATTTATCAATCTGCTCCAAAAGCAATTTCAATCGGTGGCGGTCTCTATAATGTGAATATACTAAACGGTACAATGATTGCTGATAACGGAGCGGTCGGAATTCAGTCGCCTAATAATCAAACCGTCATTCTCGGTGTACAGGCAGAAGGTTATAGTGCGGCGGTCACCATCAAAGGTCAAACATACCAGCATGTACCTATTAATTTAAAAGGCGGCGCACAGCTTGCAACAACCTCTGGCTTCGCCTTTAACCAAACGAGCGCAGTTATCGCTGGTACCGGAGACATTACGGCGAAGGGAGAAAGAAATGCGGTCATCGGCGCTTCAGGAGGCTCTAGCACAGAAGGCTCCCGGGCATTAATCGCTTCTTCAAACAATGCCCATATTAAAGGAAACAATGTTTCAAGAACAATTTTGTCTTCTGAAAGTATTATACTGGAAGAACCATACACCGTAGCAGGAGGCCATCAATCAATGAAATGGCTTCTTGACTCAGTTGGAGGAAACGGGACATTTGCAGGAGCGATCAGTTCTTCCTTAAATGGATATGGAGAGTATTTTGAGAGTTCAACTGGGCAGTTAATCCAGACAGGTACAATCGTAACTTTAAGAGGTGAAAAAATAGCGCCCGCCCACGTGGGTGATTATATGCTTGGAGTTATTTCGGAAACAGCAGCTTTCATTTCAGGAGCATCCAGCTTCGTCTGGCAGGACCGCTATTTGACTAATGAGTTTGGTGGATTCATTTATGAGGATCTGATCGACAAGGAAACCGGAGAATTGATACGTGTGCCAAAACAAAATCCAGACTATGATGCAGCGCTGGAGACCGCTTATCATTCACGGGCTGTAAGGGACGAATGGCATGTGGTTGGACTGGCGGGACAGCATTATGTACGTATTGACGAAACTGTGGGCCAAGGAGACTATCTTACTGCGCATAATGGGATAGGAACAAAAGCATCTGAAGGAACCTGGAAAGTAATGAAAATCACTACCATTTACACTCCGGAAAAAGGGTATGGCATCGCACTCACCGTCATTAGATAGTGAGAGTCTGGAACAAGTTCATTATACTGATGAAAGATTAAATGATATCAGTTTTTTCATTTCCTGCTGGTTTAATATCAAGATATCTCATGCTATAAATAGCCCAAGATTCAGGCTCATTTTCTTGAAACTTGGGCTTCATGACCATTTCATTAGAAATCAACAATACGTAACAAACCTAAATCACAATAATTTTATAAACATCCTTGTTTTGATCCCTATTCCCTTCTTCACATTTCCGAAAAGGTTAACATTAACCAACATTGCATATTTACATCAGTATTTAAAAATTCTATGCATTCCAATTAAGGTGCTAATACTATCCAATACAAGGTACTCACCTTTTTTATACATATCATTTTATAACTCTTAAATCTTTGGAACGACTTTTATATCTGTAGCCTTAAAACTTTCTTGCTACGCATAACGTTGAATGTTTCCGCATCTTTGATTTTCCCTCAGTTTTTTATTCAAATAATTCGTTCTTCACTTGCTGCATCATACTCCCCTTTTTGATTTTCATATACCAACCCTGTACAATATTCCAAAAAACCAAAAGGATGATGAACATGTGTGGCAGATTCACTTTATTCTCAGAATTTGACGACATCATTGAGCAATTCAACATCGATCACTTCTTGCCTGAAGACGAATATCACCCCAGCTATAATGTCGCGCCAGCACAAAACATCCTTACCATTATTAATGATGAATCAAGCAACCGTCTTGGAAAATTAAGATGGGGTCTCATTCCTCCTTGGGCTAAAGATGAAAAGATCGGTTATAAAATGATCAATGCTCGTGCTGAAACATTGGCCGAGAAACCCAGCTTTCGAAAACCGCTTGTCAGCAAACGCTGCATCATTCCGGCCGACAGTTTTTATGAGTGGAAACGCATTGATCCAAAAACTAAGATTCCTATGAGAATCAAGCTGAAAACATCCAATCTTTTCGCTTTTGCCGGCTTATACGAAAAGTGGGATACGCCTGAAGGTTACCCGCTCTACACTTGCACAATCATTACGACAAAACCTAATGCGCTTATGAAAAATATCCATGATCGAATGCCGATTATATTGAGTCACGATCATGAAAAAGAATGGCTGAACCCTAAAAATACAGATCCCGATTTTCTCAAAAGCTTGCTTTTGCCATATGATGCTGATGACATGGAAGCATACCAGGTTTCATCATTAGTTAACTCACCTAAAAACAATTCACCTGAGCTTATTGAAGCCCATTAAGTACCGCGGCCAGATTGCTTTATATATCACCTTCGCCTAAGCAAAATAAACGAACGTGTACATGATTCAAAAACAACCCCTTATGTGCCACGCGTTATTTTTAAACCATAATGATTCAGTCAGTGTCCAATTTTTAAATTGAATCGATTAAAGATATAGAGCGTTTCTCTGTAATGAGGAATGCTTTTTTCTTGTCCAAAGTGAAAAAAGACAGCTCTAAAACAACAAGGAAATAACCCCTTTCAATATTTTTTTATTGTAAAACGATAAATAATATGTTAAATTCAAATCGACAATATTAGGTGAGGTGCTTTTTATGAAACGAGGATCAACACTCTTTTTAAAGATAGCTGTTATTCTTATTGGAATTCCAGTTCTTGCTCTGTGCATATTTTTGGTGCCGCAGATAGCGAACTTTGCAGCGGAATTGTATCCAGATATTTCTTATCTGAAATATCTTGTTTATATCGATTTGTATGCAGCGGCGATACCTTTTTATTTCGCTCTGTATCAAGCCTTTACACTTTTAAGCTATATTGACCGGAATAAAGCTTTCTCGGAATTATCAGTAAGAGCTTTAAAGAAAATAAAATACTGTGCAATCACCATCAGTCTTTTACTTGTGGCAGGCATGCCACTCTTCTATCTCATCGCGGAGATGGACGATGCTCCAGGTATTATACTAATCGGATTGGTCCTTATTTTTGCCTCAATGGTTATCGCAGTCTTTGCTGCTGTTCTCCAAAGGCTTTTGCAAGAAGCTATAGATATAAAATCAGAAAATGATTTAACAGTCTGAGGTGAAAACAATGGCAATTATAATCAATATTGATGTGATGCTGGCTAAAAGGAAAATGAGCGTAACGGAACTGTCTGAGAAGGTTGGAATCACGATGGCTAATCTTTCTATATTGAAAAATGGAAAGGCAAAGGCCATTCGATTATCAACTTTAGAAGCGATTTGTAAGGCTTTAGAATGTCAACCCGGAGATATTTTGGAATACCGAAGTGATGAAGACACCCAGGCTTAATAAAGCAGGAATAATCATGAAAGGAAAAGATAGTTACTCGGCGGTGATTCTATGCACATAACCCTATGTCTATTTAGTACTATACTAAATAGGCCTTCCATTTAATCAAAAAACCTTTGGAGGCAAAATTCATGAAAGCATTTAAACAGCTCGTTTGTTTTGGCTGGGAGCAGGCCCTATCATGTCTGTTTCCTGTCGTTATTTTTGCCTCTTTGGCAATTACACAAATCATACCGCTTCCCCTCCTGCCACGGTATGACTGGCTGCTCATCATCTGCCTTCTCATGCAATGGTGGATGGTGTATTCAGGGCTTGAAACACGGGATGAACTAAAGGTGATCACAATGTTCCACCTTATTGGACTTGCTCTTGAACTTTTCAAGGTACATATGGGCTCTTGGTCTTATCCGGAGGAGGGATATTCCAAAATTTTTGGAGTGCCTTTGTATAGCGGCTTCATGTACGCAAGTGTAGCCAGTTATCTTTGCCAGGCATGGAGGAGGCTTAAGGTTGAACTGGTTAAGTGGCCGCCGTTTTGGGCCGTTGTACCTCTCGCCGCTGCGATTTATTTGAATTTTTTCATCCACCATTTTTGGATTGACGTCCGCTTTTGGTTATCTGGACTTGTCTTGATCGTCTTTTGGCAATCATGGGTTACATACGAGGTGAATGGGACTCGTTACCGTATGCCGCTCGCCCTTTCATTTATGCTCATCGGATTTTTTATATGGATAGCCGAAAATATTGCAACGTTTTTTGGGGCTTGGGAATACCCAAACCAAACCGATACATGGAGTCTCGTTCATCTAGGAAAAGTGAGTTCATGGCTCTTGTTAGTGATTGTCAGCTTTCTTATAGTAGCGACGTTAAAACAAGTTAAGGGGAAAAACTCCACCAGGATAGATACTAGTCCATTTTTATAATCGTTTAAGAATCTTCTTTAATAAAAGTTGGATCCCGCATAGTAAGGAATTAGCGTACAACATTCTGAATAAGATAAAATGGAAAAAGCAACGCTTGAATTGTTGCTTTTTTCTTTATAAATAGCTGCCGGAATTATAGACGGCTATTTCAGTAAGATTTCGACCAGGAAGTAATGATTTAATCAAAATCAGCTTTCGTTTAAGAGCTCAGTCTTTTGACTTAAACATATGTCTTTCTAACTCACCCTCCCGTAAAAGAAGTCGTTAGGTTGCATAAGGTGAATGAATAGCTTATATCTTTATCGCTCGGCATTTATTTCTTTTGGTAGCTGTGATGGCGCTTTGGGAACTTTTCGCAGTTTGATATTGATGACATCAGAGGAATATAGCGTAACAATCATACTTCCCTCATATCGTTTGGCCCGGATTAGGACCGGTTGGTTATATTGATTATGAAAGCGAAAGTCAGGGCCTCCCCAGCTTACGGTTGCATCGCGTCCGGACGGCACATATGGTACGCTTCTTGTATGAGAATAGCGCTGAACGATTTGCAGCCCTGCACGATCGACAGCATTAAATAATGTTGATGACACCTGACAAATTCCCCCGCCTACACCTTCAGACAACTCACCTTTCACGATAATAGGTGCACGCATGTATCCTTTGTCCTGAGTTCTCATCCCAACAACTTGGTTAAATGAAAACGTCTCATTTGGAAAAACAACATGATTGTCAATTGCTTTTGCAGAAAGGGAAATATTGTGTGAACGGCTTTTATTGCTTGAATTAAAATAAGTTACATACTTGCCTAATTGCAGCGTACTGATGTGAGCAAGCAACTCGCTGTCAACTTTCGGATAGATGTTTAATTCCGGCACTTCTATTTTTGATGGGCCATGACCAAAGAAATAGGCATAAAATTTCTCCTTAAACGCTTGTTGATAAAGTCTGTAACCCATTTTCCCCGGAATGATGATGCCTTCATCGTTAAGCTTGGCGTTTATGGGCTCCCGGTAAATTTGTTGATCAAGCCGTTTGATAAACTGACGGTATTTTTCATGATCAATCATTGGGGTACCGGGAAGAGGCATCGTAAAATCTTCGCGGTGAACAGTAGCAATCGTCCGTCCTTGTTGTGTGATCGCTAAACTGTCAGATGGCTCGCTGGGCTGAGCCAATAATAAAAGGCCAGTGATCCAAATATGTATCATAAGTCGGCATACCTCCCGACAATTAGTATGAACAGGAGCTTATCCTTTGATGTATCTCGTCTTATCATATCGTCCTTAGCGTCTGGTCTTTGTTTGAGCACAACGTGAGCCCTCGCTAATAGAGCTTTGACTTAAGTGAGTAGTCAATGTCTACTTCAGCATCCACAACGCCTAGTGTTATGAAATCATGCCTTAACCAATACCAATGTTGTCAAGCAATCGTTGAATTAAATCAGTAAATGAAGTTACTGCCATAGGCAGGCTATTTTTGTTTAGATGTACTATCTGATCCTCATTCGCAGTATATCCTCACCTAAGTGAAGAAAATCAAAATTGAACTAATCAGCAAATATGCAAAAAAATGAAAGTACTGTCGACTTCGGCCATCGGTTAGCATCTTCTCGTTAGATCAAGAGTTTGCTGTTGAATGATTTCAGTTAAGGTTGAATAAAATCAGATTGAAAGCATCCAACCATCAATGTGACAGGATTATTAACGGCTAAATGCGCTTTACACTATTCTATAAGAAGGAAGGAAGCGTCGATGACAAAGCTCTGCCGAGAAGTTTGGATCGAAGTAAATCTTGATGCCATTAAAAAAAATTTACGAGCAATACGCCATCATATACCAAAAAAGACCAAAATTATGGCTGTCGTAAAAGCGAACGGTTATGGTCATGGGTCTGTAGAAGTGGCGCGCCATGCACTGGAACATGGGGCTAGTGAGCTCGCTGTTGCCAGCGTGGAGGAAGGAATCGTTTTACGAAAAGCGGGAATTACAGCGCCTATCCTTGTGCTTGGTTTTACATCCCTTAGTTGTGTGAAAAAATCAGCAGCTTGGAATATAGAGTTATCAGCATTTCAGGTTGATTGGATTAAAAAGGCTAACGATATATTGGAAAGTGAAGCGAGTACTAACCGATTGGGTATTCATATTAATGTGGATACTGGTATGGGCCGATTAGGTGTACGTACAAAAGAAGAACTTTTAGCAGTAGTGAAGGCATTAACAGCAAGTAAACTCCTAAGATGGGAAGGTATCTTTACACATTTTTCAACAGCCGATGAAGAAGACACCACTCTAACCAGACTGCAGCACGATCAATTTCTCCGTTTTCTCCGTTTTTTAAAAAACCAAGACATTGAGCTGCCCACCGTGCATATGAGCAACACGGCTGCGGCTATCGCTTTTCCGGAATTTAGCGCTGATATGATTCGTTTAGGTATAGGCTTATATGGATTATATCCTTCTGCATATATAAAACAACTACATCTCGTTAAGCTTGAACCCGCATTAAGTTTAAAGGCGCGTATCGCTTATGTGAAAACCATGCTGACAGAACCCCGTACTATTAGTTATGGTGCTACATACATCGCAAATCCCGGTGAAGTCATTGCTACACTCCCGATCGGATACGCTGACGGTTATTCTCGCGCACTTTCCAATCGCGGGTTTGTTCTTCATCGCGGAAAACGAGTGCCGGTGGCGGGAAGAGTGACAATGGATATGATCATGGTTAGTTTAGGAGAGAGTGAAGGCAAACAAGGAGAGGAAGTTGTGATTTACGGTCACCAAAAGGGAGCTGAGATTCCCGTTGATGAAGTTGCTGAAATGCTTAATACGATTAACTATGAAGTGGTGTCTACATTAAGCCGCCGCATCCCCCGTTTTTATATAAGAGATGGCGAGATTTTTAAGATATCAACTCCAGTAATGTACGTGTAGATTTTTTCTTTCATTTTTTTGCAAATGTGAGGTCAATCCCTCTTTTATGCTGATTTAAGATCCTATAATAAGAGGGATTCAGTTTTACACACTTATCCCCCTATCGTCTGCAATTTTAGAAAGAGGATCACAATACCAGGTAGAAATTTTAGGTGTTATTTCTCGATTGATTAAGAAGAAGTATTGTGAATACTTAAGCTACTTAGTTGCTGCCTTTATCTCGTTTTGCAGAAAAACAGAGTCCCAGATCCAAAAGATTACAGCAAATGATATACTAAATAAGTAAACTTCGTATTCCATTAGAAAGTCTAAGGTGTTCTTTGGATCAGTAATTACAGCGAAGAATAACCATACTAAGAAGGAAAAGAATATGTATATGAGTAAATATTTCGGGTTAAACCTCTTTGGATTGCGATTTACGAAATATTGAACAGGTGCAGCAAAGATTACATAAAAGATAAACAGAATAACACTTATTAAGAAGTATGGAATGTAGCCATCATAATCAATGCCAAAAACATAAACAACAGCAGCTGATAACGCAGACAAGACATGAACAAATAGGATCCTTAAAACTTGCATGTTTAAATCCCCTTTCATAATGTAAGCATCACTATGATGATCTCAATTATTGTTAAAATTGACATAGCTACTTCCTGAATTAAATCTAGACTAGATTAAAGCTCCGTCACGTCCAAACTTTACAAATAGATTTACTTTGTTTCTTCAAAGTGACAAGAACAATAAACTGAATTGTGATCTCTATCTATAAAGTATGTATCCCGGATGAAGAAATTTGTGTAGCCAGCTGTCTTGAGTATCGCTTGACTCATCATGAGCATATCCATCTGAATATCTTAATCAGTTGGAAAAGCCACATTAGCAGTAAACGCTGCATGTACTTCAAAAGAAATAATTATCAAATTTAAACAATCCCTCCGCACTATTCCCTTTATTGTGCCAAGAGATTATGTCTCATTAAATTTGCTGTTTTATTCAGATATCAAACATCTTGGGTGTCTTTCTTATTCTTAAACCATTGAATAGCATTTCGGCGAGTTATTGCAACAGGTATTAATAGCAGAGTACCGACAATAAGCAACATAAAAAAGATCACAAACAACTCACCTGTTCCCGGAACAATTTCTTCATAGGTAATAATGCGTTCCTCCCCCTGCAGGACGCAGAACCGAGAATTTTCGAGAAAGGCTAGATGAAAAGCGATTGACGTCCATAAGCTTTCTGTTACAATACGCAGGAGTTGAAGGATGAATCCAAAAGACAACAATAAAACGATGTAATCTAATGTGATAGCAGGTGACTCAATTCCAGCTATATATTGCAAACCACTTACAGCTATTGGTGCAAGCACAAACAGAATCGGCTGCAGGAGCAAGGCCATGAAACAGTTAAATCGCCTGTTTAGAGCAGAGTACACCGCCCCACGAAAAGTTAATTCCTCTGGAAAAGCTTCATAAAAGAAAGCGATAATCATATTTAAGAGCAATACTGAAACTAAATGGATAGAGAAATGAAATTGTATAATTTTGATCCAGCCCAATAAATGGGCGATTGCGAATCCAGATCCGGAAAGAATAATGACGTACATTGCTCCCATAATGGCTTTCGGAACGGCTTGCCTCCACCCAGACAGTCCGATAGAGCAGAATGGCCTACTAGACGTCCGTTTGAGAAGAAAGTAGAGTAATGGAACAGTAATTAATGTTACTAAGCCTGATTGTATATCTTGCTGTAAGAGTTTAGAAGCTCCTGCTTGGCGGGCTATTGAACCGATTAAAGTAGCAAAAAACAAAGCAAATACGAATGTTCCCCAACTTAGCAAGATAGTTACCAACCATTTTGGATGATTGTTTTGTTTTCCGTTTTTGGTATGATGAAATTGCATTTGGATATCCCTTTCACAACATTCATATGAAGCACTATAACCTCTACAGTCACTATACGTTCCATAACTGTTATTGTTTCAAATTCCTGCATATCCCACTTCCATTATGATTAAAATTGTTGTTTTATTGAGGTGCCATAACAAAAAAGCGTCCTAGCCTCAGTTGCCGGTACGCTTAGTTTCTTAATATTTGAACATAATTACATTTCAGAGTTATTAGAATTTTCAAACTATATCTTCTGAAGTTGCTGACTCTTTCTTAAAATAAGCTTCTACTGATCAAAAACTAAGAGCTGTGTGCATTCAACAATTTCACTCCACAACCACATATCCATTGTCTGTAAAGTAAATCCCTCAGGCAGCTTCTGCATTTTCACATCAACATCGAACCTCTAGCCGGTTGTTTTATGTACAATAGCCAGTTCTTCTCCATTAACGAAACGTACAATGGCCTCATCAAATTCAATACGGCATATCCTTCTTTTAAAGCCCTAATAAACAAATAAGGATCAACTTTTTACAGCTCCTAAAGAACATTGGCATATTGTTCATTTTTGTCTCTAAGCAATTCGAAATTAATCAACGATATGTATAAATCTTTATCTGATAAATTTAATTTAATGAAGGTGTCTCTTGTGAGCAAGCGCAGACTACAAAAAATATCGCTATTAAACAAAAAATTGATAGCATTCTCATTTTAATATGCTCCATTTATAGGGAAAGTTATAAAACCTGATGGAGAATACACTACCTCCAGCAATGCCAAGGCCGTTCGCCTCGTAGAAAGGACCTTTAACCATTACTCCCGAGGCATATAATGGGATTCCAACTAAAAGACCGTTGCCTTTTAGTAACTCACAATAACAACGATTATAAAACTTCTCAAGGAACGATCAGCAGCCCGTTAGCTACCCTTAATTAAAGATAATCTGTTACCACACTGTTACGTTAGAACTTCCACTACTTTGATATCCCTCTGTCGCTAAGACTTGGTAAGACCAATTACTACCCAGATTCATCCCATATCTCTTCCATGCGTTAACGTGATTGCTGAAAGTGATTGTAGCGTTGCTTCCAGTTGGTCTCTTCGACTGGCGAACACTCCAGTACTGCGTAAAAGTAGTTTTATCGCCATCAATGGAAGGTGCATCATAACGTGTAGTTGTGTACACGTCATATGTACCCCCATCACTGTTTACAGTACCTTTATACGTTCCAGTAGGTCTATAAGTACCCCATGAATCCACTACATAATATTCTATGAGAGGTGATCTCGTCCAACCATATAAAGTCAAATATCCATTGCCATTCGGCGCCCAAACTCCGGCATTATAGTTTATTGTTCTGAATGGCGAACCTGTAGTCCATCCTTTACCTACAACGAAATTTCCGGTATTAGACCAATTAACACTGTAATTCCCGCCAGACCCATTGACAGCGTTTACTGTTCCGCCCCCATCAGTCCAATTTTGCCAGTAGTCTGTGCTAGCTGCAGAGGCGGTTGCCGAAAACAAGCTAATACTCATGAAAGCTGCCGTTAACCCAACTAAGAAATTCTTTTTAAATTTAAACATATGTTACCTCCTATAATATTTTTTCTGACTTGACATGAGGTAGCACTCGTATATATTTAAAACATTCTTCATTACTAACGCCAAAGCTTTTGATCGTTCCCTTCAATATAATATCACGAATTCACAAGCAAATATTAAGAACATTTGTAATTTAATTACAAATACCTAAAAATTATATTATAAGTGGTCTTGTTCCGCCATAGCCTGATCTTTTTTTCGCAGAATCACAATTCTTGTTTCTAAATCTGATGGAGTAATATCTGTAATTAACCCCATTCGTACCATTTCCTATAAAGGAAATATACACTAGAGATTGTGACGTCATTGTAGCTGTCCCAGGGTGGTGCTCCTGACTTTGAAGCTGTAATGGAACATTTCATATCCAAAAAATCAGCTCATAAGATTGTTTACTGTGTCTTCAATGTTATCTACAAAGACGATCAGTTAATTGCCTCTAAGCCGCTCACTGTGCGTAAGACATTTTTGAATTTACTTGAACTGAACCATCCTAATGTCTTTGTTATCGAAGGAATTCATGGTAACGGACTAACTTACTTTGCCTTGGCCAAAGAAAAAAATTTAGAGAGAATCGTGCTCAAGAAAGCTGACTCCCCTTATGAAATTAATAAACGTTCACACAATTGGCTAAAAGTGATTAATTATGATTACACTGAAGTTCTCATAACCGGCTACACCAAGAAGGATATAAAATTTCTTCTATCCTATCCCGATGGAACGTCAGCTGGATTTATGGAATTCATGCCACATGCAGAACGAAGTAAGTTCCACTCTATGAAACAAGTAAAGACTGAATCTGATGATTATGTATTTATTGAACCTATCTTATGTAAGGTTAAGCACAGATTTAAGACTAAACACGGTAAACTCCACATGCCTTCCTTCAAATTCTGAAGAGTATAAACTCTTCGTTACATAACTCCTTAGTGCCAAGCCCTGTAAAGCTTGATGAAAATTTAGTACATGGTTTAATTAGTTTATTTAATTTTCATCTATTCATCAAAGCTATAAGGGTAAACGATACTTTCTACAAATCCAATCTCCTTTCCTTTATTGCGAATTTTCATACATCCCTCATAGCTGTACGCCCATATTTCTTTATAATCCCTCAGGTCGCCGCATTTCCCTGTTATGATGAATTCTCTAAAAATATTGATCAGCTGCCACACGTTACCTCCGTGTGAGAAGCCGTTTGGATCGTGGAAAATCATACGGATAAACGTCTTCCCCCGTGTAATTATCAACAAAGAATAGCTGTGTTCTGAATTTGAAATACGCTTTTTGATTGGATTGTCCTGAGATGTTTTCTTTGCTATAGAAAGTTCGACGCTCAATGCTTGCATAAAGCTTTATCAGGTCATTAATATCATTCATGCGTATAATTTGCCCTTCCCTTACCCCTTTCAATAAAATAAATATTTTATTTTGATTCTAATGTGATTTTTTTTAAATCCTTTTTAGTTTCCTATATTTCAATTACATTTTGTCTCGGAGGTGAAATGTAATGAGATTTCTACTGGTTTTTTTGCGAATTGGACTTTTGATAAAGTCATGGATTATACACTAGCTGCTGTAATTTGGTTTGTATTCAAGTCCAAATCAAAACAGAATGAGTATCCAGATCACTTCGAAGATAGACGCCGCCATAGAAACTAAATCATCCTTCTATGATCGTTATCGATACGTGTGTTTTTCCGATAACGATCCATCCTTATATGTTTAGTTAAAAAACTATCTTTTATTTAGACTTGTTCAGCTTGTCGTATAGTATCTAACAGTTCTTTCTCAAATGTTTTTATGTATTGCCTTCGAATCAAACCCTTACTCTTGTTTCGTTTTCAAATTCATTATTTAAAGCTGCTGCTTATTCAGTTCCTACATAAATACATTTATACTTGCTGTCATCGACTACATAAGCGTTCATTATCTTCGCTCCTTGGAATCATGATTTTAAGTTAACTTTAAAGTACATCGTCTTGAGAAATTCCCCTTTAATTGGTAAGCTGACACCTAGGATCATACAAAGCAGGTGATGTCTTGAATAAAATAATCGGAATAATTGGATTAATTATTTCCTTAATTGTGCAAGGGTTTTCAGCAAGTGATTCGTTGACTCATGAGATTGCTATGGCTTGTCTATTTGTATTCTTAATCATTTATAATTTTGAACATGCTAAGGATTTCTCTAAAAAATCTCTAATTGTCTTAGGAGCAATCTTTATAGCTCTAATGCTATGTATTTATCAACTCCTTTCCTTTATCAGTGATTACTTTGAGAGGCTAAACTTAAATATTGGACTTATCATCTTACTTGAGATCGCTTTGATCATTGTTTTGGTTTCTATTGCAGTAAACTTAATGAAGCTTATTGCGAATCGGTTAAGGAAAACACCTCATGGTAAAGAGTTTTAACTCTTTGCCTTTTTTATGCTAAGTGCCTCTTTCTATTGGTATTTTATGTATGAAATCAAATGCAATATCAACTTTCCCTAATTCCTTCTTTTCTGTTATGGTCTCGACTGATTCACCCTTAGCTGCAATATAAGTACTTGATCATACCATTGATGTGATTGCTGTATAAGTTCGTCTTTAAAATTCAAGCCTACAGTATATGAAAAACGATAAACTCTCCATCTTCATTATTAAAGACAAGATTGAATATATGCAGTGCGTCATCAGAACAACTATTTCTTATAAAAGTATAAAATAAGTGTTCGTTTTAATCTTTCCTGTTACGAAAACGATCAAAAACATAGATATCTGTCTCTACTCAAGCAAGCCAGAAATCATTTTGTTTTTTTAAAAAAACATTCTTGATTTTCACATTTATATATGCACTCATAAAACATTAGATCATATCCATTATATGTAACTAAAATGCAGGTATAAGAGCTATTATATGGGGATTTAACTACCAAATATATGGGGGCATATTTACATCTAAATACTCAAAAACAAGAACGAACGTGTCTATAGCACTTCCATTTCCACACCCCTCCCAAATTTTCATTTTCCTAATTCCGCCTCAAAATCACCCTATTTTACATCGTAATTGCTATCGTAAAACCGCATAATGCCAATGTTTTTCTCTCTTAAAATTTCCTCTTTTTCTTCAATATTTACTTAAAGCAGCCACTTCCCTCTACTCTCTCTTACGTTTTACGATCGTTTAATCCCTATTCACCAATAAAATTAGCAAATATCCTTATGTTTATCGCCTTTTTAAACTCTTTTTTAATTTTTACGATAAGCATGTTATTCGTGTACGATATATGACTTGATTGTATTTGTTGACAATTTGACAGAGAAATTTAATGCACTTCTAACTTTTTTAACTGCAATGGGAATTGTGGTTGACCCCACAACTCAAGGCATTTCTGACAGTGAACAAGCAATGATTACGAATCTCCTCAATAAACCCCTACCTTCTCTTAATTGAGGAAGGTATTTTTTCGTTTTTAAGATAACATTAATCTTCCTTATTCATTTAAATATGATAAAATATTACATATTTAATATAGGAGGGCTTGTCTTGGAGCAAATGATCTCTTCTTCTAAAGTCGGAGTGAAAATAAATGAGTGGTATAAATACATAAGATTGTTTAGTGTCCCAGATTCGGAAATATTGAAAGCTGAGGTCGAGGAAGAAATAAGGCATATGAAAGAAGATCAAGATTTATTGTTGTACTATTCTCTCATGTGTTTTCGCCATCAGCTGATGCTGGATTACCTTGAACCCAAAACAATGAACAAAGAACGCTTTAAAATTTCAGACTTATTAGAAAAGGTCGAAAGTAACCAAACTGATTTGAAAGGAATTCTTGAATATTATTTTAACTTTTTCCGGGGTATGTATGAATTTGAACAGTACGAATATCTTAATGCCATAAGCTTCTATAAGCAAGCCGAGAAAAAGCTATCACTTGTCGCAGATGAGATAGAACGAGCAGAATTCCACTACAAAGTTGCAGAGATTTATTATCATATGAAGCAGACACATATGTCGATGCATCATATTGTTCAAGCAATAGAAAGTTATAAAGCACATGAAACTTATACTGTAAGGGTTATTCAATGTTCGTTTGTTATTGGACTTAACTATTTAGATATGGAATATCCTGAAAAAGCGATCCCTCATTTTAAAGAAGCTCTAGACAATGCGAGAGAAATCGACATGCCACGTTTAATCGGTTCTTCTCTATATAATCTTGGCTTATGTTCATTTGCTGAGGAAGCTTATGAAAAGGCAGCTGAGTACTTTAAAGAAGGTATTCTAGTATACCAAAACAATGGGTATGAGCATTCAAATCGTTTATTAGATATCTTGTTAATGTTATCAAAAACCACATTTAAAATGAGAAATCAATCAGAAGCAATTTCTTGGTGTGCACATGGTCTGTCTTTGTCCAAGAATTTAAATGATGAAATTATGGCTAAAATGTTTGAATTCATTAATGCCTTATATGTTGATGACGACAAAGAAAAATTAAATTCGATTCTAAATTATTTAGAATCGAAATCAATGCTTTCAGACGTGGAGGATTTAGCCTCAGATGCAGCGAAGTATTATAATGAAAAAGAAGACCATAAAGTAGCTAATGTTTTTTATGAGAAAGTGCTTTATGCCCGTAAACAAATTCAGAGAGGGGATTGTCTTTATGAAACTTAAGCATGCATCTGTCTTTATTTTAGCCATTGTTTTAATTGGATTTGTCAGCATTTATTTAACTAATACTCAAAAAGATGTCCAAGAAGCACGTAGAGGGCATACAGCAAGTATTGGTTATTTCACTGATGGACATTCATTTGAAGTTGCTAGTAGAGGTCATACTTCTTAAATATGTATCATTCCCCCTTCAAATTTTGAAGGGGTTATTTTTACGATTTATGTCCACCAGTTAGACCTGCTTTCTGAAGCGCAGTTCCTGCAGGTGTATAAGAAACTGCTCTCAGGATCGCTTTCGATTCGTATTTGTTTCTTTCCCATCCATTACAGACCCAAGCTTCCTTCTTTCAAATAGGCTTATTTGCTGATTAGAGTTATCTTCAATATTAGACAGAATAACCGAGATACTTCTTACTTACATGATTCTAGTAAGAAAATTGTTATTATCATTATTTTGACTGATGTTCCCTTTTAAAAGAATCATGTATGATCGATAAAGAAAACGCTTTCAAGGAAAGGGGATACCAACATGTCTAATCGTATGAAACGAGTGTTGTTGCTTTTTGTCACTGGATTGTTTATGAGTTTGCCTGCAGTCACTTCTACTGCCTCGGCTCAAACCGGCGGATCGTTTTTTGACCCTTTTAACAGCTATAACTCCGGATTATGGCAAAAAGCAAATGGTTATTCGAATGGAAATATGTTCAACTGCACTTGGCGTGCAAATAACGTATCAGTGACGTCATTAGGTGAAATGCGTTTGGCGCTAACAAGTCCATCTTATAACAAGTTTGACTGCGGGGAAAACCGCTCTGTTCAAACATATGGCTATGGATTTTATGAAGTCAGAATGAAACCAGCTAAAAACGCAGGGATCGTTTCATCGTTCTTCACCTACACAGGTCCAACGGATGGAACTCCTTGGGATGAGATTGATATCGAATTTTTAGGAAAAGACACAACAAAGGTTCAATTTAACTATTATACAAATGGTGTAGGAAACCATGAGAAGATTGTGGATCTCGGATTTGATGCAGCCAATGCCAATCATACGTATGCGTTCGATTGGCAGCCAAACTCTATTAAATGGTATGTCGATGGGCAATTAAAACATACTGCGACAAGCCAAATTCCGACAACACCAGGAAAGATCATGATGAACTTGTGGAATGGTACGGGTGTAGATGAATGGCTCGGTTCCTACAATGGTGTAACACCGCTATACGCTCATTACGACTGGGTGCGTTATACAAAAAAATAATACCATATGTGATAAGAGCCTGCAGTCTCAATATAGCCAGGCTCTTATGATTGTAATGAGAAGTTGATCTCGGACATGCCAGATTCAGTCGAATATAACCATCTGAATTAGCCACGAACATATTCCTGCCTTCTAATAACTGAAAATCAAGAATTGATCAATGATACGTAAAATGGAGATCTTCAATATGCTAGCTGTTACATGATAACACCATAATAATTCTCAAAAACCCGTTGTTTCTTCTATTTAAAACGTCACTATCGGTTTGTAAGGATAGAATGGCGTTTTTTAAATTTATTTTACGATGAGCTGCAGGTAATGTTATTGCTGACTGGCTTGGAGAGCGTTGTCTAAATCGTAAAGAATATCATCAATCGTTTCAATACCAATAGAAAGACGAATCATATCCGGAGTAACACCGGCTTTTACCTGACTTACTTCATCCAGCTGTTGATGGGTCGTGCTGGCAGGATGAATAACCAGTGATTTCGCATCGCCAACATTCGCCAAATGACTGAAAATCTTCACGCTGTTAATAAATTTCTTCCCTTCTTCCACACCGCCTTTAATACCAAATGTGAAAATGGATCCTGCTCCTTTTGGCAAATACTTTTGAGCAAGTTCGTGATAAGGGTTTGATGCAAGGCCTGGATAATTAACCCAAGAGACATAGGGATGTTTTTCTAAAAATTGTGCAACCTTAAGGGCATTTTCTATATGGCGCTCCATCCGTAGAGGAAGAGTTTCTAATCCCTGAAGAAACATAAATGTATTGAATGGCGAAGCGGAAGCCCCAATGTCTCTAAGCAACGTAACGCGTGCTTTTGTAATATAAGCTAGCGGTCCCAGTGCATCTGTATAAATTAGCCCATGATAACTTAGATCTGGTTCTGACAAACCTGAAAATTTTCCGTTAGCCCAATTGAATTTTCCAGAATCTACGATAACACCGCCGATAGAGGTTCCATGGCCGCCAATAAATTTGGTAGCTGAATGAACCACAATATCTGCGCCATACTCAATTGGCCTGCATAAATATGGGGAGGCAAATGTATTATCAACGATAAGCGGAACATTATTTGCATGTGCAATATCGGCAATTGCTTGAATATCCGCAATATTAATTCGAGGATTTCCAATCGTTTCTATAAACACAGCCTTTGTTTTATCATTCATTTTTTCTTGAAATTGAGCTGGATCGTCTACATCAACAAAGTGAAATTTGATTCCAAGCTTTGGCAAAGTATGAGCAAATAAAGCATAGGTTCCCCCATACAGGCTGCTGGAAGCGATAATTTCATCTCCTGCTTCTGCAATATTCAAAATAGAATATGTAATAGCTGACTGTCCCGATGAAGTTGCTAATGCCCCTACGCCGCCTTCCATTAGGGCAACACGTTGCTCAAAAACATCATGAGTAGGATTCATGATACATGTATAAATATTTCCTGGTTCTTTTAAAGAAAACAAATCTGCAGCATGATCTGTGTCGTTAAAGATATATGAGCTTGTTTGATAAATAGGGACTGCTCTAGAATTTGTAGTGGGGTCAGGTACTTGTCCTCCATGAAGAGCAATTGTTTCAAACCCTAATGAATGCTTTTTCTCCATCATTATACCCTCGTTTCACTCGTCTTTATATTCTGAATATTGCGTAATGATATCACAGAGTTTACTTCTCTACTATCCATTT
This sequence comes from Bacillus sp. 205(2023), assembly GCF_037027485.1. Lineage (NCBI taxonomy): Bacteria > Bacillati > Bacillota > Bacilli > Caryophanales > Bacillaceae > Bacillus > Bacillus sp. 205(2023). The sequence continues at coordinate 309,432 of NZ_JAXCHF010000001.1, read as the reverse complement.
TGCTTTGAAATGGTTTAATGGCTCTTTCTTTTAAACTTATGTTAATTTATCTGGTTAAAATAAACAATTTATAAATATTGATTTCAGATTTTCTTTCTCATTATGAAGAATAGAGTAACTAAAGAGTCAACAGCAAATTATTCACCCTTCTATCAGTTAGGGATCTAGCAACCCATTAAATTAAGAAGAGTTTCTCTATTTAACTAATTGTTCGGGTATATTTGATGCTTTCTGCTTTGTATTAGACACTAAGAGTATACTCATTAATACTACCGATAAGCCTATATAAGTACTCAAGGTAGTTCGTTCATCTAAAAATAAAACACCCCATATTATACCAAATATGGGTACCAATAGGGTTACACTAACGGTTTTAGTTGGCCCTATATTTTTTATCAGATAAAAATAGAGAAGATAAGCAACGCTTGTAGAAAATATGGCTAATCCTAAAACTGAAATAGTCACACCTATACTTGGTAACTTGTTAGGCATATCAAGGAGTGCAAAAGGCAGTAAAACAATACTTGCTCCTAATTGCTGTCCAATAGCTAAATCAAAAGATTTCATATCTTGAAAAGCTCTTTTACTATATACTCCTCCTATTCCATAGAATAAAGCTGCTAAAGAAATAGCTACTATTGATAATATAACCTTTACATTTAGTTGAATAGGACTCCAACCAACCAGGATTCCTACTCCTATGCACCCCATAATAATACCAAGGAAAGTACGCATATTTTTACCTTCTTTAAGCCATAAAATAGATATGATTACGGAAAACAAGGGCGTTGTAGAATTAATAATAGCAGCAAGTGACGCGGAAATGTTTAACTCAGCGTAAGCAATTAAAACGAATGGAATGGCTGCATTAATGGCACCCAGAATCATTAACTCTTTCCATTTGTACTTGATTTCTATTTTTTGTTTTAGTAATCGTGCAAAAATAAAAAGAGAGATAGCTGCAATTCCTACACGGCTTTCAATAAGAAATAAAGGGCCTAATGAAGGTGAAGCTATTTTGATGAATAAAAATGATGCACCAAAAAGGCTAGCCAGCAATAGTAAGATGCTAAATTGTTTGAAAGACATATCTTTACCATATCCTTTCTAAATGAGTAATTAAATCTCAAATTGACTCCTAACAGTTTAGCACCTAAACTGTTAGGAGTCAATTTGAGTATGGGGTCTTAAATCTGGCTTACCTTCAAAGGTTAAATATAGGCTATGTTGTTCATGTTCAATTAAGAGTAAATAGGTATGCTATACTGAGGAATAAATAACTAAAGTGATACCAGGTGAAATGTATGAAGACAAGAGAAGAAATTTTTAATGAGCTACTAGAATCTATTTATGAACTCTCTCGTAACACGAGCGCATACGAAAACATACCTCGAAAATATGGAACAGAAGATGAACTATATATGGTTGAAGCACATACCATTGATTTAATTGGAGAAAATGTGAAAGTTAGTCCTTCGCACCTTGTGAAGCTTACCAATAAAACAAAAGGTGCCATTTCTCAAATGGTGGATAAATTATTAAAAAAAGGGTTGGTTATAAAATATAAAAATCCAACCAATAGCCGAGAAGTTATCATAGAGTTGTCGGAAAAAGGGAAACAAGCTTATAAGTATCACAAAGAACTTGATCGAAAAGAATATGGAAAAATATTGAGTAGACTGAATCAATTTTCAACAGAAGATTTTATAAACTTCATGAAAATTGCTTCTGTAGTAAACGACCATATGAAAGACTCAACTCGAAAAAGTTTCCGTTAATTTCATATACCTTAAAAGATCATTCACTAAAATATAAATAATAGTGTTATGGGATCTTTATCTGAAAATAACTAAAAGAACCCATTTTGAAAAAAATCAATCAAAATGGGTTCTTTATTATTTTTAAGCTGTTTAATATAATGTTTCAATTGCCTCACGCGTAAACGGAATTAATTCTTCTGTTCGTCCATCTCGGATTTTGTTTACCCAGTCAGGGTCAGCCAATAATGCGCGCCCCACAGCTATCAAATCAAATTCTTCACGTTCTAATCTCTCGATCAAATTGCCCATTTTGTTGGCTTTGCCATTGGCCTCTTCTCCAGTAGCGAAGAAATCCACGAAATCAGCGCCATCAAGACCGACAGAGCCAACTGTAATTGTTGGTTTTCCTGTCAATTTTTTAATCCATCCTGATAGATTCAGTTCAGATCCTTCAAATGCAGGTTCCCAAAAGCGACGAATAGATGCATGAAAGATGTCGACGCCTGCATCAACTAATGGCGTTAAGAAACGTTTTAGTTCTTCTGGAGTTTCTACTAATTTTGCTGTATAGAAATCATATTTCCACTGTGAGATTCGCAACGAGATTGGAAAATCTGGTCCAACAACACGTCGACAAGCTGCGATGATCTCACTCGCAAAGCGTGTGCGCTTAACTATGTCTCCACCGTATTCATCGGTACGTGTGTTTGTTTTTTCCCAAAAGAACTGATCAATTAAAAATCCATGGGCTGCCATAATCTCAATGCCATCAAAACCAACCTTTTTAGCATTGGCTGCTGCCTGTGCAAAAGCTTCAACTAATTCCAAAATTTCTTGTTTTGAGTAATCATTAGCGTTGCCTCGGGCACCCATGTGCCACAATTGAGAGAAAATTTTCCCACCGGCCTTGTGTACCCCATCAACTACTTTTGACCAACCGTTTAGCGCCTCTTCTCCGTATAAGTGTGGTACGTCCTCCTGCCATGCTGGCACCTCGGATGCAACATCAGGATGGTTGATAAACGTACCCTCTGTCACAATAAGTCCAACACCATTTTCAGCTCTACGACGATAATACGCAGCGACATCCTCCCCTGGTACTCCATTTGGAGAAAAGTTTCGCGTCATAGGTGCCATCAAAATACGATTAGATAGTTTCAGATTTCCCATTTCGAATGGTTTAAAAAGAGCTTCAACTGACTGAAAATTATTCATAAAAACCTCCAAGTTTTATACTTTAAGACTTATTCATTATTCATTAACTCCATGATCAAGAGCAGATCCGACTTTCAAGGCAGTTGCTACCATAATTGATTCAGCAACTTCTTCTTTGGAATCTCTATGTTTTTTAACTTGTTTAACATCGTCTTGACTAATAATTCTTCCCTCTAATTCCTTTCGTCCGTACCTACCGTTTGGTACAATTTTATGTTAGCAGATTAAGCGGACAAGCTATTAAGAAATGTTTCGATTTCTTCTTGTGTTTTCCGAGCTTTGCTAACAAACCGCCCTGCTTTTTCTCCGTTATGATAAGCGATAAAACTTGGAATACCAAATACATTCAGTTCGATGCACAAATCAATAAAGTCATCCCGGTCTACATAAATAAACTGATATTCCGAATAATTTGCTTCAATGTCCGGCAAAATTGGCTCGATCGCCCGACAGTCTGGGCACCAGTCCGCTGAAAACATAAAGACAACGCGCTCTGTTTTTTTAAACTTCTCAAATTGATCCATTGATTGTAATTTTCCCATCATGATTCCCTCCATTCTTTTCATATACATAATCTTTGTATTCTTTAGCACATATAAGATGTTGGATATCATTTATATTATCCATTTGAACTTCTCGCATCCATCTTTAATCATAAGGGGATTCATTTACATATACAGGACTATCCTCTAATTCTGTGTTTACTTTTGGAATTTAAGGATGAGATAAGTTCGGAGTATTGAATCCACATCACCACAGCTATTGTTTATCGTTAATGAATTCCCTTCCTCTGGAAGATCTAAGAATACAATTTCATCAAATCGTTGTTTGAGTAATCTGTTGTCCCTAAACGTACTTGATCTTCAACTTTTGCCCAAATAGGGTCCTTGGAATAATACAGTTCTGTTAGTGTAATTACTGTAACCTCCTTCTATCAACAACTAAACTTTTTTGTACCTACCAGTTGGTACAATTAGGGATGATATATTACCAAAATAGATCAATGTCGTTTCCTATGAATTCTCAAGGTTTTCAATATAATGTTGGGCGCTTTGAGCTGCTATTGATCCATCACCCGTAGCTGTGACAATTTGGCGCAGGGTTTTTTCACGGATATCTCCAGCTGCATAAATACCAGGAATCTTTGTAGCCATTGCTTCATTCGTCATTACATAACCTTCTTCATTGGTTATGTCTAAGTTTTTGAATGCACCATTTAACGGAAGTGTCCCCACGTAAATAAATACACCATTTGCAGGGAATTGAGATTGTTCCCCTGTTTTTGTATCTTTTAACGTTACTGTATTCACTGTTCCATTTCCTGCGTTTATACTTGTAACTTCTTTATTCCAAATGAATTCAATCTTTTCATTGCTAAATGCTCTTTCTTGGAGTATTTTTTGCGCACGCAACTGATCTCGACGGTGAATAATGGTGACTTTTGAAGCGAAACGTGTAAGATACACAGCTTCTTCTACAGCTGAGTCTCCTCCACCCACAACAACAAGTTCACGTCCTTTAAAGAAGGCTCCATCACACACGGCACAATATGAAACTCCTAGACCACCAAGCTCATTCTCCCCTGGAACTCCAAGCTTTTTATGGTCTGCCCCAGTAGCGATAATAACAGATTTTGCATAGTATTCTTTCTTTGTAGTTACTACTTTTTTTAAACGGCCTTCATCTATAATTTCTTTTATATCTCCATATTCATATACAGCACCAAACTTTTTGGCATGCTCAAACATTTTATTAGAGAGGTCTGGACCTAAAATATGATCAAAACCAGGATAATTCTCTACATCCTGCGTATTAGCCATTTGTCCACCAAGTATTCCACGTTCAATAAGCAACGTGTTCAAATTAGCACGTGAAGTGTAAACTGCTGCTGTCATTCCCGCGGGACCTGCCCCAACTATGATGACATCATAAATTTTCATTTCCTCCAATATGATCTTCCTCCTTTAAAAGAATCCATTAATGCACATTTGATTAAAGGGACTTAATTTTTGAAACTTCTTCTTTTAATTGCGCAATACCAACAATACCAGCAAAAGGTTTTTCGAATTTATTATTAGAGTAGAAGCGTGTATTAGGGATACTCATTACACCAAATTCTGCAGCAAGCTCCGGATTCTCATCCACATCAACTTTAACAACTTGTACTTTATCACCATACTCTTTGTCAAACTCCTCTAATGTCTCAGCAAAAACCCGGCATGGTCCACACCAAGATGCTGAAAAGTTTAGTAAAACCACTTTATCTGTATTTAAGTTCTTTTCTAAATTACCATCTGTTACTTTGATTATAGTCATTTTGTTTTTCCTCCTGAGTTGTAAAAAGCTTTTTTAATAATTAATTGAATCGATTAAAGAGTAGACACTTTACCTTTGACTTCTATTTCTACGCCTGCTTTTTTGACCATGTTACCTACTATACATGCTCTGTCAGCTGCTTCATTCACTCTTTGCATTGACTGTACTTCTTTTTCTGTTGCATCAGCAGATAAAACAACACGAGGATAATGGATAATATCAAAACTACTGTCAGAAGCAACCATCTCAGAATCAACCTCAATACTCACTACTGGCAGTTTTCTTGATTCAACCATCGACACTAATGTTGCTACATAACAAGCTTGTACTGATGACACAAGGATTTCTTTAGGTGATGCTCCTTTCCCATTACCTCCATACTCTGTTCCTATAGCAATGGGTGTATCAATATATTGAGATTTGATGGTGCCATTTCCTTCTACTCCTCCTTTCCAAACAGCATTCAGTTTTACATTCAAATTAGACATGTTAAACACTCCTTTAGTTTTTGATTGCCATACTTTTTTAACATTGTTAAAACATCAGGTTGTATATATTTTACTTACTCTTTCTAGTCTTTTTTCTAATTGTTCAAAATGAACAAAGCGTGCTTCTCTCAAATATTCAGTTCCTTCAATGAATAAAAGGAGTGCAAGAACTGTAAGAATTGAAAACCTTGAGGCTATCTCCTCTACGTTGTAAGCATTGATATACCCTAATTTGATATGCGGAAATTTATCCAGTAATTCTCTAAGTTGAGGCAAGACTGCATGGCATACTCCACAATCCGGCCTTGAGATATACAAAAAACTAAATTTATTTTGATGGATAAAGTTATCTATTGAATCTAAAGATGTTAATTCAACTGTTTCTACCATTAGTTCTCTCCCTCCTAATACCAGTCTTTAATAGGATTAAACTTAAAATTGCCATTGCTAAAGAGATCAGATCAGTTTTAGAAGAGAAGTTAGAGTTTAAAAACAAACTCATCTAAGAGAAATTTGTTGCTCCCACTTATTTTTTACTTGTAGGAATTCCGCAGCTTCCATCAGTACAAAGTGTGTCATCCTCACTATTCACTGATAGATTCTTAAGTTTCAGTAACGGATTTTCTTCTTCCCATACCTTGTTAAGTGCCTCTAAGAAAGCCTCTGCTGGTTGTGCCCCAGAAACGGCGTATTTCTGATTTATAATTAAAAAGGGAACTCCAGAGATACCATAACGCTTAGCTTCTATTTGATCTGATCTTACCTCATCTGCATAAAGAGACTTGTCATTTAGGACCTTCAGAGCCTCTTGTCTATCTAAACCAGAAGCTTCTGCTAAATCTGCAAGGGTTTCATGATCACCTACATCCTTAGAATCAGTAAAGTGTGCATAGAGCAGAGTTTCCGAGATATCAGCTTCTTTTCCTTTTGTTTTTGCCCATTTTGTTAAGCGATGGGAATCAAACGTATTAGTTGGTTTCAAACCTTCTAAATTAAATGTTAATCCAACCTTTTTTGCACTTTGAGTTAAGTTTTCAAGGAACTGTTTTGTTTGTTCGGAATCCCCAAATTTAGGGAGTAATTTTTCATAATAACTTTGCCCGTTATATACTGGCGCACTAGGATCTAATTCAAAGCTTTTATATTCAACTTTAACTTCATCTTTAAAAGGGGATTGTTTCAATGCTTTTTCTAAATTTTGTTTACCTATATAACAAAAGGGACATGCTACATCAGACCAAACTTCAATTTTCATATGAACACTCCTTTAATTAAATTATTTAAATTTGGCTTACGTAATTATCGTATTCCTCCGCATTTAGAAGTTCTTTTATCTCCTCTGTGTTAGAAGCTTTTACTTTCAGTAACCACCCTTTATCATAAGGTGATTCATTTACAAATTCTGGACTATCTTCTAATTCTGTATTCACTTCTATAATCTGTCCGTTAATCGGAGAAAAAAGCTCAGATGTAGTTTTAACTGATTCAATACTCCCAAAGCTAGCATCTTTCACTGTTGAAGTTCCCATTTCTGGGAATTCCAGAAATACAATTTCTCCAAGCGTTGATTGAGCATAATCAGTAATTCCTAAGGTAGCAATGCTGTTATCAACCTTTACCCATAAATGTTCTTTAGAATAATACATATCTGTTGTACTCCTTCAGTCAGTTATAAGCAAGTTACTGTACCTACCGTTCGGTACAGTAACTATTGAAAAATACGCTTATAATTATTCTTTTTTCTTATTGTGACTTAAAGATGCCTGAACATGAACATTTCTTTGGATTGTATTTTTTACAGGTGAAAGTTTCATGGCCTGTGCAACAAGTTCTTCAATCTGATGTTCATCCGCATCACTATCGACATTAAAATGAGCATTTATTTCATCAAAACCAGGATTTCCTTCTTTTAATCCTAAAAAGACATTCAAATCTAGTTGTCCCGAAACCTCTACTTCTAATGAGTTTATCTTGATTCCCATTCCACTAGCAGTTGCAATAAACCCCACTGACAAGCAAGAACCTAGTGCGCTTAATAAATATTCCACTGGGTTTGCTCCTTTATTGGAACCTGCTAACCATTTTGGCTCATCAACATGAATAGGAGCATGATCACCTACTTTTGCCTCAACATGGAATCCGTTATCCCATTTTACAGAAGATGACCAACTTCCAGTACCTTCAGCAGGATTTTTTTTGTATTGCTCCACTAAACCTTCAATAATACTCATATCAACACCATTTAATTTCGCCATTGTTTATCTCTCCTTCAGCACAGAATTGTACCTACCAGTCGGTACAGAAAGAGCTTAACATAAGAAAATCAATATTGCAAGAAAAAAACAGTTGACTATTCTAGATTAAATTGTTTTCGGATTACTTCTATAATGTCACTTAAAAAGTTGACGCTTTGTTGGTTTTTCATTAGCAAAATTCCTCCTTCAATCATAGCTACAATTGCTTGAGCATCTTTTTTAGTATCAAAGGAATCTAACAGACCTTGCTCAACCATTTCATTTAATGTAATCTCTATAGCCCCTATCCAACATTCAAATAAATGTTGAATTTTTACACGAAACGTTTCATCATGCTCACTCATTTCAATGGCTAAGTTTCCTATAGGACAACCTGATTTATTCTTCACTTCAGTATGAAAAGTAAGGGTTCTGTCCAGCATCATATTTAACTTATTTACTGGAGTGTTATCTGACTGAAGAATATCTGATATTAACTCTGTTTGCCATTCATGGACTATAGATTCCACTACTGCTAATCCTAAATCATATTTAGATGAGAAGTAATGATAAAATTGGCCTTTTCCAATCTCTGCAGCCATAAGAATATCATTTATAGAGGTTGCTTGATATCCCTTAGAATAAATAATTTCTCTTGCAGCTGATATTATTTCATGCTTTTTAGACAAATTTCTCACACCTTAATCGCAAAGTTTAGTTTATATATTATATGATTCCATTAGGTTTTGCCAAGAAATTTAGGAATGGTTTATATTTCCATCATCTAGTGTAGTCATCAGAACATTACTTTCATGTAATGAACAGTTAAGAAATACCTTAAATTATAAAAGCAGAACAAATAGAAGCAGTTTTAACGGCTCCTAGCACCATGTAAATAATAAACGGCAGAAATTCTATTCCTACCCGTTTCATATCGTGTACGATTCTGAATGAGCTCGAAACAGACACTCTTCCCTGATTCAGAAAAAACGATATTGCTCGATTACACAATAGAGTACCTACTCCAGCAATTTTTAAGTTGTTCTACCTTCGAAAAGCTGTACGGGCAAATACGTTTCAAGTGGTAAATTATCAAATTCGCCTTCAATTTGTTTTTCTAAAATCTCAATGGCCGTTTTGGAGATTAATTCAACCGGCTGTTGGATCGTAGTCAATTCTGGCAGAATAGCCTGAATGGTTTCTGTTCCGTCATAACCAATCACTTTTAATTGACCTGGAATGTCTTTTCCGCGTTTTTTGGCTTCCGTAATGACTCCTGCAGCTATGATATCATCACTGGCAAAAATTCCGTCAACTGCAGGCTGTTCATCAAATAGTTTTGAAATGATGTTCCTGTAGTTTTCATGAAATGACACTTCATATGTAATAGGCTGTCTTCCGTGTTCACGCATAACATCTTCATATGCTTTTCTCCTCAGATTTGCAGGCGTTTCGAGTTCAATCGGCCCATTGATGTGAAGGATGTGCTGACAGTCCTTTTGTATCAGTAGTTCTGCCGCCTTTTTGCCTCCGTCATAGTTATCTGAACCGACAACAGGAACTGTTTCCGATAAGTAATGGTCAATTGCGACAATCGGCAAATTTTGCTGGTGATAATTGAGTATTCCCCGGTTGTAAGTAACGGCGATGACGCCATCCACTTGATTTCTAATCAGCATTTCGAGATATTTTTCTTCTTTATCTATTCGATTTAAACTGTTGCAAAGCAACAATTTATAGCCCATGGACGTGCAGATGCTTTCAATATAAAAGGCGAGTTCGCCGAAAAACGGATTGCTGGAGTTTGGAATGATAAGCCCTATTAAATTGGTGCGCTTTCGAAATAAAGAACGGGCCAAATCATTTGGAAAGTAATTGATTTCTTCCATCGCCTTGTAAACTTTATCTTTTGTTTTTTCGCTAATATAGCCGCGATTATTTAATACCCTCGAAACGGTTGTAGATGAAACTCCCGCTATTTTTGCAACATCATGAATGCTAGGCTTCATTCCCTTTCCCCCTGCTTTACTGAAATAGCTTACAATTCTCGTCACGCACTTATTTTAGAGAATCAGACTGACATGTGCAAGGATTTTCCATAGATCATATTGCTATGTACAAGTTTGTTCTTAAATTTAGAATTATGCATAAATTTATGTCAACCGGTTGACACACGAAACCGGTTGACATACAATTCTTCTTGAAAGCGCTTTTACATTTTTGTGCAAAAGGAGGGAAATTAACGAATATGAAAAGGTTGATGTTAGGAAGTTTGTCACTGTTGCTCATGTTTGCAGTCTGGGGTTGTAACAAAAGCGAAAGCGCAAATAGCAGCGGAAAGAAAACGGTTACAATGTGGGTGCACGTATCGGATGATAATGAGGAAGGAAAGGTTTATCAAAAGCGGGTGGATGCTTTTAATAAAAAGTACGCTTCAGATGTCGAGGCGAAAATTGAATTCATTCCCCGAAGCGGAAACGGTGGAGGTTATGAAGACAAAGTGAATGCGGCATTAACAACGAACACCCTGCCTGATGTCATCACTTTGGACGGACCAAATACTGCGGCTTATGCGAAATCTGGCGTTATTGCACCTTTGGATGAGTTTATTAAAGACCAGGATGATTTATTGCCAAGTATTAAGCAGCAAGGCACCTACCAAGGGAAACTGTATGCCCTCGGCGTCAGTGAATCGTCGGTCGGCATCTACTATAACAAAAAAATGCTTAAGGATGCCGGGGTTGATTTGAAAACGCTACCAACAGTAAAAGATCCTTGGACATGGAAAGAATTTCTTGATCTTTGCAAAAAGCTGAAAAATAAATACGATAAACCAGCCATCGATATGCAATTACAGTCAAAAGACGAAATATTGACTTATGCGCTCTTACCGTTTGTTTGGTCAGCTGGCGGGGATATTCTTTCAGAAAACGGGAAGAAAGCGGATGGCGTCTTTAACAAAAAAAACACCGTTGAAGCGATGACGTTTATCCAAACGATGCTTAAAGAGGGCTATACAACACGTACCCCTGTCAAACAAGCGTTTGAAACGGAGAAATACCCGATGAAGATGAGCGGCGTGTGGACAATAACCGATATGAAAACAAACTTTTCCAACGTCGATTATGGAGTGATGCCATATCCTGTATCGCCAAAAACCAAAAAGCTTGTCTCGCCTTCAGGAAGCTGGCAGTTCGCAATGACACAAGCGTCTGAAAATAAAGAGTGGGCAGCAAAATTAGTAGATTGGATGACTAATAAGGATTCCAATATCGAATTGAGCCGATCAATCGCCGCCCTGCCTGTACGTTATTCATCAGAGAAAGTGCTGACAAAAGAATTTTCTGATGAAATGAATGTCTTTATGCAGCAGCTGAAAGAAACGGGTCATGCACGTCCGGTGACACCGGCATATCCGCAGGTAACTCGAGCATTTCAGCAAACAATCGATGACATTAGCTTTTATGATCAAAACCAGGATATTCAAAACGTGCTAGATACACGTGTAAAAGAAATGCAATCTGCCATCGATAAGGCAAACTAACAGGTGGGCGCCATGAATAAAACCATATTGAAAGAGACTAGGCCGGCCTTTCCATTAGAAAGAAAGACAGTGAATAAAATACGCTGGCGGGAAAACGCAGTCGCATATATGTTCTTAGGGCCTGCTTTGCTTATTTTATTAATGTTTCTTGTGATTCCTTCCATCATGGCTGTGTACTACGCATTTACAGATTACTATTTGTTAACGCCTGATTTGCGTAAGTTTATCGGCTTTGATAATTTCATCAAACTTTTTCAGGATCCAATATTCTTAAAAAGTTTGGGCAACACCATTACATTTGTCGTCTTTTTGATACCGCTACAGATCGGAACAGCACTCGGGCTTGCCCTCCTATTGAATAAAAAGCGCAAAGCCAATGCTTTTTTCAAAGTCGCATACTTTAGTCCTGTCGTCATGTCACTGGTTGTCATCTCCGTCTTGTGGATGTACTTGCTGAATCCGAATGAAGGTATGATAAATAATGTCTTGGCGCACTTCGGTCTATCACCACAGCCTTTCTTGACGAGCCCTAAACAAGCAATCTTTACGATTGTTGTCGTTTCCGCTTGGCAAGGAGCAGGGTTTCAGATGCTCATTTTTTTAGCTGGTTTGCAAAACATTCCCGAGGATGTCTACGAGGCGGCGCAATTAGATGGCATGAATAAATGGCAGCGTTTTATTTACATTACATTACCTTTGTTAAAACCGACATCTGTTTTTATCTTTATCACAACGCTGATCAGCGCGTTTAAACTCCTTGTTCAGCCCATGGTTATGACCCAGGGCGGACCAGTCAATTCAACGATGACGGTTGTCTATTATATTTATCAAACTGGATTTACCGATCGGATGGTCGGATATGCAAGCTCGATCGCGCTCTTGTTTGGAACGATTATTGGATTGGTGACACTCGCACAACGCAAGCTGGTTAAGGAGGATGAAGACCATTGAGACGTAAGTTCGGGCCTTTGACAATTCTGGAGTATACGTGTCTTGTTTTGCTGGCCGTTCTATTTATCTTTCCGCTCATTTGGATGATTGCATCTTCAATGAAACCGGAAGCGGAAATTTATAACAATATGAACAGCTTCAAAGCGTTTCTGCCCTCTCTTCATCTGGCAGAATGGTTTTCGTCCTATAGGGAAGTGCTGACTCGGTTTGATTTGCTTATGTATATTGGTAACAGTCTTTTTTATGGTGTGTGCGTAGCAGCCGGATCTGTTGTGATTAACGGAATGGCAGGGTTTGCATTCGCCAAACTGCAATTTTCAGGGAAAAAGATGCTCTTTGGCATTTTGTTGGCGCTTTTAATTGTACCGTTTGAAACGATTTTAATCTCACAGTTTACAATTATTCATAAAATCGGTTTGGTCGATACACGCCTTGCCGTTATTTTGCCGGCATTAGCGGGGGCATTCAATATTTATTTGTTCAGAAACTTTTTCATGGCAATTCCGGAGGAAATGATTGAATCGGCCAAGCTTGACGGGGCAAATACATGGCAAATCTTCTGGCGGATTATGATACCGATGTCTAAACCAGCTGTCGCCACTGTCGGAACCTTAGCCTTTATCGGCAGCTGGAATGATTATATTTGGCCGCTAATGGTTTTGACGGATAAGTCGAAATTTCCGATTCAAGTTGCGATTACAGCTATCAACAGCACAGAGCCTGTCTACACAAATCAAGTTATGGCTGTATTGACGATTTCCACCATCCCATTGATCTTGATTTATATTGTGGCTCAGCGCTACATTTTGGAAGGTCTTAGCGGTTCAGGAACAGGTATTAAGTAGATATCAATGTTGGGTTAAAGGAGCTGTAGAAATGAAAGGCTCAAAAAGTCTGTATTGGAAACTGAGCGCTTATCTCTTCTTTTTCTTTTTCACATGGTCTTCCAGCTACTCTTTGTTTGCGATTTGGTTGGGACAGGAAGTCAAATTGAATGGATCGGCGACTGGGATTATCTTTTCTGTAAACGCTATCTTTACTTTATGCATGCAGCCTTTATATGGCTTTATCTCTGATAAACTTGGGCTGAAGAAAAACATATTATTTATGATTAGTGTACTTATCGTTTTTACCGGGCCGTTTTATATCTTTATCTACGGGCCGCTTTTACAATATGATGTCTTCCTCGGCGCCATTGTAGGTGGTATTTATCTAGGAACTGCTTTTCTTGCGGGAGTTGGCGCTATTGAAACCTATATTGAAAAGGTCAGCCGAAAATATCAGTTCGAATACGGCAAGACAAGGATGTGGGGTTCACTTGGCTGGGCGGCAGCAACATTTTTTGCTGGACAGCTGTTCAATATCAATCCGAATATCAATTTCTGGATTGCCTCCCTTTCAGCAGTTATATTGGTGGCCATTATTATGTCCATAAAAATTGAGATGACGGATTATGATAAGGAAAGAGCGGATTCGATCCGGTTAAAAGACGTAGGAGGACTTTTTCTATTAAAAGACTTTTGGTTTTTAATGTTGTACGTAATCGGGGTGACATGCGTGTACGGCGTCTATGATCAGCAATTCCCGATTTACTACGCTTCTTTATTTCCCACTTCAGCTATGGGGAATCAAATTTTTGGATATTTAAACTCATTTCAAGTATTTCTTGAAGCGGGCATGTTGTTTTTGGCCCCCTTTATTGTTAACAGACTCGGTCCTAAAAAAAGCTTGATTCTCGCGGGACTTTTGATGTCTTTCCGTATTATTGGGTCTGGAATTGTCATCGGGCCGTTCGGAATTTCATCGATGAAACTTATTCATGCTTTAGAATTGCCAATCATGCTGATTGCGATTTTCAAGTATTTAGCCGCGAATTTTGATACACGTCTTTCATCAGTTCTTTATCTTGTCGGCTTTCAATTTGCATCTCAAGTAGGTACATCGATTTTCTCCCCCATTGCGGGTGGTTTATACGACAGTATAGGTTTCCGTCAAACATATCTATTCATGGGAACCTTGGCTTTATGTTTCACAATCATTTCAATTTTTACTTTATTAGACTCAAAGAACGGCGTTGCGTACACTCAACCTTTTCAAAAAAACAGATATAGAGAGGATGTCACGAATGGATAGAATCCAACAGGCAGAGGAAGCTTTGAAAAAAGCGGAGGAAAAGATGAATACTCGTTATCGATTAGGGTACCATATCATGCCCCGGGCAAACTGGATAAATGACCCGAACGGGCTTATACACTATAAAGGAGAATACCATGTCTTTTATCAGCATCATCCGTATGATGAGAATTGGGCCCAAATGCATTGGGGCCATGTAAAAAGTAAAGATCTCATTCATTGGGAACATCTTCCGGTCGCTTTAGCCCCCGGTGACTCTTTTGATGAAAGCGGCTGTTTCTCAGGAAGCGCAGTAGAGTATAATGGAAAACTTGCTTTAATTTATACAGGGCATAATGTAATAGATCAAGAGAAAGACATTTTCTATCAAAATCAAAATATCGCTGTCAGTCAGGATGGGATCGTGTTTGAAAAGCTTCAGGAAAACCCTGTCATTGCGAAACCGCCGGAAGACAGCTCCCGCCATTTCCGTGATCCAAAAGTATGGAAGCATCGTAACAGCTGGTATATGGCAGTCGGGAATTCAACGAAAGAAAACGTCGGACGAGTTATTTTATACCGCTCGCCCAATTTGCGAGATTGGGAATACAAAGGTGTTCTTGCACAAAGTAATGGCGATCTCGGCTATATGTGGGAATGTCCTGACTTCTTCGAATTGGGCGGCAAACATGTCTTGCTGATTTCTCCTCAGGGCATTGAAGCGGACGGTGATTTATATAAGAATTTGCATCAAACTGGCTATTTAATTGGAGAATATAATGATGAAACCAACGAATTTGTGTATGGCGCTTTTACAGAGCTGGATCACGGCCATGACTTTTATGCTGTACAAACGTTATTAGATGATAAAGGACGCAGAATTGCCATAGGTTGGATGGATATGTGGGAATCTGAGATGCCGACAAAAGCAGATGGATGGTGCGGTGCTTTGACATTGCCAAGAGAATTAACATTGCGGGATGATCATAAAATTTTGATGAATCCTGTGGAAGAAACTAAGTTGTTGCGAAAATCAAAACACCTGGATTGTGCTAATCAGTTGATTTCAGGGAATTACTTAGCAAAAACAGCCGAAGAGCTTCTTGAAATTCAAGTCGTGTATGACTTAACAGATTGCAGTGCGGAATCAGTAGGTTTGAAGATTCGCGGCCTTGAACAAGAAGAAACAGCTATCAAATACAGCATAACTGATCAAAAGCTGACACTCGATTGCTCTAAGACGGGAAAATCGCGAGACAGTGTGAGAAATGCGCGGCTAGAAACAAATGGAAAGCTGACACTGCGTATATTTATTGACAGATCATCAATAGAAGTATTCGCCAACCATGGAGAAATAACGATGACTAGCCGCATTTATCCGAAAAAAGACCGATTGGGAATTGAACTGTTTTCTGAGAAAGGCGCTGTAAGGGTTGAGGAATTCACCTATTGGACTTTAAAAGACATCTGGAAGGAAGATGAATCGCTTGAAAAAAATATTTTGCATCGGTGAGACACTGATTGATTTCATTCCAGTCCAAAAAGAAAGGGCTTTACAAGATGTCACATCCTTTGAGCGCGTTGCCGGCGGCGCGCCGATGAATGCGGCAATCGCTGCTGCAAAATACGGCGCGCATGCCGTCATGCTGACGAAGATTGCTAACGATCATTTCGGGGATTATATAGTTGGCGTACTTGAAGAAAACGGCGTAGATACTTCTTATATTATTGAAAGCGATGAAGGTGAAACCGGATTGGCATTTGTATCCGTAGACAAGTCTGGGGAAAGAAGCTTTCATTTTTATCGAAAAAATGCCGCTGATTTGCTGCTTTCACCAGATGAGTTGATGTCGGAAAGGTTTCATCAAGGAGATATGCTTCACTTTTGTTCAATAGATTTAGTTGACAGTCCAATGAAACAAACCCATATCAAAGTTATTGAAGACTTTCAAAGAATTGGTGGAATCATTAGCTTTGACCCCAATATCAGGCTTCCTTTATGGCCTGATGAAGCAAGCTGCCGTGAGACGATTCTGAACTTCTTGCCTCTTGCGGATATCGTAAAAGTGTCCGATGAGGAACTGCAGTTTATCACAAACATTGATGATGAACAAGAAGCAGTCACATCGCTTTTCACCGGACTTGTTAATGTCGTTGTTCTGACAAAAGGAAGCGACGGTGCAGCGATTTATTTAAAAAATGGCGAGTCGTACGAACATAAGGGGTTTAAAGTCGCTGTTTCCGATACAACCGGTGCAGGCGATGCCTTTATCGGCGGTTTTTTATCTGAATTGATGTCAATCGGCATATCAAAGGAGACGCTGTGCGAACAAATAAGTAAACATCACCCACGTTTGCTGACGTTTGCAAATGCAAGCGGAGCTCTCACTGCTTCTGTAAAAGGAGCTATTCACGCTGCACCGGGCAGACAGCATGTACTAAACTTTATTTCAGCGAGGACGGAGATTCAAGAGAAATAAGAACTTAGAAATAATCCACTCATATCACTAAAGAAGAGTGGATTATTTCTCTTGCACTGTACCAACTTTTTAAACCTAATTTAAAATCGTACATTATTAAAACACAACAAGGGGGATATTAATGATAAAAGAAAAAGAGAAAATGTTAGCCGGAGATTTATATGATCCGTCGGACTCCGAGTTAGCAAAAGACAGACAAAAAGCAAGTCAACTTGTTAGAATTTACAATCAAACTACAGAAACCGAAGTGGTTAAACGGGTTAATTTATTGAAAGAGTTACTTGGTACATCAGGAGAAAACGTATATATGCAACCCAATATTAGGTTTGATTATGGATATAACACTTATGTAGGTGATAACTTTTTCGCAAATTTTGATTGTACAATTTTAGATGTATGTGAAGTTCGATTTGGTGATAATTGTATGCTTGGACCTAGTGTACAAATCTATACGGCTACACACCCACTTCATCCAACAGAACGAAATTCAGGGTTAGAATATGGAAAACCCATCACTTTTGGAAATAATGTATGGATTGGAGGAAGCTCAGTAATTAATCCAGGAGTTATGATAGGTAACAATGTTGTTATAGCTGCTGGTTCTGTTGTTACTAAAAATGTGCCAGATAATGTTGTAGTTGGTGGCAATCCAGCTAAATTAATTAAACGTCTCGAAATATAATACACTAGCGTTTCGAGGAGTTATGATTCTTAAATCAGTTAGGCTTTATTCTGTTTCATCAGCTGAAGCCATCAAACCGCATCTTTTATTAATCAACATTAAAAAAGGTCCTAAAGTGAGGTAACTGAATTTACCCCCCTACTGTTGCAGAAGGGGGTATTTTCACTTTAATTTCACTTCCAATTTCGCCTTGTTTTTTGGAGCATAGATGCCATCTGAAGTTAATCCATTCATCAGTTGAACCGTTTTGAATGCATTTGCTGTTTTCGGCCCAACACCCCGTCAACGCCATGATTCTTTGCTCCCTTATCCGGATAGAAGTAAAGAGCCTCCAGTTCTTTTTGAATCTGTATTACCTTTCTCCTTCTCATCTTTGAAAACGCCAGTCGGAAGCCGGTAGGATGATTTTCGATTCGATAATGTAATCTTGAAAAAGATTTATAGTCTCCGATGTTATATAATCTGTTCTGTTTTCACCAGTCAACACTGCATTTACTGAGATTAAAATCACTCAGAATTAGATTAAGTAACTCATTTGCCCTTTGACCAGTTTCGAATAGAATCCTGATGATTAGTTTATCTCTAATTGACAAATAAGAAGCAAGTAGGGTATTAACATGTTCTTTAGAAATTGTTTTTATGTATCTTCGAGGTTTCTTTACTTTAATAATATTCATTAAGTTTTATTTTTTGTTTTTATTTCCTTGGTGAGAGCGATTTTTACATCCCTTATCAAAATATTCTCTTCTTGTCATGTAGTCATAAATTCCAATTACATAGTTTACTATTTGGTTTATTGTTTTTTCTGACCTCTTAGCTTGTGTCGCATTTACATAGGTTAAATTTATTGAACCTTTTGGATGCCTTAGCCAACTGATAAACTCGGCCAATACATTTAAATCAATTGAATCGTAATTGAGGTTTTTAATCTCTAAGAAGCTCCAATATAGTTTTAAATGGTATGCATCTGTTTTAAAGTGTTTGCAGAATGGCCCAAGAGATCAAGACTTAACACACTTCATAACGGGTATTACGGGATTTAAATTGCTGCTTGCAACAATCCATCTATTTTCCCCTTTTGAATTTAAAACATTGATAACACTTAATCATCTCAACCTCCTTATTATGCTTACTTTGTATACTTTAGAATATCAGACTTGTTTATAAATAAGTAACAAAAAGATATAGAAAATGTATCTATCAATAAATACGATAAACACTCTCCTATATTATAGTCTGGATAAGATTGTCCCTCGATCTCTAAGCAATTTGGTTCACTCCTTTATTGATCTAATATCAATAGAATAAAAGTTCCTTATTCAACATAAACAGGAACAAGAGTTCGATATAAATATTGGTAAAGCTATTCCATATCCTCGAATGATCCTTCCTTAAAATAATCTACACGTCTCCAAATAAATAAACCTCTAAAAATTAGAAGACATAAAAAAGAATAAGGGCTTTAAGACCCTTGTGAAAGCTTGTTTTCATTACACTCTCTATCTTCCTTTTTCACCATTTCTATATGTTTTTACGAATTTTGGTTAAAAAAGAAAAAGGTACCGTTTGGTACCTTTTTTATATTTATTTCTCATTTCTTGTGAATTTTGGTAGTCCGAATATAATTGCTATGATGCCGCAGATCCCGATTAAAACAGGATAGAAAGAGTAATGCAAGATGCTGACAGGTGAAATATTCCCAAACTTCCCGGCCGATAACATCTGCGCGCCATAAGGAATTAAGCCTTGTATCACGCAGGAAAAGATATCTAAGATACTTGCCGACTTTCTATTATCGATTTTAAATTCATCAGAGATATTTTTGGCTATCGGTCCGGCTGCAATAATAGCAATCGTATTATTGGCAGTAGCTAGGTTAGTAACACTGACCAATCCGGCAATACCGGCTTCAGCACCTTTTTTCGAATTGATTCTTTTGGAAATGAATCCCACCAAAAAGTCAATCCCTCCGTTTTGTTTCATGACGCCGACCATTCCGCCAATTAACATTGAAAGGATGATAAGATCAGACATTCCGGCAATTCCATCCGTAATTGCTTTAAAATAAGACTCAAGCGTCAAGCTGCCGCTTGCAAACCCTATAATTCCTGTTAAGATCAATCCCCCAAAAATGACAGCCACCACATTAAAACCAATTAACGCAAAGACTAACACGGCAACATAAGGAAGTACTTTAAACCAGCTGTAAGATTCAGCTCCGGTATGTCCTACGTGTCCTGTCGGTATAAAAAATAATAAAATGATAGTTATGATAGCAGCAGGCAAAACGATCAAAAAATTCGTTTTAAATTTATCCATCATTTGTGTTTTTTGTGACCGTACTGCCGCGATGGTGGTGTCCGAGATAAAAGAAAGATTATCTCCAAACATAGCTCCGCCGACAACAGCTGCAATAGCAATTGCAGTAGACAAGCCAAGTTCTCCGCTCAAACCGGCGCTAATTGGAGCAACTGCGGCAATCGTTCCCATCGATGTTCCCATCGAAACAGAAATAAAACAAGCAATGATAAAAAGCCCTGGCAGTATAAACTGCTTCGGAATAATGCTCAAAGCAAGGTTGACGGTTGA
Organism: Bacillus sp. 205(2023); assembly: GCF_037027485.1. NCBI lineage: Bacteria > Bacillati > Bacillota > Bacilli > Caryophanales > Bacillaceae > Bacillus > Bacillus sp. 205(2023). Next base: position 289,061 of record NZ_JAXCHF010000001.1, on the reverse strand, counting down.
GTGTACTGCTCCCATCGTCTCAGCTGCAGAAGCAAAAGCACCCGCTAATATAAAAATGATAACCATAATAATAATATCAGGATGTCCCGCCCCGGAAGCAAACCATTCTATTTTCTGATTGAGAGATTGCTTCTGGTTAAATGAAAGCGCGAAAGCTGATGCTATAATTGCCGCAATCAATATCGGCAATTTATAGAAATCTCCAGTCAATACACCAGAGCCGACAAAAAGGCCTACAAATAAGACTAGTGGCAATAGCGCCCAAGGATTTCCATTTTGTTTCATCTAAGTAGCCACCTTTAATTTCAGTATCAAAGTCGTTAAACATAGTCTAAACAACATTCCATACTTTAAAAGGCTACAGTAAAAAAGTCAAGCGGAAAAATAGTATAGTAATTATGAAATTAAAAACAGAAAAGAAAGAAGGATTTTTCAAGAAGAGGAAATAACACTTTCATCAACAGATTATTTGGAAAGTTCCATATACAAATACAACTGTTTGATGAGGAATGTTTGAGGGGGCAACACGCAACGATACTGGCCATAAAAACTGTTTAAAGCTATTATCAATAATACAATATAAAAAGGAAAAGGTTCATACCCTTCCTCTTTATGCACCAACTCAATCAGCGGTCATAGCAATTGTTATTCAAATAATAGCAGCATCAGAGAATATGAGGAGCATTTACAAGAAAATAAATTCAATAATTAAAAGGGCGCTATTTTCATATTCAAATTGAGTTCTTGTAAGCACTAATTGCTTCGTTACGTAGTAACATGTTATCTTTGTTAACCATGCCTAAGTTGTAAGCTTTTTTAATAATATCTAATACCTTCAACTCCATTGCAGAAAGACTACCTCCACCATTTAATCTGGATTTCCAATAATCTAAAGACTTATTTATGTCAAGTGAGTTTTTTTATTCTCGGGTTAAACTACCTCATTTTTCTCAAGTTTTTCACAGAATTCACTAAAACTAATGGATGAAGGAGTTGGATTATTCCCTCCATACCCTTCAGTAGCCAAGCTGCAAAATGCTAAGAAATTTTGGATCATAAATAAGATCACTTGAGTTTACATTTACCACCGATAACCACAATCCTTTCAAAGCTTTTTATAATCTTAGAGCACCCTTTCCATCTTTACACATGTAAATATCGACAATTTTCCAAATGATTTAATAATTGAATAAAAAAAGAACCTGCATTAAGCATGTTCTCTCCCTCATTTGCAAACTTTTGTTTTATAACCATTCTTTTATTTAGATTGAGGATGCTTACTCGGAAAAGCAACAATACTTTAACATTATGTTAATTCTTATAAGTCTCCTTATAGCTCCCCGTTTTATTTAAGTATATTTCTTCATAAACTTTAGGGTGAAAAGAGAGAGACTATTCCCCCTAAATTCTATTAACTGGGCTGTTGTTTTAACCATTCTTTTTTTAGCAATGCATATTGAAAAGTGTTTTCATATTTAGGTGTTCCATCCTCGTATTTAGTAAATGAAATAAATTCACGAAAATAACCTTCTTTACGCATACCTAATCTTTCACATAATTTTTGAGACCTATAGTTATCATCTTCAACATATGCATAAAGCCTTCTTGCTCCTTTTTGCATAAAGAGATACTTTAAGAAAGCCTTCGCACTTTCACTTGCGTATCCCAGCCCTTCGAATTGAGCATTGAAATTCCAACAAATAGAATAGGTATCTGGCTCTTCTTTAAAATAAAAAAGTTCTCCTATTATATCATCACTATCTTTTAAGCAGACTGCAATATAAGAGTCATCTTTGCTTCTTTTTTGCACTCTTAAGACAGCTTCTTCTAACGTAGAAATTCTGTCATCAAGAAAGCAGTTTACTCTTGGATTAGCCGAATATTCCAACAAGCCTTGAGAATCTGCCTCGCAAAAATTTCTTAAAATTAATCGGTGGGTTTCAATTTTTTGCATTTGTAATCTCCTAATTCAAATTTATCGATAATCTGATCAAGCAAGAAGATGGAATTTTATCACCCTCAAATGCATCAACTATGAAGATTCCCCCAGGTGGAAAATACATGGGTAAATACAATTATAAATACAATTTGAAGGGAGTTTCAGTTGATGTTGCTACCGCAGCAATCGCCGCAGTCTCAAAAGCACCTTACAATGTCATACTAAGTATTGTATCATTTTTAGCAGGTACACAAACAACTGCATATTATACGGTATTCCAGTATCGTTATGCCTTTAAATGTAATGCATATCCTTATGCCAATAGAACAAAATTCTATGAAGACTCGTCAAGAAAGAAAGTCCTAAGAACAGCAGACAGCGCTAAATTCTTTGGAAGCAGACCAATTCCGGCAAGTTGTTGGCCATAAAAACGAGGTGAAAATATGCAACAAGAAAAAACAACAGTTATTAATAGGATAATAAAAAGATATATCCTTTTGTTCCTTGTTTTATGTGCGTGCTATTTCGTTTACATGGGGGTACTGGGAAACAAGTTTACTGTGATTCCACTGGCTATTTTCATTGTTGGCTCTTTAATTGGCGAGTTCGTAAGAATAGGGAGGATAAAAAGATAGGAGGTTCCGCCTTCTATCTTTTTTGTTAACAGCTACAAACTCTCACTGAATCATTACTGGAACTAAGAAAGAGTACCTCACAAAACAGTAATGAAGATATTAGTCAACAAGAAGTAACTAATGCTAAGTCTGAAACGAATATGCAACTAGTATTTCGATATTAAGGAGGTGGTTATGTTCTAGATAAAATATAGATTTTATTCAAAATACATACTTGAAAGACAGAGATAATAAGAGCATGCGTTTAGTATTTCTAAGGTTTTATTACGGATAAAATAAAACCTCATCTGCTAAGAACGAGGCTTCTTCCAATCTATCGCTATATTCTGCTTGCATTTACGACAAGTTACATTGTGTTTTCCGTACATGACAAAGTTCTTTTTAAATTCACATTGCGGACACTCTAGACGCTCTCTCCAAAAAAGACTTCAAAGATAAGAAAGACGCTGAGTGAACCCAGACCCAATCCTGGCAGGATACCGTCTATTAGAAGAAAGACATAAAATGTTGCTGCATTCCTCACGAGGAGAACCTTTGCAAAAGCACACCTATTTTACTGAAGACAATCAAAACTTCATTAAAAAAACAAATGATAAATTAGAATACAACTTTTATTTATTTGAAGCAATGTATGAGGCATACAACAAAAACTACGATCGAGCAATTAACTTATATGGGTTAGCTTAGAAAAAGCTTGCAGAAATTCCGGATGAAATTGAAGCTGCTGAATTTTACTCTAAAGTCTCTTACTTATACACTCTTGTTAAACAAAGCATTGTGGCACAACACTATATAAAAAATGCAATTTCAATATATAAGCGACACCCTGATTATAAATGCAAACTAGCTACTTCAACAATGATTGCAGCTGCAAACTATGCTGATATGAAACGATTTGAGGAAGCAGAAAAATATTACTTAGAAGCAATTGATATTGCAAAAGAAACAAAAGACGAATTTTTGAAAGCTCAATTACTTCACAATCTTAGCATCGTATATTCTGATTGGAACAAACATGATAAATGCATTGAATCTCTTGAAAAAGCAATAGGAAATGAACCTTGGTTAAATTCATAAATTCTTTATTCATGATGATTAAAGAACTCTTTAAAATTGACGAAAAAATGAAAGCCATTAAATTTTACAATAAAGCACAGGAAAGACTCATATTAATGGAGAATGAAGTATATGAAGCCAAAATCAGCATCTTATATTATATAACCTTTATTGTGGGGAATTAAAAAATAATTTCAATAATTGTATTAGTAATATTGAGTTTTTAAAACAACAAAATGAACTTGAAAGTATAGATGAATTGTCTTACATATCTGCAAAAAGGTTTGAATCAATAGGTGCTTTTGAAGAAGCAACAATGCGAAAATTTGGGCTGAACAGAAAATGAATCAGGTGGAGGGAATCTTATGAAAAAACTTGTGCTTTGCGTATCTATTTTAGCTGTGATTTTAAGTGGAGTAGCTTTAACGCAATTGAGTACAGATTCACCATCTAACATCCAGGTAGCTGAAAGGCCTGTCGAGGTTAAAAAAGGTTGATTAATTAATTTAGCCCTACTCAAACATTTGAGTGGGCTTTTATTTTATGATTTATGTCCCTCGGTAAGCCCAAGCTCTATGAAGCGCTGTCCCTGCGGGTGTGTAAGATACTGCTCTCAGAATCGCTTTTGATCCATATTTGCTTCTAATCCCATCCATGACAAATCCGAGTTTCCTTCTCTTTTCATTATCCACCTCAAATAAACTCAGCTGCTGATTCTTATCATCCTCTATATTGGAAAGAGTGACTGAGATACTTCTCACAGTCTTACCTGAGTAAAACTTATTAAAGAGCATCAAGCAGCATCTATAGATATCCATGGTGATATTTATGGGAAGATCAATTGTTTTTGCTCGATGAAATCCACCACCTAGCTCATCTTTGCTGTAGCCAATTCTAATAAATCCTGTTCGTAAATATATTTTTTGATATAACCACCCAACGAATGGATTAAAAGACAATCGAATAAACCGATTAATAACTAGAAGAGTACCAACTTGCCAAATTGAATCAAGACCGGTCTCTTTCCGTATAATGTATAACACGGAGTCTCATAAAAGACTAAGCGCAGTTAAATAAATACCAAAATAATAACATGTGACGAAGAAGACTGACTTTTTAGAGTAGACATGATCATCCCCACCTTCTTTATCAAACTCTTATTTTTCATATTCTTTTAGTTCATTGTAAGCTAAAAGGAAATTTTCGTAAGAGTTGCATCCTAAGCTATTTATATCTGATTCAAATAACCGTTGAAACGCTAGTTCCTTTGCTTGGTCAACTGTGTTTTGTTGTGCGTTCATAATCAATTTCATATAGGATAGAAAATATTCTTTATTTAATGTACTTGAATGATTAATGGTCATGATTTATACCCTCCTTCAGATTAAACTGGACATTTATCATAAAAAAGGGAGTAAGCAATATGATTACTCCCTTCCTAACATCCTATTTAACAACCACAGTTTGAACTGTTACTATCTGTACTACATGAGTTTTCTTGAAGTAGATTCACACTACACACACCCGTTTCAGGTAAATCAAGTTCTACTCTTCTCGCTGATTCATAATCTCCAGCAAGAGCAGCCGAAATCGATCTTACCTGCTCATAGCCGGTTGCCATGAGAAACGTTGGTGCACGTCCATAACTCTTTGCTCCTACAATATAAAAATCTTTCTCAGGTTGACGAAGCTCTTCTTCTCCATGTGCACGAACTGTGCCGCAGCTATGAAGGTTAGGATCAATTAATGGCGCTAAATCTTCTACACTCTCCGTAATGGAGTCTATAGATGTACGCAATTCGCTTATGATTGTAAAATCTGGACGATTACCTGCATTTACAATAATTTCATCTACGTTTGAAAGGATTTTGTCCTCTTCATTTTGATTTCCTATCACCTTCATACCATTCCCTGATGCTGTAATATGGTGAATTCTATATGGAGTTATGACCTCCACTTTTCCAGAATCCACAAGATGATGAATACGACTTCCAAGGGCTCCTCTTGCCGCAAGAGCATCCTTTTCTTCTCCACCATATGCATCTTCGACCTTCGGTTTTCTCATCAACCAAAGAATTTCAGTTTTCGGATACGTTTCTTGCAATTGGGCTAACTCTAATAAAGCGTTGATAGCTGAATGACCACTACCCACAACGGCAACACGCTTATCAGCATAACGATCCTTTTCTTTCTCTAATACATTAGGAATACCATAAAAGATGTGCTCTTTCAGTACTTGTTCATCTTTTAACCATACACCACTAGAATTTGCAGGGTTAGGGTTTCCCCATGTACCTGAAGCATCTAAGATTGCTCTTGCTTTGTATGTTTGAAGCACCCCACCTTTTTCCGCATAGACGATGAATGGTTTATTCTCTCGGCCTGCCGTTTTCATTTTATCTGTTTCCTCACGTGTAATGGAAAGGACTTTGGTATTTACATATACATATGGCTTAATTTCTGCAATATCTGCTAATGGCTCTAGGTATTGTTCTACAAACTCTTTTCCTGTTGGTAATGTTTCTAAATTTGGAGATTTCCATCCATGTTGTTTTAAAAGAGCGTGTGCAGTTTTATCAATATTATAACGCCAAGGGGAGAACAGACGAATATGCTCCCATGTAAGAATATTGGCTCCTACTTGTGATCCAGCTTCTAATAAAATAAAAGGCTGTCCTTGCTTTGTTAAGTGTGCAGCAGCAGCTAATCCAATTGGTCCTCCTCCGATAATGACTACAGGCAAATGTTTGTTTTTATTGACTTCTCCTTTCATATTAACTGACGAAGAATTAGTTTCTGTTGAACAACAAGACACAGTATTTAATGGAATATTATTAATGGATTTCATAAAAATCCTCCTCATTTTTAAGTAATAGAATACTTTAGTTAATTAAAACATCAAAAAAATTGATTTATAAGTTGTAAAAAAAGAACTGGTTTATCTTCACCACCTTATACGATTCTCCCTACAATAAGAGGTCTCCTCCCTTCTTACCGTAAATCAATCCGTTTAGACTTAATTTATACATCAAAAAAAATTGATGTATAAATTAAAAATGTATATGAGCTATTAAAGCTCAATATTACATTGGTCGGAAAATGCAACATAATTGTTCTGATAGCAGTGCATCTACTTCCTCTTTATTAATACTGTAATAATTCCATGTTCCTTTTTTTGTTTTATGAAGTAAGTTTGCATCTAACAAAATTTTTAGATGGTAAGAAAGTTTAGACTGTGAAAGACTAAAAAGATCTGTCATATCGCAAACACACAGTTCCCCACTTTGGCACAGCTCATAGAGAATATGTAACCTTTTCTCATCTGCTAATGCTTTGAATTTTTTTTCGTATATCGAAAATGAATTACCCACTACTTTGTTATATAAAGGTAACTGTTTCATAAAAACTCCCCTTACATCAATTTTTTTTGATGTTATTAGTATATCCTCATTTTTATCCTTTTGCAACTAATACATCAAAAAAATCCTTCTATGAATTTTATTAATACTCTGTATTTATAATGTTGTTTACGTTATATATCAACCCTTATATTGTACTTTTGTTTAAATTGTTCCTCGATCTCTAAGCATATCGACTTACTCCTTTATCGATCGAACATTGAAAGAACAAACGTTCTTTATTCAATATAAACAAGAACGAAGGTTCGATTTAAATGTTGGTAATAAATAAAACCCCCTTATATAAGGAGGTTAATTAGGAGCAGCAAATCAAGTTCCCAGATTACTTAGGGTTTTATTGAAAGAAATGTACGACAAAAATGCTGTCAAAGTTATTGCAACGCTTCGTTTCTTCTATCATCCTCTAATCAAAGTTGCAATGGATTTAGTTAGAATTCCAGATATAAAAGATACAACTGTCATGATAGACACCCAGATTAAAAAAGTTGGCTCTAATCCTATTTCAATTAGCATAAAAACTAAAGAGAGTACGAATATAATCAAGGTTGTTACCCATACTCTTTTGAAAATAAAGTATCCTATTATCCCTAAGATAAATGATACAGCCGGCAGTACAAGTAGTATTAAAAATGCAGGACCACCCAAATGAGATATCCTCCTAATCTTATTCATTATGCAATAATTCAAAACGTGCAATTTCCCATTCTTTTTTCGCTTTTAATGGTGTTGTATTAACCTTTTTCCCTGATTTTAAGTCATAGGAGGTTATTTCCCCTAAGACATTCTCTTTTTGCATGTCAAACCCTTTGATAAGGACGTACATGTTACTATCACCAAATTTAATATCATTCAATAACATTTCTTTATTGCCTGCATAGAATTTGAAAGATTTTTTCTTATTTAGATTTTCATCAAAAAAGCTAACTTTTCCATTGTATGAGACAGCAACGATCTCATCATTTATTCTCTTTAATTTTGTTGGGATGAATCCATTCTCCATTACAACTTCTTTTTTTGTTTTTAATGTCTCCTTATCAATCAATAATATTTTTGAAGCTTCTTTTTCATTTACATTATCATTAATAGCTAACATAAATGTTCTTTCATCAAAAATTTGGAATGATCTTTATCATCTGTGAAATAAACAGTCTTATTTGGAATGGATGCTTTCTTTTCCTGCTTGTTTGTTTTTGGATTAATTGAGATGATGGACATATTCTCTTCATCACTCGTAATTGCGTAAATTTTATTATCTAGGACTTGTGCTGACACAATCTCTCCATCAAGTTTAATTTGGTTTTTCTTTTGTTTGTCATCTTTCCAATAAACCAATTCACCTTGTAATCCTGAGTCTGTATACCCAACGTTTATATCATGTAGCACATAATTCTCTGAAGTGTTAATGAAAAAAGCTCCTTCATCTTCGGTTGCTTTAGATAAGCTTTTATCATTAAATTTCTTAATACGTCCAGTTTTGTTATTGATCATAAAATGGTTATTGCTTCTGTTTGAAGAAAAAAACGTATCATCTTTATTGTATGATGATGTGCTAAGATTAATTCCGTCCTTTATCATGATACTATCCTCTACTGATCCATCATCTTTATATATTGCTAACTCAGAACCTCTGTCTAATGTGTGTGAAAATCCAACAATAAAATCTCCTTTACTTATATTTTTTAAACCTGTTTTATTGTTGTTCCTTTCTGTCTTATTCCCTGTCGGTTGTAAATCACAAGAGCATGTGACTATAAGAATGCTCATCAGAATAAAAAGGGCCTTTAGTCTTTTCATTTTTTCCTCCTTATGCTTCAAGGATTCCTTAGATTTCTTAAGAAGTTGCTCTGCCAAATCTATCTCACATTTATTAATAGCAACATGAAGTTCATTTAGAGTATTAGCGACTACCTCGTGTGCGATCGTACCCATTTATAGCCCCTCTTTTCTAAAATGTTTCGAATTATTAAACAATATTACAGACATTTTCAATATTTAGAATAATTTAAAAGTGGTTTTCGGTAAGTTTTCGTCATACCGCAATAACCTTTTGGGGAAGGGCATGCTAAAAAAGTCCCTATTTATTTTAATCAGTGTCCGCCTACTGATTGCATTAATGTCTTGAAATAAATAAAAGCGGGCTCCGAAAATAGAGTACCCGCTCTAGAAATATTGGCAAAATAAATTGTTTAGGATTTGGAATAAAAAAAGAACCTGCATTAAGCACGTCTTCTCCCTAATTTGCAAACTTTTGTTTTATGGATAAAACCATTATTTTATTGGAACGCAGTACTTTATCGATGTACAAGTGATATTATCCATGATTCAGTTTAAATTCTTCTCTTGTCATCCCAAAGCAAATACCATCATAATAGGTACCTTTAGTGAAAATGCTCTTTCTTAGTTGTCCCTCTTTCATGAAACCTAATTTTTCATGTAATCGTATGGATGGATTATTAAAAGAATAAACAGTTGTATTTACTTTTTGATAAGCAAGCTCCAAAAAAAAGAAGCGAAGAACCATCAAGATCATTTCTTTGGCATATCCTTTACCTCTATATGGCTCAAACACAGCTAAATAATAATCGAAGGTACCATTTTTCCTATCACAGTCAAAGGTTTCAATCATACCTACTATATTATTATCTCTATCAACTGCAATAAAACGGAATTCATCTTTTTCTAATTGTTCTTCTACCCATTCTCTCATGTTATTAGCTGAACGAGGAAAATGAAGCGAGTCCATATTTCGCAGAATTTCATCATCTAACGAATCAAATATAACGATATCTTCAGGTTGAATTGCTCGCAGTGTAAGGTTTTCCCCTGTCCAATAAGTAACTGCCATTTTAACTTTTCCTTCCTCCAGTTATCTCAATACTTTGCTTAACTGTTTAGTAAGTCATCATCTAATTCAATGAAGAGAATTCCATCGTCTTCTTTATCAGTTTCAATTGGTTCATCAACTAAACTGAAGACAAACTCCTCAAACGAATTAGCAATTAAGAAAAAGTCTTTGTCGGGATGACTTAATTCATGATCCCAAAACAATATCTTTTCATTATCGATATCCATACATATTTCATTCCCGCCTGCAGAGCTTGCGATAGGGATAATATTTTTAGGAAATCGATCAGAATAGGTATCAATCGCTATCTGAAGACTGTTATGATCGTTTGCTAAACCATAAAAACCCTCTAGCAATTGTGTGTCATCGTCCTTGCCCATCCAAGGATCTTTCTCTAAAGGTTTATAACAAACATCGTACTGAATCTCATCTGTTGTTTTATTACTTTCTAAATAACATCTCCGTATTCCTTCAAAAAGTCCTTATAATCAGAAGGTAATTGATCACCTATATTCATCTCAATCTCTTTGAGTTGTTCATTTGTATTTATGCTGGGATCTGTTTTTTCAACAATTGAAAACTCTTTCAACTCTTGTTTGATATTATTGAAGCTCATATAAATCCCTCCGCATTGCACATCAATAGCAAAGAACAATTGCAATACTTTTGCTTAACCGTCCCAGTCTTCATCCTCCTCCCAGTTTTCTTTTGCCTCTTCAAGCTCTTTCATAAGAAATTGCAGAAAGTTATCTGCAACTGTGTCTCCATGCCCAGCTTCATTTGCCCAAACAATAACTGGACATTCTCCGTTTTCCATCTTGTTTGTATCAAGGCAATAAGAAAATTCATCTACATACTCTATAACGACAATACCATCACTTAAATCATAATGAGTTCTATATTCCTCAGTAACTGTCACAACTCTTGCAGAAACTTTCCCATGGCCAAGTATATTTACCCCGTAAATTCCACCTGAACCATACTTATTTAAAAACCACTTATAACTCTCGGGAAGTTTTACATTTAAACTGTTTTGTATCTCTCTTATTTTTTCTTCACTTATTCCGCCTGTAAAATCATCATCTTCAGCATTTTCTTTAATAAATTCTTCAATTTCATGATAAGTCATTGTTACATCTCTCCTTTCTCAAATTGGCTCGCTCTCCATTTCCAATATCTTCGTTGGAAGCTTTTATACTGATTTCGCAGCTCTTTATCATTTCTAAAACTTTCTCCACCTTTTTTTAATCCATGAAGAACCTTTTTACTATTTTGATGCACTGAAGCGGGAATTTCCACCATCGTTCCTGGCTCTTCTTGAATTAAATGATGTAAGTTGATCTTTGTGCCGTCATTAGCAAAAGGAGCGTCACCTTTTTTCATAAGTTGTAAATTTGTTTTTCCGCTTTCAGCATCAACTTTCTTTATATCAATATCTTTCAATGTGTATACTCTACGACTCACATCTTTAGTTTTACCTGAAGCTTTTACCTTTCCTTTAACCTCAAAGGCACCATACTTTTCTTTATTTAACCAAGGGAGAGTTATTTCCTTACCTGTAAATGGCTTTCTGGTCTCATCTAATTTCTTCGCATTAGTCAAAAGTTCATTCTTAAGGCATTGGCTATCAACCACATTGTATGGCATGTTATCAGCTAGAGCAAGATTATATTTAGAGTTATACGGAAGCAAATCTGGAATTTTAACGTCCTTCATTTTCTTCCCTGCTTGACTTGCTTTATTTATTACCTTGCCTGCTGCATCAGCTTTGTTAATGGCTCCTGCACCTTTTGTTCCGACAACAGCTGCAGCCACTGAGCCAACAGCATAGGTAACCCATCTTGATCTAGAATAGGCATCTCCATTCACCATATCCTTTTGATATGACTCTTCTATTGCTGCTGAAATGGCGTCGTATGTTTTAACTGGATGAATAACTGCATTACCCAGCGCTGAGAGCGTTTCACCTGGATCGGTGATGAAGTCCCATATGCCGGTTACAGTGTCTTTTCCAACATCATATAAACCTACTCCTACACCTTTTACGATATCCCAGGTGATTTCTCCTGCCCCTTCTAGCTGCTTTGCTTGTTCGATTTGCACTGCAAGCTGAACTTGAGCTGGCTCCAGATTCTCGTAGCCTACTTTCTTAGCGATCTCTAAATATTCATCAGGATCAGAAACATCATCATTAAGTTTTTTCTTTAATTCCTTGATTTCACGTTCTTTTGCTTCTTCTTTCTTCACACTTAAGTAAGCTTCAGAATGGTTCTCAATATCGCCTTTTTTCTTATGTATGTCACTTTCTCTGTATGCTTTAGCGTTATAGTGAATCGGGGTGGCGTTTTTCCCTTTGCCTGTTGATTCCTGCAGCTTTTTAAAATCTTGCTGAATGAATTGTTCGTTTGGCTCAGTCTCTGCGTACTCTGTTTTTAAATCCTCATCAAGCTTGTTTAGCTTATCGATTGTTTTTTCACGTTTGTCATCTGCGGAAGAAATTTTGTCTTTGAAGTCTTCTGTTGAGAATATTTCAAGAGGAAGGATGTCATTGATGTCGTTTAAAATATCTTTCATGGCTTTCTTCTGTTCAGACATAATGGATTTTGATTTATTGTATGCATTTACTAGCTCATGTTCCAGAAAAGATTCTTCTATGTAAGCATTAGACATCTTGGCATCCTCAAGTTTAGCAGAAACGCTGCTTAAGAAAGCAATCTTCATGTCAATCAGATCAATCCATTGGTCGGTCACGCCAACATGGTCATGATAAAATGCTTTAATGTTATCAGCACCTTTACCAGAAAATTCGCTGTCATCCAGGTCAGCTACGTCTTTAAACGCTTTTCTGAGTTTCACCATATGTGACCTTAGTTCCTTATACTCTTTGGTTCTTTTATCCGCTTCAGAAAGCAATGAATCAGCCTCAAATACCTTCATATCATTCTCCTTCCTAGCTCATTCTATGTAAATTTTACCACAAATCTAATTCAATAACAGAAAAAGACAGCCTAAAGTTGACTGCCTTATACATAGTGCTATCTTGTTCTATAATAATTTTCTGCGGTATAGTAGTTCCATTCCCAAAAAGCTTCCCCATTGGAGAGTATATACCGGTCTAGAAATATCTCAAAGTTTAAATTTAATGGTGTATACTCACCCATTTGAAATATAAAGAGATAGTTGGGATCACCTTTATCCAATTTATTTTTGTCAATCATCAAATGGCAACCTTCTAATAAGTGACCAATTGGGATGCCATTGATCTCTTCAAACAAATCCTCATATTTTAATTCTTCTTCAATCTCTTCAAGGCTAAATAAATAAAGCCCTCCACCTATATTCTCCCCATCAGCAAGTATCTGAAAAATTTTCGCACCATTATGTAGTGTAATAAATTTTTGATAATCATCTGGAAGGGTAAGCTGGTGTGTAGCCTCAAAGCTTTGAATGTCATTCAGGGTTGCTTTGTCCTGTGAAAATGTAACAAGGAACTCCATGATATATCCTTCAGAACAAAATAATTTAATGGCTCCTTTTTCATCTAAGAGACTTTTCAAACCGTTTACAGTCTTATGAACAAAGTTAGTCAAATAAATCACCCCATATATAAATGCTATTTACTATCACGAATACATGGCAAATGAAACTTTAATACTTTAAGCATTAACAATTTTATTCATGATTGAAGAGCGTTAGTGGTGAACGAAATATTAGTGTTATTTGCTGTTTTAATTACTACCCTATCCGTAGAGCCATAAGGAAACCCAAGCCTTACTGCGCTTTTCTCCTCTCCGCCATAGTTTGGATCAAGGAATACAACATCGTTAATTTCTTTGATTGGAATTTCAATTTTGGATAATTGCCAATTGATTACCAAGTTTTCTTTTGATTTTTCAACTTTAACCCCTATCATAAGCACGTTCCCCTTTTGACTATAAATTCAGTAAAATTCTAGCATGACCTGATCTAACATAGACTGAAAAAAGAACATGTTAAGGAAAAATTAAATTCACAATAATTGGATCCCGGATTGTAATTATTCATGTTCTACCGATATAGATAGAGAACAAAAATTCTAAAGAGGAAATGAAGCTGAAGAAAGGAATATTAGGCTTTGCTACATTCACTTTGAGTTTATCTTTGGCAGCCTGTGGCTCAAATGATACTGAAAAAAGCAGTACAGAATCTAAACTCAGGATGCTGAACAAAAGGAAGCTACTAAAGAAAAAACAGCTGACAAATCCGATTCCAAAGACAAAAAGGAATTAGTGGATGTAAACTTAGACAAGGTTGTTGATGGAGATACGATTAAGGTTAAATACAACGGGAACGTTGATACAGTACGTTACTTACTCGTTGACACTCCTGAGAGTAAAAAGCCAGATTCTTGTGTTCAACCATATGGTGAGGATGCATCTAAACGAAACAAAGAATTGGTTAGCGACGGCAAACTGCAAATGGAATTTGATAAAGGTGACCACCGAGATAAATATGGAAGATTGTTAGCTTACGTTTATGTCGATGGTAAATCCGTTCAGGAAACATTATTAAAAGAAGGATTGGCCAGAGTTGCATATGTTTATGAGCCAAATACAAAATACATAGACCAATTCAGGAAAGATGAGCAACAGGCAAAAACAGAAAAGCTTTCTATATGGAGTAAGAATGGTTATGTGACTGACCGAGGATTTAATGGCTGTGTGAAAGAGAAAACCACTGCAGTTAAAAAAGCAACAACATCTAAACCGGCAGCTAAACAGCCTACTACTCCAAAGACATCAAGTGAAACTTCGACTACAACTGAAAACGAAGGATCTTCAGCGTCAACTGGAGAAACAGAAACGTTTAAAAATTGTACAGAGTTAAGAAAGAAATATCCGAATGGAGTACCTAGCTCTCATCCTGCATACCAATCTAAAATGGACAGGGATCATGACAACTATGCATGTGAACGTTAATTGAAAGCCCTTTGCGGCTTTCTTTTTTATTTCTCGGATTGTTAATCATTGAGTAAAAATATTAGAACCTCTTCAATTTCTTTTTCTAAGTCATTATTATTTAAATCAAATAATGTTCCACAACCGCTTCCTATAAAGCCACCGTCGTAATACCACAAATCCACTGTGATGCAGTCTAGATCTTCATCATAGGCTTTTTCAAGTTTATAAAAATTAATTGTTATTTGTGAACGGTATTCTTTTTCCAAGCATCTCTCAGCTGTTAAATCATTTATTACATCTCCATCTATGTCTCTACAAACTTTGATGCTAAGATTTGGTCTCCCCTGAGCTTCAAAAACATCTATATACTTATTTTGCAGCTTTTCGGATACTGCTTCCCCCAGGCTCTCCAGCTCAAATATCATTTGTTTTAATTCTAGATTAAAATCCTTTTCCGGAATCTGTATATAGCCTTCATCGATTAAACTTTGATTTTTCTGTTTCTTAAGTAACTGTCTTAAAGCTTTCCACACAGTGTTGTCCTCCTTTGGCTCATGTTTCACATCTCCTGCTGTTAGAACACAAGTTTCCCACAATAATAAAGATGGCTGCTGTTTACCTTCCTTTTTTATTGCGGAAGTATGAACAGCAGCCTTATTGATTTAGAATACCCAAAAAATAATTACAAGCCAGGAGATAATCAAAGTTAAAATGAACCATTTTTCCTGCAAAGAAATTAAAGCGTAGCAAATATAAGAGATAGTTAACATCACAATAGAAGCGATCTTAACATACCCTTCAATAGATTCATTGGAGAATGCATAAACAAATAAAGAGATAAGAACAAGAACCATAAATATGTTCCCTACAGTCTTTAATATACTCTTTTTGTCATCAAAGTTCATAATTTCAACCTCCAAAATATGTATATTATATGTTATAATTATACAGCATCCAGATAGTCATAAGCATTAAAAAACTTGAAAGGATGATTGTTAGTGAAAAAAACAGTTCTAACTACCCTATCTCTCGGACTCCTATTCTCAACAGTGGCTCCACTAACTAGCCATGCAGAATCCATCTCAGAACCTACACCAAGTTACATCACTCAGGTTAATTCAACACCACTTCAAGAATTAGTTAAAACATCATCAGTTCCAGTCATCCAAGAGAATGGAGAAATTTCAATTCAAGCTGTACCACCATCAACAAAATGGAAGGTTGTAGATCATTTTAGAGGGAACTCTAAGAACATAGACACTGCAGCTGAATTAGGAGCAAGAATTGCTGCAGGATTACCTGGTCTTAAATACTCCTGGGCTGGTATATTCGCTCAAGCTGTGTTTGGAACATTCTATCACAAAAAACCAACTCGTTATTACTCAACAACCCAATACTTAGCCTACGACAAAAAGTATAGATACACAATCGTTGATATGTACGTCTACAAAGACAGTAAATATAGCAAGCAAATAGGTTATGATTATAAAGTTTTCAGAACTCCTAGATAATATGTCAGATATAAAGCCCTTTAAAAGGGCTTTTTAGCTTTTTAAACAAAAAGCCAGAGAGTATGTGAGGGAACTCTCTGGCCTATAGTGGCTGATACACCAACTATGATACATATACAGGATACTTTATATTTGCAATGTATTCAAGATAAGGTATATTTTATTGTTTAATGACCAGATTGATTTACGCCTGATATCTCCTGCTGCTAGAACCAACATTTCTAAAGAGTAAGGAAGCGATCAAAGCTAAAACAAAATAAACAACTACAAACCCGCCCCAGAAGAAAAGCGCTTCATCGAATGGAAATCCAAATAGTCTAAAAATAAGCCTGTGAACAATACCGGTAATAATAATCAGGATGCTTGTAGAAATTGCAAAAGTAATATGTTTCATCAAGAACAACTCCTTACGAAAGATTTATTACTCTATCAGAGCAGTTAGCTATTTCTGGATCATGCGTTACACATATGATTGTTTTCCCCATTTCTTTCAACTGATGGAAAAGAGAAAGAATAATGTTCTTGTTGTACTCATCAAGGTTTCCGGTCGGTTCATCGGCCAGAATGATATCGCAGGGTTTTAGAATAATCCTGGCTATTGCTACACGCTGTTGCTCCCCACCACTCAACTGGTATACCTTTTTCTTTAAAAAGCTTTTATCTAAGCCTACCATCTCTAGAGCTTCAGATAGCTTGTTTTTGTCAAAGTCTTTTGCGTATGCTGTGGAAAGCAATAAATTTGTTAATACAGTTTCATTATCCATCAGCACATAGTTTTGAAAGATATATCCTAAATTCTCTCTCCTTAACTTCATCACCTCTTTAGATTTAGGATTTTCATAGCCTAAAATCACAACTTTACCTTCATCTGGATAATCTAAGAGGCTGATTATATTTAGAAGAGTGGTTTTGCCAGAACCGCTCTTGCCAACAATAGAAACGAATTCATTTTCCTCTATGTTAATTGAAAAATTAGAAAGAACTGTTTTTCCATCAAAACTTTTGGATATGCTTTTAAGTTCGATCATAATCTGTCTCCTTTTAAAATCTTATTCATGTTTTTCCTGTTCAAATAAAGGCTTAGGAAATACAGAATAATCATCTCAATTCCAATGAACAATACAATCAAGCCTATTAATTCATAGATTTTATAATAAATACTAAAGCAGATTCCTATCAGACAGTTAGACACAGTCGACAATATGATTAAGCTTTTATTTCTAGCCCAGTATGAATATCCAAATATCTCTTTAAGGTACAGTCGATACGCATTTGCACTGTAGTATGACCATATATAAGAGATAAGGAAGGCTACTGACAATATGAGTGTTATAGTTAATCCAATTAGATTCTGGATGAACTGATTTTGAATTCGTGCTATTTGGTCGCTTAATTCTTGATAGACTGATATCGCAGAACCAATCAGCTCTTTTGTATCTGTTTTATCTAAATAAGGGATGATGTGGTCATATGCCATACCTTTTGAGACATCAGAAAAGAATAAACTTGAGGTTGCATATGCACCTATTACTGATGAATCAACATTATCAGTGAATACAATTGCAATTGGATCAACAATATTGTTTTTATTGTTGCCGAGCATACTATTGTAAGCGAAGTATTCTTGATTATTTTGAGTATATATTATTTTGATCTTCAGCTGGTCATTTTTCAGCGTATTCAATGGTTGCTGAATTTCTTTGTTATACATATTGTCTACTTCAACCTTATCGAAGAAAAATTGATCTTTGTAAGCTTTGAGGATTTTTTCTTTATACTTAGCGTATTTTTTTGGAACAAGTAAATTCAATGTGTTTTGATCGAAGGTTAATTGTTTTTCAGTAATCGTGTTTCCGTTAATTCCTTTAATGGTGTTTACTTTTAAATAATTAGGACTAATCGTTACGCTTCTTCCGGATGGTGAATAAATTTCATTTTCTTTGGTTGTATTCAATGTATAGAAATAAACTGGAGTTTTCCCATTCATTTTCAGTATTCCATAGTTTTGAGCATCCATTATAAAAGCATCTTTATGTCTTTCTAATTCATGATAAAGCTTTCGTACCTTCTCGTTTTTTTCTCTATCAATTTTTAAGTCACTGTAGTTTAAACCCGTATCAGCAAAACTGGTTTTATAAACTGTTTGTGTCTTATTCCAATAAGATTGATTGTCTAGCCGTTGTTTTAGATCGAACAAATTAGAGAGGGATGAAGCAAAAATATTAAAAAGTAGGATTGTTATAATTAACTTAAAACCCAATGACAGCCATTGAAACTTTTTAAATGGTATACCGCCTTTTATCGTGGCGCTTATATTGCTGTTGTTATATAAAATCAAAGTAACAATAATTGTGTATACAATCATTGAGAATGTCACAATCAGTGCATTTCGCATGTACATTTTAACGTACACTGATAACCAGTCGTTTAGGTTGAATATAAAAGCCAGAATTACAATGAGAAGGGCGCCGCAAATTATGATCATAACAAGTGGTTTTAAAAACATTTTTGGGAAAGTTAACAGTGATTTGGTTTTCGAATATCCCCATAGCTTCTGTAAGAGAAGTTGCTTGCGATTTTTAATTACGAAATAAAGGATGCCAATAAATAAGATTAGCATGGAAAGCAATGCTAACAAGAGCAATGCGGTGCTGAACACAGCAGAGTCATTTAAACTGATGTTTTCTTCAATACTGATATCACCATAGTTTGAGAATAGCTTTTTAGCTTGTTCAATTACATCTTCGTCCTCGGATGAAATATAAAATCTATTTCCTAACCCTACGTTGTTTATTTGGTTTAAATTGAAGTATCTGATTTTCCATGTTGATAAAGGGAAATCAATAGTACCAATTAAATTTTTATCTGATTCATTTGCTGTTTTATTGAAATTAGATATAAACCTATCTCCTATTTTGATTGAAGGTTCATTCTTAAGGTTTGAAGCGTAGATATTTAAGGTCTTCTCGTCTAAAAAATTGTATTGAGTAATATTCACTTTCTCTTTCTTTGAAAATTCAGCTATTTCCTTAATGAAATCATCACTTTTAAATTGTGCTTTGTTGTAATTAATAATTAACGTTTGTTTATTAGAGAATAAAGTATAAAAAACTTGCTTATTCAGAGTATAGTGATAGCTGGATATGTTCATTGAGAGTAAAAATAGAATGAACAATATATAAATCGTTTTCTTCATTGGATAGCCTCCATAAAAAGAAAATCCGGTGCCTTATATTCAAGTTTTGACGGCACCGGAAGTAGATTAAAAATCACTTTGTTATTGTCTGTTTTATTTCGTATCCCAATAAGCCCTATTTCCAAAAAGAGTTGCATACACTGAAGCGTAGGTATACCCTTCATCTTTTTTCTTCCATTTAGATGAAAAGAACCTTTCTCCGCCAGCCTTCGCACTTGATTTGTGAGTCTTTTTAGTATGATTGTAATTAGATTTAACTTGATCATCTTCGAAACCGTGATACCAAGTACCGCCACCCGCTTTGGTTTTGGTCAATTTCATGATTTGTATTAAATCCCTTGTTTCATCCAAGTTCACTTCTCCGTGTGTAGCCTCATCTGAAGAACTAGCAAAAACGACAGAAGATGATACTAGTAAAGTAGCTCCCAACACCATTGAAGCAAAAACCTTCTTTTTCAATATAACCTCTCCTTTTTGTTTTCACAAGAAAATATACTGCGTTCTTTCTTGTTAAGTATGAGTATTACACTTAAAAAGTTATGTCACTTCGTGTTGAAAAGACCTTCAATACCAACATGACGAACCACGACAAAAAAACTGATTATGCTACCATATCCCCCCTTTCTATACACCCAATATAAGGAAATATTGGGTGTATTTGATCATACAATGACTTTTAATCTTTTTCAAGTTCAAATTTCCTATGAGATTAGTAAGTGAAGACATAAGGTAATGTAAGCGTGGAAAGTTGAGAGTTAAAATAACGTTTCAGCTCAAATTAGGGATAGATATGCGTCATCTAGCTGTAAAGGAAAAGAAAAAAGCCACTCTTGATTAACAGAGTGGCTTATGAATTTGTTCTATATAAAACTCTTTAAAATGGGAATTTTATTTAGAGTCAAGAGGATAAATTTATTCCAACATGCTAGAGGCTTACTTGTCTGAACTTTTTGATTGTCCCTCGAAAAAACTAAGTGCTTAAATGGGATATGTTCCAAAGAAAGGTGGAATAATATGGATATTCTTAGAAAAAGAAGCATGGCAATACAGAATACAACATAAAGACCCTTTAACACAAGAGCAAATTGAAGTCTCCAAAAGTGGATTTAAAACAAAAAAGAGGCACAGTTAGCTGAAAGACAAGAAGAACAAAGATTGATAGGTGATTTAGAAATCAACGGAGGAGAAACCCTTTTAAAGCATTATCTTAAAGATTGGCTCGCTCAATATAAACAAGGAAATGTTAGAAAAAACACTTACATTCTTCATGAACGAAATGTTAATACAAAAATCCTTCCCTATTTTAAGGAGATTAAACTAAAAGATATTAAAACCCTTACGTTATCAAAAATTCATTAATTATTTAGCAAACGAAGGATACAGCAAAAGAACAAATGAAATCATTCACGGGACAATGTTCAATGCTTTAACTACCGCAGTAAAACCTCTTAAAAAAATTGAAGAAAACCCATGTGAAGGGGTAACAATTCCAAGGGCTAAATCTAAGAAAAAAGAAAAGTTAGAATACATTAAGTCAGATGATATTCCCCTCTTCCTTAAGGTTGCAAGACAAGATAATTATTTGTACTATATCTTCTTTAAAACTCTACTTGAAACAGGTATGCGTAAGGGAGAAGCAGCTGCTTTACAAAGAAAGGATATTGATCTAAAAAATAACTTTATCAACATTAACAAATCATTAGACTTTCAGGTTAAAGAGGGAGAAGAAATATTCGGGGAAACAAAAACATATGAATCCGAAAGAAGAATTAAAATCAGCAATTCAATTCATTAGCAAAAGAGTTAACAACACACATGAACTATTTAAATGATAATAGAATAGTTTTCAATGAGATTTACGAACATGAATTAGATCTTGTTTTTTTGTAGACAGGATGGAAAAACTTTACCAAAATCTACCCTCTTCAATGCACTCAATCGCATTCTGAAGAAAGCCGGATTAGAAAAAATGCCAATTCATGGTTTAAGGCATACTCATGCTGTCCTTCTTCTAGAATCAGCTGCAAGTATGAAGTTTGTTCAAGAAAGACTCGGACATAAAAATATAACCATCACATCGGACGTATACTCTCATATATCTGAGAAGCTTGAAAATACATCAGTGGATGGTTATGAAGAATACATGAATTCACTTATCTCTTAAATTTTTTTATTGTTTTTGGTGGTCAAAAAGTGGTCAAACTAGCTGTTTTTAGTTATCCCACTTAACTTGACCACCTGGTTATTAATCTAAAACCCTATTAAATCAAGGTTTATTAGATTAATACTGAGACATATACTGTTCGCGCTCCCAAGGGTGAACTTGTGTGCGGAACATATCCCACTCGATTTCTTTTGCTTCGATGAAGTGCTCGAATAGGTGCTCGCCTAGAGCTTTGACCATCACTTCGTTTGATTTGAATTCGTCTAATGCTTCAGCAAGTGTTGCAGGAAGGTCGACGATTCCGTTTTCCATGCGCTCTTCTTTGCTCATCACGTAGATGTTGCGGTCGATTGGAGCTGGCGCTTCTAGTTTGTTTTTGATTCCGTCTAAACCTGCAGCAAGCAAGACGCTAAGTGCTAGGTACGGATTCGCAGCTGGATCTACGCTGCGCACTTCAACACGTGTGCTGATGCCGCGGGAAGCCGGGATACGGATAAGCGGGCTTCTGTTTTGCGCGCTCCATGCAACGTAGCAAGGTGCTTCATAGCCAGGAACAAGACGTTTGTAAGAGTTCACTGTCGGGTTTGTTACTGCTGTAAAGCTTGTTGCATGCTTCACGATACCTGCAATGAAGTGTTTCGCTGTTTCACTTAACTGAAGATCTGCGTTTGCATCATAGAATGAGTTAACGCCATCTTTGAAGAGTGATAGATTACAGTGCATACCTGAACCGTTCACACCAAACAACGGTTTTGGCATAAATGTCGCATGCAGACCGTGTTTGCGGGCAATTGTTTTAACAACTAGTTTAAACGTTTGGATATCGTCACAAGAGCGGACTGCACCGGCATATTTAAAGTCGATTTCGTGCTGGCCAGGCGCTACTTCGTGGTGAGATGCTTCGATTTCAAAGCCCATCTCTTCAAGCTCAAGAACGATATCGCGGCGGCAGTTTTCTCCCAAGTCAGTTGGAGCTAAGTCGAAATATCCGCCTTTGTCGTTTAATTCAAGAGTCGGTTCGCCTTTTTCGTCTAATTTGAATAAGAAGAATTCAGGCTCAGGTCCTAGATTGAAATCACTGAAGCCCAGGTCTTCCATTTCTTTCAGAATCCGTTTTAAGTTGTTTCGCGGGTCACCTTCGAAAGGTGTGCCATCCGGATTGTAAATATCACAGATGAAACGTGCTACTTTACCTTTTTCAGCTGTCCATGGGAAGATAACAAATGTATTTAGATCAGGATACAGGTACATATCTGATTCTTCGATGCGAACGAAACCTTCAATAGAAGATCCGTCAAACATGACCTTATTATCCAGTGCTTTTGGAAGCTGGCTTACAGGAATCTCAACGTTCTTGATTGTTCCAAGAATGTCGGTAAATTGCAGGCGGATGTACTTGACGTTTTCCTCATTTACTAATTTTACGATATCTTCTCTTGTATACTTTGCCATTTCGTAAAACTCCTCCTCTAAAAGGTAAATGTATATAGCAAAACAGTTGCTAACGGATTAATGAAAGAAGCGGGACATGTCGCCTTGACGGAAAGTATTTCCTCTTTGAAAACGGCCGGCTTGCATAAGCTCGTTTTTCAAGAGCTGTCTCAGTTCGTCATCAGACAGATCATGTTTCATTGGTTTCTTCGTCTTCTCATTTTGTTTCTGTTCCGGCTCGGCCGATGCTTTCGCCAGAATTTGTTTAATTCCTGCCATGTTTACACCTTGTTCAATCAGGTGTTTAATTTCTAACAGTTTATCTACATCGTGAAATGAGAATAATCGTCTATTTCCTTCGCTTCTAGCTGGAAATATCAGTCCATTTTCCTCATAATACCGAATTTGTCTTGCTGATAATTCGGTCAATTGCATGACAATTCCTATTGGAAATAAAGGCATTGAGCGGCGAATGTTATCACTCATCTCAATTTCCTCCTTTTCTTAACTTAGTTTCATTATAGGTGATGTTATATTTTGTGTCAATAACATGTAAGGATTCTTAACATGAAATTCAGTGAAAATTTTAAACTATTCAAATTAATTTCTTATCCATTAAAGAATCCACTGCACTGCATATGGCATTTTTCACATGCGCATAGGTTAATCCTCCCTGGACATACGCTACATATGGCGGGCGGATAGGGCCATCAGCTGATAATTCAATGCTTGCTCCTTGTATAAATGTGCCCGCTGCCATAATCACATCATCTTCGTATCCCGGCATGTAGGCTGGATAAGGCGTCACGTGGGCATTGATCGGCGATGCATATTGAATGGCCTGGCAAAAGGCAATCATCTTTTCTCTGTCGGAAAACTCAACGGATTGTATCAAATCTGTTCTTTTCGCATCCCATTTCGGGTTTGAAGTGAAGCCCAGTTTTTCAAGGAATCTCGCTGTAAACACCGCTCCCTTTAAGCTTTGTGACACAACGTGAGGCGCCAAAAAGAAGCCTTGATACATTTCCTGGAGCGAGTAAAGAGACGCTCCGGCTTCCCGGCCGATGCCCGGTGAAGTCATTCGGTATGAACAAGCCTCGATCCATTCAGATTTTCCAACGAGGTACCCGCCTGTTTTGGCAAGACCGCCTCCCGGATTTTTAATAAGAGATCCCGCCATGAGATCGGCGCCTACATGGCAAGGTTCCAGCTCTTCTACAAATTCTCCGTAACAGTTGTCCACAAATACAATAAGATTTTCATTGATTTCTTTTACAAAGCGAATCATTTCTTTGATTTCACTAATTAAGAAAGAAGGACGATTGGCATATCCTTTTGAGCGCTGAATGCCGATCACCTTTGTCTTCGGATTGATAGCTGCAGCAACAGCATCGTAATCTATTTTTCCGTCTTCAGTCAGGTCAACCGCATTGTAGCCGATTTGAAAATCCTTTAGCGATCCAGAATTTTCTCCGCCTCTGACGCCGACAATTTCTTCTAACGTATCATACGGCTTGCCTGTGATATAAAGCAGCTCGTCCCCCGGTCTGAGGACACCGAATAAAGCAATGGAAATCGCATGTGTGCCTGAGATAATTTGAGGCCTGACAAGCCCAGCTTCTCCGCCAAACACATCTGCATAAATGCTTTCAAGTGTATCTCTTCCGATGTCATCATAGCCGTATCCTGTAGACGGCGTAAAATGAGTGTCGCTCACCTTGTGTTTTCTATAGCTTTGAAGCACTCTCCATTCATTGCGTTCACTGATTTCTTCTATTTGTTTATGAACGCCGGCAATTTCCGTTTCCACTTCCATTGCTGTTTTTTTTAATAAATCTCCGTGTGTTAAAGTTTCGAACATGTCCTTGTATTCCCTTCTTACATATACTTCTTCAATTCACCGATGATACTTTGCTCTTCTTGTACATATCCCGATATGTCGTACTGTTCGTTTTCTTCATTAAAATGAAAACGGTCAACCATCGTTTCGGATTTGATTCTGGAGAGAAGCTTGCCCTCACTTGCCGGTACCTGCGCTTCAAAAGGCGTTAACAGTTCTTGGCGCAAATAACGCTGGATGGCTTCCTTAAACTTTTCAGCATCCTCCTCAAATCTTGCACTGACCATGATATGATTCTTTCCAACGGACGGGATAAAGTCAGGCAGCTTTTGATCGCGTTTGTTATAAGCAGTCAGCACCGGGATATCATCTGCTTCAAGCTCTTCCAGCAAGCGAAGCACCGTTTTTTCGTGCCCTGTGTACTCCTCATTTGAGGAATCAATCAGATGCAGAATCACATCCGCTTCTTTTACTTCTTCAAGCGTTGAGCGGAATGCAGCGATCAGTGTCGTCGGAAGATCTTGAATAAATCCGACTGTATCTGACAGGAGCACACTGTAGCCGCTTGGCAGCACCATTTTTCTGGTCATAGGGTCCAGTGTGGCAAAGAGAAGGTCTTCTTCATAGCTGTCAGCGCTTGTAAGGCGGTTAAACCACGTTGATTTCCCCGCGTTCGTATACCCGACAAGAGCGATTTGCAGCACACCGTTTTTCTTTCTTCTTTCACGATAGCGGCTTCTATGGCGAATGACAGCGGATAACTGCGTGTTAATTTCATGAATGCGATTTCTAATATGGCGGCGATCGGTCTCCAGTTTTGTTTCCCCCGGTCCTCTCGCGCCGATCCCTCCGCCTTGCCGGGAAAGGTTGATCCCCTGTCCCGTCAGACGCGGGAGAGCATACTGAAGCTGAGCCAGCTCGATTTGAAGTTTTCCTTCTCTTGTTCTTGCTCTTTTCGCAAAAATATCTAATATCAATTGCGTGCGGTCGATGATTTTTACTTCAATCGCAGTTGCCAAGGACTTCAGCTGGCTTGGTGACAGTTCATCATTAAAAATAAGAAGCTCGGCTTCAAGCTCTTCAACGAGCGTCTTCAGCTCTTCAACCTTCCCTTTTCCTATATATGTAGCTGCGTCAGCCCGGTTTCGTTTTTGCGTGACGCTGGTCAATACCGTTCCATCTGCTGTTTTTGTCAGTGATGCAAGCTCTTCCATGGAATTTTCAAAATGCTCATCTGTGATATGCGGCAGCTGACATCCGACTAAAATGGCCTTTTCCTGTCTTGTTTCTTGTTCGTTCAAATGGATGTTCCTTTCTATTGCATATTGGGCAGTAGTATTATCATACCAAACCCTGCATGTGTATACCACAAATCGATTGCTGTGAAAACAAGAAATACATTAGAAAAAAAAGACCTCTCACAGGAAGAGGTCTATATCGAGCCAGCGGTATCTTCTTTAATTGAAAGATCTTGGCTTTTAATGGTCATTAAATCGCTTTTTAAGTATTGGTCGCCCATTAGAAGTCTCATGGCTTGCGCTCTGATCGATTTTTCTATGACATTTCTGACAAAACGGCCATTGCTGAATTTAATGGGACTTGTTGTGCTTTTGACTGTCATTAAGTAATCCTTTAATTTCCATTCAGCTTCCTGACTGAGCTGGTATTCCCGCTCTGCGATCATCCGTTTCGCAATTTCCATAAGCTGATTGACGGAATAATCCGGGAAATCGATGGAGATGGGAAATCTGGATTGGAGACCGGGATTCAATGATAAAAAATGCTCCATTTCCCGTGAATATCCGGCAAGAATTAAAATGAATTCATGCTGTTTGTCTTCCATATGCTTGACGAGCGTGTCAATCGCTTCTTTCCCGAAGTCCTTTTCGCCGCCCCTTGCAAGGGAATAGGCTTCGTCTATAAACAAAATGCCGCCTAATGACTTTTTGATTAAATCCCTCGTCTTTTGGGCGGTGTGGCCAATGTATTCCCCGACCAGGTCAGCACGTTCCGCTTCGATCAGGTGGCCTTTTGACAGTACGTTCATTTCAAAGAACAGCCGGCCGATAAGCCGTGCAACTGTCGTTTTCCCAGTTCCCGGATTTCCTTTAAACATCATATGCAGCGCTTGCTTTCCCACCTTCAAGCCCTGTTCCGCACGTTTTTGATTGACAAAAATCCAAGCGTATATTTCCTTAATGTTTCGTTTCATTTCCTCCATTCCAACCAGTGTGTTCATCTCTTTTTCTATTTCCTTCAAAATGCCGTGCTTAGCTTCGTTTTTTTGCAAAGCCGCTTGATATTCCGCCTCTGCCTCAGCGTTTGTCAGCACCTGCTTTTGTCCGTTAAGAATAATGTTGATCTGTCCGTTGTTTTTATAAGTCACAGCGCGCTCCAACATTTTCACCTCTCAGTTCTCTCTATATGATATTCAAGCGTATGCCTTATGTGACAAACGCCTATCATGTGTCGAAACAAAATGCTTTTTTTCGGGAACAATGGGGAATCCTGCGCTTTCCCGAGAAATACTTTATTTCTTATTGTATTCACGAACACAGGGTGGACAAACCAAGAGATTTTATTTTCAGCAAATTTGTTAGAACAATCAGCTATGAAAGTGATATTTCTTCGATGTATAAACCTCAATTAGGATATTTTCAATGCGCAGATATGCTTGTGATGAGCTGAGGAATTTGTGAATTATCAGATATACTTCCCTTTCACTTCAGTAGGTTGACATGAAAGTGAATTCAGTCTGCATGAACGGCGTCTACTTCAACAGCTGAGCTTCTCTTACTGTTCGTCAATTGTGACAGCTTTTCTTTCGGTCCGTCGAATTTAATTTCTCCCTCCTCAATCAGGATGATTCGTTTACATAAACGTTCAACGTCATCAATTTGATGGGAGGTGAGAAGAATCCTCATTTTATGCTCAGTATTTACATGATGAAGAAATTGCTGTATTCTTCTTTTCGCAACGATATCTAAACCAATTTTCGGCTATCGAGAAAGAGGATTTTCTGATGATGTATAAAAGCCAGCAACTTTTTGGAAGAAACTCGGGTAAAACACCCGGAAAATCAACTTTCCTGAGAAAAAAGCGGTGACTAAGTCTAGGATGATGTCAAATCCCCATACTCCTTCAAATACAAATGCCAATAATCCGATGAAGAACTGGAGAGCAAAATAATGGCACCGAGGAAAAGAGTGAGTATAAACGTTAACCCATGCGAACCTTGAGTGAGAGATATTTATTGGAAACAAAAAGAATGTCTGAACGCTATTTCCATTGAGTACGTTCTGACTGACCTCCAAAACCACATTCGGTCCGTAAAAAGACTGAAGCAGCATAGAGACCGTTGTTGTATGTCAGCATCATTTACCCCTCCGCTTTCTGCTGAATTTGATTGAATAACCACCTTTATTAAACCGACTAAAAGACAAACTTTTAGTAACCTTCCTGTCGCATCCTGTTGAATTGTGCGCTTTCCCGAGAAATAATTTTTGGGTAACAGGGGTTATTTCCTCATTTTTCTGCCGGATGATAATCGTACAAGCAGAAGCCGTCTTTTTTCATATCCTGTAATGAGGTGATGGAGAATGGTTAAAATTTTTATTGATCCAGGTCATGGCGGGTCCGATCCAGGCGCAACAGGCAATGGTCTCCAAGAAAAAACGTTAACCTTGCAAATCGCTTTAGCTTTACGCACTATATTGACGAATGAGTATGAGGGTGTTACTGTGCTGCTGAGCCGGACAAGCGACCAATATGTCAGCTTAAGCGACCGGACAAATGCTGCAAATAACTCGGGAGCCGATTTCTTTTTATCCATTCACATTAATTCCGGGGGCGGAACAGGTTTCGAAAGCTACATTTATCCGGGAGTCGGAGCACCGACAACGACTTACCAATCGGAGATTCACTCTGAAGTCATACAAGCTGTCGACTTTTCCGATCGCGGTAAAAAAACAGCAAACTTCCACGTATTAAGGGAATCCTCAATGCCTGCCCTGCTTACGGAAAACGGTTTTATTGATACGGTTACAGATGCGAACAAGCTTAAAACGAGCAGTTTTATTCAAAGCTTGGCAAGAGGACATGCAAACGGGTTGGAGCAAGCCTTCAGCCTTCAAAAGACATCCAACTCAGGGTTATATAAGGTTCAAATCGGGGCTTTTAAGGTCAAAGCAAATGCGGACAATCTTGCAAGCACCGCAGAGTCTAAGGGCTTTGACGCCATTGTGCTCTTAAAGGACGGATTATATAAGGTTCAGATCGGCGCTTTTTCTTCCAAAGATAATGCCGATGCCCTTGCTGCCAGAGCTGAGAATACCGGCTTTGACGCTATGGTCTTCCTAGAATCATAATACTGCTGCGGACGAGCATGCCTGATAAAAAAACCCGGTTCCTCTTCATGAGAAACCGGGTTTTTTTATTCAAGAATGTCAACCACGAATTGCGACCATGTTTCCAGACGGTTATAAATGTCTGTTTGTTTTAGTTCAGAAATTTTCATCCATTTACCCGCAATTTGCTCTTTCTCTTTGACTTCCACATGTGAGCCTGGCTTTAATTGAAGCGCAGATAGAATACCGATATGCACTTTGCCGACACTGTTGTCATCATCATTTATCAAACCTAATGTGACAATGGCCTGCTTATCCTCTTCTTCGATTTGCAGTTCTTCATCAAGCTCCCGGTCTGTGTTCAGCTTTAAGACCTCGGCAAAGGAAGCGGCTCCTTCAATATGATTCATATGGCCGCCAAAGCCAAGAGAAAGCTTATTGTGAAGACGTGATTCTCCGCCGCCAGCCAGCCGCTCATAAAGGAAAACTTCATCCTCGCGTTTAATGACGACATAAGGAATCGGCTGCTTATAATGAGGATCTTCTTCTGCGTCTCCCCTTCTCATTTCAGAATAGGTCGCCTCAATTTGAGCCATAATTTCTGCTACTCGGGCATCTTCACTGTTTACGCCTTGAAAAGTCAATTTTTCTTTTTTAAACACTTCATCGCGCGGAGCGACCAAAATGATTTCATCCATTTTTCCCATGATTACTGCGTCCTCCTATTTCAACCTTCAAGCCGAAAAGAGCAGATATTATATCTGCTCTTTTTCATCATCAAAGAAAAAGTCGTCGTCTTTGATCGGCTCAACGGTCGCTTTTTTGTACCCGTTCCCCTTCATGGAGAAGAAGTCATGTGATTTTGTTTTTGTATTTAATCCGTTTAAAACGATCGGATTAATGTCTTCCTCTTCAAAGTACGGATCAAATCCAAGGTTCATCAGCGCTTTATTCGCATTATAGCGGATGAACTTCTTGACATCGTGGGAGAGTCCGACTTGATCGTATAAGTCCTCGGTATACTCAAGCTCATTCTCATAAAGCTCATTCAAAAGGTCAATGGCAAATTCGCGAAGCTCTGCTTTTGTCTCTTCTGTCTGCTTATTGTAGATTTCTTGAGCGAGAAGTCCGACGTAAACACCGTGAATCGCTTCATCACGAAGGATCAGGTTGATAATTTCACCGCTTTGCATCAGTTTTCCTTGTCCGTAGAAATATAACGGATAATAGAAACCGCTATAGAATAGGAAGCTTTCTAAATACACAGATGCAACCATTGCTTTGAACAGTGAAATCTCGTCATCTTTTTTAATCGCTTTGTAGAGTCCGACGATGATTTGCGCTTTTTTCTGCAAAAATTTGTTTTGTTTGACCCATTCGAATACTTCATTAATCGTTTCAGTCGGTGCCAGTGTCATGAAAATATTAGAGTACGACTTTGCGTGAACGGCGTTCTCCATCATCGCCATAAAATTCAGCACGGCTTTCCGCTGGTGGCCGTCTACGTGCTCAGCCACGATCGGCATTCCTGTATTCCCCTGCTCTGTATCAAGAAGAGTCAATCCGGCCAGTACCTTCATATACGTGTCTTGCTCGTTTTTCCCGAGGTACTTCCAAGTGAGGAGATCGCCGTTTAAAGCAATCTCTTCCGGAAGCCAGAACTGTTTCACATTTTGGTTATAGAACATTTGGGTAAAGTCGTCTTCATGCTTTGACCAGTTTGCTGCGTCATAAATTTTCGTCACTATAAACTCTCCTTTAATCAAACAACACAAGAAAGGCAGCTGTCTTGCCCAGTATCTTTCGTTCTTGCATAGTAAATGGTTTTAATTCCTCTGTGATGTGCATACAAATCAATCCGGTTTAAATCACGAGTCGTCATTGTATCTTTTAGGAACAATGTAAAGCTGATTCCCTGATCAACGTGCTGCTGGATTGTCGCGATCATATCTACGACTTTGAACATATCCATATCATAGGCTTCTTTGTAGAAGAACCAGTTATTAGATGCAAGCCCAGGCATTGGGTAGTACGTTTTTGAGTTGCCGTATGTTCTTTCTTCAATACGTTCCATAATCGGCATGACAGATGCCGTGCTTGACTGAACGTATGAAATCGAGCCTGTCGGCGCAATGCATAATCTGTAGCTGTGATACATGCCGTGTTCAGCGACAAATGCTTTTAATTGTTTCCAGTCCTCTGTCGTCGGGATATGCATACCTTCAAACAGATTTGCGATTTTTTCGTATTTCGGCGAGAAATCAGTTGAAACGTATTTATCGAAGTATTCACCAGTTGCATAGGTTGATCCTTCATATTGATCAAACGTCTCGCCCTTCTCTTTTGCGATCTCTGCAGAACGCTGGATAGAGTAGAAGTTCACCATCATAAAGAATGTGTTCGCAAAGTCGCGTGCTTCTGGACTTTCATACGCGATGCCATTTTGCGCAAGGTATCCGTGAAGGTTCATAGCGCCGAGACCGATTGATTTCATCGCTTTGTTTGCCCGTCTTACAGCAGGTGCATTACGGATATCAGTCGTTTCAGATACGTGAGTTAAAGAATCAGTCGCAAGCTTAACAGTCTTTTCGATCGATTTGTGCTCCATCACGTTGAGAATGTTAAGCGATCCCAGGTTGCAGGAAATATCCAAACCGATTTCATCTTCTACATCGTAGTCTGTGTAAGAAGAAACCTGAGATGCCTGCAGCACTTCAGAGCAAAGGTTAGAAAATTTCACCTTTGAAATATGGTTATTCGCATGTACTTTGTTGACATTATCCTGGAACATGATGTATGGATAGCCTGATTCAGAACGAAGCACCGCCAGTTTTTCGAGCAATTTCCGCGGGTTGATTTTCTCTTTTTTCACCCGAGGGTTGTCGACAAACTTATCGTACATTTCATTCATGTCCATTTCGTCCATGTGCTGTCCGTACTCTTTATAGATGGTATGCGGATAGAATACATAAGCCGCTTTGTCCTCACGCGCAAGCTCAACGAACTTGTCCGGAATGACTACACCGATAGAAAGTGTTTTGACGCGCACATCCTCGTCGGCAGAAATCTTTTTCGTATCGAGAAAATCATTGATATCGCGGTGGAAAATGTTTAAATACGCCGCACCAGATCCTTGTCTTTGTCCCATTTGGTCAGCATAACGGAACGCGTTATCAAGAAGCTTCATAACGCCTACAACGCCTTTTGTGGCATTTTCAACATCTTTGATGGCTTCACCTTTCGCGCGAAGCTTGGACAGATTAAGAGAAACCCCGCCGCCCAGTTTAGAAAGCTGCATGGAGATATCGATCGCTCTTGAAATGTCGTTTAAAGAATCATTGACTTCGAGCAAGAAGCAGCTCACCAGTTCTCCGCGGCGTTTTCTGCCAGCGTTCAAGAATGTCGGTGTGCTCGGCTGATATTCCTGATTGATCATCAGGTTGACATATTCTTTTGCTTTCTCAGTGTCGCCATTTGCGAAGAACAGCGCAACAATTGAGATCCGGTCCTCATAACGCTCGAGGATTCTTTTCTTGTCATTCGTTTTCAAAGCATAGTCATTATAGAATTTAAACGCACTCATGAAGGAAGGAAAACGAAACTTCTTTGCGTAAGCTGTCTTAAACACTTCTTTAATGTCTTCAAAAGAATAAAGGCTTAAGAATTCCTCTTCGTAGTATTGGTTTTCAATCAAATAATCCAGCTTCTCTTTTAAATCGTGAAAATAAACCGTGTTTTGATTGATATAATCTACAAAATAGCTATGTACAGCCTCTTTATCCTTATCAAACTGGAATTTTCCATCTTTTTGGATCATGATTTCGTTATTTAACTGGATCCATTTTGGCACTTGATTTTGTGACAACTCTTTCTACCTCCTGAGTAAACAATTCAACGTCTTTAGATGTGCCGCTGAGTTCAAATTTGTGCAAAATCGGCACCTGATATTGTCTTGAAATGGTATCGGCGCTTTTCGCAAAGTTATCGCCCCATACTTTATTGCCGCTCGCAGCGACCCCTAATAAGAGATGGGCGTATTTTTCGAGAAATGATTGTGTTGATGCCGGTACCTGGCCGAAGTTTGTCGTGTAGGTGACCAAAACAAACGGAGTGTCCTGGTGGTCAATTTCGTCCACCTTGCGTATTTGCTGAAAGTCTATTTTATTCACAAAGCGCTGAACATTCCCTGTTTTTGAATCAAATATGATTTGTACCACGTTTTATCACGACCTATCAAAAAATATGAATCTCTCAACTACTAACACTATATATAGTATACTACCCTCTGGCAAAAACACAATATATAGATTCGTTTTAATAAAAAATTCATATTTTCTCTCTGGCACCCTCATCAGGGCCCAAAAAAGAGAGCAGAACGAGAATCATCTCTCATCCTACTCGAAGTGTCGTTTTTAAGCCGATGTATATCATAACATGAAAAAAAACTGCTTAGTAGTCTAGATTTTTTTTTCTTATACTGTCACAGCATTTTTCGCTTTCGACTGTTTCTTCTATTTCTGCGTCAGCGCCGATTTCTTCTAAAACTGCCTTCAATGCGCTTATAATTGAGGCTTCTCTGATTAATTCTTTTCCATTAACAATAATACTCGTTCCATATTCATAGCAGGAATCGTCTTCACAGATTTCTTCCCAGTGATTGACAATAATCTTATGCTTCATCATTTCACCCTCTGTATGTTCTGTGTCAGTATTCAGTTTAGCGGCCTGCGTCTGCTTTGTAAAATTCCATGCTTGTGAATTTTATTCAAGCTCATCAGACGGAAACTCTTTTTTAAGCTTTACCTTGTTATCAGCCTCATTATACTCATAAATTTCTATATTGCCGTCATTTACGATTCCAAAATGATTATTTTCGAGCGGAAATGAACTTGGCTGGGGCGTTTCATAAGAATCTCCGCTATCTGTTTCAATTACTGTTTCATCCCTCCCGCACGCACCAAACAATAAGAACACAGCAATCCAGACAAGTGCAATTCTGATTCGTCTCAACTCCGCTTCGGATTCAGAAAACATTCGTTCACTCCTCTTGCGTTCAAATTTTTTACATTATATACACTTTCCCCCTTCTTATGTTCTCATTATAAAAAAGACCACGCAAGTTAAAAAACCAGAGAGACTGCTGTGTTAGCCTTTCAGCCCCTCCCTTTCTTCCTTCTGTACATAAATGGATACTGAACCTCCGTTTACATGAAATTCTCCCCATCCATCAGAATGAATCGTAACAGGATCGGAGCGGTTCCCAGTAATGTCATACCATGTCTCGCCGGCATTTTGTTTTCCGACGTACATCCTCTTTGACCCGCCAGGACCGTCTGTGATTAATGCAGCCAATCCTGATTGGGCGGCCGATTGATCACCTTCCCTCGTCCAGCCAATCACATCCTCATGGTCAAAATAATCATGCTGGGTCCCGTATGCATAATGTTTACGCGCTTTTAAAATGGGTTCTATTTTATTTTTGAGCGACGGAATTTCCCTTGACGATGAACCCTTTGTTCCATACATATCTCCATAGAAAACCTGCGGGTAACCAGCCTCTCTTGTTAAAATGAAGGCATAAGCGAGGGGCTTAAACCATGTTTGTACAGTCGACTCCAATGATTGCCCCGGCTGTGTATCATGATTTTCCACAAATGTTACCGCTTGCATCGGATGCTTCGATACGACAGTGCCATCCAGCAAATGTCTCATATCATAGCCGCCCCCCTGTGAGGATGCAGCCTGCAAATGATAGTGAAGCGGGACATCAAAAACAGATTGCTTAAAATCAGTTTTATTCAAATAGTTTTCGAGCTCGTTCAGGTTATTTTGCCAATACTCTGCAACTGTAAACATTTCCTTTCCTGTTGATTGTCTGACTGCCTTTACCCAATCACTCAGAAAAGAAAATTTAATATGTTTAACAGCGTCGAGCCGAAAACCGTCGAGTTGAAGCTCGTTTGCATACCAGGTACCCCATCTTTTCGTTTCTGCGACAACATCCGGATGATCATAGTCAACGTCTGCATACATCAAATAATCGTAGTTGCCGTTTTCCCTTGATACTTCCCAATCCCATGCCTTTCCATCCCCTCGAAACTTATAGATGCGGTTCAGCTTTCGGGATTCGTCCCAATCCGCTCCGTCGAAATGGTACCAATGCCACTTAAAATCGCTGTACGTGCTTCCGCGGCCCGGGTAATGAAAGCCTGTCCATGCTTTTATTTGATACTCTCCTGATGTTTCCTGATTTCTATCGTTTGGATTCACTTCGACCGCGGTTACATCTTCCGTTGCATCCGCGCCTGCCTTATGATTCAAAACAACATCACCGTATACTTGGATGTTTTGCGAATGCAGGGAGCTGATCGCTGACTGGAGCTCCGGTTTTGTGCCGTATTTTGTTCGCATCGTCCCTTTTTGCTGAAATTCTCCTAAATCGTACAAATCATATGGGCCATATCCATTGTCAGATTGACTCGTTCCTTTGTATGCAGGCGGAATCCATACAGCAGTGATTCCAATTTCAGATAAATGCCCCGCATCTTCTTGCAAACGTTTCCAATGTTGTCCGTCATTAGGCAGGTACCATTCAAAGTACTGCATCAGCGTGCCATTTACGCTTGCAGCCCAAGTTTTAGATACCGGCAGCGTGACAAACAGCAATGTTAAGAAAAACACCAGACCGCATGATATGGCACGTTTTCGTTTGTGAATCATTTTCCTCTCCCCTTTCCAGTGATTACAAATCATTGTACAACAATAGGGTTTTTACACAAATAACCAATTTCCTGTATTTTTTGTAATCTCTATAGGAATTTCTGTGACACAAAAAACCTCGGGCTTTCAGCCCGAGGTTTTTCTATTTCGTTTTATCTTTATGGTCTATTCTAATTCAAGCTGGACGTTTTTTTGCGGTGCAAAAGTTGAGATCGCATGTTTATATATAAGCTGCTGCTTACCTTCCGATTCTAGCAATACGGTAAAGTTATCAAAGCCTTTCACCTGGCCGCGCAATTGAAAGCCGTTCAGTAAAAAAACAGTGACATACGTATTTTCTTTGCGGATTTGATTCAAAAACTGATCCTGAATATTAATCGGTTTCATGTTTCGTCCTCCTTGATTCTCTATATCATACAGTTTCGATTAAAGTTGCAGTTTTCCTGCTATATGTGTGAAAATTTCCTTTTTTTTCAGCTCCATATCAACAGGCGGGGTCATATCGAACCAGTCAACCGGCATTTTGTTGCGAAACCACGTCAGCTGGCGTTTTGCATACCGTCTGGAGTTTTGTTTTAATTGCTCGACAGCCTCAGAAAGTGTCACAAATCCGTCAAAATATGCGTACAGCTCCTTGTAGCCGATCGCCTGTATCGATTGACAGTCTCTCAATTTTCGGTCGTAGAGCTGTTTCACTTCCGGAAGAAGTCCGGCTTCCATCATCAGATCGACTCGCTGATTAATCCTGTCGTAAAGCGTGTCTCTGTCCATTGTAAGCCCGATTAATACAGCATTGTACAGCAGCTCCCGCTTTTGCTCTTTTAAATGCTGCGACATCGTTTTACCAGATGTATGTAAAATCTCCAGTGCGCGAATCACTCTTCTTGTATTATTCGGATGAATCGCTTTTGCTGCCTCCGGATCAGCCGCAGCCAGCTTAGCATGAAGGAATTCAGCCCCCTCCTGCGCCGCAGCCTTCTGCATTTCTTCCCGAAACGCCGGATCGTTCGCCTCTTCCGTAAAGGTATAATCGTAAAGGACGGATTGAATGTAAAGCCCCGTACCGCCTACAATCATCGGAAGCTTTCCTTTTTTTGCGATCTCGCTGATTTTATTTCTGACCAAGCCTTGATAATCCGCGGTGGAAAAAGAATCTGCCGGGTCTAGAATGTCAATCAGATGATGCGGCACACCTTCTGTCTCCTGTTCAGAGATTTTAGCTGTCCCGATGTCCATTCCTTTATAAACCTGCATGGAATCTCCGCTGATAATTTCCGCGTTCAAAGCCTTAGCAAGCTGAATGCTTAAATTGGTTTTCCCCACTGCCGTTGGTCCGACTAATATAACAACGGGCTGTTTGTTATTTTTCACTATGTATCACTCTCTTTTACAAATCTCCCCCCATTATAGCATTCATCATATATAACCACCTATCCATTTTGCCCTTTTTTTGCAGCAGTAAACATCTCTTCTACCAGCCAAGAGGCTCATTTCCGACGATTTCCCGTGTCTTGCCTTTCAAATGATGGCGATGCGTTTTTCTGCTGTGATTTCGGGGATCGTACACAACGCCTCCGTAACGGATCTGAATCGGCTCGTTATAAGCGAGATAAGTGTTTTCTTCAATTTCGTGATAATGTGTGCCGTCAGCCCGGGGAATGGCAGGGCCCGAGATCCCGTAATAGCGGTGGAAATGGCCATTTTCAAACGAAGTAATCCCAGTGAAGTAGTGTGTATGGCGATCCGTATTCGTTCCGTTTGCCGGCTGAGTAAAACCTTCAATGATATGATAATGCCCCTGTTCACTGGTTGTTTTAGCACGATAAGCATGTACGTGAGGCGGCGCCATGGCCCAGTCAGACTGATACAGGCCCAATCAATTCACTCTCCTTCTTTTTCAGCTGAACGCCCAATCAAATTTGGGTAGGCTGAATACACTGCATCATCTACATTTTATTATTGGAGGAAAGAAAAAATGAACGAAGTAGAATATTTCATTGACGAAAATGATGCAAGAATCTTTGGCAGACCAGGGTTCGGCTACGGGTTTGGACGGCCAGGTTTTGGATTTGGAAGACCTGGGTTTGGCTATGGCTTTGGACGGCCGTTTGGATTTTACGGAGGACCTTTTTTTGGCGGGCTGGTAGGCGGACTGGTAGGAAGTGCTTTATTTAACCCT
The DNA here is from genome assembly GCF_037027485.1 of Bacillus sp. 205(2023). Lineage (NCBI taxonomy): Bacteria > Bacillati > Bacillota > Bacilli > Caryophanales > Bacillaceae > Bacillus > Bacillus sp. 205(2023). Next base: position 250,840 of record NZ_JAXCHF010000001.1, on the reverse strand, counting down.
TATTTTTATGGCGGATATCCTTATCCCCCATACCCATATTACTACTAAACCCGGCAGACCCCTTATAAAAGGGGTCTTTTTTATCCCCCGAATCTGAGTTAAAATGAATCTCTTGACTCATACATAGGTTTGCACTAATATTTTTCTAGCTGATGATCTTTTCATTAACTTACATTTATCATATTTTGAGTGAGGAGGATTACGATGTTGATCGGTTACTTATTCCTCACAATTGCCATATGCTCAGAATCAATCGGAGCGGCCATGCTGAAAGTGTCTGACGGCTTCAAAAAGTGGAAGCCGAGTGCATTGGTCGTGATTGGTTATTCCCTTGCCTTTTATATGCTGTCGCTTACCTTAAACCGCATCCCTCTAAGCCTTTCATATGCGACATGGAGCGGCGTGGGTACGGTGCTGACGGCCGTTATCGGGGCGAAATTTTTCAAGGAAAAACTGAATGTAAAAGGACTTATTGGGATTGGTCTATTAATTTCAGGTGTCGTGCTGCTTAATTGGCAGTAAGGGAGTGTTGTATATGAGAGGATTTCTTTATTTGGCTCTTGCCATATTATCTGAGGTATTTGGGAGCACAATGCTCAAACTCTCCGAAGGCTTTACGCAATTCTGGCCTATTATCGGAGTGGCTGCCGGATTTCTGTCCGCCTTCACGTTTTTAAGCTTTTCTTTAAGAACCATAGACTTATCAAGCGCTTACGCCACTTGGTCCGGTATCGGGACGGCGCTTACAGCGGTAGTCGGTTTTTTGCTTTTTGGCGAAACCATCAGCTTGAAGGGTATATTTGGGCTGACACTCGTTATTGCAGGCGTTGTGCTGTTAAATCAGTCAAAAGCCCCTAATAAAGAAAAAAAGCAGACGGCCTGTCAGTGACCGTCTGCTTTTTTATGATTGCTCCGATATTTTTACAGAAGCCTCCAGCTGCAGTTCGACGTTTCCTTGAATGGCTCGTGAGATCATGCAGGAAGACTCCGCTTTTTCACAAAGCTTGTGGGCTAACGCAACGTCTTCTTCTGAGGCATCGTGTCTGAGGACTACTGCGGGGCGGTGAATGATTTTTTTGTATGTAAAGATCCCTCTTGTCACATCGACTATGCCTTCTGATTCCATCTGCAGATCTTCTTTTTCCAGTCCGCTTCTTTCCATCATAGCAGCAAGCGTAATAATATAACAGGTTGCCGCTGCCCCGAGAAGCATTTCATCCGGGTTGGTCCCCTCCCCCGGTCCGTCCATTTCTTTAGGAATAGAAATAGACGTGATGAGATTGCCGCTTTCGATTGTGCCGACATCATTGCGTTTTCCCGGCCAATTCGCTTTTAAATAAAAATGATGATCTGCCATTTGATTGCCTCCTTCAATGGATTCCATTTCAGTCTACTGATCTTCCTTGATTTTGTCCTCTGATTTGCTTATTAGGAATATTCTTTTTCAAGTACATGTTTTATCGCCCGGACATAAGAGTAGAATTCACTGGTTTTCGTGTATTTCCTATCTTTATAGTAAAAATCATCAAAAAAGGCTTCTCTCTGTTCACGGCTGATTTCCAGCTGGATACTCAGCCCGGTTTCCCCCTGGTTATTAATGTTATCTGCACTTAATCCTGCAAGGCCGCTTTGAGAGGACGCTAATTCAGCGGAAAACCCTCTTTTTTCAAGAGCTCTGACAATCATTTTCGCCCGCTTACGGTCTGTTCCTCCGACAAGTGTATTTTTCTTTTCTCCTTTATATCCGTGAAAAGCGACAACGTACTGGTGCTCCTTGATCTTCTCTTCAGCCAATGGCTCATCAAAGTTGGTGCTTGTAATGTGCAGCGTTTGATTATCATGTGACTTTAAGCCCTCAAACAGGTAAGTCGAGTAGTCATCGTTGAAATAACGCACAAGCTCACTTACTCCGCCTTCAATTCTTCCGCCGTGCGGAGACATGATTAAAACTTTGCTCCCTTTTTTCTCTTGATAAGAAATATCATAATCAGCAGGGTCCTCATTCTCTGCCAGACTGCTGAAATTTGAATATGTATCCGGCTGGTTAGATGGTTCAGGTTCTAATGAGTAATGAACATATCTTATGAATAAGACTATGGCTAAGACTAATATGACATTTAGTAAAAATCTTCTCATGTTAAACTCCTTTCACAAGAATGGCAAGGTTCATTATATGAGGTATAGTCAATAGGTTTTATCTTACCATTGTATACACCATATCATCAGTGAAAAAGTTCCCGGTTTCAAAAAATCAATTGAATGTCACATTTATCAGCGGTTATATTCAAATATCAGTGAAAAAAGATTGAGAGGAAAAACGAAAAAGGTAGGAATAACCTCACTTGGTAATTAAATGTATAGAGGAATAAGGAAGGTTTTACTAAAAACCAGGCTGTCCGGGATGCTGAAGCGGACGGCCTGTTATAGTCCTGCGAACCGGGGTTCTTGCTTCCTTGTTCGCACAAAGTCACAGGAGAGGATAGAGTCTAATAAAAACGTTCTGATCTGATGGTTCGTAAAACAAAAAGCTTTAATTTGTGTTTTGCTTTTCTGCCTGACGATAATCGTTCTTTTTGTTATGGTGCCGTCTTTCTTCATATATATAATGCTGATTGGTATCTGATCTTCCAAAGACCGGCGTAAGAAGATATTCATACGATTATCGCTCCCTCCTGTTTGATATATATAAATGATAATACGAACAAACGTTCTTTTTCAATGCCCAATGATTAACAGTACACATGATTCTTTCGTATCAGATTCAAAAGATTCATAAAAACAAACTCTTGTCCGCCTCCTCTAAAGGACAAACAAACTTACCAAACATATGAGCCACTCATAGAGTATACAGAGAACTTCATAATAGGAGGAAAATCGATGTTTGGCTACTCTATGGTACAAATGGTGAGAGCAAACGCTCATAAGCTTGATTGGCCATTGCGTGAAAGCGTCTTGCAGCTCTACAAGCCCTTCAAGTGGACTCCTTGCTTTTTACATCAGTTTTTTGAAACAAAATTAAAAAACAGAAAAAAAATGTCGGTCATCATTGAATTCGAGGAAGGCTGCCATGAGGCAGGCTTTCAGATGGCGGGACAGGTTTTACAAAAAGAAAAACGCAGCAAGCTAAAAAACCGTTTTAACAAAATCAATTGCTGCAGCGCAGAGGTTACCCCTTCAGCATTGCATTCTCTTCTTTCTGAATGCAGCGATATTCGCAAAGTGTATTTAAACCGCGAAGTCAAAGCGCTTCTTGACACAGCAGCCGAAGCAAGCCATGCAAAGGAAGTCGTCAGAAGCGGGCAAACCTTAACCGGTAAAGGCGTTACAGTCGCAGTAGTCGATACAGGAATCTACCCGCACCCTGACTTAGAGGGAAGAATTATTGGATTTGCCGATATGGTAAACCAAAAAACAGAGCCGTATGATGATAATGGACATGGCACACACTGCGCAGGTGATGTCGCAAGCAGCGGCGCGTCATCTTCCGGCCAATACCGCGGACCTGCACCGGAAGCCAATTTAATCGGAGTAAAAGTGCTGAACAAACAAGGTTCAGGCACGTTAGCGGACATTATTGAAGGCGTCGAATGGTGTATTCAATATAATGAGGACAATCCGGATGAACCAATTGATATTATCAGCATGTCCCTTGGCGGCGATGCGCTGCGTTATGACAATGAACTGGAAGATCCATTAGTCAAAGCAGTTGAAGAAGCTTGGAATGCCGGGATTGTCGTCTGTGTTGCTGCTGGAAATTCAGGCCCTGATCCGCAGACAATTTCAAGCCCTGGTGTAAGCGAAAAAGTCATTACTGTCGGCGCGTTTGACGATAACAATACAGTAAGCAGCGAAGATGATACAGTTGCTTCTTTCTCAAGCCGCGGACCGACTGTATACGGGAAAGAAAAGCCCGATGTTTTAGCACCGGGCGTAAACATCATTTCCCTTCGCTCACCGAATTCATATATCGATAAGCTGCAAAAATCAAGCCGTGTAGGGTCTCAGTATTTTACAATGTCGGGGACATCAATGGCAACGCCGATCTGTGCGGGAATCGCCGCCTTAATACTCCAGCAGAATCCGGATCTTACGCCAGACGAAGTGAAAGAGCTGCTTAAAAATGGGGCTGATAAATGGACAGGCGAAGACCCGAATATTTACGGTGCCGGAGCGATCAATGCTGAGAAAGCTATTCCTGGTGAATAAGATTTCATGAATTTCGTGAACACTGCTGGTTCGTTAAAGGGTCAGCAGTGTTTTTAGCATACATAAGCCGGTATATCCCAGCAGAGTGTAAAACATAAAACAATTGGGAATAGTTACAGTATAGATCAAAAGGAGGAATGACTGATGGCACTCAACAATACTGAGCTTTCTGAATGGTTGAGAGAGCGGATCGGCCAGACGCTTGATATTAGAAAAGGCGAACTGACCAATAACCAAGACGAGATTTCAGATTTGGATCAGATTGTTCTTCACCTTCAAAAAGTGGGCATACGCAGCGCAAACCACCCTGACGACTACGTTGCAAATGACGAACTCGTCCTGGAAGGCGAAGGAACAACCTTTACTGAAGCTGGGGACGTACCGCTTCCGCAGAACGCTTATGAAATTCCTTTATTAGGGGATATTCACATTCACCAAGAAAATGGCGGATTGAAGGTACTGACAGATCGTGCGGTATATACTATTGATGTACAAAACAAATGAAGAAACTTTCACCTGGTCGAAAGAATACAGCGCCTTTGAAATTGCCCCAAAGGCGCTTTTTTGCATGGAATCATTTCCTTACCCGCAAGCCGATATTTTCGTCCCAAAACTATTGAACGGCACCTAAAATAGATATATAGTTTTAGACATAACAGGTTGTCGTTTCCAATGGGATTCTGTTATACAGATTGCGCAAAGCTTTCTTTTACATCTGGTCTAAACTGAATAAATGCATCTGTCTTAATCTATTAGGCGAGGAGAATGGAAAATGGAAAATTTGATGTTTCATCCGCATGCTAAAGAGTTTCATGAAAACCCCTTTTCAGTTTTAGGCCGTTTTAGAGAACAAGCACCCATTCATCGATTCGAATTACACCGTTTTGGAAGTACATATCCGGCGTGGTTAATCACCCGTTACGATGATTGCATGGCATTTCTTAAAGACAACCGAATTACAAGAGACGTTAAAAACGTAATGAGCAAAGAACAAATTGAAATGCTCAATGTCAGTGAAGACGTTGATTTTGTATCAGATCATATGCTGGCAAAAGACACACCTGACCATACTCGTTTAAGGTCACTGGTTCACCAAGCATTTACCCCCCGCACCATTGAAAATCTACGCATCAGCATCGAACAAATTACTGAACGATTGTTAGATGAAATGGAAAAAGAGAATGAAACAGACTTCATGGCATCCTTTGCCTCTCCGTTACCGTTTATCGTGATTTCTGAAATGATGGGCATACCGAAAGAGGATCGGGCACAGTTTCAAATATGGACCAATGCCATGGTTGATACTTCAGAGGCCAACCGAGAACTGACCAATCAGGCTCTTCGGGAGTTTAAAGACTATGTTGGCAAGTTAATTCATGAAAGAAGAATACAGCCCAAAGACGATTTGATCAGTAAACTTGTGCATGCTGAAGAAGACGGCCAAACGTTAAGTGAAAAAGAACTTTACTCTATGCTGTTCCTTTTGGTGGTAGCAGGACTTGAAACGACGGTTAACTTAATCGGATCTGGCACCCTTGCATTGCTTCAGCACAAGGAAGAATTAGAGAAACTGAAACAGCATCCTGAAATGATAGATACAGCCGTTGAAGAATTGCTGCGCTACACCTCCCCTGTCGTTATGATGGCAAATCGGTGGGCCATTGAAGACTTCTCCTACCAAGGCCATTCTATCAAAAAGGGAGACATGATTTTTATAGGAATCGGTTCTGCCAATCGAGATCCTGAACGATTTGAAAATCCAGAAACATTCGATATAACCAGAACACCTAATCGGCATATCTCTTTCGGCTTTGGGATCCACTTCTGTTTAGGAGCGCCGCTGGCAAGATTGGAAGGGCAAATTGCGTTTAACGCACTGCTGAAACGATTTCCGCAAATTGAACTTACGGTAACGCCAGAAGAGTTGAAATGGAGAAAAAATGCTTTTTTAAGAGGATTAGAAAGTCTTCCGGTCTCACTTGCAAGGAAAGATTCACTTTCACACCTCAGCTGATTTCTTCCAGCAGATAAAAATCCCCCTTTTAAAGGGGGATTTTATATTTCCTCAGCGTTTTACCAATTCATCAGCGTTTTCTTCGCTGGCTTCATGTTTTTTGCGAAAAGCCTTAAGGAAATTCGCGTTTACTACGCCTCTGTTTGAGTATAGTTTTTCACAAAACTCCAGCATGGCGCTGGACGCTTTAGATTCTGTTAACATCATTATATGATTGCTGGAATCGACATCCACCAGATGGAATTGAGGGATTTGCCGCTCCCATTCCTCCCAGTAGGCAGTATCATCCAACGGTATTTTTTCATTTGAAATGGCAAAGTAAATGTCCAAGTCTCCAAGGAATGACCTGCTTTTATTGCGGAAATAATAACATTTTACCGCTTCAGGATCCACAAGCGGCTGCACAGTGTACGCCTCAAATTCATAAGCATGCTGAGCTTTGACCATTTGGTTAAGCTGAGTCCGTATTCTCTTCTCCGGTTTGTTTAATCCCCGCTTTCTTGCTAAACCAATCAGTTCAGTTAAAAATTCCTCTTCCTCTCTGTCAACATCTACCTCTTCACGGCTGATGAGAACGTCTGTAAGCTTTTCCGGCTGAACAATAGATGCCAGCATCGTATTTATCGTTTGAAGCATTGATGTTTTTACAGAAGGCTCATTTTGTTCACGTCCAGGACTGTAAGGGGAATCAATCATGACCATGCTTTTTACAGCAAGCCCCTGGCTTTGCAGCTGGCGTGTTACTTCATATGCGAGCAGTCCGCCTAAGGAATATCCGCCTACATCATAAGGGCCTTCCGGCTGTACGGATCGCATAATGTCTATATAATAGGAAGCCATTTGTTCAATTCCGTGTAAAGGAGCATGATTTGTCATAAAGCCCCTGGCTTGAATGCCGTAAAAAGGACGCTGGCTTTTCTTCGCAAATGGCGTATAGATTTCTACACCGCCTACTCCTCCATGAAACCAAAATACAGGGCGCCCCCGCTTGCCATCGTTTAACGGTATTAATTCCGGAAATGACCGGCTGACAGTCTGGACTGACTGGTCTTGTACTGTGTTTTCCCGTTTTGTTGCTATCAAGTCCACCATCTTCTGCACGGTTTGACACGTTTGCAGCTCTGCCAGGCTGATTGACAGGCCAGCTTCTGCTTGCAATTGCTGCAATAACTGTATACAAACAATAGAATCAAACCCGTAATCTTGTAATGCCTTTTGAGGATTTAATTCTTCAGGCGTCATGCCCAATACATCAGATATCATTTGAATATCGTTTCTTTTGTGAAGGGGAATCTCATCATTTGAAAAAGCAGGTGCTATTTCTGGTGACAGAAAGCCATTCCAGCAATTTCTTTTTTCAAACGGATAGGCGGGCAATGAGATTCTCCGCGCACCTTTTCCTTGATGAAGCTGCTCCCATGGAATTTGCACTCCTTTTGCCCAGCAAAACGCGATCTTTTCAAGACGGCTTTCAGACAATAGTGTCTGCATCACGATATCGCCCAATGTTCCCTCAAGCAAGGCGCCGATATCTGACAAGCCTTCTTCTGAATTTCCGATAAAGCAAGGTACAGTGCTTTTCGGCTTTTCGGCTTTTTCCGCAGCTGTTAAGTACTCTTCCAATCCGAGTACGAGTTCATCCTTACTGCGGATGACCAAGGCCATCCGGTCACTCATCTCTTCTCGTCCGACTTGAAGTGTGTAAGCGTAATTTTGTAAAGACAGTTCTTTTTGCTGTTTTACATAGTCAAGCATCTGTTGAACAACGGCTCTTAGTCTGTCTTGGTTTTTTGCAGAAAGCACCACAATGTGCGGTTCATCTGTATGTTCAATTGCTGGTTCTGTATGAGAAGGAACATATTCTTCTAAGATGATGTGCGCGTTTATTCCTCCAAAACCATAGCTATTAATGCTTGCTCTGCGTGGTATCGTTCTGCCTGCATCATCCTGTATTTCTTCCCACTGCTGGTTTCCGTCAATCATCCGGAAACGCGTTTCCTTTATTGACACCTGATCATTCAATGAATCAAAACCGGGAATACCAGGTATTGTTTTATGCTGCATCGCCATGCTGACTTTCATAAGAGCAGCCATGCCTGAGACCAGTTCTCCATGCCCGATGCTCGGCTTTAAGCTGCTGATGTAACAAGGCATTTCTCCTTGCAGTTGGTGTGAATGCTCCGATTCGAGCTGTCTGTATCCCGATTTCAACGCTTCCACTTCTATAGCATCAGCCACTGGCGAGGCGATCCCGTGCGCTTCTATATAAGTCACCGTTTTCGGATCTACTTGCGCCCCTTGGTAAGCCTTCTTCATCGCATCCTTCATTCCGACCGGATTAGGCGCGTGCAGTGACATTCCCCTGCCGCCATGCGAGACACCTGTCCCTTTAATGACAGAATAAATATGATCAGAGTCTTCAATGGCTTTTTGTAAAGGTTTAATGATGAGAACCCCTGCACCTTCACTTCGAACAAATCCATTCGCCTCTGCTTGAAAGGACTTGGCTTTCCCTTCCGCACTCAAATATCCCATTGAATCAAAGCCGATAAAGCCCTTTGGTGAGAGCAGAAGGTTCACAGCGCCAACAATGGCTTGCTCACATTCGCCGTTTCGAATGGATTGAATCGCTCTGTGCAAAGCGACAAGAGCTGAGGAACAGGCCGCCTCATAATATTCACTTGGCCCTTTTACATTCAGTGCATAGGAAATGCGGTTTGGCATTAAGGAAGGAATCACAGCCGCATCGGTATTGCCGGCTGCGACAAAAACTCCTGTCGGGCAGCTAGATAAGGCTTGGCCTGTTATACCGGCGTCTTCCATCGCCTTCCACGCATGTGTCAAAAGCAGAAACTCCTGGGGATCCATTGTCGCTGCTTCTTTCGGTGAAATGCCGAAAAACAGCGGGTCAAACTCACCTACGCCTTCTATAAACCCGCCCCATTGGAGGCTTGACTGCTTCCCATCAGTATTTTCGGTATATTTTCGCCAATCCCAGCGTTCTTCCGGCACTTCAGAAATACAATTCCTCCCGTGAATCAGGTTATCCCAAAATTCCGTTACATTGTTTGCTTTTGGAAACTGCCCCGACATGCCGATAATGGCTATACCGTCTGCCGTATATTTTTTTGTTTCATCCGTCTTTCTTTCATAGGTTTGCATTTGCTTTATTTTATTTTCTTTTATATTCGGGGATTTCTGCTGTTGCTTGGTCCCTCCAAGCAATTGAACAAAGGATTTTTCATGTTTTTCGGCAAAAAAATCGGCCAGTTCTTGAAGAGTCGGATATTCAAAAAACAATGTAGGGTTTAGCTCAATCTTTGTCTCTGATTCCAGCTCTCTTGTCAACGCAATCAATTGGGAAGAATCGATCCCTAAATCCATGATATGAACTTTTGCAAGAGACAGTTTTGATGGATTGGCCGTCTTCTCAGCCAGTTTATCTGTGATATAGCTTCGAATACGGTCTCTTATATCGTGTATTTGAACTTCCTGATTTTCCTCTTTGCTTCCTCGATCTGTTAAGCGGAATTGCTTTAAAGAGTAACCTGAATAGCGCAGCACCGTCTCTGACGCTTCATTCATCACATCTATGTCAAACAGCAGCATGTCACCGGTATTCTTAACGAAAGTAATCAAAAGCCAGCAATCTTCTCTTATTTTATTTTTTGTGAATTGAATATCGTTGATTCCAAATGGCAAGAAATGCCCCTCTATGTCTAATTGTTCTATGAAACTGAGAATTGCCAGGTAAGCACTGTTTGTAATCAATGGGCTGACAGTGTAATGATGCGCATTTGTCATGCCGTTTTGAGACAAACGCACTTTTGCAAGGATTGAATTATTGCCTCTGTACAGATGAGTGATGGTTTTATACAAGTCTCCCCACTCAGCGCCGCCGTCGATGGTTTGATACATTTGGTCAATATGATCCAGCTCGGTTAACGAACGTTTTACGCTTTCGATATTGACTTTTTTTGTTTCAAAATGATCTTTTTGGCATTGCCCGATTGCGGCAGGCTTCCACGTCTCAGATGCCCGCTCACGATACATGATTTGCAAATCGATTGCATGATCTTTCTGAAGAGGATCAGCTTTCACTTCAATTGTTTGCCCTTGGTTTATGACAACAGGATTTAGATAACTTAATTTACTGATACGGCCGCTGATTTCCTCAGGAAACATTTCAAAAAATGCGTCAATCGCAAGACTTGCATAGGTTGCACCGACGAGCACCCGTTCTTTGTTGAACACATGGCCTTGAACGTAAGGCTCATCGTATGCGAATGAAGCTTGTATCAGCGGATGATTCACCGTTTGCTCATCATGCCTTTTCCCTTCTTCATAAGGCAGGGCACCAAATTGAAAGACTGTTTGATGGTCAAATGCATAGTGAGGCAGATTGATCCAGCCAGTTTCATTCCCTTGATGTATATGGTCAAAATGAATCGAAGCCCCCGCAGCCCATTGCTGTGCAGTTAAGCTTGTTTCTTCATGAGCAGACCCTGCATTCGTAGAAATCGCATCTGATTGTAAATCAAAGGATGTATAGATACCATCCTGGAGTGAGCTTTCTTTTGTTTTTTGGAAAATTTTTAGTTTTTCAATCAATTCCTGCGTCGACGATACCGAAAATACAGCCCGATGTTCTAAGTCATGGTTGATCCTGTGCAGTGAGCGTACAACTGATCCAATAGAAGATGGTTTTTTTTCTAAAAACACTCGCAGTTTTTCGAGATAGCTGAGCAGGCTCCATTTCGTTTTCGCAGAAAAAACGGCCAGATATTCCTGCTGATGAGGCACTGGATGTTGCTGCTCAGATGCAGCGCCGATGAATTCTTCTATAATGAGATTCGCATAGGCCCCTCCCGCTCCGAAAGAATTAATCATGCTCCTTCTGGGCAGATGCTTTCCTGTATCGGGATCTTTTAACCGCTGCCACGGCTCCGTTCGTTTTTGCAGATAAAATGCTGTGTTTTCCAGGTTAATATTTGGATTGACAGGGGTTGCATTAATCGTCGGCACAAGCGTCCCCTTTTTCATCTGCAACAGAACTTTCGTGAGCTGAGAAATGCCGGAAGCCGCCTCCAAATGTCCAAGATTCGATTTTACAGAGCCTATCGCACAAAACTGTTTCTTATTTGTATACTGTTGAAATGCATTAGATAGTGCGATTACTTCAATCGGGTCGCCTAACGCTGAACCATTTGCCGCAGATTCTATATAGCCGATTGTTTCCGGATCAATGCCGGATTGCTGAATGGACTTGGAGATTAATGCAGCTTGCTGCTTCGGGTCTGGCGCTGTATACATCTGCCTTCCGCCGCTATGATTGGCAAAGCTGCTTTTGATGACGGCATAAATATGGTCGTGATCTTCTATCGCCTTAGAGAGCGGTTTTAGCAGGACGGCTCCGACACCTTCACCCGGAATAAGCCCGCTTCCTGTTCCAAAGCTCTTGCTTTGATGTCCGTTCCCTAAAAGATTTGCGCGCTCCAGTGCATCATATTTTGAGAGATCCAGTGTTAAATTGACACCGCCGGCTATTGCCATCGAACAGTTTTTCAGTTTCAAACTCTCACATGCAAGATGGATTGCGTTTAATGAACTGGAGCATGCGGAGCTGACAGCCAGACTTGGTCCTGTCAGGTTAAAAAAATGAGAAACGCGATTTGCAATATGCCAGTCTCCGCCATTAGAGCTCAGCACCGCTTGTTCTAATGAAGGGATATTCCAAAAATACTGATTATACATGTTTCCAACAAAGACACCTACTCCCGTTCCGTTGTCCTGCAGTTCATTTAATCGGATTTGGGAATAGCCGCCGTCCTCAAAAGTTTCCCAGACGGTTTCTAAAAATAAACGAAGTTCCGGCGTCATTTCCATTACTTGATTCTGATCCGCTTCAAAAAGATGATGATCAAACGCATGTACGTCTTTTAAAAATCCGCCGTAGCGCTTCTTATCTGCCGATTGTAATGATTCTTTCGACAAAGTGTTTACTAAAGATGTCCGCCATCTTGATTGCGGAGCCTCTGTAATACAATTATCCCCAGCTATTAAATGCTCCCAGAGCTCTTCTACGTTTTCAGACATCGGATAACGTCCGCTTATGCCGATAATTGCAATATCTTCTGTGCCGTAATGATTCGGTGTAGTTCTATGAGAAGGGATTGCCTTTATGTTTTTCGCTGTTTCGGTTTCTGATTTTGGATTCGCCTTTGCTTGCTGAGTTTTAATTAGCTGCTGGTCTCCGCTAAAACGGCGCGTTTCATATGTAAACGGCTGTTCAGATTTTACTGGCTTCACTTGAATAGAAGTTTCTTTATTTGCGGGCTGTGATTTTTCTTTCAGCAGTGATGTCCGCAGCTTCCCTTCATGCTCCTTTATCAGAAAATCGACGAGTTCTTTCGTATTGCTGTGTTCAAATAAAATTGTTTTCGGAAGCTCACCCGTCAGTTTTTCTAACTCACGAATAAAATTCACCTGCAAAATAGAATCGATTCCATACTTCTCAAACGTTGTTTCTGCATGTATACGCTCCGGTGATAGTTTTATTGATTTTGCTAACGTATGTTTCACAAATTGTGTCGTTTGTTCAAGAAGAGAATCCTCATCACTATCCTTCGTTTGAGAATGATGTTCATCTAGATGGTAATCTATAATTTCTTCTGCTGGTTTTGCTGTTCGCGTTTTTTGACGGACGATTCCGTCACTTTCCGCTGCAATGATCTGCTGGCCGAGCTGATGTGATTGTTCAGCCATAAAGGAAACATAACGAAAGCCCTCACTCTCAAGCACCATTTTCCATGTTTCTGGATATAAACCAGGGCAGCCCGGGATACGCAGATCGGGATCTTCATACAGCCACCAGCCCTCTAACAAGCCAAAGGTCAGGTGTGAATATATATTATGGTCATTAATTTCATTCAGAACGAGCAGGCCGTTCTTCTTCAAAACCGCTTTGGCATTTCTCAATGTCTGCCGGATATTTTTCGTCGCATGAAGCACATTTGCAGCGACAACCACATCATATCCGCCCGCTTCTATATGTTGTTCAGCCGCCGGCTCTTCCACATTAAATACCTTATACGTCAAATAAGGGTTGTCCGGACCGTACGTTTTTTCCGCATGCAGTAAAAACGCCTTGGAGAGATCTGTATAGCAATATTCTTTTATATGCGACTGATAGGGTTTCATTTTTTGAAAAACTGCCGCGCTTGTACCGCCTGTTCCTGCTCCGATTTCTAGTATACGAATCCTTGCTTCATGCTCTTGCTTTAAACGCTCCTGCATAAAGGCAGCCAAGGTGTCTGCCAGCACATCGTTAAAATAGTCTGCGACTTGATTGTTTTTATAGATTCCTTCCACTAACTCCATAGATGAGTTCGGAAAAAGGATATCGGTGGCAGATGCCTTGCCGGTCAGAATATCCGGCAAGGCTTTAAGTGCAGTCTCTACTAACACCACCATGGCTTTCATGTTACTGTCTTGAAGCAAGTCAGCTTTTTTTTCATCCCATTCGTTCCACAATTCATTTATGTCCTCTGTTGAGCGGGTTACGGCGTATCCATTTGCCGTTTGTTGAAGAAAACCATGCCGCTCCAAAATCGATAGGCTCTCCTCAAACCATCTGCCATAGAAATTCTGCAGCACCGGCTGGGGCTTATTTTCCTTGAAAAATCCTATGGACTGCAATTGTGCTAACAGCATCTTACAGAGAATGTCTTCTGTGTTTCGCATTGGCGCTTCCCCTCCTATAACAGTTGTTGTATCTTTGTGCTGTCTCCCGGGCGATAGCTTCGCAGTTTCTCAATGGCGGAGCTGTGAGTTTCCGGATACACCTCAATTGTTTCGTCATTCTGTTCTAAGTCATTGCCCGTTTCGCAGTCTGCCATCTTCATCATCACAAGCTGTTTCAGCGGCCCCCCGAGCACCAGTTCCAACGCTTCCATCGCTTCAGGGGCTTCAATGGAGCCTATGCCCGCCTGCGCCATTCTTCGCTGATAATCAGGTGAGGAAACAACACCAATGCTGCCCCAATAACTCCAATTGATCACAGCTACTGTACAAGGCCATACTTGTGAAAGCCGATGAGCAAAAGCATCCTTAAAGCTGCAGCCGGCAGCATAATTGCTCTGTCCTGAAGCTCTTGCAAATGATTGTACGGAAGAGAAAAACAAAGCAAAGTCCAACGGCTCTTTCTGGAAGACTTGAGCCATTTGCACACTTACATCCACTTTTGCAGAAAGAACATTTCTGAAACGTTCCTCGTCCATATTCATCAGGCTTTGGTCTTGCAAAACAATGGCAGAATGAATGATACCGTTGATTTCCCGATGTATTTGTTTGATGGCTGCATAAGCGCGTTTCAAGTCCTCTCGGTTTGCGGCATCAGCTTCGATATAAACCGGAGCCGGCCCTAAACGCGCAAGTCTGTCCAGCTTGCTTTGAATGGATGCATCTTTTGTTCTTCTGCCAATCCAAACAACATGCGCTTGGTATGTTCGAATCATATATTCGCTCCAAGCTTCTCCAATTCCGCCCGCACCGCCTATGACAACATAAACGCCTCCGTGTTTATACTTGGTGTGCACAGGCTGATTGCTGCGTACAGGAATCAGACGCTGTTTGTGCCAGGTTTTGTTCCGATACGACCAAGTATTTCCCTCTTGGTCGAATGGCAAGGAAAAGATTTCATCCACCGGCCAATTCTCATTTCGATCTACATCGATCAGTTTTGTCTGCCAATTTGTATATTCTTTTGCCATCGAGCCGATCAGACCATGAAGACCGGCATCAATTGGATTGACAATGTCATGCTGATCAACACATTGCGTATTCGCTGTCACGACCGTCCAGCTTATCGTCTTCTCTCCATAGCCTAAAGAAAGCATCGCCTTAATGAGCCTGAACAGTTGAATAACGCTTTGGTTTTGGGCTTCAATCATGGCATCACTGATTTCGCACTCCGCAATATGAGAAGGAGAAATCCACACAATATGGTCAAATGCCCCTAATGCTTCAAGCTGGTTTGCCATCTGTTGAATAGAATCATGCGGCTTGATGTGCAGCTCTTTGGCAAGCGGGAACTGTCTTTGTACAGCGTTTCTGCTGTTTTCATCCCCACCTAGAATGACAACACGCTCATCAGCAGACGGAATGATCCTGCTATTCTCCGTTTGCACTTGATCCCATACCGGCGCCATTAGAAGCGCTCCATTAAGAGACGCCTTGCTGTCAGATAGTTTTATTTTTTCAGGGCGTTGTATGTCTTCTTCTATCACTCTTGAGGAGATGCCCTTGATTCTTACACATACCTGGCCTTGTTCATTACATAGATCAATATCCAGCCTTTGTATTCTGTCCTCGTTTGGACGCGAGGCGACAGAGACCCACATGTTTTCTGTACATGGGCTATATACTTCAAGCTCCTGCAGTGCAAAAGGCAATGAAAGCTGTTCATCTCCGGAATTCAGCTTTAACCCGATCGACGCCTGCAAAGCAGAATCCGTCATACTTGGATGAAGAATAAATTCGTTCAGCGTTTGAGATAAACCAGACGGCAGCGAAAGCTCTGCCAACGCTTGATTGCGGCCAATGTAAAGCTGCTGTATTCCTTGAAAACCAAGCCCGTATTCTATGTCGATCGCTTTAAATAACTCATAGCACTGTTCATTTGAAAGTGTGCTTTGACTGCATTGCGATTGCAGCGCGCTGATATGATGAGAAGGAATGTTTCCTGCTTCTCTTATCTCAACACTGCCCTGACTGTGTACCTTTCGTGCGCCCTCACCGTCTTCTGTAAAGATTTCAAAAGCAATTTCACCATCGTGCTGAGGATCAAGACTGATATGCACTTGGACAGGCTGACCATCCGCCACAATCGGCTGCACCCAAACAACATTTTTTATATGAATGACAGATTGATGATCTTTGAGCCCTCGCACTGCCTGCGAAATGGCTGCATGCACCATCTCAAGATACGCGACCCCCGGCATGACCGGCTTTCCCTTCACCTTGTGGTCGTTGAAAAAGAACTCAGCGCCTGTAAAGATTGAGCTGAAACGCTGCTCTGTCAAATCAGAAGTGTTGGTTTGTACTAATGGGTGCAAAACTGCTGTATCAACAGTTTTTGTCGGTGCCTTTTGTGTGATTGCCTCCTCTTTCATATCCGTTATCCAGTAGCGCTCTTTTGCAAATGGATAGGTTGGCAAGCTGATGCGGTTAGGCTGTTTTCCGTTATACATTTTATTCCAATCTATTTTTAATCCTGCTACCCATAATTCAACCAGTTTTGTATAAACTTCGGGTTCCCAGTCATTTTTGAGTGTTTTCTGAATGTCTTCGTCTGACCTGAGTGTCTGTAATATCCCTTTATTTGCCCTGCCTCTATACATGTTCGTCGCATTTGTTTGTCCTTCTATAAAGAGGTACAGTTTCTCCAGTAAATCTTGAACCGAGACAGCGATAATCCCTAATCTCTCCTCCATTGCATCGCGCCCCTCTTGGAGTGTATAAGCAATATCAGTGAGATCACGATCTGAGATTGAATGTTTGCTGATAAAATCCGCCAATTGCTGTGCTTGGTCCTTCAGGCGATCTTCTTCCTTTGCCGACAAGATAAAGATGCCCGGATTCTGTGATGTCACTGCTGGCGCTTGTTCAGAAGGAGCAGTTTCTTTTGGAATATATTCCTCAATAACCACATGGGCATTGACACCGCCTATGCCAAATGAACTGACTCCGGCTCGGCGAGGCAGCTCCCGTCCGTTTTCATCCCGCAGTGATTTCCATTCTCTGGATTCCTGCACGATATAAAATGGGCTGTCTTCCAACCTGATATACGGATTGATCGTCTCACTGTGCAGACTTTTTACCAGCGTTTTGTGTTTTAGCTGCAACAGGATTTTGATGACACCGGCTACACCGGCTGCGAGCGATAAATGGCCGATGTTTGTCTTCGCTGAACCCAGTCCGCAATGGCTGGCATGAACAGAAGGATCTCCCGTTTTCTCGTACAGTTCTTTAAATGCAGCCTTCAGCCCGTTAATTTCTACCGGATCGCCAAGTTCCGTTCCGGTTCCATGCGCTTCAATATACGTCACGGTTCTCGGATCGATTCCCGCCTTTAAATAAGCGGTTTTTACGACTTCTGCCTGAGCCTTCGGATTAGGAGTCGTCAGAGAATTCGCGCGGCCTCCGTGATTTACCGCACTTCCTTTGATCACACCGTAAATATGATCGCCGTCGCGTTCCGCCGCCTTTAGTTTTTTCAGGAAGAGAATGCCTGCACCTTCACTGACCGCAAATCCATCGGCTTTATCAGAGAACGTTTTGCATTTTCCTTCTTTGCTCAGAGCCCCGGCTTTATCGTAGGCAATGTGGCCTTGCGGTGTTACAACCGTGTTGACGCCTCCCGCGATCGCCATTTCACAGTTTCCAGCTTCAATTGCACAAACTGCATGATGAATGGCGACCAATGAGCTTGAACATGCCGTGTCAATCGGTTCGCTCGGTCCATGAATGTTCAGAAAATAACTGACTCTATTCGGTCCGGCAGAAGGACTCATATTAGCAGCTGCTGAGCCTTCGATATCTACATTTGAGAGAAGAGAGCTGTATCCCGTGTTTCCAGTACCGATGAATAAGCCCGTTTTGGTTCCTGATAGGCTTTGGGCTGAATGTCCCGCTTCTTCTATCGCTTTCCAAGCATAGGTCATTAATAGACGCTGCTGAGGCTCCATCTGCTCAGCCTCCAGCGGAGAAATGCCGAAGAACAACGGATCAAAGTTCGCTACTCCATCAATAAAACCGCCCCATTTGACGTTCGTTTTATTTGCTTCTTTTAGCGGGTCTCCGTAGTACTCACGCCAATCCCAGCGGTCTTTTGGAACCTCTGTTATACAATCTGTGCCTTCTTTCAAATTCATCCAGTACTCCTCAACATCCTTTGCTTTTGGGAAAACTCCGCTCATCCCTACAATGGCAATAGGTTCGGGCTCAGGCGCATGCTCGGCTGCCTTCTTCACTGGCAGCTCCTTTGGTTTGCCAAAACGGTTTTCGGTTGAAAACCTGATGTCTTTCATGGCTTTTTCCGCAGGCTGTACAGGCATATCCTCCTTGACAGGTACTGCAAATTGCGCCGAGAATGTATCTTGATATTCTGCTGATAAATATGCGGCAAAGGCAGAAACAGTTGCATGCTCAAAGAAAATTGTAGGGGTCAGATCCAGCTTGTATTGTTCATTCAATATATTAGCGAATTCAGTCAAAGTGATTGAATCAAATCCATATTGATTAAACTCCATATCCGGATCAATCTCTTCAGTTTTGATTTTGAGCAATTGAGAGATTGCTTGCTTTAAAATGTCTTGTATTTGTTCCAATAAGCTGCCTTGATCCATTATTGCTTTCTGGGTCACCGGTTCTTGTGCTGGTTTATTCGGAACATCCTCAGAAGGCTGCTTTTGAGACAGCTTTTCTCTCATCATGTCTCTGATACCTTCCATGACAATGACGTTATCTTTACCAAAAGCCAATCCTTTATAAAGTGCCTGAATGCCGGTTTCGGTTCGCATAGCCGTAACGCCCGTATTTTTCATTGTCATTTTTTCAGTTTCTTTATTTACACGCATGCCGCCCTCTTTCCACAGCGGCCAATTGATCGACAATGTTTGACCGTGTCTGTACATGGCGGTCACAAGCGCATTACGATAAGCGGCATAGCTGTCCATAAATGCATTAGCCATTGCATAATCCGCCTGTCCCGCGCTGCCAGTGATACTAGATATGGAAGAGAAAAGGATAAAGAAATCTAACGCGAGATGCTCGGTTGCCTCATCCACATTTACGAGCCCTTTTACCTTAGGAGCGAGGACCTGCTTAAGTTCTTCATTTGTTTTATTCATGAGATAGTTGTCTTTAAGCAGTCCAGCACTGTGAATCACGCCATGCAAGTCGCCATAATCAGCTGTGATCCTTGTGATTAACTCGGACGCAGCCTCCGTTTTAGTCACATCAACCCGTCTGTACTCTGTACGGGCACCTAAACGCTGCAGTTCGCTAAGCTGTAATTGCTGATCAGCGCTAAGCACGGACCTGCCTGTAAGAATCAAAACAGGCTGTTTGACTTGGCTTGCAATTTCTTTCGCAAAAATAAATCCAAGTCCTCCTGCGCCGCCTGTGATGAGGTACACACCCTTATCCCTCCACGGCAATCTGATTTCACGGTCAGGCGTATGAATTTCATTTAATTCATTGATGTACCGTTTGCCTTTTTCATATTTAATGCGCTGATCTCCTGTGTTTCTTTTATTCTCTTGGACTATGTCTGCGATCCTATTCATAGTTTCGTTTGTATCGATTTCAATCGTCTGGCCGATCAGCTTTGTATTCTCCAGCCCGGCCGTTTTAAGGAGCGCCGAAAGTCCTGAGAAAGAGTAATGCTTTCTTTGCGCGGAGGTAAGCATTTGGATCAGAACATGGCCTTGCGGCTTGCTTTTGAGGATACTCTGTATCGTCTCAAGCGCTTGTTCGGCATAATCTTGGAATCGCTCTGCCAGACCCTCCCGGTAAGACTCTAATACTATACATTCCGCTCCTTTGAGCTTTGATTCAATGCTGTCTTTTGAGAGCCCGTTCATTTCACAAAGCATGATAATATGCCGTTCATATTCTGGTTCCGGACCGTCTTTGTCGATCTCCTTAGACATCCATTTTTCCTCAAACATCAAAGTTTCCATTGTTTGGTCAGACTCTGCTGATCTAGGATCGCTTTCTGCCGCTCTGAATGACAAACCTTTTATCCGTACGCAAACATTGCCGTTCTCATCTAAGATATCGATATCCCGCTTTTGCACCTTATCAGTCAATTTGCTGCCTTCACTGAATCTGGCGTATACCCACATGTTCGAGGAACATGTCCCGAAGACTTCAAGCTCTTGAACCGCAAAAGGCAGCGTCAGCCGGTTATCTCCTGCGCCTGTCAAAATGCTGGATGCCTGTAAAGCGGAGTCCATCAGACCCGGATGCATGCTGAATTGGCCAATTGTATCTAAGACAGAAGGATGCAATGACAATCTTGCCAATACAAAATGTTCAGCTGTATAAATCTTTTCTACACCGCGATAAGCTGGACCGTAGTCAAAACCAATCATTTTATAGGTGTCGTATACTTCGTTTACGGAGAAATGAGTTTGCTGACACTTCTTGCGCAGGGATGCTAAATCAATGACCGGCGTATCCGCAGCAGGATGTAATTCAGCCCCGCCCTGACTGTATACAATTGGTTTGTCACCAGCTGTTTCCGGGTTGCCGTAGATTTCATACGTAATGTCACCATGCTCCTCCGGAAAAAGCCTGATGTGTACTTGCAGCGGCTGCTCCCCGACTACAATTGGCCGCACCCACACTGTGTTTTTGAGCGTAATGCTATACTGACCGTTTTGTACCTCTGCAGCCTGCTCAATGGCAGCCCGCGCCATTTCAAGATGGGCCACTCCCGGCAAGATC
This sequence comes from Bacillus sp. 205(2023), assembly GCF_037027485.1. NCBI lineage: Bacteria > Bacillati > Bacillota > Bacilli > Caryophanales > Bacillaceae > Bacillus > Bacillus sp. 205(2023). The sequence goes on along the minus strand of NZ_JAXCHF010000001.1, from coordinate 230,106 downwards.
CGTTGGCCTTTGACAACATGATCTGCAAGGAAAAACTCTTCTCCCGTATAGATTGAGCTAAACCGCTGTTCCGAGAGATTCGAAGTGTTTTGATGCATTAATGGATGTAACACAGATGCGCTGATGTGAGGTGCTTTTTTGTCGGCTGCAAAGCTTCCCCTTTTTGCGACATAATCAGAAATCCAGTAACGGTCTTTCGCAAACGGATATGTCGGCAAGCTGATGCGATGCGGCTCATTCTCGCCATACAGCTTCGCCCAGTCCACATCAAGCCCTTTCACCCATAATTCCAGCAGTTTTGCATACTTTCCGCGCTCCATCCATTTTTCAACCGCTTCTTGAATTTCTTCATCTTCCGTCAGCATTTGCAGCGTTCCTTTATCAATCCGCCCTCTATATACATCCTCCACATTATTTTTGCCGGCTGCATAGTCTTTTAGCTTGTCTTGCAAATCCTCAATTGACCCGGAAATGATCCCCAGCCGTTCTTCCATCGCGTCTCGCCCGGCTTGCAGCGTATAAGCAATATTTGCGAGATCTTCGTCTTTGTAAATATGCTGGTCTAACGCTTCAGCCAGCTGCTGTGCGTATTCTTTTAGTCTTGCTTCATTTTTAGCTGATAGGACGAAAATACCTGGATGCTCAGAAGTGATCGACGGTATGTTGCCAGCGTCCGTCTTCGGAATATATTCCTCGATGAGCACGTGGGCATTTACCCCGCCGATACCAAATGAACTGACGCCTGCACGGCGAGGCAGCTCCTGCCCCTGCTCATTCTGTAGCGCTTTCCATTCTTCTGTTTCCCGAACGATATAAAATGGGCTGTTTTCAAGCTGAATATACGGATTGACAGTCTCGCAATGGAGACTTTTCACTAAGGTTTTGTGTTTAAGCTGCATTAAAATTTTAATAATTCCTGCTGCACCGGCTGCAAGCGATAAATGACCGATGTTTGTCTTCGCTGAACCGAGGCCGCAATAATGATTAGCTGAAGTGTCTCCTTCTTTTACACCCAGCCCTTTAAAAGCCGCTTTCAATCCGTTAATTTCAACCGGATCTCCAAGCTCCGTACCTGTTCCGTGCGCCTCAATGTACGTCACCGTTTTGGGATCGATTCCCGCCTTTTGGAATGCCGTTTGAATGACTTCCGCCTGGGCCTTCGGATTAGGCGTCGTTAAAGACGCCGCACGCCCCCCGTGGTTCACTGCGCTTCCTTTTATCACTCCATAAATATGGTCTCCCGCTTCCTCGGCCGCTTTTAACTTCTTCAGAAACAGTATGCCGGCTCCTTCCCCATGAGCAAAACCATCAGCTCGATTTGAGAACGTCTTGCATTTGCCTTCTTTGCTCAGGGCACCCGCTTTATCAAAGCTGATATACACCTCAGGCAGAATAATCGTATTAACGCCGCCGGCTAATGCCATGTCACAAGTGCCTTCCTCGATTGAGGAAATGGCGTGATGGATCGCTACCAATGAACTGGAGCATGCCGTATCAATAGGTTCACTCGGCCCATGCAGATTAAGGAAATAACTGACACGATTCGGACCGACTGACGGGCTCGTGTTAGCTGCCGCTGACCCTTCTATTGCCGAGTTCGCTTTAGATAAAAGAGAACTGTATCCTGTATTACCCGTTCCGATGAATACGCCTGTTTTTGTACCTGACAGACTTTTTGCCGAATACCCTGCATCTTCAATCGCTTTCCATGCGTAAGTCAATAATAAGCGTTGCTGTGGCTCCATTTGTTCAGCTTCACGCGGGGAAATGCCAAAGAATAATGGGTCGAATTCCGCAATGCCGTCAATAAAACCTCCCCATCTTACATTCGTTTTATTGGCTTCCTTCGCAGGGTCCCCTTCATATTCGCGCCAATCCCAGCGGTCTTTCGGAATTTCCGTCATGCAGTCCTTGCCTTCTTTTAAGTTCTTCCAGTAGGCATCCACATCTTTTGCCATAGGAAAAATGCCGCTTATTCCGACGATTGCGATTGGCTCGGGACCGGATTCACTCTGTATGGTTGCCGGCAGCATAACCGGCTTCTTTCGGCGTCTTTTTGAGGTGACATGTATGGTTTTATCCTGTTCAAATGCAGGCTGAGCCTGAACCTTAGACCTGGTCCGTACAGCAAATGTTTTCGCAAATACCGCTTGATATTCTTCTGACAAATGCTTGCCGAACTCATGGATCGTCGGATGGTCAAAAAAGACGGTTGGCGTCAGCGCCAGTTTATATGCCCGATTGATATGGTTGGTGAATTCAGTCATAGAAATGGAGTCAAACCCATACACCGTCATTTCGGCATGGTCATCAATCGTTTCAAATGGAACCTTTAATAGCTTGGCGACCTCCCGCTTTAACATCGCCTTTACTTTATCCAGCAAACTCCCTGTGTCAATGCTCTTTGCCGGTTCAGTCATGCTTTCTGTTTCCCTCTTTTCAATAGGTGCTGAGGCTGTTTTTGACAGCATGTTTTGTTTTATCTTCTGAACGTTGCCTTCCATCACCATGACCTGGCTTGCCTCACTATTGAACGCTTGATAAAAAGCCTGTATGCCTTGTTTTGCTTCCAGAGGAACAATTCCGGCCAGCTGCACAAGTCTTTTCTCCGTTTCACGATCGACCTTCATGCCGCCCTCTTTCCATAATGGCCAGTTTACAGAAAGCGTTTTGCCATGCCGCTGACCGTGTTCGGCTAGCGTACTGCGGTATCCGGCATACATATCCATAAATACATTGGCTGCCGCATAGTCAGCCTGACCAATGCTGCCTAAACTTCCCGAAAGAGATGAAAAGAGAATGAAAACATCCAATGCCAAATCCTTGCTGGCTTCATCCAGGTGAACGAGTCCTTTTACTTTAGGTGCCAGCACGTCATGCAAATCTTCTGCTGATTTCTTGGCCAAATAGCTATCTTTAATAATTCCCGCGCTATGAAGAATGCCATCAAGACGGCCATGTTCTTTCTGGATATTGTTCATTAACTGGTACACTGCGATTTTATCGGCAACATCCATTTGCTGATAGGTGATCTCGGCCCCTATGGCGCGAAGCTCTTCAATCTTCCCTCTTTTATTATCATTCAGAGGTGAACGGCCCGTCAGAACGACTGTCGCATTTTTCGTTTGTTCAGCAATTTCTTTTGCGAACATAAGGCCTAAGCCACCGGCACCGCCTGTGATGAGATAAACGCCGCCGTCTTTCCACGGCATGCTGATGTTACGGCTTGCCGCTTTCATTTCACTCCAATCTGCAATAAATCGTGTACCGTTTTGATATCTGATATGGGTGCCGCTGCTTATTTGATTTTCTTTCAGTTTGCGGGCGATACTTTCCCCGCTTTCTTCACTGCTGATTTCAATCATTTGTCCGGTCAGCTTAGCCGTTTCTAACTCGGCCGTTTTCAGCAGCCCTGTCAATCCAGAAAACAATTGCTGCTCGCCTTCTGCGGAGGTCACGATCTGAATCAGAATATCTCCTTTCGGTTTCTCGCGAATCAGCGCTTGCACTTTTCTAAACACCTGTTCCGTATACGAATGAAAACGCCCATCCACTGAAGCAGGCCTTGCTTCCAGGATGAAGACATGGACATGCTCCATTTCTGCTTCGATCTTTTTTCTCATGTCCTGATCACATTCACAGAGGAACACGAGATGCTCTGCATATTCTTTATCCGCTTTTCCGCCAGCCTTTTGTTCTTTCCAAACGGGCTGAAGCAATAAGGTTTCTGAATGTGATGATTCTGTTTGTATGTCAGCCTCCATCACTCTCGTCGAAAACCCCTTCATCCGTATACAAACGCTGCCATGCTCATCACATAGATCAATATCAACTTTCTGTATCAGATCGCCCGGTTTATTTTTTGAATTGAATTGAACATAAACCCACATATCAGAAACGCATTCATGAAAGACTTCAAGCTCTTCTAAAGCAAATGGCAGTGCAGCTTTAAAGTCTTCACTGTCAGAAAGCTCCGCCCTGGTGACGTTTTGCAGATATTCAGCCGCCTGTAACGCTCCATCCAATAAACTTGGATGAAGAGCATAATCGGCTGCTGTATGAGAGACAGATCCCGGCAGCGATAATTTTGCAAGCAGCTGGCCGTCTCCTTTATAAACGGTCTCCACACTCTTGTATCCGGGACCGTAATCGGCTCCGATCATGCCTTCATAAAATAAGGAGGTGTCCATCAAGCCTTGATTACATTGATTCTTTATCGCCTCTAGATCCAATACCTCCGCATGCTTTGGCTGAAATAATTCCGCTATGCCCTGGTTATATACAATTGGGTCTGCATCAGCGGATTCCGGTTCACCATACATCCGATAAAGAATATGTCCGCCGTCTTCATCATAGAGTCCGATGTTTACTGTAACCGGCTCATCTCCCGCTACAACCGGACGCATCCAAACCACATGTTTCAGGCGGATTCCGGATTCCTCATCATCTAAACCGCCAATTCCTTGTTCTATAGCGGCTCTTGCCATTTCAAGCGTGACAGCTGCAGGCAAAATCGCCATCCCTTTAATGATATGCTCAGCAATAAAATACTCCTGTCCTGTGAAGCTGGAGCTGAACCGCTGCTCCGATAAAACAGATGTATTCTGGTGCACCAAAGGATGCAAGCGTGATTCAGCTGTTTTACGATTGCCCGTGCTGATGTCAGGCCAATACCGTTCTTCAGCAAAAGGATATGTCGGCAGACTCATACGGCGCGGCTTCGCATTCGGGTAAAGATGGCGCCATTCAACCTGAAAACCTTTGGCCCACACTTCGGCAAGCTTTTTCAGTTTGCCTTTGGACATCCATGATGCAACCAGTTCTTCTGTTTCCTCATCCCCAAGCAAGAGATCAGCGGATTTCACTCGCGTTTTTTCTCCTTGAATACAGCCTTCTGTCAACGGTTGTCCATTCACAAAACGCTCCAGCTGCAGCTTCCATTCTTCCAAATCGCTCGCCATAAAAATAACTCTTGTGTCCATCGCCTCCCTGCCGATCTGGAAGGTGTATGCCAAATCCCTTAAAGAGTGTTGTGTCAGATCATTTTGACTGACAAATGTCAGCAGTTCCTTTACATATGCTTGCAGCCGCTCCCTGTTCTTTGCCGATACCGGAATGAGGTACGGAGGATTTCCTTCGTTATCCGCTCTTGTATCTTGGGCATTTTCATATTGTTCAAATATGGCATGAGCGTTCGTTCCGCCAAGCCCAAACGAGCTCAGAGCTGCCCGATGTACACCTTGATTTTTCTGTAATAATTTTCGTTCGCGGACAACATAAAATGGAGAGCTGTCAAAGTGAATATTCGGATTCGGCTCCTGGCAGTTGATAGTTGGCGCAAGTTCGTTATGAGATAAGCTCATGGCAACCTTAATGCAGCCGGCTAACCCTGCGGCAGTATCCAAATGTCCGATATTGGTTTTCACCGAACCGATTCCGCAAAATTGTATTTTGTCCGTGTATTGCTTGTACACTTTGTTTAAGGCAGAAATTTCAATAGGGTCGCCTAATTTAGTCCCTGTACCGTGTGCTTCAATGTAGCTGATCGTTTCAGGATGGATATCGGTTTCGTCCAATACGCTCTGTATGACCTCTGTTTGGCCTTTTACGCTAGGAGCATAAAAGCCGGCCTTATCAGCTCCGTCATTATTGATTCCTATTCCGCGCATGATGGCGTAAATATGGTCTCCGTCTCTTACCGCATCCACAGCTTTTTTCAATAGGACGACAGCTACACCTTCTCCTCCTGCCATTCCGTCAGCGGCGGCGTCAAATGCCTTAACATGCCCGTCACTTGAAAAATTCAATCCGTTTTGATGCACATAGCCTATTCCTGACTGCGCGTGCAAGGTTGCGCCTCCAACAAGCGCGTATTCAGATTCACCAGCTGTTAGGCTTTTGTACGCTTGATACAAACCTACTAGTGAAGAAGAACAATTGGAATGAACAAAGTAGCTTGGCCCCTTTAATCCGAGCTTGTGCGAGATCATCGTCGGGATCGTTCCGCTTTGGGCTAATACCCATGAGACATAGCCATCCGGAGATTCATGACCTTCTGTTCTCTCCTTCGGCAATAACGTTCTGTAGGAATTGTTGCTTGCAGACATATACACACTTGTTTCCGGAATTTCTTTTGCCACATAACCCGCATCCTCAATTGCTTTCCATGAATGCAGCAATAAGAGACGAAGCTGAGGATCCATAAACTCAGCATCTTTCGGAGAGATCTGAAAGAAACCTGGGTCAAACAAATCTTTTCCCTCAATCACAGATTGCACAGGAACGTAATCAGGATGTTGAATTAATTCTTCAGGCACTCCATTTTCTCGCAGTTCTTCTTTTGAAAAAAATTGAATACTTTCCTTGCCTTCTTTGATTTGATTCCAGAACTCATGATGATTTTTCGCCCCCGGAAACTGGCAGGAGATTCCCACAATGGCAATACTGTCTTCAAAATACGGCGGCAGCGCTTGCTGTTCCGTCTGTTCCGTCTGTTCCGTCTGTTCCGTTTGTTTCACCCTCGTCACATTCTGCTTGCTTTCATTTTGAGGTATGGCCGCCGCTGTGTTTTTCATTTCAATAATATATTGGCTGATGGCCCTGATATTGGCGTACTCGAACAGCTCCGTTACACTGAATTCACAGTCAAATTCTTTTTGGATTCGTTCCGCCACGGCCACGGCAAGAAGTGAATCGCCTCCCACATCGAAAAATCCGTCCTCTGGCCCAAAACCGCTGACTTTCAGCATATCCTCCCAAATGAGCTGCACTTTGCCTTCTACTTCTGATAACTGTAAGTGTTGTGTTTTTCTATTATTTAAAATGACCTTCCGATGTTCCAATTCCTTGCGGTTCACTTTCCCGCTTGGTGTTAACGGCATCTCATCCAGGCGGATAAAGTGCGCAGGTATCATATATTCCGGCAGGCTGGATTTCAGGCAGCGTCGCAAATCGTTTGGATCGATAGGCTGATGTCCATTTTGCTCCGTATAATATGCAGCCAGCTTTTTATGTCCTTCCAGCTGTTTGACCACTACTGCCTGATCTAAAATGCCCGGATATTCACTCAGTTTCGTTTCTATTGCACCTAATTCAATTCGGAAACCTCGAATTTTAACCTGGCTGTCAATACGGCCTAAATATTCAATATTGCCGTCAGGCAGCCATCTTGCTGAATCACCGGATCTATAAAGCTTGGTCCCAGATTCAAACGGATTGTCAATAAATGTTTCCGCTGCCAGGCCGGGCTGGTTATAATAGCCCCTTGCCAATCCGTCGCCTGCGATACAAAGCTCACCAGGTTTTCCGATCGGAACAGGCTTCAGATGCTGGTCCACGATATAAATCTTCGTATTGGATACAGGCTTGCCGATTGGCGTATGATGACTGGCGATATCTCCTGTTCCGCATCCAAAATAAGTCGCGTAAATGGAGGCTTCTGTTGGTCCGTAAATATTTTCAACACGGCAGTTTTTAAAGATCGATACTGCCTTTTTCACCAATTCCTTAGGAAAGGCTTCTCCTGCAACCATCATGTATTTGATTGGTCCTTCTTCAGTAAATCTCCTGTTGTCTTTCGCCGTTTCTAAAAATACATGCAGCATGGCAGGAACAAAATTAACATGGGTCACTTGATATTTTTCAATCACATCCATGCACTGCTGCGGTGATTTCTCTCCATCTGGCGGAAGAATAATAAGTCGGCCATTTCCGATAAACCAGCCGAATAATTCCGATATGGATACGTCGAAAACATAGTTCGTCTTTAATAAATAAGCGTCCTCAGCAGTGACAGGATACTGGGATTCAAGAAAATTCAGCGTATTCATAATGCTCTGATGCTCTACCATGACTCCTTTGGGCTGTCCGGTACTGCCCGAGGTGTAAATGATATAAGCGAGATGATGGGGTTTGACTTCTCGTTTCAATTCACTTTTTTGCTGAGCAGTGTCCGTGTGACTGCAAGCCAAATCGATATTGATGACTTTTACATGGTCATCAGTTAATTTGTTTACTTTGTCATGAGCTTTAGATTGTGTAAGGACAATGGACGCTTCACTGTCTTTGAGCATGTACGCTAATCGTTCTTGAGGGAAGTTCGGATCTAGAGGCACATACGCTCCGCCGGCTTTCAGAATCCCTAAAATTCCGATCAGCATATCAAACGAACGCTCTGTACAAATCCCTACCGGGCGTTCCGGTCCAGCCCCCTGTGCTTGAAGATAAATGGCCAGCGATGTGCTTTTTTGATCTAATTCCTTATATGTAAGAGTCTCCTCTTCGAATACGACCGCTATCGCATCGGGGGTTTTTTTCGCTTTTTCCTCAAAAATCTCATGTATGCACTTGTCTTTGGAGTCATTTGTCTTTGTCGCATTCCATTGCTCGAACAAGCTGATTTGTTCCTGATCTAACTGTAAAGAGTATGTTTCAAGTGATAAAGACGGATCGTTAATGATGTTTTCAGTGAGTTTGATGTAGTTCTCCATCATTCTTTCAATGGTAGATAATTCATATATATCAGGGTTATACAGAAGATGAAGCACTGTTTCGTTTTCTTGTTCATACACTTCCAGCGCCAGCTCGAATTCCCCTTCTTGCCGAATGTCTTCGATATATTTGATGCCAAGAGCTTGATATGGTTCCAGCATTTTTTGTAAGCCTGCTGTCTGAAAGAAATTCTGGTAGAGAAAGGCTGTTTGAAAAATCGGAGAATCCGCTGCTGAGCGGTCTACATTCAGTTCTCTTACCAGTGCCGGAAACGGGTATGCCGCATGGTCAAGTCCGTCTGCCACTGTCAGCTGCAGGTCTCGAAGGAACTCATGAAATGTTTGGGTTCCTAGCTCTTTACTCCGAACAGCCATCATATTAATAAAGTACCCGATGATCGATTCAAAACCGTCTTCAGGCCGCCCCATTGTCGGGACTCCGACAATGATGTCCTTTTGTTTTGTATAGTGATGCAGCAGCACTTTATAAATAGAAAGGTACACAACAGATTCGTTCACATAATGAGAACGGGCTAACGACTTTATTTGCTTGCTCAGGTTATGAGGGAGCAAGCTTTTGTAAGCTTGCCCCTTATATTTTTGTGCTGAAGGACGGGGACGGTCGGCCGGCAGCTCAAGAATAGGCAGCGTCCCGGACAGCTGCTCTTTCCAATAAGCAAGGTGCTCAGCCCCTTCTCTAGCGCCCAGCATACGATTTTCCCAGTCAACAAAGTCAGGATAATCGGCCGGTAAAGTCTGCAGCACCAGCTCTTCTCCTCGCAGCAATTGTTGATACGCCTCTAAAAGCGTCGATATAAATGTCAGCATTGACACACCGTCAAATATAATATGATGAACCGTGATAAGCACAATGCATACCTCGTTTGACTGATGAAACAGATATGTGCGCATTAACGGACCAGTTTCCAGATGAAAAGGTTCTTTAGCTTTTTCTTTTAGGTAGGGCAATACCTCAGCTGAATGCATAGCTGAGATATCCGCTTCCTCAAAATGAAGAGCCTGCAACGGCTGCACCGTTTGAAATGGAATGCCATTTTCCTCTTGAATCACACTCGTTAAAACAGGATATTGTTTCTGTACAAACAGAAGGGCTTGCTTGAACGTCTCGACATGTAATTTTTTGCTGATGCGAAAGCATAAAGGAATATTATAAGCACCCATATCAGGAGACATTTTTTGAAGCATCCATAACCCTTTTTGACCTTCTGAAAGCGGGCTATTCAACTGACGCTTCATACTTTGAAGATGTTTTTCTACCTCAGTAATCGTTAATTCTCCTGATCTGTAGGCATCGAGAATTTCTTTATGGTTCATACGATTAACTCCCTTCTATGATGTTTTGCACACTCTTAAAATCCAATTTCCCTTGCGCCACCTCTTGCATCAAACCGATGATTTGCTCGTCAGTGTACAGGCTGTTGGTTTGATTTTGCGGCAGAGCCTCCGTTCGTTTTTGCCCTTCAGCTTTTAAAGCCACATAAGCAGAAAGCGCTTGGATTGTCTGGAATTCAAGAAGCTCCCGGCCGGTCAGCTTGATCTGAATGGTCTTTTCTAAATGACGCATCAGCTTTCGGCCAAGAATTGAATCCATCCCGTATTCTTGAACGTTTCTTTTGAAATTGATTTGATGCCGTGACAGGCTCAGCTCTCGTTCCAGAAATTGTACGATGATGTCTTGAATGTGTTTCTCTTCATTGGACTCGTCAGTCTCACTTTGGGCGACTTGTGACGATGGCCTAATATTCTTATCTGATGAGATCCAATAGCGTTCCTTTGCAAATGGATAGCCAGGTAACGGAACGATACGGACATTATTATCTTCATGGAGCAGTTCCCAAGAAATATGATTTCCTTTCGTCCACCAATCTGCTATCTTTTTAAAATCTTTTTCTATGACGACCGTTTGCAGAGATGTCTCATCTCGTTCTTCTGAAATGTCTTCCGCATTCCCTGTATAAAAGGATGTAAATTGGCCGAATGATTCACCATTCTTCACCGCTTCTGCAAATTCCTTCAATTTTCGCACCAGTTGTTCCTGATTATTCACTACGATCGCCAGTCTTGCTTCCATTGCTTTTCTTCCAACCTGGAGTGTATACGCAACATCTGGTAATGAAAGGCTGTCATTCTGCTCTGCATACTCAAGCATTTGCAGAACAGCATCGTGAAGCCGATCCTCATTTTGAGCAGAAAGCACGATAACTTGCGGACATTCCGTTGGCTCTTGATGCGCGGATGCCTGCTCATCCGGAATGTATTCTTCAATTACTGCATGCGCATTCGTACCGCTGATGCCCGTTGTGCTGATTGTCCCCATCCTCGGATTATGATTTTTTCTGATCCATGGCTGGTTCTCTTTGTGAAGCACAAAAGGGCTTTCTGCAAACTGAATATAGGGATTGCTCGATTCACATTCATGGGTAGCCGGAATGGTTTGATTTTTTATAGCCATCAGCATACTGATCAAAGCAACCACACCGGAAGCTGCAAATGTGTGTCCGATTAATGATTTAATCGAGCCGATGGTGCAGAATTGCTTCTGTTTCGTATATTTGCTGAACGCACCCGTCAATGCCTGTACTTCAAGCGGATCTCCCAGATTTGATCCAGTGCTGTGCGCCATCACATATTGAATATCCAGCGGATTGATCTGATATTTTTCATAAATGCTTTCTATTAATTCCGCCTGGCTAAAAGGATTGGGAGCTGTCATTCCATTGGTTTTGCCGTCATAATTCACGCCGCTTGCTTTTATACATCCATAAATGTGATCTTGATCTTCAATTGCCTTTGATAATGGTTTCAGCAGAACAGCTGCTACCGCTTCACCAGGCACAAGCCCATTGGCATCCTGATCAAACACTTTGCATTGTCCATCTGGAGAAAGCATTTCCGCCTTTGTCAGCGCCTCATAAGACATTTGAGAAATATTCAGACTGACGCCGCCGGCTAAAGCCATTTCACAGTCTCCCTGACGCAAGGCTGCGCAAGCCTGATGAATGGCTACAAGTCCTGAGGAACATGCTGCCGTCAACGCCATATTAGGTCCTTTTAAATCTAATGCGTATGCAATTCGCGCAGCCAATGTGGCGTTTTGAGTGCCGGTAATATAATCCGTATCACCGGCTAAGTGGGCATATTCTCCTTCTTCCACACCCACATAAACGCCGCAGGACTTTCCTTTAATCCGGTTTCCCATATATCCTGCGTCCTCAAATGTATGCCATGCTTCTTCCAGAAACAATCGCTGGCGCGGGTCCATACTTTTGGCTTCTTTAGGCGATATGTGGAAAAACAGCGGATCAAATCTGTCTATGTCTTTCAAAAATGCGCCCCATCTCGGCACTTCTGCTTTCTCTGGATGTCCTTTGACTTCACGCCAGTCCCAGCGGTCATTCGGAATTTCTGAAATGCATTTTTTTCCGTTTTTCAGATTGTTCCACAATTCATGAACCGAATCAGCTTGAGGAAACCTGCCGCTCATTCCGATAATGGCGATAGGCTCTGTGTAAAGCTGCCGGCCGCTTCTATGGCTGTTTTGTGTTTCGAGTGCTGCAGAAACCGGCACTTCAGCTTCTGCCTGATTCTGAGTATCAGATGCATCATCCCGGTAAAATTCTTCGATCAGGCCTTTATGATCCGTTAAAAAGAAGCGGATCAATTCTTTTAAAGTCGAATAGCCAAAAAATAATGCAGGCGTTATCTCGACTTTGTAATAGTCAGTTAACACGTTCGAGAATTTAGCCAAGTAGATGGAATCAAATCCAAAGTCGGCCCAGTTCTTATTCAAGTCTAGCTTGTCTTTTGAGATCTTAAGCAAGGTGTGAATATGCGTTTTCAAGTCCATTTCCAAACGTTTTTCAACGCTTAGGTTCTTCATCCCGCCCAATGTTTCTTGTGCAGGCGGGGCTATCATGTCCGGTTCTGGAACGGCACGTTCAGTCATTCCTAAAAAGCGGCGGACCCGGCTTGGCTGACCGGCTATGATAAGATGCTGCGCATCTTGCTGAGACAAAATGTGTTCAAACATACGTATGCCTTCTTCCGCTTCTAAGAAGCGCTGACCGCTTGACTTCAGGTACATCTCGGTAGTTTTGGCATTCCCGATTGTCATCCCGCCGTCCTTCCAAACAGGCCAGTTGATAACAAATGTATTGCCGTGATGAAGCTCGTTTCTGTAATGTGCATAAGCCATTTGGAACCGATTCCCTACCGCATAATCACAAAAACCAAAGTCTCCTAAAATAGCAGAAGACGAAGAGAAGTAACAGATAAAATCCAGGGTTTCTTTTTTAAACCACTCGTCAAGCGCGATCGTTCCATTGATTTTCGGTTCAATAATGCGCTTGAAGCTATCCATCTCTTTTTCAAAAATAGAGGACCCGCTCTCGATACCGGCAGCATGAATGACACCATGGATGGTGCCGTACCGGTCTTTTCCGCGTTTCACGCAGTCTCCCATTGCGATCGGATCACACACATCCGCCTCTGCATACATGGCTTCGCCGCCTAACTCCTTCAATGCTTTTAGCTGCTTTTGTTTTTCTTTATTGATAGGCGTTCGTCCTGTCAGAATGATGTTCGCAGCATAGTTTTTAGCCAAATGCTTGGCGAATAAATAACCGAGCCCTCCTAAACCGCCTGTAATCAGGTAAGTTCCCCCGGGCTTCAATTTGCTGTTGCCTGGCTGTAACGTTGTCTGTTCAATCTGACATACATAACGTTTCTCATTCTGATACAAGACGGTTTGTTCGATTGAAGCCTGTAATTCCGTCCAGACCTTACTTGTCCAATCATCCATTGATTCTTTTGGAATTTGATCAGCATCCTGAAAGACTCCTGTCACTTTCGTATTCGGAAGGACTAGCCCGAGTGAACGTTCAAATCCTATCCATGATTCCAGATAACTTCGGTCAAGACCATTTTCAAAACATCCAGCCAATAACACACGGGCAGGTTGAAGCTTCGCGGCCGCCATAGCTTGCAATAAATAGACTGCACAGGAATAATCCTGACTACAGCTTGAATCCTCCGTCGCCCATAAATAGAGGATTGCATCCGGTTCTCCATGTTCTTCCTGAATCCTACGGAAGGCTTTCTCAAAAGTGCCGGGGTCCTTCCGTACAATTTGATAAGAGTATTGAGACTGTTTGCCGTACGTTTCGCCTTGAGAAACAAATATGACCTTGGTCTCTGAATCAAAGCTTTTCACAGCTGAAGCAAATGCTTGTTGCTTGTCTCTGTCAGTCAGAAAACAGACGAGAGTTGTGAAGCTTTTCGATGTGAGAGACACCTGCTGTTCTTTCCATACTTCTTTAAAGGTCATCACCTCGAAGTCTTCTTGCTCTTGGTGTTCTATATTGTTTTCAAAGGACGTTGTTCTCTTTTCAACACCTGATGCCCAGTAATGTTCCTTCGCAAATGGATATGTCGGCAGGCTGATTCGGATCGGCTTATGAGCTCCGTACAGCTTTGTCCAGTCAAAAGACAAGCCCTTCACCCAAAGATCCAGTAATTTCGTAAATTTCCCTTTGCTCACCCAGGCGTCTATCATCTTCTCCGTATCTTCATCAGCTGATAAGAGCGCTAATGCTTGTTTATTATCGTCGATACGATCCAGATACAGATCCTCTGCTTTCATTTCTATAAAATCTTGCAGCTTGCTCTCTAGATCTTCTATTGATTCGGCAATAAAGCCAAGCCTTTCCTCCATTGCTTCACGGCCTGTTTGCAGCGTAAAGGCAATCCGGACCAGATCTGATTCACTGTACCTTTTTTCGCGAACGGCAGTGAGCAGCTGCTCCGCCCTTTCTTGAAGCCGTTCACTGTTTTTCGCTGACAGCACGATCAGAGCAGGAGGATGAACTTGAGGTGTTTGTGCCCCGGTTTTCGGAATATATTCTTCTAAGATCAGATGGGCATTTGACCCGCCGGCGCCAAAACTGCTTAATCCGGCGCGTCTTGGCACTTCCCGACCGTCAATGATCGGCCGCTTCCATTCACCAAGCTTTTGCTGAACGATAAACGGAGTTTGACTGAATTCAATATTTGGATTCAAACGCTCAGCATGCAGTGATGGTGCGATTTGACCGTATCTAAACTGAAACAGTATTTTTGTCAAACCGGCGATGCCGGCTGCACTTTCACAATGACCAATATTGGATTTGCTGGAGCCGATCGCGCAGAACTGTCTTTCTTGTGTATCTTCCTCAAACGCTTTTGTTAATCCAGCAATCTCAATCGGATCTCCTAATGGAGTGCCTGTTCCGTGTGCCTCCAGATAACTGATCGTTCTGGCTGGGATATTGGCATGCTGAATGGCTTCTTTAATCAGCTTGGCTTGGGCATTCGGATTTGGAACCGTATATCCGTTGGTTTTGCCTCCGCTGTTAATGGAGCTGGCCTTTATCACCCCATATATATGGTCACCGTCTTCTATTGCTTTTTGCAAAGGTTTTAAAATGACGGCACCCACTCCTTCTCCGTCAACAAACCCATCTGCGTCATCACCGAATGATTTACATTTGTCAGTTTCAGAGAGCATGTTCATGACAGATAAGTTCTGATAGTGAACAGGGTCGACAACTAAATTGACGCCGCCAGCAATGGCGCACTCACTTGATCCGCTGTAAATGCTTTCTAACGCCAAATGGATCGCTGTCAGAGAAGACGAACATGCTGTGTCAACAGCAAGGCTCGGGCCTTGGAAATTCAGCAAATAGGATACCCTGTTGGCAATGGACCAATAGCCGTAGCCAGTAGGATAATTTTTGTTCATTACTCCGGCAAAGACGCCGACTTTTCTGCTTGAGCAGAGCGTGTCTGGCGTGTATCCCGCATCTTCAATACTCGCATAGGCGGTTTGCAGGAATAATCGCTCCTGAGGGTCCATTCTTTCTGCTTCTAGCGGAGAAATTTGAAAGAATAAAGGATCAAAAGTATCCATACCTTTGATAAATCCGCCCCATTTTGTATAAATCGAGCCTTCTTTTCCTTTTTCTTTATCGTAATATGCTTTCCAATCCCAGCGGTCTTTCGGGATTTCCTCTATACAATTTCTTCCTTCTTTTAGATTGTTCCAAAATTCTTCTGCTGTCTCCGCCTGAGGATAACGCCCGGATATGCCGATAATGGCAACATCACGGCTGACCGGTGCTTGTGCCAGTGATGGTGCTTCTTTCTCGCGGCTGCGGCCAAGCTTACGATAGCGCCGGGTTGTATCAGGCGCCTGCCCAGCCTCCTGTGAAGATTTGTTATTGATTGCTACCGGCTTGTCATTTTGCACTTGACGGTCAAGGCCTGTCAGTCTCAAAAGTGCTTCTTTTTTCGTTTTGATTAAGTGTTCCACTAACGCGTCTATTGTCTGATACTCAAAAAATAAAGTGCTGCTCACATGGTCTAGTTCCTTACGCAATGTATTCGTGAGCTGAACTACGACAATAGAATCGATGCCGTACTTTTCAAGCTGTTCAGATGAATCAATTTTACTTGCAGGGATTTTCAATGTTTGTCCGATTAGTTTTTTCATATACTCGGTGCTTTTTTCTATCAAGACGGCATCATTTGATGGTCCGCCTATCTCTGAAGCTACGTTTTGGACAGATGCCGGCTCCTTCCTCACTGAAGAAAAATCCTTTTCTGCAGGAGGTGCCATTTCCATAGCCATACGGCGCACCACTCCGTTGCTTGAGGCTGCGATGATCTGGTGACTGAGATCATGTGCTGCTTCTGCCGGGAAGAACACGGATTCAAAGCCTTCGCTTTCTAAGGCCTCTTTCCATTTGTTTGGATATAGACCAGGACAGCCGGGAATTCGCAGCGCAGGATCTTCATACAGCCACCAGCCTTCCAACAGTCCGAAGGTGATGTGTGGAAACAAGCTGTTTCCCGCCATTTCATTTAGTAACAGCAATCCGTTGTGCTTCATCACAGCTTTTGCATGCCGCAGCGTTTGGCGAATATTTTTTGTCGCGTGAAGGACATTAGCGGCAATTACTACGTCATAGCCGCCTGCCTCGATTTCCTGCTGATCGATCGGTTTTTCTACGTCAAATAGCTGATATGTCAGGTAAGGATTTTCCGCCCCATACTCTTTTTCTGCATGCAGCAAAAACGCCTTTGAAAGATCTGTATAACAATATTCTCCTATATGATTTTGATAGGTTTTCAGTTTTTGAAAGATTCCGGCACTCGTGCCGCCAGTACCTGCGCCTATCTCCATAATGCGAATGGAGGTTTTAGGGTCCTGTTTCAGCCGTTCATCTACGTAAGCTGTTAACGTATCAGCGAGCACTGTATTGAAGTAGTCTGCAACTTGGTTATGCTTGTAAATACCTTCCACCAATTCCATTGACGAATGAGGGAACATGATATCCGTCGCAGGCACCTTCCCTGTCAGGATATCCGGTAATGCTTTCAGCATGGCCTCAGCTAATACAACCATCGCTTTTGTGTTGCTGTCTTGGAGCCATTCTGATTTTTTTGCATCCCATTCATTCCAAAGCATGTCTATATCCTCTGCCTTGTCCTTCCTCAATAAAGAATCTCCATCTTTTTTAAGGTAGTCATGCTGCAGAAGGAATTCGCTGCTTTTCCGGAGCCACTTTTCATAAAAGTCACGAGTATTGTTGTTTTGTTGAAGACGTTCAACCGATAATGTATGACCATCAAACAGCCCGGCCGTCTGCAGCTGTGCTAACAGAAGTCTGTAAAGGAGAGCGTCCAGCTCCTCGTGTGTTACTCTTTCTATTTCTCGTGTTTCCGGCAGGCGTCTCTTCAGGCTTTTGGCGTCTATCAAAGACTGCTGCGGGTAAAGGGTGATAAATTCCTTCTGATTCACGCCTTCGACTGCAACAGGTTTAGTCGTATGAATGAAAGCCGTTTGGCTGACAGGCCCTGAAAGCAGGGCTTCTAACGCTCTCATCCCTTCCTCAGGTTCAATTAAGCCTAAGCCAATTTGATTCATGAGCTGCACATAATTTTCATCTTCGGCCGCTTCCCTGTTCCCCCAATATCCCCAATTCATGACGTTAACGGGACAACTCCAGCTTTGGGACAGCCGGTAAGCAAATGCATCTGCGAACGCACAGCCAGAGGCATAATGGCTTTGCTTCACATTTTTGATATGGGACACAAGCGAAGAGAAAAATAGAACAAAATCCAAATCCTCCTGCTGAAATACTTGGGCCATATGAACACTTACATCCACCTTTGCCGCCAATCCAGTTCTGAATTCTTCGAGCGTCATATTTTCCAGGCTTTGTTCAAATAAAACCATTGCAGAATGAACGATCCCATGAATATGAGGATGGCGTTTTTTCACTTGTTCATAAGCCTGCTGCAATGAATGCATATCCGCAGCATCGGCTGCAATATAGTAAGGCGCAGGTCCAAGTGCCGAGAGACGGTTTAATTTTGCCTGGATGGCATCATTGATTTGACTGCGTCCAATCCAAATGATCTGCGCCTGATAGCGGCGGATCATATACTCACTCCACGCCTCGCCGATGTACCCAGCTCCTCCAATAACCACATACACTCCGCCGATTCGATATAACGTATCATTTGACGGGGATTGCTGATAGGGAATCAATTGCTGCTGATGCCATTGGTGATTCCGATAAGCCCACGCGTGCCCAAGACGGTCTGCAGGGAGTGTAAACATCTGTTTGATCGGCCAAGTGTAGCCTTCTTCAAGGTCAATCAGCCGGATCTTCCAATGCGGATATTCCTTAGCCATTGTGCCAATGAGTCCATGAATGCTAGCATGAGCAGGATTGACAGCTTCATGCTGAGTAATCGGCTGCGCTTGGACGGTGATAATTGACCATTCCAGCTTTTCCCCGCCATAGCCTAATTGAAGAAGTGCTTTCACAAGCTTAAATACGTGAAGAACGTTTTCTTCCTGTTCTTCAATAAACATCTGCTCTGAGTGTAGCGGGGCCATCCACAGTACATGGTCAATGCTGCCGCACGCTTGCAGCTTGTTCACTATCGTTTCCATGTGATCTGCCGGCTGGATATCCAAAACCACAGCCTGAGGATAGTATTGTTTCATTAACTTCTGTTCGTGCTCAGTACCCCCTAATAAAACGGCTTGCCCACCGGCAGCCGAGACACCGCTCTCCGCATTTGGAGACACTGGTTCCCAGACAGGAACCATCATCGTATGTCCTATCGATGAAGCCCCCGTTTCTATTGCTTCCGGAGATTGAGGTTCTCCTTCCAGCGCTCTAATGGACGCACCCTTCATTTGCACACAGACATTCCCGTCTTCATCGCATAGATCAATATCATACTTTCTGATTTTGTCCTCTGCCTTACTGTCTGAACTGAATCTAATATAAGACCACATTTCAGAAGGGCAAGGGGCAAGAATGTTAAGTTCCTGCATTGCAAACGGCAGAGACAGCTTATGGACTTGAGCATCCGTATTGACTGAGCTAACGATAAAACCAATCGATGCATGGAAAGCGGCATCCATCAAACTCGGATGGAGCATGAATTGCTTCTTACCGTCTTCCAAAAAAGCGGGCAAGGAGATTTTTGCAAGCAATTGTTCGTGTCCGATAAGCACTTTTTTAATCCCTTGATAGCCCTCTCCATAGTCAAGCCCTATCTTCCGAAACGCCGCATAGCATTGCTCTGACGTCACTGTGTCCAGACTGCATTCCGCCTGCAGCGCTTTAATATCTAAAACAGGAATGTCCGGTTCAGCTTCTAGGATTGCAGTCCCTTGGCTGTGTATTATCTGGTTTTCACCTTTGCTGTAAATCTCATAGCTGATCTCTCCGCTATCCTCAGGATAAAGGCCAATATGTATCTCTTTTGGTTCACTTTCAATCGCGATAGGTCGAATCCAGACGATGTCTCTGAGCGACACAATTCTTTGTCCCTCTCCCAGATCACCCGCTGCTTTTTCCGCTGCTTCCCTTGCCATTTCTAAATAGGCAACACCCGGCAGGATTTTCTGTCCCTGCACAACATGATCAGATAGAAAAAATTCCTTGCCTGTGAAGCTAGAGCTAAAGCGCTGCTCAGAAAAGTCTGACGTATTCCTATGCAGCAGCGGATGTAATGCAGAATTCGTTGTTCTGCCGCTGATTTTCGTCTCAGGTGCCGGTATCCAGTAGCGTTCTTTTGCAAACGGGTAGGTTGGAACACTTATTTTAAGCGGCTTGCGAGCGCCGTAGAGTTCATCCCAGTTGACCTGTTTTCCTTGAACCCAAGATTCCGCGATATTCTCCAAACCCCCCGATTTTGCCCCGCTAAACCCTTGGCCCTCTTTGGCCTGTCCGGTCCAGCAGCGATCGGCTTCTTCACCTTTTACAAATGCTTGAAGTTGATGAATTAGATCCTTTATGTCTTTCACGATGAAGGCTGCCCGCTCCTCCATTTCCACCCGTCCTGCCTGCAGTGTATAAGCAAGCTCAAAAAGATTAATGTCCTCGTGAAGAAACTCAATGAGTTTGCCGGCGTATGCTTGCAGCCTGTCTATATTTCTCGCCGACAAGGGGATAATTGCCTCTTCATATTTCACAGAAACAGAGGCTGAGTCGTTCTCTTCCGGGATGTATTCTTCCAAAATGATATGCGCATTGGACCCTGACGCTCCAAACGAACTTACACCGGCACGGCGGGGATACTTAATCTCCATTCCGTTTTCTGTCAATTCCGGCTGCTCCCATTTCTTCGCTTCGCGCTGAACAAAAAACGGTGATTGATCCAGCTCCAAATAAGGATTCAGCTCTTCTGAGTGTAGGGATGGGACCAGCGTTTTATAATGCAGCTGCAGAACGGTCTTCGTTAACCCGCTGATGCCGGCTGCAGATTCAGCATGGCCAATATTTGATTTCACAGAACCGATCGAACAAAATTGCTGATCCTGCGTATTTCGGCTGAAAGCCTTCACCAATCCTTGAATTTCAATTGGATCTCCTAAAGAGGTGCCCGTGCCATGTGCTTCCACATAGCCGACCGTACGCGGATCGATTCCTGTTTTTTCTAAGCAGGTTTCTATAACATCGGCTTGCGCTATAGGGCTCGGAACCGTAATGCCGCTGACTTTGCCTACATGATTAATGGCACTTCCTTTGATGACGGCATAGATCTGGTCACCATCCTGCTCAGCTTTTCGCAGAGGCTTTAATAATACCGTTCCAACCCCTTCTCCAGAAACGTATCCGTCACCGCCTTCGCCGAATGTATGACAATAGCCGTCGCTCGAGTGCATCCCCACACTGCCATAGCTGATATATTTAGCCGGATGCAGAGATAAGTTGACACCCCCTGCTATCGCAGCCTCACATTCCCCATTCCGGATGCTTTCTATCGCCAAGTGAATGGCAGTCAAAGAGGATGAGCAGACCGTGTCCACCGCCATGCTTGGCCCATGGAAATTACAGTAGTAAGACACTCTATTGGCGATTTGCGCATAGTTCAGGGACAAAGGAAATGGATTTTGTTCGGATAAAGCTTCAGCACCTATAAGGGAATAGTCCTTATGCATGACACCGGCAAAGACGCCGACATGCCGTCTTTTATTAGCGCCTCGTTGTGCAGCAATTGTCTCAGGCGTATAACCTGCATCTTCAATGGCTTCCCAGCATGTCTCTAAAAATAAGCGTTCTTGAGGATCCATGGTTTCTGCTTCTCTGGGAGAAATTCTGAAGAATTGCGGATCAAAGCAATCGGCATCCTCAATGAACCCGCCCCATTTTGAAAAGGGCTTTCCTGAAGGTGTTGTCAGTTCATCGAATTCCTTCCATTCCCACCGTGATTTCGGAATTTCACTGATGCAGTCTGTTCCAGCCTTAAGATTTTCCCAAAATTCTTGTATGTTTTTCGCCTTAGGATAACGGCCTGCCATCCCAATGATCGCAATGTCCTCCGCTTTTTTTGGCGGGGAAGAAGGAGCATCTAAAGACTCCGGCAGTGATGCAGGAGACTGGCGGACAGCATCGTCCGCCTCTCCA
Organism: Bacillus sp. 205(2023); assembly: GCF_037027485.1. Lineage (NCBI taxonomy): Bacteria > Bacillati > Bacillota > Bacilli > Caryophanales > Bacillaceae > Bacillus > Bacillus sp. 205(2023). The sequence continues at coordinate 208,622 of NZ_JAXCHF010000001.1, read as the reverse complement.
AACAAATAGTTTTCAGCCAAATGCGCTGATAATTCTGCAATCGTTGTATATTCAAACAGCAAAGTGGGAGAGAGATCTTCTCCAACATGAGATCCTATCGCCTGAACAATTTCAAGCAAGGATGGCGAATCTAACCCAAGCTCATAGTACCCGGCGTGAATATCCATTTGTTCTGCCGGTATTTCAAGCTGTTCAGCCAGCAACTGACGCAGTAACCTTTCAAATGCATTGTATTTCCGGCCAGCGTCATGAGAGACAGTAATTTCTTTTACCACTCTCTCTTCCTGGAGCTGATCAGTTTCTTTTTCAGGCTGAAAGGCCTTCGCATCCCGGACAGACTTGCTTGCAAAATTTTTAAGTTCGGCTACTTTTTGTCCAGATGAATTAAAATATTCAATGGTCATATAAGTAAGCTCGTTTTTCTGGCGCACGGAGGAAGCTTGAATGCGCGCCACACATTCTTTTTGTAATGGCTCCGAAGCTGCAAAGGATTCGAAAAACAAAGGCAGATACACAGTCTGTTCGTTTTTATTTACACTTAAGAGCAAGCCGCTTGACCCTAAACCGCTGCCGTCGATGAGCGTCGGATGAAACATAAAAGCCTCAGAATGAAGCAATGCTTCTTGTCCGACAGATACATCAATCAAAGCGGCCTCTTTTGTTTCATATACCTGTCCTTCTGCTTTCATCATGCCTGTATGCACTAATTCTTGACGGCGGCATTGATCATAGATGTCGTCCAAATTCAGAATTCTGCCGGCCGCTTTTTTCCATTGATGAAGGTCAATCTTTTCCGTGAAAGCAGCGGGTGCTTTATGATGCATCTCGGCCGAAGCATATCGTCTATGACCTGATAACGACTCTCCATGCTGTTTTTGCCCTTCAATGAAGATGGACCATGTCCCTTTTTTGCTTTCAGACACTTGGATTGTCAGGGCAATGTCATACGATGCTTCCGCGATCAGAGGATAAAAAATGGTCAGATTTTTCAGTTCTAGCTCTTGATAAGCGTAACCATGTTCTTGGAATACTTGATAAATCAGATCTATATAAGCAAGGCCGGGTAATAACGCTTGTCCATATACCTTGTGATTGCACATGATAGGATTATTTAATGAGATGCGCAGTTGTTCAGTTATCATGTTCCCACTCCTCTCTTATTTGAAAGTTTTCCAAAACATTTCTTTAGGAGCACTCTTGTCTGAAAACCCTTGTCCCCGCTCAGTTTGAGCTGATAGGGCTCGATTCTCTGTTAAAACGGGCCGCCGATGCAGTGCCGGCAGCGGCAAAGGCTTTCTTCTGATCGGACGATCAGCCAAGTCATCCCAGGCTTCTAAAATCAAGTGGGCATTCGTTCCTCCATCGGCAAAACAATTGATCGCTGCAGCCGGCGTTTTCTCTTTCCACTCGGCTTGTGTTTTACAAAAATACAAATCCGTTTCCTCAATATTAAAATGCGTCATTTTCTCATCACCTGACAGGAACGGAACCAATTGTCTATGTTTCAGCATCAAAGCGACCTTAATCAGGCTTGCTATCCCTTCTGCGCATAAAGGGTGGCCGATGTTAGGTTTAACCGACCCCAATCCTAATGGAGCATTGCAGCGGGAACGGTAAATCGCTTGAATCGCCTTAAGCTCAAGCAAGTCCGTCACAACTGAACCAGATCCATTTGCTTCGAGATAACTGATTTCTTCAGGCTTTTTGCCGCTTTTCTCAAGCGCCGACAGCATCACGTCCTTTTGCGCCTCAAGATTCGGTGCGGACGGGCCTGCCGTTCTTCCGTCATTGTTTACAGCTGCGGCTTTAATGACAGCATAAATGGAATCTCCGTCTTCAAGTGCTTGGCTGACCGTTTTGACTAAAACCATTCCCACGCCTTCTCCTAAAACGACGCCTTCTGCTCGCTTGTCAAATACGTGGAAAGACGGCTTGTCACTTAAAAGTCCGCGCTCCTGAAACATTCGATGTGCATCTGTATCGAGCAAACTGACACCGCCGACAACCGCTGCCTCGATATCTCCGCTTCGTAAAGCCTGAATGGCCATATTCATGCCGACCAATGCAGAGGAACAAGCTGTATCCAGTACAATACTCGGTCCTCGCAAATCAAAAAATTGTGAAATATTAGCGGCTAAATAGTTTTGACCTCCAGCCACAATTGGATTTCTCGCTTTTGAAAGACTGGATTGATCAGGCTTGTGCTGACTGCGTCCTCCTATATAGACACCAGCCCGCATGCCTTTCATTTCCTTTTCGGTGTACCCCGCGTGATACATCAGCTTCAGACTTTCTTCCAATACTGCCAAAGCCTGCGGGTCCATTGCTCTGACATCATCATCGGACATCAGGAAGAAATCAGGATCAAATCGGTTCAGGTCCTCGATTACCCCGGCATAATACGAGCTTGAATTGCCAAAGCGTTCATGCGGCACAGGTTTGATCTCTGATCGACCGTCACGTATTAAATCCCAGTATGCCTCCAGCGTTTCCGCTCCGGGAAATCGGCATGTCAGGCCAACGATCGCGATGTCTTCTGCATGAAGCGCCGGTTTTATATCGCTTGCCTTTTGCATTTGCTGTTTCGCCGCGGAACCCTGATCGGGCGGCAATGATGCCGCATCAGGCACATGTTCTTTTGAGTCAGCTGGATGTACAGCATCTGGTAAGGCAGATTTATATTCAGAAATCAGCCACTTTGCAAAAGATTCTATTGTGGGGTATTCAAATAAAATAGATGGATCGATATCTCCCTTTAACTTTTGATTAATCTGCTGTAATAGCTGCGCCAAAATAATCGAATCTACTCCGTATTCTTGAAAAGGCTCATCAGTTTCAAGGTCTCCGGCGCCTATCTTCAGCTCGTCAGAAAAAATAGTCACAAGCCATTCTACTGTTCCATGGAACAAGCTTTGAGCGCTGTCTGATTCTCTTGTCTCAGCACGTCGGAAAGCCTTATCCGTTAGTGAGTGCTGCATGAGCTTACCCGGCTGCCATACATCTGTATGGTAAATCGCGGGCAGGACAACAGCTTGTTGTTTTTCAGAAAGAATCTGATCCAGAAGCTGCAATCCCTCCTCGTTATTCAAGCCTAACAGTCCGGTCTGTTCTAAAGCTTTGCTTCGAACCTCGCCTAAGCCTGTCTCCTTCCAATTTGGCCACTGAATGCTGACGATCGGATATTTATCTTTATGTGATTCTGCAAAATAATCCATAAATGCATTCGCCATTGCATATTCAGCTTGTCCGGCCGCAAGCACAGGGACGGTCGCTGATACAGATGAAAATAAAACAAAGAATTGCAGCGGCTCATCCTTGAGCAGGTCAAATAAGGTTTGAAGCCCTCCGACTTTCGGCTCCAGCACGGCTTGAATTTCTTCTGCTGATTTTCTTATAAATGCCGGATTATGTTTATTCACTGCGCCGGCACAATGAATCGCTCCGCCAATCGCTCCCATCGTATGCTGAATCGTCTCGATGCTTTGTTTGACAGCAAGCGGATCGGATAGCTGAAGAGACAGTACTTGTACTTGAGCGCCCATTGCTTCCAACTCTTGGATGGCTTTCAATTTCTGAGCAAGCGGCGTGTTTTTCGCTTTAAGAAACTCCCACTGTTCACGCGGGGGCATGACTTCACGGCCGGTGAGAACCAATCGTTTCACCCCGTATGTTTGCACAAAATGACGCGCACACATCATTCCAAGCCCTCTTGTCCCGCCTGTAATCAACAGCACCTGGTCTGACGGAAACGATAATTCTTTTTGATTAACAGCATCTGCTGTTCGCTCGTCCAAATATGCACGATAACGCCGTCCGTCTCGATAACAAACTTCAGTGTCTGTACTGTCAGCATAAAATTCATCTGCAATCTGTCTGGCCAGCTCCTTTTCGGCTGTTACATGGTCTGTGTCCATATGTCTTGATGTAAGGTGACTGTATTCACTTTGGAGCATTCGGTAAAGACCGGCCCGGGAAGCACCGGACAGATTAACATCTTTATTATCGTAAGACTCGAGCCCCTTCGTCACACACAAGACAGTCAATTCTTGCTTGTGTTTACGGCCAAGCTCAATCAGTTTCTGCAGCCAACTGATCCAGTTTAGCGATTGCTCATGGCTCATTCCGCATCCGATCAAATCCACTGCTCCGCCGACATTTTCCCAGTCGGCGTCTGACAGATACTCAAGCTCTTGGCTGTCAATGATGCGATAGCTCGAGAAATACAGGGAAAGCTCTTCAGCCAATGACCTTGTTTCTGCGTTTGCCAATATGGCAACCGTTTGGCTCATACGTTCTGCTGATGCAATCGGGCAATCCTGCCACTGTTTTTGTAACAAGCTCTGTTTCGTAGGCCGTACAGCAGATGGCAATGCCGAACGGCTGTCTTTTTCTGCAGCATCTTCAATTGGGAGCCAATAGTATTCTTCTGCAAACGGATAAGCAGGCAGACTGATTCGGCGAGGCATGTGTTTGCCATAAAGCTCGTTCCAGTTTATTCGCAATCCTTTTACCCATAATTCTGCTAGCTTCTCCAGCCTTTTTTTCTCAATCCACGTTTCCAGCAGGATTTTGGCGTCATTATCTGTTTCAAACACTTTCATTTCACTTTTCTTCGTTTTGACATGCGCATCATAGATTTCCGTATTGGGAATATCTGCAATATAGTCTTCTAGCGTTTTGATAAGCATTTCTCTCGAATCAGCCAAAAATGCCATTCGGTAGTCCATTGGTTCCCGGCCAGTCTGAAGGGTATATGCCATATCATCCAGATTGATATCTTTATTAGAATCTGCGAAGTCTCTCATCGATTGGGCATAAGCCTTCAATTGCTGCCTTTTTTTCGCTGAGAGCACAAATAATTTTGAATGATGGCGATCTGGCAATGAATCATTGTTTCTATCAGACTGATATTCTTCAATCACGAGGTGGGCGTTCGTTCCGCTATATCCAAAAGAACTCACACAGGCCCGCCGCGGTTTTCTATCAGCCGTTTCCCAATGCTTAAGCTCAGTGTTTACATACAAAGGCGATTCTTCAAATTGAAAATGCTCATTAGGTTCAGAGAAGTTCAATGTAGGCACCAGCGTTTTATGTTTCATGCACATCAGCACTTTTTGAACACCGGCAACACCCGCTGCCGCTGATGTATGGCCAATGTTGCTTTTCACAGAACCGATCGCACAAAATTGCTTTTTGTCTGTTTTCTCTTTAAAGACGGTGGACAGCGCCTCTAATTCTATTGGATCTCCTTGTTTTGTTCCGGTGCCGTGCATTTCAACATAGCTAATGCTTTCAGGATGTATGCCATATGTCTCATATATATCCCGTTTCAGATCCATTTGGCTTTTCACGCTCGGTGCCGTAATTCCGTTTGTTTTCCCGTCCTGATTAATGCCCGAACCGATAATAACGCCATAGATGTGATCACGATCCGCTTCTGCATCTTTCAGCCGTTTCAAAACGAGCGCTCCTGCCCCTTCTCCGGGAACAAAACCATTTGCGCCATTATCAAATGCTTTGCATTGTCCATCAGGAGACAGCATGCCGGCCTCACACATACTGATGTAAGATTCCGGTGTCAGGTATAAGGTGACTCCTCCCACCAGCGCCATATCAATTTCTTTGTTTACTAATGCTTGACGCGCTAAATGTGTACCGACTAGTGAGGATGAGCATGCCGTATCGATCGGAATCGCCGGCCCTTTTAAATTGAGATAATACGGAATACGCGCTGCAGCTATTGCAAAGCTGTTTCCGGTGGCGCTTGCTCTTGCCTGATTCCGATTCAGCATCACTCCGTATTCATTGCTCATAATGCCAAGATAAACACCGCATTTTTTATTGCTTAACGTTTGCGCATTATATCCGGCATCCTCGAATGCTTTATAGCCTTCCTGCAAAAAGATTCGATGCTGCGGGTCTATCAGTTCAGCTTCTGACGGCGGAATATTAAAAAACAGCGGATCAAAATGTTCAATATCATCCAGCATCCCCAGTGATTTGCAGTAGACTTTCCCCTTTTGATTCAGTGCCGGGTCATAGTATTTGTCTACATCCCACCGTGATTTCGGAATGTCACGGATCGCATTTCTTGCATTTACCAGATTGCCCCAATATTCTCTTACATCCTTGGCACCGGGGTATCTGCCTGCCATCCCGACTATGGCTATCGCATCGTCTCGGTAACCTTGATGAGAACGGTCTGGTTTCTGTTCAGGCGCTTTCATCGCTGGCAGCCGAACAGGCTGAATCGAACGCTCCGCGGGTTTCGCTTTAGCTGGTGCTTCAGACTGTTTATTCTCTTGGAAAAGCTCATCCGCTCTTTCTTTACTTCTATTACTATGATTGACAAGCTCGGCTTTTAACATATTTGCAAACTGACGAATTGTTGGATAATCATAAACTTTGGTAACTGAAAATGATGTGCCATATTGCTTATTGATTGCTTTTATCCATTCTAGTCCTGTAATGGAGTCCATTCCGATATCGATAAAAGTGTCATCGATATCGACCTCTTGGGAATCCATGCATAACACTTCAGCAATGCTTTCCTTTAATTCATCATTCAGTGTTTCAATTGTTCCAGCATATTGGCTGGAAGCAGATATTTCCGCAGCTGCATATTGAATGTCTTCAACTGGTTTCTGCTGCTCCGGCTCATGATGGCCTAAAGGCTGCAACGAAATATTATCCGGTTTAGATGAGATGGATTCCCGTTGTATCGGTGTATACGTCTCCTCTGATTTTTGCGGATGGTTTTCTGCATTTTCTCCATCAGCTTGTGTGCTTACTTCATCTTTTAAGAAAGCGGCAAAATCACGGATTGTCGGATAATCATAAACCTTGGTTACAAGAAGCGATGTACCAAATTTCTTATTGATTGATTTTATCCATTCAAGACCGGTAATGGAGTCCATTCCGATATCAATGAATGCCTCGTCCGGGTCGATTTCATTTTGATCCATATATAACACGTCTGCTAAGCTTGCCGTCAGTTCATCACATAAGACTTCAGCAGTTATGGTTTGCTGCTTTCTAACCGGCTGCAGCGGAACAGATGTACTTTGCGGTGTTTCCTGACTGCTTGCCATCAAAGGCTGCAACGAAATATTGGCAGGCTTACCGCTGACTTTTTCCGGAATAAATGGCTCTTGGATGACTGGCTGTGATGTGACAGCCGGCTTCACTGGTCTTTTTTCAACTGTCTTCACCACAGTTTCTTCTATCCAATAACGGTCTCTTGCAAAAGGATAGGCAGGCAAGCTGATACGGCGCGGCTTACCATTTTGATAAAGCATGTTCCAATCGATATTTAATCCTTTGACCCAGAGGTCTAAAAACTTTGCGAATTTTCCTTTGCGAACCCATGCTTCAATTGTCTTCGCCATATCTTCATCAGCCGCAAAAACTGCCATGGTTTCTTTATTTCGCTTCACTTGTCCCCGATATAAGTGTTCAATGTGTTCTTTTCCAGAGATAAAATCATTCAGCTTTTCTTTAAGCTCCTGCATATTTTCAGCCACAAACGCCAAACGCTCATTCATTGCTTCACGTCCAACCTGAAGCGTATATGCGATACGAGGCAGATCGGCTTCAGAATAACGCCCCTCACGGAGAGCATCCAGCAATCGTTCCGCCCGTTTTTGAAGTCTCTCTTCATTTTTTGCTGAGAGCACAATAACAGCCGCCTGTCCCGCTGAAGAATGCTCTGGCTCAGATTTGAAAGCATATTCTTCTATTAGAATATGGGCATTACCCCCTCCGGCGCCAAATGATGAGAGACCTGCGATTCGCGGATATTCAATTTCTTTTCCATTTACTTCAATGATCGGCTTCTTCCATTCTTCAAGCTCTTGCTGGACTTTGAATGGAGAATTAAAGAAGTCGATATTCGGATTCAGCACTTTTGAATGAAGGGAAGGCGCCAGCTGTCTGTATTTCATTTGAAGCAATACCTTTGTTAATCCCGCAATGCCCGCTGCACTCTCACAGTGCCCGATATTTGATTTGGCTGAGCCTATGGCACAAAATTGTTTGTCTTTCGTATGTTCTGAGAACACTTTAGCCAGTCCCGTTATTTCAATAGGATCTCCGAGTGAAGTGCCGGTGCCATGCGCTTCGATATAACTGATAGCCCGCGGGTCAATTTGCGCCTCTGTAACCGCCTTTTTAATGACCTCTGCCTGGGCTTTCGGATTAGGAACTGAGTATCCGTTTGTTTTTCCTCCGTGGTTAATGGCTGTGCCCTTAATGACTCCATAAATGTGATCGCCATCTTCAATCGCTTTGGACAATGGCTTAAGGAGTACAGCTCCAACGCCTTCTCCCGGCACATAGCCGTCTCCTCCCTGTCCAAAGCTTTCACACCTGCCTTTACTTGACATAAATTTGTTCTGTCCAAGCATCAAATATTTATTGGGGTGGATTGAAACATTGACTCCCCCTGCGAAAGCTGCCTCACATTCACCGCGCTGCAAGCTTTGGCAAGCCAAATGTATAGCGGTCAATGAAGAAGAGCACATCGTATCCAGAGCCATACTCGGTCCATGGAAATCGAAATAATAGGATACCCGGTTTGCTACAGAGGATGGATTTCCCGGTAAAGCCAGAGATCGGCCCCGCGCTTGTTCTTGCGCTCCGTACAGCTGATATTCTTCGTACATGACACCGACATAAACGCCTACGTTTCCGCCAAGTTCAGCATCCCGTTTACGTCCGAGGTGCTCTCTTGTATATCCGGCATCCTCCATCGTTTCGTAAACACATTGCAAAAATAAACGCTCCTGCGGATCCATTAATTTCGCTTCACGAGGAGAGATATGGAAAAATTGCGGATCAAACTTATCTACATCCCTAATAAAGCCTCCCCACTTGCTATACGTTTTTCCTGGTTTGTCCTTATCTTTATCGTAATAGAGACTGTGGTCCCAGCGGTCTTCAGGAATCTCGGTAATACAGTCGTGGCCGTCCCTCAAGTTTTCCCACAGTTCATGGATGTTGTCTGCTTGCGGATAGCGTCCGGAGATTCCGATAATCGCAATCTCTTCCGTTTCTTTTTCAGCAGACTGCTTTTGCCCATTTCTTTGCATGGGGACGAATCCGGACTTTCTGCGGCGAACCGGACTTTCTTTTTTCTCTTCGGTCTCAGAATCTGTCTTTCTATTTTTTTCTATTAAAGAAGATGTTTCTGATTCAATCCCCAAGATGTGTAACAGCTTTTCTCTATGTGATTCAGTAAAATACTGTGATAATGACCGAATATTGAGGTATTCAAAGAACAAGGTTTTAGACAATGAACCGAATACTTTTTCTAATTGTCCGGTAACATGCATGATCATAATTGAATCGATTCCGTAATCCTCCATTGGAGCTTCGGTGTCAATCTGGCTGACAGGCAGCTTTGTAACTGAGGAAAGCACACTCTTGAAATAATCCTCTGCTTTTTCTCTCAGCATCTCTTCGTCGGCTCCCATCACGGAACTCGCATTTTCAGTATGCTGAATTTCACTTTTGTATTTTCCATTTGGAGATTGCCCATTTCCTGTTTGATCCAAAAATGAATGGATTTTGCTTACAACGCCTGCAGCCACCATCAGCTGCGATTTTCCTGAGGCCCATCCATGGTATAATGCCTGAATTCCGTCATCTGCTTCCATGGCGACCATACCTGTATCTCTCGTCAGCACCCTTTCGGTTTCAGCATCAACATGCATGCCCCCGTCTTCCCACAGCGGCCAGCTCATGGAAAGGGTTTTCCCGTAGCGCTTGTGCTCTGCTGCTTGGACATTCCGGTACTCGCTGAATGTATTCATAAAAGCATTTGCCATTGCGTAATCTGCCTGTCCTGCACTTCCCACTGTCCCGGCATTTGAAGAAAAAAGGATAAAAAAGTCGAGCGGGATATCTTTCGTTGCTTCGTCAAGATGAATCAGACCGGTGACCTTTGGACTGATCACATCTTGAATCTCATCTTTCTTTTTCTTAATAATGAAATTATCTTTTATAATGCCTGCGCTATGAATGATGCCATTTAAGCCGCCATATTCCTCTTGAATCTCTTTCGTTAAAGCCATAACAGCTTCTTTTTCAGTCATATCGGTTTGTCTATAAACAACACGCGCGCCCATTTTCTGTAACCTCTGAAGCTCTGACTGCTTTCTTTCATTGAGCGGAGACCTGCCTGTGAGAATCATGACAGCCTCACGCGTTTTGTTTGCAATTTCATTTGCAAATAGGAAACCAAGCCCCCCTGCACCGCCTGTAATCAGATAAACCCCTTTATCCTTCCATGGCATGTCGGTGCCCGGTTGATCAGCTGCTGTCTCTTTCCATTTGCTTACATACCGTTTTCCTTTCCAATATCGGATATGGTTATCATGAGGATATTGCCTGCATTCTGATAATTTTTCAGCCAGATCGGTTGCAGATATGCCTGAATCAAATTCAATCAGCTGGCCATTGAATGCTGGGTTTTCCAGCTGGGCCGTTTTGAGAAGTCCCGCTAAGCCGTTTAGCAGTTGCGGTTCGTCCAATGCAGGAACAGCGACTTGAATGAGCACATTCCCGCCAGGCTTTGAGTTTAGCAGCTGTTGAATGTCTTCGAATAACTGTAAAGCATACGCTTTAAACCGTTCATGAACTGCCTGCCCGCTTATTTCTAATACCGTACAGTCAAACTTGTTCCGGATTCTTTCGATTTGCCTTTCTGTAATATCACAAACAATAACTTTATGCCTCTGATATTCCATTAACTCATTTTTCTCGGAAACAGCTGTTTCTTCCCATATATGCTCGAATAAAAGGATGCCAGTTGCTAAATCCGTCTCGTTTTCTAGAGTTCTGGCAGAATAACCTTTCATTCGCACGCATACCTGGCCCGCTTCATTACACAAATCGATGTCAAGCTTCTGAATACGATCCGCAGCGGTACTGTCCTCGCTGTATTTCACGCGGGCCCACATCGAAGTCCCACAATCTTTGAAAATTTGGACATCCTGCAATGCGAAAGGCAGCATTGCTTGGCTTTCTGTCAAACTGGCATCCTCTGTTCCAAGCCTCAGACCGATAGAAGCTTGAAATGCCGCATCAATCATGCTCGGATGCAAAATATAATGATCTTGGGTATATGAAACGACAGACGGCAACGTCAATTTAGCTAGAGCTTCGTTTGCCCCGACATATATAGTATCAATCGCTCTGTGGCCGTCACCGTACTCAATTCCCATTTCCGCATAAGCGTCATAGCATACATCAGGCGGCAGAATGCGTCTACTGCAGCTTGCTTTCACCTCTTCAATATTCAGTTTAGGAGCTTCTTCAGTCTGGCAAAGCACAACGCTTCCTTGGCCGTATATCACCGGTTCCTCCCCCGCACTGTCACTCTCCCTGCAGATTTCGAACAAAATATCACCATTGTCTTCCGGATAAAGGTGAACGTATATGTCTGATTGCAGATCTGTGACGGCAACAGGGCGAATCCAAACGATATCCTGAAGACGAATATCTGCATGCATCTGGTTCGCAGCTGCCTTTTCTGCAGCTGCCCGAACCATTTCTAACAAGGCTGCACCGGGTAAAATGTGCTGACCCTTAATGACATGATCCTTTAAGAAAAATTCACGCCCTGTGAACTCTGAACGAAAACGCACGCCCGACATGTCAGACACATTTTCGTGCAGGAGAGGATGAATGGCATGGCCTTGGGTCAAATTCTGTTTCGGCAAGTCAGTCTCTGTCTCTTTCTCCGGCACCCAATACCGCACTTTTGCGAAAGGGTATGTCGGCAAGCTGATCCGCTTAGGTTTGTTTTCCCCGTATAAGAGCTTCCAATCAACCGCAGATCCGCCGGCCCATTTTTCAGCGATCAGGTTTAGATTTTCTTGTTCCAGCCATTTATGTACTGTTTCCGCGGAAAGTGATATATCACCGGTTTCTTTTGTCATTCGGCCCTTCCAGCAATGCTCAATGGTTTCCTGCCCTTTTAGATATGCTTCTAATTGACCTCTCAATTCTTGAATCCCGCCTGCCAAAAAAGCAACCCGCTCTTCCATCGGTTCACGGCCAATCTGCAATGTATAAGCCACATCTCTGATTTCAATACCCTCATGAAGAAAATCGAGAAGACGTTCCGCATACACATGAAGACGTTCTTGATTCCGGGCAGAAAGCGGAATAATCACCGGTGTGGTGTCAGGTACAGACACGGTCTGCTCCGCTGCTTCAGGAATGTATTCTTCTAAAATCATATGGGCATTAGACCCCGTTGCACCGAACGAACTGATGCTTGCCCGGCGCGGATAGATGATTCCCTCACCATTCTCATTGATAACAGGCTGCTTCCAAGTTTCGGTTTTATGCTGTACATAAAATGGCGACTTTTCAAAGTCAACGTACGGGTTCAGCTCTTCTGAATGCAAAGAAGGCACGAGGGTTTGATGGTGAAGCTGAAGGGCGACTTTGCTTAAACCGCTGATACCTGCGGCGGATTCCGCATGCCCGATATTTGACTTGACAGAACCGATTGAACAGAACTGACGATCCTCTGTATATTGGCGGAACGCTTTTACCAGACCCTGTAATTCGATCGGATCTCCTAAAGACGTACCGGTTCCGTGCGCTTCCACATAACTGACAGTCCGCGGGTCAATCCCTGTTTTCTCCAAGCATGTCTCAATCAGATCAGCTTGTGAAACAGGACTTGGCACAGAAATCCCGCTTACAGTTCCTACATGGTTGACTGCACTTCCTTTAATTACTGCATAAATCCGATCTCCATCTTTCTCGGCCTGGAGCAAAGGCTTTAATAAGACCGCACCAATTCCTTCTGCCGGCACATAGCCGTCCCCATCCTTGCCAAACGTGCGGCAGTGCCCGTCAGTGGAAAACATATCCCAAACACCGTACGTCATATACTTATTCGGATGCAGAGAAAGGTTAACACCGCCGGCTAATGCGACCTCGCACTCTCCGTGTCGAAGGCTTTCCAACGCCAGATGTACGGCAGTTAAAGATGAGGAACATACCGTATCAACCGCCATACTCGGACCGTGGAAATTGCAAAAATAGGACACTCTGTTGGCAATTTGCGCGTAGTTGAGAGAGAGAGGGAACACATTTTCCTTCGATGCCGCTTCAGCACCGACTAATGTATAATCCTTATGCATGACGCCGGCAAAAACACCTACATGCTGTCTTTTGTTCCGTCCTCTAGGTGTGGCTAACGTCTTCGGCGTGTAGCCAGCATCCTCAATCGTTTCCCAGCATGTTTCTAAAAACAGCCGCTCCTGAGGATCCATTGTCTCCGCTTCTCTAGGCGTGATTCTGAAAAATTGGGGATCAAAGCAATCAGGATCATCAATAAATCCGCCCCACTTAGAAATGCTTTTTCCTGAAGGGGAGGTGATTCCTTCAAAGCGCCTCCAATCCCAGCGCGACTCGGGAATCTCGCTAATGCAATCCATTCCCTCTTTCAGATTGTTCCAAAAGTCATGAATATTGTTTGCCTTCGGGTACCGGCCCGCCATGCCGATAATCGCAATGTCTCCCTCCGCTGCCTTCAGAGATGCAGTTCGGGCAGAATCCTCATGTACACGTCTCTTCCGGCTTTCAGCAGTACCGCGATCGATTGCGCGAAAAGCGGCACGATTTCGTTCATTTTGACCAATAGAATGAGAGGAGGAAAAATGCTCACCGTACTCCTGGGCAAGAAACGCTGACAGCTCCGCAATCGTGGTATGCTCAAACAAGAGCGTCGGTGAAAGGCTCTCACCAATTTTGTCACTGATGGTTTCTACCACTTCAAGCAACCCGGAAGAATTCAGGCCCATTTGATAATAGCCGACCTGCTTTTCAATCTGTTCGACCGGCTTATTGATTTTGTCTGCGATTAATTGGCTGACGAATTGTTCAGCTGCCTCGTATGTCCCCGTACTCTCGGCTGACGATGACACCTCTTTGATTCCTTCTGCAGCCTGTGAAAATTCGGCTGTATCTTTTCTCGTCTCCTGGTTTTGAGGCAAATCCTTGCGGCCTCCATGAATAAGCTCTGCTTCACGCACTAATTTACTTGTGAAGTTTTTCAGTTCAGCCACCTTTTCTCCCGAAGCATTAAAAAATTCAAGCGTTACATAAATGAGCTCTTTTTCCTGACGGACAGATGAACGCTTAATTCTTGTCATGCAATGCGTCTGCAAAAGGGCTGAAGCAGAAAAAGATTCATAGAACAGAGGCAAAAACAGCCTCTGTTCCCCTTTAAGCAAGGATGTAAGCAAATTGTTGGCTCCCACTCCGCTCCCATCAATGAGAGCCGGATGAAACATAAAGCCTTCTGCATGAAGCATGGCTTCTGAGCCAAGAGAAAGATCAAGGAGCACACCGTCTTCCTCTTCATAAATATGTCCATTTGCTTTCATATATCCGCTATGCACAAGTTCCTGACGTCTGCACTGTTCATACACATCATCGAGCTGTACAATCGTGTCCGGAGTTGCTTTGAGGTGATTGAGCTCCAGTGTTTCTTCAAACAGTGCCGGCACGTCGGTGTGCATATCAGCCTTCATATAGAGCTTTTCCTCTGACGCTTCGTTATCACGGCGTTTTTCGAAGCCTTTAACTGATATTTGCCAATGCCCTTCATTTTTCTCGGTGCAATTGATATTGAGCATAATTACCGAATCCTGTCTAGCAGTCAACGGCTGGTAAATGGATAAGTTCCGCAGCTGAAGCTCTGAGAAGGAATAGCCGTGTTCTCTGAATATCTGGTAAATCATATCAATATAAGCCAAACCGGGAAGAACATGTTGTCCGTAAACCACATGGTGATAAATAAACGGATTTTTTAACGATAGAGTGAGTTGCTTCGTTATATTTTTCACGTTAGACCTCCACTTCATAAGTATCCCATATGTTTGCTGTGTCCATTTTTAAGGTCTCCTCTTCCGGCTTTGACGCGCCAGCCGAAAACACCCGTTTCTTTAATTCAGGAGGCGATATTGGACTACGCTTAATCACACGTTTTTTATCTTCATCCCACGCCTCTAAAATGACATGGGCGTTTGTCCCCCCATCGGCAAAGCAGTTAATGGCCGCAGCAGGCAGCGGTTCTGTCCATTTTTCCAGCGATCGGCTGAACGTGAGATTCGCTTTCTGCTTATCGAAATGTGACATCTCTTTATCACCTGATAAAAATGGAACAACACTGCGCTCTTTCATCATCAGAACAACCTTGATAAAACTTGCGATTCCTTCAGCACAAAGCGGATGTCCGATATTCGGCTTGATTGATCCGAGCGAAAGGGGGTTCGCGTTCCCTGAACGGTACACGGATTGAATCGCTTTAAGCTCAAGCAGATCGGTTACCATTGAGCCTGATCCGTTTGCTTCAAGATAGCTGATGTCCTCTGGCTGTTTTCCGCTTTTGGCAAGCGCAGCCTTCATGACTTCCTTTTGCGCCTCCAAATTAGGTGTTGCAGGCCCTGCGGTTCTTCCGTCATTATTGACCGAGGCCGCTTTGACCACAGCATAAATGGTATCTCCGTCTTGTATGGCCTGTTTTACCGTTTTTAACAGAACCATTCCGACACCCTCACCTAAAACAACGCCATCAGCACGCTCATCAAACACGTGGAAGGATGAATGCTTACTTAAAATGCCGCGCTGCTCAAACAGCCGGTGAGAGGCGTCTGAACCCAGCAAGCTGACACCGCCCACTACAGCAGCTTTCATATCCCCGCTGTGTAAGGCCTGAATAGCCATGTTCATGCCGACTAAAGCTGATGAACATGCTGTATCTAACACAACACTCGGACCGCGAACATCAAAAAATTGTGAAATATTTGCCGCTACATAATTCTGGCCGACTGTCACGATAGGATTCTTCGCATGAAGAAGACTCTCTTCATCAGGCTTGTGCTGGCTTCTGCCTCCAAGATAGACACCGATGGATTCACCCTTTATTTCATCTGGTGTATATCCGGCGTGATACCAAAGTTTCAAACATTCTTCCAATACCAATAATGCTTGCGGGTCCATCGCCTTTACATCCTCTTCATGGAGCAGGAAGAAATCAGGATCGAAATGGCTGATGTGATCAATGACTCCGGCATAATACGGTGACTGATAACCCCAGCGCTCTGCCGGAACCGGTCCGATTGACGAGCGTCCCTCAGATAATAACGCCCAATATGATTCCAGTGTATCCGCCCCCGGAAAGCGGCAAGATAATCCGACAACGGCGATATCCTCTGCATGAGAACTCGGTGACGAGGACACCGGCACTTGTCTTCGGCTGACAGAATCTGGATCCTCTGCAGGGTGAGGTGTGACTGTCTCAGTTCTATTTGCCGAAGATGCTTCCGCATTTTCCGCTATCTTGTCTCCAAACAGCGCAGTCAAGGATTCGGCATAAGATCCTACAAGCCAATCAGCAAAGCGCTGAATTGTTGAATATTCATAAAGAATAGATGGATCGAGCGCTGCGTCTAACTTTCGATTAATACGCTGGAGCAGCTGTGCCAAAATAATAGAATCTACACCATAATCCTGAAATAAATCATCAATTTCCAGGTGTTCGCGTTCGATTCTCAGCTCTTCAGAAAACAAAGCAACAAGCCATGTCCGCGTTTCATCTAAAAGCAGCTCATGTTTAGCAGGCTCTGCGGTTTTCCCGATTTTTTCGGGTTGTGATACAAGCAAATCTTCTTCTTTCAATCCAGATTCTTGCCGGATCCGCCGCTCCATCAGCCGGTCTGGCTTCCAATTTTCCTGATTTGTGATAGCAGGGAGGACAACCGGCTGCAAGGTCCCAGATAAGATTTGATCCAGAAAACGCAAGCCCTCTGAATTCGTAATGCTCAGCAAGCCGCTTTCTCGATATGCTTGATTTGTCACTTCCCCCATTCCGGTTTCTTTCCAATTCGGCCACTGAATGCTGAAGATTGGCGCATTTTCCTTATGTGCTTCTGCAAAATAATCCATATAGCTGTTAGCCATGGCATAATCAGCTTGTCCAGCCGAAAGTGCCGGAATAATGGCCGAAACAGAAGAAAATAATACAAAAAACTGTAGTGGCTCACGACTTACATAGCGATAAAGGGTTGTAAGCCCAGACACCTTCGGCTCCAGTACCTGCCACATATCATCAGCTGTTTTGCGGATAAACGCCAAGGTATCCATGTCCGTTATTCCTGCACAATGAATGACTCCGCCAATTGGCCCCATTGTTTGATTGATTTCATGTAAGGCTTGCTGTACTTGTGTCTCATCAGACAAAGAGAGTGACAGCATTTGAACTTGTATGCCTTGTGCCTCCAGCTCCCGCACCGCTTGAATTTTCTGCGCTACAGAGGTATTTAATGTCTCAGCATGAGCCCATTCCTCTCGCGGTGGAAGCTGCTCACGTCCTGTCAAAACCAGCTTTTTCACTCCATAGTGTTCCGCAAAATGCCGGGCGCTTAATAGTCCGATTCCTCTTGTCCCGCCTGTAATGAGAAGCACATGTTCTTCCGGGAAGGTCTGTCGCTCTTCGTTTCCTCTCCAGGTTACCGGATGCGCTTTTAAGTAAGCCTGGTACCGCAAGCCCTCTCTGTAGCAAACCTCCGTCTCCTCAGTATCGGAATAAAACTCCTCAGCGATCTGCTTCGCGAGAATATGAGGATGAACAGAGTCTTCCGCATCCATATGCCTTGATCTCAAATGGCTGTATTCGCTTTGAAGCATACGATACAAGCCAGCACGGGAGGCTCCTGTCATCTGCACGGAAGGGTTTTGGAATGATTCCAGCCCTTTCGTCACACAAAGCAGCATGAGTCCCTCTTTATGCCCGTCTTCAACCAGCCTTTGAATCCAGCTAATCCAATGTAGCTGTTCTTCCTCGTGTCCGCCGCAACCGATTAAATCCACAAGGCCGTCAAACTGTTTCCAATCATTACTTAACTGTTCATTGTCAATCCGGCTCGCATTTAATATGAGATGTTTCGGGAAATGCTTTGATACTTCAGCTGCCAAGTCTGCCGTCTCTTCATTGCTGAGAATCGCAACAGCCCTTGTCCCCGGCGTTTTTGTGGCAATCGGACTTGCGCTCCATTGTTTTGTCAAAACACATGAGGTGCGCTTTTCACTGTGATCAACGAACTCTATGTTGTCCGGTTCTGAAAGACGTTCCTCTGCCGGAAGCCAATAGTAATCCTTCGCAAACGGGTATGAAGGAAGGCTCATCAGACGCGGTTTGGCCGCCTCGCCATACAGTTTAGCCCAATTGACCGCGACACCTTTGACCCATAAATCCGCGAGCTTGGCGTATTTCCTTTTTCTGATCCAAGCCTCAATAGCCATTGCCAAGTCCTCATCTGCAGAAAAAATGGCCAACGCTTCTTTGTTTCGATTCGCCTGTCCGCGGAAGAGCCCTTCAGCCCCTTCCTTGCTGTCTACATACGCTTGCAGTTTTTCTTCAAGCTCCTGCATTGTGCCCGCAATACAAGCCATACGTTCATCCATTTCTTCCCGCCCGACTTGAAGCGTGTAGGCGATACGGTGCAGATCTTGATCTGTATACTTTTTGTCACGAATGGCACCCAGCAATTGTGCAGCCCGATCCATTAGCCTTTGTTTATTTTTAGCCGACAGCACAATAATGTTCGGATGTTCAGTAAGCGCATGTCGGGAACCTGCTTTTGGAATGTATTCTTCAATCACAATATGGGCGTTTACTCCGCCAATCCCAAAAGAACTTATTCCTGCCCGGCGCGGGATTTCGTTCCCGTTCCGGTCTTTGACAGCTTTCCATTCCTCTTTTTCTTGAACAATGTAAAATGGACTGTCAGTAAGCTGCAGGTAAGGATTGAGCGTATCGCAATGCAGGCTTTTGGCCAAGGTTTTATGCTTCATCTGCAGCAGTACCTTAATCAGGCCTGAAATACCCGCTGCCAGCTCCAAATGACCGATATTGCTTTTAACTGAGCCGATCCCGCATCGATGATCCGGAACTTCCGGCTGTATGTGCTCATCCATATTAGACAATTCTTTAAACGCGGCTTTCAGCCCGTTTATTTCTATCGGATCTCCCAATTCAGTCCCCGTTCCGTGCGCTTCGATATATGTGACTGTACTTGGATCTATGCCTGCCCGGCGATATGCACGCACCAGCAAATCAGCTTGCGCTTTCGGATTAGGCGATGTCAGAGTATTGGCTCTTCCTCCGTGATTTTCTGCCGTACCCCGAATGACGCCGTAAATATGATTCCCATCGCGCTCAGCATCTGTCAGCTTTTTCAGCATGACCATTCCGACACCTTCTCCTCTGACATAACCATTCGCATCAGCAGAGAATGTTTTACATCTACCGTCTTTGCTCAGCATGCCAGCTTTGCTGTAGCTAATGTGCGCCTCCTCGGTTAATATCGTGTTCACGCCTCCTGCGATTGCCATCTCACAGTCGCCGCTTTGCATGGCAGTCACAGCACGGTGAATCGCAACTAGCGAGCTTGAACAAGCCGTTTCTACCGGTTCACTTGGACCATGGGTATTTAAGAAATAACTCATTCTATTCGGGCCGACCGAAGGAATCATATGGCCTGTTGCGGCATGTCCTTCAATCGGCAGATTTTCTTTATTAAATAAATCTTTATATCCTGTATTTCCTGTGCCGATAAAGATGCCTGTCCCTGTACCTGAAAGGGTCTGCGGCGAGCATCCGGCATCTTCTATCACCTTCCATGCATATTCCATTAACAGCCTCTGTTGAGGATCTACATAATGGGCTTCACGGGGTGATATCCCAAAAAACAACGGATCAAATTCTGCTACACCATCAATAAATCCGCCCCATTTGATGTCAGTCTTATTGGCTTCTGAGTCAGGATTTCCAAAATGCTCCCGCCAATCCCAACGGTCTTTCGGGACTTCCGTGATACTGTCTTTGCCTTCCTCAAGATTTCTCCAGAATTCATCTATGTCATTGGCTCCAGGGAATCGGCCGCTGATGCCGACAATCGCGATCGGCTCATAATCGGCAGTCTGATTTGTGTTTCTTTCCTCTTTTGGCATAACAGTCTGTTTAAAGCGCTGTTTTCTCCTCTTTGTCATGCTTGGCGCCGCAGGAGCTGTTTCTTCATCTTTTTCAGGAACCGATGATATTGCGTTCTCCTCAGCAAAAGCCTCCTTGTATTCATCTATCAGATAGTCAGCCAAACTTTGAATCCTTCCATATTCAAAGAAAATGGTCGGCGTCAATTCCAATTGATATGCTTCGTTAATCTGATTCGTAAATACAGTGAATGAAACTGAATCAAAGCCATACTCACTCAGCTCTGTATTGATATCGATATCATCAACGTTCACTTTTAAAATGACGCTGACCATGTGACTCAATGAAGCTTGCAGGCTGTCTGCAGCAGGTAAAGAGTTGGATGGTTCATCAGCCCCGCTGACAGCTACATCTTGATGCAGCCATTCATCCTGATACTCAGACATTACATATTCAGCCAGGCTTCGTATGCTTCCGTATTCGAAGAAAATGGTCGGCGCTAACTCCAATCGGTACGCTTCATTAATCCGGTTTGTAAATACAGTAAACGTAACCGAATCGAATCCGTACTCGCTGAGTTCTGTATTGATATCAATATCTTCAGTGTTTACTTTTAAAATCTCTCCGACCATCTGGATGAAAGACTGTTCCAATTTACGGGTTTGGCTGTTATGTTTATCTGCGCTTTTATGATCCGTCCGTTTGATTTTAGACCCGGAAGAGAGCAATTTTTGCTTCATTTTCGCAAGCTGACCTTCCATCACGAATACTTGCGGCTTTTCTGAAGCGATTCCTTGATAAAGGGCTTTAATGCCGTGATCACTTTGCATCGGGACCATTCCTGCGTTTTTCAACATACTCTTTTCAATTTCAGCATCAACTTGCATACCGCCCTCTTTCCATAACGGCCAGTTGAAGGAAATGGTTGTGCCGTTCCGCTTCTTAGACACGGCAAGCGCGTTTCTGTACGCGGCAAATGCATCCATAAATGTATTGGCTGCTGCATAGTCTGCTTGTCCAGTGTTTCCTAAACATCCGGACACAGATGAAAACAAGATGAAAAAGTCCAACTGCCAATCTTTGCTGCATTCATCTAGATAAAACAAACCGTTCACTTTTGGCTGTAACACTTCTTGAAACTCTTTATTTGTTTTGTGCACAATGAAGTGATCTTTTATGATGCCTGCACCGTGAAGAATTCCATTGAGATGGCCGTACGTCTCTTTGATTTCATCCATGAGCCGTGAGACCGCCTTTTGATCTCCAACATCAGCCTGTTTATAGATAACCTCTGCACCCAACTTTCGGAGAGCCTCAAGCTCCTGCTCCTTATGCTCATTTAAGACTGAGCGTCCCGTAAGAATGATGACCGGATGAACGGCTCGATTGGCAATTTCTTTTGCAAACAAAAGCCCTAAGCTCCCCGCTCCACCTGTGATAAGGTAAACGCCATTATCCTTCCATGGCATATGAAGCTCAGCAGCTGCCGGACGTGCTATTTCACGCCAGCCTTTGACAAAGCGGTCTCCAGCTTTATATTTGATCTGTTTGTCATCAGGCCTCTGACTGTCGTCTATCAGCTTTTGATGAAGGCCAATGATCTCTTCCGGATTCTCGACCTCAATGACCTGAGCTGTAAGTTTGCTGTACTCCAATTCTGCTGTTTTGAGTAATCCGGACATTCCTGCAAACAAATGCTTCTCGCCTTTCCCCGGCACAATCACTTGAATGATCAGATTAGCTTTAGAGCGAATTTTCTTTTGTAGGAGTTCAAAAACCTGCTGTGTATAGCTTTGAAAACGTTCAGCGATATTCCCCTCAGTTTCATTCAGAGTAATGACATGCACATTCTGCATGCGGGATGCGATGCCGTCGCTGACCTTTCGTTCGGTTTCACAGAAGACAACGAGATACTCTCCGTAAGATGTCACATCTTTAGCGATCACCTCATCCTGCTTATTCCAAATCGGCTCGAGCATTAACCGCTCATGTGTAACTGCAGGTTTTGGCGAATGAACTTCTCCTTCCAATACTCTTGTTGAAAATCCCTTCATCCTTACGCATACGTCCCCAGTCTCGTCAAACAAATCGATATCCGCTTTTTGCACCATATCCCCGCCGTGATCACCGTCACTTAACCTGGCATATGCCCACATCGCAGACGTACATCCTTTGATCACTTCAAGTTCTTCAAGCGCAAACGGCAAAATCAATTTTTGCTCAGTAAATTCCTGCATGATACAGATTGTGGCGGCCTGAACAGCGGAGTCCATCATACTTGGATGCAGCACAAAACGTTCCTGTGTGTCAGAAACAGATGCTGGCAGCTGCAATCGTGCCAAAACCTCTCTGTTTCCGATATTCACTTTCTGAATTCCTTGGAATGCCGGACCATGAAACATTCCTCTGCTTCTGCCTTCCTCGTAAAATTGGTGAGGCGAAAGCTCCTTCCTGCTGCAGCGGCGCTGTAATTCACCAAGATCCCAAGCCGGCTTTTCTGCTGCAGTTATCAGTTCCGCACTGCCTTGACTGTGTATGGCTGAGTCTGACCCTTCTCCGGTACTGTAAATGTCATATGTGATTTTCCCATCCTCTTCTGGAAAGAGACTGATATGCACATGAACCGGCTGACTCTCGACCACTACAGGCTGAACCCAAACGGCGCGATTCAATTTGATTCTGACATCCTGTTCGTTCGTGCTGCCTGTCGCCTTGTTTACAGCCATTTGCGCCATTTCAAGGTAGGCAACCCCAGGGAGCACCGGCTTCCCTCTCACCACATGATCTGTCAGAAAGAATTCCTCACCTGTAAAAACTGAACTGAATCTCTGCTCAGAAAAGTCTGACGTATTTTGATGAAGCAGCGGATGCAATGCACTGACGCCTGCCTGTTTAGCGGACATTCTTCCCGAAAGCTTGTGATCATCCTGTGATGCCCAGTATCGTTCCTTTGCAAAAGGATATGTCGGCAAACTCATTCTGTTTGGACGCACATCTTTGTAAAGCTGTAGCCAATCAATATGCGCTCCTTTACTCCATATCTCCGCCAGCTTGTTCACTTTACCTTTTGCGAGCCACTTCCCAATCAGTTCCGCGCTGTCTTCATCCTCTGTCAGCCATGAAACATCCTTGGCTTGCTGCTTCTCTCCTTGATAACAGCCTTCTATTGGTGAATTTCCATTGATAAAATCAGCCAGCCTTTGTTTTAACTCATCCACATGATCAGCGATAAAGGCAACCCGATATTCCATTGCTTCTCGCCCGACCTGAAGGGTATAAGCAAAATCAGCCATACGGCCGCTTTCAAGCCCTCTTCTTTCCAAATGAACCAGAATGCCATGTACATACTCATGCAGCCGCTCTTTATTTTTTGCCGATATCGGAATGATGCAGGCCCCTGTTTGTTTCTGATCAGCAGAAACTGTTTTGTATTGCTCGAAAATCGCATGAGTGTTTGTCCCGCCAAGCCCGAACGAACTAAGTGCAGCCCTGTGCGTTTTTATTTCATTACTCAATGCTTTCTTTTGATCGACGACGTAAAAAGGAGAATGAGCTAAGTCTGTATTTGGATTCGGCTCCTTATAATTGATGCTAGGAGCAAGCTCATTATGGTAAAGGCTCATCACCACCTTAATGCAGCCTGCCAGCCCGGCGGCCGTATCAGCATGTCCGATATTGGATTTGACCGATCCGATTCCGCAAAATTGTTTTTTATTTGTATACTGCCTGTAAACTGCCGTCAACGCTGACAGCTCGATTGGATCTCCAAGCTTCGTACCTGTACCGTGCGCTTCTACATAGCTGATGGATTCAGGCTGAATATTCGTTTGATTCATGACCTTTTGAATCACGTCCGCCTGTCCTTTTACACTTGGAGCATAAAAGCCGACTTTGTCAGCTCCATCGTTATTTACACCTATGCCTCTTAACAACGCATAGATGTGGTCACCGTCTTTTACGGCATCCGCCGCTTTTTTCAGCAATACAACGGCAACGCCCTCACCGCCAATCATTCCGTCGGCAGAGGCATCAAATGCCTTAATATGCCCATCGCTTGAAAAATTCAAACCTGACTGATGCACGTATCCGATATTTGACTCAGTGTGCAATGTCGCTCCGCCGACCAAAGCATAATTAGATTCACCAGACATCAGGCTTTGATAGGCGGAATGCAATCCGATTAAAGAAGAAGAACAATTGGCATGAACGAAATAGCTAGGCCCTTTCAATCCGAGCTTATGAGAAATCATCGTCGGAATGGTTCCGCTCTGTGCAAGCACCCACGATACATAACCGTCCGGCGTTTCAAGGCTCTCCGTTGTTTCTTTTGGCAAGAGCGCGCGATATGAATTATTGCTTGCCGACATATAAACACTCGTTTCCGGAATCTGTTTGGACACGTAACCGGCATCTTCTATCGCTTTCCAGGAGTGAGTCATGAGCATCCGCAGCTGCGGATCCATAAATTCAGCATCTTTAGGTGATATTTGAAAGAAGCTAGGGTCAAACTCGTCCTTCCCTTCAATCGAGGATTTAGCCGGGACATACCGTGAGCTCTCAGTCAGTTCCTCTGAAACACCAAAACTCCGAAGCTCTTCTGTACTGAAAAATTTAATACTTTCCTTGCCGTCTCTAAGGTTCTCCCAAAACTCAGCATGGTTTTTCGCACCTGGAAATTCACACGATATCCCAATAATCGCTACACTGTCCTCATAATAATCCGGAAGATCACCAGTAACATTTCGCATGCGAATAGGCTTATCTGACTTTTCCGCTGATGCTAAAGCCAAAGAGAAACCAGTATCCGCCATTTGCTGTTCAGTGATATATTTACTGATGCCTTTGATCGTTGAGTATTCAAACAAGTCTGTGACAGTAAACTCACAGGATAGTTCATGCTTGATGCGTTCGGCCGCCGTAACAGCGAGAAGCGAATCGCCTCCCACATCGAAAAATCCGTCTTCCTGCTCAATGTCATAAACGTTCAGTACATCTTGCCAAATAGATAAAATAGTTTCCTGTATTTTCATAGAAGCAATATTCCCTTGCCTTGGCTGCTTCACTGTCACTTTTTGTTTCTTCAGAGTATTTCTGTCTATCTTGCCGTTCGGTGTTAACGGCATATGGTCAAGCTGGGTAAAATAAGAAGGCACCATATAGGCTGGTAAACTGTTTTTTAAATAATTCCGCAGCTCCCTTGATGATAGAGATAAATTTGCATCTTTCACTGTATAATAGGCAGCGAGCTTCTCGTCTCCGTCCTGTTCAGCTGCAAGAATGACGCTTTCCTGAATAGCCGGATGTTCATTAAGCCGGCTTTCAATATCGCCAAGCTCAATGCGGAATCCGCGTATTTTCACCTGGTTGTCGATGCGGCCGATATATTCAATCCTGCCTCCCGGAAGCCAGCGTGCCATGTCACCTGTTCTATAAAGCTTTGACCCAGGCTCAAAAGGGCTGTCTATAAATCTTTCATTCGTCAATTCACCCTGTTTGTAATAGCCCTTTGCCACTCCGTCCCCCGCAATGCAAAGCTCTCCCGGGACACCAGCCGGGACAGGCGTAAGCTGCGAATCGGTAATATAAATCCGGGTATTTGCGATAGGCCGGCCTATCGTGATGTGAGAGCTTTCTTCATTCACACGCTGGACCGCAGACCAGACTGTTGTTTCCGTAGGTCCGAACATATTCCAGGCTTCGCTGTCCGTATTGAGAAAATGCCGCTTTAGTTTTTCAGGTAAGGCTTCGCCTCCGCATAGAATCTTGACTCCCTCTTCATTTTTCCAACCTGAATAAAAGAGCATTTTCCATGTCGCAGGGGTTGCTTGCATGATTGTCGGTCTCAAATCTTGTATGTCGCGCTTCAGTTTTTCAACGTCTTTTGTATGTTCAGTTTGGCAAATATGACACTGCGCCCCCTTTATCAAAGGGAGATATAGCTCTAAAGCAGCTATATCAAAACAGTAGGTTGTCACAGCAAGCAGGCTATCCGCTGATGAAAGACCGGGCGTCTCGCCCATGGAAACGAGAAAGTTTGTCAACGCTTTATGCGAAATCATGACACCTTTTGGCTTCCCTGTGCTTCCGGACGTATAAATGACATAAGCCAAGTTTTCCGGCTTGACGGTGCGCGAAAGAACACGTCGATCAAAAGCGGCTTGAGTGATATCATCCCAGTCCTGATCTAACAAAACTGTCTGAACCCCATTCCAGCTTAAAGTATTGGCCAATTCGGAAGTAGTCAGTGTAATGGAGACTTCACTGTCCTTCAGCATGTATTCCAATCGCTCAGCCGGATAAGACGGGTCTAACGGCACATATGCTCCTCCTGCCTTGAGAATCGCCAATAAACCCACAATCATTTCCAGCGATCGATCCACATAGATACCTGCCAAGCGATCCGGCCCCGCTCCATGCGCCTGCAAATATATGGCCAGCTGTGTGCTTTTTTCATCAAGCTCCCGATACGTCAATGTTTCACCTTTATAGCTGACAGCCGCCCGATTAGGCGTCTTTTTCGCCTGCTGCTCAAATAACTCATGAAAACACGCATGTGGATAATTCTTTTCAGTAGCGTTCCACGTTCTGAGAATCATTTGTTCCTCTTCGTCAGTTAATAAGGAATACTCTTTTAAAGTCTGAGAAGGACTCCCAACAGCCTGTTCTGTTAAATAAACAAAATGATCGAACATAGCGGAAATAGAAGCGGTATCAAACAGCCCAGTATTGTATTTGATGTTCAGCTCCATTTTTTCTTCTTCTTCCCATAGCTCAAACACCAATTCGTATTCACCCTCTTGATGAATACTCTCAACGAAATCAACAGAAAAGGAATCCTTATATTTACTCAACAGACTTTGATAACTTCCAGTTTGAAGAAAATTCTGATAGAAAAAAGCTGTCTGAAAAACAGGTGAACCTGCTTGCTGGCGCGAAATATTCAAATCCCGCACCATTTTTGGAAAAGGATAAGCCGCATGATCCAGTCCGTCGAGGATTGTGAATTGCAATCTCGAAACAAACTCAGAAAAAGTTTCTCCCGCTTTCAGTTCACCTCGAATAGGCAGCATATTGAGAAAATGCCCAATAGAGGAATCAAATCGCTCTTCAGGTCTCACCATCGCAGGCATGCCGACGATCAGTTCTTTCTGATCGCAATAACGGCCTAACAGCATCATATAGCAGCTCAGCAATACTGTTGAAACATTTGTAGAATGCTCTTTGGCAAACGATCTGACATGCTTCATTAAACTGCTGGGCAACCGCCGAGCGTATGTGTCTTCCTTAAACTCTGAAACGGACGTACTGGTGCTTACAGTCGGCAGCTGAAGATTCGGCAATGTGCCCGATAGCTGTTTCCGCCAGTACGAACGATGTTTCTCGCCGTCTTCACCGGCAAGCATGTTCTGTTCCCAAGCGGCAAAACCGTGATAAACGGCCGGTGAAACAGACTCTTTCGGCTCCTGTCCTTCTAATAGAAGCTTATAGCTGTCAAAAAGGCTGCGAATAAACGTCAGGGAAGAAATCCCGTCAAAAATAATATGGTGAATAGTCAAAAGCAAAAAGTGCTCTTCTTCTGATCTGGAAAAAACACGGACGCGCATTAACGGGCTGTTTTCCTTTACATACGGTTCTTTTACTTGTTTTCTAAGATAAGCAGTCGTGTCAGACTCTTTCATACCTGAAATGTCTTCTGTTTTGATATCAAGAGACAGCGCCGGCTCATTTTTGAGGCAAGGCACTCCGTCTTTTTCTTGAATCACATGCTTTAATATCGGATGCTGTTTCAGCACATGGTGAAAAGCTTGCTTTAAAGTTTCAAGGTGAAGCGCTGACGTAAATCGAAAACAGAGAGGTACGTGATACGCGCTATTTTCAGGTGACATTTTTTGCAACGTCCACAAACCTTTTTGAACTTCAGAAAGAGGTTGAAAGGCTGCTTGCTTTTTTTCCGCCTCTTCTGATTGGGGTGCGTCAATGCTATCTTTGTCACCAGACAGGCTGCTCCGTAAATCTTCTTTTTCAGACAGATAGTTTGCCAGTGATTCGATTGCAGGATACTTATATAACTCTCTGGCTGTAAGTCTGATGCGGTATTTTTTCTCGACCGCCCGAATAAGCTTCATCATCTTAATAGAGTCAATACCGAGGCTTTGGATATTGGTGTTGGGCTCAATCCAATTGCGGGAAACATGAAGCTCATCAGTAAAACAGCTGAGCAGATATTCCTGTATATCTTCTCTTATTCTTTTGGCATCATCTGCTTCTTGTGTCTCTCCCTCACCGTTTATACGGTTCGGTTTGTGAAGCAAGTGGTCGAACTCTCCATTTTCAAATGCCGTTTTCAGCTGCGTGCGCTGAATCTTTCCTATAGCTGTTTTCGGAATCTCTTCTTTATGCACCGGCAGCAAAAATTCGGGAGTCACACCGATTGTCTGCGTGACATGATACTGTATGTTTCTAAGAAGCTGAACGATTTCATCATCATTCATCTGGGTGGAAGTAACAAAGAAGATAGCCAGCTGATCCGTTGTATTGTTATTCACACGGACAGCACAAGCGGCAGTATAAGAAGTTTCGATTTCCGCTAATTCTTCAACCGCGGATTCAATCGCATGGCTGTAGTAATTGACACCATTAATAATAATCGCATCTTTCGTACGGCCCGTAATGGTTAGACGCCCATTGCGCAAAAAACCGAGATCGCCAGTTTCAAACCAGCCATCCTCCGTAAACACACTCTCATTCAAATCCGGGCGCCGATAATATCCGCTGGTAACAGAGAGGCCAGAGACTTGAAAACGGCCGATCTCGCCTTCCTCAACCAATTCATTATGGTCATCCACAATCCTCATGGAGAACCCAGGAATCGGGGAGCCTATTTCCACAAAACCATCATCATCGCTTGTTGTGGCACGGGTAAACTCACGAGAGAAAATCACGCCGGATGAAGTTTCGGACATGCCCCATGCAGGGCGAATCGCATCAGCAGGCAATCCGTGAGGTTCTAAAAGCTCTAGCATTCGGCGCCCGACTTTAGCGACCATCGCTTCACCGCCATTGAGCATATAGCGCATGGATGACAGATCCCAGTTTCGATTTTTCATTTCATCAGAAAAATCAGTGACCAGTCCGAAAGCAAAATTCGGCGCCCACGTAACAGAAGCACGGTAATGATCAATCCAATCAAGCCATTTTAGAGGTTCCATCAAAATCGTTTCACTTGCGACGTTGATTTCTTGGCAGCCAAGATAAACATCCCGCAAATGAAGCATCCCGATGCCTCCGACATGATCAAACGGCATCCAGTTAAACGTGATATCCTCTCTTGTAAAACCTTGCATTTGAATAATGCCTTTCACCATGCTTAAAATATTTTTGTGATTGAGCATGACTGCTTTGGGAGTGCCCGTACTCCCTGAAGTCAGCAGCAGAAGCGCCAAATCTTCAGGGTGAGCTTGGTGCCAGTCGGTTTCCATCTCATCACAGTAAAGATCCTCGACAGCCAAGACGCGAAAACCTTCAAGTTCTTGCTCTTTTGCCCAATCAATCATTTCCTGAAGCAATTCCCGACTCGTAATCACCGGCGGCCTGTCAAGAAGTGTCCATGCGTCTTTCAGCTTTTGAGTCCCGCTGTTCGACGCTGTGTACGTCGGGGCAACAGCTAAAGGCGCCGGAACAATTCCAGTTGAAACACAGCCCCAGAAAGCAGGGATAAATTGTGAATTGTCACCAAGCTGCAAGATCACATTATCTTTTGCTCTCAGGCCAGATTGACGGAGCCCCTTCACAATACGCAGCGCATCCTTCCATAAACGGCCGTAAGATTGATGAATCTCAATTCCATCCGGCTGCAGATAAATGATCCCCTTTGTTTCTCCAAGCTCCGCTGCAGTTTTGTATAAAACCTCGGGTATTGTAGCCGGTTGATCTTCGGATATATGTAATGGCTCCCCATAACTGACAGAGGGATTAGATAATCCGCTGGTATTCACATCATTTCTCATAGAGCTGCCTCCATTTCACCTGCACATTTTTATGTATCACACGACGATCGTTTCTAAATCAATTAATTCCCATATAAACCTGTGATTCTCGTTTTGACTTCGTCTTGATGAAATGTTTTCTCATGCATAACGAGCTCCTGTTCTATCACGCGGGAAAGCTGCTCGCGAAGCGGCGCAACCAAGTGGTCTTTTAATGTAATTAAGGAGTTTCTCGGTTTTTCCGCCAGCTCACGCGCCAGCTCCACAGCATACTCCAAAACTTCAGATCGAGGGAGGACTTGAAAGGGTATTCCTCTTTTTTCGAGATCGGCTCCCCGGTAATTGCCTGCATTCATTAATAACTCCTGCGCCAAGCTGAACCCGAGTTTTTGGGGAACGATAAAAGTAGCTCCCATACCCGGTGTAAACCCGTATTTCATAAAATTAGTGGTATACACGCTCTCCCTGCTCAGAATAACAAAATCAGCAAAGAGCCCCATGACAAAGCCGCCCCCAATTCCGTGACCCTGCATGGCAGCAATGACGGGAATTCTGCAATCAAGTGCCAGAGAATAGAGATTGTCATCAGTAAACTTAGTGATTCCTTGCTGGATTCTCAGCAAACCTTCTTGTGTTCCGCCTGAAGCAAAATAATTGTCGTATCCCGTTAAAATCACTGCTTTATAGCTTTGTTGATTGCGAATGAATTCGAACGCTTGAATTAATCCGTCTGTGAGTTCTTGCGAAAACGCGTTTTTATGAACACGGTCATGCATCTTGACCTGAATAATAGCGGGCTCGATTTCAAAAAGCTCTACAACAGAATGCGTCATGATGTCCTCCTAACGGTTTCTGATTGTATGTATTTCACACAGTTTACGGGCTCTTCTCCCAAGGGAACTGCCCCGTTTCGACGTACCTTATGATGCCCATTTGATTTTGAGGGTCGGAAAACATGTCTTGATTTTCAGTTAAAGCCATGGATTTCGTACGGCGAGGGCGGTCATCCAATGAATTGATAAACTGTTTATACCGCGCAATTGCCTTTTTATTTAACCGCCGCAAGCGCAATAAATGCTTTCTAAGCAGGACCTCGCTTTGAGCGTCACAGGCATCTACCAAGCCCCATTCCATGGCTTCCTGAACAAAAATCGGTTTTGTCATTAATGTCATATAATGCGCTTTTTGATAGCCGATCCTGCGAATCAGAAATGGCAGCACACAAGCTGGATAAAGACCAAATAATAACTCGGACAGACTGAATGATGCAGTTTGATCCGCAATGACAATATCACTGGCAGCCACAAATCCAAGACCTCCGGCATTTACTTTTCCACGCACATGTGAAATGGTGACAAAAGGACCAGTCTGCAATTTCAGCCACAAATCATAGAGAGGTTCTTGAGCACTCGCTTGTTTTCTGCCGCTTTTCATCTCCTGATATATTTCTTGAAAATCCGCTCCGAAACAAAATACCTCCGGGAGCCCCTCTAAAACAATGACCGTAACGGAAGATGTCTCACATTGATTCATCACATGTAAACATTCATCGATTAATTGGTCATTGATCGTATTATTAGCGTCAGGACGATGAAAGGTTAGATAGCAAATTGACTCTTGAAACCGGACCTTAATTGTTTGGTATGTCACGACATCCACCTGTACTTGCGATGAAACTCAGAAATTTCTTCTAAAAACAGCCTCGGCTTTTCTTGATGAAACTGCAATACCCCCGGAATCATCTCAAGATCCAGCTTGACATTACGAGTTCCGAACCGGACCATCCCGTTTCCCTTGAACAGCGTTTCATACTCATCCATTGAAAGATGATATCGATTGTCCAAGTGCTTCTCGATTTCAAATAAGCGCTGGCGTTGTTGGCCTTGAGGCGTTGCAATTCCGCTGTAAAATTCAGAACAGCAGCCTGAACCATAGGAGAAACAGCCGATTCGTTTAGGCGAGTCAAGCTGCGCTTTGTCAATAGTGCTAGCCAACGCCAGAAGCAATGCGGCTCCCATAATGTTTCCGACCCTTTGGCAGTAGAGCAATCCAGGCTGTACCCGTTTCAAAAAATCAGTTTCTATCTCAGCCGTTTTCGCCTTTGCCATCTTACGCATCATCGTCCGGTGCGCCCCTTTCACCATCCCGCCAAAAGGCGTATGGTAGGCTAGATATTGAAACGTATCTTGATAATGAGCCCCGGGTACACGTTTTTGATATTCCAAGAACGTTTGTTCACAGCAATCCAAATATGACATTAAAGACAGGTCAGCATCTCCCGCCTCACTGTCGGGAATGGGACGGCACGTATCCATCACTTCGTAGCCGTAATAGCCGTTTGCACCGGGATCAACTTGAAACACCTCGGGATTTTCGCCTATCAAAACAGCCACTGCTCCCGCTCCGGCACTCGGTTCGGCATAGGACCAATCCTCACTTAAAGCGTCTCCGCCTTCAGCGATTAAAAAACGGGAAATATCACTGGCGATGACCAGTGCTTTGGCACCCGGAGACGTCTGGGATAATATAAAATTCACTGCCATTTGAAATCCGGCAGTTCCTGAATAACAGGCTTGCTTTATTTCGAACAAACGGCAGTTGCGATTAAGCCCTAAGTATTCATGGATATAGGTGCTTAATGATTTTCCAAAATCGATCCCAGATTCGGAACAGGTGATCAGCAATTCAATCCTGTCCTTCTCTGCGTCACTTAGTGAATCAATAATCGGTTTAGCCGCATTCACTCCAAAGGTCACAGGATCTTCGTAAGGCAGTGCTACCGCTTTTTCCTTCATTAATAAATTTTCAAATCTAGCAGTATCTAAATGTCTGTGCTTGGCTAATTGCATGACATTAAGGTATGCCGTTCCGCCAAAGACATTCATCGCTTCTATTCCAGCAGAAACCATTTATGATTCGCCTCCGCATTTTTCAATGTTTTGTATACAAACAGCGGTATTCATTCCGCCAAAACCCATGCTTAAACTCAACGCGTTTTTTATGTCGTGTGAAATTGATTGATCCGTCACCCAATGCAAGGAAGGATCGATTGGATCATGTAAATTCCGGCTCGGATGCAGGCGTGATTCTTTCATTTGAAGCAATACAGAAATAATCTCAACAATGCCTGCTGCACTGAGCCCATGCCCGGTTATTGACTTTGTTGCGTTTATATAAGCATGAGAAAGACCGCAAGCATGCAGCGCCTTCAATTCAATTTCATCTCCAATGAAAGAACCCGTGCCATGGGGGTTTATGTAATCAATTTCTTCAGGTGTGAGACCGGCTCGCTCCAATGCCTTTTGTATGACATAGATCTCCCCTTCTAAAGAAGGATCAGGATTGCGGTTCCCATCTACTTTGATTGACCATCCAGACAATGCAGCATAGGGTTTTACGCCCCGGCGGACAGCCGTATCTTTTCGTTCTATCACCAATGCGCCGCAGCATTCTCCATAAATAAATCCATCTCTGTTCTGGTCAAAGGGACGGCACGCTTTTTCCGGCTCATCAGCATATTTATCCGTTCCCATAGCGCCTAAAGCCCTGAGCGCCTCACATTCCATATAGGAAATATCCATTAACG
The DNA here is from genome assembly GCF_037027485.1 of Bacillus sp. 205(2023). NCBI lineage: Bacteria > Bacillati > Bacillota > Bacilli > Caryophanales > Bacillaceae > Bacillus > Bacillus sp. 205(2023). The sequence goes on along the minus strand of NZ_JAXCHF010000001.1, from coordinate 175,030 downwards.
CCCCCAGTGCGATGCAAATATCAACCTCTCCTGACAGGACTTGCTGAATTGCTTGAATCACCGCTAACTGGCCGCTTGCGGAAGCACCTCCCGCCGTATAAGCTAAACCGGTAATTCCAAACTGTTCTGTACAAAGACCGCAAAGATCGCTATCCATAAAAGACAGTGCATATGCTGGCGACATGAAACCAGAGCGGTCCCTATAATTCTCATAAAGCTGGAGGGTCTCTCTTTGCTGAAAGTTCGATCCTCCTGCTACCAGCCCGATACGTGCGGAACCAGCATCGTCTAACTTCGCCTCCTCCCAGGCTTCTGAGAGAGTAACCAAAGCAGCTCGGCTGGAAAATGACGCTTTTCTTAGCAGTTTCTTAGAAAGACGGTCCGGATAAGATAACGAAGGAATTTCAGCTCCAATAAACCGGCTGTCTTTTTGTCTGCCAGGGCGCTGCATCACTTCAAAGGCATGCCTCCCAGACAACAACGAAGAAACAAAAGCCTCTTTTCCTTGGCCGATCGCTGCCGTTACTCCGACACCGGTCACCAGAATCTCAGGCGGATTGTACTTTGTCATAAAGCACCTCAGCTAATTCGCCGATGTTGTTCACACCAGACAGCTCGACACGAGGGATTTTTAATGATAAATCCTCAAGCACCATGGTTATAATTTCAGCCCTGTCTACAGAATCAGCCCCTAAATCAGCTAATCGGTCTTCAGGCTCAAAACGGTGTCCGTCCAATTCCGGAAGAACCTCACAAATATTAGTAATCAATACTTCGAAGACTTTCTGTTTATTCATAACGTTTGTCTCTCCTTTAAATGGAATGTTAAACATGCAGGCTCGGCCCAGTTTTTTCGCAATATTCAATCTTTTATTATTGCACAATAGACTTTAAAGCGCCTTTTGAGAAAATAATGCAATTCTGTCGTTAAGTAACTTTGCGGTTTCTGTCATTAATATTTTCCCGATGTCATCCACATGACGGTTCCGCCAGCTCTCTAATTCCGAGCCTTTCACCCATTGATTAAAAGCCCCTAACGCCGGGCCGCAGTGAACTTGGTAATCGACTTTAGACTCTTCGCTTCCGCTGATCGCCAATTGCGAGCTGTACCTAAAGTACCATCTGAAAATCAATGCCATCTTATGTTTCGGATTCCGTTCAGCCTTCTCAATCTCTGCCGATGGATAATGTAATTTAATATCTTCATATATTTTTTCGATACTGCGTTTAAAATATTTCTCCTCAAGCTGAGTTAAGGTCTTTTGATCGATCTCACTCAATGATCCAAATCGCTGGTAAAGTTCATGCAGCTTGCTGGCTCGCGATGGAAAAAACACACCTTTTTTCAGCACTTGCACTTTGCTGCCCGATTCGAACATATCACCCGCTGGCGCATACGCCGTATCTTGAACATTCATTTGCTGCAATAAATCTTTCACTCTGTCACTTGTGGCCGCTTCAACCGTACACTGATTGATTGAGCCGGTTAAGATAAAATCAGCACCGAGCATAAAGGCAGCCATCGCCGCCTCAGGAGTTCCTATCCCGCCTGCCGCACCGACGCGTATTTTTTTGTTATATCGATACTTTTTCATCATTTCGTCCCTTAATAATGTCATCGCCGGCATCAAGCTGTATGCGACACCGCCGTCCGTATGACCGCCTGAGTCGGCTTCCACACAAATATCCTCTGCCACAGGGATCTCCCGCAATAACTCAGCTTCACTAGTTGTGATTTTGTTTTCTCTTAAAAGCTTTTCTACCATATTCTCCGGCGCAGGACTCATAAAGGATTCGGCAACCTCCGGTCTTGAGATTTTCGCTATCATTCGATTTGCACATATCACTTCACCGTTTGGGCGCCGTTTCAATCCTTTGGCGCGATATCTTACTAAAGCAGGAGTGACACTTAGAAATGCGGAGGCTTCCAAATGTCTCACATTATGTTTCAATAAAAGATCAATCATTTTTTCTTCTGATTCAATATGCTTCATATTGTGCACCAGGTTAATGCCATAGGCTTGTCCCTTCCCCAATTTGCCTTGAATAGACAGAATCGCATCCTCAACGTCATTCAGATCCAAACCGCCCGTGCCAAAGAACCCCATCATCCCCGCTTTTGACATCTTTACAACCATTTCTTTCGAAGCAATACCGCGGTACATTCCTCCTGCAAGATAAGCATATGTAAGTTGATAGTCTTTTTTAAACTCGGCACTTCCTAATGAATGAGCTGTAATCTCAGCAGACATTCGAGCTGAATGGGCGTCAGTTTCTGCTTGTTCATTTTGCTGGCCGGGAAAGGCATTTTTCTCTGTTGTATCAGCATGATGTGTTAACGGCTCCGCTTCATTTTTTATGCGGGTAATTAAGCCGGTTAACACCTTTCCAGGACCGACTTCTTCAAACTCCATTGCTCCTCTTCCCATAAGAAAACGAATGCTGTCTGTCCATCTAACTGTGCTGTTCATTTGTTGAGACAGGGTCTCTTTTAGCCTTTCCTGTTGATAAGGCTCTGCATAAACATTCGAGATAACCGGAAAAGACAAAGGCGCAAAATGGAATGTTTCTATAAATTGCTTAAATTCTTGTTTTGCTTCATTCATATACCTGGAATGAAAAGCTCCGCTTACGTTTAATGGGTGGAACAGCTTTACATCCTGGATGGTTTCAAAAACAGCTCCAGCTTTTTCAATATCTTTTTTTTGCCCGGAAATCACAATTTGCCGAGGTGTATTCTCATTTGCCACATCAATCGTATGTAAATGATGTTCTTCTAATACGGCTGTAACTTGTTCCTTATCTAAACCGATCACCGCAGCCATACCGCCTCCAGTAATCCGTCCCATCAGCTCGCCTCTTTTTTTCACCAGCTTTAAGCCTGTTCCAAAGTCAAATGCGCCTGCTGCAAACAGCGCGTTGTATTCTCCTAAGCTATGCCCCGCCGCAAAATCAGGTTTTTCGCCGGTCTCCTCCAGCTTTTTCAAATAACTGAGTGCATTGACCACGTATAAAGACGGCTGAGTATATTGAGTATGATTGACATCGAAATAGCCTTTTTCAGTACAGAGTTTTTTGATTGAATATCCAAGTATTTGATCTGCTTGGTCCGTCAAATGCTGATATTGCTCAAAAAGTCCTTGTCCCATTCCTTTTTGCTGGGAGCCTTGTCCCGGAAAAACATATGTAATCATCTTGTTTACTTCCTTTCTAGTTTCTGTAAACGCTCAACCATCTCCAGATTTTTCAGCTCCTGATGAAATGGTGTGATGATTGAATGACAGCGATTCGCTGAATCTCCCGAGATTAATTGTTTAACAAACGCAGCTAAGGTTCCTGAAGGCCCCAAATCAATGAAATGGCAAGTATGCTGACTTTCCAAAAATTGAATAGCTTCTCGAAATCTCATTGGTCTTCTTACAGTATCCCAAAAGAAATCGTTATGAATCTCGCGAATGCTGCTTCCCGTTAAACAGGATACCAACGGGATTGAAGGGTGTTTAAAAGATTTTGATCTTAAAAATTCTTTATATACATCTTTTGCAGGATCAATAAGGGAAGAATGAAATCCGTAGGATACAGGCAGCGACTGGCAGAGAATCTCGTTCTCTCTCAGGACATCAGTGATCTGCTGTATGTTTTCACTTTCTCCCGAAATGACAAAGTGCGAATCATAATGAATGGAGGTTAATTCACTATTTTCAAATAGCTGCGGATGATCAAGTAATAGTTGCGGTTTGTCGAGTATAGCCAGCATTTTTCCTTTATCGCAGTATTTTTCGATGACGGTAGCCTGTTCAAGTATGCATTCCAGTATCTCTTTTGCGTCTAAAACACCGGAAGCAGCAGCTGACGCGAATTCTCCCAGACTTGTCCCAAGCACGTAATCAGGCTGGATTCCCTTTTCTGCGAAAACCCGATATAAAGAATACTCAACCATAAAAATAGCGGGGTGCGTATAAAGGACACGGTCAAACGGATCCGATACACGCTTAGCGGGATGATACATTTCATTGACTATAGATATGCCGATTCGCCCAGAGACAATGGCATCCATTTCAAGCATACATTGGCGAAAAACGGTGTTTCCGCTGAATAATTCTTTTCCCATATGATAGTACTGAGAGCCTTGTCCGGAAAACATAAAAACGAGTGGTTCATTCATTTGTATAACCTTCTTTTTTATGTATTTAAAGGTGAGTTACGGAAATATGATGATGCTGGCTGGCTGTGAGAAAAGCCTCGTTATATGGTTTATAACATGAATGGAAAAATGCTTTGGTTTTGTTGTTCTGGATGTGGAAGCTCGTTAATGAAGTGATCTTGGAAGTATCTGAATTTGATGTGAATCATTTTGGCATCGCCAAAAACATCGACTCTATTATGACTTAGATGTTTTTGAAATAAAGGGCGGTTCTCTTGAAAGGAGAGCGATGGTTTATCGTAATATAAAAACTGACTGCGATAGTGCAAATGTCCGCTAGAGAGCGAACTTTTTTTATCAGCCTCTTTATGTAACAGTATATAAATTCTTTCAGTTTTAACAGTGTCTATCGAATCATGCATCACGTATACTTTAGACCCGAATTTGAGGCCTTTTGGTATAGAAATCGGTTTAACGTGTCATAGGTTCCGCATCTGTTTCAATGCGGCGGATCAATCCTGTTAACACATTTCCCGGTCCTATTTCCTCAAACTCCATTTGACCTTTTTCCATTAAAAAGCGTATACTTTCAGTCCATTTTACCGAATGGTTGATTTGATCCGCCAGTGTCGGCTTAATTACTTCAGAAGAGTACGGTCTGGCATATACATTAGAAATAACCGGAATAGACAAAGGAGCAAAATGAAAAGTGTCAAGAAACTGTTCAAACTCCTGCTTTGCATGATTCATGTATCTGGAATGAAACGCACCGCTGACGTTTAAGGGGAGAAACATCGTAACGTCTGTTTTGGCTTCAAAGATGGATGCGGCTTTGCCAATATCTTCTTTTTGACCTGAAATCACAATTTGATAAGGAGCATTTACATTCGCAATGTCAATCGCATGTAAATGATGATCTATCAAAACCTCTGAAACCTGTTCTTCATTTAGTCCCATAACGGCCGCCATACCGCCGTTGCTTACCATGCTCATCAGCTCGCCTCTTTTTCTGACAAGCTTTAACCCCGTCTCAAAATCAAAGACTTCAGCCGCAAATAGCGCATTGTATTCTCCAAGGCTGTGCCCGGCAACAAAATCGGGTTTTATGTCTGTTTCCTGTATTTTTTTCAGGTAGCTTAATGCGTTCACTACATATAAGGCCGGCTGAGTAAATTGCGTTTTGTTTAAGTTTGAATAAGGATTCTCTATGCATAGGCGTTTGATAGAATACCCTAAGATCTCATCTGCTTGTGCCGTCAGTTCTTTAAACTCATCAAATAACTCACTGCCCATTCCCTGTTTCTGTGAACCCTGTCCCGGAAAAACATATGTGATCATTCTATTAAAGCCACCCTTCCCCGCATATATAATTACCTGCTGACTTACGTTATAGAAAATATAAGTATTGCCCCGAATAAATAGTAGCATGTTCATGTTGATGGTAACCTCTGTAAATATTATCCGTCAAGTTAATTTTTCCTACACTTTCCATCGTTTTTTCTCTGCATTTTTCCATAAAGGTATAAAGAATCAGGACACGCTGTAAAACATAAGAAAATAGACCTGCATATCATTTGTGCCAAAAGATGATGATACATAAGCTTCATTTCATTACTTAATAAAATCAACCCGTGCTTTGTCATCATTTTTCAAAAGGCAAATCTTTCGGATGCAGAAAGAAAATAGTCTAATAGAATGATTTCGGGAAAAACTTATTTAAAATCAAAAATGCCTCTTTGATTTTTTCTATTGCGGAATTTCACAAAATATTCTCTTTTATCAATCTGAAAATAAATATTATGTTTTAAAAGCTCACCTATTGTTTGCCCTGGTGCTTGACCAAATGAATGCCCCGGATAAACCCGCACTTCTGGGGAAACGATGGATTTTATCCTCTGAACACTATCGAACATATCATCTGCGGAACTGCCATGATCTTCACATATCCCGCATCCTTCCGTAAAAATCGTATCTCCTGTGAATATACTTTCTGAAAACAAATAACACATCCCGCCGGCTGTATGCCCAGGTGTAAGCAGACATTGCGCTTTCGTCATTCCTATGCTGATGGTTTCAAGGTCTTGAAGAGCAATTAAGTTTTTGCATCTGAATTGGTAAAAGTCGATTTCTGTTTTCGACATATACACTTGAGGATGAAATAATGCCGAGAGCGGTTCAACAAGATTTACATGATCATAATGAGAGTGCGTTAAAAGAATTGCTGATAAATCAACCTCCAGCTCAGAAAGTTTATTAGTTATTTTACTCAATTCCCATGATGGATCAACAACTATCGCAGATCGGCTAACAATATCTTCAATGATGTAACAATAGTTAGTCCACCTGTGATGAAATGTTTTGATCGTATGTACCGCATAAGTAACCATTTTCACCATTCCTATCAATATGAAGTTCTTTCATTCTCTCTTCCATTCCCACTTTACCAAACGGCATGCGGCTTTTCCATTCTTCAATTCATTCTTGCAGTTACGGCTTGATTCTCATAAAAAAAGTTATTCTTTTTGGAGACTTGTCCATTAAGAATAACTTTTTGCAGTGACCTATTCACTCTTGGGCTGATTCATCCACGCATATAGATTGTAAATGCTGCATCATAACACGTTTGATCCGTTCTTTATTCACACGGCGAGGGTCAAACATCGCATGTAAAGCCAAGCCATCAATTAAGGCGTACAGCCTCTCTCCTTCTATTTCTTTATCAGCATGTTTTTGCAATAAATGAAGCTGGTCCAAGTAGTCAATCAGATTTCGAATTGCTTTGTAAATTTCGTCATGTCCCGCATCAAACATATTGTCTTTATGTCTCGCATAAACAGTAAAAGCAAACCATACCTCCATCTCTCTAATCGTTTCAGCATTTGTCGGGACAATTTCAAGCAGTATGTGTAACGCTTTTTCTTTAGGCGGCAAATCATGGGCAGCAATTGCATTAATGCGGGCTGTCACCTTTTCTTTCACAAGTTTCATTGCAAAAACAAGCAATTCATCCTGAGTTGAAAAATAATGGCGAAGCGCACCTAACGACAGTCCTGCTTCTTTGGCAATGTTTCTGACTGAGGCCCCCTCCATCCCTCGTTCTAAAATCACCCGCCATGTCGCTTCTGCAATGTGTTTTCTTCTTTTTTCATGGTCAATTTGTTTTGGCATATCTTTATTTTACCAAGAAAAAAATCAGAGAGCAATTTTTATAATACAGTTGTTTTATAAAAACGCAGATGGTAAAATCATATTAAATAATACAACTGTATTGGAAAGAGGGGAACAGATTGAACAGTGTCGCTTGGATGATTGTCTTCTGCGAAATAGGATTTTGGGTTGTAATAGTGTTAGGCCTTGTCGTACGCTATCTATTTAAACAAGATAAATTAGGGCTGCTTCTTTTTGCCTTAACCCCTGTCATTGACCTGATTTTGTTAGTAATGACGTCTGCGGACTTATACCGCGGAGCCGTTGCGACTACTGCACACGCGATTGCGGCAGTGTACATCGGCGTATCGATCGCTTTCGGCAAGCAAATGATCCAATGGGCGGATGAAAAATTCCGTTATTATGTAACAAAGCAAGGCTCAAAACCGCTTGTGCGCTATGGAATGGATCATGCGAAACATTATGCGAAAAGCTTGATCAGACATGTGCTCGCTTATCTGATTGGTGCCGGGCTGCTGGCCGGGATGATTTATTTTATTAATGATGCTGCCCGTACCGAAGCGCTGAGCAGTGTTTTAAAGCTATGGACAGTCATTCTGGGCATTGATTGCCTGATCACCGCCAGTTATTTTATCTGGCCGAAAAAAGCGAAAGCTTCAAAAAATCTCAGAAGTTAAAATTAGTCCCGCTAAAAAATCCTTTTTCAATAGAAAAAGGATTTTTTCACTTTTGTAAATATATGTTACACTTTATGCAAGTCATCTAGATAAGGAGCTTATATGAAAAAAGCCACTGCTTTCTCAGTATACCTGCCGGATTTTCGCTTTTTTCATTAGGCACTTGCCTAGGAAACATATCCTGTTTTTATTATTATTTTAGTATATTCGGGATGAGTTCTGCTGTATTGTGAATCACTAACATGTAAGGAGTGTAATACGTGAGCCAGAAAGAACACGACACGCCATTTAAAGACTTAAAACCAAGCTCAAAAATAATAGTGATTGTATCCATTGCCCTCCTTATCACAATTGCAGCTGCTGTGATCTTCGGCGGTTATTTCTTCGGCATGAAAGGGCTATTTGCCATCCTCGGCATCACATACGATTCCAATCAAACCTTATTGTTTTTTATATTGGGATGCTTTGCTGCCGGACTGGTTATAGACCCTCTAACAAAAGCCGTTTCTTTGATCATGATCCATTCACTTTCTATCAGAAAAACAGCACTTTTCACATTTGTTTTTTATTTCATCGCTAATTTCATAACAATTTGTTTAGTAGATTACTTTATGGATTCTATTTATATCCCGGACGCATTACTCTTTGTCATATCAGCATTTATGGCGTTCATTGAACGAGCATTTGATGATCAGCCTAAAACATAAACCGATAAAAAACCGCTTGTGATTGATTCAAGCGGTTTTATGCTGTAATGACATGTTCGTCGCCTCAATTCCTATATAGTCAACGAGAAAGTGTAAAACAATTAGAGGAATAAAACCTCGAATGCAAAACAAAAATCAAAATATGTCTAAAAACTTGTTATGGTTTCGTTTCTTCTTGTTGCTGTGTCTAGTGTGCATCACAGCCCCGGCTACGGGTGAGGCAGGAATGGGCAACCAGAGGCGGTTCAAGGCTTAAGAGCATAGCCCTCACTCTTTGTCCTTTCATTCGCAAGTGAAGATACATATGAAATCTTTTTAATGAATTTTGTTTAGTCATCTTTAATTCTCCTTCGAATATTTTGTATCCTATTCATAATCTCTCTCCTTTGCCAATATAAAAAGACACCCAATCGGATGTCTTACTCTCTTTCTACTAGGACGCCTGTAATCATCGGTGTCTCTTCACCTTCTTGCACAGGGCCGTAAGCTGAAACCTTATCACCCTTAGTTAATGTTAAGTAACTCATGTTCATCACTTGATACAAACACTTTTCACCATCTTCTTCCTGAGAAATTATAAACGAATCCAAAGCACCACCTTCATCCATTACACTCTCGATTGTGCCAGTTATCTTAACAACTTTATCAACTGGTGGATCGTTTACATTTAATTCTTTGTATGACGCTTGAGTAGCAATTTCCTTTACTGTTTCGTTAACTTCTGTACGTGCTGTGTCTGTAGACTCGTCTTCTTGAGTAACACCAGCATCAACTATAGACAACCCATCTGTGTTTGATTCCTTGTTTATTTCATTCTGTTTCGTAGTGTCATTGTTTTTCGTTTCATTGCTGGTTGAACAGCCAGCAAGCAGTCCAATAGATATCAAAGTAATTATTATGTATTTCATGTAACTCCCTCCATTATGAGAAGAGTATACCTTACATGATTGTTTCAAACTACTTTTTAATAGACAAAAGTAAATCCCTCCCCCATACGTTCCTTTCCTCTGTTCACATGTGCAACTGCATCGCGCAACTACCCAAATAAAAAAGCACCCCGAGGGATGCTTTTTTATTTTCTTTTCACATCAAATTGCGTTACAAGTCGCATATTAACATTTGCTATACGCTTACCATCTTGAAACTCATACCAATGTTCACATTCTTGCAATTCTTTTATAAGTGCTTTCTCAGATTCTGCACTTACTTTAGCTGTTCTTATATTTTCATTATCAAACCAAAAAACAATTTCAAATTTCATAAACTTTCACCTCTAGATTTATTATCAGACAAGAGGACTAGAAATGAAACAGTTCGCAAAATTTGTCGAACGATTCCCTTTTAATCACATATTTATTCTTTCTAAACTGCCACCGTACCGCCAATTGTCTATCCTGAGATTTACCGGAAGCAGTTTACAGAGAATATAAAAAAGCACTTTCACAAAAGCAAAGTGCTTGTACAATTAATGTAATTCATCCATTAATTTACGTAATTCTTCAGCTGCTTCTTTGACACTTATTTCAACAGCAGTTCTTTTATCAATTTTCAAGTTCTGACCCCTTTTTCTTATTTATAATACCCTTTTTTCTATGCTCCCCATACGTTTTATACTGTGTAACTCGTCGAACTGTTTCAATCCCTTGTCGTCTCTGTTTTAAAGCCATATCCCTAAAATGAATTACATACCTGTTACTTTTGAAAAATTGACGAAAAATGAAAAGAAAAAGACCCATCCTTGTTATTTTGGATAAGCCTGGTTATATTTTGAATTTCTTCATTGCGTCTTAATTGATTCCGATATAACGAGCGTTGTACGCTGGTCCGAGTGGTTAAATATCTCAGTTTGTAAAAGTGATAGCAAATGTTTTCCTCAACGGATGGGTTTCAATTTCGTCTATACCTACATACTCAGCAGCTGCCCTGAGAATCTTGTACGCCATCGATCGGGATATTGGTTTGCCTTCAACATAAGCAAAGGGTATATTCCCCTTCGCCAACCCCCGCTACATCACACGCTTAAACATCTTCTCCATCTCATACGTGGAATGATGAATCATAATCGGACGGCCGTGCGGGCATGTAAATGGGTCTGATGTGCTTCGGAGATCGTCCAGAAGCGCTTTGATCTCGTCGTTTCTGAGGTGGCGGTTTGCTTTGATTGAACCTTTGCAGCTCATCATAATCGCCGCTTCTTCGCGCAGTTTTTTGATATCAATGTTTTTCGAATCGAGCACCTGCTGAATGATTTCTTCTATCAGCTCGGCTTCTTCTCCTTTTGGAAACCAAGCCGGGTGGCAGCGGACGATGTAACTGTTCGAGCCGAAAGACTCTAAAAAGACACCTACGCTTTCGAGCTCTTGTTGATGCTGTTCGATAATGAGTGCCTCGTTCGTGGAATAATGGAACGTGAGCGGCACAATCATGTCCTGCACCTCAGGCTCTACCTCCCCGACCTTTTCACGAAAATATTCGTATTTAATACGCTCTTGGGCGGCATGCTGGTCGATAATATATAAGCCGTTTTCGTTTTGCGCCAATATATAGGTCCCATGCATCTGGCCGATCGGGTACATGATCGGCACACGTTCAGATGATGTCTGCTGAAGTTCCTGAGCGGGCTCCTGTTCGAAGGCTTCAGGCAATTCCTCTGAAACAGCAGGCTCTGCAATATCTTGTTTTGTTTCAGCCACAGAATGAGTTTCAAGCTGCTCTGAAGGCAATTCGTCTTCTATCTCAACTGGTTCTTTGACAACTGAACTGAGCTTCATTGGTGAATACGAAGGCACAGGCGCTTTTTCCGGCACTTTTCTTTCAGCAGGTTTTTCATCAAAGGTCATGAACTGCTGCTCATTTTTGATCACAGGTGCTGACTTTTTCGGAAGCTGTGCGCTCGGTATCAGCTGCTGCTGTTTAAATACATCTTTTATGCCGTCACGAATTAAGTCGTGCAGCTCTGTTTCCTTGCTGAGCCGTACCTCAAGCTTCGAAGGGTGCACGTTGACATCGACTAAAATCGGGTCCATGGTGATTTCTATAAATGTGATCGGATGGCGTCCGATTGGCAAAAGTGTGTGATATCCTTCGTGCACCGCCTTGACGAGCGGGAAATTTTTAATATAACGGCCATTGATGACAGACGACATGTAATTTCTCGATGCCCGTGTAATCTCTGGCAGAGCGATATATCCCTTCACTTCAAAATCCAGTGAGCTGACATGAAGCGGCAGCATTTTTTTAGCGACAGCCGTACCGTAAATCGCGGCAAGGACATGGCGCACGTCTCCATTTCCGTTCGTTTGGAGAAGATTTTTTCCATGATGGCGAAGGCGGATCGATACCTCCGGATGTGCCAGCGCAATCCGGTTGACCACATCCGTAATATTCCCAAGCTCTGTATGAACGGTTTTCATATATTTCAAGCGGGCCGGTGTATTAAAAAACAGATTGGAAACGACAATTTCGGTTCCCTTCCTGCTTGAGGAACGCGATTCAGAAATGATGTTTCCGCCTTGGAGCATGAGCTTCGTTCCCGCTCCTTCTCCCGTGCTTGTCGTAATCTCCAGATGGGAGACTGACGCAATACTCGGCAGTGCCTCTCCCCTGAAGCCAAGTGTTCTCACTCTGAATAAATCATTCTCATCTTTTATTTTACTTGTTGCGTGGCGGCGGAAGGCACGCTTGCAATCTTCATTTTCCATTCCTTCTCCATTATCCAGAACACGAATGGATGCAAGACCCGCTTCCTCAATGTCGATTTCAATGACTGTGCTGTCAGCGTCGATGGCATTTTCCACCAATTCCTTCACGACTGAGGCGGGCCGTTCCACAACCTCGCCCGCCGCAATTTTATTTGAAAGTTCATCTGACAGCTGGATGACTTTTGCCACATTCATCACCCCGTTTTAATGTAATTTCTTTTGCAGCTTGTACATTTCATTCATCGCTTCCAGCGGTGTCATATCAAGTATATTCAGAGATTTAAAGATATCAAGCACTTGCTTTTCTTTTTTAGAAAGCTTTGGTGATGCCGCCGGTTTATCCGATTCGTCAAAGAAGGACAGCTGTGCCGGCTCTTCTTTTACCTCAGGTTTCTGCACTGGTGCCTCAGGTTTCTGCACTGGCACTTCCGGTTTGTTCCCTGAATGCTCAAGTTCTTTTAGAATGTCTTGAGCGCGCGAAATCAGATCTTCCGGCAGCTCAGCCAGCTGGGCGACATGGATACCGTAGCTTTTGTCAGCTGCCCCTTCTTTAATTTGATGAAGAAAGACAACCGTTCCATTATATTCCTCAGCACGAACATGGACGTTTTTCAGCTGCGGAAGCTTTTCTTCAAGAACCGTCAGCTCATGATAGTGCGTACTAAACAGCGTCTTGGCGCCAATATGGTCATGAACATATTCAATAATCGCTTGCGCAAGGGCCATGCCGTCATATGTGGACGTTCCCCGCCCGATTTCATCAAACAAAATGAGGCTGTTTTTGGTTGCATTTACAATCGCATTTTTGGCTTCAAGCATTTCCACCATAAATGTACTTTGTCCGGAAATCAAATCATCCGCCGCGCCGATTCGGGTGAAAATTTGATCGAAAATCGGAAGCATAGCTTTTTTCGCAGGCACAAAGCAGCCAATTTGCGCCATAATAGAGATGAGCGCGATTTGTCTCATGTATGTGCTTTTCCCCGACATGTTCGGACCGGTAATGAGCAGCATCTGTCTGTTATCGCCCATCACACAGTTGTTAGGCACGTATTCCTGGCTGTCCATTACTTTTTCAACAACCGGGTGTCTGCCCTCTATGACCTCAACTTCATCTTGAGAAAACTCAGGTTTCGTGTAATGACGATTTTCACTGATTGTCGCAAAGCATTGCAGCGCATCGAGCTCACTCATCTGTTTGGCGAGCTGCTGCAAACGCGGAATATACAATTTCACTTTCTCACGCAGCTCGGTGAAGAGCTCGTATTCCAGCTCACAGATGTTATTTTCCGCTTCCAAAATGAGCGCTTCTTTTTCTTTTAATTCAGGTGTAATGTAGCGTTCTGCATTCGTTAGCGTCTGTTTCCGCTCATAACGCCCTTCTTCAAGAAGGTGCAAATTCGCCTTTGTCACTTCAATATAATAGCCAAATACTTTATTGAAGCCGACTTTTAATGACCGAATGCCTGTATATTCACGTTCCTGCTGTTCAAGGCGGGCAATCCAGTCTTTCCCGTTTCTGCTAGCATCGCGGTATTCATCGAGTTTTTGATTGTACCCGTCTTTGATCAGGTTCCCTTCTTTTACTGATATCGGAGGGTTTTCGTACAGGGCTCCTTCCAGTAATTCTAAAACATCACCGCACGGGTCAATCCGCTCAGCACGCTCCTTCGCTTTCTTATGAGCCAGTGAAGCAACAAGCTGTTTAATGCCGGGCACTTGCTTTAATGATTCTTTCAGCTGAATGAGATCCCGCGCATTGACATTTCCGAATGCGACACGGCCTGCGAGGCGTTCTAAATCATAGACTTCCTTTAAACGCTCACGCAGATCTTCCCGTTCAAAGAAATGGGACATTAATGTTTCCACCATTTCTTGACGCTCTTCAATTTGATTCACTCTGATAAGCGGACGGTCAATCCACTGTTTCAGCAGCCGCCCTCCCATCGCAGTTTTTGTTTCATCAAGCAGCCATAACAAGGAGCCTTTTTTATTTTTTGAACGGATCGTTTCAGTCAGCTCCAAATTTCGCTTCGAGTATAAGTCGATTTTCATGGCTTCTTCAAGCTCATACACTTGTACAGGCTGAAGGTGATCTAAGCTCCGTTTCTGAGTCCTTTTCAGATACGTATATAAACGGAGAAAAGTTTTCGTTACGTCCGGATTCTGCAAATGCTCAATAATCTGAACGTGCTCATCCGTTTCCCCATCTTCAATTGAAATGGTAGCGCCGCACCGCTCCTTCAGCTGAGCAACCGTCTTTTCATCAAGGCTTCCCGATACGACAATTTCCCGCGCGCCGACCGAATAAATTTCTGATATGACGTCTTCCAGCCGTTCAATTAAAACAGCCACATTTTCACCCGTTGTTAAATCGGACAGCGCCAGCCCGTATCCGTTTGAGCAGGCCGAAACTGATGCAATAAAGTTGTTTTCTGATTCATGGATGCCTTTTCCGTCCATTACAGTTCCAGGCGTAATCAGCTGAACGACTTCACGTTTGACGACGCCCTTTGCAGCCTTTGGATCCTCCGTTTGTTCGCATATGGCCACCTTGTATCCTTTTTTAATAAGCTGCTCGATATAAGCCGAAGCAGAATGATACGGAACACCGCACATCGGTATTTTTTCAGCGGCGCCTCCGTCTCTGCTTGTTAACGTAATTTCCAGCTCTTGTGACGCTTTTTTAGCGTCCTCAAAAAACATTTCGTAAAAATCACCGAGACGAAAAAATAAAAAGGCATCCTGATGCTCTGCCTTTATTTTTAAATATTGCTGTATCATAGGCGTATAAGTAGCCATTGTTTAATCCCTCACTATGTATCAACGTTTCTATTTGCCAGCCTTCATTATAACATAAACAGAAAGTGTTAAAAGAATGATATGTCTATATAAAAAAGAGACTTGGGGTACCGACTCCCCTAGTCTCTTTTTTATTCTTCAGGATCTCCAACTAAAAATTCAGGATTGATGTCCTCCAGCTCTTCATCAAGTTCGTCTTCCCAATCCTCTTCGTCATCCTCTTCCCAATCAGAATTCACTTCTACAACAACCTTTGTTTCCCCTACCACTTCCGCCAAAAATTCCCTCTCCGCCTGCACAACAATTTTATTGCCATTTGGAGATATGGTGACTTCAAGGCAGTTTGGCTGCTGAAGCACTTTTGCAATCACTTCATGCTCATCGTCTAAGTAATTGTTATCTCTGTATCTGAGTTTAATCACATCGACGTACTTCACTCGTTCTGTGACAACCTCTGTTTTTGTATTGTCTGCGTAAGAGTACCATACGTTTATATCGTAATACCCTTCAATTTCTACGGTTTTTCCGATTTTTTCTGCGTCATACTTGTGATTGATAATCCAACCGCCCAAAATGCTGCTCGGTTTTTTCTCAGGGGAGATGGTATTGGTGCACTGTGTAAATTTTCTGCCTTTCGCTACTACCGCCTTCGTGATAATTTCCCTGTATTCAGACATTCCGGCATGCCTCCTTGTTCTTCTTCGTGTTATCTTATGCTGGGCATTCGTCTAGTGTGCATTTTTATAAATAAAATATAAAAATACAAAGTTTCTGTTCCATTGTATGCAGGGGTGCCTAGAAACTTTACTCATAAGTGCGATAAAGTTTATTTGGCTAAAGGCGGCAAAACAGGTTGAATATTTAGTACATAGTTCAATTAGTTATTTTTATAGTTCAACATAAAAAAACACGGGCCTGAAAAGGCACCGTGTTTAAAGAGAACAGCTGTTATTTGAATGTTTCATCTTCGAACCGGTTTCTCCTTTTAGAAGGTCGCCTCCGGTTGATGTAATGATTTCATTTGTGACCTGATTGGAGATGGTGGTCGCCACGAGCTGCAGAAGGTCATTCACCTCAACCTGAGAATCTCTGAATTCTTGGATGACAGGAATGTCTTCAAGCTCCTCTTGCAGCGCATCAATTTTTTCTTCTACTTGTTTGAGCGCTTCGAGTTTTTGGTAATGCTTCAGATTAACAGCTTGTTTTTGCAGGGCTTTAATCTGATTAATGATTACAGACACTTTTGCGTTCTCGTTAATTTGCGCTTCAGCCCGTTTGAAAAAATCAACCTCTTCTGTTTCAGAGATCATTTTTGCAAGGTTTCGGGCTTGCTGCACAATGTCTTTTTTAGAGTAGAGCGTCATCTTATTTCACCTCGATTGCTTCTCCTGCCATTTCTCCGTCAAGCGACCACGTTTTCGCTTGCTGGATTTTCACGCGAACGATTTTGCCGATCGCTTCCTTTGGTCCTTTGAAATTCACAAGCTTGCTTTTTTCAGTGTAGCCGGCAAGAACCTCAGGGTTGTTTTTGCTTTCGCCCTCAACTAATACTTCGACAACCTTGCCTTCATATTCCTTCATTTTTTTAGCAGAAATTTCATTAACCAATGCGTTCAGACGCTGCAGGCGTTCTTTTTTCACTCTCATCGGAACGTTATCTTTCATTTTTGCTGCAGGTGTGCCTTCACGCGGAGAGTAAATAAACGTATAGGCGCTGTCAAACTCCACTTCACGGTATAATGACAGCGTTTCTTCAAACTGTTCGTCCGTTTCGTTAGGGAAGCCGACGATAATGTCAGTTGTTAAAGAAGCGTTTGGCATAGCCGCTTTGATTTTTCTGACGAGCTCCATGTAACGCTCTCTGTCATATTTGCGTGCCATCAGTTTCAAGACCTCTGAGCTTCCTGATTGGACCGGCAGATGAATATGATCGAGCAGATTGCCGCCTTTTGCAAGCACTTCAATGAGATGATCATCAAAGTCACGCGGATGACTCGTTGTGAAACGGATTCTCGGGATATCGATTTTGCGCAGCTCATCCATCAAATCACCAAGGCCGTAGTTCATATCTTCAAAGTCTTTTCCGTACGCGTTTACGTTTTGGCCTAAAAGTGTAATTTCCTTATAGCCTTCGCTTGCAAGTCTTCTTACTTCCTGAATGATCTCTTCCGGACGGCGGCTTCTTTCTTTTCCGCGTGTATACGGTACGATGCAATACGTACAGAACTTGTCACAGCCGTACATGATGTTGACCCAGCCCTTAATTTTTCCGTTGCGGACTTTCGGAAGGTTTTCAATGACATCGCCTTCCTTGGACCAAACTTCTATGACCATTTCTTTTGAAAGGTATGCTTCAGACAAAAGCTCCGGCAGACGATGGATATTATGCGTACCGAAAATCATATCGACAAACGGATGTTTTTTCAAAATCCTGTTAACGACTGATTCCTCTTGTGACATACAGCCGCAAACGCCTAAGATAAGATCCGGGTTATTTTTTTTGAGTGCTTTTAAGTGTCCAAGCTCACCGAATACCTTGTTTTCCGCATTTTCACGGATCGCACATGTATTTAACAGAATGACATTGGCATCGTCAACAGAGTTTGTCGCTTCATAGCCAAGAGCCATAAAGATACCTGCCATTACTTCTGTATCATGTTCGTTCATTTGGCAGCCGTACGTCCGGATATAGAATTTTCTTCCTTCACCCATGCCTTTGAATTCTTCAGAAATTTTAAAGTCATTATGATAAGTAACGGCTTCTTTGCCGCGTTTTTTCGCATCTTTTAAAGAAGGCGGAATGTAGACAGCTTCAAAGTACTTGCTGTAATCCTTCTCGGATTTTTTGTCCGATGGATTAACTTGTCCGCTCTCTAATTTTTGCTTTTCATTCATATGATATTTCTCCTTTCAAACCAAACTTCCACCCTCCAGTATAAAGGTTATTGAAGCTCTGCACAACTGGCAACCTATCATTGTACACTCATTGAGAATAATAATCAATAAGGAATGAAAGGGAGAAGAGCGTTCCCTTCTCCTTACAATAGCTGAAGCTCCTTTGCTGTCTTTTCAATGGCATCAAGCGCCTGATCCAGTTCTTCTTTGGTGTGCTCGGCTGTAATAATTGTGCGTATTCTGGCTTTTCCTTTTGCAACAGTCGGGAAAACAATGCTTTGTGCAAAAACACCTTGTGACAGAAGCTGATCAGAAAATTGCTTCGCTGCCCCCTCATCACCTATTAAAATAGGCAAAATCGGCGTCTCGCTCTGTGTGAGAGTAAAACCCATTTGGACAAGCATTGATTTAAAATAATGTGTATTCTCCCACAGACGCTCCATATGCTCCGGCTCTTCCAGCAAGACATCAATTGCTTCCATACAAGCTGCAGTTACAGCCGGAGGATGTGACGTGCTAAATAAAAATGGACGGCCTTTATGACGCAAATAGTCGATTAACACCTTTGAACCGGCAGCATATCCCCCTAAAACTCCGATTGCCTTGCTTAACGTTCCGACTTGAATATGAACCCTTCCGTCAAGACCGAAATGATTTACCGTCCCTCTGCCGTTTTCGCCAAGCACTCCGGATGCGTGGGCGTCATCAACCATCACAAAAGCGTCATATTTCTCAGCGAGCTCCACAATGTCAGGCAGAGGAGCAATATTTCCATCCATTGAAAATACGCCGTCAGTGACAATCAAGCGCATGCGGTAATTCATTGATTTTCTCAGCACCTTCTCTAAATCACTCATATTTACATGCTGATAAACCTTTTTATCCGCCTTAGTCAATCTGATTCCATCAATGATAGAGGCATGGTTCAATTCATCAGAAATGACAATATCGTCTTTTGAAAGAATGCTGGAAAGTACACCTTGGTTTGTTGTAAAGCCTGATTGGAAGACAAGTGCCGCCTCTGTTTTTTTAAAGGCTGCCAGTTTTTTCTCCAATTCTTGATGCATGGTAAACGTTCCGGCGATTGTCCGGACTGAACCGGTTCCGGCTCCAAATTGCTGAGCAGCTTCCTGTGCAGCTTTGATGAGTCTTGGGTGTGAAGTAAATCCGAGGTAATTATTAGAAGAAAGCTGAATGACTTTTTTATGATTCACTGTAACAGAAGGGCCCTGCATTGATTCAACCTGTTTAACGTCTTGCCATGTATGGTTTTCTTTCATTCTTTCAAGCTCTGCTTTTAGAAACTCAAATTCTTTTGTCATGTTGATCCCCCTTTATGGAATTAAAATAACCTTTCCGCACTGCCCGCTTCTCATCAGTTCAAACCCTTTCTCAAACTCTTCTAATGGAAACTGATGGGTAACAATAGGTGAAAGATCCAGTGTGTTTGATCCAAGCAATTGTGAAACCTGCCGCCATGTCGTAAACATCTTTCTCCCTGTGATCCCTTGGATGGTAAGGCCTTTAAACACGACTTTATTCGTCAAGTCGATGGTAACCGGATGTTCCGGCAGGCTGAGAATATGAAATCTCCCGCCATTTGCAGTCATTGCTAGGCCTTGCGCGATAGCTGAAGGGTGACCCGACATCTCACAAACGAGATCAGCTCCTTCCCCGCCCGTTAAAGCGCTTACAATTTTGAGCGGATCTTCTTTTTCGACGGAGACCGTGCTTGTGGCTTCCATTTGTTTGGCGAGAGCTAATCTGTACTCATTTTTGTCAATGGCGACCACCTGCGCTGCACCTGCTGCTTTTGCGACCGCTACCGCCATAAGTCCGATCGGACCGCATCCAATAATGGCAGTCGTTCCTCCGGCGTTCTGACTCTCAAGAACTGTATGAACGGCATTTCCTAAAGGCTCTTGAATGGAAGCAATCGCCGGGTCCATATCCGCGGGATTCTTCCAAACGTTTTCGGCCGGCACTTTGACATACTCCGCAAAACAGCCTGCCGTGTCCACTCCGATAATGGCCGTATTTTTACATACATGAGGCTTTCCTGTTAAACAAGGGACGCATGTGCCGCATACAATGTGTGTTTCCGCAGAAACATACTCCCCGATTTTTACACTGCTGACATTCTCGCCTACAGCCTCGACAATCCCGCTGAACTCATGGCCGAAGACACAAGGAGTTTTTATTCTCTGCCGTGCCCATTGGTCCCAATTATAAATATGCACATCCGTGCCGCAAATGGAAGCTGCCTTAACTTTTATAAGAACTTCATGCTTATCGATTTCAGGAATGGGAACTTCAGCCAGCACAGCGCCGAAAGCACCGTGTTTTTTCATTACAGCTTTCATCTTTCCACTCTGCATGTACAATCCTCCTTTAAAAGTCTTGTTATAACCGGATTGTACCATGATCTGGAATCACCGTAAACAGCTGTGTCCTCCTAGGAAAGACAAAAGTATCCGTCTTGAAAAATGGGCTAAATTTTTTTAATAAAAAGCCGGAATCGTTTTTACACATGACATATGGTTCATTTATATTATAAAAATACTATTGAGAGAAAATATCACAATAAATGAAAAACAACCTGCTTGCATATGCAAACAGGTTGTGAATACTTTAATTTTCTTAGCGAGGCTCCACGATTAATTTAATCGCTGTTCTTTCTTCACCATCGATCTGAATATCAGTAAAAGCCGGAATACAAATCAAATCAACCCCGCTCGGCGCCACAAATCCTCTGGCGATTGCCACAGCTTTTACAGCTTGGTTCAAAGCACCCGCTCCAATTGCTTGAATCTCGGCGGCTCCGCGCTCTCTTAACACACCTGCAAGCGCACCTGCCACTGAATTTGGACTCGATTTTGCTGAAACTTTTAAGATTTCCATTTCTGCTCCCCCTTAGTTTTACAATGGATAAGTGAGTGTTCATTAGAACAATCATTATTAGATGTTGCTATCCAAAAAGCCATCCCCACAATGCTTTTCAAAAATAGCGGGCTACCTTCCATTTTTACTATATTCACTAAGGAGTTGCTATATTCCTGCTTTTCTTTTTAATATTTTTATAAAATAACCATGAGATCAATTATTCAAAGAACATGTGATCATCATTGATTAAAATACGTTCGATTTTAACGGCTTTTTTCGTTTGATCGTCTATATCGATGACGACTCCACTCAGGGTTGTTTTTCCTTCAGCGACAGTAAAGCGCACAGGAAGGTTTGTTTTGAAACGTTTGATAATCGTTTCTCTGTCCATCCCCAGTATACCGTCATATGGGCCGGTCATTCCTACATCAGTAATATATGCCGTGCCCTTCGGCAAAATGCGGTTATCCGCTGTTTGCACGTGAGTGTGAGTTCCTACTACAGCAGATGCCCGTCCATCCGTGTACCAGCCGAGTGCGAGCTTTTCACTTGTCGCTTCCGCATGGAAGTCGATAAAAATGTACGGTGTTCTTTTAGCAGCTTCGGCAATTAATTCATCCGCTTTTAAAAACGGATCATCGAGCGGCGGTAAAAACGTACGGCCTTGTAAGTTGATAACAGCTAGTTCTTTACCGTTTGCTTTCACATATGTGATCCCTTTTCCCGGTGTTCCTTCCGGAAAGTTTGCGGGACGGACTAAGTTCGGGACATCGTCGATAAAATCAAAAATTTCCTTTTTATCCCATGTATGGTTTCCCATCGTGATCGCATCTGCGCCAGACTGTATTAAACTGTGATAGATTTTTTCTGTTAAGCCTTTTCCATGTGCGGCATTTTCGCCATTTATAATGGTAAAATGCGGCTTGTATTTTGTTTTCAGCTTTGGCACATACTCTTTTACCATGTCGCGGCCCGGTGACCCGACAACATCTCCGATAAATAAAATTCTCATTTTGTAAATCCTTTCTATTCCTCTGCCTTCAAAAAAATAAAGTGATGCTTAGCGCATCACTTTATTTTGCATACTCTACGGCTCGAGTTTCTCTAATGACTGTCACTTTAATATGACCTGGATAATCGAGCTCGTCCTCAATTCGTTTTCGGATATCTCGCGCCAAGCGATGAGCTTCAAGATCATTTATTGAATCCGGCTTCACCATAATACGCACTTCACGTCCAGCCTGAATCGCAAATGATTTTTCAACACCTTCGTAGGACTCAGAAATTTCTTCGAGCTTTTCAAGTCTTCGAATGTAGTTCTCGAGTGTCTCACTTCTTGCGCCAGGTCTTGCAGCGGAAAGCGCATCTGCTGCAGCTACCAGCACAGCGATAATGGAAGTCGGCTCCTCGTCCCCATGGTGTGATGCAATACTGTTAATTACGACTGGGTGCTCTTTATATTTAGTCGCAAGCTCGACTCCGATTTCAACGTGGCTTCCTTCTACTTCATGGTCAATCGCTTTTCCGATGTCATGAAGAAGTCCCGCACGTTTAGCAAGCTTTGCATCTTCTCCAAGCTCCGATGCCATCAGCCCAGCCAAGAATGCGACTTCCATGGAATGCTTAAGCACATTTTGACCGTAGCTTGTACGGAACTTTAAGCGGCCGAGAATTTTGATCAGATCTGGGTGGAGGCCGTGAACGCCAACCTCAAATGTCGTTTGCTCACCCATCTCACGAATGTAGTCATCGACCTCGCGGCGAGATTTTTCAACCATTTCTTCAATCCGTGCCGGATGAATACGGCCATCCTGAACGAGTTTATCAAGAGCAATCCTTGCTGTCTCACGTCTGATCGGATCAAATCCGGACAGGATGACAGCTTCAGGGGTATCATCGATAATCAGGTCAATACCTGTCAGCGTTTCAAGCGTACGAATGTTACGCCCTTCCCGACCGATGATACGTCCTTTCATCTCATCATTTGGAAGATTGACAACTGATACCGTTGTTTCGGCAACGTGGTCCGCTGCGCAGCGCTGTAAGGCGAGTGAAAGAATGTTTTTCGCTTTTTTATCCGCCTCTTCTTTCGCACGGTTCTCAGTTTCTTTTGTCATGATGGCGATGTCATGTGAAAGCTCGTTTTCAACCCGGTCAAGAATGATTTGTTTCGCTTCGTCACGAGTCAGACTCGAAATTCGTTCCAACTCTGACTGCTGCATACGAATCATCTCATCCACTTTGCTTTCCATCTCTTCAATATGTTGTTGTCGTTCATTCAGAGAATGATCTTTCTTCTCCAACATCGCTTCCCGTTTATCAATTCCCTCATGTTTGCGATCAAGGTTTTCCTCCTTTTGGAGTAAACGGTTTTCTTGTTTTTGAAGCTCATTTCGTCTTTCACGAACTTCTTGTTCAGCATCTATTCGAAGTTTGTGGATTTCATCCTTTGCTTCAAGCAGAGCTTCTTTTTTCAGTGCTTCAGCATCACGCTTTGCATCTTCAAGAATTTGCTCGGCTGCACCGCGTGCGCCTGCAATTTTCGCTTCGGCAATGGTTTTACGAACATAGTAGCCAACAACTAAACCGAGTAGAATCAGCAAAATGGAGATGAGAACCATCATAATTGGGGTCATACTTTCACCTCCTCTTGCTATGAACTTGGTTGTTGCTCAAAATAAGTGTCGGCATGTACATTGTCTGGTTTTCTCAACATACAGAACCTTCACAGGGAATGAAAGTTTCATCGCCCTTGTCAAGTTTAAATGGTTTAACAATCATGTTAAAAAAACAAATGTTACAACTTCATTGTAATTGTGTCGGAAATACTTGTCAAGCTTGCCAGCTTAACGTTTGCCGAGCCGCCCCCATTTATCGTGCTGAACGTGAATCCGCCAATCTTTTGAAAAAACAGATCGTAAATTACTCCTGATTTAGAAGCTGGTATATTTTATTGTTCACTTGTCCAAGTTTAGCGTTATTTTGAATGTTTGACAACAAAACAACAACGGTTTGTCCGGATTTGCTGAAGCTGTTCAATACGTTGAAGCCCGGCATGACTCCGTGGTTTGAATAGCTTCCGGGAGCAACATAAAATCCCATCCCGTATGTGGAACTGCTCCCTGGCGTGAACATTTTTTCATAGCTTTCTTGCGAATAGAGCTTGCCGTCTATCAGTGCTTTGTCAAATTTGTACATGTCGGCAGCACTCATATATATATCGCCTGCCCCATAAAGCTGAGATAAATCAGGCATATACGGTGTGACGGCCCTGCTGCCTTTCAGCTTGTAGCCGACAGCTGGATAAGGCTGCTTATCGTATGTCTTGTAAAAACCCGAATGCGTCATCCCCGCCGGCTTAAAAATATGATTGGTTATGTATTGTTCATAAGACTCACCGCTCACTTCAGCAACAATATAAGCGAGAACTGTATAGTTAGAATCCTGATAGTCCCATATTCCAGGCTGGCGTTTGATTCCTTGCTTCTCTATGTCTTTTATTAAGTCATCCGGAGTGATCTCCCCATTCCCTTCAACATGTCCGTTTATTCCCGATGTATGAGTAAGCAGATTCTTTAATGTAATATTCTTTCCGTTGGGAAAATGAGATAAATACGTGCTGACCGGATCACTTGTCTGGAGCTTTCCCTTTTCCTCAAGCTGCAAAATAGCGGTTGCTATCAGCGCTTTTTGTGACGATCCGACATAAAAGGATGTCGCAGGATTGTTTTTTATATGATGCTCGCGGTCCGCGTAACCAAAACCTTTATTGATTACGACTTCTCCATTTCTGACGATCATGGCTGTCCCGCTGAAGCCGATCTCTTTTAAATAACTGCTGATTTTTTGATTGCGGTCCACTGCTTTGATTTGTTCCTCTGTTTTTTTGGCTTTATTTTTCTTCTGATCAGCTTGCTTCTGACCGGTATCAGAAACCGCCGCAGCTTCTTGAGATGGTTCGGCTTCTTCATCCTCTCGATGAATGGCATTCCAAATCGTGAAACAAATGATTGCGGCCAACATACCAAACAAAAGTTTGCCTCTTTTATTTAGTTTTCTCCGTCTGCGCGTCGCAGTTCTTCTGCGAGTGGGGCTTGTCATTCATTTTATCCTCCCAATCTAATTTCAAATACACACGTTTTGTTAGACGTATGAAGTACTATAAAAGTTGTCAAAAAAACCAATTTATTTATCTTTATTTTGCAGAAAATATAAAAGAAAAAAAGGCAGAGTTTTCACTCTGCCTTTTTTATCATTTCAAATTCATTTTATTTTTATTCTTCAAATTCGAGTTCTTCCTGTGTCTCTTCCGTCTGCTGCTGTACTACTCCGTTATTATCTAAGCCGTAATGTTCACGAATTTGCTCCTGAATCATCAGCATGATATCTTTATTTTCTTTTAAAAATTGTTTGGCATTTTCACGGCCTTGGCCAAGACGCTCTTCTTCATAAGAGTACCATGAACCGCTTTTTTGCACGATATCAAGTTCAGTTCCGAGATCAATGATTTCGCCTTCTTTTGAGATACCTTCTCCATACATAATATCAACCTCAGCTGTACGGAACGGAGGAGCCACCTTGTTTTTCACGACTTTAATTCTCGTTTTATTCCCCATAACGTCGTTGCCTTGTTTCAGCTGTTCAGCACGGCGTACTTCAAGACGAACGGAAGAGTAGAATTTCAGCGCACGACCGCCGGGAGTCGTTTCCGGGTTTCCGAACATAACGCCGACTTTTTCACGAATTTGGTTAATGAAAATCGCAATAGTTTTCGATTTGTTGATAGCCCCTGAAAGCTTACGAAGCGCTTGAGACATTAAACGTGCCTGCAAACCGACATGTGAATCTCCCATGTCGCCTTCAATTTCCGCTTTCGGAACGAGCGCCGCTACAGAGTCGACAACAACGATGTCAACTGCACCGCTTCGAACCAACGCTTCTGCAATTTCAAGCGCCTGCTCGCCTGTGTCAGGCTGAGACAGTAAAAGCTCTTCGATATTGACACCGAGTTTTTGTGCGTATACCGGGTCTAGCGCGTGCTCCGCATCGATAAACGCAGCTTGTCCTCCCTGCTGCTGAACCTCAGCAATTGCATGAAGCGCAACAGTTGTTTTACCTGAGCTTTCAGGACCGTATACTTCAATAATCCGTCCGCGCGGATATCCGCCAATTCCCAGTGCCGTATCAAGAGCGAGGGAGCCGCTTGGGACAGTAGAAATTCTTGTATCTGTCTTTTCTCCCAGTTTCATAATAGAACCTTTGCCGAACTGCTTTTCTATTTGTTTAAGAGCCATATCTAAGGCTGCCTGACGATCACTCATTCTATTTTTTCCTCCTTTATGTTACCACTACATATACTATACCCTGTTTGAAGGGATTTGCCAAGAAAAAAGCGAACGCATATTCGGATTTTTTCTTGGCCTGATTTCTACCAAAATATCATAATGAGTCAGAGAAATCATGTTTTTTGAGGAGGATAGTGTGCTGAAAACATTATTTTTGCTCTAACAGTTTTAAAATTAAATGGCAGCCATATTTAGCAGCACGTTTTCTGATTCCTGTTCTGGAGCCTGCAAAGTGAAACTCGTGAACCTCTTCTTTTCCGTTTGCAGAAATACCGATAAATACATGTCCAGGTGCATGGCCTTCTTGAGTATCAGGGCCGGCAACACCGGTAAAGCTAATGCCAATATCGCTTCCAGTGAGCTGCTGAACACCCTTTGCGAGCTCAGATGCGCATTCCTCGCTGACTGCGCCGAAGCGGTCCAATGTTTCCTTTTTGACGCCGAGGACATTTTGCTTCACTTCGTTTGAATAGCAAACAACGCCGCCGGAAAACAATGCTGAAGCGCCGCTAAGGTCTGTCAGCCATTCGGAAAACAGCCCGCCGGTAAAGCTTTCTGCGGCAGAAAGCGTGATGCCTTTTTCCTTACATGCTTTAGATAGCTCTTTCACAAGCGATGTATCGTCGTAGCCATAGAAAAATTCACCGACACGTTCTAAAATAACGGCTTCTGTTTCTTTTAACAAACGCTCTGTTTCTTTTTCATCGGCATGTTTCGCTGTCAGGCGAAGCGTCACCTCGCCGTCCGCTGCCAACGGAGCGATCGTCGGGTTCGTCTGTGCATCAATGATATCTTCTAAATCAGCTTCAAGCTGAGATTCGCCGATACCGAAAAAGCGAAGAACAGTTGATACAATTTTTTCATTGGAGCCCATCTTTTTAAGAAGAAGCGGTTTTGCCTCATTTTCAAACATCGGACGCAATTCGCTCGGCGGCCCGGGAAGAAGCATATAAAAGCGCGAATCATGCTCTGTAAGCATTCCCGGCGCCATTCCAAAGTGATTCGCCAGTACGTCAGATCCTTCGATGACAAGCGCCTGTTTTCGGTTATTAGGTGACATCGTGCGTTTTGTTCGTTTGAAATAATCCTCAATGGATTGAAACGCCTCATCATTTAAAACGAGCGGACGTCCCAGCACATTTGCTATCGTTTCTTTTGTTAAATCATCTTTTGTCGGTCCGAGCCCTCCTGAAAAAATAATAAAATCAGAGCGCTCTTCAGCAATGCGGATGACCTGCTTCAGCCGCTCCGGATTATCACCGACTGCTGTATGGTAAAATACGTTTACTCCGATTTCTGCCAGCTGTTTGCTGATAAATTGAGCATTTGTATTAGCAATCTGACCGAGTAAGAGCTCTGAACCGACTGCAATAATCTCTGCTTTTTTTGGAAATTCCATCATGTATGTCCTTCTTTCTTAGTTAGATGTTTTTAGCGCTTCCCAGTTTTTAGCGAAATAGTCCCAGCCTGATACAACGGTAAAGAATACGGCTACCCATAACGCCAGGTCAGCGAACGGAAATGACACAAGCTCAAATGGAAGATTGTGAAGAAGCAATGCAGATACTGCAATGATTTGTGCCCAGGTTTTAATTTTACCAAGCATATTCGCAGCGACTACTTCTCCCGTTCCGGCTAATACAAGCCTTAAACCTGTTACGGCAAACTCCCGGCTGATAATCACAATGACCATCCAAGCGGGAGCAAGATCAAATTGAACAAGGATAATTAACGCTGCCGATACGAGAAGTTTGTCCGCAAGCGGATCGAGAAATTTCCCAAAGTTTGTAACAAGGTTCAGTTTGCGGGCATAATAACCATCTATCCAATCTGTCGTCGATGCAATAATAAACAAGATAGCGCCCGCCAAGTGTGTGACCGGAATGGATTCGTCTCCAAATTCGAGCCTGCCCCAGTCAAACGGCGCCAGCATGATAATCATGAAGATTGGGATTAATGCAATTCTTGCTAGTGTGATTTTATTCGGTAAGTTAAACATAAAGCCCCTCCAGTTTCATACTCGGACGTGAAGAAAAGTCATCTGGTGATTAAGATGACTTTTCTTCCTTTTTATTTACAATCTTTATTGTTTGTGCCATCACTTCTTTAGGATCAAGTTTATATGAAAGAACCTCACCGTTAATTTTTATTTTCAGGTTAGGTGCATATCCTGTGCGGATTTCAACTTGTTGCTGATCAGTTATGTCTTTTTTATACGTTTCGTCTTTTTTCAGTGTACCCTCTTTAAGAGAGCTGCTGTTTTCATCACGCACTCGAATCCAAGAGCTGTCTGAAGCCTTCAGCTCAAGCTCAATTTTATCAGCACCGGACACTTCATAAGTTGTTACAGATCCTTCAGTGCCAGTTGCTTTCATCTCTAGTTTGTCACTGTCACTGTCTTCTTTTTTATCTTCTTTGTCTTTCGTTTCTTTTTTCGTGTCTGTCTGTTTTTCAGAGCTGTTGGTTTGATTCTCTTTCAGCGTTGAATCTTTAGGGATCTCATACTTGCTTTCACTTTTCGCGATTGATTTTTCTGATGCCGCATTGCTATTATCATCGTTTTTATGATTCGCAAACTGAATTATAGCGTAAACAATGGCGATCACGATAATCACTCCGAGAATCACAAGTATTGTGGGCAGCAATTCCAGCGCCTTAGAAGCAGGCTTTGGCATTTCCTTCTGGAGATTCATGCCGGAGATTTTTTCAGACACATCGTCATGATACGTATTCGGGATATCTTTTTTATGCTCCTCAAACAATTGGTCAGCATCAAGCCCGACGGCTTCCGCATATTGCTTGATGAAAGCCCGGACATAAAACTTACCCGGAATAATGTCATAATTTCCTTCCTCCAAGGCGGTTAAATACCTTTTTTGAATCTTAGTTGCCGCTTGGAGATCATCCAATGACATTGCTTTTTCCTCTCTGGCTTCTTTCAGCCGGATTCCTAGTTCAGTCACAACAAACACCTTCCAATTTTAAAAATCAAAGCTTGAAAACCCGGATTGATCAAACATTTGGGGTTCTTCAGCATGTTCATATGTAATAACCTCATCAGGATCATTTCTCAGTTCAATAATATAATCAAAGTCATCTAGTGTATACTCTGTATTTTGAACGAATATGTCCGGATGCTCCACCACTTTTGTAGCAGGCAGCCTCATGATTTCCCTCACCAGCTGCAGATGGCGTTCTGATCCTCTTCTTGTCGATACAATGCCGTCAATGATAAAGACATTTTCAGTGCTGTATTCATCGGCAATCAGCTGGCTTCTGATTGTCTGTTTCAGCAAGGTAGATGACACAAACAGCCACCTTTTGCTGGCGCATACGCTGGAAGCTACGATTGACTCCGTTTTCCCGACGCGCGGCATTCCCCGGATCCCGATTAATTTATGGCCTTCTTTTTTGAACAGTTCGGCCATAAAATCGACTAATAAGCCCAGCTCGTCCCGTTCAAAGCGGAATGTTTTCTTATCATCGGCATCCCTCTGGATGTACCGGCCGTGACGCACGGCGAGGCGGTCGCGAAGCCTTGGTTCTCTCAGCTTCGTTACTTTAATTGTTTCCATCGTTTTTAAGATTGATTCTAATCGCTTAATTTGATCTATATGGCGGCACCTGAGCAGCATTCCCCTTCTGGAAAGATCGACGCCGTTTATCGTTACGATGTTAATAGAAAGCATCCCGAGAAGAGATGAAATATCCCCGAGCAGTCCGGGGCGGTTCACTTGAATTTCATATTCAAAATACCATTCGAGCTTTGCCAAATGATATACCCCCTTCATTGTGGCAAAATTTTACCTTCCTTTATCATAAAGCATTTTTCTCTAATTAGAAAGAAGAATGTTGCTGTGATGGGGAAAACATAAAAAAGAGAGGAAGAATCTCCTCTCTTCTTAATGAGTGCTGTTATTTTCAACAAGCTTAACCATCATATTGGCAATGGCGTGCTGTTCTTCTTTAGATGCTACGCTCCAAAGATCTGCCAGCACTTTTTCCTGCTCGTTCTTAGAATCCACTTCATTAGCCAGGTAACCGCCGATTTCTGTAGCAAGGTCAGTGATGGTGTCCTGACTCATGCCTTTTTCTTGCGCATAGTTTAAACGATCACCAAGGAAATTCTTCCAGTTATCCCAGTTTTCTAATACTGACATGTGAGTTTCCTCCATTTCATGT
This sequence comes from Bacillus sp. 205(2023), assembly GCF_037027485.1. Classification (NCBI taxonomy): domain Bacteria; kingdom Bacillati; phylum Bacillota; class Bacilli; order Caryophanales; family Bacillaceae; genus Bacillus; species Bacillus sp. 205(2023). The sequence goes on along the minus strand of NZ_JAXCHF010000001.1, from coordinate 144,526 downwards.
GAAGTTACAAAATTATTTTGTCCTTCTTAAAAGAAACTATACACATTTTATTTTGCATCAGCAGTGCCAGCCGCCGTTTACTGACAGAATCTGTCCAGTAATATAGGAAGCTTTTTCAGACAGGAGAAATGCTGCCGCCTCGGCAACTTCTTTCGGCTGTGCAAGCCTGCCGATCGGGATTTCATCAGCGATCTCTTCTAATTCATCCGGATTGAATTGATTCATCATGTTTGTATCTACAGCACCCGGTGCTACTGCGTTAACCCTGATACCGCTTGGGGCCAGCTCCTTAGCCAGTCCTTTTACAAACGAGTGCTGCGCTCCCTTTGCCATGCTGTACAGCACCTCACACGATGCGCCAGTCTCTCCCCAAATAGAGCTGACTGCCACGATCGCTCCCGATTTGTTACGGATCATGCCTGGAACAAGGTTTCTCGTCAGCATGTAAGGACTTGCCACATGCAGCTGAACCATTTCCTGTACCGTAGCATTATCTACATCAGTAATCAGCCCGAAATGGCTTCTGCCGCTGTTTAAAACGATCGCATCAACCGGCTGAACAATTGATTTTGTTAGTTCATCAGCGCCAGTGGGAGTGGAGAGATCTCCTTGCAAAATATCAGCATATATGCCAAATGACCGTTTCAGTTTTTCAGCAAGCTCTGCAGCCGCGCTTTCATTCTGATTGTAGTGCAAAAGCAGATCATACCCCTCTGCTGCAAGCGATTCACTTATGCTTTTGCCGATACCGCCGCTCGCCCCGGTGACTAATGCTGTTTTTTTCATCCTCTTTCCTTCTTTCCGCAGAAAAACACCCCTCACATTGGAGGGATGCATGTTAAGATTTAGGAACCACTTTGCAGACAGTCAGTCTGTCCTCAGCAATTTCCTCTTGTATGATTTGCTGCACATCCTCAAGGGTGATCTGCTCGAGAACAGTTACAATATCAAACAGGCTCATCTCCAAAAATGCATAGCGAGTGAATTGGTTAGCGATGTATTCAGGTGAGTTTAATGCCTTTAAAAATGACCCGATTTTTTTCTTTCTGGCAAGTTCAATCTTCTCAGCGGTGATGATTTCACCGGCACGAAGCAGATTGCCTGAAATGTCTTCAGCCAATTTATCCGGTTCAGGCGTGTCCCCGCCAATGGCCGCAAAACCGAACCCATATTCAGCCGTAAAATCAAAGCTGAACGTTTCATCTATATACCCTTTTTCATAAAGGGACTCATATTGGGCAGAGCTTTTGCCGAATAAAGATTCAAGCAATAGGTTCATTGCAAGTTCATGCTTGAGCAGCTCTTTCCCTAATTTATACGGATGCTTTGATTTCAGTCCGACGAGACATTTCGGTCCCTGAACATTCATTTTAATTTCTTTTTCTTTCCGGAAAACAGCTTCTTGCTCTTTTACTTCTTCTCGTTTAATTTCCGGCTGATCTGTATACGGTTTTCTTTCCTGATTTTCTCTTACTTGAGAAATGATAGCTTCAGGATCAACAGGGCCGACTATAAAGAGGAGCATGTTGCTCGGATGATAAAACGTCTCATAGCATTCGTAAAGAAGGTCCTTTGTGATATGAGATATACTTTCTACAGTCCCGGCTATGTCTATTTTGACAGGATGATCTTTGTACATGTTTTCAATCACCCCGAAGTAAAGCCTCCAGTCAGGGTTATCATCATACATGTTAATTTCCTGGCCGATAATCCCTTTTTCCTTTTCCACCGTTTTTTCTGTAAAATAAGGGTCCTGCACAAAATCAATCAGTGTCTCCAAATTGCGTTCCACATTTGACGTGCTTGAGAAAAGATAAGCCGTTCTTGTAAATGACGTGAACGCATTGGCAGAGGCGCCCTGTTTACTGAAATCTTGAAAAACATCTCCATCAGCTTTTTCAAACAGCTTATGTTCAAGAAAATGGGCAATCCCGTCCGGAACTTGAACCATCTCGTCTTTTCCAAGAGGGACAAACTGATTATCTATAGACCCGTACTTTGTTGTGAATACCGCATATGTCTTGTTGAAGCCTTTTTTCGGCAAAACGTATACGTCCAGGCCGTTTGACATTTTTTCATGATACAGCGTCTCCTGAAGCTGTTCAAATTCGATTGGTTTTATCAAGATGCACCCTCCGTCCCTTTTAAGAAATAAGTCGTATCAAGCTGAATCTTTTCGCCGACTTTAATGATATCCTCTTTTGTCACCCGCTCAATATTGGCAAGGAAATCTTCGATCGGAATATCGACTTGGGCAGCGGCCTGCTGATATAGAAATTCAGATAAACCGTACGCAGTATCAATTGTTTCCAGCACCTGATTCCGAATCATGGCTTTCGTCTGAGAGATGTCTTGCTCACAGAACTCCCCGTTTTTCATAGCCTGAAATTGCTCGGCAATAATAGAGACGGCTTGTTTGTAGTTTTTCACTTCAATTCCTGACATCACCATTAATAAACCTTTAAAGCTATCGATACGCGAGGCTGCGTAATAAGCGAGACTGGCTTTTTCCCGAACATTAATGAAAAGCTTGGAATGAGAAAAGCCACCGAACATTCCGTTAAAAACTTGTAAAGCTGAATAATCCTGATCTGTAAAGGTAATATTGGTCCGATAGCCAATATTCAGCTTGCCTTGTTTGACGTCTTCTTCATCAATGACTTCTTTGGGTTCAGGTTGTTCAGCATGATTGTTTGCAAATGCTTCCAGGGTGCGTTCCTCTGTTTGAAAATATTGTTCAATAGCAGCTTGCACTTGTTTACTGTCAACATCGCCGACGACATATAAATCAAGCTGGTCTTTTTGGATCGCGTGTCGGTATGTTTCATATAATTGATCGGCCGTAATGGCATCAACATCGTCGATCTCACCATTGACGTGCAGCGAGTAAGGTTCGTTTTTACACATTTCCTGTATAAGCCTTAGATTAGAGTAACGCATTTTATCATCATAAACTGCTTGAATTCTTTGCTTCAGCGTTCGTTTTTCTTGATCCACATATTGCGATTGAAAAACGCCTGCTTCCAAAGTAGGTGAAAACACGATTTCTGCGAGAAGCTGCAGCCCTTTTTCAAGGAGCGGCGTCTGATCTTTTAAATATTTTTCATTCGGAATTTCAAGTCTGAATGTAATTACATGCTGTTCACCTTTTTTCGAGAGATCAGCCGAAACAGACGTGCCGTAGAGTTCATCCAGGTAAGAACGCAATTCTGCAGTTTTCGGACGGCTTTCTGTTCCTCGAAGCAGCACATGCGGGAACAGCGCTCTTTTCGTAACTTGCTCCTTTGTTAAGGGCGCCAGCATTTTAAAGATAAGCGAGACGGTTTTAAATTTTTCTGTTTCTACAATATGTGCGGTTAAACCGCCGTGCTTTGTTTTGACTTCATTGACATATGACATGTGAAACCTCCTTCGTTCATTTCTTATTAGTATGTATTATGACCAAATTTCAGCATTCGCAGAAACACTCTTTCATGTAATTATAGCAACTGTAGGATTTATAAGGAAACAATAACCTCTTACGTATTAATTGTTCGTCCGCTATGGGAAATAAAAAAGAGCTTCCTGCTTGATGCCTCTTAATCACAAGTTTTCTGCCGAGATTCGCTATTTTTCTCAGCAAAAAAAAGACGGTGTGTCAAACCGTCCCTAAGTTTTTTTCTTCTTCACTTTTTTTAGCATCTACATTAAAGAGCACCAGAAATAAGGAAATAATCCCGCAAAACGCGGAAAGAATGAAGATAAGCCAGCTTGCATTAGACATCAATGCCGCAAACACAGGCGGCCCGAGAGCTACTCCAATAAAGCGCATACTATTATAAAATGAGGAAATTGTTCCGCATTCCTCACTCTCAATCCCTTCTGTTATCAGCGCATCTAAAGCAGGAAGCGCCATTCCGATTCCAATTCCCCCAAAACTCAAAAAGATAAATAAAAAATAAAAACTGTGGTTCCACCACAAGCCGATAAAAGACAGGCTTAACATAATCATCCCTGTAACGACGCAAAATTTCATTCTTGCCTTATCTTTGCCGATCTTTTTACCCGCTATAAAAGAACTGCTGGACAGGAATAAAAGAGGTATCGCCAGCAGCCCGCCTTTGGCCACTCCGTCAATTGTATATTTATTCTCTAGCGTATCTGATAAGTAAAATAATACGCCAAATAATAAAAACATAATGACGCACCCAATAATAAAAACTGTGTAGAGCCAGCGTCCATCCTGTTTAAAGATTTTCCGCACATTCTTGAAAAACTCTGAAATTGTAGGTGCATCCTCATCTTCTTCAGGCTTCTCGACCAGAAACAATACGAGCAAAAAGCTGATCAAACAGAAAAACGGAATAAACCAAAACGGGACGAACCAGTACCAGGAGGCAAGTAAGGCGCCCAGTATGGGACTCAGCACTTTTCCCGAGGTGTTAGCGGTTTCAATATCGCCAAGACCGGCACTGACCTTTTCATCATCCCCCTTAAACAGATCGCCGATAAACGGCATGACGATGGGAGCTGCACCCGCTGATCCGATGCCTTGAAGAACCCGTCCGGCCAAGATCATAGCGTAAGGATTGTCTATATATGTTGAAGCAAACGCAGCCACTGCTCCCCCTATTCCCGCAATAAGAAGGCATGGGAGCAATACTTTTTTTCTGCCAAATCTATCCGACAGGTACCCCGCGATCGGAATGCAAATGATCGCTACCACCGAATATACAGTGATAATTAATGACACTTGAAATGAACTGACCGACAGCTTTTTCTCCATCATCGGAAGCACGGGAATCAGCATGGAGTTCCCTAATGTCATAACAAGCGGTACGGAAGCCAGAGCAATAATATTTTTCATTCCTATTTTTTCTTTCAACATTTTCACCCATTCACTTTGTCATCCTTTATATCATGCGTTAACCGCAGTAAAAGTATGTACAAAGAAACATAAACCAGGCAAATAAAAAAACAGACACATCACAGGCGTCTGTTTTAGAAACGTTTACGCAAAACATGGAATCTGAATTTGTCGGCTCTGAAATAATTTAATGAATAAAGCACCGGTTTATCATGCTGATCGTAATGCGTTTGTTTTAACAGCAAAAGAGCTGTTTCCGGATCGCATTCCAGCACTGGAGAAATCGTATCATGATAGCCGATCGGCTCAATATCAGTTACGGCGTAGCTGATCACAGAGCCTGAATTTTTCTCAAGCAGGTCAAACATAGACTCTTGCTGGTGAGAAAAAGAATCCGGCAATATATCCATCGGAATTTTGTCAATACAATACACAATCGGCTGCCCGTTTGCCGTTCTGACACGTTCAAGATAAAAAACTTCCTGGCCTGATGTCAGATGAAATCTCTTGATATCATCATCAGACGGCATAAGCACTTGAGATGAAAGAAAAATCGTTCCTGGAATCATATTAGCCTGTTCAATCATCTTGGTTACACTGTTCAGCTGTTCAATGCCCGAAAGAAATAACGGCTTAGAATGGACAAAAGTTCCTACACCATGCCTTCTGATAATCACATGCTCTTCTTCCAATATCCGCAGTGCTTCACGCAAAGTCGCCCGGCTGACACCAAGCTTTTTGGAAAGCTCAAATTCAGAAGGGAGCTTTTCTTTCTCAGTGTAGATTCCATTTTTAATATCCTCTTTTATTCGTTCAATCACTTTTAAATACAAGTGCCGATTATCAGCTTTTGTAGACATGTTTCCCCTCCGTAAACCACTTTCGATAAAAATTATTGAACAATTGGGACAACTATATCATGTTTTGTCGAAAAAATAAATAGAAAGGTGTACTGTTTACATAATGTTATTATTGTTACTGAGCTCTCTTCATTTAAGAAGAGAGCTCATCATGTTTTTCTTTTGATATTAAGACTTCCCTTGGTTTGCTGCCTTCATACGGGCCAACTACGCCGCGTTCTTCCATTGCATCAATCAGGCGTGCCGCTCTCGTATACCCGATTCTGAACCTTCTTTGCAGCATAGATACGGATGCAGTCTGCATGCCGACGATTAATTCGACGGCTTCATCATAAAGGTCATCGGTAACCTCAGTATGGGTTTCCGTTGTTTCCTCAGGAATCATTTCTTCCTGATATTGAGCTTTTTGCTGCGTAATGACATGATCTACGACCTGCTCCACTTCTTCGTCTGACAAAAATGCTCCTTGTACACGGACAGGTTTATTAGCCCCGACAGGTAAAAACAGCATATCTCCTCGTCCTAAAAGCTTCTCAGCGCCCCCCATATCCAAAATGGTCCTTGAATCCGTCTGTGAAGAGACACTGAATGCGATTCGTGACGGAATATTTGCCTTGATGACCCCTGTAATGACGTCAACTGACGGACGCTGTGTCGCAATAATAAGATGGATGCCGGCAGCCCGTGCCATTTGGGACAATCTCGTAATCGAGTCTTCTACATCAGATGAAGCTACCATCATGAGATCAGCTAGCTCGTCCACAATGACCACGATATACGGCAGCTCTGGCTGTTTTGCCTCTCCCTCATTATTGGAGCGTTTTATATAATCATTGTACCCTTCAATATTTCTTGTTCCTGTATGAGAAAACAATTCGTACCGACGTTCCATTTCATTGACAACCTTTTTCAAAGCTTGTGATGCTTTTTTCGGATCAGTTACCACCGGAGCAAGCAAATGCGGAATCCCATTGTACACATTCAGTTCAACCATTTTTGGGTCAATCATCATCATTTTCACTTCATGCGGTTTAGCGCGCATCAGAATACTTGTAATAATGCCGTTGACACAGACACTTTTTCCGCTCCCGGTCGCGCCTGCGACAAGCAAATGAGGCATTTTGTTTAATTCAGCAAGCACAGCTTCACCCGAAATATTACGGCCAAGTCCGATTAACAGTTTTGCATCAGGTCTGTCATTAAGTTTTGACTCAAGCACTTCCTTCAGCGATACCATAGCCACTTCCGCGTTTGGCACTTCTATGCCGATGGCAGATTTACCTGGAATAGGCGCCTCAATCCTGATGTCTTTTGCAGCTAACGCAAGCGCTAAATCGTCACTTAGGTTGACTATCTTGCTTACCTTTACTCCGACATCCGGATACACTTCATATTTCGTGACAGCCGGCCCAAGATGAACCTGTGTCACTTTCGCCTTTACGCCGAAGCTTTGGAACGTGCGTTCAAGCTTTCTGGCATTTTCATAAATATTTTTTTTATCAGCCTGCTGGCCGGTATGCTTCGGATCAGCTAATAAATCTAATGACGGCATCTGATAATCTTTATTTTCAAGTTCTGTAAAAGTCATTGGCGGAGCTGCAGCCGTTTCATTTTGGTCAGCCTCGGACTGATTTTCCTGAAGCGGTTCTGTGGCCGGCTCAATTCGTTTTACTGCAGCTGCCGGAGGCTCTTCCGCTTCATTCCGGTCTGAAAAGCTTGAGATAATCGGCTCTGAATGAATGAGAGGCGATACCATTTCCTGCTCCTCTTCTTCAGCAGCGGGCTCTGGCTCCATTTGCTGTTTTTTGCGCGCCGGCTTTTGTTTTTTACTAGTATTGGCTTTCGCTTTTTTCGATGATTTCATATTTGTTTTGACTGATTTCATATCATCAATAAAAGCAAACCATTGTTCTTTGATGAAACGGCCGATCGGGCTCATCCACTTTTTCAGCGTTTCTTGAAGAGAACGCCCCGTGACCAGAATCATTCCGATCAAAATCATTACAATCGCCATAATTTGAGAACCGGTTGATGCAAACAAAAAGTGTGAAGCCGCAAACAGAAGCGCCCCGATCATCCCCCCGCCTAAATCAGGTGAAGCAGAGCTCCCATTCATGTCCATTAAAAATAATTCCCATGTATTGCGAATCACGCTGGCAGACTCAATGGATCCTCTGTTCGTCAAATTTTTAAACAGCTGCACATGAGAAAGCAGCAATATGCTTGCAATGATGCAGTACAGCCCTGCCTTTCGTCTCGTTAAAAGACTCGGCGTTTTTTTCTTCCAAAATAGGGAAACCCCTAAAACGAATAAGCCTAACAAGCATAAAATAAACCACTCACCAGCGAAAAAACGGAACAAGTAGATAAAGGTTTGTCCCACTACACCAAGCTGTAAAATGGCGATAATTGAGATAGCAATGCACAGCAATCCGTTTAATTCAAATTTTATGTTGAGCTGTTTTGCCTGTTTTTTTCTCGATTTTCTTTTTTTCTTTGCCACACTCATCACCTTACTGCGTTAAAAAATGTAAGTTCATACATAATGAAGAAAGCAGCCGTTTACTGGCTGCGTTTTTCTGTAGGATTCCCCTATTATAGCATATTTTGCCCTTAAAAAAGGGCCGGAATCTTATACGTTTAATTTTAGCTTTTGTCCCGGAGAAATATCCGGATGCAGAAAGTGCATAGGATTAGTGCTCATGACTTGAATAACCTCTGCTTCATTGCCTTTCATCTCGACAAGAAGCGGAACACCTCTATACTCAATTTGCTCGTGTGCACTTGGCTGTTGGTTCTGTTCCGCGAAAACAATTTCCTGCGGCATCGTGGTATACAAAATCATTGAATCATCCGTCCTTCTTCTTCTCTCGCTTCCTCGATCAGCTCATTTAATTTATGAATCGCTTGTCCGACTCCGCCGACGTGATCAATCAGTCCATACTCGACGGCATCCTTGCCGACGACATTTGTTCCAATATCGCGTGTTAAGTTTCCTTTTGAAAACATCAGCTCTTTAAACTTATCTTCATCTACATTTGAATGGCTTGTTACAAAGTTAACGACTCTTTCTTGCATCTTATCCAAGTACTCAAAGGTTTGAGGCACACCGATTACCAGTCCCGTCAGACGAACGGGATGAATCGTCATGGTAGCTGTTTCAGCGATATAACTGTAATCACAAGATACCGCAATTGGTACACCGATGGAATGTCCTCCGCCAAGTACGATGGAGACGGTCGGTTTTGACAATGATGCGAGCATTTCAGCAATTGCAAGACCTGCTTCTACATCTCCGCCGACTGTATTTAATATAATAAGCAAACCTTCAATTTTTGGATTCTGCTCAATGGCTACGATTTGCGGGATGACATGCTCATATTTTGTTGTTTTGTTTTGCGGAGGCAGCTGAACATGGCCTTCTATTTGTCCGATAATGGTCAGACAATGGATATTTGTATCTTGCGGCAGCTGCGGAAGTGTCGTTTCCCCTAGCTGCTGTATTTTATTCATAATGCTGTCTTTCGCATCATTTTTTTCGGGACGTTCTTCTTCTGTATTTTCCATACGATGATCCATTTCGCTTTCACCCTTTCCGAGTTTCTCTTTGTATTATGAACAAAGATCTTCAATTCAATCCCGGCTTAACAGGCAAAAAAATAAAGACCGGAACAGGTCCGGTCTTACGTTTACATTAGACTTCCATAATAATTGGGATGATCATCGGTTTACGTTTTGTTTTTTCATATAGGAATTGGTTCAAAGCATCTCGCATTGCCTGCTTAAGTGTTGACCATTCAACGTTTGATGTTTCAGTTGCTTCTGTCACGATAGAACGTACAAGCTCAGTAGCCTGTACGATAAGGCCTTCAGACTCTCTTACATAAACAAAACCGCGTGTGATAATCTCAGGACCTGATACAAGATGTTTCTTTTGTTTATCAAGTGTAATGACAACAATCAGTATGCCGTCTTGTGAAAGTAAGCGGCGGTCTCTCAGCACAATATTTCCGATGTCGCCTACACCTAAACCGTCGATTAAAATATTGCCGTATGGCACTTTATCACCGATCTTTACGTTTTGGCCGCGGAACTCGACAACGTCTCCTTTTTCAATTAAGAAGATATCACTGCGCTTCATGCCGATTTCTTCAGCGATTTTTGAATGAGCCTTTTGCATTCTGTATTCGCCGTTTACAGGAATTAAATATTTTGGTTTAAGCAGATTGATCATCAGCTTTAACTCTTCCTGTGAGCCGTGTCCAGATACATGCACACGCTTTTGGGCAAAAATGACTTGTGCGCCGGCTCTGGCAAGCAAATCAACTGTTTTAGAATAAATGAGTTCCTGCCCAGGGATCGGAGTGGATGCAATGACAACTGTATCCCCTTCTTCGATATTCAGCTGCTTGTGAGCTTTGTTTGCCATTCTTGTCAGAGCTGCCAACGGTTCACCATGGCTGCCGGCAGTTACAATCGCTACTTCGCGCTTCGGATATTTTTTGACGTCCTGAATCGAAATAAACAGTTCATCATCTGCTTCAATATATCCAAGCTTTCTTGCAAGCTGAAGGATCGATTGAAGGTTTTTTCCGGCAATGGCAATCTTTCTGCCATTTTGAGCCGCTGCATGAATGACTTGCTGAATCCGGTTAATATTGGATGCGAAAACGGCAATGATTACCCGGTTCTCTGAATTGTACAGCGCGTCCGAAATCTCTCCGCTGACAGCAGCCTCCGAAGGGGTGTAACCCGGACGTTCTGCATTAGCACTGTCAGAAAGCAGAGCAAGTACGCCGCTGTTGCCGATTTTGGCAATCTCGCCAATGTCGCACGATTGATTAAGTGCGGGTGTTTGGTCAAATTTGAAGTCTCCCGTGCATACAATAGATCCAAGTGATGTTTTTAAACTGACGCCTACTGAATCAGGGATACTGTGGATCGTATTAAAGAACGATACCTTTGTTGATTCAAATGTAATGACAGATTTTGAGTGAATTTCTCTTAAATCAGCTTTTCGGTTATGTCCGTATTGTTTTAATTTTTCTCTTAATAGTGCAAGCGTCAGCTTTGTTCCGTATACAGGAACAGACAGCTTGTTTAATAAGTAAAAAACGCCGCCGATATTCTCATCATGCCCATGTGTTAAAAAGATAGCCTTAACGCGGTCAGATCGTTCAATCAAATATGAAATGTCAGGAATCACCACATCAATACCGAGCATTTCGTTTTCTGGATGCATAAGGCCGGCATCAACGACAAATATGTCTGAATCAATTTCGATGACATAAAGGTTCTTCCCAATTTCTCCGACACCGCCAAGGGCGATAATTCTAACGTTTTCTGTATTTTTCTTTTTCAAAATCTATATCCTCCTAGTCTCATACCCGTCCATCATCACTTGTTCCTATTATAACTGAAAGTAAATTTAGAAAACAAGATAAAGCAGAAGGTTTAGGGAAAACCAATATGTATAAGAAACGGTCAAACTCAGGTGGAATGAGAATGACCGCGTTTGTTTCACTGTATGAAATTTTTCTTACAGTTCGCTGATCGCGCTGCTTAAGCTCAGACGTTCATCTTCGTTTAATGGGATGAGAGGAAGACGCACTGAACCGACATCAAGGCCTTTCAGCTGAAGAGCTGTTTTCACAGGAGCCGGGTTAGGCGCTTTAAACAGTTCCTTCATAATCGGCAGCAGTTTCTGGTGAATCAGTGCCGCGTTAGCTGTTTGCCCATTTGTATAATTTTTGATCATTTGCTGCATATCAGAGCCTACTATATGGCTTGCGACTGAAACGACACCTCTTCCTCCTACTGACAGAACAGGAAGCGTCAAGGCGTCATCCCCAGAATAAACGGAGAAATCTTCAGGCGTTTCCGCAACAATTTTTGTAATCGCTTCGAGATCTCCGCTCGCTTCTTTAATCGCAACAACATTCGGAATATCCGCCGCCAAACGGATTGTCGTCTCAGGAGCAAGAGAAGCAACGGTGCGGCCCGGCACATTATACAGCATAACCGGAAGAGATGTTTCAGAAGCAACAGCTTTAAAATGCTGATACATTCCTTCTTGTGAAGGTTTATTATAATACGGCGTAACAAGCATCACTGCATCCACGCCTGCTTCCTCAGCTTTTTTGGTCAGCTTAATGGAATCTTTCGTATTGTTGCTGCCAGTACCCGCAATGACAGGCACCCGGCCGTTCACTTCTTTGACCGTATATTCAAATAGCGCTATTTTTTCTTCTGTGGAAAGGGTTGGAGATTCTCCTGTTGTTCCCGCTACTACTAAAGAATCTGTTCCGTTTTTCAACAAGTAATCAATCAGTGTAGACAATTTTTGAAAGTCTACATTCCCTTTATTGTCAAAAGGTGTAATCATAGCTGTAGACACATTTCCGAAATTCATTTTTTTCACCTCATCATGATTCAATCACATTTACTTAGAAAGTTCAAACACTTCATGCAAAGCGTTTACAGCAGGAACCATGTCCTCTTCATGGACAAGCACCCAGATGGTCGTGTGGCTGTCCGCCGACTGCAGAATAGGAATCTCTTTCTCTGATAAAGCTGTCACAATTTTAGACGTTACACCCGGGACGCCCATGATACCGGCACCGACCGCCGAAACTTTTGCACAGTTTTTCGTCACCATCGGGTCATAACCCATATCCATTAAGATGCGCTGAGCTGTTTCCGTCTTGTTCCCAGCCACCGTATAAACGATTTCACTAGGTGTAATGTTAAAGAAATCCACGCTGATTCCTGCACTCGCCATCGCTTTAAAAACTTCAGTTTGAACGTTATACTGACCGATTTTTGAAGGCACTTTGAATTGTGTGACATCTTTGACATGGGCAATTCCGGTAATCAGCCGTTCAAAAACATCACTGCCGACATTGGAAGAATGATGTGATGTCACCAATGTGCCTTTATCTTTGGAATATGTTGAGCGGACGCGAATCGGAACCTTAGCCTGCATCGCAATCTCCACAGCTCGCGGATGAATCACTTTCGCTCCCTGGTACGCCAGGTTGCAGATTTCTGTATATGTTACCACAGGAAGCGGTTTCGCGTTTTCCACTACTCTCGGATCAGCAGTCATCACACCTTCAACATCTGTGAAAATATCGATGTATTCAGCGTCAATTGCCGCCCCAAGTGCAGCTGCAGACGTATCGCTGCCCCCTCTTCCGATCGTTGTTGTATCGCCCTTTTCAGTAGCGCCTTGGAATCCTGCGACGACTACTGCGTCATGATTCGCAAGCACACTGAATAAACGCTCCGGTTTCATTTCAAGGATTTTCGCATTTGTATGCTGATCATTCGTTAGAAAGCCAGCCTGAGCCCCTGTCAGTGCAGATGCTTTTACACCGTTATCCAGCAGCATGCTCGTAAAGACGACAGAAGAAATCGTCTCTCCGCATGATAAAAGCAGATCCTGCTCTCTCGGGGAAATCGCAGACTGGTCGCCGTAAAGCAGTCCCAACAGAGAGTCTGTTGCGTACGGATCACCCTTCCGGCCCATCGCAGAAACGACAACGACAACCTTATATCCTTCACTGATTGCTTCTTTAATGTGCTCTAAAGCCAGTTTACGGCCTTTGTCATCTTTTACAGATGTCCCGCCAAACTTCTGAACAATTATCTTCACTGTTTTCACTCCAAATTATTCGGACGTAACAGAAGAGAGCAGGCTATTTGCGCCTTACTCTCTTCTATTCGTCTTTGGGAAATTCTTTCTTTTATACGAGGTTTAGTTTTTTCAGGCTTTCTGCAATTTGAACAGAGTTCCATGCCGCGCCTTTTAATAGGTTATCAGAAACTACCCATAAATGAAAACCGTTTGCTCTGTCCAAGTCTTTGCGGATGCGGCCTACAAACACATCGTTTTTGCCGACTGCATCGGCAGGCATCGGATAAAGCTGCTGGCTCGGGTCGTCCTGAAGTGTAATGCCAGGAGCTTCTTTTAATAGATTTTTAATATCTTCCGCAGTAGCGTCATCTCGGTCTACCTCGATGTAAACGGACTCTGAATGGCCGGTTTCAATCGGAAGTCTCACACATGTAGCCGCTACTTGAAGCTCAGGCATGTGCATGATTTTTTTCGTTTCATTTATCATTTTCATTTCCTCAAACGTATAGCCGTTATCTTGGAATTTATCAATTTGCGGAATCGCATTGAAAGCGATTTGATAGTGTTTTTTATCCCCTTTTACAGGCATAATCTCTGGTTTGATTTCTTCGTTGTTCAAAATCGCCCCTGTTTGGCTGTACAGCTCTTTTACTGCTTCATTTCCCGCTCCTGATACCGCTTGGTAAGTTGATACGATAACTTTGTTTAAGCCGTAAGCTTTGCGGATCGGTTCCAGCGCAGCCACCATTTGAATTGTAGAGCAGTTAGGGTTGGCAATAATGCCTTTGTGTTCGTGCAAGTCTGCCTCGTTAACTTCAGGCACAACAAGCGGTGTATTTTCGTCCATACGGAACGCACTTGTATTATCTATAACAATAGCGCCGCGTTTTACAGCTTCGGGTGCCAATGCCTGTGATACGCTTCCGCCGGCGCTGAACAAAGCAATATTTACTCCTTCAAAGCTTTCAGGAGAAGCTTCCTGTACAGTCAGCTCTTGGCCTTTAAATGTGACTTGGGTACCCGCAGAGCGTTTTGAAGATAGCAATGTAAGTGTGTCCATTTCAAAATTTCTGTCTTCAAGTGTTTTAAGCATTTGTTGTCCTACAGCTCCTGTCGCTCCGACAACAGCTACGTGTAAACCTCTTCCCATCTGTAAAACTCCTTCCGCCAATCAGCTTCATTGAATTGATTTGACTATAATTTTACGTTTTATTTTACCATAGAATATGCGGGTGATGACCGAATTTTTTTGTTTGGGAAAGATTTTCTGTATATTTAGTCATTTCCCTGATAATTATCAACGAGAATCGGCTGAAGCTGCTGATGCATCAGCGCCTTTTCAACGGTTTGAGGAAGCAGATCCATTTTGGCAACCATTGAATTCGGTTTTTTGAAGGGATCGTCTTGCCCAAATGGAATAAAAAAGATATTTTTGGTAGACATGAGCCTCATTAGGTTAGTGCCGTTTAAACCGAGAGCGTCATTTGTTGATATACCGAGAACGACCGGCCGATTGTTTCTTATTGTTGCTTTTGCAGCCATTAGTACAGGGCTGTCTGTCATGGCGTTGGCGAGCTTGCTCATCGAGTTTCCGGTTAAAGGCGCAATTACCATGCAGTCCAGCGGAAGCTTTGGCCCGAGGGGTTCAGCCTTTACAATTGAATCAATTGCCTCATATCCGGTAAGGTCTTCAATCTTTTTAACCCATTCCGCTCCTTCTCCAAAGCGTGTATCAGTCGATTTTACAGTAAATGTGACAACCGGCCGGACTTCCGCTCCTTCATTGACTAGCGCCTCAATTTGCGGAAATACCGCTTCATATGTGCAATGCGAGCCGGTCAGTCCAAATCCGATTCTTTTCCCTTTTAGTGACGACATTCTTATTTCCCCTCCTCAGCATGTAGTTCAGCCAAAAGCTTGCTCAAGACATTGGCGAGGATCTGTCCTGCTGTTTTAGGAGCGACAATCCCCGGCAAACCAGGGGCAAGGAGTGCCTTAATCCCTTGTTTTTCAGCATATTTAAAATCGGTTCCGCCGGGACGTGAAGCCAGATCCAATATTAAGGTTTTCGGTGTCATGCGAGAGAGCACAGTTTGATTCAAAATCATGCTCGGTATGGTATTAATACAAATATCTATATCTTTGACATGCTCTTTGAGTTCATCAGTGTGAAACGGAACGAGCCCCATTTCGGTGATGCGCGCCAGATGCGCTGAACTTCTTGCCCCGACCTTTACATTCGCCCCAAGCGCGGCAAATGTACGGGCGATCGTCATTCCGGTGCGTCCCAGCCCGAGAACCGCCACCTGAGATCCGTGTATCGTATAATCTGTGTGCTGAATGGCCAGCATGATGGTTCCCTCTACTGTCGGAATAGAATTGTATATCGCAATGTCATCCCGCTCAAACAGCTTAACAAGTTTTCTGTTTGCTTGAGCTGCAATGTTTTCTAAATAGGCGTTAGAAATCCCTGAGAAAATGACACAGTGTGCAGGCGTTTGGTCGAGGTGCTCCTGTTTTAAAACAACTTCTTCATTTGAAAATACGGTTGATACGACACCTTCTCCTGTTGTCGCAGACACAGGAAGAATGATACTGTCTATTTGCTGATAAGGAATTTCATCAATATTGCATTTTACAGCTCCGGTAAAACCGTGATCCAATTGGTCAAAACCGACGAGATAGATGTCAGTCTGCTGTTCAGTGAGCTTTCTAATAATTTCGAGCTGTCTTGCGTCACCGCCGATAACTGCAATTTTCAATCCGGTTAACATGTTAAACGTTCACCTTCTTTGTATATACTGGATCCCTAGCTGTTAAGCTCCCCTTCATCTTATGATCAAAAGGAAATAGCGGTGAATTAAAACATACGCTTTTTTCACACAAAAAAACATCGGCTGACTCAGCCGATGTTTGGATGTTTTCATGAAAGCCCATAACCTGCAGAGTTGGGCCTTTTCTATAGTTACTCTTGGTGAGGAGAAATTTCCTCAGGGACATCTAAAATGATCATATCTGATCCGATCTTTTGAATATGATTCCAGGGGACACGAATGTCTTGACCGTGTTTTCTCAAACCAAACCATTTGACTGTCGGAATGAGGAGCGCTGTGATCTGACCATCCTGTTCATTGATTTCTAAATCGGTCTGCCCCAGTACTCCCAGCCGTTCAGCTCTTTTGATGTCGACAATTTCCTTCCCGGATAATTCACTGAGCCGCATCTCTGTCACCCCCTTGTACTATGTATGATCAAAATGATAAAAAAATGCCTGCTCCGTTTCAGGGCAGGCATTTCAGATTTATGACGGCATATTGCCGGAAGGGCTGATAAGAGCCAGAGAATAGTCATTCGTAAACATTTGTCTGGCAAGACCGTTGACACGTTCTAAGTTTACAGCGTTTAATTCATTAATAATTTCGTCTAATGTTTTGTGTTTTCCGAGCAGCAGTTCATTTTTACCATTTCGGCTCATTTTGCTGTTCGTGCTTTCTAAGCTCAGCATCAAGCTTCCCTTCATTTGCTCCTTGCTGTTTTCCAGCTCTTTTGGCGTTATGCCGTCGCGCTTTAATGTTGCAAGGGTTTCTTGAATGGTTTCTGACAGCTGCTGAAGCTGATTTGCACCTGTTCCGCCATAAATGGTGAGCATGCCGCTGTCCTCATATGAGCTGTGATAGCTGTAAACAGAATAAGCGAGCCCTTTATCTTCACGAACATCTTGGAACAGGCGGCTGCTCATGCTGCCTCCGAGCACATTATTAAGGACGATCAAATCATAAATTTTTTCATGACCGACTTCCAGCCCTTTAAATCCCAGACATAAATGGGCTTGTTCTGTTTCTTTTTTTCTTGTGAGTTTTTCTGTATGGAATCCGGGCTTCTGTAGACCTGTCGCTTTGCCTTTTGCCTCGTATGATCCGAACCATTTTTCTACATCTTTTATAAAGCTTTCTGATATATTACCCGCTACAGAAATAACGACACGGTCCGGCGTATAATAATCATGCATGTATTGTCTGAGAGAGTCGCCGTTAAAGGAATCAAGCGTTTCTTCTGTGCCTAGAATCGGATAGCCTAGAGAATGATTCCCGTACGTGGCTTTGCTCAGTAAATCATGAACAATATCATCGGGCGCGTCTTCATACATTTTTATTTCTTCGTAAACTACATTTTTTTCTTTTTTCAGCTCGTTTTCATCAAAAGTTGAATGAAAGAACATATCTGCTAATACGTCAAGTGCGTAATTCGCATGCTCATCAAGCACCTTTGCATAATAGCAGGTATATTCCTTTGAGGTAAACGCATTGACCTGACCGCCAATACGATCAAAAGATTCTGCTATCTCACGTGCAGATCTTGTGCTCGTCCCTTTGAAGAACATATGCTCCAAAAAGTGGGAAATCCCATTTATCTCCGGCGTTTCGTGCCGCGAGCCTGTGCCAATCCAAACGCCGATCGCGACAGAACGGACTGTCGGGTTATTTTCAAGCACAACTCTTACACCATTTTGACACGTATATCGTTTAATCAAATTTGTTCCTCCTATTCAAAGACTAGCTGCCTGCCCTGTTACTTCAACAGTCTTGTTTCATCCATTAGTTCAGTGACTGTTCCAAGCGCATATCCTTTATCTTTTATCTTTGTAATCAGCGCTTCAAGACTTTCCGCCGTGGGATCAGTCGGATGCATTAAAATCATGGCACCATTATGTATCTTGCTTAACACCCGGGTTTGAAGTGCAGACGGAGCCGGTTTTTGCCAGTCGATTGTATCAACTGTCCACATCACCGTTCCCATATGTTTCTCAGCTGCAATGTCAACAACCGCTTTCCTGAAACTCCCGCTTGGCGGAGCGAACCATTTCGGCTTGACGCCGAGCGTTTTTTCTATTTGCTCATTCGTCTTGTCGAGCTGTTCGGAAATTCTTCCTGTAGTCAGTTTGCTCATATCCGGATGATTGTATGAATGATTTCCGATTTCATGTCCTTTTTCCGCAATCTTTTTAGCCAGCTGTTCATTGTTTTTCACCCAATTGCCTTCCAGAAAAAACGTAGCCTTCACGTTATGCTTTTGAAGGACAGGGAGCATTCTTTCCAAATATTCGTTTCCCCATGCCACATTAATTAAAAAAGCCACCATCGGTTTTTCCGGATTCCCTTTGTAAATAGGCTCTGGCTGAAGAGACTCAAGATGAACGCTTGGTTTTACTTGACTGTACACTAAATCGTTTTCCCGAAATTCACCGTGCTTTTTCATTTTTTTATATGATTTTTCAATATTGACCTTTAAACCATTGTAACCGGGAATGCTTTTCCACACCTTGTCTATTCTTGCATTCTGAGGCTTTACTTCATAATCTGGCGCCTTTTGAAGCAATTCTTCATATAACGGGTCTTTGGACGCCGAGACGGTCACCGTATCTTGTTTCATTGCCCCTATATAATCAAGTGTGTGCGGATTTTTCATCATCTCGAATGAAACAAAAAAAAGAAATAGAAAAACGGCAAACGGTACAAATTTTTTGTACATGTTCTGTCCCCCCCTCACCTCACATTATGAAGGAGAAGGACAAGGTAGAACCCGCTTGCTTTTTAAAGCGTCAAAATAAAGAAGCCGGGTCTCCCAGGCTCCTTTTATGTTTTCATTTAAGATTTTTGTTCTTCTTTTTCTTTCTCTTCACGGAGCACAGCTTTACGAGACAAGTTGACCCGTCCTTGCTTATCGATTTCAGTAACCTTCACAAGAATCTCGTCTCCGATTTTGACAACATCTTCAACTTTTCCTACGCGCTCAAGCGCAAGCTCTGAAATGTGCACCAAACCGTCTTTTCCGCTGAAAATTTCAACGAAAGCGCCGAACTTTTCAATTCGTTTCACTTTACCTAAGTAAAGCTGGCCGACTTCAACCTCTCTGACGAGGTCTTCGATGATTTTCTTCGCTTTTTGGTTGCTGCTTTCAACTGTCGATGAAATAAAGATTGTGCCATCCTGCTCGATATCAATTTTAACACCGGTCTCTTCGATGATTTTATTGATTTGTTTTCCGCTAGGTCCGATGACATCGCGGATTTTATCAGGATTAATAGCCATTGTTAAAATCTTAGGCGCATATTGAGAAAGCTCTTTTCTTGATTCGCTTAATGTAGCAAGCATACTGTTGAGGATTTCCATTCTTCCTTTTTTCGCCTGCTGAAGCGCTTCTTCAAGAATCTCTCTGGAGAGGCCTTCAATTTTAATGTCCATTTGCAGCGCCGTTACGCCCTTTGCAGTTCCGGCAACTTTAAAGTCCATGTCTCCAAGCGCATCTTCCATACCTTGAATATCAGTCAGAACAGTATAATGTTCGCCTGATTTGACAAGTCCCATTGCAATACCTGCGACTGGTGCTTTAATCGGTACACCGGCATCCATCATCGCAAGTGTGCTTGCACAAATACTTGCCTGAGAAGTGGAACCGTTTGATTCAAGCACTTCGGATACAAGACGGACAGTATAAGGGAAGTCTTTTTCAGACGGAATAACAGGCTCGAGCGCACGTTCACCAAGAGCTCCATGTCCGATTTCACGGCGTCCCGGTCCGCGCATCGGTCCAGTTTCCCCGACGCTGAATTGCGGGAAGTTGTAATGATGCATAAACCGTTTCGATTCTTCGACACCTAAACCATCAAGGATTTGCACATCTCCGAGAGCACCTAACGTACAAACGCTGAGAGCCTGAGTCTGTCCTCTTGTAAACAATCCGGAACCGTGTGTTCTCGGCAAGAGGCCAACCTCTGAAGAAAGCGGGCGGATTTGATCGACCCCGCGGCCGTCAGGTCTTACTTTCTCTTCAGTAATCAGGCGGCGCACTTCATTTTTGACAAGCTTGGACAAAATCTGTTTGACTTGTTTGATTGTTTCCTCGTCATGCTCATCATCCTCGAATTTTGCCACAACTGTGTTTTTCACTTCATTAATGGCATCTTCGCGAGCATGCTTTTCATGAACCTGGATTGCTTTCAGCAAATCTTGCTCTGCTAAAGCCTTAACTTTTTCACTCAGCTCTTCATCAATTTCATAAAGCTTAATTTCTGATTTTTCTTTGCCGACAGCTGCAACAATTTCTTCTTGGAATGCAATCAGGCGTTTAATCTCATCATGGCCGAACATAATCGCTTCTAGCATCGTTTCCTCAGGAACTTCGTCTGCTCCTGCTTCCACCATGTTAATTGCATCTTTAGTTCCGGCAACGACAAGATTGATATCACTTTTCTCAAGCTGATCAACCGTCGGGTTAATCACAAATTGATTGTCAATGCGTCCGACAGTTACCCCTGCAATCGGTCCTTCAAACGGGATGTCTGATACAGAAAGTGCAAGCGATGAACCGAACATAGCAGCCATTTCTGAAGAGCAGTCTTGATCAACACTCATGACGATGCTGATAACTTGAACTTCATTACGGAATCCATCGGCGAACAATGGCCGGATCGGACGGTCGATTAAACGGCTCGCCAAAACGGCTTTTTCACTTGGACGTCCTTCTCTTTTAATAAACCCGCCAGGTATTTTACCTACCGCATACAATCTTTCCTCATAGTTTACAGTAAGCGGGAAGAAATCAAGCGGTTTCGGTTCTTTTGAAGCGGTTGCTGTACTGAGTACTGCTGTATCGCCATAGCGAACCATAACAGCACCATTTGCCTGTTTGGCAAGCTGGCCGGTTTCAACAGTAAGCGTTCTGCCGGCCCAATCTATGGTAAAGACATGTTTTTCTTGTCCCATACGATTACGAACTCCTCTCTTCGTTGTGTGAAATAATCAATTACTCCTATTATGAACGAAATGGATTGAACATATCAATGTCAAAGTAGTATGTAAAAGGATTTCAATGATTGGTTATGAAAATTTTTTCGCTTTTATACGATAAAAAAGCGGGAATCCTCCCGCTTTTTACGATTATCGACGTAAGCCTAGTTTGTTAATTAACTCACGGTAACGAGTTACGTCTTTATTACGCAGATACGTAAGAAGATTACGACGCTTACCTACCATTTTAAGAAGACCGCGACGTGAATGGTGGTCTTTCTTGTGAGTACGTAAATGCTCGTTCAAGTTGTTAATTGAATCAGTTAGGATAGCGATCTGAACTTCTGGAGATCCAGTATCAGATTCGTGTGTTTTAAACTCGCTGATGAGTTGGTTTTTACGCTCTTGAGTAATTGCCATCCTGTTTCACCTCCAAATAATATTTAGCCCCAGTTACCTAGCAACCGTCGGTGACTTCGGATTGCCAAGCAAAGGTTTTAAGACTACGAAAACTATCATACTAAAAATCGAGCCTATATGCAAATATTTTAGAATAAAATTTGTGTGCGCTGCATGTTATTTCCGCAAATTGCTGAAATAACGGATCGCTTCCTGCTTATCTTTCTCAATTTGCTCTGTTAATTCTTGAATGCCGTTGAACTTGCGCTCGCTCCGAATACGTTTATACCATTCAATTTTTATAGCGGCTCCGTATACTTCTTGATCAAAATCAAATAAATTGACCTCAATTGAAGGCTGTTCCGGACGTTTTTCATAAAACGTCGGCTTATAGCCGATATTGCAAACGCCGTTGTAAATTTCGCCGTTTATTTCCGCCTTGACGGCATATACACCGGTCGGCGGGACAATATAGCTGTTATTTAAGCCGATATTGGCCGTCGGAAACCCGATTGTCCGCCCTCTTTTATCTCCGTGAATGACAATTCCTTTAATAAAGTAGGGCTGTCCAAGCAAGACATTGGCCAGTTCAACGTCTCCGTTTTGAAGTGCAGTCCGAATATAGCTGGAGCTGATTTTTTTATCCTGCTCCGTCAATTTTTCCACCATTGTGCAATCAGCTTTTCCATCTAAATCAATCGGCATCGTTTCCATTGTTCCTTTGCCGTATTTTCCGTACGTAAAATCAAAGCCTGCCACTGCATGCTGTACATTCAGGCCTAAAATGTACTGATCGACAAACTGCTTAGGAGTCAGAGAAGCAAACACTTCATTGAATTTAACGACATACAGAATCTCCGTGCCTAATTGTTCAATTTGGCTGATTTTATCTTCAAGAGGGGTAATCAGATCCTTTGGTTCCTGATCCCTGCCCAGCACATGGGAAGGATGGGGGTGAAAGGTCATCACAGCTAATGTCAGATTCTTTTCTTCAGCTATCTGTTTAGCTGTGCCGATTACCTTTTGATGCCCTAAATGAACGCCGTCAAAATAACCTAACGCCATCACAGACTTTGGCTGCTCCTCTTTGATTAAATGATGCGGATGTGTAATATGTATCGTCTTCACAGAACGGTCACCTTTTTTCTATTGTTCGCTTTTTTGCATCAATACTTTTGCCGGCTTTAACAGCCCGTGTTTTGTAGGATGAGGGAAATAAATCGCCAGACAGCTTCCGGATTCCGTATAGACTGCGAGACGGTCGTTACTTGTCAGATCCGAGAATTGTTCTGGTGTTTCAAGCAAAGCCCCATTTTCTACTTTCTTAGCTAATGTATCACTTATGATCCATTTCGGCAAATGATTGAGCGCACGTTCAATAGAGACTGTATGCTCTGCTACAGTTCCGGACTCGGCTTGAGCTTCCAGCTCTTCAAACGTAAAGCATTCATCAAGAGAAAAGTCACCGGATGCCGTACGGATCAAATGAGACATATGAGCCGGATATCCGAGCTTTTCGCCAATCATAACCGCCAATGTCCGCACATAGGTTCCTTTTGAACATGTTACTGTAAACCGGAAACTCGCTGTCTCTCCATTATGTTTAACCCCTGTAGTGAGCACAATATCTTCAATGGTAATAAGACGTTTTGGCCGTTCTACTTCAAGTCCCGCTCTTGCATATTCATATAATTTTTTGCCGTTTACCTTTACTGCGGAATACATCGGGGGAATCTGTTCTTGTTGTCCCTTTAAACTGTTTAAAACCTTTTCTACTTCTGCTTCATCAACAGCTTGATCTACTGGCTTTGTTTCAACGGTTTCTCCGGTTTGATCCTCTGTCGTCGTTGAAACACCAAGCGTAATTTCAGCATCATATGTTTTAGACTTCTCAGTTAAATATTCGACAATTTTTGTAGCCCGGCCCACACAAATCGGAAGCACACCTGATACCTCAGGATCAAGCGTTCCCGTATGTCCGACTTTTTTTGTTTTTAGCAGCTTCCGGATCTTCATGACACAATCATGTGATGTCATGCCGACCGGTTTATGTAAAAGGAGAACTCCGTTAACCATATGCCTTTCACTCCTTCTGTTGTGAGGATTTTCTTCAAAACGCAGAAAAGAGGACAGACGACGAACGCCTATCCTCTTCATTTGTTATTCAGACGGGTTCTCTGAATTCAATTGGTGAATCAATGTTTCGATTCGATTTCCGTAATCAATTGATTCATCGAACTCAAATTCAATTTCAGGCGTTTTACGAAGTCTGATGCGGCTGCCGATTTCAGAGCGAATAAACCCTTTCGCCTTAGCAAGCCCTTTCAGTGCTTCCTCCCGTTTTTTCTCGTCTCCGAGAACGGAAATATACACCTTTGCAATTTGTAAATCACCTGATACACGTACATCCGTTACTGTCAGAAAACCAATTCTCGGATCCTTCAGCTTTCGGCTGATAATATCACCGAGTTCTTTTTTCATTTGCTCGCCGACACGGTTTGCTCTCATACTCAATTCAATCACCTCTAAGTTAAAACCACTCTGTTCTAGTGATCGTCCGTTCAATTTCAGGAAAAGAGTCGATAAACGCAAGAACACGCTGCAACTCTTTTTCTGTCTGAACGCGAGAGGAAGAAACAGCGGCAATTCCAAAGCTGGTTCTTTGCCATGTGTCCTGATAGCCAATCTCCGAAATCGAAACATTGAACTTATTTTGAACCCTGGTTAAGATCCGCTTCAGAACGGCGCGCTTTTCTTTTAACGATCCTGCATCATAAATGATGCATTCACATTCCGCAAATCCGATCACGTTCTTTCAATTTCTTGCATGACAAACGCTTCAAGGATGTCACCTTCACGAATGTCATTGTATTTCTTAATCGTTATACCACATTCGTAGCCTTGTGAAACTTCTTTCACATCGTCTTTAAAGCGTTTCAGAACGTCCACTTCGCCTTCGAAGATCACGACGCCGTCACGAATTAAACGGAGGCCGCTGTCGCGCGTAATCGTTCCTTCAGTAACATATCCGCCGGCAATCGTACCGATTTTAGATACTTTAAATGTTTGGCGCACTTCTACTTGACCAATTACTTTTTCTTCATATTCAGGATCAAGCATACCTTTCATAGCTGCTTCAATCTCGTCGATTACTTTGTAAATAATACGGTGAAGACGAATATCTACGTTTTCAGCTTCAGCCGTACTCTTAGCATTACCGTCCGGTCTCACATTAAACCCGATAACAATTGCATTGGAAGCAGATGCTAAAATAATGTCAGATTCTGTGATTGCACCAACGCCTGTGTGGATGATTTTCACTTTAACGCCTTCAACTTCAATTTTTTGAAGTGCGGCTGTTAAAGCTTCGGCAGATCCTTGAACGTCAGCTTTTACGATGAGGTTGATGTCTTTTACATCACCTTGTTTAATTTGCTCGAATAAGTCGTCAAGACTCAGCTTCGCTTTATCGCTGCGCTGCTCTTCAAGCTGTTTGGAAGCACGGGCTTCTCCAACAGAACGAGCTGTTTTTTCATCTTTAAAGACAAGGAATTGATCTCCCGCTTGAGGCACGTCATTTAGACCGGTAATTTCAACCGGAGTAGACGGTCCCGCTGTTTTCACACGGCGACCAATATCATTGACCATTGCACGGACACGGCCAAATGTATTGCCGACTACAATCGGATCACCGACATGCAGTGTTCCAGTCTGTACGAGCAATGTCGCAACTGACCCTCTGCCTTTATCAAGTTCCGCTTCAATAACAGTTCCTTTTGCCTGGCGGTTCGGGTTCGCTTTCAGTTCCTCTACCTCACTGACAAGCAAAATCATTTCAACGAGTTCATCAATGCCTTTTCCAGTTAAAGCGGAAAGCGGAACAAAAATCGTTTCTCCGCCCCAAGCTTCAGGCACAAGTCCGTATTCTGTCAGTTCTTGCATCACACGGTCAGGGTTTGCAGCTTCTTTATCAACTTTATTCACAGCAACGATGATCGGTACTTCTGCCGCTTTGGCGTGGTTGATCGCCTCTACTGTTTGCGGCATTACACCGTCATCCGCAGCTACAACCAGGATCGTAATATCAGT
The DNA here is from genome assembly GCF_037027485.1 of Bacillus sp. 205(2023). NCBI lineage: Bacteria > Bacillati > Bacillota > Bacilli > Caryophanales > Bacillaceae > Bacillus > Bacillus sp. 205(2023). The sequence goes on along the minus strand of NZ_JAXCHF010000001.1, from coordinate 118,906 downwards.
TACTTCCGCACCGCGTGCACGCATTGTTGTAAATGCGGCGTGACCCGGGGTATCCAAGAAAGTGATTTTCTTGCCGTTTTCTTCGATTTGGTAGGCTCCGATATGCTGAGTGATTCCGCCAGCTTCTCCTTCAACAACCTTTGTTTTACGGATGCTGTCAAGAAGCGTTGTTTTCCCATGGTCAACGTGACCCATGATTGTAACGACAGGAGGACGAATTTCAAGATCCTCTTCTTTGTCAGGCTCTTCGTATTTCTCTAATTCAGTTTCTTCAAGGACAATAACTTCTTCAGTTTCAACACCGTATTCTGATGCAATCAGTTCGATTGTGTCTTTATCGAGCTCTTGGTTAATGGTCGCCATAACTCCAAGAAGCATCAGTTTTTTGATGAGTTCAGAAGGCTCTTTGCCAAGCTCTTCAGCCAGCGCGCCGACTGTTAAAGTGCCTGAGAACGTAATTTTTTCAGGAAGCTCTTTTTTCGGCTTCACAGGCTTTTGCTGATGTTGGTTTCTGTTGTTGTTATTGTTGCGTTTATTTTTTTTGTTGTTGTTATTCTTCTTGTTTTTGTTAAATTGATTATTCTGCACGTCATTCTTCTTTCCGTCTCGAATTTTATTTGGTTGATTTCCAGCAGACTGCTGATTTACCCCTTGCGGCTGTTTGTTTTTGTTCGTTTCCGCAGGCTTTTGAGATTTAACGGCTGCGCCGCCTTTTTTAAATTTGGCATCAAGCTGTTTAATGGCCTTTTCTTCAAGCATGGCCATATGATTATTCACTTCTAAATCCATGTTCTTCAGTGCGGTCAAAATTTCCTTACTTGAAACATTTAACGCTTTTGCATATTCGTATACTCTCATTTTAGCCATTCGTTCACCCCCAAAAATATTAATCGAGCAAGCTGATCAGCTTATTCGCAAAACCTTGGTCAGTGACGGCGACAACGACACGGGATTCTTTACCGATAGAGCGTCCAAGAATCGCGCGATCCGCGACTTTTTTATAAGGAACTTTATAATAATTGCACTTGTCGGTTACTTTCTTTGCTGTGTTAGATGATGCATCCTCTGTAAGCAGGACAAGCTTCGCACGCGCATTCCTGATTTCTTTAATAACCAAGTCCTCGCCTGACACGACCTTACGAGCTCGATTGGCCAGACCCAGCAAGGGAAACCATTCCATTCCAGACATTTTATTTTTTCACCTTTTCCGCCAGTTCCAGCAATTCTTCGAAAATCTGGTCATCGATTTGTGATTGAAATTGATTTTGCAAAGTGTTTTTCTTTTTTGCCGCTAAGATGCACTCTTTATCCAGCGTTAAATAAGCACCCCGCCCGTTCTTTTTCCCGGTCGGATCTACTGAGATTTCGCCTTCTTTTGAACGTACAACTCGGATTAGTTCCTTTTTAGGCTTCATTTCTCCAGTCACTACACACTTGCGTAACGGGATCTTTTTGTGTTTATTCACCTAAGGTCACCTCTTATTCATCCGATTCAGCAGTTTCAGGCTCCGTAAAGAGCGGCTCTTCGTCTTCTTCTTCAAGTTCTCTCGGATAGATTCCAAGCTCTCTTGCGTCTGTTTCGCTCTTAATATCAATCTTCCAGCCTGTCAATTTAGCAGCTAAGCGTGCGTTTTGTCCTCTTTTGCCAATCGCCAGAGACAGCTGGTAATCAGGAACAATAACAGTTGTCGCTTTTTCTTCTTCATTCACGATGACATCCAGCACTTTCGAAGGGCTGAGCGCATTCGCGACAAATTCTACAGGATCATTCGACCAGTTGACAATGTCAATTTTTTCACCTTTTAATTCATTGACAATCGCCTGAACACGCTGGCCTTTAGGACCGACGCAAGAGCCCACCGGATCCACATCAGGATCATCAGTGCGAACAGAAATTTTCGAACGGTCGCCTGCTTCTCTGGCAACAGATTTCAGCTCTACAGTTCCATCATAAATTTCCGGCACTTCGATTTCAAATAAACGCTTCAAGAGGCCTGGGTGTGTTCTTGACACATAAATCTGCGGGCCTTTCGTCGTTTTTTCTACTTTTGTGATATAAACCTTAATGCGGTCATGAGGCTTATAGCTTTCATTCGGCATTTGTTCATTAACCGGCAGCAAAGCTTCAATTTTGCCTAGAGACACATAGATAAATTTATTGTCCAGGCGCTGGACGATACCAGTCATGATGTCTTCTTCACGGTCAATAAACTCAGAATAGATCACACCGCGTTCAGCTTCGCGCACACGCTGTGTCACGACCTGCTTCGCTGTTTGGGCCGCAATGCGTCCGAAATCCTTAGGCGTTACTTCAATCTCTACAACATCGCCTACCATATATTCCGGGTGGATGCTTTGCGCCTCTTCGATTGAGATCTCCAGTCTTTGATCGTATACCTCATCAACGACATCTTTTCTTGCGAATACACGGATTGTACCTGTTTCACGGTTCAAATCCACCCGTACATTCTGCGCCTGATTAAAATTTCGCTTATAAGCAGAAATTAAAGCAGCTTCGATTGCTTCAATGATAATTTCTTTGCTGATGCCTTTTTCTTTTTCAAGAATGGTGAGAGCATCTAATAATTCACTGCTCATGTTAACGGTCTCCCCCCTTAAAACTTGTATTCATTAGAATGTGACAGCTAATCTTGCGTTAGCTATTTTTTCATACGGAATATCGATCCGTTTCTTTCTTGTTTTGATTGTCATCTCAACTGTCACTGTTTGTCCATCGAATTCAGCCAGCTGTCCTTCAAACACTTTTACGCCGTCAATCGGCTCATAGGTCTTAATGTATACATTTTTCCCAAGTGATTTTTCGAAATCGGCTTTTTTCTTTAATGGACGCTCAGCTCCCGGGGATGAAACCTCAAGAAAGTAATTTTGGCTGATTGGGTCTGCCTCATCAAGCTTCTCGCTTAGAGCTTCGCTTACTTTGGCACATTCCTCAATATCCACACCGTCATCGGAATCAATAAACACGCGAAGGAACCAGCTTTGACCCTCTTTGACAAATTCAATGTCAACGAGTTCGAGCTGAAGGCTGTCTACGATTGGCTGAGCCATTTCTTGAACGGTGTCAGTCACTTTTTTGCTCATGTTCTTCCTCCTTGTGCTGTCGATATCATATTCGTCTCGTCACTCTGCATAAAAACCCTGCTTCAAAAGAGCAGGGGCTTTAAAGTAAACGATGAACATGTCGAGACAAAATTGTCTTGTTCAATACAAAAGAGCGGGTTTCCCCACTCTTTGCCTCGGTAATCGTTAGCATTTCCAATAAAACTATACCATAACCATATTTTTATTGCAAATGGATATACGTTTACCTTTACGCTGTTAAGCTGATCACAGGGACTCTTACTCATACGATTGCACTTTTGCCGCTCATGTATGCATAAAAGCCGAATTTCTTAAGAAATTCGGCTTTTATATGCTAAAACAGCGATAATTGGTTTTGATCCGGCAATGACTCCAAACAGCCGTGACGATCTAAATACTCTAAAATCGTTTTTGATACTTTCCCTCTCTTTTGCAAATCTTCTTTTGAGAGAAATTCTCCTTCTTCACGGGCCTTTACAATATTTAGAGCGGCGTTCGTACCTAATCCAGGAATAGAATTAAACGGCGGGATCAGGCTGTTGCCGTCAATAATAAATTCCGTTGCGCTGGAGCGGTATAAATCGACTTTTTGGAATGAATAGCCTCTTTCACACATTTCCAGCGCTAATTCTAATACTGTGAGAAGGTTTTTTTCCTTCGGCGACGCATCAAGCCCTTTGGAGTTTATATCCTCCATGACGGCTTTGATTGCTGTGGAGCCTTTGATCATTGTATCAATATCAAAGTCGTCTGCACGAACCGTAAAATAAGCCGCATAATACAGAAGCGCGTGATGCACTTTAAAGTAAGCAATACGGACCGCCATTAATACATAAGCCGCGGCGTGGGCTTTCGGGAACATGTATTTAATCTTTTTGCAGGAATCGATATACCAGTCTGGGACATTGTTATTTTTCATTTCTTCTTCCCATTCAGGCGTTAAACCTTTTCCTTTACGGACAAATTCCATAATTTTAAACGCCAGTGACGGCTCGAGCCCTTGATAGATTAAATAAACCATAATGTCATCACGGCAGCCGATCACCTCACTCAGCTCACAAATATTATTGTGAATGAGCTCTTGCGCATTGCCGAGCCATACATCTGTTCCGTGAGACAGCCCTGAAATCTGAACGAGCTCAGAAAACGTTGTTGGCTTTGTGTCTTCAAGCATTTGCCGGACAAAGCGGGTTCCGAATTCAGGAATTCCCAGAGTGCCCGTTTTACATCCAATCTGTTCCTGTGTGACACCGAGTGATTCGGTTCCTTGGAAGATTTTCATTACTTCAGGGTCATCCGTCGGAATCGTTTTCGGATCAATTCCGCTTAAATCTTGAAGCATACGGATTACCGTCGGGTCATCGTGCCCCAGAATATCAAGCTTCAGCAGGTTGTCATGAATGGAATGGAAGTCAAAATGAGTCGTTTTCCATTCAGAACCTGTCGCATCTGCCGGAAACTGAATCGGAGAGAAATCATAAATATCCATATAATCCGGAACTACAATAATACCGCCAGGGTGCTGTCCGGTCGTCCGTTTTACACCTGTACAGCCCTGCACAAGCCGGTCGATTTCGGCGCCGCGCATATGGAGATTATTGTCGCCGGCATAGCCTTTTACGTAACCGTAGGCTGTTTTTTCTGCAACCGTGCCGATCGTTCCCGCACGGTATACGTTGTCTTCTCCGAACAATACTTTTGTATAATTGTGGGCCTGCGGCTGATATTCCCCTGAGAAGTTCAAATCGATATCAGGTACTTTATCCCCTTTAAATCCCAGGAACGTTTCAAACGGAATATCGTGCCCGTCTTTTTTCAAAGGCGTTCCGCAATGAGGACACATTTTGTCAGGCAGGTCAAAACCTGAACCGACAGATCCGTCATTAAAGAACTCAGAATGCTGGCATTCAGCACATATATAGTGCGGCGGCAGCGGGTTCACCTCTGTGATCTCAGTAAGTGTCGCAACTAATGAAGAACCTACCGATCCCCGTGACCCTACCAGATACCCGTCATCGAGAGATCTCTTTACGAGTTTATGAGAGATCAAATAAATAACAGCAAAGCCGTGGCCGATGATACTTTTCAGTTCTTTTTCAATACGCGCTTCAACGATTTCAGGGAGCTGCTCTCCGTAAATGCTACGTGCACGCTGATAGCTCATTTCCCTGATCTCTTCATCAGCGCCTTCGATTTTCGGCGTATATAAATCATCTTTAATCGGCTTGATGTCTTCAATTAAAGATGCAACCTTTTGTGTGTTGGTAACAACGATTTCCTTCGCTTTTTCTTCCCCTAAGAAGGAAAAGGCTTCAAGCATTTCATCTGTCGTTCTGAAATGCACTTTCGGGAGTTCGTGTCTGTTCAGCGGATTCGCGCCGCCCTGAGAGGATACTAAAATCTTTCTGTAAATTTTGTCCTCATCATTCAAATAATGAACATTTCCTGTTGCGACAACAGGTTTATTAAGCTTTTCACCGAGTTTGGTGATATTCGTAATGATTTCTTTCAGCGATTTTTCATCGCGAACCAGTTCTAGCTCAAGCAAGTGGCGGTACACCTCAGGCGGTTGAACCTCGAGATAATCGTAGAATGACGCAACATCCTCCACCTCTTCCGGCGACTTTTGCATCATGCCTTCAAAAACCTCTCCTCTGTCGCAGGCTGAACCGATCAGAAGGCCTTCCCTGTATTTCTCAAGCTGAGATCTTGGAATACGCGGCACTCTGTAAAAATAATGAATATGGGAAAGTGAAACGAGCTTAAATAAGTTTTTCAAGCCTGTGCTGTTCACCGCCAGCACTGTTGCATGATACGGTCTTGACCTTTGATAAGCGTTGGACTGACCCATATTTTCATTCAGCTGGTCATGATACTGAATGCCCTTTTCAGCAGCATCCTCCAGCATTTTCAAAAGCAAATAAGCGGTTGCCTCGGTATCGTAGATCGCACGGTGATGCTGTGTAAGTTCAATGTTAAACTTTTTACACAGCGTGTTCAGACGGTGATTCTTAAATTCCGGATAAAGAAAACGGCCGAGCTCCAGCGTATCAATAACAGGATTTTTTGCTTTTTCAACTTGGAGAAGCTTTTTGAAAGCAACGTTTAAAAATCCCATATCGAAGCTTGCATTATGGGCGACGAGAATATCATCGCCAATCCATTCTCTGAAATCTCTTATCACGTCTATTACATCCGGCGCGTCGACCAGCATATCATCAGTGATGCCTGTCAGTTCAATGATTGTCGCCGAAAGCGGACGATGCGGGTTGGCAAATGACTCAAACTTATCAATGATCTCCCCGCCTTTCACTTTTACAGCCGCCAGTTCAATAATCGTATCATACACAGCGGAAAGTCCGGTTGTTTCGACGTCAAAAACGACATATGTTTCTTCATCAAGCAAACGGTGTGCGGGATTATAAGCAATCGGCACCCCGTCATCCACGATGTTGGCTTCCATTCCGTAAATCATTTTAATTCCATGTTTTTGGGCAGCAGAATACGCATCTGGGAAGGATTGAACGACAGCATGGTCAGTCAAAGCGATCGCCTCATGCCCCCATTTTTTCGCCTGTTCAACAAGCTTTCCGATGCCTGTTACAGCATCCATTTGGCTCATTGGGGAATGCAGATGCAATTCTACCCTTTTTTCTCCTTCAGGCGCCGTGTCTTCACGGTTTTTTGCTTTTATCTCATTTACATCGTTTGCAATCATGACCAGATCTCGGACAAAGGTGTCGTTTTGAATGCTTCCGCGCGCTTTTACCCACATGCCTTTTTTCAGAGACTTCATCAGGGCCGCATCTTCTTTTTCTCTTGCAAACATTTTAATTAAGATACTATTTGTGTAGTCAGTAATTTTGAAGATGCACAGCGTGCGCCCGCTTTTCAGTTCTCTGGTTTCCACATCAAACACATAACCCTGAACCGTAATTCTCCGTTCCTCGTCCATTATGCTGTCAAGTGTTCTGATTTCCTCATTATCTTTAATTTGATAGCCGATAACAAGAGGCCCTGAAGGAGCTTGGTCTTCATCACTTTCTTTATCTTTCTTCTCCATTTCAATTAAAGCCTGCATCGCCCGTTCTTGATCTTCAGCTAGCTTTTGTTCCCGAAACTTTTGCACTTCTTGATCAGATACAAATATTTCAGCATCAAGCTGAAAATCCGGAAACCCAAATTGACGGTATCCCGCTTGAATCATCGCACTGTATTTGTTCTTAAGAGCAGATGCTTCTGTATCCGTTTTTGTTTTGACAATCAGTTTGTTGCCCTTCAGCTTTGGTTTTTGCTGGCTTAAGAGACTGATAATCGGCGGTGAAATGCCTTGCAGCTCTTCAATGCAGCGTGTCCAGTAATCCTGCACGAGGCCTTCATCAACCTCGGCATCATGCACTTCGATTGAAGACGTCACTTTTGCAATATGGGCAAACGATTGCGTCAGCCTCATGGTTAACATGTCATATATTTGATAAGGCAGCAAAGATTTGAATTTAAAATGAAAATGCCAGGATTTAGACGCTTTGTGTATCGTCAGCTTTTTAATCTCGCCATCTTCAAAGTATGTCATGAAGGTATCATCTGTCATATTAATCTGCTGCAGAAGAATTTGAAACTGCCTTCTGTTTACTGATAACTGTTCCATTAAGACAGTATCCCCCCTAAAAACATCATAAGTGAAGGTACCTCAGGCAATGAGGTACCTTCTATTATTTCTATTTTAACATGTTTTTTGATAAATCGTTATGGTGTTTACTGCTTGCTGATAAAAGCAGATAACTCATCAACAGAAACTTCTGTTGACTCACCCGTTTTGCGGATTTTCACTTCCACAATTCCTTCATCAGCCCGTTTGCCGACAGTAATACGGATTGGAAGACCGATTAGATCCGAGTCAGCAAATTTTACGCCGGCACGTTCCGCACGATCGTCATACAGCACTTCATAGCCTTTCGCCTTTAAATCAGCGTACAGCTTTTCAGCCAATTCTTTTTGCGCATCGTTTTTGATATTCAGTGCAAGAATATGAAGATCATACGGCGCGACGCTTTTTGGCCATATTAAGCCTTTTTCGTCGTGATGCTGTTCAGCAATAGCAGAAAGGGTTCTGGAAACACCGATTCCGTAACAGCCCATCAGCATTGGCTGTGCCCGTCCGTTTTCATCTAAATATGTCGCATTCATCGCTTCAGAATAACGAGTTCCAAGCTTAAAGACTTGTCCGACTTCGATTCCTTCTGCAAAACGGATCGTGCCTTTGCCGTCTGGTGACGGGTCGCCTTCCTTAATAAAGCGAAGATCGGCAAATTCTTTAATTTGCGCATCACGGGTTACGTTGACATTTTTATAATGATAATCTCCTTCATTCGCACCGGCAACAGCATTAACCATTGCTTTAACAGCGAAATCTGCATAGGCGTCAATCTCTTGATTCACACCGATAGGTCCGACAAAGCCAGGCTCTGTTCCAAGCTGCTGAACGACCTCTTCATGAGAAGCAAGTTCCATAACCTCTGCATGCAGGAGATTCTTCACTTTAATTTCATTCACTTCGTGATCCCCTCTTACAAGTACCAGAACAAAACGGTCATCCGCTTTAAACAATACCGATTTAATGCAGGCTTCAGCTGAGACCTGTAAAAATGCAGTCAGCTCATCGATCGTTTTCACATTAGGAGTGTGCACTTTTTCTAAAGCGATAGGCTCTTCATTTGAAGGGACTTCCTGATAAAGAACTTCAGCCATTTCGATATTGGCTGCATATTGTGATTCATCAGAATACGCAATGGTATCCTCTCCGATGTCAGAAAGTGCCATAAACTCATGTGTATCTTTTCCACCCATGGCACCTGAGTCAGCGATAACAGGTCTTACATTAATGCCGCAGCGGGCGAAAACATTAGAATACGCATTGTACATTTTTTGATATGTTTCATCCAAGCTCTCTTCAGAAGCATGGAAAGAATAAGCATCCTTCATAATGAATTCGCGGCCTCTTAATAAACCGAAGCGAGGGCGTTTTTCATCCCTGAATTTAGACTGGATTTGGTACAGAGTCAGAGGGAGACGCTTATAGGATTTAACCTCATCGCGAACGAGTGAAGTGATCACTTCTTCATGCGTTGCCCCTAAAGCAAATTCACGGCCGTGACGGTCTTTAAGTCTCATCAGTTCAGGACCGTACGTATACCATCTGCCTGATTCCTGCCATGTCTCAGCCTGCTGCAGCGCGGGCATAAGCATTTCTACAGCGTCGATTTTTTCCATTTCCTCACGGACGATCTGCTGAATGTTTTGAATAACCTTATACGCAAGAGGCATATAGCTGTATACCCCGCTCGTATTCTGTCTGATAAATCCTGCTCTTAGAAGAAGCTGATGACTTTTCGCTTCGGCATCAGCTGGAACTTCACGGAGCGTAGGAATAAGCGTCAAGCTTTGTCTCATTTCTTCGCACCTCTGATTGATTTACTTTTCATTTACAAAAACAGCCGCTGGATATCGTTCCATGTAACGACCAGCATAAGAAGCATTAGGAAAGCGACTCCGATAAACACCACAAAGGCTTCTTTTTCTCTGTTGATCGGTTTGCCCCGAATGGCTTCTATAAATAGAAACAACAGTCTTCCGCCGTCAAGAGCCGGAATCGGAAGCAGGTTGACGATACCAAGGTTAATACTTAAAAATGCAGCAAACTGGAATAAATTAATAATTCCCGTTTTTGCCACTTGGTCTGTCATATCGTATATGCCGACAGGACCTGAAAGCATATCAATTTTAAATTGTCCTGTCACTAATTTACTGAGATTCGTTAATATCGCTTTTGTAACATCCACAGTTGATGTTGCACCATAAGCAACTGCTGAGAGAACGCCTTTCTCAGTTGGCGCGTAAGAACCAAAGCGGCCGATTGTTTTTTTGTTCTCATCTTTAACGGCTTCCGGAGTAACTGAAATGTGGAGCGTTTTGTTATCTCTATTTACCTCAACGTCAATTTCTTTTTCCGGGTTTTCTTTTACCGCAGAGACAATGTCGGTCCAGGACCTCATCTTCTCTCCGTTAATGCTTTGAATGTAATCTCCTTCTTTTAGCCCTGCTTCGGCTGCCCGTCCGTTGTCTGTCAGTTGTCCAAGCATAGGCTCATTTGACGGAACACCCTGAATCAGCCCAAGCATCACTAAAATGACATAAGCCAATATGAAATTCATAATCGGACCTGCGGCAATCGCCTTAATTCGCTGCCACACAGGTTTGGAACCAAACTGGCGGTTATACGGCGCGATCTGAACTTCTTCTCCGTCTACAATGAAAAAGGAGGTTTCACTCACACTAAAGCTGGAAAGCTCATCCTCTTTCCCCTGTTCATAGCCGGTGATCTTCATGTCATGCTCTAGGTCCGCCGTTTCCACCTCGATAATTAAAGCATCCGGGTATTTTTCCTTTTGATTGATGATGACTTTTTCAACCTGATCCTCTTTGTTAAAAAGAAGCCCGATCGTGTAGCCGGGTTTCACCTCAATCATTTCCGGATCTTCGCCGGCCATGCGGACAAACCCGCCGACCGGGAGAAGTCTGATCGTATACACCGTTTCATTTTTTTTGAATGAAAAGATTTTTGGACCAAAGCCGATCGCAAATTCACGGCACAAAATTCCCGCTCTTTGGGCTAACAACAAATGGCCCAGTTCATGGAAGAAAACGAGCGTTCCGAAAATAATGATAAACGCTATAACTGTATTCACGAACATACCACCTTATGTGAGTATTGAATTGACGTATCCCCGGGTATCTTTGTCCACTTCCTGAATGTCTGCCAAGCTTGGCTTTTGAATAAGCTGATGGCGGTTTAATGCCTTTTCGATACAGTCTTCAATCGCTAAAAACGATATCTTGCCCGCTAAAAAGGCGGCGACAGCCACTTCATTTGCCGCGTTTAGCACAGTCGGCATTGTTCCCCCTATTTTACCTGATTCAAAGGCAAATTGTAAGCAGCGGAACCTGTCAAAGTCAGCTTTCTCAAAATGAAGACTGCCGATTTCCCACAGCTCGAGCCTTTTGGCGTCTGGCAATGGCAATCGGTCGGGATAGGTGAGCGCATATTGAATCGGAACCCTCATATCAGGAGTGCCGAGCTGTGCAATCACACTTTTGTCATGAAACTCTACCATGGAATGGATGATGCTTTCCTTATGTAAGACCACATCGATTTGTTCATATGGAATATCGAAAAGCCAATGCGCCTCAATCACCTCTAATCCCTTATTCATCATTGTAGCCGAATCAATCGTAATTTTTGCACCCATTGACCAATTCGGGTGCTGTAATGCATCTTCAATTGTAACTGATTCGAGCTGCTCCCGCGTCTTGTCCCGAAAACTTCCGCCGGACGCCGTAATGATAAGGCGATCAATGTTTTTAGCCTGTTCGCCTTGGAGGGCTTGAAAAATGGCTGAATGCTCACTGTCAACGGGCAGCAGCGGAACATTGTATTTCTTAGCATGTTCTTTAACTATATGCCCGGCAGTGACAAGAGTTTCCTTATTTGCAAGCGCAATTGTTTTTTTCTGTTCGATCGCCTTTAACGTAGGGATGAGACCGACACTTCCAAGCAAGGCATTGACAACAATATCGACTTCCTCCATAACTGCCGCTTCAATCAGGCCTTCTTCACCAAGCCCGATCTGGCAATCAAATGAAAAAGAAACTTGTTTTAATTTGTGATATGTATCCAGATCACCGACAGATACAAACTTCGGCTGAAAGGCCTCTATCATCGGCACGGCCTTATCAATATTTTTGCCGAACGACATAGATACCAGCTGAAATTGGTCTTGGTGCGTACGCAATACGTCAAGAGTCTGTTCGCCGATTGATCCTGTTGCTCCTAAAAGACAAATATTTTTCAAAGTGCCACTACTCCTATTCTTTTTGCTGCATATTCAGTCTCATATTCATATTAGACTTTTTTATGAAAAAAGGGCAAGCAGAAAGTACAAGAAAGGCATGACAAACAAAAAACTGTCAAAACGGTCTAGCACACCGCCATGCCCGGGAAGGATCTTCCCAGAATCCTTTACATCGTAATGTCTTTTCAGAGCGGATTCTACTAAATCCCCAATCTGTCCGAAAACAGACAAAAACAGTGTGATCAAAAGCAGATAGAAGTATGGGATCGGCAAGTTTGCGACAAGCTGAAAAATCGTCGAAAGTACAAGTGCAATGACGATTCCGCCTACAAATCCCTCAACTGTTTTATTAGGGCTGATTTCAGGCCACAGTTTTCGTTTTCCAAGCGATTTCCCGACAAAATATGCACCGGAATCAGTCGACCAAATCACGACACAGGCATAAAAAATGTATGTCAGCCCGTGCTGATCAAGGTTTCTGATTTCAATAAAATAATGAAAACACATTCCGATGTAAATCGTTGCAAGGGTAATAAAGCCGACTTCATCAAAGGTAAAAGTGTTCTTCACCAATACTGTGTACGTCAGTAAAATCAGTACTGCGAACAAAGCCGTTTCAATTTTCGAGATACTATTCGCTTCAAAAAAAGAATACTGGCTTGGCATTAAGAACATCCATAACAATAAAAGACTGATCAATCCAGGCAGTGAAACAAGCTTAAGTTTTTTCATCCGCAGAAGCTCAAAAAGCGCCACACTGCCCATTGCATAAACTAATATGGTGAACGGCAAATTCCCGACAATAACTAAAAATAAAAAAACAATTGCTGCCAGAACACCTGTCAAAATTCTTTGTTTCATGTCCACCATCCTCTAAATTCCGCCAAACCTCCGGCCCCGTTGCTGATATTCTCCTAACGCCTGCAAGAAATGATTTTCTTTAAAGTCAGGCCACAGAACGTCAGTAAAGACAAATTCACTGTAGGCAACCTGCCAAAGCATAAAGTTGCTTAGTCTAATCTCGCCGCTCGTTCGAATTAAAAGTTCAGGATCCTGCAAAGATTCAGTCATTAAATGATTAGAAAAAAGCGATTCATCAATGTCTTCTATTTTCAAAGAACCATCCTTCACTTTTTCCGCGAGTGCTTTTGCAGCAGTGACAATTTCAGTACGGCCCCCATAGTTGAGAGCAAAATTAAGGATCAGCCCGTCATTTTGCGCCGTATCCTTTACAGCCTTTTCAATCGCTCGCATTGTGTGCGGCGGCAAGGCTGATTCATCTCCTATAATCCGGACCTGCACATTCTCCTCAACAAGTTCCGGTAGATACGTATTCAAAAACTCTTCAGGAAGCTTCATCAAAAAATCAACTTCCATTTTCGGCCGCTTCCAGTTTTCTGTTGAAAATGCGTACAGGGTCAGTACTTTGACACCCAATTCGTTAGCAAGCTTTGTTGTCCTTTTAACCACCTTCATTCCTTCGTGGTGGCCTGCAATTCGGGGGAGAGAGCGTTTTTTAGCCCAACGGCCATTTCCATCCATTATAATGGCGATGTGTTCAGGGATTTCTCCCTTAAGTATGTCTTCTTTTGTATAGCGTTCTAAGTTGGAAGCCGCAGTTTGCTGGTTCTTCCAATTTTTGAGTATGTTGAGCATGAGATTCCTCCGTCACCCAAAAAGGTTGCATTCCCTGCTGATAACCAATGTAATCAACAGTATTAACAAAAAAACCCCCTGTAAACATGAGAGGGTCTTTTCACTATTATCTATTGTACATAGTTTTTCATTAAACTTCCATGATTTCTTTTTCTTTGTCTTTTGTGACACTGTCAATTTTTGACACATATTCATCTGTCAGTTTTTGAACATCTTCATTGGAAGCACGCAGCTCATCTTCAGTGATGTCTCCGTTTTTCTCAAGTTTTTTGAGATCATCGTTCGCATCACGGCGTACATTTCGTACAGCTACTTTTGCGTCTTCAGCATATTTTTTTACAACTTTGACTAATTCTTTACGTCTTTCTTCTGTTAGCGCAGGAATCGCAATGCGAATCATATTGCCGTCGCTCGTTGGCGTTAAGCCTAAATCCGCTTTTAAAATTGCTTTTTCGATATCACCGATTGCTGACTTGTCGTATGGTGTTATGACCAGCATACGAGCTTCAGGCACGTTAATAGAAGACAGCTGGTTTAAAGGTGTCTGCGCTCCGTAATATTCAACTGTTACTTTATCTAATAAAGATGGGTTCGCACGGCCTGCGCGTACAGTCGCCAATTCACGCTGATAAGCAGCAATTGCTTTTTCCATTTTTTCTTTCGTTTGTGTTAATACTTCTTTTGACACGTTATTTCCCCCTCACGATCGTTCCGATTGATTCGCCTGTCACGGCGCGTTTAATATTTCCTTCTTCCATAATAGAAAAGACGATTAGCGGAATGTCATTATCCATGCATAATGATGATGCTGTTGAATCCATCACTTCCAAGCCGTCTTTTAGAACGTCAAGATAAGAAAGCGATTCATATTTTACAGCTGATTCATCTTTTCTAGGATCAGCATTATACACACCGTCAACATTGTTTTTAGCCATTAAAATAACGTCTGCTTCAATTTCAGCAGCGCGCAGTGCAGCTGTCGTATCAGTTGAGAAATATGGGTTTCCTGTACCCGCAGCAAAAATAACGACACGTTTTTTCTCTAAGTGGCGTATCGCTTTTCTTCTGATATACGGTTCAGCAACTTGTCTCATTTCAATGGATGTTTGCACTCTGGACTGGATTCCGAGTGTTTCCAAGCTGTCTTGAAGAGCAAGCGAGTTCATCACTGTCGCCAGCATCCCCATATAGTCTGCAGTTGCGCGGTCCATGCCCAGGTCACTTCCTGTTTTTCCGCGCCATAAGTTGCCGCCGCCTACTACAACAGCCACTTCGACTTCAAGCTCAGCGATTTCTTTCACTTGCTTTGCAATGGATTGAATGACAGTAGGGTTAATTCCATTACCCTGTTCCCCTGCCAATGCTTCCCCGCTAAGCTTTAATACGATACGTTTGTATTTTGGTTTTTCCATAATAACCTCCAAGTGTAAACATTGCCGTTTTCTATTATGCAAGAGAAAAAAAGGTTTGTAAATATAGTTTTAAAAATAGGGAACACAAAGTGTGTCCCCTATACTGCCTGAAAAGACGCGACTTGATCGCGACATCTTTTCACCATTATTTTTTCACTTGGTTCATTACTTCTTCAGCAAAGTTTTCTTGACGTTTTTCGATACCTTCGCCAACTTCATAGCGAACGAAAGTTTCAACAGTTGCGTTTTTCGCTGCAACAACTTGTTTCACTTTTTCATCTGGGTTTTTAACGAATGCTTGGTCTAAAAGACAAATTTCTTCGAAGAATTTGTTCAGACGGCCTTCAACCATTTTCGCTACGATGTTTTCAGGTTTTCCTTCTTGAAGAGCTTGCTGAGTTAAGATTTGACGCTCATGGTCTGTTTCTTCTTCTGATACTTGGTCACGAGAAATGTAACGAGGGTTAACCGCAGCAACATGCATTGCGATATCTTTCGCAGTTTCTTCGTCAGTTGTACCGTTAAGAACAGTTAATACACCGATGCGTCCGCCCATGTGAAGGTAAGCACCGAATGCAGAGCTGTCATCTTTTGTAAGAACAGCAAAGCGGCGAAGCGTGATTTTCTCACCGATTTTAGCAACTGCACTTGTAATGTACTCTTCTACAGTAGAGCCGTTGTCCATTTTTTGGCCCATTGCTTCTTCAACATCTGCAGGAGTGTTTGCAAGAAGGTGGTCAGCCAATGTGTTAAGAAGCTCTACGAAGCCTTCGTTTTTCGCAACGAAATCAGTTTCAGAGTTTACTTCTAAAATAACACCTTTGTTGCCGTCAGTTTTAATAAGAGTTGAACCTTCTGCTGCGATACGGTCAGCTTTTTTCGCTGCTTTTGCAATTCCTTTTTCTCTAAGAAGGTCAATTGCTTTGTCCATATCTCCATCAGTTTCAGTTAACGCTTTTTTACAATCCATCATACCCGCGCCAGTTTTTTGACGCAGTTCTTTTACTTGCTGTGCAGTAATAGCCATTTGTATTCCTCCTTATATGTTTAAACAAGATATGTATCATGACATTTTTCTTGAAAAAAGGTGATAAAAGGCAGTCCCTCTTATCACCTTTTGAATAGGTTACGCAGTTGTTGTTTCAGTTTCTGGTGCAGTTTCTTCAGCAACTTCCGCTTCTTCTTCGCCTTGCTTCGCTTCTAAGATTGCATCTGCCATTTTAGAAGTTAGAAGTTTAACAGCGCGGATAGCGTCATCGTTCGCAGGAATAACAACATCGATTTCATCAGGATCACAGTTAGTATCTACAATTCCGATGATAGGGATGTTTAATTTGCGAGCTTCCGCAACAGCGATGCGCTCTTTGCGAGGATCGATGATGAACAATGCATCAGGAAGATCCTTCATTTCTTTAATTCCGCCTAGGAATTTTTCAAGACGCTCTAATTCTTTTTTCAATTGAACGACTTCTTTTTTAGGAAGTACTTCAAACGTACCGTTTTCTTGCATTTTTTCAATGTCTTTAAGACGTTTAATACGTTTTTGGATTGTTTCAAAGTTTGTTAATGTACCGCCCAACCAGCGTTGGTTGACATAGTACATGCCAGAGCGTTGAGCTTCTTCTTTAACAGAATCTTGAGCTTGTTTTTTTGTGCCGACGAAAAGGATTCTTCCGCCTTCAGCAGCAAGATTTTTAGTGAAATTGTAAGCTTCCTCTACTTTTTTGACTGTTTTTTGAAGGTCAATGATGTAGATTCCGTTACGCTCCGTGAAAATGTAACGCTTCATTTTTGGGTTCCAACGGCGTGTTTGGTGACCGAAGTGAACACCAGCTTCAAGCAATTGCTTCATAGAAATGACTGACATGTTATTTCCTCCTAATATAATGGTTTTTTTCCTCCGCTTAGGTCATTTTTGTGCAGAACTGCCGCCTGCAGCACCCTCTGCATAAATCGTTAAGCGTGTGTATTTAACACCAAGACATAATATAACACAGCTTTATGCGACAATCAAGAATCCTTTACAGCTTTGGAGCGAAATTTTAGAAATAGCTCGATTTCTGTCTTTCCGCTCTTCAATTTCTGAGCAATTTCACCAGCTGAATATCCCTGTTCATATAATGCCATAACTTCATCTTCAAATGATCGGGCATCGCTGTTTACGTTCTCTTCCGCCCTCTCAACCTCGTTGATCAGACCTTCGATATGCTCGGGAAGAGCGTTGTCTTCTTCCTGAACAGCACCTCGCTCTGAATGTTGTTCAGCGTGCTGATGCTCTTCGTTCTGTTTTTCTTCAGTTTGAACAGAAGGTACATCCAAGTTGTCTATCAACTTCTCATTTTCTTCTTTTAGTTCAAGAAGAAATGCCGCAAGTGTGTTCTCCGTCTCTTCCAGCAGCTTCTTTTGCTGTTTTTCTGTTTCTTTCACAGCTGCGAGCCTCATATACAGGATAATGACAGCGTACAGAAGAACGCCGTGAAGCGTGAAGCTTAAAAGCCATAATAGTGTTGACATGTTTTTCACTCGCTAATCATGAGAATTCTTTATTGAATTACTTTTTCCAGCAGATTCTTTAATTTAAATAGTGCCTTTGAATGTATTTGTGATATACGGGACGTAGAAAGATTCAATACCTGTCCGATTTCTGTCAGTGTCAATTCCTCTTTATAGAACAAACTGACCACAAGCTGTTCTTTTTCAGAGAGTTCGTGAATTTTGTCCGCAAGCTGCGCTATCAGCTCATCTTTCATGATCTTTTCTTCCGGCGGGACATTTTTGTCATCTCTGATCATGACCTGGATGTTTTCCCCGTCATCCTGATCATGAAGCTTTTCGTCAATTGACAGCAGATTTGCAAAAAAACCTTCATTCATTGTTGACACTACATCCTGTTCCGTCATTCCGAGTTCCTCTGCAATTTCTGCGGGCGATACATTCCGAAGATAGCGCTGTTCAAGCTTTTCAATCGCCGCTTCAACCTTCTTTGTTTTTTCACGCGAGGTTCTGGGCAGCCAATCCTCTTTACGAAGCCCGTCAATAATTGCACCGCGAATTCTAAACGAGGCGTAGGTATCAAATTTTAAGTCCCGGCTGGGGTCAAATTTTTCAAGGGCATCATATAAACCAAGCATACCAAGGCTCATAAGATCGTCTTTATGCACTGATTTTGGCAGTCCGACAGAAATTCTGCCTACATGATATGTGACAAGCGGCATGTAACGGCGCATTAAATCATCACCGGCCTTAGGATCTTTCCACTCTTTCCAGCGCGACCAAAGCACCTGATCTTCATAATTCAAGGATTGCATTGTTATCCCCCTAATACCTTAATTAAATCGTTTTTTCACCTTGTTTAACAGTTCGAATATGCAGCATACAGGACTTCGGTTCAAATTCTATCGTCCGGCCGCTTGAGCCTCCCGTATCTTCACTGATAATCGGAATATTATATAACGACAGCTGTTCCTTTATCGCCAAGACATTTCTCGGTCCGATCTTCATCAAATCATTCGTCATTTTAAATTTAAACATCTCTGATCCGCCGGCAAGCTTTGCTTTTAACGCAAACTTTCGGCAGCCCGCTTCTACCAGCATATCAATCGTAGCTTTTACAGCGGTATCGGCATATTTTGCCCGATTGAGTTCAGCTGTTTTTGATAACGTCGAATCCGGCAGCATGACATGGACAAGCCCCGCCGTTTGCTTTTCTTTATCGTAAAGCACCAGCCCTACGCACGATCCTAAACCAGACGTCCGGATTGAATCCGGGAAGCGGGCGATCTTCACGTCCGCAATTCCAACCTTTACAACAGCAGCCGCAGTTGTACTCATAATGCAGCACCCAAGGCGACAAAGAGCTTTTCAAATGAATCATAGTCCGGCAGCATAAACATATGCGCTTTTAGCTCCTGCTGATGGCTTTGGTCAAAAATTGACGTATCAACAACAATTGCATGTTCCCCAACCTGACTGAGCTCCATCAGACCTTCACTGATGACAGCACCGAACATGTCCAGTGAAACTTCTGGAACACTCGGGTAAAGCTGGAGTTTCGTCAAATCAGCCAATGCCGTTAAATATGATCCTGCTAAAATATTGCCCAGTTCATGCAAAGCGGAAGAACTCATATGATCTTCACCCAGGTTTTCTATATCAAAATCCGGGTTGCCGATCAGCTCTCTGATAAACTGCTCCGCCTGATAAAAAGGCATTATAAAGAACATTGAGCCCGTTAAATCGCCTTCCATTCTTAAAAAGATGCTGGCGACCGGCATTTCTGCTCCGCCGAAAAAGTCTACAAGTTCATCAAACGATAGTAACTTTGCAAACGGGACTTCCATATCAATCTTTCTATTTAACAGCTGGGCCATTGCAGAAGCAGAGTGGCCGGCTCCGATATTGCCGACTTCCCGCAAAATGTCCATCTGCTCTTCTTTGATTCCATTAAAAATACTCATGTCATAACCCCTTTAAGATTAAGCTTGATCGGGCACAGCGGACTGAGATGATTCTTTATCCAAAACCGCATTTGCATCAATAATATTTAAGAGCCTGTTCTCTTGTTTTACAATTTGTTTGATCGACACATACGTGTCTTTTTGAACACTTTCCGGAGCGGACTCTATTTCACTTTCATGAACTGTTATGACATCATTTGCTTCATCCACTATCCAGCCGACTTCAATATCACGATAAGCAATAATGATAATTCGTGTTTCATCGGTAATTTCATACTCAGGCAAGCTGAGACGCTTTCTTAAATCAATAACCGGAGTCACCACGCCGCGCAAATTGATCACTCCGCAAATATAAGATTCAACGCCTGGCACTCTCGTTGGCTTTTGCCATTTCTCAATTGATTTCACCTGAGTGACAGAAATGGCATATTCTTTGCCATTTACCATAAAGACAATCATTTTTTCGCCTGTTTTAATTTCTGCAGTCATGTGAGACACCTCCTCGTATGGTTAAATAATCAGTGCATTACAATCGATAATGAGCGCTACTTCTCCGTCTCCTAAAATAGTAGCTCCGGAAATTGCAAAGACGTTTGTTAAATAATCTCCGAGTGATTTCAGCACAACTTCCTGCTGGCCAATAAAGGAGTCCACCACAAATGCAGTAGGTTTGTCGCCTTTTTTCACGACAATGATATGGAGCTGTTCCGCATCTTGTCTTGTATCTTCTATTTTAAACTCTTCTTTTAAATAAACGACAGGGACAATATGCCCTCTAAAATCGATTACTTCACGGTCATGCGTTTGCAGAATATCTTTTCTGTCTATAACTGCCGTTTCAATTATAGAAGAAATCGGAATCGCAAATGTCTCTTCTTCCAATTTGATCAGCAGAACTGAAATAATGGACAGTGTAAGCGGAAGCTGAATGCTGAATAGTGATCCTTGTCCTTCTGCAGATTTCACACTGACTGAACCGCCGAGTGACTCGAGTTTATTTTTCACAACATCAAGCCCGACACCCCGCCCGGAAATATCCGAAATTTGATCAGCTGTAGAGAATCCCGGAGCAAATATCAATTCATAAATTTCATTGTCTTCTAAGGTTTCAGCTTCTCTTTCTGTAATGACACCGCGCTCAAGCGCTTTTTCAAGGATTTTTTTGCGATTAAGGCCTGCCCCGTCATCCTCTACTTCAATAAAGACGTGATTTCCGCTGTGATAAGCTTTCAGCACAACTTTTCCAGACTCAGGTTTTCCTTTTTGCAAACGTGTTTCCGGAGACTCAATTCCATGGTCAATACTGTTTCTGATTAAGTGAACGAGCGGATCTCCAATTTCATCAATTACTGTTCGATCAAGTTCTGTTTCCGCGCCGATGATGGAGAGTTCGATTTTTTTATTCAGCTCTTTTTGAAGCTGGCGAATCATTCTTGGGAAACGGTTAAAAACAGTTTCAACCGGAACCATTCTCATGTTGAGAATAATAGACTGCAAATCGCCGGAAATTCTCGTCATTCGCTCTACTGTTTCAGTCAATTCATTGTGCTCAAGCTCTTTTGCAATCTGCTCAAGACGCCCGCGGTCAATGACAAGCTCTTCAAATAAGTTCATTAAAGAATCAAGCCTGTCGATATTGACACGAATTGTTTTAGATCCGCCTGATGTATGCTTCGACTGTTCCTCGTTTTTAGCAGGCTGCTTTTGTTTATCCTGCTTAACAGGTGCCTGTGCAGCAGCTGGTGTATCCGCCTGAGGCTCCTCCGGATTTTCGGCTGGTTGTAAAGGCGAGCCCTGAATAATTTCAACATGCTCGACCTCTGAAACTCCGTTGATGATCTGTTCAACGTCTTCAGCCGTTTGATTCGTTAAGAAGCACACCTGGAAGTCAGTGCCGAAATCTTCCGTCTCAAGCACTTCCGCACTCGGTATTGTTTTGGCTACTTCTCCGATCTCATTGAGCTTCTCAAAAACCATATATACACGAACCGCTTTTAACATACAGTCTTCTTTCAGAGAAATTGTGATTTCATACCGTTTGAAACCTTGCTCCTCCGCTTCTTCTATCACTGTTCGTTCAAACTCATCATATCCCCAATCAGATGCTGAACCCTTCGCTTCAGCAGGTTCCGCTGAAGCAGCAGTCTCAGCATGCGCACCGTTCACGTCAAGCTTTGCGCTCACTTCGGAGATGTCTCTTTTACCATCCCCGCCGTCAATAATAGACTGAACCATTGCTTCCAGATGATCCAGCGCTTCAAACAAGATATCCATCCAGTCTGATGTAACTGCCATATCTCCGTTTCGAAAAGCATCCAATACGTTTTCAAGCAGATGGGTTAAATGGGCTAAATCCGTATACCCCATCGTTGCGCTCATACCTTTTAGTGTATGGGCAGCCCTGAATATATCGTGGACGAGCTGAAGATCTGTCGGGTCTTTCTCTAAAAGGAGAAGCTTTTCATTACATGTTTGTAAATGTTCTTTACTTTCATCAATAAAGACATCTAAATATTGATTCATATCCATTTGAATCACACCCTCTCTTTTTTCACACAGCTTGTGATGGATGCTGCGATATCTTCCACATGTTTAATTTCATGAATAAGGCCCGCCTTAACGGCTGCTTTCGGCATCCCAAATACAACACAAGATTCTTCAGACTCTGCAATGGTTTTCACATTGCCGGACGCAAGCATGTCCTTAAGACCGGCAGTACCGTCACTGCCCATTCCAGTCATAATGACCGCTACTTTTTCATAGTGTGCAAGTTTGCCGACAGAACGGAACAAGTAGTCTGCTGATGGTTTATGACGGCTTGGCGTATCGTGATTATCAAGAACGATTTTAAGGCCGCCGCTGTTTTTGATAACGGATATGTTTTTTCCCCCCGGAGCTATGTACACACAGCCGTTAAGAGCTGCTTCGCCATCTTTTGCTTCCTTTACACGAATGTCAGACAGATGGTTCAGCCGATCAGCCAGAGAAGCAGTAAAGCCTTCAGGCATGTGCTGTACAACGACTACAGGCGCGTTTAAATCCTTAGGAAGCTTTGGTATCACCTTTTGAAGCGCCCTTGGTCCGCCTGTTGACGTGCCGATACAAACAATATGTCTGCCTGTTCCAGATTTTGACTGACTCACTGCAGGCATAGCGATGCGTTTAGGCTCAGGCCGAATGACCGCCGGAGCCGCAGCTTTTTGCTGGCCGGAAAGCCCAGCCGCGATGACCCGCTCAACTAATTGTTCTTTAATTTTGTATAAATCTAAAGATATAGAACCAGATGGCTTTGTGATAAAATCAAAGGCGCCTATCTCTAAACAGTTAATCGTACACTCTTTTCCTTGCTGGGTCTGGCTTGAAACCATAATGACCGGCAGCTGATAAAGCTCAATAATTTTCCGCAGTGTGTCTGTTCCATTCATCACCGGCATTTCGATATCAAGTGTGATAACATCCGGTTTCAGCAATTCTATCTTTTTAAGTGCCTCTTCTCCGTTTCTCGCAGTTCCGATTACTTCTATCTGCTTTTCCTCGGTTAGAAAATCACTTATCATTTTTCTCATAAAAGCCGAATCATCAACTACAAGCACACGAATCAAATTAAGCCCTCCTCATTAAAAAAGAAGATAATTTCTCAATAAATGTCTGTTTTTCTTCTTTGTGTCTAGTTTCTTCTCTTTCAAACAAGGCGTCCGCTAGGAGACGGACTGACCGGCTGGCTTTTGCCTGAGGACTTTTTAATAAAAAAGGAACCTGTTCGACAACTGCTTTGCTCACGATCCCGTCGTCAGGGACTGAACCGGCAAACTGAACCGCTTCGCCTAAAAACATGTGAATGGTCCGGGAAAGGCGGGTAAAAGCGTCAAGCCCTTCCTTTTGATCATGGCACCGATTGACAGCTACTTTCATTGAAAGCTGATTTCCTGTCAAAGCTAAATGTTTGACAGCGCTGTATGCATCCATAATGGCTGTAGGCTCCGGGGTTGTTATAATCAAAATGTCTTCTGCTGATAAAATAAAAGGCAGCTGGTCTTTTGATAAGCCCGCCCCCATGTCAAACAGTACATAATCGAACTGGCTTAACGCATGAGAAAGCTCATTAGCAAAAAAGGTCCATTTTTTCTGGTCCAGCTGAAACATCACATCCAGCCCAGTTCCGCCAGATATATACCGAAGACCCTTTGGCCCAGTAGATATGGATTGCATAAAAGGCTTGCGCTCAGTTAGAACATCAATAATAGTCGCGGAAGACGAGTTTCCCATTAATATATCAATGTTCCCCATTCCGATATCAAGATCAATAAGCAGTACCTTCTTGCCTTTATCCTGCAGCGCAAGAGCCATATTTAAAGTGATGTTGGATTTTCCGACACCGCCCTTGCCGCTGATGACTGCAAGTGTTTTAGCTTTCTGTGCAAAAACAATCGGCAGATCGCGCTCACGCTTCTTCATTTTCGCCCGTAAAGTTGCTGCTTGGTCAAATCTGTTCATCTGCACAGCATCCCTACAAACTCCCGCGGCGAGACTGTCTGTATATCCTCCGGCACATTCTGGCCGTTTGTGATAAACCCGGCGCCTATCTTTGATTCTGCGAGTATACTGAATACAGAGCCTAAGGAAGCAGTCTCATCTATTTTCGTAAAAATAAACTGATTGACAGGAACAGATGAAAAACGTCTGACAATTTGTTTCATATCTTCATATTTTGCAGTCGCTGACAAAACGAGAAATGACTGAATGCTGCTTTCAAAAGGAATCGTCTCTTTCAGTTCATCGATATATTGCTGTTCTCTGAAGTTTCTTCCTGCTGTATCAATAAATACATGATCATATTCAGCAAATAATTCTTTCGCCCGCTGAAATTCCTCTTTTGTATAACAGACTTCCAGAGGAGCCTGCAGCAGCTCGGCATATGTTTTCAACTGTTCAACTGCTGCAATCCGATAAGTATCTGTTGTAATAAAAGCAATTTTTTTCTGTTTTTCAAGCAGAGAAGACGCTGCTAGTTTTGCAAGCGTTGTTGTTTTACCCGCGCCCGTCGAACCAAACAGCACGATATACTTCGAACAAATGGGCTCCTGCCACTTGTCTGCTGGAGGCAGTGCCCCGCACAGTATATCCTGAAGTTTACCGGCCACGTTTTCTTCTGTCAGTCCGCCCGATTCAACAGAGAATCGCAGTATTTTTTTCATAGTACTGGTCTTAATTGATTCATTAACGCCGGTTTCTCCCAAAAGCTGTTCGGCTTTTCTGAGCGGTTCAGGAAGTACGGATTGATATGCTGAAAGATCACCTGGCTCAGATTGAGCCGGAATTTGAGGGATTATCCTCTCCTCTATTTTCGGACTGCTGACAGGAGGTTTTGATGTTTGTTTCGGCTCTGCTGCCTTTTCAGCTGTTTTTTTCTCAAGAAAATCTTGATCCAATACGGCTATCACTTCAACAGCCGGTTTTTTTAAAAGCCCGAACCATTTACGCTTATTGATTTTTTTGGAATTCAGTATAACCGCTTCATTGCCTAGTTCTTTTCTGATAAGCTGTGCCGCTTCTTGCATTGAAGCAGCAGTAAATTTTTTGATTTTCATTAAATATCCACCACTCCAATGCTTTGAACTTCGACATTAGCCTCAAGCTCGTTATAAGAAAGAACAGGAAGATCCGGAAAATATCGTTCCAGAAGCTGTTTCACATACATCCTTACAGGCGGCGAGCAAAGAAGAATCGCAGTCTCTTGCCGTATTGAGAGCTGTTCGGCTTCTTTTGCAACAGAGCGCACAATGCTTTCCGACACATCTGGTTCAAGCGACAAATAGTTCCCATGTTCTGTTTGCTGTACACCGTCAGCAATTGCCTTTTCTACACGGCCGGAACAAGTGATCACTTTTAACACTTCATTTTCTTTGGCAAACTGGGCAGTAATTTGCTTAGCAAGTGCCTGTCTTGTGTACTCTGTCAAAAGATCAGAGTCTGTTGTCAGTTTTCCGTAATCGGCAAGCGTTTCAAAAATGGTTACCAAATTGCGGATTGAAACTTTTTCTTTTAACAGTTTAGCCAGCACTTTCTGAATATCTCCGACAGATAATGGATTTGGCGTAACCTCTTCCACCAGGACCGGATACGTTTCTTTCAAATGATCAATAAGCTGTTTCGTCTCCTGTCTGCCGATTAATTCATGAGCATGCTGCTTAATTTTCTCTGTAATATGTGTTGAGACAACTGAAGCCGGATCTACAACTGTATAGCCCAGCATGTCAGCTTCATCCTTCACCGATTCGCCAATCCATTTGGCTGGAAGCCCAAACGACGGTTCTACTGTTTCGATCCCTTCAATCAGGTCGTCTTCAGGCGTAGGCGACATTGCTAGATAATGATCTAGTAATAGCTCGCCTTTTGCTACTTCATTTCCTTTAATTTTCAATCGGTATTCATTAGGCTGCAAAGCGATATTGTCTCTGATACGCACGACAGGAATGACAAGCCCAAGTTCAAGCGCCAGCTGACGGCGAATCATCACAATTCGGTCCAATAAATCCCCGCCCTGATTAGCATCCGCCAGCGGTATCAGACCATAGCCAAACTCGAATTCTATCGGATCTATATGCAGAAGCTGCACAACACTTTCGGGGCTTTTGAGCTCGTCAACTTCAGCCTCTTCCTCAAGAATCTCTTCCACTTCTTCTTTTTCCTTACCTGTTTTAGATAGCGTATAACCGCCAAAAGCAAGCAGCCCTGCAAGCGGCCCTGTTAGGAAAATACCAATTGGAGTAAACAAGCCAAGAAGCAGAATAGTTGCTGCTGTAACATATAAGAGCTTTGGATAAGCGAACAGCTGGCCTGTGATGTCATGACCTAAGTTTCCTTCGGAGGCTGCTCTTGTCACGACAATACCTGTAGCTGTAGAAATTAACAGCGCCGGAATTTGCGATACAATTCCATCTCCTACAGTCAGCATCGTAAAATGAGAGGCTGCCTCTTGTATCGCCATGCCTTGCTGCAGCATACCGATAATGATTCCGAAAATGATATTGATCATTACAATAATAATTCCGGCAATTGCATCACCTTTCACAAATTTGCTGGCACCGTCCATCGCACCGTAAAAGTCTGCTTCTCGAGCTACTTTTTCACGGCGGTGTTTCGCTTCCTGTTCGTTAATCATGCCTGCGTTTAAATCAGCATCAATACTCATCTGCTTCCCCGGCATTGCATCAAGCGTAAATCTTGCCGCAACCTCGGAAACACGTTCCGCGCCCTTTGTGATGACGATAAACTGAATAATAATTAAGATAATAAATACAACAAGTCCGACTAAAACATTTCCGCCGACAACGAAGTTACCGAAGGTCTCAACAACCTTCCCTCCTTCGCCGTGCGAAAGGATCGAACGCGTCGTTGACACATTCAAGCCCAGACGAAATAAGGTCAAAAGCAGCAGCAGTGACGGAAAAATCGAAAACTGCAGCGGTTCTTGCATATTCATTGTGGTGAGAAGCACGATCAACGCAAGAGAAATATTAATAATGATCAAAATACTTAACAGCCATGGAGGAAATGGTATCACCAGCATTGCCACAATGAGGACAACACTTATTAAAACGGATAAATCTCTTGTTGACATGCTGTTTTTTCTCTCCTTTTGAATCGTAAAATTCAATTTACTTTTTGTTTCGTTTTAAATACGTACGCCAAGATTTCTGCCAAGACTTTAAAAAACTCTTCCGGCACTGCCTGGTCAATTTCAACCTGATCATATAACGCACGGGCAAGCGGCCTGTTTTCTACCATCATGACATCATGCTCTTTAGCAATCTTCCTTATTTTTAATGCAAGGTGGTCAACACCTTTTGCAACAATGTATGGCGCATCCATTTTTTCTTCGTCATATTTAAGTGCGATCGCATAGTGAGTCGGGTTTGTGATGATGACATCAGCTTTCGGCACTTCCTGCATCATCCGCCTCATCGCCATTTCCCGCTGTCGTTGCTTAATTTTAGACTTAATAATCGGATCTCCCTCAGATTTTTTGTACTCATCTTTTATATCCTGCTTTGACATTTTGATATTTTTCTCATAGTCAAATCTCTGATACAAATAATCGAGTCCGGCAAGAATCAACAAAGCCCCTGCTCCGCTCAGCCCCATCCACAGGGTGAGTTTTGAAACAAAGGAAAGTGCTTCTTCAGGTGTCAGAAGCGGGAGGCGGAGAATTTCTCCATAGTGCATCCAAAGCACAACAAACGCCGCAAATCCTACAACAGCAATTTTCAAAATCGATTTAAGCAGCTCTACAATCGCCCTCATGCTGTATATCCGTTTAAAGCCTTTTATCGGATCCAATTTTTCAAGCTTAGGCTGGATCACTTCCGTAGAAAATAAAAATCCCACCTGCATATAGTTGCTTACAACTCCTGCAACAAGGGCAACAAGCAGAATCGGAGCAAGTACGATGCCAGTATCCTTTAATAAGCTGATAAACAGGATGTGCACATTTGATTCTGAGAGCTTCATTGTGAGTGACTCCGTGTAAAATGTCTCTATAAATGACAGCAGCCTGTCTCTCATATACGGGCCGATCGCAATAAACGAAAGGAAGATGACTAATAACGAAACGGCAGTATTCACATCAGAGCTTTTTGCAACCTGCCCTTTTTTTCTAGTATCCTTCCGTTTTTTCGGAGTGGCTTTCTCTGTTTTTTCTCCCGCAAAAAATTGGAGGTCAATTCTTAGCTTCATTAAGAAACACCGACCAATGCTAAAAGATTCCGCATCGTTTCAATCGTTAAGCCGAAAACATTCCGAACAACGACGAAGATAACGGACATACATACGATGAGCATGATAAAACTGACAGCAATCTTTAAAGGCAGACCGACGACAAATACATTTAATTGCGGAACTGTCCGGGCCACAATGCCTAATGCAAGATCCACAAGAAACAAACTGGCAACAACCGGCGCCGACATTTGAAATGCAATAATAAACATTGCATTAAAGCTTTTGGCGATAAGATAAGCAAACTTTTCATCGCCAAAATTCGGAAATGCCTGATCAACCGAAATATACTGAAAGCTGTAGTAAATACCGTCCAGCAGCAAATGATGCGCATTGACACTCAGCATAAACAAAAGAGCCATCGTATAGATAAACTGGCCGATCAATGGACTCTGTGCGCCCGTTTGCGGATCGATAACGTTCGCAATTGAAAAACCCATCTGAAAATCAATAAACGAACCGGCTATCTGAACAGCAGCAATCATCATATAAGCAATCAAACCAAGACACAGACCCACCAAAGCTTCTTTAAACGCCAGCAGCATATATTGCTCGTCAACCTCCAAAGACGGAGGTTTATCAATCGTGCTGAAGCAAATGACTGCAAGAAAAAAAGCAAATCCGATACGATGAACAGCCGGAACGTTTCTGTGGCCGTATAGCGGAACCGTTACAAAAAAAGCAGAGATTCTAATAAAAACCAATAAAAAAGCAGGAAATAAATCAATAATCGAATTCATCACTGTATTACCCTGCAAAACGATTTAAATTAGAAAACAGCTCTGTTGTAAACGAAAGGATGGTCGACAGCATCCATGGCCCGAAAAAAATCAGTGCCAAGAGGACTGCCACGATTTTGGGAATAAACGCCAAAGTCTGTTCCTGGATTTGAGTTGTCGCCTGAAAGATGCTGACGATTAATCCGACCAATAAGGCGATCGCAAGCAGAGGCGCGCTGATCATCAGCGTTACATATACGGCTTTTTCCGCCATAGAAATTACAAATTCTGAATTCACATTTAGCACCTACCCTAAAAGCTCTGAAGCAAAGATTTCACAATTAAATACCAGCCGTCTACTAAAACAAAAAGTAAAATTTTAAAGGGCAGAGAAATCATAACTGGAGGGAGCATCATCATCCCCATTGACATCAGTACGCTCGCCACTACCATATCAATAATTAAAAAGGGGATAAAAATCATAAAGCCTATTTGAAACGCTGTTTTGAGCTCCGAAATGGCAAAAGCGGGAACCATCGTTGTAAGAGGAATATCTTTTAATGATTCGGGTTTATCCATTTTCGCGTAATTCATAAACAGTGCCAAATCCTTCTGCCTTGTGTGCTTACTCATAAATTCTTTAATCGGTTCCTCAGCTTTTGTATACGCTTCGTCCAAACTGATTTTATTGTCCATCAATGGTGTCAGCGCTTCTTTATTAATCTCTGAAAAAGTAGGAGCCATAATAAAAAATGTTAAAAATAGCGCAAGGCCGATAAGGACCTGGTTGGGCGGCATTGATTGCGTCGCCAGTGAAGTTCTGACAAACGACAGAACGATGACGATGCGGGTAAAACAAGTCATAAGAATCAATATTCCAGGCGCCACTGAAAATACAGTTAACAATAATAGTAATTTAACAGTTGAACTGACGTTATCCGGATCGCTTGAACTGAAAATATTTATAAACTCATTCATGATGACGTGGGCCTTTCTTTTTTCCTTCTGAACGGTTTTGTTTTAGCTCTTCAAGCTGCTCTTTTAATGCTTTTGAAAATGAAGGCAGCTTTTGCTGCGGCTGATTCTCAGAACCCTTTAGGGGTTTGACAAGCTTTTGCCACTCTATTTTGCTTGACATCGCCTCTTCATGCTGGCTGAGTATGTCTTCGATTTCCTTTTCATCCTCAATTTCTTTAAGGAGCTGGATCGTCTCTCCTACCCCAACGACGAGAACACTGTTGCCGACTTTAATCAATTGGATAGATCGGTTTTGGCCAACCGATGTTCCGCCGATATTTTCGACATATTGAAAAGGCTTTAGCAGCCGGTTTCTTTTGTTCATAAGCTTAACAAGCCCGTAAATCAGCGCGATGACAAACAATAAAGCGAAAATCATCTTCACAAAATCAAAAGCTGAAACAGAAGGAGCAGCAGCTCCCTCCGTCTCATCAGCAGTTTGTGTCGTTTTTTCTTTCTTTTGCTCTGGCTTATCTGCGGTCTTTTCCTCTTTCTTTTGAAACCATTCGTTTACAGTTGAATCATCAGATGCCGCCGCATCAGCAGCAAGCGGATGAACACTGAATAAAATGAAAAAACATATAAAAGCAATGAAACATTGACTCTTTTTCAACAGTCGTACACCCTTTAGCTTAATGTTTTGTTGATTGCTTCAAGCACACGGTCCGCCTGGAAAGGTTTTACAATAAAATCCTTAGCGCCGGCTTGAATAGCATCGATAACCATTGATTGCTGTCCCATGGCAGAACACATAATGATTTTAGCTTGAGCATCAATTTGTTTAATTTCTTTTAGTGCAGTAATACCGTCCATTTCTGGCATTGTGATATCCATTGTAACTAAGTCAGGAGAATGCTCTTTAAATTTTTCTACAGCCTGAGCGCCATTTTCAGCTTCTGCCACTACGTCAAAACCGTTTTTTACCAGAATATCTTTGATCATCATTCTCATAAATGCTGCGTCATCTACAATTAAAATTCTATGTGCCATAATTTTTTTCTCTCTCCTCGTGTTTCTTTATTTTAAATTATTAATGCGTTCTGCCTGGCTTAATATGTCAGTGACCCTTACTCCGAAGTTTTCCTCAATGACCACGACTTCGCCTTTGGCGACGATACGCTGATTCACTAAAATATCTACCGGCTCACCGGCTAATTTATCAAGCTCAATAATACTTCCGGCTGAAAGTTCTAAAATTTCTTTTACACTTCTTTTCGTTCTGCCGAGTTCAACAGTGATCGAAAGCGGGATATCCAAAAGCATATCCAGATTGTTTATAGGAGCTTGTGTGCTCTCATTTGGATCAAATGATGAAAATTCCACTGGTGAAACTTGAACAGGCGCGGCTTTCTTCGGTTTCCCCTGCCTTTTAGCCGGCGCTTGCTGCTGCGGTTCGTTCCGCGGCTCGGGCATCACAGGCTCTTTCGGCTGTTCATATGTAACCTCAGGCTCCGGCGTTGTTTCTTCAGCTAGACTTTCCTCCGTGTTCATAAGGCTCGAGATCAAATCTTTAGCAAATGTCAGCGGATATAGCTGCATGATGTTAGAGTCTATTAACTCGCCCACCTTCAAGCGGAAAGAAACTTTAACCAGCATTTCATCAGCAGGAATACGGTCTGTTCCTTTTTCTTCATTTACATCAAGCAGTTCTACACGCGGGGGTGAAATATCAATTTTTTTACTGAATACAGTAGACATTGACGTTGCTGCCGACCCCATCATTTGGTTCATCGCTTCTTGAACCGCGCTCAAATGGATCTCTCCAAGTGAAGGATCTGCACCTTTCCCGTCTCCCCCGATCATTAGGTCCGCAATAATCGCTGCGTCACTTTGTTCGACGACTAGCAGGTTGCTGCCGCTGAAACCTTCCGTATAATTCACTTCAATTGCAACATACGGTTCAGGAAACGCATCACTGATTTTGCTTCTTGGGATGACAGTTACGTTTGGAGTCGTAATATCAACTTTTTGATTTAAAAGCGTGGATAAAGCTGTCGCTGAACTGCCGAATGAAATATTTCCGATTTCACCGATCGCATCACGCTCCATGTCCGATAAGTCATGCACTTCCGTAGCCTCAGGCTCGTCAGGTGTGCTGCTCGTGCCGTTAAGAAGCGCGTCAATCTCATCTTGAGATAATCTGTTATTCTCCATCTTGTTCACCTCTTATGTCGTGGTCTAAAATTTGCACTGCCTGTTTTCGATTCACCCGGCCGGCTTGTCCTAAAAATTTCGGCTTATCTCCGACCAATACAGTAAGAGGATCTGTTACTGATTTGTCCAAAGTTATGCAGTCTCCGACTTCTAAACTTAAAAACTCTTCTATTGTCAGTTCAGATGTGCCGAGTTCGGCCACGACAGGTATTTGTGCTGTCATGATACGTTTTTCAAGCGACTTTGTTTCCTCAGGTTTCGGTTCATTTCTTTCTGATTGCATCCAATAATGGACCGAAAGCTTTGGTATGAGCGGCTCGAGGACGATATGCGGGATACAAAGATTAATGACACCGCTGATTTCGCCGATTTGTGTGTTGAGTGAAATAACAACAACCGTTTCATTAGGAGATACCATCTGAACAAATTGCGGATTCACTTCAAACTCAGTCATTTCGGGTTCAATATCAGCAATGGACTGCCAAGCTTCTTTATAATTTCCCAGTGCATTTTCAAATAAATTAGAAATAATTTTTGTTTCAATTTCTGTTAAACTATCAACCTTATTATGACTGATCCCGATGCCCCCCATCACACGATCCATCATCGTATAGGCAATTGTCGGGTTAACCTCCATCATAATTCTGCCTTCCATCGGATGGACATCGAATAAATTCAGGATCGTCATATTCGGTATGGATCGGATAAATTCCTCGTATGGAACCTGATCAACAGAGCTGACCGATATATGGATATACGTTCTGAGCTGAGCAGAAAAGTGAGTTGTAAGAAGTCTTGCAAAATTGTCATGAATTCTTGTTAAACTGCGGATTTGGTCTTTAGAAAACCGCAGCGCGCGTTTGAAATCATAAACCTTCACTTTTTTCTCTTTTTCTTCTTTTTTCAGCTCTTCAGCATCCATTTCACCCGTTGATATTGCAGAAAGCAGTGCATCTATTTCATTTTGGGAGAGAACTTCTCCTGACATTTTCCTCACCTCCGTATTCTGTCAAATTATGCTTTATTGCAGATTAAAAGAGGTAATATACACTTTTTCTACTTTTCCTTCTTGGAGGTAGCTATTCACTTTATCTTTTAGTTCCTTCTTAAAGGTTTCTTTTCCCTTGTCTCCCTCAATCTCATCAGCATTCGTATCAGCCAGCAGTGATATAACAGCATCTTTCACTTGAAAATCACGTTTTTCAAGCTCTTCTTTTGATTTATCAGAGTCAGTTTCAAGTTTAATCGCTAAGCGAATAATGTTATCGGACTTTAAATTTGTTGTGATTTCTGCTACATCAACAGAAGATGCAACGATTTCATCAATACTTCGTTTTGCCTCACTTTTTTCGGACTTTCCGCCTAAAACAAAATAAGCCGCCGTCCCGAGAGCACCAATTACGATAAGAATAATTAGTAAAATGATCAATAATTTTTTCTTCATTCCGGTTCCTCTATTCCATGGTCCATTGAAAATATTTGTATTTTTTGATAGAAAGACGCAATCTTCTCCAGAACAGCTTCTTCATTTTCTTTTACTACAAACTTCTTACCGTTCGACAGTGTGATTGTAGTATCCGGAAAGCATTCAATCTGTTCAATAAATAACGCATTCAGCGTAAAGGGCTGCCCATTTAAACGGGTTACTTTAATCATAAAACAGCGGAGAAGCGATTACTCGCCTCCCCTCCCTCCTTAACGTTTAAGGTTTACCAGCTCTTGAAGGATTTCATCCGATGTTGTAATAATCTTGGAGTTTGATTGGAACCCGCGCTGAGCAACAATCATTTCAGTAAACTCGTCTGTTAAATCAACGTTAGACATTTCTATAAATCCTGACTTCAAGGCACCTGTACCGCCATCACCAGGCTGATTAGCTGCACTAGCAGTTCCAGAGTTCAAAGATTCACGATACAAGTTACTTCCAATTTTATCTAAGCCGTCACTGTTTGCAAAAGTAACAATCCCGATCTGACCGCCATCTTGTGGTTTACCGCCAGCATCAACAATTGACACTTTTCCATCAGATCCGATACTAAAGCTTTGGGCATCTAGAGGAATTTTTATTGTTCCTCCCGTCATATTTAACACATGGTAGCCGTCACCAGTCACCAATGTTCCGGTATTATCTAAATAGAAGTTTCCGGCTCTTGTGTAAGCCGTTCCATCACCTGTATCGATTTGAAAATAACCGTCGCCGTCAATCGCTAAATCAAGCGTTCTTCCTGTGCTTTGTGTCGCGCTTGTTGAATGGATGGTATCAATTGTGCCAGATGATGAACCTAAACCGATCTGCTTAGAGTTTGTTCCGCCGATTGTTGCACCAGCAGCAGAACCGCCGGCAATCGTTTGACTTACCATATCTTTAAAGGTAACCCGGCTCTTTTTGAATCCCACTGTATTCACGTTGGCAATGTTATTGCCGATAACATCAAGTTTTGTTTGAAAGTTTTTCATACCGCTGATTCCAGAATAAAGTGAACGTAACATAATATATTCCCCCAGATGTTTTTATTTAGATGATTGTCCCACAGACATGACATTCGCCGGACTGATCTCGGTCCCATCATCAAGAACGAGATAATAATTTCCTTTAGAATGTTTAACAGAGCTTACTGTGCCTGTTTTATCTGTTGCACTTTTACCATCAGTCCAAGATACTTCTTTTCCCATCCAATCAACATACGTTGTAAACGGATCTTGGTTTTCAACGAATTTAGTCATCGTCGTATTCAGATTCATCATCTGTTCCAGGCTTGAAAAAGTCGCCATCTGGCTGATAAATTCTTTGTCATCAACCGGATTAAGCGGATCTTGGTTTTGGACTTGAGTCATTAATATTTTTAAAAACTCGTCTTTTCCCAGGCTGCTGTTGCTTGCAGCGGCAGTGCTGCTTGTTTTTTCAGGCAATTTATATTCTGAGCTTATTGATGTCATTCTTCTTCCTCCAATTCAACCATTGACACTTCATCAAGCAAGTCTCCAAACTCGTTTGATTGCTTTTTCTGTCTTTGCTGCTTCTGTCCCTCTTGCTGCTGTTTCTGTTCATCAGCAAGCTGGCCATATATCGGCTGGTCTCCGCTTTGAATCGGTAATGTAAAACGGTCAACTTGTACAGCCATATTCGGCAGTGATTGCTTCAGCTGAGGCAGATGTTGTTCGAGCAGCTCTTTTGCAGATTGGCTGGATGCAATGATTTTACTCTGGAACATTCCATTTTCATTTGTCAGCTTAATTGTGACAAATCCTAAATGTTCAGGGTTCAGCCGAATTGTAAAACTGCCGGTTGACCTCCCAAAGGGTGTATATTTCATCTGCTTCCATGCACTGATCACTTGATCAGCAACGGTTTTCGTTTCGGCTGCATGCAAATCAGATGAGAGCTGCAAATCGAGTGTCTGAACTCCTCCGGTGCTCCGGTAGCCTGAAAACATCATTTGAATTCCTGACTTACTATCTATAGGCTGAATACTTACAGAGGAATCTGCCGTACTTTTATTACCTGACGTCAGAGTGTCCGGCGAAAGGGCACGTTTTCCGACCTCTAGTGACGATTCGGATGATTTCGATAACAAGAAAGCTTTCAGCTGACTTTCAGCTATATTCCATTCCTTCGTCCCTTTTTGAGGAAGCACTGACATCTGTTCCATTAAGCTTTGAAAACTTTTCAGCTCTGACTTTGACATCGTATAAAGCTTTGAACTTGACTCGTCTTTTGTAAATATCTGCTGTTTAAGATCCTGAATAAGCTGTTCCGATATGCCCTTTTTATCTAATGCCGAAAGAAATTCATCTCCATTTTTGTAGACAGTATGAGCTTGATGATCACGGTCAGTCATTTTATTTCCTTCTAAAAGCTGACTGATAAGCATTTGGATATGAATAAGCGTTTTAACATCTTCTGCTGATGCCTCATTTCCCTGAACTTCTTGCTCTCTATCAGACTTGAGTTCATCAGTTGCGGCGGCATCACCAGCTGAATTCTTTGCAGTCAGAGCAGTTTCATCTTCAGAAATGGTTTTGTCTGCAAGTATTTGCCCCATGTGCAGTTGATCAGTTCCGTCAGCCAATTTTAATTCAACTGCTTGCAGCAGATTCTGTAACATTTGCTGAGCGGATTCATCCAGCTGCTTTCCTGTTAGTTTACTTAACGTTTGCAGAAGATCGACTTTTTGCTTGTCTTGGTTTTCAGGAGTTGCATTTAGCCAATCACTGATCTTTTTACATGCATCTTTTAAAAGCTGATCGTCAGTCAGAGTCCCATTTCC
This sequence comes from Bacillus sp. 205(2023), assembly GCF_037027485.1. NCBI lineage: Bacteria > Bacillati > Bacillota > Bacilli > Caryophanales > Bacillaceae > Bacillus > Bacillus sp. 205(2023). The sequence goes on along the minus strand of NZ_JAXCHF010000001.1, from coordinate 82,437 downwards.
TTGTGATGAAGGTTCTTTCGAGCCAGCTTCAGACATAAGCCAATTTTGAAAAACTCCCTGGCTATTTTTGATTGTTTTAGCAGCTGTCCCTGCTGTAGTTTGCAGCCGGGGTCCGGCTAATTCAAGCAGCTTCACCTTTATTCCCCCTATTCTTGGCTGGCAGCAATTTTTTCTGTATATGTTGCCGCTTGCTCAGGAGTCATTTTTGCCAAAATTTCAGCAAGCTGCTTTTTGCTCAGTCCATTCAATATTTTCAGCGCTTCTTTTTCCTTTAATTGGGCAATGATTTTAGCAGCCTTTCCGCTGTCCATGCTTTTATAAACACTGATGACTTTATCATCAGAAGCTTTATCAGAACTTGATGAACCTTCTGTGTTATCCTTCGATGTCTTTTTTTGGTCTTCCGCTGTTTTTTCAAGAGAACGAATCTTTTGATTCAGCCTGTCTATTTCAGATTTGCTTGTATCCAAATCCTTATTCAATATACTGATCTCACTTTTTTGATCCTTAATGGTTTTTTCCAGAGCCGCCGTATTACTGTTATTCTTAGCTGATGATGATGTATCTTTTTTATCTTCGGTCTCAGGAACCAATTCTTTAAGAACTGGCGTTTTGGCTGCAGCTTCCTGTATCGGCTTTAAGACATTGACACCAGCCGCCCAGAGAACAATCCCCCCTGCTATAAGCAGAAATATCAGCGGAAGGATAATGATCAGCAAAACCGATCGGAACTTACCTGATTCTTTCTTTTTGCCGGACATTACATTCGCTCCTAATGGCCTTGAATCATAAACTGCTTGATCGAAATATCGTCCATTTCTTTCATCTCTGCAGCTTTGTCTTCAAGAGCAAACATTTTAAACTGTTTTTCACGCATCTTTTCAAACTTCTTCACTTCAATGTTTTTTTCTGTTAACACTTCTTGCTTTTGGTTCATTTGATTCCTTTTCATAATGACGAGCTTTTGGTAGTGATAAATGGTGTTTTCAAGATTTGAGACAAATTGCTGATAATGCCTCATCTCTTGAACGCTCATCCCGCTTTTCAGTTTGTTTTCTTTATTTTGCTCAAGCAATTCCTTTTTGCTCATATTCTCATATAGTTTCTCCGCTACAGTTTCAAATTCAGAAACTGATTGCTGATACTCAGATAAGGACTGGTCTTTTTCGTTCTCTTTTAGTTCCAGCAGCTTTTGGAATCTAAATTGATAGGCCACGTTCTATTCCTCATTTCCTGTCAAACTAGTTAATGCAGCAATGCTTTCTTCCAATGATGCTGATTCTTCTGTTCCCTGCTTCAGAAATTGAATAAGCTGCGGATAAAATTGTATCGCCTCATCAATTTCTCTTGAGGACCCTCTTTTGTAAGCTCCAATATTAATGAGATCTTCAGAATTTTGATACGTTGATAAAAGTTCACGGAATTTATTCGCTGCGTCTAAGTGCTGTTTTGTCGAGATGTTTGACATCACCCTGCTGATGCTTTTTAACACATTGACGGCAGGAAATTGGCCTTTATTAGCAAGAGCCCTGTCTAACACAATGTGTCCGTCTAAGATTCCGCGAACAGTATCAGCAATAGGCTCATTCATGTCATCTCCGTCGACTAACACTGTATAAAACGCTGTGATTGTTCCGTGTTCATTTGCACCTGTTCTCTCTAGTAAACGAGGTAAAATAGCGAACACAGAGGGCGTATATCCTTTTGTCGTCGGAGGCTCTCCAGCGGCAAGTCCGATCTCCCTCTGAGCCATCGCCACCCTTGTGACAGAATCCATCATAAACATGACATTTTGCCCTTTATCACGAAAGTACTCAGCAATGGCTGTCGCCGTATATGCGGCTTTCAACCTCGTTAATGCAGGCTGGTCTGAGGTAGCAACGACTACAATTGACCGCTTCAGACCCTCTACTCCCAAGTCTTTTTCAATAAACTCCCGAACCTCTCGACCGCGTTCTCCGACGAGTGCAATTACGTTCAAATCAGCTTCGGTCTGTTTAGCGATCATTCCCATTAATGTGCTTTTTCCGACGCCGCTTCCTGCGAAAATACCAATCCGCTGGCCTTTTCCGACAGTCAGCAGACTGTCAATAGACCTGACTCCAACACCCATTTTTTCACGAATAGGCGGGCGTTTCATCGGGTTAGGAGGTGATTGCTCCGTCGATACAGGCGAAAGTCCTTTCGGCAAAAGTTTTCCGTCGAGCGGTTCGCCAAACGCATCAATGACTTGTCCGATCAGACCGGCTCCTACCTTTACACGAAGAGATTCACCAGTGGCTTCAACAATGCTCCCGGGGGCAATGCTAGCGGCCTCTAAATAGGGCATTAACAAAATATTTTCTTCCTGAAATCCAACAACTTCAGCTTTGATGACTTTACTTGATTGACCTTTTGCATAAATCAGGCACAGGTCGCCAATTGAGCTTGCCGGCCCCTTTGATTCGATCATCAGGCCGATCACCCGTTTCACTTTTCCATAACGCTTATACGAGTCTGTCATTTCTATGCAATCTATCAGACTCTGTGTCTTCATTGATCCGCACCTGCTTCCAGTGCTGTAAGGAGCTTATGCTTCAGTTGCACCAGCTGGGTATCAATGCTTGCATCCACTCTTCCAAAAGGAGTTTCTATATAACATGATCCTTTTTCAGCTTTTTCGTCGGCGTATAAACCCAGCCGGCATTCTTTGTAAAGAAGCTGCTGGATTTCGTCTTTATGCTGAAAAACTGTTTCATAGTAATAAGGGTCCACATATATTGATATATCGTCATATTCCTTTACTTCGTTTACCACCTGTTCCACAAGCAGGATAAAGGCCTCTTTATCATCAGATTTTTGCTGCCATACTTTTTTAGCTAACGCAACGGCAAGCTCAACGATTTCTCCCGAGGCATCTTCAAGCTTATCCTCTACAGCTTTTCTGGACATCTCTGTTATGCTGTTTGCCTGATTGATCAGCTCAGCATACTGTTGCAAGGCTTCAGCTCTCCCTAATGCAACACCTTGTTCGAAACCTTCTGTTTTCGCTTCTTCAATAAGCTGCTGTTTTTCAGCCGCCCAATCATTTTTTTCCTTTTCAATTTGACGGCGGATATCTTCCATCTGGCTGTTCGCTTGCTCGGAAATCCGATCAGCTTCTTCTTTGATCCGAGCCATTAAAGCTTCCGGATTTTCTTCAGTCTGTAAAAGATGTGAATGATCGATCCGAACCTCTTGTAAAGAAAGCTTTCTTCTTTCCTGCTGTGGGGAAAAAGATGATTCTTGTTTAATGATATTAGACAATAATATCGTCTCCTCCGCCTCTTGCTATAACAATTTCACCGGCTTCTTCAAGCTTTCTGACGATGCTTACAATTCTTGATTGAGCCTCTTCTACATCCTTCAAACGTACAGGGCCCATAAATTCCATTTCTTCTTTGAATGTTTCAACCATACGCTGTGACATATTGTTGAATACAATTTCTTTGACTTCCTCGCTTGCCACCTTTAATGAAAGAAGCAGATCGTCGTTTTCAACATCGCGTATAACCCGCTGAATTGCTCGGTTATCAAGGGTAACAATATCCTCAAAGACAAACATCCGCTTCTTGATTTCTTCAGCAAGATCAGGATCCTGAATTTCCAAGGAATCCAATATCGTCTTTTCTGTTCCTCTGTCTACACCGTTTAACACTTCAACAACAGCTTCGATTCCGCCGGTTTGTGTATAATCCTGAGTAAATGCGGAGGATAATTTCTGTTCCAGAATCCGTTCTACTTCATTAATAATTTCAGGTGACGTTCTGTCCATTACCGCAATCCTTCTTGCGACTTCTGCCTGTACCTCAGGATTTAGCTCGGATAAAATTTGTCCGGCCTGCACAGGGTCAAGGTAAGACAAGATTAAAGCCATCGTTTGCGGATGCTCTTGTTGGATGAAATTTAAAATTTGTTCAGGCTCTGCTTTTCTGGCAAAGTCAAATGGTTTAACTTGCAGAGAAGAAGTCAGCCTGTTTAGTATGTTTTCAGCCTTATCTTCTCCCAGCGCCTTCTCAAGAACTTGTCTGGCATAGCTTAATCCGCCCTGAGAAATATAATCCTGGGCAATCGCTATATTATGAAATTCCTCTATAATTTCATCCTTTTTTTGATGATCGACACTTCTAACTCCTGATATTTCAAGGGTAAGCCTTTCAATTTCTTCATCGGTTAAATGCTTATATACAGAAGCTGACACATCTAAACCTAAGGAAATCATGAGAATGGCTGCTTTTTGTTTTCCTGTAAGCTTGTCTTGATCACGTCTCGCCATTTCTAATCCCTCCTAATCCTCGGCCAGCCAGCTTCTCAGCAGTTTTGCAAAGTCTTCAGGCTTATCTTTCGCCATCTTTTCAAGCTGTTTTCGTCTGACTGTTTCCTCTGTTTCATTTTCCTCTTCATTAATATCAGGCAAATTGATAGGCTCCTGAGGCACTTCGTACGTGTATTCCTCAAATTCATCCTCTTGAGCGCGTTTCTTTCTGATAAACATAATGATCAGAATGATAATGACTGCGATCAATACGCCCCCTACGATATATACCCACATTGGGATACCGGAGGATTTTTCCGTATCAGTATCAAGACTTACTTTTCCGTCAAAAGGCTGAACGGAGACAACAATTTTATTATTGATATCTTCATCAGAAAGGTTCTGGTTCTGTGTTTCATCCTTATCCAATGATGTTCTGACAACAGTTGAAAGGATTTTTTGTATATCATCCTGTCTTTCAGTTGATAGCGACGCTGTGTTTTTGGCATCAGGCGGCTCTACCATTACTTGAATCCCTAAATCCCTTACCTTATAAGGGCTTTCAGCTATTTCTTTATGGATTCGGTTAACCTCGTAATTGATTTTATTACTGCTTTTTTCGTAGTTCCCACTTTCGGTATTTTCACCGTCAGCCTGATAGTTTGTTACATCTTCATCACCGGTTCCGGCAGTTCCGCCATTAGCTGCGCCGTCTCCCTGATATGTTTCCGATACTTTTTCAGCACTGACCGCGATGCCTTCCATGTTTTCTTTGTCAACAGGCTCGACGATGTCTTCTGTGCGATTTTCTTTTGTAAAGTCAATATCAGCCGTGACAGAAACAACAACTTTGTCCTGCCCCATCATCGTTCCAAGCAATGACTGAACATGTTTTTGAATGTCTTTTTCAACTTGGGATTTAACTCCCTGCTGCGAAGAATAACTATCAGCGTAGGACCCTGAACCGCTGTCTGTTTTGTCATAGTATGTAGAGTTCTGGTCCATGATGACGATGTTATCTTCTTTTAAGTTCGGCACACTTTTTGATACCAGATGATATAATCCGTTGATCTGGCTTTGGTCCAGAGTGTATCCAGGCTGAGTCTGCAGGACGATTGAAGCAGATGCAGCTGATTGCTCTTCACCGACAAAGACAGCGTCTTTCGGAAGGTTAATCATTACTTTTGAATTTTTGATACCGTCCATTTCATTAATCAGATTGGATAGTTCCGTTTGTGTGGCTTTGACTTTCACCATATCAAATTCATTATCTGTTAAACCAAAGCCGGCGTTCTGTCCAAAAAATGAGTAATCAATTGATCCGGTTTTAGGAAGCCCTTCTGCCGCCAGTTGAACTTTCAGTGAATCAACCTGATCTTCCGGAACCTTAATGACCGTACCGCCATTTGAAAGTTCGCTAGGCACTTTTTTTGCATCCAATTCCTCTTTGATCTGTCCGGCTTCTTCAGCTGACAAATCTTTGTACAGCGGCGCCATTTTCTGATTAGAAGAAAAAATACTGATAATAATGGCAAGAATGATAATTGCCGCTAAAGCACTAATCATTAAAACCTTTTGTAATTTAGATCTATTTTTCCAAAACTCACTCGTTTTGTTTTTCATTTGCATTAGAGTACGATTCATGTTAACCCCCGGTCATTCCACTCTTTCTCTTTCTCGTCAGACCCCCTACATTTGCATTCTCATAATCTCCTGGTATGCTTCCACAGCTTTGTTGCGGAACTCAGTTGCAGCAGTCAGAGAGATGCTTGCTTTTTGAGCGGCGATCATGACCTCATCAAGATTCACATCTTTTCCTGCAGCCAAGGCATTAGTCATATTGTCAGAAGCTACTTGGGACTCATTTAACGAACTTATAGAGTTTTTTAAAAGCTCCGAAAAGCTTGTTTGATTTGAAGAGTCTGTTTTTTGGCTATTGTTTAATTGATTTGTTGCATTTTGAGTGTTTTGAGTATTTTGAACCTGAAAAGGAGAAATTGCATTGATCACATTCATCACCTTACTTTCCGATTTCTAGAGCCTTCATCAGCATTCCCTTTGAGGCATTCATCGCTGTGACATTGGCCTCATATGATCTCGTACTGCTGACAAGATCAACCATTTCTTTTAATGGATCAACATTCGGCTTTTGCACATACCCTTCAGCGTTTGCATCAGGGTCAGTCGGATCATAGACCAGATTAAAATCAGAGTTATCCTCAATGATTTTTGTAACCTTTACCCCATTTCCGACATTGCCGCTTCCGCTCATTTTAGAATTCAAAATCGACGAGAACGATTCACCTTTTGACTGAAGCGAAACCATTTTCCTTCTGTAAGGCACCCACTCACCGTTTACCTGCTTGGCTCTTGTCGTATCAATATTCGCCAAGTTAGACGATACAACATCCATTCTGAGGCGCTGAGCTGTTAAAGCTGATGCTGAAACATTTAAGCTTTGAAAAGCTGTCATTATTTCCCTCCTGTTAGTACGGTCTTTAGAGAATTGAATTTGCCGTTCATTCTTTCAACTAAAGCTTGATAGTTAATCTGATTTTCAGCTAGTTCTGTCATCTCTTTGTCAACGTCAACATTATTTCCGTTTTGCTGATAAGATGTATCTCCGCTCGTTACAATTGAATAATTTGAATCAGCATCAGAAAAATCAACATGCCGATAGTCTGTTTTTATAGATTCGAGACGAGAGGATTCTTGATCTAATAAATTTTGGAAAGAGACTTTTTTTGCCTTATAGTTCGGTGTATCTATATTAGCAATATTATTAGTTATGACTTTTTGCTTAATATTCGCTCTGCCCAAGGCATTTTCAAGATTTTGTATCGTTCCAGAAAATAAGCTCAAATCCACTTACCTCCATTTCAGTTTTTTTCACCCTCAATATCCTTGTCGAGATTTGTAAAACCATATGCTTATTGTAAGAAATAACAGGCATAAAGTCTATGAAGTTCGTGTAAAAAAATGTCCTCATATATATCTATTTTATAACTAGGTACATAGTCCTAGATTATTTGAACTATGTTTTTTACTTTGATATAAGGCTGAAAATAGCTGGATTTCTGTATTTTCCCCATTTATTTCGTCATTTTTCTGTTTTTATGAAGAAAATAATAAACTTTATTAAAATTATTACAAAGAAAGACTTTTCGCCCAGGAAATAAAGCTTATTGATTTCCTTTATTTGAATAAAAAAAGAACCCCTTAAAAAGGGGTTCTTTTTTTATTAATGGGATTTCAGATTTTCTAATTCAATCAGAAATTTGTTGTTGAGCACTTTGATATAAGTACCCTTCATTCCTAATGATCTTGATTCAATTACACCGGCGCTTTCAAGCTTTCTGAGTGCGTTAACAATAACTGAGCGGGTAATGCCGACACGGTCTGCAATCTTACTTGCAACAAGGAGACCTTCGTTTCCGTCAAGCTCTTCAAAGATGTGTTCAATTGCTTCAAGCTCACTATAAGAAAGAGAGCTGATTGCCATTTGTACGACTGCTTTGCTTCTTGCTTCTTCTTCAATTTCTTCTGCTTTTTCTCTCAGAATTTCCATTCCGACAACTGTAGCGCCGTATTCAGCAAGAATTAAATCATCATCATTAAATTGATCCTGTAAACGTGAAAGAATGAGTGTACCTAATCTTTCTCCGCCTCCGATGATCGGCACAATTGTTGTTAAACCAGCTTGGAACAAGTCTCTGTTTTCAACAGGGAAAGCAGTATACTCACTGTTGATATCCAGGTTAGAAGATGTTTCAGGGACGTTGAACAGATTCTTCGTATATTCCTCTGGGAATTGGCGATCCTCAAGCATTTTTTTCATACGGTCATTTTCAATTTGCTGGTTGATAGAGTAGCCGAGAAGTTTTCCTCTGCGGCTCACAACGAAAATATTGGAATCAATTACATCCCGAAGCGTTTCCGCCATTTCTTTAAAGTTAACCGGTTTCCCTGCCGCAGCTTGCAGCATGGAGTTAATAATTCTTGTTTTTTGTAATAAAGCCATGATAAATGATCCTCCTAAACATTCCTCTTATTAAATTTTCACAATATAAATTGACTTAAATCTTTGTTTTTAGCTATCGTTCCGAGCTTTTCTTCCACATACTGCGGTGTAATCGTTATATTCTCCATTGTTACATCCGGAGCTTCAAAAGAGAGATCTTCTAACAGACGTTCGAGTATTGTATGAAGGCGTCTCGCACCGATATTATCTGTTTCCTGGTTCACATGATAGGCGACTTCAGCAATCTTATGAATAGCTTCGTCAGAAAATTCAAGAGATATACCCTCTGTCTGCAATAATGCCTGATATTGTTTCAAGAGCGCGTTATCGGGTTCAACTAAAATTCTCACGAAATCGTCAACCGTCAGTTTGCTCAGTTCTACACGAATTGGAAAACGCCCTTGCAGTTCAGGAATCAGATCAGACGGTTTGGCCATATGAAATGCTCCCGCTGCAATAAACAATACATGGTCTGTTTTAACTGAACCGTATTTAGTGACAACGGTAGAACCCTCAACGATTGGGAGAATATCACGCTGAACACCTTCTCTTGATACATCAGCTGAAGATGACGCGCCACCGTTTTTTGCAATTTTATCAATCTCGTCGATAAAGATAATTCCGCTCTCTTCTGCCCGATGGACAGCTTCCTGGCTGACTTCATCCATATCGATGAGTTTGCTTGCCTCTTCATTCGTCAGGACTTTTCTGGCTTCTCTGACTGTCATTTTACGGCGTTTCTTTTTCTTTGGCATCAATCCGCTCAGTGCATCCTGCATATTCATGCCCATCTGCTCCATACCCGAGCCCTGCAGCATGTCAAACATAGACGGCTGCTGCTCTTCAACTTCTACAGTAACATAGTGGTCTTCGAGCTCTCCTAATGCCAGCTGATGAGCCATGCGTTTTCTTTTTTCTTCAATGTTTGCTTCTTCCTGGCTTTCCGTTTCGTCCTCGCCGTTTGGCTGGCTGCCGCCGAAAAACATTTCAAACGGGTTTTTAACGCCTGATTGTTTTTTCTTCCCTGGAACTAACAGGCGAACAATGCGTTTATTTGCATTTTCTTCTGCCTGCTCCTTCACTTCGTTGATTTTTTCTTCCTTTATAAGACGAACAGAAGTTTCCACAAGGTCTCTGACCATTGATTCAACGTCTCTGCCTACATAGCCGACTTCTGTAAATTTTGTTGCTTCAATTTTGATAAATGGCGCACCTGAAAGCTTAGCGATTCGTCTGGCAATTTCAGTTTTCCCTACCCCGGTAGGCCCCATCATTAAAATGTTTTTCGGAACGACCTCGTCTTTCAGCTTTTCATCCAGGAGACTTCTTCTATAGCGGTTTCTTAATGCCACGGCGACAGCTTTTTTCGCGTTTTGCTGACCGACGATGTATTGGTCTAACCGATCTACAATCTGTCTTGGTGTTAACGGTTTTTTTTCCATGCGCCTCAAGTCCTTTCTATTCAAGCTCTTCCAGTATGATTTGATCGTTCGTGTATACACAAATTTCGCCCGCTGTTTCCAGCGCAGCTCTAGCAATCTCACTTGCAGTCATGCTCTCCCCGGCATGCTTTTTCAGCGCTCTTCCGGCTGCCAAAGCATAGTTGCCGCCTGATCCAATTGCCAGAATGCCGTCATCCGGCTCGATAACCTCACCAGTTCCCGACACGAGAAGCAAGGTATCTTGATTCATAACGATCAGCATGGCTTCAAGCTTTCTAAGCACTTTGTCGCTTCGCCATTCCTTTGCAAGCTCAACAGCAGCCCGTTTTAAGTTGCCATTATATTCTTCAAGTTTCGCTTCGAACTTTTCGAATAGAGTGAAAGCGTCTGCAACAGATCCCGCAAATCCTGCGAGAACCTTGCCGTTAAACAGTTTTCTTACTTTTCTCGCAGTATGTTTCATTACAACAGCCTGACCAAATGTAACTTGACCGTCTCCGGACATTGCGCTTCGTCCCTTATGCTGTACTGCAAAGATTGTGGTCGCATGAAAAGATGACATAAAGGGCCTCCTTTAATTTTTCTTAAAAGCTCTTGGATGGTGAGACATATATGTGTTTCTCAACATTTCCTTCGAAACGTGCGTGTATATCTGTGTCGAAGACAGATTGGAATGCCCGAGCAGTTCTTGAACGCTCCTCAAATCTGCTCCTTCGTTTAATAGATGAGTGGCGAACGTATGTCGAAGCATATGCGGATGGATATGTAAAGTGCCGGACGCTTTTTTGACAAGCCCGCTTAAAATGTGCCTAATGCCTCGGGCTGTAAGCGGTCCGCCTCTTTGATTCACGAATAATAGATCATGAGGTTCTTTTGCTTTTTTCAGCAAGCACTGTCTTCCGCTATTCATATATAACTTCAACGCTTCGCGGGCGTAAGACCCAAAAGGGATATAACGCTGCTTCTTGCCTTTCCCGTGAACAAGCACAGTATCCATAAATAAATCAAGATCATGAACACTTATGGAAGAGCATTCACTGACCCTCATTCCGGTAGCATAGAGAAGCTCTAATAGCGCTTGATCCCTCATGCCGGTCGGCTGGCTTATATCTGAAACTTCAAACAGTTCCTCAAGCTCTTTTTGATATAGAAACTTCGGTATCCGTTTCTCTTGTTTCGGCAGATGAACAAGCTGGAACGGATTATCATCAACAAGCTTTTCTCGCATCAGAAATTTGTAAAAGCTTCTCAATGCAGAAATTTTTTTGCTGATTGTTCTTCTTGATAAACCCTTTTCATAGGCTTCCGTCAAAAAAATTCTAGTATCTTGATATGCAACTTCTTCAAATCCATTTATACCTTGAACGCGCAGGAAAGTCTCGAATTCTTCAATTGAATCCACATAATTCACAATAGTATATTGTGAATAATTTTTTTCAATTTGTAAATATTCAACGAATAACTTTACGAAATTCTTAACATTCTCCATGCCAAATACCTCCCCAGGAAGGGCTTTTAAATGGTATCACAAATCGCGATCAAGTTGCAATCAATACCTATATTGTTTTCGAAATTGTTTGAATTGTCTCGATCGCCCGATTTGCGTACTGTTCATTACGCTCTTTTTTATTTTTAATTTTAACAGGCAAATCTTTCAAAAGCCCAAAGTTTGCATTCATCGGCTGGAAGTTCTTCTGGTTTGTTGTTGTAATATAGTGAGCCATACTGCCTATTGCTGTTTCCTGAGGAAAAGTGACAAGCTCTTCTCCTAAAACAAGTTTAGCCGCATTAATACCTGCTACAAGCCCAGAAGCAGCCGATTCCACATATCCTTCTACTCCCGTCATTTGTCCTGCGAAGAACAAATCGTTCCGTTTTTTAAATTGGTAAGTCGGTTTTAACAAGCTTGGAGAATTAATGAATGTATTTCTGTGCATAACACCGTATCTGACGATTTCCACATTTTCAAGTCCGGGAATCAATTTGAGGACTTCCTTTTGGTCTCCCCATTTTAAATGAGTTTGGAATCCTACAATATTATAGAGAGTTCCCGCCGCATCATCCTGTCTGAGCTGAACGACTGCATATGGACGTTTTCCGGTAACAGGATGCTCTAATCCCACTGGCTTCATCGGTCCGAAAAGCATTGTTTTCTTTCCTCGTTTTGCCATTACTTCAATCGGCATGCAGCCCTCAAAGAAAATCTCTTTTTCAAACTCTTTTAACGGCACAGTTTCTGCTGATGTCAAAGCTTCATGAAAACGGTCAAACTCTTCTTCTGTCATCGGGCAGTTTAGATAAGCCGCTTCTCCTTTGTCATAACGGGATTTCAAATACACTTTATCCATGTCCAGGCTGTCTTTCTCTACGATAGGCGCTGCTGCATCATAGAAGTATAAATAGTCCTCTCCTGTAAGCTCTTTTAACTGTGCAGACAATGATTCTGAAGTTAACGGACCAGTTGCGATAATCGTTGGTCCTTCTGGTATTTCTGTTACTTCTTCATTAACGACGGTAACATTGGGATGGTTTTTCACCCGGTTTGTCACACTTGCCGCAAATTCATGCCGGTCTACAGCAAGTGCGCCGCCGGCAGGCACTGAGCATTCGTCAGCCGCAGCAATAATTGCCGAATCAAGCGCACGCATTTCTTCTTTTAATACACCTACAGCGTTAGCAAGTGTATTGGAGCGTAAAGAGTTGCTGCATACCAGTTCTGCAAATTTATCAGTATGATGGGCAGGCGTCTGTTTGACTGGGCGCATTTCATATAATCTGACTTGAATCCCCCGTTTGGCAAGCTGCCACGCCGCTTCACTGCCTGCGAGTCCGGCTCCGATTACATTCACTGTTTGTTGGTTCATCTTTCACATCTCCTAGTTTATTATTCATTGTCTTCTTTTAACACACAAAGAAGGTGAGCAAGACCCTGCTCACCGCTACTTCTGTGGTTCTTCCTTATAATCGCATTCCACGCATTGGACTTGTATGCCTTTTTTGAGCTTTTTCTCAACAAGCATTTTTCCGCATTTCGGACATTTTCGTTCAATTGGTTTGTCCCAGGAAACGAATTCACAGTCCGGATAACGGTCACAGCCGTAAAAAACCCGTTTCTTTTTCGATTTTCGCTCAACAATATTTCCTTCTCCGCAGCTCGGACACTTCACACCGATTTGTTTGACAATCGGCTTTGTATTCCGGCAATCGGGGAAATTGGAGCAAGCTAAGAATTTACCGTATCGGCCCATTTTATATACCATAGGAGAACTGCATAATTCACAATCCTCTCCGGCATATTCTGGTTCAATTTCAACTTCCTTCATTTCTGATTCGGCTTTTTTCACGCGCTTTTCAAAATCGGTATAGAAGTTATCAATAATCTGTACCCATTCTATATTGCCTTCCTCAACATTATCAAGGTCTTTTTCCATTTTTGCCGTAAACTCAACGTTAATGATTTCAGGGAAAAATTCCATGATCAGCTCAAGCACGATCTGCCCTAATTCTGTGGGAACAAACCGTTTATTATCCAAACCAACGTACCCGCGCCGCTGAATCGTATCAAGCGTCGGAGCATAAGTGGAAGGACGGCCGATCCCGAGTTCTTCAAGCGTTTTAACCAAACGGGCCTCAGTATAGCGCGGAGGCGGCTGGGTAAAATGCTGTTCCGGTTCTATGTCCTTAGATAAAACAGTGTCTCCCTCTTGCAAGTCAGGCAGCATCCGGTCTTTTTCTTCCAATTGATCGTCTTTGCCTTCAACATACACTTTCATAAACCCGGAAAACTTGACTTTACTTCCGTTTGCGCGAAAAATCAAACCGTTGTTTGTCAAATCAACACTCATTGTATCTAAAACAGCAGATGCCATTTGACTGGCAACAAAGCGCTCCCAAATTAATTTATACAGTCTCAGCTGATCTCTGCCAAGGACTGCTTTTAATTCGCTTGGTTTTCTGAGAACCGACGTCGGACGGATCGCTTCGTGGGCATCCTGAGCATTTTCATTCTTTTTAGCGGGCTTTCTTTTGCCGCCTAAGTACTCTTTTCCGTACGTTTGATCAATAAACGCTGCCGCTTCATCAACTGCTGTATTGGAAATGCGGGTTGAATCCGTTCTCATATATGTGATCAGACCGACAGTTCCTTCTTTTCCAAGATCAATTCCTTCATATAATTGCTGCGCAATCATCATCGTTTTCTTCGCTCTGAAATTGAGCTTACGCGCTGCTTCCTGCTGAAGGGTGGAAGTTGTAAATGGCAAGGCCGGATTACGTTTACGTTCCTTTTTAGTTACTTTTTCAACTGTATACTTATTGCCTTTGAGCTGAGAAAGTATGTCTTTTACATCCGCTTCACTCTTTAAAGGAAGTTTTTTGCCGTTTTTACCGAAAAAGCCCGCTTCAAACGTCTCCTGTCCTTTTAAGAACGTGCCGTCTATTGTCCAATATTCCTCTGGCTTAAAGTCGTTAATTTCCTTTTCACGATCAATAATTAAACGAAGGGCAACAGATTGAACACGGCCAGCACTGAGTCCTTTTTTGACTTTTTTCCAAAGGATTGGGCTGATTTTATATCCAACGAGCCTGTCTAATATACGTCTCGCCTGCTGTGCATCCACCAAATCCATATTGATCATGCGGGGATGCTTAAATGATTCTTTAATTGCATCTTTCGTAATTTCGTTAAACACAACACGGCAGTCTGAATGAAGATCCAAATCAAGGCTGTGGGCCAAGTGCCATGCAATCGCTTCCCCTTCTCTGTCGGGGTCGGCTGCGAGATAAACTTTTTTAGCTTTTTTGGCAGCCGTTTTCAGCTCTTTTAGTACCGGACCTTTACCTCGAATGGTTATATATTTCGGTTCGAAATTTTGTTCTATGTCAACTCCCATTTGACTTTTTGGAAGATCCCGGACATGTCCCATTGATGCTTTCACTTTATATTTTTTACCTAAGTAACGTTCAATCGTTTTCGCCTTAGCGGGCGATTCCACGATGACTAGATAATCAGACATTTTCATCCCCCTCAAGAGGTGTTCTCTCTCTTCAAGTATTTCAAATTTTATTTTATATTTGCAGCTGTCTTTATTTGGCTTTCAACATTTCATTCTTTATGATGAACGTCATTATTTAAATAGAAAACAATATGCAACTTTAAATCCTCACTATTATTAAATATTACAATGCTGTTTGTCAAACGATAATTCAAAAGGGTTCCGTATATTGAACGTTTTTCTCAGGAAGCTCTGCATAAATATCCTCTGCTGACCATATGGCTTTAGCCCCCTCTTGAATCAATTTTATAGGACCTCCGGCGTAAGGATCAAATACAGAACCGGGTACGGCAAATACTTCTCTCCCTTGTTCCAGCGCTTGGTATGCGGTAATCAAAGAACCGCTTTTTTCTTTGCCCTGCACAACAATAATGCCCTCACTTAACCCGCTGATGATACGGTTTCTCATAGGGAAATGCCATTTTTGGGGTTTGGTTTCAGGTGGATGCTCTGACAGAAGAAGATGGTGTTTAGCCATGTGTTCTGCTAATTGAAGATTTTCTCGAGGATAAATGTTCTGAAATCCGCCTGCGATGACTCCGATTGTCCGCCCCTTCGCCTTAATACTTGCAGCATGGGACAATCCGTCAATCCCAGACGCCAGCCCGCTGACAATCACCCACTTTTTATGGCAAAGCTCTATTGTAAGATGATTGACAACCCGGATTCCATAGGCTGTCGGATGTCTCGTACCTACAATTCCTATTTTTCTCCCTTGAGAAAGAAGGGATATATCACCTTTTGCAAACAGCACGGGAGGCGGATCATAAATGGTTTTCAGCCAGAATGGATATTGATCTGAGGATATTGGAATGACATTAATGCCTTGCTGATGATATACAGAGAGTAAATGCTGAAGTTTTGGATATTGTTCTTCTATTTTATTTTTTAGTGCCGCAGCCTTTACTTTGCCACGTGAAGCTGTTTCTAATGCACATGAAGGATTTGACAGTGACAATGACGGATCAGCTTTCCACCATTTTAATAGAAGAGACGGGGATAATAATTGGTTGATTCTGCAAGTGATTAAACAGGCAGCGGCCTGATCCAATATGAGAACCTCCTTTTAACAGCAAAAGCAGGAACAGCCAAGATGGCTGTCCCTTCTCTATTAATGAGTTTTGCACGTTTCAAATAAATTCTTTTCTTTCAACACTTTAATTAATGTTTCTCCCATGACAGAAGGTGTCTCTGCAACTTCGATTCCGCATTCATTAAGTGTTTTGATTTTTTCATCAGCCGTGCCTTTTCCGCCGGAAATGATGGCGCCTGCATGTCCCATGCGCTTCCCTGGAGGTGCTGTTTTACCGCCAATGAATCCGACTACCGGTTTTGTCATGTTGGCTTTTACCCACTCAGCAGCTTCCTCTTCAGCTGTACCGCCGATTTCGCCGATCATGATGACAGCGTGTGTTTCAGGATCTTCGTTAAACGCTTTTAAAACGTCAATGAAGTTGGTTCCATTTACAGGATCGCCGCCGATTCCAACAGCTGTAGACTGTCCTACACCCGCTTCTGACAGCTGATGCACCGCTTCGTATGTTAATGTTCCTGAACGCGATACAACGCCTACATGACCCTTTTTATGGATATATCCGGGCATAATGCCGATTTTACATTCATCAGGCGTGATGACGCCAGGACAGTTCGGTCCTATTAATCTCGTTTTCTTGCCTTCCATAAAGCGTTTCACTTTTACCATATCTAATACCGGGATATGCTCTGTGATGCAAATGACCAGATCAAGCTCCGCATCTACCGCTTCCATAATTGCATCAGCTGCAAACGGTGCCGGAACATAGATAACAGACGCATTTGCGCCAGTCGTATGAACTGCATCAGCCACTGTATTAAATACAGGTACCCCTTCCACTTCTGTTCCGCCTTTTCCAGGTGTCACACCGCCCACGATATTTGTGCCGTATTCAAGCATCTGCTTCGTATGGAATAAAGCGGTAGAACCTGTAATCCCTTGTACAATAACTCTTGTATCTTTATTGATAAAAACACTCATTATTTGGTCCCCTGCCTTTCATTCTTTCCTATACTAAAGATACGATTTTCTGCGCGCCGTCAGCCATGGATTCCGCAGATGTAATATTTAATCCTGATTCACTAAGGATTTTCTTCCCTAGATCCACGTTTGTTCCTTCAAGACGGACGACAAGCGGCAATGTTAAACCGACTTGCCTTGTCGCTTCAACAACCCCTTCTGCGATGACATCACATTTCATAATGCCTCCGAAAATGTTGACGAAAATCCCTTTAACATTTTGATCAGAAAGAATGATTTTAAATGCTTCCGTGACTTTTTCTGCGGTTGCGCCGCCCCCGACATCAAGGAAGTTGGCCGGTTCTCCTCCATAATGTTTAATGATATCCATCGTGGACATTGCTAGTCCAGCGCCGTTTACCATGCATCCGATATTTCCATCAAGGGAAATGTAGCTCAGATCGTATTTAGACGCTTCAATTTCTTTTGGATCTTCTTCGTCCAAATCTCTGTATTCCATAATATCTTTTTGTCTGTATAATGCGTTGCTGTCAAAATTTAATTTCGCATCAAGCGCCATCACATTCCCGTCTCCAGTTACAACGAGAGGATTGATTTCGGCGATTGAGCAGTCTTTCTCAACAAACGCTTTGTATAGTCCAAGCATAAATTTAGCAGCTTTCCCCACAAGCTCTTTTGGAATATTGATAGCGAATGCAATTTCTCTAGCTTGATAACCTTGGAGGCCAACAGCCGGATCAATGACAGCCTTTTTGATTTTTTCCGGTGTTTTCTCTGCTACTTCTTCAATTTCTGTTCCGCCTTCTTCGGAGGCCATCAGAACAATTCTTGAAGTGGCACGGTCAAGCACTAACCCCACATAGTATTCCTTTTTAATATCGCAGCCTTCTTCAATAAGTAAGCGTTTTATTACTTGCCCGTCCGGACCCGTCTGATGTGTAACTAGGGTCTTACCTAAAAGTTCTTCGGCATACGCTTTTACTTCGTCTAATGATTTTGCTATTTTTACCCCACCAGCTTTGCCTCGACCGCCAGCATGAATTTGAGCCTTTACGACATAAACCGAGCTGGATAAGCTCTTTGCTTTTTCAACTGCTTCTTCTGCTGTAAAAGCCACTTTACCTTCAGGAACAGATACCCCATATTTTCTGAGGACTTCTTTTCCCTGGTACTCATGGATATTCATTTCCCATCCTCCTAACTTATGTAACAAAACTAAAAATAGACTGCGCTTTCATTCTATATAATACTGGAAGAATTGTCTAGAGTTCGATGCAAAATCTTAAAATCCTTCTAAACATTCAAACTTTTATTTTATTAAAAACATAAATTTCAAGCGGAGAATGGGGAATATTTTAGCTATTTTTTATTTTTTACACTTTCGTCCAATCTGTAAATGAAAGAAAAAATCTCGGCTACCGTTTCATAAAGTGCTTCCGGGATCTGGTCATCCACAGTCAAATGGCGCATTAATTCGACAAGGGTCCGATCTTCTTGGATCGGGACCCCCGCCTTTTTAGCTTCTTTGATAATGTTGTCAGCAACATGGCCCTTCCCGGTTGCAATTACTCTTGGCGCCTTGTCTTTTTTTTCGTCATAATGGAGAGCTACGGCTTTTCTTAAAGGCGTTTGTTCGTTCATATTTTCACATCCACTCCCTGATCACTGATGCTTGTTATGTATTGATCAATTGTAGCCTTTTCATCAGATTGAAGGCGTTTTTTAGCGTTAACTCCTGAAAGACTGTAGCCCATTTCTTTGAGCGATTGCTTGAGGGCGGGCACCATGGGATCGATTGCCGGCTGAAGTTCAAAGTCCGTCTCAATTGTAATCGTCATGACTTGCTGCTGTATCAGGCAGTCAACAACTGTTTCTTTTAACGTATCCAATTGCAGTAAAAACAAGAGCCGGCAATGGGAAGGATCGAGCTTTCCATCCGCTTCTTTTTGTCCTTTAAACAGAACAGTCATGTCCTGAACCCCCGATTTTGAAAACATCGGAAATGACATCACAATTTGGCTGTAGGAAGGATGATCCTGCTGCATGAGAAGCTGACCGTTTAATTTATGGAAGAGCTGATCCGCTTCCTGTTTGACAGGTTCCGCTAACTCATGTGACGCTCTGGCAGCATGAAGAGCCATCTTAACTGATTGAATATCATCGGGCAGCACTGCGGCGCCTTGTTCAAACGCTTTAATAAAAGCAAGCTCATCTCGAGCGCCTATTGCCATTTTCACTTTGGATAAGAAGGAAAGAACATCTGCCTTATCCGCCAAATTAGGAGCTGTCTGCTGAACAGCCTTTAAAAACACTTCTGCTTCTTGATCCGTGACTTGCGCGGCCTGCAAAGCAGATGCTGCTGCCTCAGGCTTATTTTGACTAGAGGAAATAACAGCCTTTATCCAATTCGCTGCTTCTTTTACGATTGTATTGCCGTTTTTATCCGCAGCTTCCGTCAGTGTGGCCAACAGCCTTCCTGCTTCTTTCATTGGAATGTCTGAGACAGTTTTAGCGGCACCGTCTCGTATGTTTCGCTGCTGCTCCTGCGGGTTTGCAGGCGCCCAGTTTGCCTTTCCTGCGGAGCCGTCTGCTGCGCTAAGCTCCCGGTTTCCAGCTGTACTGACTGAAGAAGCAGATCTGTTATGATTCGTTAACGAGATAAGCTTCTCGATAAGACGTTCTGCATGGACATCTGTTTCACTATTAAAAAGTGCCGTAACGGCTTCTTTTAGCTTTGTCAGCGTCTGGCTCGGCTGAGGATTTTGATGAATAGCCTGAATCAGCTGAGATAAGTGCTGATGGAGCGGTACAGGTGATTTGACAGCATGAACTCCGCTCAAAACATCGGGGTGAACGGGGAGATCCCGCTTTAAGGCAAATAAAACTGTTTCGATGGCTTTTTTTGTGTCTGTCGCAGGCAGCGTGTCCATCCAGCGGACGGCTGTTTTGATATCATTTTCTGTGATGGGTGTTTTGCTTTTCAGCATTGCGCCAGCCATCATAAGGGATGCGTTTGACAGCTTCACTGAAATAGCGTTCAGAAGCTTGCCCGCTGCATCCTCAATGGTTTTGGGATTTTGGTCAAAGCTTTGAACAACCTGGAGACGGCCTGTCTGTTCCGCTGGTTTTTTTTCGTAGGAAAACCAGTAATACGCCTGAGGGCGAAGCTGGGTTTCAAGTTTGCCTTGAATCGTTTGATTCCCTACTTGGATCAGTGCATGCTGGTCCCCTAATAAACGAAGCACTTTTCCTAAAAGGAGACGCTTTACGGTATTTGATTCATCGGTTGTATTTGATGTTTCCTGCGGAGCTGCAGTGTTTCCAAAAAGGTTTTTGAGCGCCTGCTGTACATCATTTCGTATGTTCATTTCAAAAGGTGCCTCCTTGTCCATTAGATTATCTGTAAGATTGAACAGGAGCGAAAGTTTTCCGGTGCAAGTCGGTCGGTCCATAAGCTGCGAGCGCTTCAAGATGCTCTTTTGTCCCATAGCCTTTATTTTTTTCAAAGCCGTACTGCGGATACTTTTCGGCATATGCGCTCATCATCCGGTCTCTCGTTACTTTCGCAATACACGCACCTGCTGCGATAGACACGCTTCTGGCATCACCTTTTATAATTGAAGACTGAGACGTATCGAGCGGCAGTGTCATCGCGTCAACGAGCAAATAATCGGGTGTATCGGACAAATCGCGGATTGCTTCGACCATTGCCAATTTTGAGGCTTCATAAATATTGATCTCATCAATAACAGCTGCTTCTACAATTCCTATGCCGACTGCCACAGCTTCTTTCATAATGAGATCGTAATATTCCTCACGCTTTTTTTCTGTAAGCTTTTTTGAGTCTGTGAGTCCAAGTATTTCGCATTCCTCAGGAAGGATGACTGCGCTGGCGACCACCGGCCCTGCCAATGGGCCCCGCCCTACTTCGTCTACTCCTGCAATAAAACGAAACCCCTTGTTTCTCGCAAGCCTTTCATAGGAGGTCATATTCACCCACTGATCTTTTAGCGCTTTTTCCTTTGCGTGCTTTTTCAGCCATTGCTCTACAAGCGCTTGTACGCTTTTTCTCGGATCATTTTCACACTGGGCAAGAAATGGGTCCTGGTCATCTCTTATCTCTTGCAGACGGTCTCTAATGTCTTTTACGGTTAATGTATTCACTTTCTCTTCTCCCTTACTGTATGTATCGGTCCTGTCAGGAAAAAATAAAGACCCGCATTTCTGCGCGTCTTTACATCGTCGGCTGTTCGAATGACAGCCTCCCGAACTTTTCTGTGCGGATATCACGAATGATCACTTCAGTCGTTTTATCGTAGTTAATAAGCCCACCGCTCATGAGGCAGCCGCGTTTTTCACCTATTGCATCAAACAGCTCCGCGATGTCTTCGGGTATCTCATCGAGCCCGTAGCGTTCTTTAAGCCGTTCAGGATAATGTTCTTCGAGAAAACGGAGGCCAAACACGGCAACATCCTGAAGATTGATAATCGAGTCTTTAATAGCCCCCGTAACTGCCAGCCTCAACCCGACAAGCTCATCCTCAAATTTAGGCCATAAAATCCCCGGAGTGTCTAAAAGCTCTAATTCTTTTCCGACTTTGACCCATTGCTGAGATGTTGTGATACCCGGTCTGTCTCCGGTTTTCGCAATGTTTTTCTTTGCCAGCCGGTTGATAAGCGTTGATTTTCCGACGTTCGGAATGCCGATGATCAGCGCCCGGATCGCTCTTGGCTTTACACCTTTTGCTCTCATCCGGTCAAATTTCTCCTGCAGGATATCTTTTGAAGCCGGAACGATTTGATTTAATCCTTGGCCATTTACAGAATTAATGGACAGAGAGCGGATTCCTTGGTTCTCAAAGTGCTCTTTCCACTGCTGTGTAACTGCCGCATCTGCTTTGTCAGCTTTATTTAACAGCATAATTCTCGGCTTATTTTTCAAGATGTCTTCAATCATTGGGTTTCTTGATGACATCGGGATTCTGGCATCTACCAATTCATATACAATATCGATTAATTTTAATTTTTCGGTTACTTCCCGTCTTGCCTTTGCCATATGGCCAGGGAACCATTGGATTGTCATGTGACACGAACACCGCCTTTATCTTCTAAGTGTGCAAGATTCTTAGTTGTTCTTTATGTATTTTACGATGCCTGACCGGCATTTTCAAATTCTGTATAAAAAAAGAGCCTGTTACTGGTAACAAGCTCTTTTCGTTCGTTATCATTATCGTCTGATTTCTTTAATACGAGCCGCTTTTCCGCGAAGTTCACGCAGATAGTAAAGCTTAGCACGGCGTACTTTACCGTAACGTACAACTTCGATTTTCGCGATTTTTGGTGTGTGTACAGGGAAAGTACGTTCAACGCCAACACCGTAAGAAATCTTACGAACTGTGAACGTTTCGCTGATTCCACCACCACGACGCTTGATCACAACACCTTCAAAGATCTGGATACGCTCACGGTTACCCTCAACAACTTTTACGTGTACACGTAAAGTGTCACCAGGACGGAACGTAGGAAGATCAGTACGAAGCTGTTCTTTTGTGATATCTTCAATTAGTTTTTGCATCGTTTTCAACTCCTTCCAACAGATGCTCTTGGCCTCAAAACCCGGCACAGCGGAACATCGTTTTCAAGCTTTCAACGGATAAGCCCGTTCAAGCCACAAGTAGTATCTTATCACAATTTCATAGCCTATGCAATAAAATCTATTCTTTTTCCCATTCAGAAATCCATTTTCTTTCTTGCTCTGTAAGCGGATAGTCTTTCAGAAGATCCGGGCGTCTTAAATAGGTTCTTCTGATCGATTCTTTATTCCGCCATTCTTTGATTTTAGCATGGTTTCCTGATAGAAGTGTTTCAGGCACTTTTAAACCTTTATAATCTGCCGGTCTTGTATAATGCGGATGCTCCAAGAGCCCCGTACTGAACGAATCCTCTATGTGGGAAGCCTCTTTGCCAAGCACACCCGGAAGCAGCCTGACGACACTGTCAGCAATCATCATCGCAGGCAGCTCACCGCCTGTCAGAACGAAGTCGCCAATTGATATTTCATCTGTCACCAAATGCTCGCGGATTCGCTCATCATAGCCTTCATAATGGCCGCAGATAAACAGCAAATGCTCTTCTTTTGCCAATTCCTCGGCTTTTTTTTGTGTGAAACGCTCACCTTGCGGGCAGACGAGGATAACGCGCGGCGGACTGTCGGCTTTTGAGGTCAGATCCTCAACCGCGTCAAAAACAGGCTGAGGCTTCAGCACCATACCTGCACCGCCACCGTAAGGATAATCATCCACTGTATTATGCTTGTTATCAGAATACTCCCGGAAATTGACGATCTGGAACTGCACTGCTTCTTTTTCTTGGGCTTTTTGAAGAATGGATGAACCGAGCACCCCTTCAAACATTTCAGGAAACAGCGTCAAAAAATCGATTTTCATTCGTCTATTAATCCTTCCATGAGTTGAATCTCAATTTTCTTTTCGCTGATATCAATCTGTTTGACGACTGATTCAATGTAAGGGATCAGCGCGTCTTTTTTACCTTTACGCCCGATTACCCATACATCATTGGCTCCCGGTGTTAAAATTTCTTTCACCTTTCCGATCAGTTCGCCTTCTTCGGTAAAAACTTCACAGCCGATAATTTCGTGGAAATAAAATTCTCCTTCATTCAGCTCACCCAAATCCTCTTCAGGAACTTTGATGATGGCGTTTTTCAGTTCCTCTACTTCATTCAGGCTTTGTCTTTCTTTAAACTGCAGCAGATGAAATTGCTTATGCAGCCTGTACGTGTTTACCGTTACCTCTATCGGTTCTTGGCGTCCGTCCATAAACAAATACAGCGTGTTGCCCGGCTTGTACCGTTCTTCGGCAAAATCCGTTTTTGAAATGACCCGCACCTCGCCTTTAATTCCGTGGGTATTTACAATTTTACCGACATTAAACCATCGCTTTGTCATATGATCACCTCTGGCGAATTTCAATTACTGTTCCGTCTTTTATGACGATGGTGTTTGCTGCTGTTTTCTCATGCCAGTCATCTCCGACTTCAATGGTCAGCAGCGCATCGATTTCCTTTTCTTTCATTTCACTGCCAAGCGGTAATGTATGTACTTGGGTAATTTGAAAATCGATCATTTTCATATTATCTTTTCGTTTTTCTATTGCCTTTTTAAATTGTTCAATTACATCTGGGTTCTGCTGTTCTTTTTCATGTTTTCTAAGCTGAAAATAGAGCTGGCTGCATTCTCGCTCAAGCATTTGCTTCTTTTCTGTGAAAGTAGATAAAAGCTTTTCTTTGCTGCGCTCGGTTAAGACTTGCATAACGGCTACACGGTGAATAATTTGCATCGCACCAAGCTCCCTGCTTTTAAAACTTTTTCAAGACCAGACTTTTCTATCTTGTCTTATCTTCTATCAGTTTACCCGTTTTTTGCGTGTAAAAAAAGGGGAGGTGCCGGCCCTCTCCCTTTTAGTCAAATATTTCAAATTGAACTTTCTTAGAAGACTGTGCGCCAGCTGCAAATACAGCTGTTCGAATCGCTTTTGCAGTCCGGCCTTGCTTCCCGATAACTTTACCGGTATCTGACTTATGAACAGATAAGCGCAGCGCAATCTTTTGATCGGTTTCTTCTCTTATGACCCGAATGTCATCTGGATGATCAACAAGCGGCGTCACAATCGTGACAATCAAATCTTCCAAGTGTTGATCAGTCATTACTTGCCTTGTTTAGCGTTGTGGAATTTTTCCATGATTCCTTGGCTAGAGAACAAGTTGCGAACTGTATCAGATGGTTTCGCTCCAGTTTGAAGCCATTTAAGAGCAAGCTCTTCATCGATTTTTACTTCCGCTGGTTTTGCAACCGGGTTGTAAGTGCCGACTGTTTCGATGAAACGGCCGTCACGCGGTGAACGAGAATCTGCTACAACAATACGATAGAAAGGAGATTTTTTTGCTCCCATACGTTTTAAACGAATTTTTACTGCCATTTTACTAGCACCTCCGAAAATATTTCAACAAGATAGTATATTAACAATGATAAAAGTGTTTGTAAAGTGTTTTTTCTTAACAACGGTTTTATCATGTATAACCGATTACATAAAAGGTAACTTAAATCCTTTTTTCTTTCCTTTTGACATGTTTGTCATCTGCTTCATCATTTTTTTCATTTCGTCAAACTGCTTAAGCAGACGGTTGACTTCCTGTACGGACGTCCCGCTTCCTTTCGCAATCCGCTTGCGCCGGCTGGCATTAATGATATCCGGTTGTTCTTTTTCAAGAACAGTCATTGATTTAATGATCGCTTCCACATGATTCAGCTGCTTTTCATCAACTTGAATATTTTTCAAGCCTTTCATCTTACCTGCACCCGGCATCATTTGCAGAAGCTCATCCAGAGGTCCCATGTTTCTGACCTGTCCGAGCTGCTCCAGAAAATCATCCAATGTGAAGCTCATTGTTCTCATTTTTTGTTCCAGCTCTTTGGCCTTGTCTTCATCGACGGTTGCCTGAGCTTTTTCAATCAATGTTAACACGTCACCCATGCCGAGAATCCTTGATGCCATGCGTTCAGGATGGAATGCTTCTAATGCATCAAGCTTTTCGCCTAAACCGGCGAATTTAATCGGCGTGTTTGTCACCGCACGAATGGAAAGTGCAGCACCCCCGCGCGTGTCTCCATCAAGCTTCGTTAACACAACACCGGTTAAACCGAGCTGTTCGTTAAAGCTTTTGGCTACATTCACGGCATCCTGCCCGGTCATTGAATCGACAACCAGAAAGATTTCTTCCGGATTCGCGATTTCTTTCACTTGGGTCAGTTCATCCATAAGCTCATGGTCGATATGCAAACGGCCTGCCGTATCCAAAATGACATAATCATAGTGTTCTTCCTTGGCTTTTTCGATAGCCTGCTTGGCTATTTCTACAGGGCTGACCTGATCACCAAGGGAAAAAACAGGCATGTCGAGCTGCTTGCCTAGCGTTTCCAGCTGCTTGATTGCAGCAGGACGGTAAATATCGGCAGCAACCAGCATCGGTTTGCGATTATGCTTTTTGCGCAGCAGATTTGCAAGCTTACCGCTCGTTGTCGTTTTACCGGCACCCTGGAGACCAACCATCATAATAACAGTCGGCGGCCGCTTCGCGACGGCAATTTTGCTTTCTTCGCCGCCCATCAGCTCTGTCAGTTCCTCTTTAACGACTTTAATGACCTGCTGGCCGGGCGTCAGGCTTTTCATGACGTCTTGGCCTACAGCCCGTTCACTTACTTTTTTCACAAAATCCTTTACTACTTTAAAGTTAACGTCAGCCTCAAGCAGCGCAAGACGAACCTCACGCATCATTTCTTTTACATCTTGTTCGCTGACTTTCCCTTTTCCGCGGATTTTAGAAATCGTCTGCTGCAGTCGGTCGGCTAATCCTTCAAATGCCATAGTTTGCCGCCTCCTAATCTAATTTCTCAAGCGCTTCAATCAGAGCTGTAATTTCTTCCTCTTCTTTAGTACCGGAAGCAAGCTCCTTCAGCTTATTAAACATCTCTTTACGCTCCTGAAACTTTTTCAAAAGGAGCAGCTTTTCTTCATATTGTTCAAGCATCGCTTCTGTTCGTTTGATGTTATCATAAACAGCTTGTCTTGAAACCTCATACTCTTCGGCTATTTCGCCAAGGGAGAAATCGTCCAAATAATAAAGAGACATATAGCTCTTCTGTTTAGACGTCAACAACGACTGATAAAAATCAAACAGATAATTCATTCTCGTTGTCTTTTCGAGCGACATATGAGCTCTCCCCTTTGTTAAGTCAAATCCCTTTACGATAACTTAGTTTACATGGTTTTAATATGAGTGTCAAGTTTTTATCTTGTCAAAGCAACGATCACTTTTTCCAATATTAACTAAACATCATCTAATTTATTCCGATATTGTATATGAACCCTATTTTAAAGGAGGATTCTCATGAAAAAAATCGGTTTATTGGTTATGTTATGCTTGGCTGCCGTGTTACCATTTATTTTTCCCGCCCAGCAAGCAGCTGCGGCCGGAGCCCCTTATAAGGCCTCCATCTCAAATATTAGCACGGACGGAGGCGTGTACGGCAAAATCAATTACGGACAGGGCCAATTTTGGCGAGTCAAGTACAATATTACGATAAGCGGTACATTGCTCGACGAAAATGGAGCGCCAGTGCCAAACACACCAGTCAGCTTCGAAGCAGATACAAAAGTCGGGAATACAACACAGACAGCTGCGGGAACAACTGATGAAAACGGAAAGTTTAACGTTCCAATGTATTTAGGACCTGCTGCTGGATACTACACGTATTACACATCTGTTTCCGTTCATTACTATGACATTATTCCATTCAGAGTTTATTCAGGTGATGCGAGATTGCTATCCACTGATAACAGCCTTTATCATTTCGCCTATCAAGTGAGACGATAACAAAACAGCCCCCAATGCTTTTGGGGGCTGTCTGTCTTTTTAATCCTCCGCTTTTTCCACTAAATCTGAAAAGAGCCCGTATACGTAAGATTCAGCGTCAAACTCCTGAAGATCATCAACTTTTTCTCCTAAGCCGACTAATTTAACCGGAATATGAAGCTCGTTGCGAATCGCAAGGACAATGCCGCCTTTTGCAGTGCCGTCAAGCTTTGTTAAAGCAATTCCTGTAACGTTTGTTGCTTTAGAGAACTCCTTCGCCTGTGCCATTGCGTTTTGTCCAGTCGTGGCATCAAGGGCAAGCAGCACCTCATGAGGCGCTTCAGGCACTTCTCTTTCGATAACGCGTTTCACCTTTTCGAGCTCCTTCATCAGGTTTACCTTATTTTGAAGACGCCCTGCCGTATCACAAATCAATACATCGGCTTCTCTCGCTTTGGCAGCGTGAACAGCATCATAGATGACAGCCGCAGGATCGCTGCCGGCCGCCTGCTTAATGACAGGCACACCCGTACGTTCTCCCCATACTTCAAGCTGTTCAATCGCTCCTGCTCTGAAAGTGTCTCCGGCAGCGAGTACAACAGATTTCCCTTCTTGCTTTAGTTTATGAGCAAGCTTTCCGATCGTTGTCGTTTTGCCGACTCCATTTACGCCGACTAGGAGAATAACATTTAAACGCCCTTCCAGAATGTTCAGCTCAGAAATTTGTTCGTCTCCGCTGTTATAAATCTCCACCAGCTTCTCAGAAATAACAGACTGCACTTCCTGCGGATCTTGAATATTTCTGCGTTTCACTTCTTTTTTGAGCTCGTCTATCAGCTCCATAACCGTTGTAAAACCGACATCAGCACTGATCAGGACCTCTTCAAGCTCTTCGAAGAAGTCCTCATCAATTTTACGGTAACGGGACACGAGATCATTCACTTTGTTTTGAAAGGAGTTTCTCGTTTTTTCAAGGCCGTCCTTAAACTTTTCAGATACGGAATCTGTCTGTTTGGTGATTTTCTCTTTTAATTTTTTAAAAAAACTCATCTTATAACCTCTTTCCTCGTTACTGAACGAATTCTTTTGTCTCTTCCAACTTCACTGAGATGACCTTAGAAACACCGGATTCCTGCATCGTCACGCCATAAAGCACATCAGCTTCCTCCATTGTGCCTTTTCTGTGGGTAATCACAATAAACTGGGTATCGGCACTGTATTTTTTCAAATACTGCGCAAACCGGAACACATTTGCTTCGTCAAGCGCGGCTTCTACCTCGTCTAGAACACAAAACGGCACAGGGCGCACCTTTAAAATTGAGAATAAGAGCGCAATAGCAGTAAGCGCACGCTCTCCGCCAGACAAAAGGTTTAAGTTTTGCAGTTTTTTCCCCGGCGGCTGCGCGATAATTTCCACTCCGGAATGCAGCAGATCATTCGGATCGGTAAGCCTTAATTCCGCTCGTCCTCCTCCGAATAAGGAGCGGAAGACTTGATCAAAGTGAGAGCGGATTTGGACGAATGTGTCATTAAAGCGTTTCGTCATCTCTTCGTCCATTTCCTCAATCACTTGGAACAGGGTATTTTTTGCTTCTGTTAAATCTTCTTTTTGCTCTGACAAGAATTGATAGCGTTCGTTAACCCTCTCAAACTCATCTATGCTTCCTAGGTTTACCGTTCCAAGCTCTTCTATTGCGAGTTTAATCAGCTTCACGCGCTTTCGTGCTTCCTCAGGATCTGTTTCAAGCTGGTATTTCTCTTTGGCTCCCTCAAAAGACAAGCTGTATTCTTCCCGCAAGTATTGCAGCAAATTATCAAGCTCGACTTCCATTCGGCCTAGTTTTACTTCTTCGTCTTTTAAGAGCGTTGTTTTTTGTTTATACAGGCGCTTCATTTCTTTCAGCTCGCGCTCATACGTATCAAGCCCCTGCTGAAGTTTGATTCTCTGGTCACGCCTTAACGCAATCAATTCAATTGTTTTTGTTTTGTCATTCAATTTATGTTTCGCGGCCTCTTCCAGTTTTTCTTCGCCGCTTGTGCTTGATGACATTTCTGACGTTAAGAAGCTTAGGTCCTCTTTCGTCTCTTTTAAAGCAAGCTCAGTTTCTTGGAGCTCTTTCTTTAATCTAGCGAGGTTGTCCTCTTCGCTCTTACATGCTTGCTCTTTTTTCGCTGCTGCGATCTTCAGCTCAGTCAGCTCATTGGAGAGAGACTCTTTTGTAGAGGACTGTGTCTGTTTTTGTTTTGTCAGTCTATCAATATCCTCTTCAAGCTGTTTCATCTTTTCGGATACGGAAGAAAGCTTTTCTTCCAGTTCGCGTTTGCGCGCTTTCTTCTCTTGATCGCTTTCTGAAAGAGCTGATTTTTCTTGATCATAGAGCTCTAAGTGAGTATTGATATTCTTCTCAGCGACTTGAAGCTCATACAGCTGGCCTTTCACATCCTGCTGCTTCACTCTTAAGCCTTCCCCGGCCTCTCTTAAATCAGCCAGTTTTTTCTCCATCTCCTGAATGGATTGCTTAAGGATTTTGACCTCTTGTTCAAGCTGCGCTGTTTTTTCTTCCATCTCAGCGAGCCGCTGGGTGACATCCTCTAATTCCCGGCTTCTTCCTAGCAGGGAGTTGTTTTTCTTTTTAACGGCGCCCCCCGTCATTGAACCTCCAGGATTCACGACATCGCCCTCGAGAGTAACAATGCGGTAACGGTGTCCAAGCAGCTTCGCAAGCTCATTTGCGCCTTTTAAATGCTCTGTAATCAGAACGGTGCCAAGCAGGTTTTGAATGATACGGCGATACGCGGGATCAAATGTGACAAGATCACTGGCAACCCCGAGAAATGACGGGTGCTGCTCCGCAGTTGCCGCGTCCCTGCTTTGAAGCTGACGGTCTTTGATGACAGAAAGCGGCAGAAATGTCGCCCGGCCGAACGAATTCTGTTTTAAATATTGAATCGCTTTACGGGCGGACTGTTCATCATCGGTCACGACATGCTGTGCTGAAGCTCCGAGTGCTATTTCAATGGCCGTTTCATACTTTTGTTCTGTTGAAATCAGTTCAAGAACTGCCCCTCGAATACCGCCAAGCCGCCCTTTCGCTTTCAGCACCTCTTTAACACCTTGATAAAAGCCAGAGAAATCTCCCTGCATCGTCTCAAGCATGTCTTTTTTCGATCTCGCCTGCTGGACGTATTGGTATGCTTGGTAAAGAGCAGATTCATTTTTCTCATATTGACGCTTTTTCTGCTCGTATTTGACCTGCATTTCACGATACGCGCCGACTTGGCTGTGAATCTCCTGCTCTATGCGGGCAAACTCGGTTTCACATGCAGCTTTTTGGGCGGAAATATCGCGCCGTTCCTGCAGATGCTTTTCATTATTATCAGCTAGCCTCTGCTGGGTAACGGCTGATTGGGACATCTGGTCATCAAGCAGCTGGAGCTCATTGCGAATCGACGCCTGGCTGTTTAACAGCTCAAAGTAATCGCTTTTCAGCTGTTCAATTTTCTCTTCGACATTTTCATTATGAAGACTGAGAGCCTGATGCTTTTCCTTCACCTGTGCTTTTAAATCTTTCACTTCTGTCTGAAGCGTTTCGAAAACAGCTTCCTGCTTCGCAAGATCTTCTTTCAGCACAGCTTCTTTTTGCTGAAACTGTACGATGGCTTCTTCAAGCTGCTCTCGGTTTTGCACAGCGTTTTTTTTGCGTTCTTTCAGTACTTCTTTGCGCCCTTCCAGCTTTTCAAGCTCCTCACTTGTCACAAGCAAGACTTGCTGGAGCTCGTCCACTGATTCATCGAGCGCTTGAATTTTGTCGCGCGCATCTTCAATTTTCGCTTCTTTTGCTGATATAGCAGACGATTCAGCGAGCTCTTCTTCCTTAGCGGCTTGCACTTTCTCCTGAAGGCTTGACCATTTGGCGTGCAGCTCTTCAATATCGTAAGCGGTCAGCGCAATTTCAACGTGCTCAAGCTCTTTCTTTTTCTCCAGGTAGTCTTTCGCGATTGAGGCCTGTATTTTAAGAGGCTCAACCTGGCCTTCCAGCTCATGTAATATATCTTCTACCCGGTTTAAATTATCCTGGGTTTCAAACAGCTTGTTTTCTGCTTTTTTCTTTCTCGTTTTGTATTTGAGCACCCCTGCTGCTTCTTCAAAAATACTGCGGCGATCCTCCGCTTTGCTGCTCAGGATTTCTTCCACTTTCCCTTGGCTGATAATCGAAAATGCTTCTTTTCCAAGTCCTGAGTCCATAAATAAATCAATAATATCTTTTAAGCGGCACGGCTGATTGTTAATTAAAAATTCACTCTCGCCAGATCTGTACACACGTCTTGTGACACTGACCTCATGGAAGTCAATTGGCAAAAAATGATCGCCATTATCAAGCGTAAGTGTAACTTCGGCAAGATTTAACCGTTTTCTCGAATCACTGCCGGCAAAAATAATATCTTCCATTTTCCCGCCGCGAAGGGAACGTGCTGATTGTTCTCCAAGAACCCAGCGAATAGCGTCTGTGATATTGCTTTTTCCGCTTCCGTTCGGGCCGACAACCGCAGTGACGCCTTTTACAAAATCAACGGAAATCCGTTCTGCAAATGATTTAAATCCTATAACGTCTAAACGTTTGAGGAACATAGCGATCCTCCTTATGTAATAAGTATTTCAATTTTATCATAAACATGGATGAAATAAGACGGCAAACATACTGAAATCCCCCTTATAACTTAGGGGGATTTTATTGTTTCGTATGGTGTTTTTGCAATTTAGCTAGAGCTTCCTGAGCAGCGTGCTGTTCGGCTTCTTTCTTTGAACGGCCGTTTCCGACTCCGAGTGGTTCACCTTTTAGAGATACGATGGCTTCGAATTCGCGGTTATGGGCAGGTCCTTTTTCGTTGGATATTTTATACTCCAGCGAGCCCTTGCCGTCCCGCTGCACGTATTCCTGCAGCTGGCTTTTAAAATCCATCACATGAGAAAAAGCACCATCGTTTATTTTAGGGAACACATAGACTTTTAAGAAACTTTCGACCGGCTCTAATCCCTGGTCAAGATACAAGGCTCCGATAAAAGCTTCGAAGACATCCGCCAAAAGTGCAGGACGTTTTCTGCCGCCCGTCATTTCCTCGCCTTTCCCTAATAGGACAAGATCGCCGAATGACAGTTCGTGAGCCAATGAAACGAGAGACGGTTCGCATACAATCGCGGCTCTCAATTTCGTCAAATCTCCTTCACTCATAGCCGGATACTTGGCAAATAAGAATCTGGAGATCGTCAGTTCCAAAACAGCGTCACCTAAAAATTCAAGCCTTTCATTATCTTCATACGGCTTTTTCCGATGCTCATTCACATAAGATGAATGTGTAAATGCTTGATACAAAAGCTTTTCATTTTGAAAGTGAACCGAGATCCGTTCTTGAAACTCTTTAAATTGTTCTATTTTTTTATAGAACTTTTTCTTATCTTTATAATGTGAGTGTTTTGACATAGTAACCTCCATAGGCACATCAGGTTCACCGCGCTTCTCTGACTAAACCGGATACAGCGCGCGTAAAAGCGGCATGCTGTAATAACTGCACGAATAAAGGGCTAAAGCCCCGCGTTTCGGCGGGACTTTTAGCATCAGCTTATTGCTGGTTTTGTATGTAGTTCACAGCGTCGCCGACTGTTGCAATCTTTTCAGCATCTTCGTCAGAAATTTCCATATCAAACTCGTCTTCAAGTTCCATAACAAGCTCAACTACATCCAGGGAATCAGCACCTAAGTCTTCCTTGAAAGAAGCTTCAAGTTTGACGTCTGCTTCATCAACGCCAAGGCGATCTACGATGATTTTCGTTACACGCTCTAATGTATCTGCCATAGCAATTCACCTCCCCTCAAGTATTATAGTGGATTCGTTTTTAAAAAACTAGAGTAACTATGATGAAATTTTCGAGAAAAAACTTACATTACCATTCCGCCGTCAATATGAAGCGTCTGGCCTGTCATGTAACGCGCTCCCTCTGAAGCAAGAAACGTGACGACGCTGCTGACATCGCCGGGATCGCCAAAGCGAGCGAGCGGAATTTGTTTCAGCATTTCATCTTGAACGTCCTTAGCAAGCTTATCTGTCATATCAGTTGAGATAAATCCAGGCGCAATCGCATTAACTGTGATGTTGCGGCTTGCGAGCTCTTTAGCTGAAGACTTTGTTAAGCCGATCACACCTGCTTTTGCAGCCACGTAGTTGGCTTGTCCAGGATTTCCGCTGACGCCGACGATAGACGATACATTAATAATCCGGCCTGAACGCTGCTTCATCATTTGTCTTGTCACAGCTTTCGTGCAGTTGAAAACACCCTTCAGGTTAATGTTAATGACATCATCCCACTCATCTTCTTTCATTCTCATGATGAGATTGTCTTTTGTAATTCCGGCGTTGTTCACTAGAATGTCAATCGTAGAGAAAACAGAAATCGCTTCTTTTATCATGTTTTGTACATCTTCAGGATTTGATACATCGGCTTTGACAGCAATTGCTTTTCTGCCCATTGATTTGATTTCATCTACGACTTCATTTGCTTTCGCTTCGCTGCCTGAGTAGTTAACGACAACGTTTGCACCGTTTTTGGCCAAGTCAAGGGCGATTGAACGGCCGATTCCGCGGGATGCGCCAGTGACAACAGCTGTTTTTTCATTAAGCATTCTCATTCTCCTCCTTAAGCGTTTGAATTGCCAGTTCAATCGTTTCCGGGTCTGATACGGCAATGGTTTTTAAGCGTCTGTTTACTTTTTTCACAAGGCCTGAAAGCACTTTGCCGGGACCGATTTCAATAAACGTCGTAACACCCTCTGCGATCAGCTTGTTAACAGTTTCCTCAAAACGAACCGGGGAGTACAGCTGCTCAATGAGTTTCTCTTTAATGTCTGCCTTATCTGTCATCACATCTGCAGAAACATTTGAGATCACCGGCACGTCTGCGTCTTTCAGTTCACACGAGTCCAAGACTTCCTTCAGCTTATCAGCGGCAGGCTTCATCAGTTCAGAATGGAACGGACCGCTTACGTCAAGCGGAATCGCACGTTTAGCGCCGTTCTCTTTTGCCTGTTCAGATGCAAGCTCTACTCCTTTTGCCGTTCCGGAAATTACGATTTGTCCGGGACAGTTGAGATTGGCAAGCTGCACAAGGTGGCCATCCTCAGTGACTTTATCGGTTACTTGTTTCAATACGTCGGCATCCATTCCGAGAATGGCAGCCATCGCTCCTTCTCCGGCCGGCACCGCTTCGTTCATGAACTCACCGCGTTTTCTGACAGTATAAACAGCGTCTTTAAAGCTCATTGCGCCAGCCGCCACCAGTGCAGAATATTCTCCAAGGCTGTGTCCGGCTGTGAAATCAGGTGTAATGCCTGATTCTTTAAATTTTTCAAGCACAGCAATGCTAGTCGTCAGCAAAGCAGGCTGCGCATTGTATGTAAGGGTTAATTCTTTGGCATCACCTTCAAAAATCAGTGAGCTGAGCTTTGTTTCCAATGTTTCGTCCGCTTCATCGAACAGACGTTTTGCATCTGGAACCTGCTCATAAAGCTCTTTCCCCATGCCGATAAATTGAGATCCCTGACCAGGGAATAAAAATGCAATCTTACTCATGATGTAAAAACCTCCAGACTATTCATCTGTTTTTTCTTCTTTTACTTCTTCCTGAATGAGCGCAGCCATGTTTTGGCTGACCATCTCTCTGGCTTGGCGGATCGCATGGTAAACCGCACGGGCATCAGAAGAGCCGTGTGCCTTGATTACCGGCGCTTTCAAACCGAAAAGACTTGCTCCGCCGTATTCGGAATAATCCATTTTCATTTTCATTTCCTTCATCTTCGGCTTCAGCACAGCGGCCGCAAGCTTAGATGTAAAGTTTGACGTGAGCGCTTCTTTCATCATTTTAAAAATGGACATCGCAGAGCCTTCAAGCGTTTTGAGTGTAACATTCCCGGTAAATCCGTCCGTTACTACGACATCTGCTACATCGTCTAAAAGGTCCCGTGCTTCCACGTTTCCGATAAAGTTGATGTTTGCCTCTTTTAATAATTGGAACGTCTGCTTCGTCAATTCGTTTCCTTTTTTATCTTCTGTTCCGACATTCAAAAGTCCGACTCTCGGTGAAGTCACGCCTCGGACTTGCTGGGAATAAACAGAACCCATAATGGCGTATTGAACGAGATGCTCAGGCTTGGCATCTACATTGGCGCCGACATCAAGGAGCAGAAACCCGCCGCCTGATACAGTCGGCAGTGTCGGTGCAAGCGCAGGGCGGTCAATCCCTTTAATTCTTCCCACAATAAACAGGCCGGCTGTCATTAACGCGCCGGTATTTCCTGCTGAAATGCAGGCGTCAGCTCTGCCTTCTGCAACTTCCTGCGCCATCAGGACCATAGAGGAGTTCTTTTTTCTCCGCACGGCGCGGACCGGTTCGTCCGTAGGCTCAATCACTTCATCTGCGTGCAGCACCGTGATGCGGTCTGATGATGTTGTTAAATACGATTCTATTGTTGTCTTGTCACCGACAAGTGTAATATGAAGATCATCAAATGACTCTATACCCTTCATAACTCCGTCAATAACAGCTTTGGGAGCGTGGTCTCCTCCCATTGCATCTACAGCTATTCTCATGCATGCTCCACCTTTATGAATGTTTTGAACGGTACATGTCAAAGCGTCCAGAAAAAACAATTTCCTCTGCAACATAGCTGTTCACTTCGACAACCGTTCTTCCTTTATCTTTCTCAACCGCCGTCACTTTCGCTTTCGCAACGACGCGCTCACCCTGCTTTACCTGCCTGGTAAAGCGGATGTCTGCACTTGCAGTCAGCGCCAATTCGTCATCTATAATTGCAACGGCCAAAGAATTCGCCTGAGCAAATAAATGGTGTCCTCTCGCAATTTGATTCCGGCTGAATACATGCTCCTGTTTTATTTCTAAAATAGAAATCGCCTGATCATCCAGCTCAAGGTCAATAATTTCTCCGATGACTTCGTCTAGTGACAGGGACTTCACTTCATCTTCAAGCGTTTTCTCTGCCACGTTCTTAATTCTTTCTCTCAGCTCCGGTATGGAAAGCTCCAAGCGGTCCAAACGAATCGTCTGAATGCTTACTCCGAATTTTCCCGCTAATTCTTCATCTGTAATAAATGGGGTTGCTTTGATCGTCTGCTGAAGTAATTCCTGGCGTTCTTTCTTATTTCTTCTCATATCTAAACACCATCCGGCAAATTAAGACTAGGTACTAATAGTAGTATATAATTTCATAGATTGGAATGCAATGATTGTTTCTGGCTAAACACCAAAAACTTCTTATCTCAGCTCAATTTTTCCCCGTCCATGACTCCGCTTTTCAGCAAATGCTCTCTTAGCGCCCCATATTCAGGGTCGTTCCAGAACGCTTCCGAAGCCACCAGATTTGCAGCGTCCTGCCTTGCCGTTTCAAGCGCTCTGTAATCATGAACCATGTCCGCCACCTTAAAATCAGGCATTCCGCTTTGTTTTTTTCCAAAGAAATCTCCCGGGCCTCTCAGTTCCAAATCCTTTTCAGACAGTTCAAAGCCGTCATTGGTTTCCGACATGATTCTCATCCGTTCTTTTCCTGTTTCTGATTTCGGATCAGCCATAAGAATGCAGTAGGATTGGTGCTCGCCGCGGCCGACACGGCCGCGCAGCTGGTGAAGTTGGGACAAACCAAAGCGATCGGCGTCGTAAATGACCATAATCGTTGCATTCGGAACATTCACTCCGACTTCAACAACAGTGGTTGATACGAGAATTTGACACGTATTCGCGCTGAATTCCCTCATCACCTGATCTTTTTCATCGGAATGCAGTTTTCCGTGCATAAGGCCGACGTTCCATTTTCCACGGAAAACCTCAGAAAGCATATTGTATACATCTATAGCGTTTTGCACATCAAGCTTGTCTGATTCTTCGATCAGCGGACAGATAATATACGCCTGTCTGCCCTGCTTTAATTCTTTTTCGACGAATGCCAGAATACGGTCCAGCATGTCATGTTTCACCCAATAGGTCTCGATTTGTTTCCGCCCCGCCGGCATCTCATCGATGACGGAGACATCCATTTCACCGAAAACAGTAATCGCCAGGGTTCTCGGAATCGGAGTGGCTGTCATAAAGAGCACATCGGGATCCTGCCCTTTGTTCCGAAGCTTCTTCCGCTGTTCAACTCCAAATCGGTGCTGCTCATCCGTGATGACAAGACTTAGCGCTTTAAACTCGACCTCATCCTGGATTAAAGCATGGGTTCCTACAAGAATATCAATCTCTCCCGCACCAAGCCGCTCAAGCAATTCCCTTCGGCGCTTCCCTTTTACAGAGCTTGTCAGAAGGGCGACATTGACATCCCACTTTTCAAACAGTGAAACAAGGGAATCAGCATGCTGTTCAGCAAGAATTTCTGTCGGAACCATAAGCGCTCCCTGATATCCGGATAAAATGGCCGCATAAAGCGCGATGGCAGCGACTGCCGTTTTTCCTGATCCGACGTCTCCTTGAAGAAGACGGTTCATTCTGTATGGGGAAGACATGTCTGCTGTTATTTCGCGGAGCACGCGGGACTGGGCGTTGGTGAGAGGAAACGGGAGGCTTTTGACAAATGTCATGAGTTCTTCGTTTGAAAAACGCTGCCGTATCCCTTGTGACTGCTCTCTTTCCGCCTTTCGGAACGCCTGCATTTTCAACTGAAATAATAAAAATTCTTCGTAAACGAATCGGCGTCTGGCCAGCTTTAATGCTTCTCTTGTTTCTGGCTGGTGCATCGCTTTTAACGCTTGATGATAGTCCGGCAGCTTATAGCGAATTTTAAGGTTTTCCGGGAGAGGATCAGGTATTGAGTCTGCATATTGGGTCAGCCCGTGCTGAATAAAACGTCTCATCATTTTAACGGTGACATTTTCTTTCACGGAATAAACTGGTTCAATGCTTTTATCCTCTTGATGCGGCCCATTTTTTAATTCCTGAACAGAAATGGTCTGACGGTGCTTGTCCCATTTACCGGAAATCGTCACAACAGAGCCCAGCGAAAGCTTTTTCTTTAAATAAGGACGGTTAAAACAAATGGCAGTGATTAAATAATGGCCGACAAGAAGGCGAAATGTCAGCCTGTTTCGTTTTTTTCCGTAATAGGTAAGAGAAGGCTCTGAATGAACCTTCCCTTCAACTGTGACTCTTTCATCATGCTGTACTTCTTCTAAATCCCTCAGCTCGTAGTCATCATAGCGATAAGGGAAATAATTCAGAAGATCAGAAATGTCATAAATACCGAGTTCATTTAATGTTTTTTCTGTTTCCGGCCCAATGCCCTTAATGTTGGCTATACTAGTTTGCTGATGTTGTTTCACTTGAACCCAGCGCTCCTCCGAATATTTTTTTCTCTAATTCTCTTCCCGTCGGTGTGGCCGCTAAACCGCCCTGGCCTGTTTCTCTAAGGGCAGTGGGCATCGTTTGGCCGATTTTATACATCGCATCGATGACCTCGTCACATGGAATCCGGCTTGTAATGCCTGCTAATGCCATATCAGCAGCAATCATCGCGTTTGATGCGCCCATTGCATTCCGCTTCACACAAGGCACTTCAACAAGGCCCGCAACAGGATCACACACAAGGCCGAGCATATTTTTTAATGTAATGGCCATGGCCTCCGCACTTTGCTCAGGTGTTCCGCCTGCCATTTCAACAATTGCCGCAGCTGCCATGCCCGAGGCAGATCCTACCTCTGCCTGACACCCGCCGGCAGCACCGGAAATACTTGCATTATTTGCTACGACAAATCCGAAAGCTCCGGCCGTAAATAAAAAGCGGATCATTTGTTCTCTTGTCGGGTTCAGTTTTTCTTTCACGGCAAATAACGTACCCGGCACTACACCTGCAGATCCGGCTGTCGGTGTCGCACAGATTGTTCCCATGGCGGCATTCACTTCATTTGTTGCCACAGCTTTCGATACCGCGTCTAAAATCAGCGCTCCCGACAGGCTTTTTCCAGATCGAATGTAGGCCTGTAATTTAACGGCATCCCCGCCTGTTAAGCCCGTTTGACTCGTAACCCCTTCAAGCCCTTTCTGAACCGCCGCTTCCATAACAGTCAGATTGTGATCCATCTGCTGAAAAATTTCTTCTTTTGTTTTTTCTGTTACTTCCATCTCTTGAGCGATCATGATGTCAGAGATGGACATTTGCTTTTCTTTCGTTATCTCAATTAATTCTTTTACATTACGAAACATAACTGGCTCCTCCTGACCCTTCGCTAGTCAGCAATCTTTGTCACTTGAATAATGTTCGGCAGCTTCGACAGCTCATCGAGAACATCATCGTCAATATTTTGATCCACTTCTATTGTCATCAGCGCAAGCTGACCAATATCCTTGCGGGCGACTTCCATATGGCCGACGTTGATTGAGAATTTCGCAAGGACATTGGCAACTCCTGCAATGGTGCCAAACTTGTCATTATGAACAACTAGAATGGCAGGGTGGTTTCCAGACAGACGGAGCTCAAAGCCGTTTAATTCTGTGATTTCAATTTTTCCTCCGCCTATCGAAATTCCCGTCAGTTCAAGTTCTCCCTTTTCATCAGAAATACTGATTCGAGCTGTATTCGGGTGAACCGGAACAGCGTCTTCGACTCGAAACTCTATATCAATTCCTTTATCTTCTGCAATTTGTATAGCGGTTTTAATCCGTTCGTCAAATGTATCAAAATCAAGCAGACCGCCGATAATTGCCACATCTGTGCCGTGACCCTTATATGTTTCACCAAAAGAGCCGTAAAAGGACACAACGATGCGCTCAGGCTCTCTGCCAAATAAACTTCTGGCCACTCTCCCGATTCTCGCCGCGCCTGCTGTATGCGAACTGGACGGACCGATCATAACCGGGCCGATAATATCAAAAACGCTTCTGTATTTCATGCTATTCCTCCTTATGAAACAGAGCTTATAAGCGGCTTTGCTTCTAGACTAATTGATCGGATATAAAATGGCAAGCGGGCGCGTTACAGCGCTGCCGCACTTAAAAGCAGACATAAGAATAGAAGGGCAATTTGCCCTTCTATTCTGCAGAAACTATATACGAATACAGCGGCTGTTTTCCGTTGTGGATTTCAACCTCAATCTCTTCGTACTTGTCGTTGAGAAACGCTTCAAGCTCTTCAGCTTCTTCTTGAGACGCATCTTCTCCATAAAGAATGGTGACAATTTCGTCCTCTTCTCCGATCATTTCTGACAAGAGCATTTTTGCAGCACCCAGCTGATCTTCAGCACTGCCGATAATCGTTCCATTCAGAATTCCCATAAAGTCGCCTTTTTTTATGTCTTGTCCGTCAATATGAGTATCCCTGACTGAGTATGTCACCTGTCCGCTTTTTACTTGCTGAATGGCACTTAGCATATTGGCTTCATTTGCTTCAGGCTCTTGATCCGGATTAAATGCCAGCAGCGCTGACATCCCTTGCGGAACCGTTTTGGCAGGAATGACAAAAACCTTATCGCCTATCACACTTGCGGCTTGATTGGCAGCCATGATAATGTTGGAGTTATTCGGTAAGATAAACACAGTGTCTGCATTTACAGATCTTACAGCATCGACGATATCCTCAGTGCTCGGATTCATCGTCTGGCCGCCTTCAATCACAACGGAAGCGCCAATGCTTTTGAATAAATCAGAAATACCTTCTCCCATCGCAACAGTCACAATGCCGTACGGCTGCTTTGCCGCTTTCTCGCTGTGAGCAGGCTCGCTGTCCTGGCTGATGATGGAAGTGTGCTGCTCTCTCATGTTTTCAATTTTGATTTTTATTAATTCACCGTAATTTTGAGCGTAGTTTAACACATTTCCCGGCTCTTCAGCATGAATATGAACCTTCGCCAGAGACTCGTCTGCAATAACCAAAAGAGAATCACCAAATTGGCTGAGGTCATTTCTGAATGTGCCTTCATCAAATTCTCTTTTATTCTGATCGAGCCTTACCATCACTTCTGTACAGAAACCGAATTCAATATCATCTGTATTCATCATACTTTGCGCGCTCTTATGATGCTCTGCACTGACCATGTCATCAAGTGACGGAAGAACGGTTTTCTCAGGAACGGTCTCACCTTTTAATGAAGCGAGGAAACCTTCATACACACAAAGCAGGCCTTTGCCTCCGCTGTCAACGACTCCAACTTCCTTCAGGACAGGCAGCAATTCTGGTGTCCGGTTTAAGGATGCCTCAGCTTCCTTTGTCACCGATGTCATCAGCGCAATGATATCGGTTTCTTTTTCCGCCAGGGCCACCGCTTGTTTCGCAGCATCTTTTGCAACTGTTAAGATGGTGCCCTCCACAGGCTTCATGACTGCTTTGTAAGCCATATCGACACCGGCTTGCAGCGCGGCGGCAAACTCTTTTGCATTAATTTCTTTTTTTGTTTCAATGCTTTTACTGAATCCTCGGAACAATTGGGACAGGATGACTCCTGAATTCCCTCTTGCCCCCATGAGCAATCCTTTAGATAACGCGGAGCCCACTTTACCGATATCACTTGTCTCCAAATGCTCCACTTCTCTTGCCCCGGAAGTCATTGACAGGTTCATGTTTGTTCCCGTATCACCGTCCGGCACCGGAAACACGTTGAGCGCGTCAACCGCACTCGCGTTTTGCGACAGATTCTGTGCACCTGCAAGAATCATCTCGGCAAAGGTTCTGCCGTCTAATGTTCTGATAGACAATCCTACTCCTCCTAACTACGGGTTCGTCACTCGTACGCCTTGGACATAAATATTAACAGAATCCACTGCAAGTCCGACTGTTTGATTTACTGTGTACTTTACTTTTGTTTGGACGTTATGTGCCACTTCAGAAATTTTTGTGCCGTAGCTGACAATGATATACATGTCAATATGTATCTGTTCTGCTTCTTGGCGAACTTGAACACCTCTGCTGAAATTCTCTTTCCGAAGGATATCAGTCAGTCCGTCTTTAATTTGGTTTTTAGAGGCCATTCCAACAATGCCGTAACAGTCAATCGCAGCGCCGCCGGCAACCATTGCAATGACTTCATTCGATATATCAATCTGCCCGTATTTCGTTCTTAATTCAATGGACACACTAGTTCCTCCTTCGAATGCATAGAGTTACAGCTATTCTACTATATGAATTCCATTATGAAAAGAAAAGACGCGACAAACGCTGCACGTCTCTTTACATATACTATAGCGCCGCTGTTTGTGCAAGATGTCAAGTGAATTTTCTTGAAAGATGATGAAACAATAGTTGCAAACGTTTTTTAGCTGTGGTAAATTATTTAAAGTATCCATATCGAAAGCATCTAAGAACATATGAAAGTGAAAAAGTAGATGTTTTGTGCAAGTGAGGAGGGAAACAAATGGCACGTAAATGCGTTATCACAGGTAAAAAAACAACAGCTGGGAATAACCGTTCTCACGCAATGAATGCTTCTAAGCGCACTTGGGGCGCGAATCTTCAAAAGGTTCGTATCCTTGTGAACGGAAAACCTAAAAAAGTATATGTATCTGCTCGAGCTTTGAAATCCGGTAAAGTTGAGCGTGTATAACAAAATGAACGCCTGCCCTGATATGTGGCAGGCGTTTTTATGTGGTGAAAGGGGGCTTGAACCCCTGGGCTTTAATCTTTTCTAAATGAGCCCAGCATCGCCCGGACAATTCCTCCTAAAAACTTCGGCAATTTAATGGTGTAAAATTTCATTTTTGTCCCCTCCTATAAGTCCCGTAACCGCCTGTTCATCGCTTTAAGGTTCATTAATTTCAACAAATGAGTGAAAGCAGAAGCTAATCCGTGCTTCTTATCATTATTAATATGCCTTTCGCAAACGAAAAAGTACCTCGTGAATGAATGAGTTCGTTACTAATACATAGTGTTGAACCAAGCGTAATATGACACTTATTTAGCGGATATTTAAAACCGATGAGGGTCAGCTCATCCACTTCTTCTGTAAATGGGATGAAGGAGATATACCGTTTGTTTTGATCGATAAGAAGAGAATATTCGCCTGGAGAGAACATCTGAATATCATTCTGTTTGTCTATAAGCTTCATTTTCGAATTTGTTTTTACTCCCCTGTACAGCAGCTGAATATTTCCTAAAAAGTGATCTGCTCTGCCTCCCGTAATACCGAAGATCTGAATGACATCCGGCTGCTTTTCGAGGGCCCAATCAAGAGCGAGGTCTAAATCAGTTTGATCTTTTTCTGCCTGGTACACATGGAGAGCGGGCGCGGCTTTTTCGATTTGCCGGCGTTCCTGCTCCGTAATGCTGTCAAAATCTCCGAAAGCTTC
Organism: Bacillus sp. 205(2023); assembly: GCF_037027485.1. NCBI lineage: Bacteria > Bacillati > Bacillota > Bacilli > Caryophanales > Bacillaceae > Bacillus > Bacillus sp. 205(2023). The sequence goes on along the minus strand of NZ_JAXCHF010000001.1, from coordinate 38,875 downwards.
ATCAGGAATGATGCCGGCATCTAAAAGCGTGACTGTGCCCTTGTCAACCCCGACCCAGATCGTGTGATCAGCCGTATAACCAGTCAGGTCAGGGATCAAATCTTTTGGACCTCCCGCAACGATATTGATTTTTCTCATCTCTTTTTCCTTTCTGCTTCTGGGTACAGGAAAAAGAGCTCGGGCTAAATGCGCCCGGCTCTTTCTCCTGCTGCTTATTTGCTTCCTCTTATCTCAGAAATAGCTTTTTCGCGGTCAGTTTGGCCATAAACAGCAGAACCGGCAACAAGTAAATTTGCGCCCGCTTCGATGACTAGCGGGGCTGTTTCTTTGTTGACGCCGCCGTCTACTTCAATTAGCAGATCATGTTTCCCTTTTTCCTCTGCCATTCGTTTCACTTCTTTTATTTTCGGAAGAACAGAATGAATAAATTTCTGTCCGCCAAATCCAGGGTTCACCGTCATTAAGAGAACGAGATCAAGTTCTTCAAAAATATGCTCAATTACTTGAACAGGTGTATGCGGATTCAGGACAACCCCAGCTTTTACACCCTGCTCTTTCATAAGCTGGATTGTCCGGTGAAGGTGCGGACAGGCTTCGGCATGTACAGACAGGATATCTGCTCCAGCTTTTGCGAAAGCCGGGATATAACGATCCGGCTCTTCAATCATTAAATGTACATCCAGGGGCAGTTTCGTCACCGGACGAATGGCTTCTACAATCAGCGGCCCAATCGTAATATTCGGGACAAAATGGCCGTCCATGACATCAACATGAATGTAATCGGCTCCGCCTTTTTCTACATCTTGAATCTCTTTGCCTAAAGCGGCAAAATCAGCGGAAAGAATAGAAGGTGCAATCTTTACCATGATCTAATACCTCGGCTTTCTGTCTTTTATCTCTGTGATAAATTCAACATAATGGTCGTAGCGGTACTGCTTTAATTCCCCTTCTTCAACAGCTTGTTTGACTGCACATTTCGGCTCTTTCAAATGCAGACATCCTCTGAATTTGCATGATGCGCTTTTTTCTCTGATGTCAGGGAAGGTGTAGCCCAGCTCTCCTTCTTCAATGTCTGTAAACTCAAGAGAGCTGAAACCCGGCGTATCCGCAACCAGACCTCCGGACGTGTGAATGAGCTCCACATGGCGGGTTGTGTGCTTCCCGCGGCCTAAATGCTCAGAAATCTCGTTTGTTCTCAAACCCAGCTCGGGACTGATCGCGTTGAGAAGCGAGGATTTTCCAACCCCCGACTGGCCGGCAAAGACCGTTGTTTTGCCGCGGAAATGCGGGATGATCTCCGTTAAACTGTCTTGGTCCTTAGAAGAGGTAAGATATACGTCATAGCCAATGTTCCGGTAGTCTTCAGCATACGCTTGAATGAGCTTTAGAGTATGTTGATCTTCAATTAAATCCATTTTTGTAATACAAATAATCGGCTGGATGTCATTCGCTTCTACGAGAACCAAGAAACGGTCGAGCAATGCTGTGCTGAAAGATGGCTGCATCGCCGAGAAAACAAGCACCGCTTGATCAACGTTGCAGATCGGCGGCCTGATAAGTTCATTGGTTCTTTCTTTAATCTCCAGAAGATATCCTTCTTTATTATTTTCAGCTTGATAAACAACATAATCACCGACCAAAGGGGTGATTTTATTTTTTCTGAAAATGCCTCTTCCTCTGCATTGTATAACTTTTCCGTTATTTGAATCCTCTGATTCATCCAGTACGTAATAAAAGCCGCTAAGCGCTTTAATAATTTTGCCCTCAGGCATATTTTCCCTCCTTGTTATTCATCTTTCGGATACTCAATTGTTTTGTAGCTGACGACTTTATTATTTACCATCACTTGATAGTACCCTTTTTGGCCAGGTTCAATCTTCAGTTCGATCGTCCGTTCTACGGGCTCTTTAATCTTAAAATGTTCGTAAGTGTCAGAAATGCTGTGGTCCGCGTCGTCAATCGCGATTTGCACCTCAAGCTCGTCCCCTTCGTTTTCAGGCTCATATGGGATCTTGACTTTTTCTTTCACTGTTTTCGCCGGTTTCTTCTCAGGTCCGAGAGAAAATGTCACTTCGACCTCATTTCCCGGCTTTAGCGCCGTTCCCGCTGCCGGTTTTTGTTTGACAACCTGTCCTTCCGGAACGTCATCTGAGTACACTTCTTTTTCCACCAGCTTGAGCCCGTTATCTTCCAGATATCCTGAGGCTGCTTCTTTACTGTATGTTTTTAAATCTCTGAGCGTAATATCTTCCGGCCCGATGCTGACTGTGAGCTTAACTTGATCTTCGTCCGGCACAAGTTCGGTCCCTGCTGACGGATTCTGGTCTATGACCGTGCCGGCGTCTTTCTCATCATTATTTACTTCATCCACCGTTACATTTTTAAAGCCCTGTTCCTTTAACACTTTTTTTGCCTTGTCGACTGATTGGTCCGTCACATCACCGATCTGCTTTTTTGCTTTACCTGTGCTCTTATAAAGCGTAACCGTTGCTCCTTCTTTAACAGTAGACTCGGCTTTAGGATCGGTTTTGACCATCAGGCCTTCTTCGATCTTCTCATCTGAGATTTCCAATACGTCTGAATCTACCTGCAAGCCTTCTTTTTCTAGAAGATCTGCCGCTTTCTCATATTCCATCCCTGCTACATCGGGTATTTTGACATCCTTAGGCATAAAAAGAGAAGGAAAAACAGTGATGGCGAGAACTCCTGCCGTGATAAAAATCAGGCATATGGTGAGCAAAATCCACGGCCATTTTTTTCTCTTTGCTTTTTTCTTCGTTTGGTTTTCTTGAGGAAATGTCATGTCAGCTTCGGTTTCATTAGAAGCTTTCGCAAGCTCTGCATCCTTAATAATCGGAATCGCTTTCGTCATTTCTTCATCATCTTGAATCGTAAATTTCTTTTCGTTGAGCCTGTTCGCGTCAAAAGCTGTTCGAATATCTTCTTCCATATCTTCAGCAGTTTCATAGCGATGAAAAGGATCTTTGGCGGTTGCCTTTAATATGATGTTTTCAACGCTTTGGGGTACTGAGGGATTCCACCTTTTCGCTGAAGGGGTTTCAGCCTGAAGATGCTTTAAGGCGATGCTGACAGCCGATTCTCCATCAAACGGGATTCGGCCGGTTAACAGCTCAAATAAGACAATCCCAAGCGCATAAATATCTGATTTTTTTGTGGCCAGACCGCCCCGCGCCTGTTCGGGGGATAAATAATGGACTGAGCCCAGCACAGAATTGGTGTGGGTGATTGTTGTCGAAGTCAGTGCAGTCGCAATTCCAAAATCCGTTACTTTGATATTGCCCATATGGTCGATCAAAATGTTATGCGGTTTAATATCCCTGTGGACAATATGATTTTGGTGGGCATGGGCAATGGCTGAGACAATTTGCTCCATGATGCTGAGCGCTTCTTTGGGGTGAAGCGGCCCATTTGCTGTTATGTATTCTTTTAGCGTCATGCCCTCTACGTATTCCATGACAATATAGTAAATATCATCTTCCTCGCCCAAATCATAAATGCTGACAATATTCGGGTGATCAAGGCTTGAGGCCGATTGGGCTTCTCTTCGGAAACGCCTGATAAACTCATTGTCATTCACATAGTCAAACCGCAGGATTTTGATTGCGACTTCACGATCAAGAATAATGTCCTCAGCTAAATAAACGTTGGCCATTCCCCCGCCGCCTATGGCACGGAGAATCTGGTAACGCCCGCTGATTCGCTTGCCGATTAGCACTGATCTTCACCCTCTTCAACATGTAAAGCAAGCTCAAGCAACACTGCTGTAATATTGTCTTCCCCGCCATTCTCATTGGCTTTGTCCACAAGCAGGTTTACTTTTTCCTGAGGAGCTGAATCGCTTTGCAGGATGTCTTTTAATTCAGTGACTTCCACTTTATTCGTCAGTCCATCAGAACATAAAAGGAGTTTATCTCCGGGTTCAATTTCGAAAGAACGTGCGTCAATACTGACAGATTGATCTGTTCCGAGCGCCTTCGTCAGCACATTTTTGCGCGGATGATGCTCAGCATCTTCTCTGGAGATTTCACCGGTGCGAACCAGTTCATTCACAAGAGAATGATCCTCTGTCACCTGAACGAAAAGATCGTCCTGAAGCAAATAGCATCTGCTGTCGCCTATATGAGCAACGGAAACCGTTTTGCCTGTGAAAAGAGCGCATACAATGGTTGTTCCCATGCCTTGGCATTCTTCGTGCGCTTGGGCATGATCGTAAATCTTGCTGTTTACCGCGAGAATCTGTTCAATGAGCCACTCTTCACATTCTGACGGCGCCGCAGGAATCGTATCTGCCTCATTCCATTTCTCTCCCATGGCTTTCACAGCCATCTTGCTTGCAACATCTCCAGCAAGATGGCCGCCCATGCCATCAGCGACAACCGCTAATACAAAATCGTCTTTCCCCTTAAAAATACCCGCATCATCTTCATTATGCTGGCGGATTTTCCCTGTATCTGTTTTTAAGGCTGTTAACAACCCTCATCACCTCGTCTCGTCTTGACGCTCCTTCGCGCGAAGCTGACCGCAGGCTGCGTCAATGTCATGGCCTTGCTCTCTTCGGATCGTGACATTTACTCCGCGGGATTTCAGCGTTTTCTCAAAAGCAAAAATCTGCTCGCGCGGTGTGCGGACGTAATCCCGTTCAGGCACATAGTTTACCGGAATCAAGTTCACGTGGCATTTTACGCCTTCCAGCAAGTCTGCAAGCTCTTCAGCGTGCTCGACCTGGTCATTTACGCCGCCGAACAGACCGTATTCAAAGCTGATCCGGCGTCCTGTTTTATTAATGTAATATTTAACGGCTTCCATTAAATCAGGCAGCTTGTACGCTCTGTTAATCGGCATCAAACGGCTTCTGATTTCTGTATTTGGCGCGTGAAGAGAAATCGCAAAGTTAATCTGCATTTGCTGGTCAGCGAATTCGTAAATTTTCGGGATGATTCCGCTTGTAGAAACAGTAATATGGCGGGCACCGATATTCAGTCCCTTATCATGGTTAATGATTTTTAAGAAGGCAAGCATTTCGTTAAAGTTATCAAATGGTTCGCCAATTCCCATGATGACGACAGAGCTGACGCGTTCATCCGTTTCATCCAGCGCTTTTTGAACTTTCACCACTTGAGCGACAATTTCGCCTGCTTCAAGATTTCGTTTTAAGCCGCCGAGCGTTGATGCGCAGAATGTGCAGCCAATGCGGCAGCCGACTTGTGTCGTTACACATACAGAATTACCATACTCGTGTCTCATTAATACGGTTTCGATTGTATAACCGTCGTGAAGCTCGAATAAAAACTTCATCGTGCCATCTTGAGAAGTTTGTTTAACTGCTGTTTTCAGCGTCGTTAATACGAAATGAGTGTTTAATTTCTCACGCAGATCCTTTGACAGGTTTGTCATTTCGTCAAAAGAAGATACTCGTTTTTCGTAAAGCCATTCAAAAATCTGCGCCGCGCGGAACGGTTTCTCTCCGTTGTCTGTCAGCCATTGTTTGATTTCGTCTAATTCAAAAGAATAAATTGAAGGACGCTCTGTCCGCAATTCTTTTCTGATCTTTGTTTTTTTAAGTTCTGTCATTGCTTATCCCTTCTTTCTCATGCTGCAAATAAAGAAACCATCTGTTCCGAAATAATGCGGAAGGATTTGAAGCCTCCCATCCCGAACAAAGGGTCTCGCCTTTTCAGGCAGCCGCTTTTCAAGAGACAAATCGGGTTCAAAATCAGGATGTTCTTGTATAAACGCATGGATAACTTCTTCATTTTCTGTCCGATCCATTGTACACGTACTGTAGACAAGAGTGCCACCTTTTTTTACTAATGGCGCAATTTCCCTTAAGATAGACAGCTGGATTTCAGCAAGCCGGGAGCTGTCATTCGGGGTTTTGGTGTATTTCATATCCGGCTTTCTTCTGATCACGCCAAAGCCTGAGCATGGAGCGTCAACCAAAATGCGGTCAAACTGTTCACTTTTAAACGTTTCTCCCGCTTTTCTCGCGTCCATTGTTTTCGCATCAATAATGGAAAGGCCAAGCCGTTCTGACGCTTCTTTGATCAGCTTCACCTTATGTTTGTGAAGGTCAAGCGATGTCACACTTCCCTTGTTCTCCATTAATTCAGCGATATGGGCTGACTTTCCGCCCGGCGCCGCGCACGCATCAAGCACCGTTTCACCTGGCTTAGGGTCAAGGGCCCGGGCAACCAGCATGGAACTTTCATCCTGGATGGACACTTCACCTGTCTGGAAGAAGTGAGTTCCGGCGATTGTTCCCTTTACAAGCTTCACAGCATCCTCGGCGAGATCGCCTTTTTCTGCTTCGATTCCTTCAGCTGCCATTTGATCAAGTATCTCCGCTCTGTCTGTTTTCATTTGATTGATACGCAGCGTTTGCTTAGGCGGAATGAGATGAATGCGGCAAATCTTTTCAGCCGCATCAAATCCGTATGCGTCTGCCCACTCTTTCACGAGCCATTCAGGATGGCTGGTTTCTGTCGCAAGCCTGAGAACAGGATCTTCGATAGCGTCAAAGGAAGGGACTCCTTCCCGCTGAATAGAGCGAAGCACGCCGTTGACAAATGAGGCAATGCCTTTATGCCCGCGGTTTTTAGCAATCTCTACCGCTTCATGGATGACTGCCCGGTCGGGAATTTTCTCTAAATATTCCATTTGATATAGGGACAGGCGGAGAAGCTGGATAACCCACGGCTTCACCTTTTGCGGCTTGTTGATAAACGGCTTGAGCATATAATCCAGCGCGATTTTGTTTTGCAATGTACCGTACACGAGTTCAGTCAAAAGCCCCCGGTCCTGATCGCTCAGTTTATTGGATTTAATAACCGATTTCAGGAGCAGGTTACTGTATGACTGATTTTGTTCTAATTTGACCAGCGCCTCCAGCGCAATATCACGAACGCTATTTGTTTTCATTGTGCACTCCTAACATATCACCTGTCTCAACATGAGCGCCACGGACAAAGTCTTCGCCTCGCATGCGTTTTTTGCCGGCAGGCTGCAGCTCTGTTAATAACAGTGCCGTATCGTTTCCTGTGGCCACGATAATTCCTTCTTTTTCAATAGCAATAACTGTGCCGGGCTCGGCTTTTGCCGGCGCCGCTGTTTTCTTGGCCGCCCACACTTTCAGGTTTTGTCCATTTAAAGTCGTATAGGCAACAGGCCATGGGTTTAAACCTCGAACTTGATTATAAAGCTCTTCCCCCGCTCTGGACCAGTCAATCAGCTCTTGTTCTCTTTTAATGTTTGGCGCATACGTCGCTTTCTCGTCATCTTGCTTTTCAGGTGATATGTCGCCGGCTATAACTTGAGGAACTGTTTCAGACAGAAGCTTCGCGCCAGCAACGCTTAATTTATCGTGCAGGGTTCCGACATTGTCGGTTTCTTCAATGTCTACTTCCACTTTAGAAATCATATCGCCTGCATCTAATTTTTCCACCATGTACATAATGGTAACTCCGGTTTTTTTCTTTCCTTGGAGAATGGAATAATGGATAGGAGCCCCGCCTCTCAGTTCAGGCAAAAGAGACGCATGGACATTAATGCATCCGTACTTAGGGCTGTCGAGAAGCTCTTTAGGCAGAATTTGCCCAAACGCTGCCGTCACAATAAGATCCGGTTTTAATGCCAGCACCTTTTCAATTTCTTCTTTCAGTCTGACTTTTTCAGGCTGAAGAACCGGGATACCGTGACGCAAAGCTTCTTCCTTCACAGGCGGAGGCGTAAGCACTTTTTTTCTGCCCTTCGGACGGTCCGGCTGCGTGACGACCCCCACTACTTCATATCCGTCATCTATCAGGGTTTTTAACACAGGAACTGAAAAATCGGGTGTTCCCATAAACACGATTCTCGTCATCAAATCATCCTTCCATATCCGCTAGTTCATCTTCTGTATAATATTTGCTTATTTTTGATGTAAACAGCACGCCGTCCAAGTGGTCCATTTCATGCTGCACGGCTCTCGCGAAAAAGCCTCTTGCTTCAAGAATAAACGGTTTTCCTTGACGGTTATACGCCCGCACTTTCACATAATCGGCACGCGTGACATCTCCGTAGACGCCGGGAAAACTTAAGCATCCTTCCACTCCGGTTTGCTCGCCGCTTTGTTCAAGAATTTCCGGATTCACAAGGTCAATTCTGCCACTTTCTTCTCCGATATCAACGACAGCCGCTCTTTTTAAAATACCGATCTGCGGCGCTGCCAGTCCGACTCCATCCATTTCGAGCATGGTATCGTACATATCATCAAGCAGTTTTTTTAGCTTTTTATCAAAAACAGTCACGGTTTCCGCAGGCGTTTCCAAAACCTCCGCGGGATGTGTGACGACCTTTTTTACTGCCAATTCATTACCCTCCAAGACGTGAGATCTTACATCATCATATAAGGATTCATATCAATTGAAATCATTACATGTTTTTGTTCAATTTCCCGTTTATAATGTTCCAGTATCTTCTTCAATAAAGCTGATATCTGGGTTTCCTGTTTGTATTTTATCACGCATTGATAGCGATATCTATCTTTGATCCTGGCGATCGGCGATGCGCTTGGACCGAGTATTTTCGTATCTGCCCCGCAGTTTGCTTTCAGAAAGTGTGCGATTTTCTCAGCCGTTACAGCCGCTTTTGCCACTTCCTCGTGAGAAACCGTCACAAGAGCCAAATAGTAATACGGCGGGTAGGATTGCTCCCTCCTGTGCGCCATTTCATGCTGATAAAACGTTTCATAATCATGCGTTTTCGTCAGCTGGATGCTGTAATGGGACGGTGTGTACGTTTGAATGATGACATTGCCGGGTTTTTCATGTCTTCCCGCGCGGCCGCTGACTTGCGTTAGCAGCTGAAACGTTTTTTCAGCAGATCTGAAATCAGGAATGTGCAGTGTTGTGTCAGCGCTTAAGACTCCGACAAGTGTCACATTCGGAAAATCAAGCCCTTTCGCAATCATTTGCGTTCCAAGAAGAATATCTGCTTTGCCTTCTCCGAAAGCAGACAATAATTTTTCATGGGCACCTTTCCGAGAGGTCGTATCAACATCCATCCGTATGACTCTTGCATGTGGCAGCACCTTTGTTAATTCTTCTTCCACTCTTTGTGTTCCCGTTCCGAAAAAACGGATATGATCGCTCCCGCATTCAGGACAAGTATGCGGAACAGGCTCTTCATGTCCGCAATAATGGCATTTCATCCTCTGGCCGGAACGGTGATACGTCATGGAAATGTCGCAGTGAGGGCATTGCGGGACATATCCGCAGTCCCTGCACATCACAAAGGAGGAATAGCCCCTTTTATTTAAAAACAGCACAGCCTGTTCACCTTTAGCAATGGTTTCTTCAAGCTTTTCCATCAATTCTATTGAAAACATAGATCGATTGCCGTTTCTGAGCTCCTCTCTCATATCCACAAGCGCAACCTCAGGCATCACTTGGTGATTGACGCGGTGTTTCAGCGAAAGCAGCTCGTACACTCCTTTTTGCGCCCGTGCATATGACTCTAACGTCGGTGTAGCACTACCTAACACAACCGGACAGCGGTGGTGCTCCGCCCGCTTGATCGCTACCTCTTTCGCATGGTAGCGCGGCATTTCCTCTTGTTTATAGGACGATTCATGCTCCTCATCGATGATAATCATCCCGAGATTTTCAAACGGGGCAAAAATAGCGGACCTCGCGCCAACGACAAGCCGTACTTCCTTGCGATGGATTTTGCGCCACTCGTCATACTTTTCACCAGTGGATAACCCGCTGTGCATCACGGCTACCTGAGAGCCGAAGCGCCCTTTAAAGCGATGAACCATTTGCGGCGTTAACGATATTTCCGGTACAAGTACGATGGCTTCTTTTCCTTTCGCAAGCACTTTTTCAATCGACTGGAGATAAATTTCCGTTTTGCCGCTTCCTGTAACCCCGTGCAGGAGAAACACTTGATGTTCATTGTTGTCTAACGTCCGGCGTATCGGCTGAAAGGCCGCGCTCTGCTCGTCTGTCAGCGGCAGCGGCTCTGTTTTTTTGAACATTTTGTCCTGATAGGGATCTCTGTAAACCTCTTCATAGGTTTCTTTCAGAAGCCCCTTTTGGATCAGGGTCTTGATGGTGGCTGAGCTTGCGTCTGTTTTTTTGCACAGGTCCGCAGCAGGTATTTTCGCGCCTTCCGGTTCCGTCATGAAAAAGTGCAGGATCGCCTGCTGTTTGGCCGCTTGTCGGGATAAACCCTCAGCCTGCTTGGAGAGCTCTTCTTTACCGGCATTGGCCTGAATATACCTGACCATTTTTTTGTTCGCTTTTTGCGCCACTTTATAAGTTACATCGATATGGCCTTTTTGAACCTGCTTCTGGATGATTTTCAGCGTATCGTGATCAGGTATATCGGAATACAGCAAGCTCTTTGTTTCAGAAAACAGCCGTTCTACCTGCGGCGGGATATCCGCACCTTCCGCAATCTTCAGCTCTTTTTCATATTTTGCCTTTAACGCGGCAGGCAGCATCGCTTGAAGCGCCGTAATCTTAAAAGACAGCGTTTTGTCTGACAGCCATGAAGACAAATGCATCAGCTCTTCTGTCAAAACAGGCGTAAGATCTAATAAATCCTCCACTTCTTTGACAGATTTACCTGAGAGATCAGACGTATCTTTGACAGCTGTCACAAACCCTTGAATTTTACGGGGGCCAAACGGAACAATGACCCTCATTCCCATTTTGATCATGCCTTTAAGATGGTCTGGGATTTTGTAATCAAACGGCCTGTCTATATTTTTGGTGCTGACATCAACGATGACTTCGGCAAAATTCATGAGTGCTCTCCGGTTTGTTTTAAGAGGGCTGCGACTTCTCCAAGAATGTCAAACGAAACATCGAGCTTAGACATCTTCGGCAGCTCGCGTTTGCGCCCGTCTTTGAAAAAGAGCGTCACAATATTCGTATCAGCACCAAAACCGGCCCCTGCCGCTTTCACATCATTCGCCACAATCATGTCAAGATTTTTGGCAGAAAGCTTTTTGCGGGCGTAATGTTCCACATCTTGTGTCTCAGCAGCAAAACCGACTAACAGCTGACGCTGTTTTTTCTCGCCCAATTCTTTTAAAATGTCGACTGTTCTTTTTAATTCAAGGGTCATTCCGCCGTCTTGTTTTTTCATTTTTTGGTCAAATACTGTTTTTGGCGTAAAATCGGCAACAGCAGCTGTTTTTATGACGACGTCGCTTCCCTCATACACAGAGAGCACCGCATCGCGCATGTCCGCAGCCGATTGGACAGGGATAAACTGAGAAAGCCCTTTAGGGACATCAAGCGAAACCGGCCCTGAGATCAAGGTCACGTTTGCACCAAGCCGCACCGCAGCCTCAGCTAATGCGTATCCCATTTTACCCGTCGATTTATTCGTGAAAAAACGCACAGGATCAACTGCCTCCCGTGTCGGGCCTGCTGTGATCACCACTTGTTTGCCTTCTAAAGGCGCGTCTTTTTCTTCTGCAAAATGCTTTTCCGCAAGCTTCACGATGTTTTCGGGTTCTTCCAATCTTCCTTTTCCAACGTAACCGCATGCTAAATAGCCCTCGCTCGGTTCAATAAAACGAAAACCATCCTGATAAAGGACAGAAATATTGCGTTTGACTGCCGGATGGTCATACATATGCACATTCATGGCGGGCGCAATCCATACCGGCGCTGTTGCCGCTAATAAGGTTGTTGTCAGCATATCATCAGCAATGCCGTTGGCCAGTTTTCCAATCACATTTGCCGTAGCCGGCGCAACAATAATCAGGTCGGCCCAGTCAGCTGCGTCTATATGAGAGATGACGCTTGGATTTTGTTCTTTAAATGTATCTGTATATACTTCATGGCGGCTCAATGCCTGAAATGTCAGCGGTGAAACGAACTGGCACGCAGATTCAGTCATAATGACTTTAACATTTGCCCCTGCCTGCACCAGCTTGCTTGTCAGCGCACAGGCTTTATAAACAGCGATGCCTCCGCTCACGCAAAGCAACACATTTCGATTGTTCAGCAATGACTTCTCCCCCTCTGCAATTTAAAACAGCACGGAAAAAAATAACAACCTACATGATATAGGTTGCTACTTGTTCTACTATTCGCGGTCTTCCTTTTCAAACGAAAGCAGGCCTGCATCAATTTCTTCTAAAGCTTTGCCTACATATTTGTGTGAAATCGTATGTTCAATCATCTGGTCTTTTTTGATTTGCATTTCACGCGCGCGTCTAGCAGAAACAGTTACGAGCGTGTATTTCGAATCCAATTTATTCATTAATGAGTCAATTGACGGATCTAACATCAGTTATTCAACCTCCAGCATTTTCTTATATCTTGGTGCAACGCGCTCACGCTTCAAATGTTCAGCGAGAACGATTGCTTTGATTTTGTCGCAAGCCGTTTCGACATTATCATTTTCTACGACGTAATCATATGCGTCCATCATTTCGATCTCAGCTTTTGCGGCTTTCATGCGATTTTCAATCAGAGCATCTGTTTCCGTTCCTCTTGTCACAATTCTGTTCTTCAGTTCAGAAAGACTCGGAGGCGCAAGGAAAATAAACAGACCTTCCGGGAAAGCATTTCTCACTTGAAGAGCGCCTTGAACTTCGATTTCTAAAAAGACGTCTTTTCCTTCTTGGAGCGTCTGTTCAACATAATCGACAGGAGTGCCGTAATAATTGCCGACATATTCTGCCCATTCAAGCAGTTTATTGTTTGCAATCATTTGCTCAAATTCTTCTCTCGTTTTGAAAAAATAATCGACTCCGTTCACTTCGCCCTCTCGAGGGTTTCTCGTTGTTACTGAAATCGAATACTCGAATTTTGTATCTTCTTGCGAAAAAATCGCTTGCCGAACCGTTCCTTTACCAACTCCTGAGGGACCTGAGAGAACGATTAATAAACCTCTTTCTTTCATGCGGCAATTATCCCTGCCCTTCATCCATAATTTCTTCTTTAACAGAAAGTCTGTGTGCAACTGTCTCAGGCTGGACGGCAGATAAGATAATGTGATCACTATCCATGACGACAACTGCACGGGTTCTTCGTCCGTATGTAGCGTCAATTAGCATTCCGCGGTCTCTTGCATCCTGGATCATCCGTTTGATTGGCGCAGACTCCGGGCTGACAATCGAAATCATCCGATTGGCGGAGATAATATTGCCAAATCCGATATTAATCAGTTTAATCGTCATCTTCTACGTTCCCCCTGTAAAATAGACGTCTCTAGTTTAGCCTAGCAAGTCCGTCTGTAAACAATACGCACAGTCACTATTCTATATTTTGCACTTGTTCTTTTATTTTTTCAATAGAACTTTTCATTTCGACGACAAGCTTTGTGATCTGGTGATCATTTGCTTTTGAGCCGATTGTATTTGCTTCCCGATTCAGCTCCTGGACAAGAAAGTCGAGTTTGCGCCCGACAGCTCCGCCTTCAGCTAATATATCACGAAACTGAGCGAAGTGGCTCTTCAGTCTTGTAATCTCTTCTGTAATATCAGAGCGATCTGCAAAAATAGCGCATTCTGTAACAAGCCGGCTCTCATCCAACACGTCTTCGGTCCATTCCTTTATTCTGGCGTACAGCCGTTCCCTGTAACGAGATACAGCATCGGCTGCCAAAGATTCGGTCTTTTCGGCCAGCTCTTCAAGCTGATCAATATGCATCAGACAGTCTTTGGCTAAAAGCAGCCCCTCTTTTTCGCGCATCTCACAGAGTCCTTTTACGGCTTCCTCTGCAGCAGCTGTTATTAACTCCTCAAGCTTTTCATTTTGAGTCTGTTCCTCATGAATCTGGACGACATGATCAAGCTTGAAGAAGTCCATGACATCAGGCTCTGCGGACAATTGATATCGCTTTTTCATATCCTCTGCAGCTGCGACAAACTCATCGAGAAGCGGCCAATCAATATCAAGCCTTCTCTCTACAAGCATATCACTGTCAACGGAGACGAAAAGCTCAATTCTTCCGCGCTGTATGTACTGCAGAATCGTCTGTTTCAGCTTATCTTCTAAATATAGCAAAGGCCTTGGCAAACGAGCGTTCACTTCTTTAAACCTGTAATTCACAGATTTAAGTTCAACGCTTACAGAGAGATCATCTTGTGTTTTGCTTGCACTGCCGAAGCCTGTCATACTTCGTATCATAAATAAAACACCCAATTTCTTCCCTGTTCTCAAAATAAAAGGGCAATAGACATGCTATTACCCCTAAGATTATATCATATGAATTTATTTTTTTCTTGTCAAAAGTGACCCCGCCAGCAAAAAAGTAGGGATGGCCGACATGCCGATGACCAGCATCCAGTCTCCCGGCGTGATGGCAACCGTATGGAAAATCGGCTGAAGCGGCGGATAGTAAATGACCACCAGCATCAGTAAAATCGATGACAATACAGCGCCGATCAGATACAAGTTTTCAAACGGATTTCTGGAAAAAACGGACGTTTCGCTCCGGCAGTCAAATACGTGAATGAGCTGAGCCAGCACCAACGTCGCAAACGCAATTGTCTGCGCATAAGACAAATTCTCAGGATTGCGGTGATACACGATGATAAAAGCCAAAATCGTGGCAGCACCGATTAAAAACCCTCTGGAGACCACCTTCCATCCAAGCTTGCGGGCAAACACCCCTTCTTTCGGGTGACGCGGTTTCCGCTTCATAACGTCTCCTTCCGGCTGATCCATGCCGAGCGCCATCGCCGGCAATCCATCTGTCACCAAGTTGACCCACAAAATCTGAATCGGCACGAGCGGCAAAGGAAGGGCAAGCAGCATGGCGAAAAGCATGACCAAAATTTCTCCTACGTTAGAAGCCAGCAGGTATCGGATAAATTTTCTAATATTTTCATAGATGTTTCTGCCTTCTTTAATCGCTGATTTAATGGTTGCAAAATTATCATCTACGAGAATGAGGGATGATGCTTCCTTCGCCACATCCGTTCCTGTAATACCCATGGCAACGCCGATGTCAGCCTGTTTGATAGCCGGCGCGTCATTGACGCCGTCTCCTGTCATTGCAACGATATGTCCGTTTTCCTGATACGCTTTAACAATCTTCAATTTATGCTCAGGGGAAACGCGGGCAAACACATACACATCCTCCACTACGTCAGAAAGCTCTTCTTGCGAAAGCTCATTCAGCATCTGGCCGTCCATGATTTTTCCGCTTTTCGGGAGGAGGCGCAAATCTTTCGCTATAGCTTTTGCTGTCTCAACATGATCCCCTGTAATCATGACAGTCTTAATTCCCGCTTCACGGCATTCTTTAATCGCCTGTCTGACTTCAGGGCGCGGCGGATCTATGATGCCTGAAAGGCCAAGCATTGTCAGGTCTTTTTCCGCCTGCTCCATTGACGGTGTTTCCCCTGCTTTTACCGGTCTATAGGCAACCGCAATCGTTCGGAGCGCCTGGGAAGCCAATTGCCGTAATACTGCCTCTGTTTCTGCTTTTCTCTCATTTGAGAAAGGAGCGGCAGAGCCGTCATAATAAATACGGGCGGACCGCTGCATCAGTACGTCCGGCGCGCCTTTCGTAATGATATAGCGCTTTCTGTCCTGATCCTCTACAATGACAGTCATCATTTTTCGTGCTGAATCAAACGGAAACTCCTCAACCACCCGGTAATGGGATTCCACAAACTCCTTTGAAAAGCCGCCTTTTCTTGCCGCAGTGAGCAGCGCTCCCTCTGTCGGATCTCCGTCAAGCACATAGTCACCGTTTCTATTCTCAATATTCGAGTTGTTACAAAGCGCTCCGAATAACAGCATTTGCTCCAGCGGCTTATGCTCATTCACACTGACCTCTTTATCGTTCAGTGTGAAGCCTCCTTTCGGATCGTAGCCCGTGCCCGACACTCTCCACGTTTTCCCTCCTGACCATACATGTGTGACCGTCATTTTGTTTTGCGTCATTGTTCCTGTTTTGTCTGAACAAATAATAGAGGCACACCCAAGCGTCTCAACAGCCGGAAGCTTTCTCACGATTGATTTTTGCTTGATCATACGCTGTACACCCAATGACAGAGCTACTGTCACAATGGCTGGCAGCCCTTCTGGAATGGCGGCTACCGCTAGCGAAACACCGGCTAAAAACATGCTGTACAGATCGTGTCCCTGGATCACGCCGACAGCGACAACAAGTACAGTGAGCAGCAAAGCGACAACAATTAAAATTTTCCCGAGCTGCTCGAGCCTTCTTTGCAGCGGGGTTGACAGAGTTCCCGCCGATTCAAGCATGTCAGCGATTTTCCCCATAGCCGTGTTCATTCCTGTACCGACGACAACACCGACACCGCTGCCGCGGGTGACGATGGTTCCCATAAAGGCCATATTCGTAATATCCCCCAGCGACACATCGGGTTTTTTCAATTTATCCGCATGTTTCACAACCGGGATTGACTCTCCGGTTAACGCTGATTCTTCAATTTCCAGGCTTTTCGCTTCGACAATTCGGACATCTGCTCCAATCCGGTCGCCGCTTGTAAACTTCACAATGTCGCCCGGCACCAGTTCTTTCGAAGGGATCTTTGTCCAGCTTCCTTCCCTGAGCGCCATCACATGAGGAGTTGACAGCTCTTTTAACGCCTGAAGAGATTGCTCTGCACGCCGTTCTTGAAAGAACCCAAGTATGCCATTCACAAACACAATCGCAATAATCGCAACCGCGTCCACATATTCACCAAGAAACCCTGAAATTAATGTTGCCGCAAGCAGCACAAGCACCATGAAATCTTTAAACTGCGCCAAAAACAAGATAAGCGCTGATGTTTTTTTCCCTTCTTGAAGCTCGTTTGGCCCATGCTTGTCGAGGCGTTTTTTCACCTCTTTTTCAGTTAATCCTTGTTTCATGGACGTATTTGTTGCCTCTAATAAATCTGTTTGTCCCATTTCATGAAACTTCATTCCGCTCGTCCACTCCCCTGCTCTCTTATAGAGATATCACTCTATAAGCATGCTTATTCTGACTCGTCCCATTTCATGCTATAATTATCGAATGCAGGAAGAATGAGAGGGTGTATTATATATGTCGTTTGATGGCATGTTTACATACGGAATGACACACGAACTGAACGAGCGAATAATGGGCGGACGGATCACGAAAGTCCATCAGCCTTATAAGCACGATGTGATTTTTCACATCCGCGCCAATGGAAAAAACCAAAAGCTTTTATTATCGGCACACCCAAGCTATTCACGGGTGCATATCACGGCCCAAACGTATGAAAACCCGAGTGAACCGCCGATGTTTTGCATGCTGCTAAGAAAGCATATTGAAGGCGGATTTATTGAAAAAATTGAACAGGCGGGCCTTGACCGCATTATGATTTTTCATATTAAAAGCCGGAATGAAATCGGTGATGAAACGCATCGAAAACTTTATGTCGAAATTATGGGCCGCCACAGCAATATCATTCTGACGGATGGAGAGGAAAATGCGATCATCGACGGGCTGAAGCATTTATCGCCGTCAATGAACAGCTATCGCACCGTACTGCCGGGCTACGATTATAAGCTTCCGCCGGCCCAGGACAAAATCTCACCGCTAGAAGCGACTGAAGATGACATGTTGCGTCATCTCAGTTTTCAAGAAGGACGGCTAGATAAACAAATTGTTGATCATTTTTCCGGTGTTTCTCCGCTCTTCGCAAAAGAAGCTGTCCACAGAGCGGGCCTTGCCAACAAAGGAACACTGCCAAAAGCGCTTCTGGAGCTCTTTGCAGAGGTAAGGGAGCACCGTTTCAACCCTAACATCACGACTGTTAACGGGAAGGAATATTTTTATCTGCTGGAGCTGACTCACCTTAAAGGAGAAGCACGCCGCTTCGATTCATTAAGTGAGCTGCTGGACCGTTTTTATTTCGGAAAAGCTGAGCGGGACCGGGTTAAACAGCAGGCTCAGGATCTTGAGCGGTTCGTTGTGAATGAACGGAAAAAGAACGCCAACAAAATCAAAAAACTGGAAAAAACACTGGAGTATTCGGAAAACGCTAAGGAATTTCAGCTTTACGGGGAGCTGCTGACCGCAAATTTATATATGATGAAAAAAGGCGACAAGCAGGCTGAAGTCATCAACTACTATGATGAGGAAAATCCGACAATCGCCATCCCGCTGAATCCGAACAAGACGCCTTCAGAGAATGCACAGGCCTATTTCACTAAGTATCAGAAGGCGAAAAACTCAGTTGCCGTTGTCGAAGAACAAATCAGGCTGGCTCAGCAAGAAATTGAATACTTCGACCAGTTGATTCAGCAGCTGTCTTCCGCTTCTCCGCGTGATATCAGTGAAATCAGAGAAGAGCTTGTGGAGGGGAAATATTTACGTCCTAAGCAGCAAAAAGGGCAGAAAAAACAAAAACAGAACAAGCCTGTTTTAGAAACATACGAATCCTCTTCCGGTCACACTATTTTAGTCGGCAAAAACAACCGTCAAAACGAGTATTTAACGACCAAAGCAGCTGCCAGAGACGACATATGGCTTCACACGAAGGATATCCCGGGCTCCCATGTTGTCATCAGAAGCAGCGAGCCGGATGAACAAACAATTATTGAAGCCGCCACAATTGCAGCTTATTTCTCAAAAGCAAAAGATTCAAGTTCTGTGCCTGTTGATTATACAAAAATCAGGCACGTCAAAAAGCCGAACGGCGCAAAGCCCGGATTCGTGACTTATGACAGCCAGCATACCGTCTTTGTCACGCCTGATGCGGATACTGTCATCAGACTGAAAAAAAGCTGATTTATATAAAGAAAAGCCAGAGCAGCAACTGCTCTGGCTTATTTATTTCTTCTGATCTGATAAAGCCTGTCTACTTCGCTGACAAAGTCGCCGTCAATGAGCATGTCCACTCTTTCAGCAAGTTCCTTCGTATGCTTTGGACTGGCTCCGTTTGTCGAAACAGAAACCGTAACATGCCCTCTTTTTACGATTTTCGGCATGTACACATTGCCCAGCTCAGCGTCACTGGCACAGTTGACAAGCTGGGAAGGCGATGCATTTTGAGCGATTTCTTTATTCACAGCGGCGTCATCCGTCGCGGCAATAATCAAAAAAGCGTCGAGATAATCCTCTTTCTCAATCTTCCGGCTCAGCCACTTGATTTGGCGATTGTCTGCCATCTGCCTGATTTCCGGCTCCGTAACCGGACTGACAAGCGTAATATCCGCTCCCTCAGAAAGCACCGTTTTTAACCTTCTGAGCGCAATACTGCCGCCCCCTGCGATCACAACCTTTTTCTTCTGCAGACTAATGTGAAGCGGGAGCATATGAGCCTCCGTCAAAATTAAATTGCCCCTCATGGTTGTCAGCAGTTTCTTTCACACGATTTAAAAATGCCTTTTTCACATGCGGGTGGAAACCGATATAGGAAGAGAGGTAGACATTTGGATTTTTGGCCTTCAATTTCTGGACCTCACGTTCAATCTCATTCATCAGCATCCCGGTAAACAGCAAATACGGAACAATAAAGGTCGTCACGCCGTCATCTTTTTTCAGCTCAGAAAAAACCTCTTTGTAATTGGGACCGCATGCTGTCATAAAACATGGAATCACTTCCTTGACAGGCATGATGTTTTGGAGCAATCCGGCAATGCCGGTAACGTCTCTTTTTACATCTGGGTCTGAGCTTCCCCTGCCGATGAGCACAACCTTGGCGTTTTCGTACGAAACGCCTATGTCTTTAACACGATGATAGACAGCTTTGACCACTTCTTCGTCAATCCCAATCGGACTTCCGTATGAGATATGGATTGAAGGATACCGGGACGCGGCACGGGCAATTTCTTCCGGAATATCATGTTTTGCATGCGCAGCCGTTAAAAGAAGCAGAGGCACCACTGCGATATGAGTGGCGCCTTGCTTCACACATGCTTCAAACCCTGTCTCAATTGCCGGCTCCTGCAGCTCTAAAAAACTGATTTCCTGAACAGGCGCAGAGATGTGCGCTTTGCATCCTTCCAAAAATGCAGCGGCCTCTTGCTGCGCCTTTTTTACCCGGCTGCCGTGGCCGACATATAAAATCGCTTGTTTCATTTACAACGCCTCGCTTAAATCTTGTTTTTTCAGCTCAGATTCAAACCATTCCAGCTTATAGTGATAATTTACAACATTTCCAACGACAATTAAACTCGGATTTTTAATGTCTTCTTTTTTCACCGTTTCTGAAAGGGTGTCAACTGTGCAAAAAACAGATTTTTGCTTGGCCGTTGTTCCCCAATGAATAAACGCTGCCGGAGTAGAACCGTCCCGGCCGTTTTCCAGGAGTTTTTTTTCGATCTGCTGCACATTTTTAATGCCCATATAGATGACAAGTGTATCAATCCCTGTAGCCAGCGCTTTCCACTTTTCCTCAAAATCCTCTTCATTTTTATAATGCCCCGTTACAAAAGCCACGTTAGAGCCCGCGTCCCGATGAGTGACAGGAATCCCGGCATAAGCAGCCGCAGCGATTCCCGATGTAATACCGGGGACAATTTCAAACGGAATGCCATTTTCAGAAAGGCATTCCGCTTCTTCCCCTCCTCTGCCGAACACAAATGGGTCTCCGCCTTTCAATCTGACAACGGTTTTCCCTTTTTGCGCATACTTCACAAGAAACCGATTGATGGTTTCCTGCTTCATTGTATGAAAATCTGGAAGCTTCCCGCAGTAGATCAGGTCCGCCTGCTCCTTGGCATATTGCAAAATCTCTTTATTTACTAATCTGTCATATAGGATTACGTCAGCTTTTTCAATGGCTTTCAGCGCTTTAATTGTCAGCAGATCAGGATCTCCGGGACCCGCTCCTACAATATATACTTTCCCCATCGTCTTTCCCCCGATCTATTCGAGTTCTTCCAGAACGTTCGCTGCGATGTTGTTCTTGTTTGCATTTTCGGCATCTGAGAAGAATACAGCTGAGCGGCGTTTAGCTCATTTGCTGCTTTACAAACTCGATCAGCTGATTTTTGCACTCTTCACGATCATATTGTCCTGAGTCAAGGACGAGCTCAGGAGCTTCCGGCTCTTCATAAGGAGAATCAATGCCTGTGAAGAACGGAATTTCCCCGTTTCTTGCTTTTTTGTAGAGCCCTTTTGGATCTCTTTGTTCACAAATATCGAGGTCGCATTTAATGTAAACTTCGTTAAATTCGCCTGATTCCACAAGCTGGCGGACCTGGTCTCTGTCCTCACGGAAAGGAGAGATAAAAGCAGTCATGACAATGGTGCCCTGCTGCACAAAAAGTTTCGCTACCTCTCCGATTCGGCGGATGTTTTCTTTTCGGTCTTCATCAGAAAAACCGAGATCTTTATTTAAACCGTGGCGAATGTTGTCACCATCCAGCACAATAACTTGGTAACCTTGCTCAAAAAGTTCTCTCGCAGCAGCATTGGCAATGGTTGATTTGCCTGAGCCGCTTAAACCCGTCAGCCAGAGAATGGAGCTTTTATGCTTGTTTTTTTGCTGATACTCTTCTTTTGTAATAGAGGCTTCATGCCATACGATATCGCGATTTGTCACTGCCAGTCCCCCTTAAGAAACGCCTGCTTCTTCTTTTTTCTTCATGCCTTTGATTAACACCTCTACAACTTCTGCGCGGCTGAATTCTGCAGGCGGCAGTACACCGTCTCTCAGCATCCCTCTCACCTTGGTGCCTGATAAAATCACGTGATGCTCTCGGCCGTGCGGGCACGTTTTCGCGGTCCCCATATTTCCGCATTTTTCGCAGAAGAAGCTGTGCTCGAATTTCAGCGGTGTAATGCCGAGTTCTTCAGGTTTAAATGTGTCAAACAGCTCCTGGGCTTCGTACGTGCCGTAATAATCACCGACACCAGCGTGATCGCGGCCGACAATGAAATGCGTGCAGCCGTAGTTTTTTCTGACAAGCGCATGGAAAATCGCTTCTCTCGGACCGGCATAACGCATTGCAGCCAAGAAAACGCCAAGGAAGACACGGTCTTTCGGGTAATAGTTGTCAAGAAGCACTTGATAGCTTTCCATCCGGACATCAGCGGGGATGTCATCAGATTTTGTTTCGCCGACAAGCGGGTTTAAAAACAAACCGTCCACTGTCTCAAGAGCCGTTTTTTGAATATATTCATGCGCTCTGTGAACAGGATTTCTCGTTTGGAAACCGACAATTGTTTCCCAGCCTTTTTCTGCAAACTGGCGTCTTGTTTCCGTCGGTTCAAATGTAAACTCAGGGAATTGTTTGGAAGCTTTTTTAATCAGTGTGATCGGACCGCCGACATATGTATCACCGCGGCTGAACAGTTTTTTTACACCCGGATGAGCCTGATCATCCGTTTTATACACGTTAACAGCTTCTTTTTGTTTGTCAGGCACGTATAAGTCTTCGATTTGGATAACGCCGTATGTTTCTCCGTCATACGTTAATTTTACTGTTTCGCCGACTGACAGTTCGGCTGCTTTTTGTGCATCTACCGGCAGCGTGATCGGAATAGACCATACAACACCGGAAGCAAGACGCATGTTTTCAACAACAGATACGTAATCTTTCTCATTTAAGAAGCCTTCGATCGGGCTGTATCCGCCGATTCCGATCAATTCCAGGTCGGCAAAAGAAATCAAATCAAGTTCAATTTCTTTCTGAATGCCGCTTACCTCATATGACTCATTTACTCGGTTTACCAGTTTTCCTCCATGTGGTGCTAAGCTCATAATATTCATTTCCTCCTAGTTAACAGATAAAATAACTCAGATTAATAGTTAGATTCCCCCGCCTTGATCGTGGACAGAGCGTCTCTCTTTACGAATGGCTTTTGTCAGGCTGACGGCACCGCCTGCCGCTAAAAGCACACTTACCATGATAAAGATTGAATAATAATCCGCCTTTAAAAACATAGATACAAGCAGATAGGAGATGGATAAAGATAAAAACGGCGACACGATCCATACTTTCAGCATCGTTTGAACGACCTGTTTATGAAATACGTTTGGTCCGTTTTTCGCCATGCCTATTCCGATAATAGACGATGACGTTACTTGCGCCAAGGGCACCGGCATTCCAAATATAGAACTGATGATCACCAGCCCTGCTCCTGTTCCGGATAGGAGAATGCCTTCCCCTTTTGAAAACCGCGTGATTTTCTTCCCGTTTGTTTCTAACACCCTGCGGCCTAATATCAGTGCGCCCAGGGCTACAAAAACTCCCCCATACAGGGTTCCTTTCGCTACATCCAGTACGCCGGCAGCCACTAACGGTCCAACAGCATTCGCTACATTGTTCATGCCCGCAGAAAATGCTTCAAAAAAACCAGCGCATAGCAAAAGGATGCCAAGGATGTTTTGTTTACGGGAAGACGTAATTTCGATTTTAAAATAACGAAACAGCTTTGCTACAAAAAATGTAAAACCAAAAGCGAACAGCGGAACGAAAATCCAAAATGAAACAATAATCAGAAGATTGTTTACAAACAATACTTTGTACGCAACGCCCACGCCGACAACCGCCCCGACCGTGACTTCACTTGTCGATAAAGGAATGCCGAGCAGATTAGCTGTAAAAAGCGACAGTGCAGCAGCCCCGATAATGATGCAAACAATCGTCAGCGTGATCGTCTGTTCCGGGATAATCCCAGAGCTGATGGTTTTCACAACTTCGCCCCCGCCAATGACAGCCCCGGCCAGAACACCAACGGCACATATGATCAAAGCGTAGGTTTTCTTTTTGATGGCCCCAGAGCCGTAAGCAACTCCCATTGAAGCTGCAGCGCCGCTTGCGCCAATATTCACTGCGAAAAACAAGCTAAATAAAATAGCGGCTAATTCCATTTTGCAGCTCCTTATTCATGCAGTCCGCATTCTGTTTTCGCCATACCGTTCCATCTGCCTGAGCGCAGGTCCTCTGCGGTAAATGCAGGTGACGTACAAGGCGCGCAGCCGATACTTGGATACCCTTGATCGTGGAGCGGATTGTAGTCCAGCTCATTCCGAGAGGTGTATCTCCAAATGTCTTTCCAAGTCCAATGGATAAGCGGGCAAACTTTTACTGATTTGAATTTCTCATCTTTGTTTAAGAAATTCGTATTGGCACGGCTTGGCCCTTGGTCGCGGCGCAGGCCGGAAAGCCATGCCGGGTGGCCGGAAAGCGCCTCTCTTAAAGGAACGATCTTTCTGAGATAGCAGCATTGGTTCGGCTCTCTTTCCCACAGTTTATCACCATGTTCTTCCGCCTGTTCCTCAAGAGTAAGGTTCGGTTTCTTCAGGATGATATTGAGGCCGGGATAGCGCTCTTTCACGCGTTCTATCGTTTCATAGGTTTCTTTAAAATGAAGCCCTGTATCGAGAAATACAATCTCTGCGTCTTTTTTCACTTTATAGATTAAGTCAATCAGAACGATTCCTTCAATTCCGAAACTGCAGGCATAAACAAGCTGATTGCCGTAATGGCCGTAAGCCCATTTTAAAACTGACAGCGCCCCTTTATAAGGATCGTCCTCCGGAAATGTAATCGTTGGTTCTTCCCAATTATCGTACGTTAACATTTCTTCTTTCCTCCTTTCGGAGACAAACAAACAGTAGCTTTCTGCCAGTTGTCTTTCCCAATTGTAATGTGATGCGGCTGCTGTTATCTCCGTAAACAGCCCCTCTTAAAATAAAAAACTTTCAATCCGGCGGAAAGAAAGACAGGAACTGCATGTAGCCCTTATCTTTCAAAATGGAATACATTTTGCTGGAAGTAGCACCTTACACATTGTGCAGGTTGCCGGGCTTCATAGGACCAGTCCCTCAGCCGCTCTTGATAAGTTTTTCAGATTTGTAGTAAATTTTAGCACAATTCTAACATAAGTCAACCCGAGTTTTTTTATAGGATTAATAAAAAAACAGACCCAAGGGCCTGTTTTCAATCGTGGCAAGGCATTAAAGCCCTTCACAATACTTAAATTTATTTTTTAATTTTTAAACCAATCTTTTGACTCGGGATTCATTTTCCATGTTTGCAGCTTCTTCAGGTCATCTGAATGAATATTTCCATTCTCAAGTGCAACCTCTGTCAGTGTGTCATAATCAGTTAACGAGTAGTATGGAAGATCAGCCTCAGCAAACGCTTCTTGTGCTTTAGGAAGTCCATACGTAAAGATTGATACCACACCAAGCACTTCACAGCCAGCGGCATTCAGAGCTGCTGCAGCTTCAAGTACGCTGCCCCCTGTGGAAATTAAATCTTCTATGACAACTGTTTTTTGGCCTTTTTGAACTGCACCCTCAATTTGATTGCCTTTTCCATGTGCTTTCGGTTTGCTTCTCACATAACACATCGGCAGGTTCAAACGGTCAGCCGCCAATGCCGCATGAGGGATACCTGCTGTCGCTGTTCCTGCGATCATTTCAGCTTTCGGGAAATGCTCTTGGATAAGCTTGCTGATGCCTGCAGCAACATCATTTCTTACCTCTGGGAAAGAAAGGGTAAGGCGATTGTCACAGTAAATTGGGGATAAGATGCCGCTCGCCCATGTAAACGGCTCATTCGGGCGTAAAAATACAGCTTGAATGTCTAATAGATGTTTTGCGATGATTTGTTTCATTGTTTGATTCCCTCCCATTCGAGTTTGACAGCTTCATAGGCTTTTAGCGGATTTGCAGCTTTTGTAATAGAGCGTCCCACAACAATTGCTGATGACCCTTTTTCTCTTGCTATAGAAGGCGTTGCGACGCGGACTTGATCATTCGCAGTGTCTGCTGACATACGGATACCCGGGGTCACCGTCAAAAACGACGGCGACACTGCTTCGTAAATGGCTTTTGCTTCATGAACAGAGCACACCACTCCATCAAGTCCGCTATTCTCCGCCAGTTTGCTGTAGTGCACAACCGTGTCGATGAGAGGCTTTCTGATGAGCAGCTCATCCTTCACCATTTGTTCAGATGTGCTTGTCAGCTGGGTTACCGCAATAAGTGACGGACGTTGTTTTCCTGCCGGCGTGCCTTCCTCTAAGCCTTCCAGGGCTGCTTCCATCATTTTTTTGCCTCCGGCTGCGTGAACATTGACGAGATCGACTCCAAGGCAGGCAAGACGCTTCATTGCTTTATTCACCGTGGTCGGAATGTCATGGAGCTTTAAATCTAAAAAGATCTCACAGTTTCTTTCTTTTAATTGTGCAATGATAGCCGGGCCTTCTTGATAAAAAAGCTCCATTCCAACCTTCACAAATAACGGTTCCTTGTGAAAAGGCGCTAAAAACGACAGTGTTTCTTCAGCTGATGCAAAATCAAGCGCGATGATGGGCAGGTTGTTTTTCATGCTTCCAGCTCCTTCCGATGCATTCTTCAACAGATTCATAGCCGTATTGGCGTAAAACAGCTGGGAGCTGCTCAATGATGTCAGGGCATGCGAAAGGATTCACGAAATTTGCTGTTCCGACAGCGACCGCACTTGCTCCAGCCAGAAGAAATTCCAATGCGTCTTCGGCCGTCTGAACGCCTCCCATCCCGATAACCGGAATGCTGACAGCCTGGCTGACCTCATACACCATGCGGATCGCAACAGGCTTTACAGCAGGACCCGAAAGCCCTCCAGTTTTATTGGCTAATATTGGCTTGCCTGATTTTAAATCGAGCCTCATGCCGATTAATGTGTTGATCATCGTTAGACCATCCGCACCCGCCTCTTCGATCGCTACCGCAATTTCTGTGATGTTTGCCACATTCGGAGAAAGCTTCACATATACAGGCACATCTGACACTTTTTTAACAGCCTTCGTCAAATCAGCAGCCATGGCAGGATTTGTTCCAAAAGCAATTCCGCCTGTTTTGACGTTCGGACAGGAAATGTTCAATTCAAGCGCATGGACATTAGGCGCTTTGCTGATAAGTTCTGCGACTTCAACATAATCCTCGACTTGTGAGCCGGCGACATTGGCAATAATAGGCGTATCAAATTGCTCAAGCCATGGCAGCTCATTTTCTAAGACGCTTTCCAGCCCTGGATTTTGCAGACCGATCGCATTGAGCATTCCAGCGCCAGTCTCAGCTACCCTAGGCGTCGGATTCCCGAAGCGGGGCTCCTTTGTCGTAGCTTTGATCATGATTGCTCCGAGACAAGACAAATCATAAAAACGCGCAAACTCTTTTCCAAAACCGAAGCAGCCTGATGCGGGAATGATCGGATTTTTCAAATCCAGACCCGGCAATTTCACCTCTAGCATTACAGCGCCACCTCCTGAGCTTTAAATACAGGTCCGTCAAGACATACCTTTACATAGGATGTCTCACTTTCGTTTGTATGGCACACACAGGCGAAGCATGCACCAATACCGCAGCCCATTCGTTCTTCCATGGAAATGTAAACCTCTTTGTGGGCGTATTCTTGTTTGAGCGCCTTTAGCATCGGTGTCGGCCCGCAGCTGAGGAGAATGTCAAATTCAAGATTTTTCTGTTTGATGACATCTGTGACAAACCCGGTTTCCCCGTAGCTTCCGTCAGCTGTTGCCACATACGTGTCGCCGTACTGTCGGCATTCTTTTTCGTAGAAAACATCCTTTGCCGATTGGAATCCTAAAACGTGTATGACCTTTACGCCTTTTTCCTTTAAACGTTTCGACAGTTCTTGGAGAGGCGGCACTCCTACACCGCCTCCTACCAGCAAAGCCGTCTTTCCGGGTTGGACTTCATCTACTGGAAAGCCATTGCCCAAAGGCCCGAGGACATCTACGAGATCTCCCTTCTGCTTCAGCGACAAGAGTCTTGTTCCTTCCCCATCTACTCGATAAATCATGGTGACTTCATTTTTTTCAAAGTTAACATCAGCAATGCTGATTGGTCTTCGCAAAAGAGGCGTAACCGCTTCGCTCACTTTCAGATGAAGGAACTGTCCCGGGGCAGTAAACCTTTGGACAAGCTCCCCTTTTAGAACCATTTGATACACCCGGTCTGCAATTTGCTGGTTAGCACACACCGTCAAATACGCTTTTTTCATATAGTGATTGCCGCCTCCTGATTTGTGTTGATTGCCGGCATTTGATCGGCACGGAACGTCATGCTTTCCAGCACCCGCAAAATGGCTTCTGCCGTATCTAAAGATGTTAAGCAGGCAACACCGTTTTCTACTGATTCACGTCTGATTCTAAATCCGTCTCTTGCCGGCTGCTTTCCTTTTGTCAGCGTATTGATGACAAACTGGGCTTCTCCATTTCTGATCACATCAAGCAAGTTCGGGCCGTCCTGGCCGATTTTTCCGACGACCTTCGCTGGAATTGACGCCTCCTTGAGATACCCCGCCGTTCCTTCGGTCGCTAAAATGTTATACCCGATCGCATGGAATCGTTTAGCGATGGCAAGCCCTTCTTCTTTGTCCTTATCAGCCACTGTTAAAAGCACGGAACCGTAGTTAGGAATTTGAATGCCTGAAGCTATCAGCGCTTTATAGAGCGCCTTTTCAAGAGTGGAATCTTTGCCCATGACCTCTCCTGTTGATTTCATTTCAGGCCCTAACGTAATGTCCACTCTTCTCAGCTTCGCGAAGGAGAAGACCGGCGCTTTTACAAATACGCCCTGCTGTTCAGGCTGCAGGCCTTCATTGTAGCCAAACTCAGCCAGCTTTTGCCCGAGAATGACTTTTGTCGCGAGGTTCGCCATCGGGATGCCCGTGATCTTGCTTAAGAACGGCACCGTTCTGCTTGATCTCGGATTGACTTCAAGCACGTATACTTCACCTTTTGACAGGACGAATTGAATGTTGAGCAAGCCGACAATGTTCAGCCCTTTTGCAAGTGCGATCGTATATTGTTCAATTTTTTTCTTAATGTCTTCCGTCAGAGACTGCGGCGGATAGACCGCGATGGAGTCTCCGGAGTGCACGCCCGCACGCTCAATGTGCTCCATGATTCCAGGAATGACTACGGTTTGGCCGTCAGACACCGCATCCACTTCGATTTCTTTCCCAGTCAGATATCTGTCAATTAAGACTGGATGCTGCGGATTGATTTTGACTGCGTTTTTCATGTAATGGAGCAGCTCTTCCTCATGATAGACAATTTCCATCGCCCGTCCGCCAAGCACATATGAAGGGCGCACCAGTACCGGATAGCCGATGTTGCTTGCGATGTTTACCGCCTGATCAACCGATGTCGCAGTTTTGCCAAGCGGCTGCGGCACTTGAAGTTCTTCCAGCGCCTGTTCAAACTTATCGCGGTCTTCCGCACGGTCTAAATCTTCTAATGACGTTCCAAGGATTTTGACTCCGCGTGCAGAAAGTTCGTCAGCAAGGTTGATTGCAGTTTGTCCGCCAAATTGCACGACAACGCCCATCGGCTGTTCAAGGTCAATGATATGCATGACATCTTCGATCGTAAGCGGTTCAAAGTACAGCTTGTCTGAGATACTGAAATCGGTCGACACGGTTTCCGGGTTATTATTGACGATAATTGCCTCATAGCCTGCTTGTTTAATTGCCCACACGGAGTGAACCGTAGCGTAGTCAAATTCAACCCCCTGGCCGATTCGAATCGGGCCGGAGCCAAGTACGATCACGCTTTTCTTATCTGTAACAACAGATTCATTTTCTTCTTCATATGTGCTGTAGAAGTATGGCGTTTCTGATTCGAATTCCGCCGCGCATGTATCCACCATTTTAAATACCGGTGCGATTCCCGCTTGTTTTCTCATGCTGTAAAGCTCAGATTCTTTCATTTTCCACTCGCGGCTGATGTACTTATCAGAAAATCCGAGTTCTTTTGCCTGTCTCAGCACATCTGTATCACCCGCATTTGCTTTCAGCTCTTTTTCAAACTGAACGATTCCGAACAGCTTATGCAGGAAAAAGAGGTCGATGGCAGAGAATTCATGAAGCTGCTCAACTGTGTAGCCCCTTCTGTACGCTTCAGCCAGGTAGAATAAACGCTCGTCTCCGGCTTTTTTAATCCGCTTCTCGAGAAGCTCATCTGAAATATCAGCGGCATCTTTTAATTCAAGATGATACACATCAGCTTCCAGTGAACGCACAGCTTTCAGCAGCGATTCTTCAAGCGTGCGGCCAATCGCCATTACCTCTCCCGTCGCTTTCATCTGAGTGCCGAGCCTTCTGTTTGCTGATTCAAACTTATCAAATGGCCAGCGCGGTATTTTAGATACGACATAGTCCAGCGCTGGTTCAAACGCTGCGTATGTCTTACCTGTCACCGGATTCATCATCTCGTCTAATGAAAGGCCGACGGCGATTTTAGCTGCGAGCTTTGCGATCGGATAGCCTGTCGCTTTTGATGCAAGGGCAGATGAACGGCTGACACGCGGGTTCACTTCAATGATGTAGTATTGGAAGCTGTCTGGATCTAAAGCGAGCTGTACGTTACATCCGCCTTCAATTCCAAGCGCACGGATCAGTTTTAAAGATACATTCCGCAGGAGCTGATATTCCCGGTCGCTGAGCGTTTGGCTAGGTGCGACGACAATACTGTCTCCTGTATGGATTCCGACCGGATCAATGTTCTCCATATTACAAACGACAATCGCATGATCTTGGCTGTCTCTCATGACTTCGTATTCGATTTCTTTGTAGCCGGCAATGCTTTTTTCAAGCAAACATTGGTGAACCGGGCTTAATTTTAAGCCGCTTTCAACAATTTCTTTCAGCTCGGCTTCAGTGGAGCAAATCCCTCCGCCTGTGCCGCCTAATGTATATGCAGGGCGGACAATGACAGGAAATCCGATTTGGCTGACGAAATTCTCGGCTTCTTCTAGCGAGTGAATGATCTCACTTTCAGGGACGGGTTCATTCAGCTCATTCATTAATGTTCTGAACAAGTCACGGTCCTCAGCTTGCTGGATTGCAGACAGCTTTGTGCCGAGCACCTCAACGCCGCACTCCTCCAGCACGCCTTGCTCAGAAAGCTCAACCGCAAGATTCAAGCCTGTTTGCCCGCCGAGTGTAGGAAGAATGGCGTCAGGACGCTCTTTTCTGATGATCCGCGTCAGAAATTCAGATGTCAGCGGTTCGATGTAAACCCGGTCAGCCATTTCTGTATCGGTCATGATCGTCGCCGGGTTTGAGTTGACAAGAATAACCTCATAGCCTTCTTCTTTTAATGCAAGGCAGGCTTGAGTTCCCGCATAATCAAATTCAGCTGCCTGACCGATGATAATTGGTCCTGACCCAATTACTAAAATTTTGTTAATATCTACGCGTTTTGGCATACCGCTTCCCCTTCTTTCTCTGTTGTTTCGATCATTTCGATAAATCTGTCAAATAGATGATTAGCGTCCTCAGGACCGGGTGATGCTTCCGGATGATATTGAACCGTAAATGCAGGCAGTGTTTTGTGTTTCAGCCCTTCAATCGTATCGTCGTTTATCGCGATGTGTGTGACTTCAAGCTCTGTTTCATTGATAGATGAAACTGTATAGCCATGATTTTGGGATGTTAAGGCAACTTTTCCGGTTGCAAGCTCTTTTACCGGATGGTTTGAGCCCCTGTGACCGAATTTCATTTTTTCAGTATCGGCTCCGCACGCCAGCGCAAATAACTGGTGGCCGAGACAAATTCCGAATAATGGCACTTTTCCAAGAACACCTTTTATCATTTCAATTGCTTCAGGTACATCTTTCGGGTCACCAGGTCCGTTAGAAAGCATGATGCCGTCCGGCTTCAGCTGAAGGACTTCTTCTG
The DNA here is from genome assembly GCF_037027485.1 of Bacillus sp. 205(2023). Lineage (NCBI taxonomy): Bacteria > Bacillati > Bacillota > Bacilli > Caryophanales > Bacillaceae > Bacillus > Bacillus sp. 205(2023). The sequence goes on along the minus strand of NZ_JAXCHF010000001.1, from coordinate 7,265 downwards.
CTGTTACATTGTAAGGCACAACGATGACGTCACATTTCCGTTTGTTCAGCTCTCTTAAAATGCCGTGCTTCATGCCAAAGTCCACCAAGACAATGCGTTTGCCTCTTCCCGGACTAGGATATGCTGTTTTGGCTGACACTTGGGATACTTGATTTCTCGGCAGTTCAGTTTCGTTCAGTCTTTTCAGTACTGCTTCGATATCTTCATCAGGTGAGGCAAACGTTCCTTTTAGCGCGCCTGCCGTGCGGATCATTCTCGTGAGCTTTCTTGTATCAATTCCTTGCAGTCCCGGAATGTTTTTCATTTTTAAATACTCATCCAATGTGTAAGCTGAACGCCAGTTGGAAGGCAGTTCACATAATTCTTTTACAATCAATCCTTTAACAAAAGGCGTAATGGATTCAAAGTCATCACGGTTAATGCCGTAATTTCCGATAAGCGGATATGTTAACGTAACGATCTGCCCGCAATAAGAAGGGTCTGACAAAATTTCCTGATAACCAGTCATACCGGTATTGAAAACGACTTCTCCCATGCTGTGCTCCAAGCTCCCGAAGGCTTTCCCCTCAAATACCGCTCCGTTTTCCAGTACTAATCGTCTTTTCATTTCACAAGTCTCCCTTCTTCATAAGCAAGCGTTCCTGCTGCAATTGTAGCGACTGGCCAGCCGCTGCAGTTAAGGCCGTTAAATGGTGTGTTTTTACCTTTAGATAAGAATGTTTCTTTGTCTATAACTGCTTCTCTTTCCAAATCGATTAATGTGATGTCGGCTGCTTGTCCCGTTTTCAGTGTTCCATATGGGAGACCAAACGCTTCGCAAGGCTTGATTGTCATATAATCAATCAGCTGTTTCAGCGTCCAGCTGCCGTTTTTAACAAAATGTGTGTAAAGAAGCGGGAACGCTGTTTCCAAACCGACAATTCCGAACGGCGCCAGCTTCATTTCTGTGTTTTTCTCTTCTTCTGTATGCGGCGCGTGGTCGGTTGCTATAAAGTCGATCGTTCCGTCTAAAAGTCCTTCAATCAGTGCTTCTCTATCTTCCGCACCGCGCAGCGGCGGGTTCATTTTATAGTTTGTATCCAGCCCGGGAATGTCTTCATCACAAAGCAGTAAATGGTGAGGTGAAACTTCTGCTGTGACCCGAATTCCCGCTTTTTTCGCATCACGCACGACTCTCACAGATTCTTTCGTGCTGATATGGCATACATGGTAATGGCAGTTTGCCGCCTCAGCCAGTAACACGTCACGGGCAATATGAACCGATTCACACACAGAAGGAATGCCGTTAAGCCCGTTCGCTTTTGAAAACGTCCCCTCATGGACGCTGCCTCCGTAAATTAAGGAGTTGTCCTCGCAATGTGCGACAATCGCTTTGTCAATCGCGGCTGCGCGTTTCATTGCTTCATACATCATTCCTGCTGTCTGTATACCGACGCCGTCATCTGTAAATGCAAATGCCCCAGCTTCTTTTAATGCTTCAAAGTTTGTCATCTCATCGCCAATTTGTCTGATCGTAATAGATGCATAAGGAAGGACTCTGACGCATGATGTTTCTTTAATGCGGTTTTGCACCCATTCCATCTGCTCCTTCGTATCAGGAACCGGCCGTGTATTCGGCATGGCTGCTACTGTTGTATAACCGCCGCGCGCCGCTGCTTTTGCGCCGGTTTCAATGGTTTCTTTTTTCTCTCCGCCAGGCTCTCTAAAGTGTACATGGAGGTCAACAAAGCCCGGTGAAACGAGCAATCCTTTCGCGTCAATAACCGTTTCTCCATCTGCTGCATCAAGCTTGCCGATTTCTGAGATGACCTCTCCTGTCACCCGAATATCCTGTTCTGTTTTTTCACCATTTTCGTTAAGTATCCAGCCGTTTTTAATGAGATATGACATACGCTGCTTCTCCTCTTTTCGCATTGGTTTGTAAGGCTCGCTGTAACACTGCCATTCTGATAAATACGCCATTTTGCATTTGTTTGAAGATTCTTGATTTTTCGCTTTCTACTAAGCTGTGATCAATCTCCACTCCTCTGTTCACAGGCGCCGGGTGCATAATAATCGCATGCTGCTTCATACGTTCAGCCCGTTCTACAGTCAAGCCGAATTCATTTAAATAGCCTTCCTGACTGACAGCTGACTGATGTCTTTCATTTTGAATACGCAGCAGCATGACAACATCCGAAGTCTCTACTGCTTCATCCATTGAGACATACGCGCCAAACGTATTTTCTTCATCCTGCCATTCCGGCGGACCGGAAAACAGAACGCGGGCACCGAGTCTTGTCAACACTTCAGCATTAGACCTCGCGACTCTGCTGTGCTTAATGTCGCCGTGAATGGAGACGGTAAGGCCTTTGAACGTATTGAATTCTTCATTGATTGTCATTAAATCAAGCAATGATTGTGTCGGATGCTGGCCGCACCCGTCTCCCGCATTCAGAATCGGGATATTTACATGTCCGACAAGTTCTTTGTAGTACTCATCCTCACTGTGTCTGATGACACACGCATCAACACCGATTGATTCGAGCGTTCGAATTGTGTCATATAAGGTTTCGCCTTTTTGTACGCTGGTGCTTGTTCCGTCGAGATTCAGGACATTCATGCCCAGTTTCTTTTCAGCTACCTCAAAGCTGAATCGTGTTCTGGTGCTTGGTTCAAAAAACAGATTCGCTGCAAATTTACCTGTCAGCTGATGGTCTGTTTTTTCGTTTTTGAGGTCTTGCGCAGTTTGAAGCAAATCTTTGATTTCCCCAGTGCTGAGTTCACTCATCGTCGTTAAATGCTTCATTTTCTTTCCCCTCTCATTTCAACTTGTTTAAGGCTGAAAAAAACCCCGGTCTTGGATAGACTCGGGGTACGGTTAAATAGAGGAGCAGCGTGAAGCTTTCTTCTCTTTATAACCCTTCCAAGCCTCTCTGGACTTTCATTAAAAGGTTTAAATATGATGTTGTTCGGATGTGTCTGCCTGCTCTTCCTTCGCTTGCGGAAGAATCAGGTTTAAGATGACACCTACAATTGCCGCAAGCGCCATGCCTGACACTTGGAATCCTCCTTCAGACACCTGAATAAATGCGCCGCCTACGCCGATTACAAGGATGACTGATGTGATGATGAGGTTTCTGTTATTTTCATAATCAATTTTGTTGTCAATCAGCATTCTCAAACCGCTGGAAGCGATGATGCCGAACAGCAGGAAGGAAACGCCTCCCATAACCGCTGACGGGACTGAACTGATAAGCGCAGATATTTTGCCGATGAAGCCGAAGCAAAGGGCAATCACTGCCGCGCCTCCGATAACAAAGACGCTGAACACTCTCGTAATGGCCAGTACGCCAATGTTTTCTCCATAAGTTGTTGTAGGCGGGCCGCCAATCAAGGAAGCAAGGATTGTGGCCGCGCTGTCGCCCATTATTGAGCGATGGAGACCCGGTTTCTTAATGAAGTCTTGTCCTACAACTTTGCTCAGCACCATCTGGTGGCCGATATGCTCTGACATGGTAACAAATGCGACAGGGACCATTGCTGCGGCGATGCCAAGTGTCACTGACGGCGTATAATCTTTAAACGGGATGATAAATTCAGGGACTGCAAACCATTTCGCGTCAAGCACCGGCTGGAAGTTGACAATTCCTTGAGTCAAGGCAAACAAGTATCCGCCGATGATTCCGATCAAGACCGGGATTAAGCTTAAGAATCCCCGCAAGAAAATCGCGCAAATGATCGTGATCGCTAAAGTGACACCTGCAACACTGAAATGTTTTAAGCTGTAAACCAGCTCACTGGCATTCGGATCAGCATACATGGCCATATTTACCGCTGTGCCGGCCAGACCCAGTCCAATGACGATAATAACCGGACCTACGACGACAGGCGGGAGAAGCTTCATCAGCCAGCCTGTTCCGAGCTGTCTGATCAGCAAGGCAATCAGCCCGTACACAAGCCCTGCCAGAAACGCACCAACCATTGCCGCTCCGGGTCCGCCGGTCGCTTTTACCAAGATGATCGGAGAAATAAAGGCAAAGGATGAACCGAGATACGCTGGTATTTGTCCTTTCGTGATCAGAAGGTAAGCAAGTGTTCCGATACCGCTCGTCACCAATGCAACAGCAGGACTCATTCCGACCAGCTTCGGAACCAAAATCGTTGAGCCAAACATCGCAAATAAATGCTGCAGGCTGAACGAAACCCAAGAGAAAGGTTTCGGAATTTCCCTGACTCCTAAATTAACTTTTTTCTTACTCATGATGATTTTCCCCCTGATTGATGACTTTTCATATTAGGATGACTTAATAACTGTATAAAAAAACCTCTTTGCTGTTTTTACGCAAAGAGGCATACAAAGACCGGCCGCATACTTTCGGGGCTTCGCTGTGCACCTCTTTGCAACCTCTCTGGATTGCGTTTAAAAAGGTGATACATTATTCATTTTCATAAATGGCGACGAGATCGTTTTTGTCAACCTCATCAAGCTGAACCATAACCTTTTCAGCTTTTGAAGTCGGGATGTTTTTCCCGATGTAATCTGCTCGGATCGGCAGTTCTCTGTGTCCTCTGTCAACAAGCACAGCCAGTTGAATTGAGGAAGGTCTGCCTACATCGACAAGGGCATCCATTGCGGCTCTGACCGTTCTTCCTGTGTAAAGAACATCATCTACGACAATTACTTTTTGATCTGTGATATCTACCGGTATATCTGCACCTTTCACAAGCGGTTCTTCATTGCTCGTTTTTTTGGATAGATCGTCTCTGTAAAGGGTGATATCAATTTCTCCAACGGTTACAGGATTCCCTTCTATTTGTTCTATCCGTTCGGCGAGGCGTTTTGCCAAGTAAATACCTCTTGTCTTGATACCGACAAGGATGCAGTTGTTCATCCCTTTATTGCGTTCAATCATTTCGTGAGCAATTCTGGTCAGCGCACGTCTGATTGCCTGTTCGTCGAGAATGACAGCTTTTTGATTCATTATGTGACACCTCACAGTTCATTTAGAAGAAAAAACCCCTCTTGCCATTGGCAGAGAGGGGTTTTAGGACAAGGTGCGTGCATATACACGTATCCCGTCAATCCGTTATCCTTCTCAGCCTCTCTGGACTGTTTTAAAGAATCTATTCAGCTTCGTTTATTATTTCAGAAAAGAGATGCCCTGTCAACGGGTTTTTCTCAGATTTTCGATTAAAGCAGACATATCATCAGGAAGCGGTGCCTCAAATTCGATATATTCGTCAGTGCGCGGATGCTGAAAACCTAAAATTCCGGCATGAAGCGCCTGTCCGTTAAAATCGATCGTTTTTCTCGGCCCGTATTTCGGATCTCCCGCTAACGGGAATCCGATATACTTCATATGCACACGGATTTGGTGCGTTCTTCCTGTTTCAAGCTGGCATTCCACAAGCGTAAACTCCTGAAAGCGGTCAAGAACATGAAAATGAGTGACGGCGTTTTTTCCATCACGTGTTACAGTCATGCTTTGCCGATCTTTCTTATCCCGCCCGATCGGCGCATCAATTGTACCGTCATCGTGAGAAATAAGCCCATGGACAACTGCCGTATATTTCCGCGTAACCGTTTTGTTGACCAATTGGTTTACAAGTGACTCGTGCGCCATATCATTCTTCGCCACCATTAATAAGCCAGACGTGTCCTTATCGATTCTATGGACGATCCCCGGGCGCATCACGCCATTTATTCCGGATAGGTCCGTACAATGAGCCATAAGGCCGTTTACAAGTGTACCCGTAAGATGCCCGGGAGCTGGGTGCACAACCATTCCGCGAGGTTTATTGACGACCAGCACATCCTGATCTTCATAGTAAATATCCAGATCCATAGGTTCTGCCAGCACGTCGAGCGCTTCAGGCTCAGGCACAGTGACAGTCACCTGATCCCCCGGCTGAATTTTATAATTCGATTTTACAGGGCTTCCGTTCACGACAACTTGTCCGTCCTTCACCCATAGCTGCACCTGGGTTCTCGACCAACCATTTTCAGTCGATGCCAGAAATTTATCAATCCGCTCACTTTTTTGTTCTTCTGAAGCGGTTATGTCAAATTGATTCATGCTATTGCTCCTTCTTCTTTTTCCCGCTGTCCAACAGCATTTGTATAAATAAAAGCATTACGCCGACACATAATGAAGAGTCCGCGATATTAAAAATCGGGTAATTGTAATTGACGATAATGACATGGATAAAATCCACCACTTCCTGTCTGACAGCCCGGTCGATAAAATTGCCGATGGCGCCGCCAAGCATGAGTCCGAGGGCAACACCAAGAAGCTTTTGCCCTTTCGTATAATGCTGTATGTAATAAACAATACCAATAATGACTGCAGTTGTGATGAGGTAGAAAAACCACATCTGACCGGCTAATATCCCCCACGCCGCACCCGTATTGCGATGGGAGGTGATATAGAATACCTGATCAATGATCGGTATGCTTTGTCCAAGTTCCATGTTCTTGACGACAAGCCATTTTGTCAGTTGATCAGCTGCGATAATAAGTAGTGCGATAACGTAATACAGCACAAACGTTCCTCCATTATACGGTTACTTTAGTCCATTATGCATTTTATCAATAAAAAGCACTGGAGTAAAGAAATATCAGCCTCTATACAGACTTAATCGGAGAGGCGCTGTTATTCATACAGCGCCTGATCATATTCAATATCAGTTGATTTCCACAGAGGAAGTGTTTTTTTTTCAAATTGGACTGAATACAGAAAATCATTTGCTGTTCGCGCTGTCGGCAGCACAGCCAGCTTTGAAAGAGGAATGGGAGCTCCAGTTTCTTCACAGTATCCGAATGTGCCGTCCTCAATTTTCGACAATGCGAGAAGAACGTCTTGAAGCTCTTCTTTAATATGATAGATCAGAGTTGCTTTTTGTTTATGATTGATTGCTGCTTGCGGGCTTGTTGAAACCTGAAAGCAAGAATACTCAAATAATCTCGACTGTAATTCTTCTTTCATCAGAAGAAGTTCCGTATAAATTGCGGTCAGTTGATCATTCATTCATCACAACTCCTGCTCTTAACGTAATACCTATATTGTTACCTGTGAATGATGATCTAAAGCCCATAAGATTTTTCCTGCCATTCTAAACGATGTCACTCTTGGCACAAAAAAAGGCCCGGCTTTTGGGGACTGACCCCATAAGATGAGACAAATAAAAAACACCTTCAAGTTTGAAAACGGATGATTGTTAGCCGAAATTAGACTTGGAGGTGTTTTTTCTATGGGGACAAGAGTGAGTTATCCGGTTGAAGT
>NZ_JAXCHF010000019.1:0-19495 GCF_037027485.1 Bacillus sp. 205(2023) | reverse complement strand
GAGAAGAATTTCTTGTGTGCAACATGAGAAAGACACCGTCCTTGTAAGTCTTTCTTTTATTTTATTACATGAGAATGGATATTTTAAGAAAAAATAAAGGCTGTCGAGATTTTCTCGACAGCCTGAGAGTCCTGAGATAAGGACTCTTTTCTTTTTTTATCAGGGAGATTTTCTTCTAGGACCATGGTAGGTTTTCTAACAAAGTTATTTCACAAACTGATATGATTGAATATAATGAAATAAAGTTCAAAAATTCGGAATAGTCGTTCCGAATTTCGGAACAATAAAATACATAAAGCAATCGTTTGCTTGGCAGGAGGGATTCTGTGTTTCAAGTTGATTTAAATTGTGATTTAGGGGAAAGCTTCGGAGCCTATACGATAGGTCTTGATCAAGATATTTTAGCGTTTGTCACTTCAGCGAATGTCGCATGCGGATTTCATGCAGGGGATCCAAGTGTCATGCGGAAAACAGTTGCCCTTGCTGCTGAAAAAGGCGTGAAAATCGGCGCTCATCCGGGACTCCCGGATTTGCTCGGCTTCGGCCGCCGAAATATAGCGATTTCTCCAGAGGAAGCATATGATCTTGTGGTTTATCAAATTGGCGCCTTGTCAGGGTTTTTAAAAGCGGAAGGACTTCACATGCAGCACGTCAAGCCGCACGGCGCTTTGTACAATATGGCCGCAGTCGATCAGAAGCTATCGGACGCCATTGCAAAAGCTGTCTACAAGGTCGATCCAGGACTGATTCTTTTCGGCCTTGCTGAGAGCGAGCTTGTAAAAGCGGGAGAACGGATCGGGCTTCAAACAGCAAGTGAAGTGTTCGCCGACAGAACATACCAAGCGGACGGCACACTGACACCGCGTTCTCAGCCTGATGCGCTGATTGAAAGCGACGATGCCGCTGTCAGCCAGGTGATCAAAATGGTAAAAGAGGGAGCGGTCAAATCCCAGCAAGGGCATGATGTGTCCTTAAAAGCAGATACGGTTTGCATTCACGGAGACGGTGCCCATGCGCTGACGTTTGCGCAAAAAATACGAAAAGAGCTTAAAGCGGCCGGAATCGAAGTGACTGCTATTTCAGCGCAGAAGTAATCAGAAGGAGGAAAATAGATGGAGCAGCAGAAAAAAACAGCAGGGAAAAAAACGGGCAGCTGGTCATTGCTGATGGGGGCCGCCTTCTTAATGGCGACATCAGCAATCGGCCCGGGATTCCTGACACAAACCGCAACATTCACAAACACACTCGCAGCAAGCTTCGGTTTTGTTATTTTCATTTCTATTATTTTGGATATCTTCGCTCAAACCAACGTATGGCGCATCATTGCGGTCTCAGGAAAAAGGGGTCAGGAGATTGCGAATATGGTGCTTCCCGGACTGGGATATTTTATCGCAATTCTCGTCGTGCTTGGCGGACTTGCCTTTAATATCGGGAATATCGGAGGGGCTGGGCTCGGACTTCAAGTCTTGTTCGGCATTACACCAGAAACAGGCGCCTTAATCAGCGCCGTCATCGCCATTCTGATTTTTGTCATTAAGGAAGCAGGAAAAGCGATGGACCGTTTTACGCAAATCGCGGGTTTTGTCATGATTATTTTAACTGTCTTTGTTGCGGTCACCACAGCGCCGCCGGTCGGACAGGCTGTGGCTAACACGTTTGTCCCTGAACATATAAGTATATTTGCAATTGTCACATTAGTTGGCGGAACCGTCGGGGGATATATCACATTTGCCGGCGGACATCGTTTGCTTGATGCAGGGATTAAAGGCAAGGAATCCATCCCCCAGGTGACAAAAAGCTCAGTTATCGGCATTTTAATTACATCCATCATGCGGATCGCCCTTTTCTTAGCTGTGCTCGGCGTTGTTTCAAAAGGCCTGCACATTGACGAAAGCAACCCGGCGGCCTCTGTGTTCCAGCTGGCAGCGGGAAATGTCGGTTATAAAATCTTCGGATTGATCATGTGGTCAGCGGCCATTACGTCTGTTATCGGGGCCGCTTATACATCTGTTTCATTTTTTAAAACCTTTTCTCCAAAAATTGAAAAGAATTCACGCGGCATTATTATCGGATTTATTGTCGTTTCTACATTAGCTTTCGTCACTATCGGCCAGCCGGCGAAAATTCTTGTGCTTGTCGGATCTCTGAACGGTTTGATTCTGCCGATTGCGCTTGGAACGCTGCTTATTGCCGCATATAAGAAAAACATTGTCGGTGATTATAAGCATCCGCTTTGGCTGACAGGCTCAGGTGCACTGGTTGTCATCGTCATGGCGATTATGGGCGTCTACACGTTATTTACACAACTTCCTCAATTGTGGAGCTGATAAGAGTGGATCATTTGAACAAGATGGCGCCAAGAGATGTGCGCGCGCTTATACGAGAGGGGAAAATAAACGGGCCGACCGCCGGAATGTCCGGCGGCTATGCTCAAGCGAACCTTGTGATTTTGAAAAAAGATCTGGCATTTGACTTTCTGCTGTTTTGCCAGCGGAATCCAAAACCCTGTCCGGTGCTGGATGTGACGGAATCCGGTTCGCCTGTGCCGTCGCTTGCAGCGCCAGATGCGGATATCAGAACGGATTTTCCAAAATACCGTGTATACAGGCACGGTGTTTTGACAGATGAGGTATCTGATATTACGCCATACTGGGAGGACGATTTTGTCGGCTTTCTGATCGGATGCAGTTTCTCTTTTGAACAAGCGCTGATCAATAATGGAATACCCGTCAGACATATCGACGAGGGGACGAACGTTCCAATGTACAAAACGAATATAGATTGTGTTCCGGCGGGGCCGTTTCATGGACAGTTGGTTGTCAGTATGAGACCGGTTCCTGAACGGCTCGCTGTACGCGCCGCACAGGTGACCTCGCGTTTTCCGGCTGTGCACGGAGGACCGATTCATATCGGCAATCCAAAAGCGATCGGCATACAGGATTTGAGCAATCCAGATTTCGGAGATGCCGTTTCTGTTCGTGGAGGCGAGGTTCCTCTATTTTGGGCATGCGGGGTAACTCCGCAAGCTGTGGCTATGAATGTAAAACCTGAAATGGTCATCACACATGCGCCGGGGCATATGCTCATCACAGATATTCGAGACGAGTCGCTTGCGGTGCTGTAACCTCTCGTCCTCCTGATGAACGAGAAATAAACGAGGTGAGAAAGATGACTGAACGATTACAAATCGAACAGCTCGGTGATTCTGCAATGATGATCCGATTTGGAGAAGAAATAAGCGAGCAAGTAAACGGTCTTGTCCATGCCGCTGCCGCTTATATAGAAGAACAGCCGTTTCCGGGATTCATTGAATGTATCCCGGCTTTTACGAGTCTTACCGTATTTTATGATATGTATGAAGTGTATAAGCATTTGCCTCAAGGCATCAGCTCGCCTTTTGAGAAGGTGAAACGCGATGTTCATGAGCGGCTCGGAGAATTAACGGCTGATTATGAAAGCAGCCGCCGCGTCGTTGAAATTCCCGTCTGCTATGGCGGTGATTTCGGGCCTGATTTAGAAGAGGTGGCGAAGATCAATCATCTCACACCCGAAGAAGTCATTGAGATTCATACAGGCGGCGAATATGTGGTGTATATGCTGGGCTTTGCACCGGGGTTTCCTTTCCTAGGCGGGATGTCCAAACGCATTGCAGCTCCAAGGAAATCATCGCCAAGACCATCGATTCCTGCCGGTTCAGTCGGAATTGCGGGACTGCAAACAGGCGTTTATCCGATTTCGACACCGGGCGGCTGGCAGCTGATCGGCAAAACGCCGCTGGCTCTATTCCGGCCGCAGGAAAACCCGCCAACGTTATTAAGAGCAGGAGATATTGTTACATTTGTCCGCATCTCAGAGGATGACTATCACGCCTATAAGGAGGAGTCCAATTGAGCATGAAAGTGTTAAAGCCCGGACTGCTCACAACGGTTCAGGATATAGGCAGAACGGGGTATCAAAAATACGGCGTGCTGGCAAGCGGCGCCATGGACACGGTGTCGCTTCGAATTGCCAATCTGCTGATCGGAAACAGCGAAAAAGAAGCCGGTCTTGAAATTACGCTGATGGGTCCCGGCCCGTCGCTTTATGTGTCAGAACCAATGCTGATTGCCGTAACAGGAGCGGACTTTACCCTGCGTGTGAATGATGAGGAAGCGCCTCTTTGGAAACCTGTGCTCGTTAAGGGAAACAGCACGGTCACCTTCGGCCCCTGCAAACTCGGCAGCCGCGCTTATTTGGCGACAGCCGGCGGCTTCAATGTACCTGCTGTGATGGAAAGCAAAAGCACGTATGTCAGAGCGGGCATCGGCGGATTTCGCGGAAGAGCGCTTCAGAAGGAAGATGAACTGCCGATCGGAGAGATGTCATCTCTTTCGAAAACCATCGTCTCCCGCTTGAGCCAACACCTTGGCCAGCGAGGGTTTGCGGCGCCGAACTGGTCAGTCAGCCGATACAGATTTCTGCCGTTAAAAAAGAATCCGGTGATCCGAGTGCTGGAAGGAAAACAATTCTCTTTTTTCACAGAAGAATCGCAAACGCGGTTTTACGAAGAAACGTTTCGTGTCACTCCGCAGTCCGATCGTATGGGCTACAGGCTCAAAGGGGAACCGCTTGAATTGAAGGCGCCGCTTGAGATGGTGTCAGAGGCGGTGACATTTGGAACAGTTCAGGTGCCGCCTGACGGCAATCCGATTATCCTGCTTGCAGACCGGCAGACGACGGGAGGTTATCCGAGGATCGCTCACATCATTTCAGCTGATCTTCCGATTGCCTCGCAAATCATGCCGGGTGAGCACGTCCAATTTGAGCCTGTATCCCTTCAGGAAGCGGAAGCGCTTTTCATTGAACGGGAAGCGCATCTAAAAGAACTGAAAACAAGAATGAAAATGGAATGGCTGACATAACAAAGGGGATGGAATGATGCAGAATAAAAACAAAACCGTAGTGAAATCTATGGCGCTGCTCAATTTGTTTTTGCATGAACCAAGCCTTACTTTAAGCGAACTCGTTTCCCTGTCAGGAATGCCGAAAACCTCTGTTCACCGAATGGTCAGCTCACTGGAAGAAATGGGGTTCCTCAATCGAGACCCATCCGGCGTTTATACGCTTGGACTGGTGTTTTTGGAATTCGGACAGCTTGTCGCGGACAGACTCGATATCAGAAAAATAGCCAAGCCTGTGATGGAAGAGCTTTGCCGTGAAGTAGATGAAGCCGTTCATTTGATCATGAGGGACGGAAATGAAGCGATCTACGTGGAGAAGATTGAAGGGACACAGACCGTTCGCCTCTACACTGCAATCGGCCGGCGTTCTCCGCTGTACGCCGGGGCATGTGCCCGGAGCATTTTGTCCTTTCTGCCCCGTGAAGAAATTGAAGCGTACATCAAACAGACAGAGCTCATTCCGATCGGTTCAGGGACCATTACAGAACCGTCAAAGCTTCTTGAGGCCATTGAGGCCTCGGTGCAAAACGGCTATACCGTCAGCTATTCAGAACTTGAAAACTATACGGCCGCTATTGGCGCGCCGATTTTTAACCATCATCACCAGGTGGCGGCCGGCATCAGTATTGCAGGGTTTGAAGCGAGATTTACAGAAGACAGGCTGCCGTACTTAACGGAAAAGGTAAAACAAGCCGCTTTGCAGATTTCCAGAAAAATAGGGTATCCATAAGTAGCCGATCTTTTCTCTGCTGCGTACATTAACGTATCGACGTTCATGAGTGGAGGAAAGATCATGGTGCTTCAGTATACAGCGCTCGGAGATTCTTTAACGACGGGGAGAGGCTCTGGGCTGTTTTCTGCAGGATTTGTCCAGCGCTTCAGAGACATGATGGCAGCCGATCTGAAATCAAAAACAGCCGTATCGGTTTTCGCCAAATCCGGTCTTGATACAGAGGAAATCCTCGGGCTCCTGTCATATCCCTATGTGCAAAAACAAATTCAAGCCGCTGATATGATTACGATCACAGGGTGCGGAAATGATCTCATTGAATCTGTATTATCCTATCAATCTTCTCAGGATGAAACGATTTTCAGCCGTGCGTCCGCGCATTGTCATGAGAATTTTGAAAAGATGATTGCCCAAATCGCCAATATCAAAGGGTCAGATCCATCACCTTACGCCATCCGTGTTTTTAATTTATACAACCCGTTTCCCGGCATTGGCATTGCTGATCAATGGATTACTTCATTTAATTCGCATTTGAAAACGCTGGCAACAGCACCTCATGTTAAAATCGCTGACGTTTACAGTGTCTTTAAAGGGAAAGAGCAGGAATACCTGTCTTTCGACGGTGTCCATCCGAATAGCAATGGCTATCAGGCAATGGCCGAAGTGCTCCGAGGAATAGGTTATCGAGAATTATCAGTTTCATAGAATACGCGCCTGATCACTGGCGCGTTTTTTTATATGAATTCAAATATTAAAAGAAACTTAAATTTCCCCGTCTCATGTTCTATATACAAAAAAAGTGCGCTAGAATAATGGAGGGCAAAGGCAAATAAAGGCATAACGCTCAATATTTCGTATATAAGGAAGGATGGTCCTTTTGTTTCGCATTTTTAAAATGTCTTTTGCGGTTATCATTATCATACTGGCGCTTATCGCTTTTAACTATACGGAACACACCTCTGTTATCCAATCGGTCATGCTCGTTTTCCTGGGCGCTGTCATGTTTATTCAGGGGCTTGAAGAACGCAAAAAAGAAAACGACAGCTCAGGAGCATTTAACATCTATACTGCCGTTTTCGTTTGGTCTGTTTCTCTCATCGGTTTTACGCTTTATATGATATAGATCTATGATACATCGAGAAAATGTTCAACCGTCGGGAACGGCGTATAGAACCGATGCAGCAAGGCTTTCCACTCTTTGTACTCGGAAGACCCGCGAAAGCCTTCAGTGTGGTCCTCAAGCGTTTCCCACTCTACGAGCAGCAGGTACTTATGTGTTTCTTCCATACATTTTGATAAAGAATGTGTGATATAGCCCTTCATTCCGGCAATGATCGGCGCCGCCAGCCGGAACGCGTCCTCAAATTCTTGTTCAAGCCCCTCTTTAATATGAAGCATAGCTGCTTCTCTGACCATGTGATCCCTTCTTTCCTCTTTTCAAATAGTTTACAGGAAACGAAAGGAGATTTCTGCAAAAACGATGAACCTTTTCCTTCATTTTCAAAAAAATCTTGCACGTACTAATTCATTTAAGAGAAAATAACAAGTGGAAGGCAGGGGAAAGTCATGTGTAAAAAGTGTATTCTACTATTATTTCTATGTATCGGGCTGATCGGATTAATCGGATGCTCCAAAACAGATTCACCAGAGGACCGAATGGAAGCATTCGTAAAACAGTGGAACGATCAGCAATTCGATGACATGTATCAAAGCCTGACCAAAGATGTAAAAAAAGAAATCTCCAAAAAGGATTTCGTCAGCAGATATAAAACCATCTATGAGCAGGCAGGCGTAAAAAATCTGAAAGTCACTGCGGGAAAAGTGGATGAGGATGATAAAGACAATAAAACGATGAAGCACATCCCATACAAAGTCAGCATGGACACAAATGCGGGCAAAGTCAGCTTTAAAAATACCGCTGTGCTGAAAAAAGAAAAAACAGATGACGAGGAGTCATGGAATATAGATTGGGACCCATCGTTTATTTTCAAGCAGCTGGCTGATGACAAAACCGTTCAAATCGCCAGCATTGAACCGAAACGCGGCCAAATCTACGATAAAAACGGGAAAGGCTTAGCCGTCAACACAGATGTTCCAGAAATCGGAATTATTCCCGGAGAACTTGGCGATAAAAAAGAGAAAGTCATAAAAGAGCTCGCGAAAAAACTGGATGTAACTGAAGATGACATCAACCAGAAGCTGAAACAAAGCTGGGTCAAAGATGATTCATTCGTGCCGGTCAAAAAAGTAAAACCGGACGAAGAAAAGTTAGTGTCTGAAGTGACGGCATTAAAAGGCGTCACAAGAACAAATGTCAGCTCACGCTATTATCCGTATGGCGAAAAAACAGCCCATCTGACAGGCTACGTTCGCGCGATTACGGCGGAAGAACTGAAGAAAAAGAAAGACGGAACATACAGCGATACGTCAAACATCGGAATCGCAGGTCTTGAAAATGTGTATGAAGACAAGCTCAGAGGCAAAACAGGATGGAAAATCTACGTTCCGCAAACCGGCGAAGTCATCGCTGAAACGAAAGCGAAAGACGGTGAGGATCTACATCTCACAATTGATACCAAAACGCAAACAAATCTTTATGACGAGCTGAAGGATGACAGCGGGGCGGCAGTCGCACTGCAGCCGCAGACAGGTGAAACACTGGCTCTTGTCAGCGCGCCTTCTTACGATCCAAACGGATTTATCTTCGGATGGAGCGATAAAGAATGGAAAAAACTAAACGAAGACAAAAACAATCCGTTTTCTGCGAAATTCAACAAAACATATGCACCAGGATCCACGATTAAACCGATCGCTGCTGCTATCGGCCTGAAAAACGGCACGCTTAAAGCCGCAGAGAAGAAAACAATCAAAGGGAAACAGTGGCAGAAAGATTCAAGCTGGGGCGGCTATTCTGTTACACGAGTGTCTGACAGCTTAGAGCAAGTGGATTTGGAACATGCCCTGATTACGTCAGACAATATTTACTTTGCGCAAAACGCGCTTGATATGGGAGCGGACACCTTTACAAAAGGCATGAAAACATTTGGGTTTGCAGAGGATATTCCATTTGAATTCCCAGTCCAGCAATCGTCAATCGCAAACGACAAGCTTGACTCAGACATTTTGCTTGCGGATACAGGCTACGGACAGGGACAAATGCAAATGTCACCGCTTCACCTAGCGGCAGCTTACACGCCATTTGTCGATAATGGAGACCTCGTGAAACCGACGCTTATCAAGAAAGACTCACAAACCGCTGATGTCTGGCACAAACAAGTGCTCACGAAAGAAGGAGCCGCCGATATTACAAAAGGATTGAAAGGCGTAGTCGAAGATGAGCGCGGGTCAGCGTATCAGCCTGTCGTAAAAGGAATCACTGTGGCTGGAAAAACGGGAACAGCCGAGCTGAAAAAATCAAAAGATGATAAAGACGGCACCGAAAATGGCTGGTTCGTCGGCTATGACTATAAAAACAAAGACCTGCTTGTCGCGATGATGATTCAAAATGTTCAAGATCACGGCGGCAGCCACTACGTAGTCGAAAAAGCAAAAAAGCAATTTCAATCGAAATAAAACCTTTTTAACGGGAGTGAAAGGAAAAAGGGCGTCTGAGGCCGAATGATCTAGTAAGGGGCAAAAACCCGGTTTATAAAGAAAAGAGGGATTTTGCATGCAGCGTATTCATTTGGCGGAGGATCTTCAATTTTCAAGAGTGATACACGGGCTTTGGCGTCTGAATGAATGGAACTATTCAGACGCTGAGCTGCTCAGTCTCATTGAGTGGTGTGTCGATCAAGGCATCACCACCTTTGATCACGCGGATATTTACGGGGGCTACACGTGCGAGAAAGGTTTTGGAAATGCTCTTGCCCTTTCACCCGGATTAAGGGAAAATATAGAGCTGGTCACAAAATGCGGCATCGTTCTTGAATCACCTGAACGCCCTGCTCACAGATCGCACCATTATAATACAAGCAAAACACACATTCTCGCGTCTGTTGAACAGTCGCTTTTGAATCTCAGAACGGATTATATCGATGTGCTGCTGATTCACAGACCGGACCCGCTCATGAACCCGGAAGGAGTGGCTGAGGCGTTTCATGCGCTAAAATGCTCCGGCAAGGTCAGATATTTCGGTGTGTCGAACTTTAAAGGCCATCAATATCGGATGCTGGAATCGTATCTGCCTGAAAAGCTTGTCACCAATCAGATAGAGCTTTCCGCATATGAATTAGAAAATATTCAGGACGGCACATTGAACCTGTGTCAGGAAAAACGGATTTCTCCGATGGCCTGGTCGCCGCTTGCAGGCGGTAAAGTATTCGCCGGAAACACGGAAAAAGACCGGCGCATTCGCACGGCGCTTGAAACTGTTCAGGCTGAAATCGGTGCTGCCTCATTGGACGAGGTGATGTACGCATGGCTGTTCACGCATCCGGCCGGCATCATGCCGATTGTCGGAAGCGGAAAACGCCTTGGCGTATAAGCTTGATCAGGATCAGTGGTTCCGTATTTATACAGCCGTACAAGGCCACGATATACCATAAAGAAAAAGCATCAGCATAACGGCTGATGCTTTTTCAATATTGTCACACTGCTTAGTGCCAAATTCCCATTTATAAGTGATTGAATCCTGTTTGAAAGCGTTTTATATTAATAAAGAAAACCTCTTTTTTTCCTCTTCCTATATCTCCATGCGACTTCATCCGCACATCACGAATGTCTGGAGGCCTTTTTATGTATATGACTGCAAGAGAACAAAAGCTTTTAAAGCATTTATTATTACTGAACCGATATGTAACCGTAACGGAGCTGGCTGAGCTGATGGAAGTGAGCACCAGAACCATTCACAGGGAGCTGAAATCAATCAAGCCGCTGATGGAGACTGTGGGGCTCAAGCTCGATAAACAGCCCGGCAAAGGCTTGAAGGCGGTAGGAAGTCCCGAAGATAAACAAAAGCTGCTCACCGAGCTGTCACATGAACAGCATGAATACAGCGCGGACGAACGAAAATTGCTGATTCTCTGTTCGCTATTAGAGTCCCAAGAACCGGTGAAACTGTACACGCTCGCTCATGATCTGCAGGTCACCAATGCTACGGTCAGCTACGATTTAGATGAGCTGGAGAAATGGATTTCTCCGTTTGGGTTAACACTGATCCGAAAAAGAGGCTTTGGCATCCAGCTCATGGGGCCAGAGAACGCGAAACGAAAAATTGTCGGCAATCTGATTGTGAACCGCCTCGATATCCAAATGTTTTTGGAAGCGGTTGAATTAAACATTAAAGGAAAAGCCGATTCCTCCGAGAAGATGTTCGGGGTTGTCAGCAAAGGCGAGCTGTTAAAAATGGAGCGGATTTTATTCCAGCTGAAAGAAAAAATCGCATTTTCTCTATCTGACAGCTCCTATATAGCGCTTGTCGTTCATCTGACGTTTGCGATCGAACGCATTAAACTGGGTGAGACGATCAGCATGGAAGAGAGCGAGCTTGATGAACTCAAGAGTGCTAAAGAATACAGCTCAGCTCTGGAAATCGCGGGCGAGCTTGAACGTGCTTTCGGCGTGACGATCCCGGAAGCGGAGGTCGGCTATATTACGATCCACCTGCGAAGCGCCAACCGCAAATACAAAACAGAATACAGAGCGCAGGAAATAGAGCTTGAAACAGCCCTGCAAACAAAACGGCTGATCGCTTTTATTTCAGAAAAAATCAGAATGGATCTGACGAAAAACTACTCTTTATATGAAGGTTTGATTGCCCATTTGGAGCCGGCCATCAGCCGCATGAAAGAAAACATCGACATCTATAATCCAATGAAGGAACAGATCAAGCGTGATTATTTTCTGCTGTATATGGCGATAGAAGAGGGCGTGGAAAAATTTTTCCCGGACATGTCCTTTTCTGATGATGAAATCGCCTTTATCGTTCTTCACTTCGGTTCAGCGCTTGAAATCAAAAAAGAAGAAGCAAAAGTGAAAGCGCTTGTTGTCTGCTCAAGCGGAATCGGTTCTTCGAAAATGCTTGCTTCGAGATTGAAGAAAGAGCTGCCTGAAATTGAATCGTTTGATATGTCATCACTGATCGAGCTGAAGGACCGCGACACTCATGCCTATGATATGATTGTATCCACTGTGCCGATCCCTTATCAAAACATCGACTATATTATGGTCAGCCCGCTTTTAAATGAGGAAGACGCAAACCAGGTAAAGCAGTATATTAAGCGGAAAATCCCGCTCATTCTTGAGAAAAAAAGAAGCCCGAAGGAAGAAACGCGGCAAGCCGACATCCCTGACATGCTGGCAGCGGCGGAAAGCGTGGGACGATACATGGCGGTGATTCAAGACGTCTTGCGCCATTTTTCACTCACTGAAATGAAAACAAAGCCGGATCACGGCATGCTGCTGTTTGAGCTTTTTCAACAGCTGAAAAAGGATGGCCTCATCCGAGATCCGAAAAAAGCGGCGGATTGCCTTGCAGAACGCGAAAAACAAGGGGGATTGGGCATACCGGGTACAAACATGGCGCTTTATCATCTCAAAAATGATCATATCGTCCTGCCTTTTTTCAAAATGTATGACCTCAGCACATCTTTTGAAGTCAATGGCATGGACGGAAATACCCTCGATATGACAAGAATTCTCGTCATGATGGCGCCGGCCACATTATCAGCTGAAGGATCAGAGATTTTGAGTGCGATCAGCTCTGCCATTATCGAAAGCGGAGAAAGCATGGCGGGCTTTCAGGAGGAAGGGGAACGAGAACTGTATCAGCGTTTAAACCGCATCTTTTTCACATGGATGAAAGAAAAAAACATCCCGTAATCACCCAATTCACACGCCAAAAAAAGGCGTGTGTTTTTGTATGGATGCAGCACAAAATAAAAAAATGCGGGACTATTTTATCATTCTGTAATGGAATAATTCCAAAATGAAATAGTTTTACAAGTTATCTTTTTTGGGTTAAAATGGGTGAGGTAAGGAAGACAATCTAACAAATTATTGAAGATTCAAGAGAATATAGGAGATGACAATATGGAAACATTACAGCATCTGATTCTGCATGACATGCCGGATAGCGAAGAAATAGAAGCTGTAAAAAGCGGAGCCCACACACTGACATATGCAGCATATCACAAACGGATCAATCAGCTGGCGAATGCTCTGCTTCAAAAAGGAATTCAAAAAGGCGACCATGTGGCTTTGCTTTGCAAAAATGGCCACCCTGCATCAACCATTATGTTTGCCGCACTTGAAATCGGGGCCGTTGTAGTGCCCGTCAGCTGGCAGCTGAAACCATACGAGATGACAGGCATTTTAAAAGCAAGTAAACCGAAAGCATTGTTTTACGGAACGGAATTTAAAGAGATAATGGATGAAGTGCTGCCTGAGCTGTCTTCTGTCCGTTTGATCATGGAAACAGGAACAGCGTATGAGACGTCTCCAGTGTTTGAAGCGCTTTTTGCAGGACCAGATCATTTGCCGGAAGCAGAAACGGTTTCTCCGGATGATACAGCGCTTCTGATGTTTACGTCAGGGACAACAGGAAATCCGAAAAGATGCATGATCACCCATGGCGGTATATACAATTACGTATCAAAGTCAAATAGCTCAAGCGCACGAATGAAAAATCTGCGTTTTCTTGCGTGCCATCCGATTTATCATACAAGCGCGCTTATTTGTATCATGCTTGGAACGTTTGCGGGGACCACGTTTATTTTTACAAAGGATCAAGATCCCGTTCGTATGCTGAAGGTCATTGAAGAAGAAAAAATTCAAACGATTATGGCCCTTCCTGTGTTTTACACATATTTGCTTGAGGCGTGGGAAGAACATCAAACCGATCTGTCCTCGCTCATCATTTTGATGACAGGCGGAACAAAAGTGCCTAGCAGCCTGATTCAGCGGTATCTTGATATCGGCATCCAGCTCGCTCACGGTTACGGAAGCACAGAAGCTTGGGGAATCAGCACATGGGTTCCTGAAATGGGAATGGATAAAGCGGCCTCTGCCGGTAAACCTGTTGCTGATGTTCAAGTCAAGGTAGAAGATCCTGAGACGAGAGAAGAGCTGCCGCAAGGTGAAATCGGAGAAATCGTTGTGCACAGCCCATTCTTATTTAAAGGCTATGAGGAAAACCCTGAAGCGACAGCAAAAGTGCTGCAAAACGGCTGGTTCAGAACCGGAGATTCAGGCTACGTGGATGAGGACGGCTTTATCTTCATCACCGGACGATACAAGGATGTCATTATTTACGGAGGCGACAATGTCTATCCTGATCAGGTTGAAGAAGTCATCCAGCAGATCCCGGGCATCCTTGAAACAGCAGTGGTCGGGATACCGGATCAGCTGTACGGAGAAAAACCAAAAGCCTTTATCGTCACTAATAGTACTCAGGAAATAACAGAAGCGGATGTCATTGCATTCTGTAAAGAACGCTTGTCCGCTTACAAAATTCCTGAAATCGAATTCGTAAAGGAACTTCCGAAAAATAATCTCGGCAAAGTGAAAAAAGACGTCTTGCGCAAGCAAGCCGTACATTCATAAAAGAAAAGCCCGTCATTTATGTGACGGGCTTTTTTGCGGTTGCACAGACTGAAAGCTCGGGTTTAATGTCTTTATATTGGATATCAATGTCTTTGAAGCCTGCCGCTTTCAGGTCAGCGAGCATCTGTTTACCGAACGATTCAGTTTTCTCGGGACCGGCATCTGCTTCCCGGGGCTGCATCGTAATGGCTGCTTTGCCGCCGGGTTTTAATGCTTGATAAATCTGTTTAATGCCTTCTTGCTGGTCTTTCCAAATCGTGTAGTTGTTAACGGAAATGACTATATCGTAATACGCGGCGGGGAGGGGGAACGTTTCGATGCTGCCCTGTATCAGGCGAACACGGTCTGTTTTTAATCTGTGTGCAGCCAGCTTCAGCATAGCCTCTGATACATCAATCCCATGGATATGCACACTCTTTTCGCGTTTCAGCATCTGCTTCATGCAGTATCCTGGTCCAAAACCGACTTCTAGAATGCGGTCTCCCCGTGTTAAGCCAAGCTGATCTATTGTCCACTGATTCAGTGTTTTATTTTCAGCAGCCATGATGTATCCGGCAAGTATGCCGAACACCCCCTTCGGTCTGCTGAATTTTTTAGAAAGCATGTTAATCATTCAGCAACCTCCTTTTCACATCATTTTCCTCCTTGCGTTTCATGTGAAACATTTTTCTGATAAAGCATTCCGAAGGTGCTCATCCATGTTTACCCAGATAATGCACGAGGTACACAACAAATAGACATGAAAAACAAAGGAGGAGAATCATCATGGCAAACTATCCGAAAGAACTGCCGGCACAAACCCAAAATCGCCAGCCGGGAATCGAAAGCGAAATGAATCCAAGTCCGGTATATGAGTACGAGCATTATAAAGGTGCGGATAAATTAAAAGGAAAAGTCGCACTCATTACAGGCGGTGACAGCGGAATCGGACGTGCAGTATCTGTCGCTTACGCAAAGGAAGGCGCTGACATCGCCATTGTATATAAGGATGAGCAGGGAGATGCTGAAGATACAAAAAAACGCGTGGAACAAGAAGGCGTGAAATGTCTCTTAATCTCCGGAGATGTAGGCGAAGAGGAGTTCTGTAATGAAGCGGTTGAAAAAACAGTCAATGAGCTCGGCCGTCTGGATATCCTTGTGAACAATGCCGGTGAGCAGCATCCGAAGGAAAGCATCAAAGATATTTCAAGCGAACAGCTTCACCGCACATTCAAAACAAACTTTTATTCACAATTTTATTTAACTAAAAAAGCAATTGATTATATGAAACCAGGCAGCGCGATCATCAATACGACTTCCATTAACCCTTATCGCGGTAATCCGATGCTGATTGATTATACGGCAACGAAAGGCGCGATCAATGCCTTTACAAGAACAATGGCGCAGGCACTTGTTAAAGACGGCATCCGTGTAAATGCGGTAGCGCCGGGACCAATTTGGACGCCGTTAATTCCGTCTACATTTTCGGAAGATACAGTCGCTCAATTTGGGCAAAATACGCCGATGGGCCGTCCGGGTCAGCCTGTTGAGCATGTCGGCTGCTATGTGCTGCTGGCATCAGATGAATCATCCTATATGACAGGACAAACGCTGCATGTAAACGGCGGAGACTTTGTGACGACGTAAAAGGGAGTGAGGAAATGAGCATCACGAAAGAAGAAGTAAACAGCTACTATCAAAAAGCCGGTATTGTCTTAACGGATGATGAAGTAGAACAAATTCAGCTCATGGACTACGGCTTGGGAAAAGAACGAAAATCCGGGCTCCAGCTCTTTGTCTATGTGAATACAGACCGTTATTGTTCAAAGGAACTGGTGCTGTTTCCGGGTCAGACTTGCCCGGAGCATCGCCATCCGCCGGTTGACGGGCAGGAAGGCAAGCAGGAGACCTTCCGCTGCCGATACGGAAAAGTGTATCTTTATGTGGAAGGAGAAAAAACGCAGTTTCCAAAGGTCCTTCCTCCTCAAGAGGATAGAGAATACTATACAGTCTGGCATGAGATCGAGCTTGAACCCGGCGGGCAATATACAATTCCGCCGAACACGAAGCATTGGTTCCAGGCCGGGGAGGAAGGCGCAGTCGTAACGGAAATGTCTTCAACTAGCACAGACAAACACGATATCTTTACCGACCCTAGAATTTAAGGATGAGGCTTAAAAAGCCCATCCTTTTTTTATATTGAAAAAAACGGAAACACCGTTATAATGGGTAAAAAAGGAAAGAGGGCGAGGGAGATGTTCACCTGCAGTGTAAACGAGCACATTACCATCCGGTTATTGGAGCCAAAGGATGCGGATCGGCTGGCAGCGATCATTCATGAGAACCAACAGCGAATCAGCCAATGGCTATTCTGGGCTGAAAATCCAAGTGATGCCGAAACGTACAGGGAAACCCTCATTCCCGATTGGCGGCGTCAGTATGCTGACCTGAACGGAATCGAAGCGGGGATTCTGTATGACGGCAGCTTGTGCGGCATGATTGGCCTGCATAACCTTGACCAAGTGAATAAAAAAGCGGAGATTGGCTATTGGATTGACGGGGAATACGAAGGAAAAGGCATTATCACTGCCGCCTGCCGGGCACTCATCACATATGCTTTTCAGGACCTGGAATTGAATCGGGTGGCCATCTGCGCGGCTGCCGGAAATCACAAAAGCAGAGCGATCCCGGAGCGCCTCGGCTTTCAAGAGGAAAGAACAGCAAGGGAAGGCATATTCATTAAAGGCAAGTTCCACGACCTCGTCTATTACAGTCTGTTAAAGCGTGAATGGGAAGCAGAAAAATAAAGAGCGCATTTTCTTGTTTAAATCGTTCCCAGATGTGGAAAAGTAACAGCGGAGACGTTAAAAAGGAGTGATTCGAGATGAATCAGCAAGATATTAAACAAAAAGTGCTTGATGTTCTAGATCACCATAAAGTAGGTTCGCTCGCAACGGTTCAAAAGGGCAAACCGCATTCCCGCTACATGACTTTCTTCCATGACGGGCTGACGATTTATACACCGACAAGCAAAGAAACTCATAAAGCTGAAGAAATTGAGAATAACCCTAATGTGCACATTTTATTAGGCTATGATTGTGAAGGCTTTGGCGATGCGTATGTCGAAGTCACAGGAAAAGCAAAAATAAACAATTCATCAGAATTGAAAGACAAAATCTGGAGTTCTAAATTGGAGCGCTGGTTCGACGGCAAGGATGACCCGAACCTGGTGATTCTTGAAATCGAACCGGAAGATATCAGGCTAATGAATGCGGGAGAGAAAACACCAGTCTCACTCGAATTATAATAAAAGTTTGTATTTGCAGGGGCGATATGTTATCATGAATAGCTAAGCAAGAAAAATAAGCAAATAAAAAAGAAAGTAAACTTCTTTTTTCTGTTTTGAGAGAGAAGCTTTTACCGCTTCACAAGCAGCAAACCAGCTGCCCTTATTCTTTTCCTTCATAACAAATCGCCCCTAACGATGAGATGGAAAAAAGACTTTTTTGTTTTACAATTCACACCGGCGCGGCTTCGGAGCCGCAGTGACGATTGAGAGGTAGGGCTTTCGTTGTCTTGTGTTCAAGAAATTTCCATGGTGTTTACTTTCCAGAATGATTCTTCGGAACAATGCTACATGAATCGAACCCGCCCGAATCGGCGGATAATATAATCTTTATTTGCGTATAGAAAAGAATAAGACAAACCGCTCGGCGTAAGCCGGCGGTTTTTTATTGTGAAAAAAACAAATCACACATGAAACTTCTCGTTGTTTCCTTCAGTCTTATCACTAGGATGAAACTGGAGGAAAGAATACCGTGCATGTCATTACAACACAAGTCGTTTTTATTTTCTGTTTTTTGTTATTGATTCACTCAATAGAGACCCTTGCCTATGCCACAAGGCTTTCAGGGGCCCGGGTAGGATTTATCGCATCCGCGCTTTCCTTGTTTAATGTTATGGTAATCGTGTCAAGAATGTCGAACATGGTGCAGCAGCCCTTCACGGGGCGCTTAATTGATGATGCCGGAAAAAACGCGCTGGCGCTCGTAGGCGAGCAGTTCCGGTTCCTGATCTTTGGCTCGACGGTTGGGACTATTGTGGGCATTATCCTGCTCCCGTCGTTTGTCGCCCTGTTTTCACGTGCGATCATCCACTTGGCGGGCGGGGGCGGCTCCGTTTTACAAGTCTTTCGGAAAGGATTTTCTAAGAATGGATGTAAAAATGCCTGCTCCTATTTGCGTCTGCCGTCTGCTTCGTATTTGAAGGGATTTCACATGCGCTTGATTCCAAAACGGCTGTTTGTCATCAACATGCTGATCACGTCCATTTATACAATTGGCGTGCTCTCCGCATTGTACGCAGGGCTGCTCGCACCCGAGCGAAGCACGACGGCGGTTATGGCATCAGGCTTAATCAACGGGATTGCGACGATGCTGCTGGCCATTTTTGTTGATCCGAAAGTGTCTGTTCTTGCCGATGATGTGGCAAAAGGAAAACGAAGCTATATTTATTTGAAATGGACCTCTGTGACAATGGTGACGTCAAGGGTGGCGGGCACACTCCTTGCCCAGCTTATGTTTATCCCTGGCGCATATTATATCGCGTGGCTGACAAAATGGTTTTGATAGCGAAAAGCTGACCCTGTAAAAGGTCAGCTTTTTATTTATTCGGCGATGTTGCCCATAGAGATAGCGATTCGGTTCCAGCTGTTAATCTGATTAATGATGAGGATTAAATCAACATATTCTTTTTCATTATAAAATTTACGCACCTCTTGATAAACATCATCAGGCACACGCTTGTTAGAAATAAAAGTGACATGCTCCGTCAGCAATAATGCTGCTTTTTCTTCAGGTGTATAAAAACTGCACTCTTCCCAAGCGTTTAATCCGTAAATACGCTGTTCGGTTTCTCCCATTTTTCGGGCATCTTTCGTATGAATGTTAATGCAGTAGGCGCAGCCGTTCAATTGTGATGCTCTTATTTTCATTAGCTCTCTTGTTGTCCGGTTAATGCCGGATGTTTTCGTGTATGCCTCCATATTCATCATGATATGTAACCCATCAGGTGCTATTTGGTCGTAGGGAATCCTTTTGGTCATCATTCCATCTCCTTTCCCTGCTGTA
The DNA here is from genome assembly GCF_037027485.1 of Bacillus sp. 205(2023). NCBI lineage: Bacteria > Bacillati > Bacillota > Bacilli > Caryophanales > Bacillaceae > Bacillus > Bacillus sp. 205(2023). The sequence continues at coordinate 173 of NZ_JAXCHF010000019.1, read as the reverse complement.
TCATTATGACATGATGATGGGGTTAAAAAAGAAAACAGCCTGAAGCAGGGGACTGACCCCATAAGATGAGACAAATAAAAAACACCTTCAAGTTTGAAAACGGATGATTGTTAGCCGAAATTAGACTTGGAGGTGTTTTTTCTATGGGGACAAGAGTGAGTTATCCGGTTGAA
>NZ_JAXCHF010000018.1:0-38514 GCF_037027485.1 Bacillus sp. 205(2023) | reverse complement strand
ATACATTTATTATTATAACAACATTCGTATTCAAACGAAACTAAACAGCCAATCACCGATAAGCTATCGGCAATTGGCTGTATAAAAGGTGTTTTGATCCCTGTCTCAAAAACGGGGGTCAGTCCCAAAGGTCCCGGCTCTTTTTTTATGCTTGTGATACTTTTTGGGTTAAGCGGTACAGAAATGCAAGCTGCTGGAAGGCACCGTCGATTCGTTGAAGGAATTCTTGGTTATTCATATTCAGCACCTCTTCTTTTTGAAGCTGAATGCCGCATAACAGCTCGGCTTTTTTTATTGTCTGCAACCGTTCAAACAGTGTCTTGAGCTGTTCCTTGTCCATTTCTGACTGCTTATGGACCCCTGGTTTTGTGTGATCTGCAGACCAAACAAAGCTGTCTGGAATGTGATTGGTAACGCTGTCTTGATTCGCTTCAAGCAATTTGCCGTATTCTTCTTTTATAGGGGACTCATAAATGATCGCGAACCATACAAAAACATGGCTCTCCCACAAGCCGATTTGAAAATGCGGCAGTTTTTTATAGCCTCTTTTGCTGTTTGCGAATGCCACCCAGCTGTCTGCAGGAGGGTTGACTGATCTCCTTGCATGCTTGGCCACATGGGGAAACATTTCATCTCCGGTTAAAGCGGATAATGTCGGGGCAAAGTGCTCACCTAAAGCAGTCAGCTTCGGACGAACCCGCTCTTTTAACACCTCCATGCGTGCGTCTAAGCCGTCTATTGTAAATGTGTTAAAGTCTTCTTCAGTAAAACGCATTTGTGTCATGATTTTCCTCCTTCATGCTAAGTATACATATTTTATCACAGTTAGAACGCGCAGCAAAAAGATGAGCACGCGTTTGAAGAGAGGGGGAATGTGGTAATAAACGAATAGGTAAACACACAATTTTCAGAATCATGTTACAGGTAAATAGAAGAATCATAGGATATAAGAAGTATCATTGTTGAATGGCAAAATGGGATGCTTTTTTAAAACAAATGATCTCTGGAAGGGGCGAAAGACAATGAGGCAAGTTGTGAAAGAGGGATTTAGGGAAGAGAAAAACAACCGTGTAGCTGTCTGGAGACTAGAGGTTGATTATGAATTGGCAACCCTTTATGAGGCAATGCAAAAGGAAAATGACGAACAAATTGAGCTAAGCAAAAACAAACTTGAACGTCTCAGAAAAGAATGGATTCGCCTCAACGGGTAAAAAGCTATAGTGAAAACGAACCGCGTGAATGGTTCGTTTTTACGTGAGAAGGCATATTTTTCATTTTCCTTGCTTTTTCACCGCCGTTATCAGTATCCTATAAAATAAAGGTCTACATAGAAAAGAGGTACGTATGAATGACAAATTGGACGGAAATTGATGAGACTGCAAAGAAATGGATAAAAGAAGCAGGCGCAAGAATTAAACAGTCGATGCATGAAAGCCTGACAATTGAAACAAAATCAAATCCGAATGATTTAGTCACCAATATTGACAAGGAAACGGAAAAGTTTTTTATCGACCGCATCCAAGAAACCTTTCCGGGGCATCGCATACTCGGAGAAGAAGGACAAGGAGACAAACTTCATTCGTTGGAAGGTGTCGTCTGGATTATCGATCCGATTGACGGCACGATGAATTTTGTGCACCAGCAAAGAAATTTTGCAATCTCAATCGGTATTTTTGAAAATGGAAAAGGAAAAATAGGATTAATCTACGATGTGGTGCATGATGAACTGTATCACGCGATTAGCGGTAAAGGTGCTTATATGAATGATACGAAGCTGTCTCCTTTAAAGGAAACCGTTATTGAAGAAGCGATTCTAGCCATTAATGCGACATGGGTGACGGAAAACAGAAGAATTGACCCGGGTGTGCTGGCACCGCTTGTGAAAAGGGTGAGAGGAACACGCTCCTATGGATCTGCCGCTCTAGAACTGGCAAACGTCGCTGCGGGAAGAATTGACGCTTACATTACGATGCGGCTTGCTCCTTGGGATTACGCAGCCGGCTGTGTGCTGTTAAACGAAGTAGGGGGCATTTATACAACGACTGAAGGCGAACCGTTCACCTTTTTAGAAAATCACTGTGTGCTGGCCGGAAACCCATCTATACATAAAACAATATTTGAAGAGTATCTTCATGCTGGAAAGTAGGCCATTTGAGCAGGACGACCTCTGCTTGTTGGAGATGCTCGCGGAGGCTCATCCTGTATGGAAAGAGGAGGAGTTTGGGGAGAAAGATGCAGAAAGCTATATGATCTCCTACTCGATGTATAACGGATCATGGCTTGTTTGGGAAAAAAACGGTCTGCCTGTTGCCGTCAGTTATCATCTTGAATGGGCTCCTTCCAACGGAAAGCCATGGCTGGGAACAGTGCTGGTTGATCCTGTTGAAGAAAGAAAGGGACATGCCAGGAAGATCATTGAACAGATCGGCCAATCACTTCAAGACAAACATAGAGCACTATTTACAGCGGTTCCGATTGACCGGAATGAATGGATCCTGTTTTTGAGCCAATGCGGCTTTGAACAGCTCAAGACGGAGAAAGATGAGGGTGACAAGCTGTACATAATCATGGTAAAGCCTTTAGTTTAAGCTGCCGTATACATGACGGCAGCTTATTTTCATGTGCAAAAAAACCTCCCAATCCTTCACCGTCGATTGAGAGGCGAGCCTGGTGAAGAACCAGGGGGGTTATTTTTTTACGGCATGTATATAATGAATGGTTTCAAACGCTGACAAATAATCCGTTCGTTTCTTGAAGAAAAGGTCATTGATTTCGGCTGGTGATACATGTTCATAGATGAGTAAACCAGCTGAATCTAATGCTTTTTCGATTTCAAGATAAGTAAAACACGATTTCATCGGTTCACCGCTTGCTGAAGCCATTTTCACCATATGTTCAACTCTATTAGACTTTCCTTTTGTTTCAAAGAGCGTTTCGTCTGCGTAATCAAAAACGATAGAGCTTCCGGAGGGGACATGGGCAAATAATTGGTTAAGCAGGCTTTTATTCTCTTCTTTCGTCAAATAATAAGAAACGCCTAAAAGGCTGAAGAACGTTTTTTGGTTATCAAAGCCTTCATTTAAGAGAGGCTGATATGAAAACGTTTTGGTAAAGTCCATAGGAACCAAATGAAGATTCGCTGGAATAGTAAGCCTTGCATCATCCAGTCTTTTCTTTTTCAATTGCTGTGTAGCCGGGTAATCAATTTCAAATATGTCTAAGCTGTCTTCCAGCTCTGGATGCCGGAAGCAGAATGTATCTAACCCGGCGCCAAGAATGACATACTGTTTTGCTCCCAGCACCACTTCGTTGCGAAATACTTTCTCACAATATGCTGCTCGAGCTAAGGGCGTAGGGGAAAGCTGGACTTGTGTAATCCACTTTAGTATCTCTTCTGGGTCATCTTGAAACTTTCGGGCAATATCTTTATTGAAAAACTGTATGCCTTGTATCATATTTTGACTAATATCAGAAAACTCTTTTTCAGAAATAAGGTCTTTGGCGAGATAATCGTCAAAAATTTCAGGTGTATCATATTGACTGTGATAGGCTCGGCTAAATGCTGATATCAAAGCTGTTAAACTGGACTCATTTTCCCTCATATCATGTCCTCCTGATAAACAAAAATAAGATTCCCCTGGCCAGGAGAATCTTATTATACACACAAAAATATTAATAGTAAATTATAGCATAAATAAAAATTTTTGTCAATGTATTTGAGGCTGGAAGAGTAAGATTCTTCTATTCAATTTTTGGCTGTTTAAATGAGAATGAAAGAATGTTTTTACAATACGAAGTGTTTGGTCTTGGGTAAACCGATATGTCCGGCACCTTTTACTTTATACATAATTCACCATGACCTGCTTTTGTAAGTGCTCTGTATAAATCAGCGCTTTGCTTATACAGAACAACGTCATTCTGATCACCGTACATTATGAGAAGCGGAGTCGCCTCGCGATGAACATAAGCGGCTTGTGCCTAGCTCTAGAACCTGAAGTATATTTGTTCCGGTCCAGCAGTCGGGATGAGAGTTTTCATGAGTGTGGAAAAGCTCACCTTCTTCAACAATCTCTTTTGACATCAATGAAGCCCGATTTTTTTAACAATCGGCTGATTTGGCGGATAATGACCGAGTTTGTATTTACACTGTCTGCGATTTGTTCAGAGGCAAGGTGGTCATATGTACGGCTATCGTGAAACAGCTGCTGATTTTTAAACAAACTTGAAAAAAGCCTGAGATATCTCAGGCTTTTCATTTAGACATTACAAACCGACGGCTTTCCAGGATGCTTCAACTTTTGCGGCATCAGTTGAGCCATAAAGGTCACGGGCAGACTGAATGAGGGCGGCCTTTGCATCTTTGAAAGTGGAATAAGGCGTAAGGTACGTTGTTAACGCACGGTAATAAATCTGTTGTGATTTAGATATGCCTAGGCTTGTAATGGTATTGTAAGCGGCTTTGTTTGGAATTCCGCTGTTTATGTGTACACCGCCGTAATCGCCTTCATCTGTATTCGGAAGGTTTTGATAGTTGGCGTAATTGTCAGGCTGGTCATATTTTGTCGGATTGGACAAGCTGCGGAGAGCCGGCTGGCTGACCGTAATGTCTTCACCGATATCCCAGTCTTCTGTATCAGTGAAATAACCGAATACATCAGAGAACGACTCGTTTAATGCCCCAGGCTGATTTTCATAGACAAGGTTGGCTGTTTCTTGAGTGACACCGTGTGTCATTTCATGCGCTGTCACATCCAATGAGCCGGAAAGCGGGGAGAAGAAGGAGCCGTCTCCATCACCGTAAATCATTTGATCCCCTGTCCAAGCGGCGTTATTATAACGGCTGCCGTAGTGAACAGAAGAAACGATTTTACTGCCTTTGTTGTCATAGCTATTTCGTTTAAATGTCGAGTAAAAATAATCGTACACTTTACCCAGGTTATAGTGGGCATCTACAGCTGCGCGCTGTGATGAAGTTGTGAATTTATTTGTTGTGCTTGAGACAAGTGTTCCCGGAAGGCGGCTTTGTCTGTTTTGTAAATCATATGTGATAATTTGAGTGCCGGTTGGTTTTGACAGATCTCTTAAAACATATTTGCCGCTTTCATAAGAAATATTCAGAGGAACTGTTGCGCCTTTTAGTGTTGTCCCTGATCCTGTTGCGGCTGCATGCTCTACTTTATTTTGCTGTTTTAAAATGCTGCCTGATTCGGCATCCACTAAGACTTCCCAGTTAGCAGGTTCAGGTTCGATATAGCGAATCGTGACATCGTAAGCCAGACGATAGCCGCCGTCCTCTGTTTCTACCGCTTTTAACTCTGCTTTATCGCTGTTTTTTGCGCTTCCGTTAGAAACGGCGTCAGGTGATTTGCCAATGGCTTTAAAAGCGAGTGCCAGTGCTTTGTCAGAGGATACCTTTTGGCTGTTTTCTGTTTTTGAAGCAGACTGATTGTGCAATTCTCCATTGATCGCATAGACATTGTCAGATTTATCGACGTGAACGATCACTTGCGAATCTTTAATAGGCACTCCGTTAATGACAGGCACGTATCGAAAGTGCTTGTACCCAAGAGCGTCAGTTGTGCTTTCCACAAGTTTCAGTCTTTTGGCGGGATCGCCTTTAAACACTTTGCTGTTCTTTTTCAAAAACTGTTTGACAGCTTTGTCATTTGGAGCAGAGAGCTCTGTTTGTGCAATGGCGCTTTTAGGGAGAAAGTTTGTTTGATTCTCCTTAAGCTGGTCATTCTCAGCAGCCTGAACACCCGGAAGGCCGATTGATAAACTCATAAACGAAGCAGCGACAACGACGGACAATTTCTTACCTAAACCCACAATAAATCCCCCTTTTTGAAAATACTGAAAAATCTTTATATCGTTATATTAAACGAGCAATCTGGTATTCTCAACAAAAACTAACATAACTAGACAAAATTGATAGAATTGTCCTGTGTTTATTTTTGTTGAATAATATCAAGATGAGTCAAGTGTCATGTGATGGATGAATTGCAAGAGTTATGTCGTCTTTATATCGAAGGGGGAGATGAGAAATTTTTGTTTTTATTGAAACTTTTTAACAAGCGGCTTGTCTAACCGGATGAGGCCTTAATAAGAAGTAAAGGATTGTTGTTCGTGTTTGATTTATTCAGTCATTATGTATTGCATTTTGAACGTTATTTTATTTTGAGCAGGCAAAGCACTTTGCTGATTCAATGGTCAATTGTTGCCCTTGCAGCACTGTATATATTGGCATATCACCCGAAAATCAATCGGCGCCATACATTGTTTTTTGCTGGAGTATTATTACGGGTTGTTTTGCTGGCGGGCGTGTCTGTTGAACTTGTTCATCAGGTGCAGGTAACGAACTTTACCAGCGCTTATTTAAGGGATGAGGGGAACGAACTGCTGCCACTGCTGCATTTTTTCTTATACGGGTATGTGCTGCTGACGGCTTTTCATTATATGTTAATGCTTCGTGATCATGGCGGAAAAGGGATGTTTTTTACGTTTGATCTGGCTGTTGTCAGCTTGCCGATTGTGCAGATGGTATTCAGTCTCTTTTCGTATTGGAAGCAATATCCTGATGAGATCGAGCCGATTGTATACGGTTCTCTTTTTTTAATGATCATTCTTCCTATTGTATTGAATGTGCTTTTTTTCAAACTGTATTGGAGAACAAATAAGATTTTACTAGGTTTATATTATTCGCTGATTGTCGGACTCCTTGTACTGCTGCTTGTGCCATATTCCGAGCACATTTCAATTGACTATGGTGCTGCAATGCCGTATACGATTTATTTGACAATGGCGGGGTTTTTGATGAGTTATCATCTCTTCCAAAAGTCAGGTAAAGCTTATGTGCGTATTAAGAAGGGGCTGACGATCGCTGTCATTGTGATGTTTATTTTGCTCTTAAATCCGATATATAACTTAGGAACGGTTGCTTTCGCTATATCAAAGCCAGCAAATGTCACCGATACATTCAATTTTGTAGGAGAGCATATTTCATCTGAAAAAGCGGAACAGATTTTAAAGTCATTTTTTCCGACGGATGAGACATTATTTTTACACAACACAAATATGGATGTGCATTATTTCTACTCATTTGAAAGCATGAGTTATGAGGCAGAGGTTGATGAAATATCCCAGATGATACGTAATTATCAGTACTTGAAAAAGGCACATGGGAAAACGCTGGCTGATCAGGAATACGTACGGAAGTCAATCGCTTTTCTTGAGCGACACGGACGAGTGTTAAGTAAGGATCATATCGAAACAAAAGTATCTAAAGAAGACGGTCAGACAGCCGTTCGTATATTCCTCAAAAATCAATTTCATAAAAAAGATAACGATGATGATGGCACAGTATTTTATTGGGAAAAGGAAACCTTAATGGGCTTTAGTGAAGACCCTTCAATTTATCAGCTTGATTCCCTTCGGCATGTTCATATCACAGAACAAGACATACACAACAAAGTGAAGGAAATGTTTACAGCTTTGAAAATACCTCAACAGCCTTATCAAATTACAGATATTGAAAGTAACAGCCTGCTTGGAAGCCTGGTGCGGGTTGAAACAAAAGAAGGAATGGTTTTGTCCTTCGAGGCTGAAACCGGCAGTTTGCAAAGTCTTTCACTTCCAATTAAAAGAAAAAATTCACTGACAAATAGTCAGCTGCAACAGCAGATGTTATCGGTCTTCGAAGCGGATGTATCAGAAATAAAGAAAAAAAGCAGGCAGAGTGATAAGGTGGTGTATTCTGATTCCGCTAAAACATATGAGTTTTTTGAAGATCAAGGGTTGCTAAACGTTTATGTTTACAACGGTACACCCGATAATTCATTCCCGTATACGTATCGTGATGGCAAATTGGCTTATGAAAAAGTAGCTTCTGTATATAAGGATGTCATTTACAAAAAACGCATGCGTCCGATTATCGTTCAAAGAGGGAATGAACGTCATTATGCATGGCTGATCATTATTCAGCCGTTCGGATCAAACCGTCATGATGCTTATGTGGTGGATGGAGAAACTCAAGAGGTGAAAAGTCTTTATGAATCATAGAGAAAAAGAGTCTGTGTTTTTAGATTTATACGACCTATATAAAGAAAGAGAGCTAGAGGATGAATCAATGGAATGGATGAAACAGCATGAGCCGTTATATCAAAAAAATGCGGAAGGCTTAAAAAGTGAAACTTGTTCAAAGAGAACTGAAGATGAGAGCCAAATCAGACATATGAAAGTATATATGTCTTCCATGTATATCTGTTTCATTTTATTGGCCATTTGGATGACGGTGTGGTTTTATTTTTAATGAAACAGAAGGATTCGATTGAGAATTTGTATCGACAGTATTACCACGAGATTTTGAATTATCTATTTCGGAGAACTCATCAACTCGAAACAGCCAAGGATTTAGCTCAGGACACTTTTGTGAAAGCCTTTAACGGGCTTGCTTCGTTTAAAGGGCACTCCTCCATCAGAACGTGGCTGTATACGATTGCACACCATACATTTATTAATTGGTACCGAAGGGAAGTTAAATACCAATTTACTGATATCAGCTTAAATGAAGGACTGAAGCAAACCACTTATGAACAGCCGGAACAGTATCTTTCGCGGACGGTTAAAAGTGATACGTTGCGGCAAGAGCTCCTGCAGCTAAAGGATCAGCACCAATCCGTTTTGATTTTAAGAGAATTTCAAGAGCTTTCTTATGAGGAAATCGCCGAAATCTTAGGCTGGAGCCTTTCGAAAGTGAAAACCACTCTTCACCGGGCTAGATTAGAGCTCAAGAAAAACATGACGAAAAGAAGAGAGGAGGAGCGGATATGACCTGCTTTCTAGTAAGAGACCTTCTCCCTCTGTATATTGAAGGTGATTGCAAAAAAGAAACGGAAAACTTCATTGAAAAGCATATAAACACCTGCCGCAGCTGCAGAGAAATGTTTGAACAGATGTCTGAGCCTTTTGAGTTTAAAGATGAACAGCCCCCTCAAGATGCTGTTCTGCCTGAAGAAGAAATCCGTTTTAAACAAAGATACTATGGTTTGCTGATTATTAAAGCAGCCTTCTGGTTTGGAGCTGTGTTTGCTGTGATGCTGATCATCAAACTGCTGATATAAAGGAAAAGCGCTTGCCGGATTTACGGACAAGCGCTTTTATTACATTAAGCTTGCGGATGAAGCATTTGGTAGATGGCTGCAAGCTGTTCTTGAGACAGTGCACCGAAGAGCTTTTCATAAAAATCAGCCTGCTCCGGTGTCGCACCAGCTTCTAAAGCTGCATCTTTATCAAAGCTGTACGCTCCATCTTCTGAAACAATGGATGCCTGCAGAATATGAATTTTAAGGGAAACAGCGGCGAAAAATTGGTCAAGCGCGAGTGCTTCTTTTTCTGTGAAGCCGAGCTCAACAGCTTTTTCTGTATCAAATTTGTAGCTGCCGTCTTCAACATACACACATTGTGAAACAATATCGAAAAATTCAGATGTCGATTCCCACAATTTCGCAATGATTTGAGCCTCTTCTTGTGTCATTCCTAACTCGACAGCTTTTTCACTGTCGAAATAATAAACTCCGTCTTCTTCATATATACATTGATTTAATAAATCGAAAAATGTATTCAGGTCTTCATTTGTGATTGTCTCCTGCAAAGCAGGTGTGCTGTGACTAACTGTTTTTGCGCTTGCGGCATCAGGACCGAAAGTAAGCAGGGTGGCTGAGGTCAGTGCGGCAGTTGTAAGTATGGCTTTTTTTACAAATGGTTTCTTCATGTTTCGTCTCTCCCTTTTGTGAATTGTGGTACAAATCCCATTATAGGGAGAGGCTGGTGTGAGGAAAATAGGCTTTATGGTAGTTTGTGTATATCAATGTCGAACCACTTTCGTTTGGTTAAAAGTGTCATATTTAGAACGATTGTCTATAAATGGATGCTGTTTTGCTTCTTCCCGCCTAGGAAACAGGGGAGATAAGCCTTACGCAACGAAAAAACACCGCATTCATTTGCGGTGTTTTTGATTACAATGTCTTTAGCAAGGATAAGCTTTTAATCGAGTAATCCTTGCTCGCGCATTTTCTTTTTTAACGTAAATCCGCTTCCCATAACGGCGCAAACGAGCACAATGCTGGCGATAATGCCCCACGCGCTTTTTTCGGCGATAAAGACGCCGATCAGCATTATGCTGAAAACCGCTGCAAATGCAAATAATAATAAAAGCCAATTCATTTTTTTCATATTTCCATCCCCTTTTACGTCTTATAATAAGTTTACAGAAAAACGTGACGCTTTTAAAGAGGATGTGTGGTATAATATGAAAGTTATCTAATTTTTTTAGGAGATGAAAAAGTGAAACTTCGAAATGATCTTCGCAACATCGCGATTATTGCCCACGTTGACCATGGGAAAACGACTCTAGTCGATCAGCTTTTACACCAGGCTGGTACATTCCGTGCCAACGAACAAGTTGCTGAACGCGCAATGGACTCAAACGATCTTGAACGCGAACGCGGCATTACAATTTTGGCGAAAAATACTGCGATTAACTATAAAGATACACGCATTAATATTTTGGATACCCCTGGACACGCAGACTTTGGGGGAGAGGTAGAACGGATTATGAAAATGGTTGACGGCGTACTGCTTGTCGTTGACGCATATGAAGGCTGCATGCCTCAAACTCGTTTCGTTCTGAAGAAAGCTCTTGAGCAAAATTTGAACCCGGTTGTTGTTGTGAACAAAATCGACCGTGATTTCGCACGTCCTGAAGAAGTTATCGATGAGGTTCTTGACCTGTTCATCGAGCTTGACGCAAATGAAGAACAGCTCGAATTCCCGGTGGTATATGCTTCCGCGATTAATGGAACAGCGAGCCTTGACCCTAAGCAGCAAGATGAAAACATGGAAGCTTTATATGAAACGATTATTAAGCATGTTCCGGCACCTGTTGAGAATGCAGATGAGCCGCTTCAATTCCAAGTTGCACTTCTTGATTATAACGACTATGTAGGCCGTATCGGAATCGGACGTGTTTTCCGCGGTACGATGAAAGTCGGTCAGCAGGTTTCTCTTATGAAGCTTGACGGTACAGCTAAATCATTCCGTGTGACAAAAATCTTTGGTTTCCAAGGCTTAAAACGGGTGGAAATTGAAGAAGCAAAAGCGGGAGACCTCGTTGCGGTTTCCGGTATGGAAGATATCAACGTCGGTGAAACAGTCTGTCCTGTTGAGCATCAAGAACCGCTTCCGGTGCTTCGCATTGATGAACCGACACTTCAAATGACATTTGTCGTGAATAACAGCCCGTTTGCCGGCCGTGAAGGGAAATATGTAACAGCCCGTAAAATTGAAGAGCGCCTTCAGTCACAGCTGCAGACTGATGTCAGCTTGCGTGTCGAGCCTACAGCTTCTCCAGATGCTTGGGTGGTTTCCGGCCGCGGTGAGCTTCACCTGTCTATTTTAATTGAAAACATGCGCCGTGAAGGCTATGAGCTTCAAGTGTCAAAACCTGAAGTTATCATCAAAGAAATTGACGGTGTACGCTGTGAGCCTGTAGAGCGCGTGCAAATTGATGTTCCGGAAGAGCATACAGGCTCTGTAATGGAATCAATGGGAGCGCGTAAAGGTGAAATGATCGATATGATTAACAACGGTAACGGCCAAGTCCGTTTAATCTTTACAGTGCCTTCCCGCGGATTGATCGGTTACTCAACAGAGTTCCTGTCATTAACACGCGGCTTCGGTATCCTGAACCATACGTTTGACAGTTACCAGCCGATGCAGGCGGGCCAAGTCGGCGGACGCCGTCAAGGTGTGCTTGTGTCAATGGAAAACGGAAAAGCGACATCTTACGGAATTCAAGGAATTGAAGACCGCGGTGTGATCTTTGTTGAACCTGGTACTGAAGTTTATGAAGGAATGATTGTCGGAGAGCATAACCGTGACAACGACCTTGTTGTCAATGTCAGCAAAATGAAACAGCAGACAAACGTCCGCTCTGCAACAAAAGATCAAACAACAACAATTAAAAAAGCGCGCATCATGTCTCTTGAAGAATCTTTAGAGTACTTAAACGAAGATGAATACTGCGAAGTAACGCCTGAATCCATCCGTTTAAGAAAGAAAATCCTTAATAAAAACGAACGTGAAAAAGCGGCTAAAAAGAAAAAAACAGCAGGATTGTCTTAATCCCTTGCAGAATTTGAAAAGATAGAACCCGTACGCTGCAGGGGAGGGAATCTTTTTGAATGACGTAAGCGAACGCCTGTCGTTCTTCGCCGCTCTATATCAAGTGGACCGGCAGCCAGCAGCAGGCATGTGGCTGCTGTATGGCACCATTTTTGTTTTAGCTGTTATTGTGTTTAAGCTTGGATTTGCAAAACGGCTTCCGGTATTAAAATCAGCAGTGGTGTACTTATTTCTGGCTTTAGGCTGCACTGTTTTGACTTTTCTCGGTGTATTTTTGCCTGTGGCAGAGGGATTGGTCGTCGCTGCATTGATTTTAATCATTTACAAAATTCGGCTGTATCAGTCGAAAAAGGAACAGTCCGCAAAATCATGAAAAAAGACTCAGCATCTCGCTGAGTCTTTTTTTTGTATTCTGTATGAATAGCTGCCGCTTTATTTTTTAACTTTTTCTTTCTTCTGCTGTCCAGGGTGAAATGTGAACTTTCCGGTTTTCAGCCGTTCTTCTGTTTTTTGGGCAATTCGGTCATGGCATTCCTGGCACATATATGTATGGATCGGACGGTTTCTCAGCCGTTTCGCGATCAGGGTTTCATCATCAATCGTTTCAATTTTATCGCAAATGGAACATTGGACCCTCATCATATCACCTCTTTCACTCTAATATGCATTATATCATGGATCAGATGCTGTCCAAAATAAGAAAAAGCTAAAGCCGCAAGGGCTCTAGCTTAATCATTATTGTTCTTTTTCATATGATGATCAGATTGATCGTTTTGTTCCGTTTCCATTTCCTTCTCTTGCTTTCTGTTTAATTGATCGTTTTGCTGCTTGGTTTGCGGTTCATCCTCATCGTCAATCACATCGTTAGGCACTTCCGGAAGCACCCGGCCGACAATCGCGGCCAGTTCATCTAAAATCCCCGTAACAGGACGGCCTTCACTGATCTCTCTTCCCATTTCATTGAGACGGCTGACGGTATCAGGATCAGCAACCACAACTGCATTGGCGCCGTGCCGATCATTTTTTAAAGCCTGTGCCACAGAGTATTTGATGGTTTCGACTTTGCTTCTATCCAGGTTATCGTCTACGTCAATTCCTACTACAGCATATCCTCCAAGCACAACAGCTGTCGCATCCTTAACATCCGGCACTTTTTCTGCAACGCCGACAAGATGCTTGGCAATATCAGTTCTAGTTCCATTGTCTTTTGTTTCCTGAGATGTGTCCTTTACGTGAATCGGTTTTGTTTCCTGCTGTCTTGTTGATTCTTTTTCAATATTTTGCTCCTGTCTTCCCTGTTGAACAGCGCATGCGGACAAAATGAGTGTGAGCTGTATGATAATGAAAAGAATTCGCACTTGCGGTTTCCCTCCTTGAAATGCATTCATTAATTTTATTGTTGAATTAACCTTCTATCTTTATTCACAAAAACATATATTTTAGCAGGCATTCACCTTTTTCATCGTAAGAGAAGCAGGAAGAACTTTGACCACCCTTATATCAGGAGGCTGAGACTTGAGTAAAATTTATGTGTTAGATACGAATGTGTTATTACAGGATCCTAACGCTATTTTTTCTTTTGAAGAAAATGAAGTTGTCATCCCTGCTGTCGTTTTAGAAGAGGTTGATTCCAAGAAACGATATATGGACGAAGTTGGGAGGAATGCGAGGCACGTATCTAAGCTGATAGACGCGCTAAGACTGAAGGGGAGGCTGCATGAGAAGGTTCCGCTTGATACGGGGGGAACGCTGCGAATTGAATTGAACCACCGCTCCTTTCACCAGCTTCAAGAAATCTTTATCGAAAAAACGAATGATAATCGTATATTAGCCGTTGCTAAAAACTTAAGCCTTGAAGAAGAGACGAAGGAAGACGGTAGGCCTGTGATCCTTGTCAGCAAGGATGTATTAGTCAGAGTCAAAGCGGATGCCATCGGCCTTCTTGCTGAAGATTTCTTAAATGACAGGGTTGTGGACAATGATGAAATGTACAGCGGATATAAGGATTTATATATAAACCAGCAGCTATTTAGCTCTTTTTACGGAAAAAAACAAATTTCAGTTCAGGATATGAAGCAGCATGCATTTTACCCAAACCAGTTTGCCTTAATGAAGGATGAATTAGGAGGGTCGTCCTCTGCCGTCGGTATTGCGGATAAAACGGGCACGGTCCTAAAAAGACTTGTGTTTGATGATGAACACGTATGGGGAATCAGGCCAAGAAATGTTCAGCAGACAATGGCGTTAGAGCTTTTGCTGCGAGAAGATATTCCGCTGGTGACGCTGATCGGAAAAGCCGGAACCGGGAAAACGTTGCTTGCTTTGGCAGCGGGGCTTTTACAGACAGAAGATTTAGGGATATATAAAAAGCTGGTCGTGGCAAGGCCGATTGTTCCTGTCGGAAAGGATATCGGATACTTGCCGGGTGAAAAAGAGGAGAAGCTAAAGCCTTGGATGCAGCCGATTTTTGATAACTTAGAGTTTCTGTTTAATGCCAAGAAACCGGGAGAGCTCGAGGCGATTTTGGCGGGGATCGGTTCGATCCAGGTAGAGGCGCTGACGTATATCAGAGGGAGAAGCATTCCTGATCAATTTATAATCATTGATGAAGCGCAAAATTTGACCAGGCATGAAGTGAAAACACTTCTTACAAGAGTGGGAGAAGGCAGTAAAATTGTCTTAATGGGCGATCCTGAACAGATTGATCACCCATATTTAGACAGTCTGAATAATGGTCTGGCATATGTCGTTGAGCGGTTTAAAGGACAACCCATCTCCGGCAGTGTGAAGCTTTTAAAAGGTGAGAGATCCGGGCTTGCCCAGCTTGCCGCTGACTTGCTGTGACGATTTAAATGATGTCGATCTCTTTTATATTGGTGATTGGCTGTTCGTGATCAACTGGATCTTCAAAATAAATATGAACCGGGCCGCCTTCCTGAATCGGCTTGCCCGCCTGGCTGAAATGGACAATACTGTTCAGCGCGGTTTCAAGAGGAACGGCGGCTTTACCGGAACTTGTAATAAATACACATTGTGATGCAGAGCTGAGCGGCTCGGCATTTTTCAGCACATTTCCCAATTTCATTGCGAAGCTGCCGTTCATCAGTTTTTGTTTCTCAAATTGTTTTTCCGTCTTTAATGTAGGCGGCGCAATCCGTCCTTCTCTAATAACACGTTCAGTATCAAGGCCAGATTCATTCTCAGCCGTATGAAAATTGACTTCTTGGCCGTCCCCTTTACGGTCAAATGAAAATTTGCGATCATCAAAAATCCATACGCTCGGATCAATCGTAATCGGATATGTAACATTGCCTTTTACTTGTATAACGCTCATGGTATAACCCCCTTCTCTCAAAATTATAAAAGTTTTCGCATGAATTGTCACTTTGTGTAACAAATTATATGTATTGAGATGCTCAGGGAGCGAGGGTGGTCGCATGGTATGCCGGCATAATGACGAGCTGGAAGCGTTAGTGAAAGAAGCGAAAAAGGTGACAGACAAGGGAGAGGTGGCCAGCTATATTCCCGCTTTAGCAAAAGCTGATCAGCACGATCTCTCGGTAGCGATTTATTATTCCAATAATACTTGTCTGTCAGCGGGTGACGTAGAAAAGACATTTACTCTTCAAAGTATATCGAAAGTGCTCTCGCTTGCCCTTGTGTTAATGGAATACGGCAAGGACAGAGTCTTCAGTTATGTCGGACAGGAGCCGACCGGTGATCCGTTTAATTCAATCATTAAGCTTGAAACCGTGAATCCGAGCAAACCGCTAAATCCTATGATAAATGCCGGAGCATTGGTTGTCACCAGCTTGTTGAAAGGACAAACGTCTAAAGAGAGACTCGATTATCTCCTTTCTTTCATCAGAAAACTGACAAACAACCAAGGCATCACCTACTGCCGGGACGTAGCAGAGTCTGAATACAGCACATCTATGATTAATCGGGCGATGTGTTATTATATGAAGCAGTACGGGATTTTTGAGGATGATGTGGAAGCAGTAATGGATTTATATACGAAGCAATGTGCGATTGAGATGAACAGTCTTGATTTAGCAAAAATCGGGTCTGTGTTTGCGCTCAACGGCAGGCACCCAGAAACAGGAGAACAAGTCATTTCAAAAGATGTCGCGAGAATTTGCAAGACGTTTATGGTCACCTGCGGAATGTATAATGCAAGCGGAGAATTTGCGATTAAGGTCGGAATTCCTGCGAAAAGCGGAGTATCAGGAGGGATTATGGGCATTTCACCCTATGATTTTGGCATCGGCATTTTCGGCCCGGCTTTGGATGAAAAAGGGAACAGCATTGCAGGTGTAAAGCTTATGAAAATAATGTCTGAAACGTACAAGCTGAGTATTTTTTAATTTATGTCATCTGTTTAAATCCTCTTGCATTTTCTGCTGATACCCTTTATGATAAATAGAAGAATTAGGTACTCGCCTGGGGAACGGAGGGATACTTTTGGCTTCAGAGATGATAGTTGACCATCGGCAAAAAGCTTTTGAGCTACTGAAAGTTGACGCTGAGAAGATTTTGAAGCTGATCCGAGTACAAATGGATAACTTAACGATGCCTCAATGTCCTCTATATGAAGAGGTATTAGATACTCAAATGTTCGGACTTTCGAGGGAAATCGATTTTGCTGTCCGCCTGGGATTGGTTGACGAAAAAGATGGAAAAGACCTTTTATACACATTAGAACGCGAATTGTCTGCTTTGCACGACGCGTTTACAGGTAAATAAATGATAAAACTCAAACTAATTAACAGTTTGGGTTTTTTTATAACCGCTTGCTTTTTTCACCGTATCATGACGGTCTCTTTTTGTGCATTTCATCCGAATCGTATAGAGAATCTTCGTGTCATTTGATAAATTGTAGTAAAATAAAAAATATAAATACATAAAAACCATAGGTAATGGAAGTTGGAAGCAGGGAAGAGGATGTTATGTTAAAAAAAATGCTAAAATCTTATGATTACTCACTGATATTCGCAATTGTTTTACTATGCGGATTCGGTTTAGTGATGGTGTACAGCTCAAGTATGATTACGGCTGTTTCTCGGTATGGGGTGAGCAGTAATTATTTTTTCATGCGGCAGCTGTTTGCTTTAATTGCAGGAGGAATCCTTTTTATTGTTATGGCCGTGTTTCCTTACAAAGCACTGGCTCATCAAAAGTTTCAAAAAGTAATGCTGCTTGCTTCTGTGTTTGCGCTTATCTCACTGTTTGTATTCGGGCATGTTGCCGGAAATGCGCAAAGCTGGTTTAAAATCGGCGGAATGAGTATCCAGCCGGGTGAATTTGTCAAGCTGGTGGTCATTTTATATCTAGCAGCTGTATATGCAAAAAAACAAAGCTATATTGATCACCTGTTAACGGGAGTTGCGCCTCCTGTGGTGATGACGGTTATTATTTGCGGTTTAATTGCCATGCAGCCTGATTTTGGTACAGCGATGATTATCGCCATAATCGCAACGTGTATGATTTTGTGCTCTGGTTTCAGCGGAAAGACGCTGGCAAGGCTAGTTTTGCTGGGCGGAATTGTTTTAATCCTGGTCAGCCCGCTTATTTATTTAAATAAGGATGACATTTTAACTAAAGGGCGTTTAGCTCGTTTTGAGAGTCTGGAAGATCCGTTTAAATATGCGGATTCATCTGGTTTGCAAGTGATCAATTCTTATTATGCGATTGGATCGGGCGGTATTTTCGGTCTCGGACTCGGTGAAAGTATCCAAAAATACGGGTATCTTCCAGAATCCCATACTGACTTTATCATGGCCGTGATTGCTGAAGAACTTGGCATTTTTGGGGTATTGTTTGTTGTTTTCCTGCTGGGCTTTATCGTATTAAAAGGTTTCTATATTGCGAGAAAATGCGAGGACCCGTTTGGAAGTCTTCTGGCAATCGGCATTTCAAGCATGATTGCCGTACAATCGTTTATTAACCTTGGCGGTGTCAGCGGGCTAATCCCGATTACGGGTGTTACGCTGCCATTTATCAGCTACGGAGGCTCTTCTTTACTGCTATTATTGGGAAGCATGGGGATATTAATCAATATCAGCATGTTTGTGAAATATTCAGAGAATAAGAAAAAGAGAGAGTCCTTGGCGCCAAAGGAAATGAAAAAGAAGCAGCTTGAAAAAACTGTTTATCTGTAAAAAACAAGTGTGTACACGTGAAGGATATTCCGATATGATAGATTATATTCCATTCGGGTAAGGGGGAAAAAAGTTTGTCACAGCAATCGATACAAAAAGTGTTAGTAGCAAACAGGGGAGAAATTGCAATCCGTATATTCCGCGCTTGTACAGAATTGAATGTTCGTACAGTTGCGGTTTATTCAAAAGAAGATTCCGGTTCCTATCATCGTTACAAAGCCGATGAAGCGTACCTGGTTGGCGAAGGGAAAAAACCAATTGATGCCTACCTGGATATTGAAGGTATTATTGATATTGCGAAAAGAAACAAGGTGGATGCGATCCACCCGGGATATGGTTTCTTATCTGAAAATATACATTTCGCAAGGCGCTGTGAAGAAGAAGGAATCGTGTTCATTGGTCCGACTTCTGAACATTTAGATATGTTTGGTGATAAGGTAAAAGCGCGTGAGCAGGCGGAAAAAGCCGGAATTCCTGTTATACCAGGAAGCGACGGCCCTGCAGAAACGCTTGAAGCAGTCGAACAATTCGGACAAACTCACGGTTATCCGATTATTATTAAAGCTTCGCTTGGCGGCGGCGGCCGCGGCATGAGAATTGTCAGAAGCGAAAGTGAAGTCAAAGAAGCATATGAACGTGCGAAATCAGAGGCAAAAGCAGCCTTTGGCAATGATGAAGTATATGTAGAGAAACTGATTGAAAACCCTAAGCATATTGAGGTCCAGGTTATTGGAGACAATCAGGGAAACGTGATTCATCTATTTGAACGGGATTGTTCCGTTCAAAGACGCCACCAAAAGGTAATCGAAGTAGCGCCGAGCGTTTCGCTGTCAACTGAATTGAGAGACCAAATTTGTGAAGCTGCGGTTGCGCTTGCTAAAAATGTGAACTATATAAATGCTGGTACGGTTGAATTCCTTGTCGCGAACAACGAGTTTTATTTTATAGAAGTAAATCCGCGTGTCCAAGTTGAGCATACAATTACTGAAATGATTACCGGTGTTGATATTGTGCAGACACAGATACTTGTTGCCCAAGGCCACAGCCTACATAGCAAAAAAGTCAATATTCCGGAGCAGAAGGACATTTTTACAATCGGCTATGCGATTCAGTCACGGGTAACGACTGAAGATCCGCAAAATGATTTTATGCCTGACACAGGGAAAATCATGGCTTACCGTTCAGGCGGAGGCTTTGGTGTTCGTCTTGATACAGGAAACAGCTTCCAAGGCGCCGTGATTACGCCATATTACGATTCACTGCTCGTTAAGCTTTCAACTTGGGCTTTAACGTTTGAACAGGCGGCGGCCAAAATGGTTCGAAACCTTCAGGAGTTTAGAATCAGAGGAATTAAAACAAACATTCCGTTCCTTGAAAATGTCGCAAAGCATGAAAAGTTTCTGACAGGACAATATGATACGTCTTTCATTGATACAACGCCTGAGTTGTTTAATTTCCCTAAACAGAAAGACCGCGGAACAAAAATGCTTACTTACATCGGGAATGTGACCGTGAATGGTTTCCCTGGAATCGGCAAAAAAGAAAAACCGGCGTTTGACAAGCCGTTAGCTGTAAAAGTCGACGTTGATCAGCAGCCTGCAAGAGGAACAAAACAGATTCTAGATGAAAAAGGCGCTGAAGGGCTTGCAAATTGGGTTAAGGAACAGAAATCTGTTCTATTAACTGATACAACATTCCGGGATGCCCATCAGTCTTTACTGGCGACTAGATTCAGATCACATGATTTGAAAAAAATCGCTAATCCGACGGCTGCGTTATGGCCGGAGCTGTTCAGCATGGAAATGTGGGGAGGCGCGACCTTCGATGTAGCCTACCGCTTCCTGAAGGAAGATCCATGGAAGCGTCTGGAGGACCTCCGCAAGGAAGTGCCGAATACGCTGTTCCAGATGCTGCTTCGCTCCTCAAACGCTGTCGGCTATACGAATTATCCGGATAATGTGATTAAAGAATTTGTGAAGCAATCCGCTCAATCCGGTATTGATGTTTTCCGTATTTTCGACAGCTTAAACTGGGTAAAAGGGATGACGTTAGCCATCGATGCCGTTCGGGATTCAGGTAAAGTGGCTGAAGCGGCAATTTGTTATACAGGTGATATTCTTGATAAAACCCGTACAAAATATGATCTCGCTTATTATACCTCTATGGCGAAGGAGCTTGAGGCTGCAGGGGCCCATATTCTCGGAATTAAAGATATGGCAGGTCTGTTAAAACCGCAAGCTGCATATGAGCTGGTGTCTGCGCTGAAAGAAACGATCAATATTCCGGTTCATCTTCATACGCATGATACGAGCGGCAACGGAATTTATATGTATGCAAAAGCAGTAGAAGCAGGCGTTGATATCGTGGACGTGGCGGTCAGCTCAATGGCTGGCTTAACATCGCAGCCTAGCGCGAGCGGATTTTACCATGCGATGGAAGGCAACTCCCGCCGTCCGGAAATGAACGTGCAAGGCGTGGAATTACTATCCCAGTATTGGGAATCAGTTCGTAAATATTATAGTGAATTTGAAAGCGGGATGAAGTCTCCGCATACTGAAATTTATGAGCATGAAATGCCTGGAGGCCAATACAGTAACCTGCAGCAGCAGGCGAAGGGAGTAGGCCTGGGCGATCGCTGGAACGAAGTCAAAGAGATGTACAGACGAGTAAATGATATGTTCGGTGATATCGTGAAGGTTACGCCTTCCTCTAAAGTAGTCGGGGATATGGCGCTGTACATGGTGCAAAATAACCTGACTGAAAAGGACATTTACGAAAAAGGCGAATCATTAGATTTCCCTGATTCTGTTATTGAGCTTTTCAAAGGAAATATTGGACAGCCTCATGGCGGATTCCCGGAAAAACTTCAAAAGCTCATTTTAAAAGGGCAGGAGCCGATCACAGTGAGACCGGGAGAACTGCTTGAGCCGGTATCCTTTGAAGCGATCAAACAGGAGTTTAAAGAGCAGCATAATCTGGAGATCTCAGACCAGGATGCTTTGGCGTACGCCCTTTATCCTAAAGTCTTCTCTGATTATGTAAAAACTGCTGAAAGCTATGGAAATATTTCGGTATTAGATACTCCGACCTTCTTCTATGGCATGACATTAGGCGAAGAAATAGAAGTGGAAATTGAACGCGGGAAAACGCTGATCGTCAAACTGATTTCAATCGGTGAACCTCAGCCGGATGCAACTCGTGTGATCTATTTCGAACTGAACGGCCAGCCGCGTGAAGTGGTCATAAAGGACGAAAGCATTAAGTCTTCTGTTCAGGAAAGATTAAAAGCAGACCGTACAAATCCTAGTCATATTGCGGCTTCTATGCCTGGAACTGTCATCAAGGTACTGACAGAAGCGGGTGCCAAAGTTGATAAAGGTGATCATTTGATGATCAACGAAGCCATGAAAATGGAAACAACGGTTCAGGCGCCATTCTCAGGAACAATCAAACAGATTCATGTGAAAAATGGAGAGCCGATCCAAACGGGAGATCTGCTTCTCGAAATTGAAAAAGCATAATCAAAAAAGAGTGTATATCATTTGATATACACTCTTTTTTAGTGAAAAACGAGATATGAACGTGCAGCTGCTGCAACGAGCGGGGGCTGTTTCAAATGTGTGTGAAGGGCGCATTGGTTGTCTGCTCGCGGGTGCAGGAATGAGAAATGCTGATCAAGGAGGGATGCTTAATAAGCTTCGTATAATTACGGCTTCTTTTCTGGTGAGAATGAAATGACTTCTTGGGGGAAAGTTATTTTAATTAAAATCCTGTCCCTAACATCGATTGAGCAGCGCGTTTAGAATACATCATCGCCCGAGATTATCCAAACCTTATATAAATCATCAAGTTCAGTATGCAAACCGAAAGTTGAATTATATGAAGCTGCCGAAATGGAATGATAAAAAAGACCAAAGCGTATAAAAGCTTTGGTCTTGTGTCTTATGCCTTATGCCCGTCTTGATTCGTAACGAAAGCGTGCAATCAATAATAAGAAGTAGCATAAAACCCCAAACAGGCAGGCAATAAAAAATGAGTGCGCAAGCGCAAAGCCCAGCGCCAGTTCAGAATACACGATCATAATGCCGGATAGTGCCTGTAACGTGATAAAAATAAGACACGAAATCCAGCCCCAAAAGATTTGCTTTTGTTCTTTATAGGAAGTAATCGCATGAACAGCGGCAACGATAATCCATACAAACAGGAGCAAGGCTGCAGTTCTGTGCCCCATTTGCACCCATTCGTGGAATTGGGTCGGAAGTCCATTGTTCAGCGGGCTGCACAGCGGCACATCAGGACACGCCAGACTGGATTCTGTATGTCTTACGTATGCGCCAGTATACACAACGATATAGGAATATATCAAAATACCTATCATGTGAAATTGCATTTTCTTGCCGATTTGAAGCGGTTTGACCAGTTTTCTGGCTGATTTATCAGCTTCAAATATAAGCAAAGTTAATATTAAAACAGACGCAAAAGAAATGAGTGAAATCCCAAAATGTAGCGCCATAATAAGCGCGTTTGAACCGAACACGACAGCCAACGCGCCAAGCAGTGCCTGAAGAAACAAAAAGATAATGGACATGATGGCGAGAAACGTTGTTTCACGGAAAACAGGTGTGATTTTTCTCCATGACCAAAAGGCAAGGCTTAATACAAGAATAATTGAGATGCCGCTTGCGAATCTGTGGCTCCATTCAATAATAGAAGCGGGATTCAGTTCAGGGAAGAAACGCCCGTGGCACAGCGGCCACTGTCTGCCGCATCCTTGGCCTGAACCTGTTTTAGTAACGAGGGCTCCCCCGATTAAAACAATAAGCATCACAAATGTTGTCAAAACACCGAGAGCTTTTAATGCTTTATTCATACAATATTCACCTTCTTAACAAACTGCTGCAATTTTTTATACGTACCAAGTGTAAGCGAATATGTGTTTTGTGGCAATTCTTAGAGCCCTTTGTTCACAAAAATATAATAGAATCACGACTTCTGGAAATGTATACTTGATTATTCATGCCGGGTCTGATAGAAATAAGGTAAACGCATTATCGAATTGGCGTTTGCCTTCATCTTTGGTAAAATTCATAAAAAGTTCACAAATAAATTCCTGTTTCTCGTTTAATATTTAATAGGATGTTTTTTTACAAGTTGTTATCTTGTATGATAGAGTTGCAGGTTATTATAAACCTGCGTTAGGTTTGTAAGGGAGGTTTACGTTATGGCTAACTCCAGAATCTTAAATGATACAGCTATAGACGGACAAATTGAAGAAACAACGGCATGGAAAGATTTTCTGTCCCTCATTAAAATAGGGATCGTAAATTCTAATCTCATCACAACTTTTACTGGAATGTGGCTTGCTTTTCATATTTCCGGTTTAAGCTTTTTAGGCAATATAAACACCGTTCTTCTTACTTTATTTGGATCATCTTTGATTATTGCGGGGTCCTGTGCGATCAATAACTGGTATGACCGGGACATTGACCATATCATGGAGCGTACAAAAGTAAGACCGACGGTTACGGGTAAAATTCAGCCGAATCAGGCATTATGGTCTGGAATTTTGCTTGTTGCTTTAGGATTGATCATGCTGCTCATGACCACTGTGATGGCTGCTGTTATTGGTTTTATCGGAGTATTTACTTATGTTGTCCTGTACACAATGTGGACGAAACGCCGCTATACGATTAACACAGTAGTAGGAAGTGTTTCCGGAGCGGTGCCGCCTCTGATTGGATGGACGGCAGTAGAAGGAAATATCGGCGTCGTGGCATGGGTATTATTTATGATTTTATTCATTTGGCAGATTCCTCACTTCTTATCGCTTGCCATTAAGAAAACTGAGGACTACAGAGCCGCGAATATCCCAATGCTTCCTGTTGTATACGGATTTGAAGTAACGAAAAGACAAATTATTGTATGGGTTGCGTGCCTGATGCCGCTTCCATTCTTTTTAGGAAGCCTCGGTCTTCCGATTGTGATTCTCGGATTGCTGTTAAATATCGGCTGGCTGATTCTTGGCTTGATGGGCTTCCGTTCAAAAAATATCATGAAGTGGGCGACACTGATGTTCGTTTACTCACTGAATTACATGACAATCTATTTCGTTGCAATGGTTGTCTTTACGCTTTTCTAAAAAATAGATACATTGCTTGTTTTATCGCTTCAAAATAAACGATGACAACTAGTAAATGCCGCCTTGACCTTTTGTTTAATCAGGCGGCTTTACTTTTATACATAGATGGCATTTTGAGTAAAAAAACTCATAATTTAAGAGAAGAGGAAATGTAAGTGCTTTATTGGGAGGCGGGCTGGATTGCGTTAATAATCAATCTATTCTCCGCCGTTGTATTGACCAGAAAAGGGGTTGGGTGAAATGGTAAAGCATTGGCGTCTTATCTCATTATTAGCCTTAGTGCCGCTTCTGTTAAGCGGATGTGGAAAACCTTTTTTATCCACGCTCAAGCCTGCTGGCGAGGTGGCTGATAAACAGTATGACCTGACAGTGCTCAGTACATTGATTATGGTTGTTGTCGTAGCAGTCGTATCTGTTATCTTCTTTTATGTGATTGTGAGATTCAGAAGGTCGCGGGTTGGGGAGAACACGATACCAAAACAGGTGGAAGGGAATAAATTTTTAGAAATCACATGGACAGTGATCCCTATTTTACTGCTCATCATTCTTGTTATCCCTGTCGTATTATATACGCTTGAACTCGCAGATACATCACCTATGGATAAGAAAAACCGCAAAGCCGAGGATGCTCTCGTTGTCAATGTCAGAGCAAATTTGTATTGGTGGGAGTTCGAGTATCCTGATTACGGCATTATCACAAGTCAGGAGCTGATCGTACCGACAGACCAGCGGGTTTATTTCAGTTTAAAAGCCTCTGATGTAAAACATTCTTTCTGGATTCCTTCAGCAGGAGGAAAAATTGATACCAATACTGATAACGAAAATACGTTCTTCTTAACCTTCGATTCAAAACGCAGCAAAGAGGCGGGAGATACGTTCTTTGGAAAGTGCGCTGAGCTTTGCGGACCTTCACACGCACTCATGGATTTTAAAGTAAAGGCGCTTTCTGCGAAAGAATTCCAGTCATGGACAAAAGATATGAAAAACTATAAGACGGCAGCAGAAAGTGATTTGGCTAAGCAGGGGGAAGAGCTGTTCAAAGAGAAGAACTGCCTGAGCTGCCATGCGGTGGAGCCAAATGATAAGCGTGCAGAGGCAGCAAGAACGGCGCCAAACCTTGCTACTTTCGGTGAAAGGACAAAAGTGGCAGGGGTGAAGGATGCGAATAAAGAAAATGTGAAAGCCTGGCTGAAAGACCCTGAGAGCATAAAGCCAGGGAACAAAATGACAGGAACATATCCGAAGCTTTCAGACAGTGAAATGGACGCGCTTTATGAATACTTAAAAGGCTTGAAAGCAGAAAGCAAGTAGGGAAGAAAGGGAGATATTGGGGGAGGTCACATATGTTGAATGCGCTTACAGAAAAACGGACGCGCGGATCTATGCTTTGGGATTATTTGACGACGGTGGACCATAAAAAAATCGCGATACTTTATTTAATCGCAGGGGGATTCTTCTTTCTTGTCGGGGGAATTGAAGCGATGTTTATCAGAATCCAGCTTGCAAAGCCGGAAAATGCTTTTCTCAGTGCTCAAGCGTACAATGAAGTGATGACGATGCATGGAACGACAATGATCTTTTTGGCTGCGATGCCGCTTTTATTTGCTTTGATGAATGCGGTTGTTCCATTGCAGATCGGAGCACGGGATGTTTCGTTTCCATTTTTAAATTCGCTTGGTTTTTGGCTCTTCTTTTTCGGGGGCATTTTCTTAAACTTAAGCTGGTTTTTGGGAGGAGCGCCAGATGCGGGCTGGACGTCATATGCCTCGCTTTCGCTTCATTCAAAAGGGCACGGCATAGACTTTTTCGTCCTTGGACTGCAAATATCCGGACTGGGGACGCTGATAGCCGGGATTAACTTTTTGGCCACGATTATTAACATGAGGGCTCCCGGCATGACGTACATGAGGCTGCCTTTGTTTACATGGACGACATTTGTGGCGTCGGCATTAATTTTGTTTGCGTTTCCGCCGCTTACGGTTGGCTTGGCTCTTATGATGCTGGATCGGCTGTTCGGCACAAATTTCTTTAATCCAGAGCTTGGCGGTAACACGATTATTTGGGAACATTTATTTTGGATATTCGGACATCCGGAAGTTTATATTCTAATTTTGCCTGCTTTCGGTATTTTCTCAGAGGTCATCCCTGTGTTTTCCAGAAAGCGATTGTTTGGATATTCTTCAATGGTTTTTGCGATCGTGCTTATCGGTTTTCTTGGCTTTATGGTTTGGGTGCACCACATGTTTACGACAGGTCTCGGACCGATTGCGAACGCAATCTTTGCAGTTGCTACAATGGCAATCGCGATTCCGACCGGGATTAAGATATTTAACTGGCTGCTGACGATTTGGGGAGGAAATGTGAAGTACACGACGGCCATGCTGTATGCCGTCTCATTTATCCCGTCCTTTGTGCTTGGTGGTGTGACAGGTGTCATGCTGGCTGCGGCAGCTGCAGATTACCAGTTCCATGATACGTATTTTGTTGTGGCGCACTTTCACTATGTCATTATAGGCGGAGTCGTATTCGGGCTATTAGCCGGTGTTCATTTCTGGTGGCCGAAAATGTTCGGTAAAATTCTGCATGAAACAATGGGGAAAATTTCATTTGTTTTGTTTTTTATCGGTTTCCATCTTACTTTTTTCATCCAGCACTTTGTCGGTTTAATGGGAATGCCGCGCCGTGTGTATACCTTCTTGCCAGGCCAGGGCCTTGAAACCGGCAACTTGATCAGTACAATCGGGGCGTTTTTTATGGCAGCAGCAGTTATCCTCCTGCTTGTCAATGTCATATGGACTTCGGTGAAGGGCGAATATGTCGGAGATGATCCATGGCATGACGGACGTACGCTTGAATGGGCTGTTTCGTCACCGCCGCCTGAATATAATTTTAAACAGCTTCCATTTGTCAGAGGGCTTGACCCGCTGTGGATCGAGAAGCAGGCGGGACACAAATCTATGACGCCGGCTGAACCGGTTGATGATATCCATATGCCAAACGGTTCAATTCTGCCGCTGATCATTTCCTTCGGTCTCTTTGTCGCTGCCTTTGGTCTCTTGTATAGAACCGAGCACGCTTGGGGCCTGCCGGTGATCTTTATCGGACTTGGCATCACATTTTTTACAATGCTGCTCCGTTCATTGATTGATGATCACGGCTATCATATTCACAAAGAGGAACTGCCGAACGATGATAAAGGGGTGAAGGCGTAATGCAAATTGAAGAAAAATTCACCGCAGAGACCTTTCCAGCTTCTCCCGAAAAAGCAACACTGGAAGGGAAAAATAAATTTTTAGGCTTTTGGCTTTTTCTCGGGGGAGAGACTGTTTTGTTCGCGTCTCTCTTCGCCACTTTTCTTGCACTACGGAATTCAAACGCCGGTGACCCGCCTACGACAGAAATGTTTGATGTCACACTCGTTTTTATCGCCACAATGCTCTTATTAACGAGCAGTTTAACGAGTGTGTATGCGATGTACCATATGAAAAACTTTTCATTTGGCAAAATGCAGCTCTGGCTGGGAATTACCTTGTTATTGGGTGCGGGATTTTTAGGCTTGGAAATTTATGAATTTAAGCATTACACACATGAGTTTGGCTTTACCATCACAAGCTCGGCGCTTGGCTCATCGTTTTATACGCTTGTCGGCACACATGGTGCACACGTGGCGTTTGGCCTTTTGTGGATCAGTACGCTGATGATCCGCAATGCAAAAAGGGGCTTAAGTTTATATACAGCACCTAAGTTCTACGTGGCCAGTCTTTACTGGCATTTTATTGATGTCGTGTGGGTCTTTATCTTTACCGTTGTATATTTAATGGGGATGGTGGGATAAACATGGTCGATAAAAAAAGCAGAGGACATATCAGCAGCGACCTTGAATATAAGAAAAAGAAGCATGCTCAGGAGATGAAATATCAAGTCATGTCTTTTGGCCTGATGATCGGTCTTACGCTCGTTGCATTTCTGACTGTGGCAACAGACGGCATCGGCAGCTGGTTTACGATTCCTTTCATTATACTGCTTGCGGCTGTTCAAGTGATATTTCAGCTGTATTACTTCATGCATATGAATCAGAAAGGGCATGAAGCGCCGGCATTGTTTCTGTATTCAGGCATGTTTGTCGCGTTCATTACGGTGCTTGCGTTTGTTACAATTATATGGTGGTAATTTGAGCAGCCGCCGGAGGTGAAGACATGAATCAGTTAGACGTGTTTGGGTTTCGCGCCATGTGGAGCCCTTATCTTTTTTGTATCCTTTTAGGCATCACGGTGCTTTACATCTTTTTTTACAGACGGTTGACTTCAAAGCCTAACCGTATCACGGGTAAAGAAATGGCCTGTTTTCTGTCGGCGATGCTGTTTTTATATGCAGCTGAAGGAAGCCCGGTTGATCTGCTCGGACATATTATGTTCAGCGCCCATATGGTGCAGATGGCTGTTTTGTATTTAGTGGTTCCGCCTTTATTAATCGCAGGGATTCCCGCATGGGCCTGGGAAAAAATGATTTTTCGGCCTGCCATTAAACCGTTTTTTACATTTTTCTCTACACCTTTAATTGCATTGCTTTTATTTAACGGCATTTTTTCTCTATATCATGTGCCGCTAATATTTGATACTGTCAAAACGGATACGCTTTACCATGCGTTAATGACTTGGCTCATCTTCGTGTTAGCGTTTTTTATGTGGTGGCCGCTCGTACACAAGGTGGCACGGCTCCCGCAGCTCAGCGGTTTGATGAAGCTGGGCTATATTATGGCGGACGGTATGCTGCTCACGCCTGCTTGTGCACTGATCATGTTTAGCGGCACGCCGTTATATGCCACTTATACCGATCCGTCTGCCTGGGCGGAAGCCATGAAGCTTTGTGTTCCTGCGGATATGCTGGGACAGGTTCCGTTAACAGGACCGGAAATGTTTAACACACTTCCTTTGTTAGAGGATCAGCAGCTTGGGGCAGTTATGATGAAAATCATTCAGGAAATTGTGTACGGCGCTTTTTTGGCTATTGTCTTTTTCCAATGGGTGAAGAAGGAAAGGGAAAAGGATGGACAGGAGGAGCCGCCTTATATTCAGCAGACGATATCATAAAAGGTACAGCGGCAATCGGCTGTACCTTTTTTATTACATTTGAACTGTTTTCAGCATGTCGGAGATGTCCTGGATAAGTGCCTTGCTTTTGGTCACAACCTGCACTGGGAATTCTTCTGTTTCTCCGTATTCCACTCCGTGCGGGTAATAGTGTTTTCCTAATAGAGGGGGCATTAATTGAATAACGGCGCGGCCGCTTCCGACATCGCCCTCTGTCGCAATGCCTTGAACCCGCAGGTAAAACGTTCCCTCAATCGTCGAAAACTTTCTGTCATAGGTCACTCTTTCATAATCCCATTGACCGGCTCTGATGAGTCCCTTGCTTTCCATCAAATCGTCCAAGAGACTGAGCTCAGCCTTTACCCCTTCAAGTCCGCTATCAGTAAACTTCAACACTGACCCCTCCTTATAAAAATTACCTTTCCTGACAATCATAGTATGAAAGCGATAAACTTTCAATGAATCTTCTTCTTTTGAAAGTATGCAAAAATGAAAATTTGACGAAAATATCACTAGATAAAAGGAGGTTTTACGGATGACAAAAATAAAAGATCTGATGACAGCTGACTTGCAATATTGCACGGTATTAGATAATGTATATGAAGCTGCGGTAAAGATGAAAGACGCGGATGTAGGAGCCATTCCGGTAGTTGATGAGGATGGAGAAACACTGGTCGGCATCGTAACCGATCGTGATCTGGTGTTAAGAGGCATCGCCTCAAAAAGGCCGAACTCACAAAAAATCACTGACGCTATGACTGAAAAACCTGTCAGTGTGGAAGAGGACGCGCCAGTTGATGAGGTTCTTCATTTAATGGCATCCCATCAGCTCAGACGCATACCTGTAACCAAAAACAACAAGCTGACTGGTATTGTCACGCTTGGCGATCTATCCTTATCTGAACAAACAAATGAACGTGCCGGCAGTGCTTTATCAGATATTTCAGAGGACGAAAACAGAGAGCAAGGCTTTTTGCATTAACACATAAATCTTTGACATGTTAAATAGGCTGTATTGTAATGAAAAATAAGGCAAGACATGCAATTCACATCACGGGGGTGATAGATTGAAAAATATATTAAGAGCCATGGTTATCCTCTTGATTATTTGCGGAACTTATGTTCTGTTTATTCAATATGGGGCTGTTCCTGAAAAAAAATCAAATGACAGCGAACCTCAAGTCTCTAACGAGGAAGCGGCAAGCGGCAAACGAATACATATGCCTACTTCAGGATTATTGTCCTTTATGGGCAAATCCGCCGACGATGTAAAGAAAAAACTTGGGGAACCGGAACGTATTGACCCCTCGGCTTATGATTACGAATGGTGGGTTTACAATCAGGGAAAAGACCAGTATGTGCAAATCGGGATGCTGCACAATAAAGTGGTCACATTATTTGCGTCGGGAAATGATATTAACGCAAAGCCCTTCAAAATCGGTGAGTCAACGGGAGAAGTATTTAAGACAACCCAGGTGGCTCCGTTTGTAAATGTAGAGTATAAAGGAAATTCCTATCGGTTTGAGTTTTCGGAAGAGGACATCAACACCAGACCGACTGTAAAAGTGGGGAAGATGTACGTCCAGCTGTATATGGACAAATTTGAAGGAAAGCTATCCAGCATCAGGGCGTTTGATGCGCAAACCTTTGTCAAGCAAAGACCTTATGAGGTAGTGTACCGCGGTGAGTTAGTAGAACCGCAAACCGTTACGGAAGATAAGTGGAAAGAGATCCAATCAACGAGTGAAAAGCAAATACTCGATTTGACCAATGTTATTCGTGTCAAACATGGGTTAGCTAAGCTTGAGTGGGATCAGCCGACGGCCGAAGTGGCTTTTGGCCACAGTGAGGACATGAAAGAAAACAACTATTTCTCCCATGTATCAAAGAAATACGGCACGCTGAAGGACCGCTTAGAAAAAGGGGATGTCGACTTTGAGCAAGCGGGAGAAAATATCGCGTACAATTATGTGGACGGTCCGGCTGCTGTAGAAGGCTGGCTGAATAGTGAAGGCCATCGAAAAGCGCTTCTACATTCAGACTACACGCACCTTGGCGTCGGTGTAGACCGGAAGTATTACACTCAAAACTTTATTAAACGCTGAAATCAGCCGCGGACAACAGGTTCTGCGGCTTTTTATTGTTTCTGCAAAGGCTTTAGAACAAGGCGATTGCAGCAGACGAAGCTTTCTCAATGGACCTGTGAGTGACCTTACCAAAAAAATGAACTTTTAAGGAGCTGAAGCTGGATCAACGTGTTGCTGCCCGGCTCTTTTTTGATGAGGAGACTTTAAGACCGGCCGGTGTCGATTAAGGATCTTGTTCTGACGGGCTTTGGAATGCGGCATCCCAAACATTTGCAAAGGCAGGAATCTTGATTTCAGGAACAATTAAAGCCCCAGCTTTATCGGGGGAGGAAGCTTCTGTTAATCTGCGCTTCTTGTTTTACGAGAAAATGATTTTTCGATGAATATTAGGCGAACACAATGGCTTACAAACCGATACATTGTAGTAGGTATATTTTTCGGAGGGGGTGAGGATTGTGGCGAATCAACATGCCAATCATTCAATTAATGACTTTAAACAATTCGTTAAAAAACATCCCAAGCTGATCAAAGAAGTGCGCAAAGAACAAAGAAGCTGGCAGGACGTGTACGAAAATTGGGTCCTTTTCGGAGAGAAAGACCCAATTTGGGACCCGTACAGAGAACCGGAGGAAGCCGCAGAAGCGGTACCCGAAACATCAGAAAAAAATGATTTTGTTTCTAAAATGGTTACAGCTGTGAAAAAGATGGATGTCAATCAAATGAATGAACAGATCAATAAAATGAGCCAATCGATCTCATCGTTGCAAAGCCTTCTCAACACATTTTCCGGAAGCGGACAGAAGCAATCTCAGCCAGGACCCGGACAGCATCCTTTTTCTTTTCGGAAGGATTAATAAAGGAGAGCTTATATGCGCAAAGACGTTCAGGAATTTATTTTAGCAGATAAAGAACGAAAACGATTCTTAAGAGAACAGCCGATATGGTACCGGAGGCTTGCGAGAAAGCCGGATGACCTGGCTTCATTTCAGCTTGAGATGATGAATTTTTACGAAAAAACCATTCCGCATCGGGTGAATCAATTTACGAACGGGATTCAAATGGCGCAAATGATGATGCAAATGTTCCAAGCGATGCGGACAAAAGATTAAAAGACCCGAAAATGGGTCTTTTTCATTGTGTAAACTAGGGAGGCTTTTACAACTCCATTTTTAAGTGCGGCTAAGCATTTTCCAATTGGCTGGTTTCATGGTAAACTAACAACTGGAGGTGCGTGCTATGTATGCGACGATGGAATCCGTGCGGCTTCAAAGTGAAGCTCAGCAGCTTGCCGAGATGATTCTGCAGTCGGAGACGGCTGAGAACTACCGCAATTGTTACAAGCGTCTCCAGGAAGATGAAGAGGCAGGGCGGATTATTCGTTCTTTTATCAAAATAAAAGAGCAATATGAGGATGTGCAGCGTTTTGGCAAATATCATCCTGACTATAGAGAAATATCCCGAAAAATGAGGGAGATCAAACGGGAGCTCGACCTGAACGATAAGGTGGCCGACTTCAAAAAAGCAGAGACGGAACTGCAGTCTATTCTTGATGAAATCAGCGTTGAAATTGGGACAGCTGTATCAGAGCATATTAAAGTTCCGACTGGGAATCCTTATTTTGACGGTTTGTCTTCATGCGGAGGCGGCTGCGGATCAGGCGGCGGCTGCGGATGCAAAGTGTCATGACGAGACTGGCCGTCTCGTCTTTTACATATAAGAGAAATCAGGCAGGTGAATGTATTGGAGAATAGACGCCAGGGCATGATTGTGTATCTTCATTCTTTAAAGCAAAGCAAAATGCTAAGAAAGTTCGGAAATGTGCATTATGTGTCAAAACGCTTAAAATATGTCGTGCTGTATTGTGATATGGGCCAAATTGAAAAAACAATGGACAAGATCTCATCTTATTCTTTTGTTAAGAAAGTTGAGCCTTCATATAAACCGTTTTTAAAATTGGAATTTGAGTCAAAGCTTGATAAAGCAAAAGAATATGATTATAAAATCGGAATA
Source organism: Bacillus sp. 205(2023) (assembly GCF_037027485.1). NCBI lineage: Bacteria > Bacillati > Bacillota > Bacilli > Caryophanales > Bacillaceae > Bacillus > Bacillus sp. 205(2023). Next base: position 4,847 of record NZ_JAXCHF010000018.1, on the reverse strand, counting down.
TAGCTGTATAAAAAAATCCCCGCAGGTTTCTGCGGGGTCCTTCTATTCCTTAACAAGTTAAGGAGAAGGCAAAGGGAGAGGAGAAACCGGAGGAAGAACTTATGGGGAAACGTAAGTCTTCTCCGCGGTTGGCAACAACATCCTCTGGATGCTGTTGCTTATAGTATGGACAATGATCATTCCGCTTATACACTTGTATATGAAGATTAGCGCTCATTGTTTGAAAGAATGCTTTATGATAAGATAGGATTGGTTTTTTTCTTATACATAACGGCGTCCGGCCGAACAAGGAAACAAAATAGCTTTTAGAAAAAGTGGTGTGGAACATGAGAGTAATTTCTGGATCAAAAAAAGGCCGTTCACTAAAGGCAGTGCCGGGAACATCAACGAGACCGACAACCGATAAAGTGAAGGAATCCATTTTCAATATGATTGGCCCTTATTTTGATGGGGGCAGGGGGCTTGACTTATTCGCAGGAAGCGGAGGTCTTGGTATTGAAGCGCTTTCACGAGGGTTTGAGCATTGTGTATTTGTTGACCGTGATTTTAAAGCGATTCAAACGGTGAAATCGAACTTGAAAACATTAGAGCTTACAGCATATGCAGATGTGTACCGTAATGATGCGGAACGTGCTTTGCACGCAGCTGCGAAAAGAGAAGCGGGCTTTCACGGGATTTTTCTTGATCCTCCGTATAAGGAACAAAAACTGAAGGCGCTCTTAAGTGTGATAGACGAACAACAAATGCTGGAGGATGGCGGCTTTATCGTCGCAGAGCATGACAAAGACGTCGAGCTTCCCGAAGCAGTAGGTGATCTAGTGATAACAAGAAAAGAAACCTACGGCCTGACAGGGGTGGCGATCTATAAAAAGAGGGGGTTGTGATGTGACGAGTATAGCTGTCTGTCCCGGCAGTTTTGATCCGGTGACCTACGGGCATCTGGATATCATTAAACGCGGGGCCAATATATTTGATCAAGTGTATGTGTGTGTGCTGAACAATTCTTCAAAAAAGCCGCTATTCAGTGTAGAAGAACGCTGTGAGCTTTTGAGAGAAGTGACAAAAGACATTCCGAACATAACAGTTGAAACGTCACAAGGGCTGTTAATTGATTATGCAAAAAGAAAAAATGCAAAAGCCATTTTAAGAGGCTTGAGAGCGGTGTCTGATTTTGAGTACGAGATGCAGGGAACATCCGTAAACCGTGTGCTTGATGAATCAATTGAAACCTTTTTTATGATGACAAATAACCAATATTCTTTCTTAAGCTCAAGCATAGTAAAAGAAGTGGCAAAGTATAAAGGCGCGGTGTCAGAATTTGTACCGCCGGAAGTCGAGAAGGCGCTTCAGGAAAAATTCAGGCAAGGATGAGTGTTTTTAAGCTCATCCTTTTTTTGTACCGTTTGTCAGTCTGTAAGAAAAAATGAAAATGTACGTAAACAGTGCACATAACGTGACAGCAGGGCCAATCTGCACAAGCAGATTCCATCCGCTGATAAGAGCTGTCGGCAGCTCACCTGTATCAAGAGATTTAAAAACGTACTGATCATGGTCATTCCACGCGGTGTAAAGAGGTTTCCATAACAGAATGACAAAAACGGCGGCATAAATGCCTTGCAGCACACGCGCGATAAAGAATGGTTTAAATCTGATGTCCGTCTCTGATAAAATGCCTGCCACCTGAGCCTGAACGGAAAAGCCGCTGAATCCGAGGATAAAGCTGACAACAACAGCTTTTTGCAAAAGGGAGACATCTGTCTCGCTGACAAGCTTGCTTCCTAATGTGATTTCAAACATTCCTGATAATAGAGGAATGTCCAATTGAGCTGGAAGCTGAAACAAGGTCAGTGCGCCTTTTGTAACAATAGAGAGAATATCGGTCAGCTGTACGACGGATAACAAACGATTAAAGACAGAAAACAAAATAATAAAGCCGCCTACCATTAGAAGCGTTTGAACGGATGAGGTTACAGCGTCGCCCAAAATTTTTCCTAAAGGCCGTTTTTCCGCAAGCCTTGCGGTGTGAAGCGCATGTAAAGCATCTTTGATAGAAGGCAAAGATATGGTTTTGTTTCTCATGAGCTGGCGCTCTTCTTTACGCCCGTAGGAGCGCATCGTTAAACCGACAGCCAAATTGCCCAAATAGTGTGCAGATGCTAATAAAATACCTAATGACGCATTCTGAAAAAAACCGACGGCGACAGCTCCAAAAATAAAGAGCGGGTTGGATGAATTGGTGAAGGAAGCAAGCCGTTCCGCTTCTACTCTTGAAATCTGTTTTTCCTGCCGCAGCCTTGCCGTCAGTTTTGCGCCCGCGGGGTTTCCTGATGCCATACCCATGGCCAGAACGAAGCCGCCGACACCCGGCACGCGGAAAATAGGGCGCATAAAAGGCTCGAGCAGAACACCGACAAACCTTACAATACCAAAGCCAATTAATAGCTCAGACAGTATGAAAAACGGCAGCAAAGACGGAAATACGACCTCCCACCACATGGACAGCCCGGTTTTAGAGGCTTCGAATGAGGCCTGCGGATGTGAGATGACAGTCGCTGTTAAAAAAATAAAAAACGCAGCAATCAAAAGTGTATGAATCTTCGACAAGTTCATTCTTACCTCCCCGACGCTAAAAATGCACAATGACATGTATATCATGATAAAATATGGTATGACTCGAAACGGCCAAGCAGTACCTGTCCTCTTGACCCTTTGTACTAATATACGAGCATAGGGGTTCAGTTTAGACCATAGAATTCCGTATACAGGGAATTCGGGCAGGAGGTTAACATGTTGGCCAAACCTAAAATCGGGTTAGCGTTAGGATCGGGAGGCGCCAGAGGACTTGCTCATCTCGGCGTGCTTTCCAGTTTACATAAGCACCAAATTGATGTGGATATGATTGCGGGGAGCAGTATGGGCGCTTTGGTCGGCAGCTTCTATGCCGCGGGGCATGACGTGGAAACGATGAAAAAAGTCGCCAAGGCTTTCAAACGGCGGCTCTATGCTGATTATACGGTACCGAAACTCGGTTTTTTGAGAGGTGACCGTGTCAGGCAGCTCGTGCATGCTTATACATTCGGCAAACCGATTGAGGAACTCAAAATCCCTCTTGGAATTGTCGCATGTGATCTGCAGACAGGAGAAAAGATTGTTTTCCGCAAAGGATCAGTGTCAGATGCGGTTCGGGCAAGCATCAGCATACCAGGCATTTTTATTCCGCAGAAGCTGGAAGGACGGCTTCTCGTAGACGGCGCGGTGGTCGACCGTATTCCGGTTTCTGTTGTAAAAGATATGGGGGCTGACATTATCATCGCTTCAGATGTCTCCAGGGTTCGGAAAACCGAAAAGGCGGCGCATATTTTTGATGTAATCATGCAAAGTATGGATATACTGCAAAATGAATTGGTACGACATCAAACGATTGCCGCTGATATCATGATTCGCCCTTCTCTTGAAACATACAGCTCCAGCTCGTTTGCCAATATTGATGAAATGATATCGGCAGGCGAGGAGGCAACAAACCGAAGGATCAGCCAGATAAAAAAAGAAATAGAGAATTGGGAGGGCTAATAACTTGCTACGTAAAAAACATTTCAGCTGGATGCTTGTCATCCTCATACTGATTGCCGTTGCATCTTTTATAAAACTGCCATACTATATTACAAAACCGGGAGAAGCGACAGAGCTCGGCTCACTGATAAAAGTGGAGGGGGGCTACTCGGAAACAGGGAGTCTGTCCTTAATGACTGTCAAAGTGGGACCGGCTAATCCATTTACATACGCATGGGCTAAGATGCACCCCTATTATGAAATTGTTCCTGATGAAAGCATCAAGGAAGAAGGCGAATCAGATAAGGAATATATGAAACGGCAGCTGCAAATGATGAAAAGCTCACAGGAAAATGCCGTCATCGCCGCATATCAAAAGGCAGGAAAAAAAGTAAGCTATTCCTTTAACGGCATCTACGCAAGCTCAGTTGTCGAAAACATGCCGGCGAAAGGGAAAATAGAAGTCGGCGATAAAATCATCAGTGCGGACGGAAAAAACTATCAGTCTGCTGAAAAGCTGATCGATTATATCAGCAGCAAAAAAGCCGGGGATAAAGTAAAGTTAAAAATCGAAAGAGAAGAAAAAGATAAGACGGTCACCCTTGCGTTAAAACAATTTCCTGATGAGCCTGGCCGTGCCGGAATCGGGGTTTCGCTGTATACGGACAGAAACGTCAAGGTAAAGCCTGATATTGATTTCGAAATCGAAAATATCGGCGGCCCGTCAGCGGGATTAATGATGTCGCTTGAAATCTATAATCAGCTGACAAAAACAGATGAAACAAAAGGCTACGACATTGCAGGCACCGGAACGATTGATGTTGACGGGAAAGTCGGCCCGATCGGCGGCATTGACCAAAAAGTTGTTGCCGCAGACAAAGCCGGCAAAGACATTTTCTTCGCTCCGAATCAAAACGGCGCCAGCAATTCTGATTACAAAAACGCAGTAAAAACAGCGAAAGACATTGATTCGGACATGAAGATCGTGCCTGTTGATACGATGCAGGATGCGATTGATTATTTGAATAAGCTGAAAGCGAAAAGCTAATGTAAACTCTAATTATTTTTTGAATTATTGCTGATGCTCGGAGTTCCTAATTTTAATACAAATGTTAAAATTCTGAGTTGGACTTTGATTGATTTATGCAAAAAAACACCTATATGTTATTAGCGGGACTGACCCCATAAGATGAGACAAATAAAAAACACCTTCAAGTTTGAAAACGGATGATTGTTAGCCGAAATTAGACTTGGAGGTGTTTTTTCTATGGGGACAAGAGTGAGTTATCCGGTTGAAG
>NZ_JAXCHF010000017.1:0-38639 GCF_037027485.1 Bacillus sp. 205(2023) | reverse complement strand
TGAGAAGAATTTCTTGTGTGCAACATGAGAAAGACACCGTCCTTGTAAGTCTTTCTTTTATTTTATTACATGAGAATGGATATTTTAAGAAAAAATAAAGGCTGTCGAGATTTTCTCGACAGCCTGAGCAAACTATATGAAATAGTTTGCTTTTCTTTTAGTTATGAATTTACTTCTTTTTCTTTCTCTTTAATAACTAATAACACACCGCTAAGAATTAAAAATGAGCCTATCCAAAATGTCCCGCCTATTTGTTCTCCCAGCAGAAGCCATCCAAGTAAAGTTCCAACTAGAGGCTGAAAAAAGAAAAAGAGGCCCCCACTTGAAGCATTTAATAGTTGTAGTCCACGGTTCCACAATAAAAAGGCACAAGCTGTTGAAACAATTCCTAAATACAAAAGACCACCTAGAATTTTAGCGTCAAATAATTGTGACGTAAAAATCGTGCTAGGTTTTATAAAAGGAGTTAGTGCCACAATGGCAACAAAAGTTGAATATGTTGTAACAAGTATAGGTGAATAACTGCTTGGAACACGTTTGATAAGCACTGACATCAGTGCCCATGTAAGTGCTGCAACAAGTAGAGAAATACCGCCAATTTGATTGGATGTATCAATATGGCCGTTTCCAACAATAAATAATACGCCTATTGTGGCTAATATAATTGAAGCTCCTTTTTTTATATTAAGGGGCTCCTTGAGTAATAGTCGGGCAAAAATAACCATAAACGCTGGTGTGGAAGACGTAATAATTGCTCCCATTTGTGCTGAAGACAACATCGTTCCATATTCTTGCGTAACAATTGAAATTGTGTTGCCAACTAATCCAATGACGACAATTAATAAAAGGTGGCGTTTATTAATTTTCCAAGATTGTCTCTTTATTAAACCAACGATAAGAAGTGTAAGGATGGCGATTACATACCTAATCCAAACCAATTCAAAAGGCGGAATAACTGCGACAACAACCTTAACCACAACATACATGCCACCCCAGATACTAGCGGCTAAAGCTAAATATATAGAACCTAATAGGGTATTTTTCATTTTTTTGTTCCCTCCGTATTTAAAATTAGGTCAATAATTGCCCTAACGGAGAGAAGTAGTCACTTTACTCCATTAAGGGCGGAGAAGTGCTACTGGAACATCATTTTCAAATAGTGGAGCTAAAAACATATATTTTCACCTCAATTTCATTATTGTCTCTCATTATACAATGTTTGTTTTCAAGCCGTAAACACCCCTATTTTTTAAATGGGTTTTAGCGTGAAGTCGCAAAAGTATTAGTATAGCCGCAAAAAAACCGCAAAGGAGTAAATATAATGTACCTTTTTGCAATTCATCTTTATATACTTAAATTAAATCTGACATAATACAATTAATGTAAAAATTCTCATAATTTATGTAAGGGTGGGGGATATTTCTTGCGTCCGATACTTTTAGATAAAACTAAAATTCCGTATGATCTAGTTACGAAAAAATTAAATGCTTGGTACAATTTGATAAAGAATGATCAAGTTGAAAAAGCTGAGAGAATAAAAAAAGAAGTAGAAGCTGAATTAGTAAATATGGAAGAGAACCAAGACGCTTTGTTATATTATCAGTTGTTAGAATTCAGGCATGAGATAATGTTATCTTATATGGAATCAAAAGAAATAGATGATCTAAATAGTGCTTATGAAACAATAAAGGAAATAGAAGAGCAGGGGCAATTGACAGGAATGCTTGAATATTATTATTTCTTTTTCTTGGGTATGTACGAATTTAGACGAAAAGAGTTAACAAGTGCTATAAGTGCTTATAGGATAGCTGAAACTAAGTTATATCAGGTTGAGGATGAGATAGAAAGGGCAGAATTCTTCTTCAAAGTGTCGTACGTTTATTATTATATGAAACAGACTTATTTCTCAATGAACTATGCTAATCGCGCGCTAAAGATATTTAAAAATTATGATGAAAATGCTGTCCAGACATTACGATGTCAATTTATTGTAGCAGGTAATTTAATTGATTCTTTGGAGTTTGAAATGACTTTACTGCAATTTTTAAAGGCTTTAGATATTGCAGAGGATATAAGAATTCATCATTTGATTGGTATGTCTCACATGAATATTGGAATTTGTTATGAATTAAAGGATTACGATATGGCTGCTAATCATCTGGACTTATCAATTAAAATTTTGAAAAATCTGAACACAGTTTTTTAACGAAAGCTTTATTTGCTATGGCTCATGTTGAGGCGAAAAGAAATAATTTTAATGTTGCCCAGGAATATTATTTGCAGGGTAAAGAGGTAGCTGATAAGAACAAAGATAAGGAATACACAGCAAAGTTTAAAATTTGGGAAGGACTTTTTTCTAATGGTGAATATCATTTAATTAATGAAGCATTTTCTTATCTTGCAGACAGAAAAATGTTTGCTGACGTTGAAAATTTCGCAACCAAAATTGGGCATTATTTTCACCATCGGGGGAATTTAGAGCTATCAAATGAGTATTATCATATTAGTATTGAGGCGAGACGAAAAAGAAAGAAAGGAGAGATTATAAATGAAGATCAGCCGAATTCTATTGACAGTAATGGTGTTAAGTAGCATCTTAGCATTTACTCACTTTGCAGATACAGACAATGCTTCAAATGGTGGTTTCAATATTGCAGCAGACCGAGTTGGTGCATAAAGAGGTAGGGGGATTAGAACCCTTCCTCTTTTATTTGAACGAAATATTGAAATAGGGTCCTTACTTCAACCATATTAAAGGATTTAGAGGTTGCTTGCTTTGTCGTAAATTATTCAGTAGGCAAATGAAAGGTCTATGGCGTATTTTTCAAAATAAGTGCAATTAGAAGACCTTGTATTAAAAAAGGGGGCGTTGCCTTTTTGAAAGAGAAAGCCTCTTTTATTAAGTAACGAGAGACTTTCAATGAATATAATCATACACGTTTTTAACTAACAGCAAGCAGGTTACCACAATGAATAAAGTACGCACATAACTACTACCTCTTCTAATTGCAAACTTTGAGCCACAAACTGCGCCAGCAATTTGTGCAAGTCCCATTAGCAAACCATATGTATAGTTGACTTGCCCTAGGTACATAAACATCAGCAAGCCAGCAATATTACTGCCGAAATTCAAAAACTTTGCATTGCCTGCAGCTTTTAAAAAATCAAATCCGATCATTAAGAAAGCAAACATTAAAAATGAACCTGTTCCGGGTCCGAGAAATCCATCGTAAAAACCGATTGCAAAAATTAAAAGGATAAAAATAATAAAATGGCGGACAGATAGTTTTTTATAGGTTGAGATACTTCCCCAATCCTTTTTAAGGATGGTATAAACTGCGACAGCTGCCAGCATAACCAGCATTAAAGGTTTAAGCAATTCGGGGTCCATTAAATGGACTGTCCATGCCCCGGCCATCGAACCGATGAAAACGAGTGGGAATAACTTGGAAATGGATTTAAAGTCAATCTTTCCAGAACGGTAAAACATAAATGTACTTGTTAATGATCCTATTGTTCCGGCTAATTTGTTTGTAGCAACAGCCTGAGCTGGGGTCAATCCTAAGAATAACAATGTAGGTAATGCGATTAATCCGCCTCCTCCTACAACAGAATCAATAAACGCAGCTAAAAAACCAAAACAAATGACAAGCAGCACTGTGTAAATGTTAATGTCCTCCATAACTTTTCCTCCTTAGAAAGTTTGAAATGGTTTTAAGCATATCCTTATTTCTGCTTTTTCTGTCTCACGGACTTTCAGAATTTAGCCTATCTTACGTATTATCAGAATTGGTAAACTATACAAGAGAATCGTAAACCGTGATGATTTCTTCAAAACAAGCTTTTGTTACCTTTAGCTTGTTAGCAAAATCCCTACTTGTTATTAGACAATTCACCCACAATGGATAGCATCTCGAGAGAAGTGATTTCTGTTCAGTTGTAAGATAATATAGCGTTTCTAAAGAACAGGTAGTTTTCATAACAAAATCCCCTTGAAAGTTTATATTAAGCCAACCAAGGTTGGAATTAGTGTATAGTATTAAAAGAATTTGAGATAATCATTTATTTATATCATCAGAAAAAGAGAGCCCAGCATAAGGCCCTTTTTCCCAAGTATTTTAAATCATTTGTACAATGATTCTATGGGGGTGTCTCCTTCTAAAAGCGTTACGATTTTTCTGTATGCTCTCTCGTTTCCAATTGATGCTTCTATAACGCGTGCCACATCTTCTCGGGATATACGAGAGGTTTCTGAACCAGCAGGGTCAGTGGTTATCTTTCCAGTTCCTCTTTCGTCAGAAAGAACACCTGGTCGTAAGATGGTGTAGTTCAGATTACTTTCTTTAAGAATTCTATCAGCATAATGTTTCGCAATAAAGTAAGGTTTCATACTCTCTGGTTTCCAATAATCCCGTCGGTCTGAATCAATGCTGCTGACCATAATGAATTGCTTTACAGCAGTTTTTTCAGCTGCCTCAACAGCCTTTGCTGCTCCATCTAAATCGATCATAAGTGTTTTATCTGGACCTGTATGTCCGCCAGATCCTGCTGTGAAGACAACAACATCAAACTCTTTGATGGCTTCGGTTATTGTTTCTATATCGTCTTCTAAATTTAGGTGAATTGGTTGAACACCTTTATCCTCAAAGTAAGAAAATTGCTCTTCTTTCCTTAATCCGACGGCTACATCATGTTCCTTTTTTTCGTTCAAGACATTAACTAGATTTTTACCAACTTTCCCGTTCGCTCCAATAATGAATACTTTGCTCAAATTAATCCCTCATTTCAAATAAAAAATTTAGCATAACTTCCCAAGAAGAACTTAAAGTTAGATTTTCCTTCTCTTGTTTCCAATATCCCATGTAAATACAAATGTATCAAAATATATGCTTGCTGCATACATACAATTAATGATTTGAGTAAAAAGTCTGCTTGTCATATACTTAAAAAAGAATATACTTGAGCGACTGGTGGGAAGTTAAGTTATGAATACAAATGAGTTCATGGATCAGTGGTTATCGCTGGATACTATACAAAATACAATAAAAAAGGAATTGGAAAGCATATTACAGGCTGAATTCAGCCTTTCGATTAAAGAGTTCTATGTTCTTTATTATCTTTCTAAGTCACCGGACAAAAGCCTTAGGCTGCAACAGTTGCAGGAAAAGATAGGTTTAAGCCAAAGTGCTCTTTCCAGACTGGTGGGGAACATGGAGGCCAACAGTTGTGGTGCCTTAGAGAAACATATTTGTTCAGATGATCGCAGGGGCACCTATACCAGATTGACGGAACTGGGGGAAAATAAACTTCAGAAAAGTCTTCAGGTTTTCCATGAGATCTTACAAAAGCATTTAAAAACGCATAACTTGGATACAATAGTGAAAGAGCTAATAAATGAACTATAAACAGCTTTATCTGTCAAAGGGCTTGAAATTTTAAAAGCTCTTTGATTTGACTTTTTAACGATTTAGAGATAAATTGTATGCATGATGCATGCATATGTTATTTTATATGTATGACACATACATTTATTTTAGGAAGAAAGGATGTTTAAACATGCAAGATCTATTTAGTACTTTTAAAATTAAGAATTTGGAGCTGAAGAACCGCGTTGTCATGTCTCCGATGTGTATGTACTCTGTCGACAAGAAAGACGGTGTTGCAACTGATTGGCATTATTTGCATTACGTAAGCCGTGCAGTTGGTGGAACTGGGTTTATCATGATTGAAATGACCGATGTAGAACCTGATGGAAGAATTTCCGACTATGACTTAGGTTTGTGGTCCGATGAACAAATCCCGGCACTTGCAAAAATTGTCGAAGCTATTCATAAGCATGGAGCTAAAGTGGGGATCCAGATTGCGCATGCTGGGCGTAAAGCTGAAGATGCAGATGTACCGGTTGCACCTTCCGCAATCCCTTTTGATGAGAAATCTAAAACACCAAGAGCGCTTTCAACCGAAGAAGTGAAAGGAATGGTAGAAAAATTCCGTTTAGCGGTAAGACGTGCAATCAAAGCTGGTTTTGATACGATCGAAATCCATGGGGCGCATGGCTATTTGATTCATCAGTTCCATTCTCCACTTACAAACAAAAGAGATGATGAATATGGTAAAGACTTGACTAAATTTGGTCGAGAAATCATTCAGGCTGCTAAAGAAGAAATGCCTGCCGAAATGCCATTACTAATGCGTATCTCTGCAAAAGAATATGTTGAGGGCGGATATGGCATAGAAGAAAGCATCGAATTCGCTAAAGCCTATCAAGAAGCAGGAGTAGATATGTTTGATATCTCCTCTGGTGGTGAAGGACAGATTGCTGCTTGGGGACGACCAGGAACACACGCAGCTTACCAAGCTCCACTTGCAAGAAGAATCAAAGAAGCGTTACAAGTTCCAGTAATCGCTGTAGGAAGACTCGATGATCCAAAATTAGCTAATGCGATCATCGGCAATGAAGAAGCAGATCTTATCGCTGTTGGACGAGGTATGCTAAGAAATCCTTACTGGACTCTTGAAGCTGCTAAACAATTGAGAAAAGAGACATCTGTACCAAAACAGTATACTGATGGTTTCCGTTTTTAATTCATTTCAATCTATAACATAAGGAGGAATAGAAAATGAGTAAAACACCAATCAAGGATTATAACCAAATAGTTGAGGTGATCGGCAAGTATGTAGAAGGACTTGTGACTGGAAAGAAAGAAGTTATGCAGCCAGCTTTCCACAAAGATGCGACAATGTATGGATATAATTCTAATGGTTTTCTCGGAGGCACCATTAAGAATTTATGGGATTTTGTTGATGAAGCAGGCGCCGCGCCAGATCTCAAGTCAAGAATCGACATTTTAGATGTAGAAGGCACAATTGCCACAGCTCGTATTAGCCTAGAAAACGATGCTTACGGAGAGTCCTACACAGACTATCATCAGTTGCTTAAAGTTAATGGAGAATGGAAAGTGATTGGTAAGGTATTTCATTTACACGGATAAACGGGTTTGTGAAAATAAGGAATCACGTACAAAAAAGGAGTTTTTTTTGTCATGTCATATATTGAAGATAAGGTTGTTGTCATTACAGGTGCATCAAGCGGAATAGGTGAGGCAACAGCAAGCTATCTTGCTGAAAATGGTGCAAAGGTTGTATTGGCTGCAAGAAGTGAAAATAAGCTTCAGCAGATTGTAAATCGTATTTCAAGTAATAACGGGATTGCTGTATACAAAGCAACGGACGCTACCAATAAAGAAGACGTCCAAGCCTTAATCGACTATGCTATTGAAAAATTCGATAGAGTTGACACGCTAATCAACTGCGCTGGTCTCATGTTGTTTTCTATGTGGGACAATGCGCATGTAGATGAGTGGGAAAAAATGATTGACTTAAACCTGAAAGGTACTCTGTACGGTATCGCAGCAGTACTGCCGCATATGAAACAGCAAGGAAAAGGACAAATCATAAATGTTGGATCTATTGCAGGACATGCAGTAGGAGAGGGGCATGGTGTCTATAGCGCAACAAAGTTTGCTGTGAAGGCAATAACTGAAAGCTTGCGCAAAGAGGTATCTGTTAAGTATAACATACAGGCATCCATGGTTTCCCCTGGTGTTATAGCTACTAATTGGCAAGATACTGTCACAGACAGTGACGTGAAAGGTGTATTGAATAACCTGGATGAAGTAGCTATTGATGTAAAGCATGTCGCGAAGACAATTGCTTTTGTTGTCGATCAGCCTTCTGATGTATTGATAAATGATGTATTTGTTACACCTACTGCTCAAGAGTGGTAAGTCTATTGCCCCGTTTAAACATATTTTTTAAGTTTAAACGGGTTTCTTTATTGTTGGGAATATCATTTCTTTTTCTTAGACTTATTAAGCCCCTTTAGGAACACCCATGAAGAGACTTGAGTGACATATGCATAACTACACAATATTCAGTGGATTACTGTCTGGAAAACAGTGCCCATTTTGTGCCCAAAATGAATATAAAATGATGTAAATGAGTGTAATGAATGACTTCAAATGCTTGAAATGACGGGCTTTTGTAACTGACAATATACTTCCACTTTATTGAGGGCCTAGTGGGTGAATAACCCGTGGAGGTTCAAGTCCTCTCGGCCGCATCCCAATAATACCAAGGGTTTAACCATCTTTGGTATTATTTTTTTGCGGAAAATACGGCAATAAATGTACCGCATTGTGGAGTCTGCAAGTGTATCTGGCATTAAAAAAGTGCTGACCTCTGCACAAAACCTTTGCGCGAGTCTGCACTTTTATTCTGCAAGATACATTGCCCCTTATCATCGATTATGGGGAGTTTAATTAATCCGTTCTTAGCCGCGCTGATGCTTGGCTTTTAGAAGCTTTTTTTAAGTGGCTAAAACCAACAAATTTTTTGCCTTCTTCATCCCATAGGCGGAACTTTAACGACTTAAGGCTTGTTGCCAGTGTGATGGTCGGAACGTTTTGCAATGGTTCAGTGCTGTTATGTACTTCTTCAAGCTTATAGTTTGGGACTCTCGGGCTTAAATGATGAACATGATGGAAACCGATATTGCCTGTTAGCCATTGCATGACTTTTGGAAGCTTATAAAACGAGCTTCCTTCAACAGCTGCTTTTACATATTCCCAATGCTCATCTTCTTCAAAATAAGAATCCTCAAACGTATGCTGAATATAAAACATCCAAATTCCGAGGGATCCCGATATCATAAAAATTGGCACCTGAACGAGCATGAAGTTTTGCCAGCCAATAGCCCAACATAAAAGTGCTGCCAAAACGACGATCCCCAAATTCGTTACATATGTATTCATCCGCTCTTTGCGTTTTGCCCCTTTACGATTAAAACGATTGGTAATCCCGAAGACGTAAATCGGCCCAATAACAAACATAACAAACGGGTTTCTGTACAAACGGTACATTATTTTTGTCTTCGTTGAGGCTTCCTTATATTCCTCAACGGTCAGTACCCAAATATCGCCTGTACCGCGTTTGTCCAGGTTGCTGCTTGTCGCATGATGGACAGAATGGTCGTGTGCCCAATGATCAAAAGGATGCAGAGTCAGAATTCCTGTTATTGTTCCAAGGATTCGATTCGCCTTTCTGTTCTTAAAAAAGGAATAGTGGCAGCAATCATGAAAGATGATGAAGGTTCTCACTAAAAAACCCGCCGCAACGACAGAAATCGCTAATGTAAGGAAATAAGAAATCGACAAGCTCTTATATGCCAAACACCATAACAGGAAAAATGGTGCCAATGTGTTAATGATTTGACAAATACTTTTTTGTAAATCGGACTTTTCATAAGGTGTAACCAGTTTTCTCAAAGTCCTTAAGTTTTGTTCCTTCATTCTTTAAAGTTTCCCCTTCCCTGATGATCTTAATTTAAGTATAGAAAACGTTTTATGGCCTTTGAAGTCTCAGCTGTCATACTCCACATATGATAAGTATCATTCCCATCCCTATGTTAAATTATTGGAAATGAGAAGCTGATTTCCAGCTCAACTAAATCTTTATTAGCAGAGCCAGCCGGGATACAGCAGCGTATGAAGATTATACCCGGCTCTTTATCGAGCCAAACTCTCTCCCTGCTCCCCTATGGGAATCGGTTTATTTAGACCGTAAACATTGATTGTTTGAGGAACAAACATGACAAGTAAGGAAATACTACCGCAAAAATGGATTGATTTTTGAGTGTCAACATAAAGAGAGCTAGAAGACCATATTAATATATGAAGAAAAGGAAGATGATTTGAGGTCAAGTTTTATATTTTTATGAGCATCTTGGCAAATGGGCATATACCATGAGTGGCCGTTTGGAAACATCTGCAAAAACAAAGCTTTCCCAGTGAACAGTCCAGCTTTTAAAAGAATATCTTGCGCTTGAACAAGAAAAAGCTGAGTGTTTTAAAGCGATCTTTAACAATCAATAATGAAGTACGATTAAGCAAAGAAAAAGGTTTGAAGACACTCATGATTTATTTTCACGGTGTTTTCAAACCATAGGGATGAATAGGATTTTTATTCTGCGCTGGCATCCACATGTTTAACAAATAATGCCGTGAATAAAATGATAATATTAATTTGTATTTATTTCCGTTTCGTGTTATGATTAAGAAGAATTATTTTTGTTCGGTGTAAAGGATAGTATGAATATTGACTTTTCGTCTTGATGATACTTTGGGCAGGGATAGTAATACAATGTGCGGTAACGCACTAGGAGGCAACAAAAATGGAACAAGGTACAGTTAAATGGTTTAATGCAGAAAAAGGTTTTGGCTTTATCGAACGTGAAAATGGAGACGACGTATTCGTACACTTCTCTGCAATCCAAGGTGACGGATTCAAATCTTTAGACGAAGGTCAAAAAGTAACGTTTGACGTTGAGCAAGGTGCTCGTGGAGCTCAAGCTGCTAACGTTCAAAAAGCTTCTTAATCTTAAATCGTTTTATAGAAACAGGCTCTTTGTATAGGGCCTGTTTTTTTATGTTCTCTTATAATAATCAATAAAAAAACCCTACTCAACGTTCGAGTAGGGAGATGTTACAAGGTAATAGCAAAAGATTTAACGCTTCAAAGGTTTGTTTACAGTATAACATACTGGATTGACAATATGCGGAATGTATATAAATTATTTATTTTTTATTTCGACTATATGCTTTCTTTTTGGCTAACCTGCCCGTAATTTAAGTACAAGAGTTCACAATCTCAAGTCCTGCGAACCATTTGATTAAAAGTTTATCTTTTCTTTTCTTGTTCCAAATGCTTGGCAGCCGTAGTTCGGGACCAATACTATGTAGCGAGGAAGCAAAAAACATTTACGAAATTCAAAAAAAGGCCAACATAAATGTGTCGTGTGCCATCCGCCAAAGTGTCACGCTAAACGAAGTGCCGATTTGTTTTAAATAAGGTTGGCGCTATTTTTATTTTATAGAAGGAATTCCGACACTCTCCTTTTTTAATTCATTACCAGCAGTAAACAAAAAGGATCATTCCTTTTCTTCGTTCAATCAACAATTTTTATGTATTGTTGATTAATTAAAATAACAGCTGGTTCATCTACAAGAATTCAACCAACTTCAATTTTTTCATAAGATTGATTCTTATTAGAAGCAGGCTTCTTTAACTCGTTACTAATTCTTGCGTTGACTCTTATTATGTTAAATGAATTACAAATCATTTTTTATTGTTGACCATATATTTAGATGTTACCAACTCGTGTATTTCTTTTATGAAAAGAAGATAAACAATTACTATTGACTGTCGCAGTGGATATAAGAAATTCTTAAAGATAGAGGGGAGATTGATTGATTTTTTTCTGGAAATAATCACTTAGATATACCTAAAACAATGAAAGCCCTACCTCTCTTTCATCCTTACGGCTCCTTGTCCGTGCCAGTGTGAATCAGGTACTAAAATCAAGTGACTATTTGATAAACTTCAAATGTTCGTTGAAGAAATTTAAATAATAAAAATGGATTCGATTGTAGGAATAACAAAAGAGGTTAATGTTCTAAAAGTAAGTTAAAAAAGTTGAACGTCTTTGAAATGATTTACTTTTAATCGTCATACTAACGAAAAATTCAGAATGTTTTCAGGGTGTAATATTAACCTTAACAGAAACTTTTTATTTGATTTTCAGTAATTCCTTTAATTACTTCCAGTTCACTGATCAAAAATTCATATGCATGATCCAACATTTTTTTTTCGCTTGCATTAAGTGCTTTTTCTTTCTTCATACGCATTAAATCACGTACAACTTCAGCGCCGTCTTGTATTTCACCCGTTTTTATTTTGTTCGTGTTTACTTTATACCTTTGTTTCCACGGCAGTAACCTATCTGATTCTCCATGCTGAAAAATGTGTATAATGTGTTTTAATGCAAGTATATCAGTAACTGGTCGTATACTTGAACTCGATATTTTACGCGTTGGAATCATAACTTTCATATTACTGATTGACATTTTTATGACATAATACTGTTGTTTTTCCTCTAAGAATTCTTTTTCTTCTATGGCTTCAATTATACCTGCTCCGTGCATTGGATAAACAATGTTATCGCCAATTTGAAACATATCATCCACCTCCGTATATGGTAACCTTCTTAAGCTTACCATACATGGAGGTGGATAATCAAAATATTTAATAATAACATGATAATATTTTTGTTGTCAATAACTTTTTTCAATAAATCAGATCAAGCAAAAACAATACGGAACGTGTAATATTTCCAATAAAGGAAAGGTCAATTGGTCCGTGTAACTCGACTAATTAACATAGATCAGTTTTTCATTTTAGCTATGAGACTTCTTCGGCTTTGTCAATTCGAAACTATGTTGCACCATATCACCTAGAGTTTCTTTCGAGAGGGCACCATCTAAAATAATGGTATTCCAGTGGTCTTTATTCATATGATAACCGGGTTTCACTTCCTTATAGATGCTGCGCAGAAAATTGGCGCGCTCAGGTTCGCATTTAAGATTGATGCATAGATGACCATCTAGATGAAAGATAAGCGCAAACAACTTTTTATTACCTTTGTGACGCATCACAGTCCATCCTTCACCAAAAGGATAGTCTTTATAGGTGTCTGGATAAGACAGGCAGTAATCCATTATTTCATTCAGAGTCATAATAAGCCACCGCCATTATAATTTATGAGTATAGATAAATGAGCCAATGATTCCTAGATCATTATATATCAAAGTAAAATCTGTTTTAATCGTTTTGACTATTAGGTGTTAATATAAGAACGTCATGTAGCTACTTCTGTATGATTTGAATGAGGTTGCCGCATGTATCGTCGAAGACAGCTATTGTGACTTCTCCCATTTTTGTCGGCTCCATCGTGAACTTCACGCCTTTTTCCATTAATTGTGTGTACTCTTTTTGAATATCTGTAACGCCAAACATTGTTGCTGGGAAGCCCTCGGCGAATATCTTCTTTTGATACTCCTTAGCGGCAGGATGTTCATTTGGTTCGAGTAAAAGTTCGGTTCCATCTTGATCATCTTGAGAAACAAGTGTTATCCACCTGAATTTCCCCATAGGAACGTCTTCCTTTTTTACAAACCCCAGCTTTTCTGTATAAAACTCCAGTGCCTTGTCTTGGTCTTGTACGAATATACTGGTAACAATGATTTTCATACTGTTTTTGCCTCCTTTGATATTTATGACGCATGATACTGGCTGCAAGCAAAACAACCCACACATTTGTCAGAAGTCCTGTTCCGGCTTTTTTCAAAGTGTCTTATGTATATTATATGAAACAAACGTATTTCTCCAAAAATTTTGCAAATCGTGCACTCAACATTTTTGGAGTGTAAGAAACTGTCCAAATTATACGTTGTCCATTTATTGTAGCAGGAAACCTGATTGATTCTTTAGAATATGAAAGAGCCTAGGAACAATTTTTGAATTCTTTGGAAGCTGCAAAGAAAAACGTAAAGCATTGCAAAGTCACATATGAATATAATGTGGTTATTTACCAATATGTAAATTTATGCCTTAATAGTAAGTGGTGATAAATATTATTGGTAGCTGCGTTTTGACTGCCTATTTTTTCATTGAATAATATAAAATGGTTATGAAATGGAAAAAGGCGGGATACCCGTTTATAAGTACATTTATAAAAAAAGGAGTCATAACGATGTTAAAAAGGTTTTTTCTGGTTTTACTTACACTGATGATGTCTATAGTTGTTATACTAGTGGCTGCTAAAGATTCCCCTGGAGATAATGTCATTTCATTTGATGAGCCTATGATCTTAATGATATCAATTGGGATAGTTGTATTTTTATTCATCCCTCCATTAGCCATGTCCTTTTTTGGCAACATGGTTGTAAGAATAATATCTGGAGTATATCAATGTTTTATCGTTTTAACTTTTCTGGGGATGATTCCAATTGGATTTCTTATTCCCAATGGCTTTTTGACAATTCTTGTTTCTGTTTTAGGAACGTTAGTCAGCATAATTAGTGTTGTAGTAACCTTATTAATTGATAGGAATAAAGAGGTTAAATCTTAATATAATAGTTGCTTTTATTGAAAAGCTTTATCCCTAATGTTGAGGAAAGAGGCCTTCCATTGATCAGTGACACCAACATGATCGTGATAAAAAGCTTCTTTTGCTCGATTTTAAGCTTCATATAAACAAAGATTCTGCTTCAAATACCTTCATTGTCCAGTCCAATCTTTTCAATGAGTTTATATCCCTAATATTACTATTAATTATTCATATTAGAATATAATAAGTTTACATCCTATTTATTACATAGAAAGATTGGAGTTAAAAATGAAAAAAAGTAAGTTTATTTTAACAATTATTTTTTCTGTTGCACTGCTAGTTTTTTTAGCTTGGTTTATTTATGCCGGCATCCACCAACCCCCTATATTGAAGGGTAATTCAAAAGATGGAAAATGGAGTGTTATCTATTCTCCTGAAAAAGACATAGATCTTGCAAGGCAAGACTTATGGGCGGTTCATATTACATGGAAAAGGGATTCTGAGTTTTCAATAAAAGAGGTTGTGTTTAAAGAAAATGGTGTTGTTGAGGCATCAGGTGACGCAACAGATGAACCTAAGAATGCTAAAGAAGTAGCAGTAGCAATAATGGCAGATCCACCAAATACGAATAATGATTATACAGTAGAAGTCACTTGGGAAGAGAATGGGAAAACACAAAAAGACATTATTCAAGTAAATAAAGAAATCAAACGGTCATTTGTTATTCCTAATGTAATAAAAAGAATTTTAAGTTTAGGATAAAGCTAAAATACTATCATAGGAATAGAAAAATATTATTAAATCAAGTATAAGCGTTTGCTTTTATCTTGTTTCATCTTAATTTTTCACCTTAACTGAGGGTTGTTCCTAAGTAAACATCAATGATACCAAGGGCTTTGACTGCCTTGGTATTTTTTTGTGCTTGTTTTGAAATTGTCTACTGCCGGACTTACCTAACCTGTAAGTCATTTAAACGGTCAGCAGTTTCTCTTTGTTTGTTGGGGAAACATAAACATCTATTGTCGTTGTTATAATAGCTTGTCCGAGTCTTTTTTTATTGTTGCATAAACTTCGTCTTAAGCTTAATCTATGAATACATATAAAGACGGGACCTATATAATTGCTGATAGGAGCATAAAACAAATACCGTGATGTCAAAAATACCAATTAAGGGGATGAAGAAAAATCAAGAGCGTGATATCTAAATGGGTGAAGAGCCTAAAAAATTGTTAGAGGAAAGTACGATCAAACCGGTGAAGCTAACGTGATGAAAAAGCAAACTGTTTGGAAAAGAGGGGGGTCCTGATGACAAATAGCAGAACGAATCCTAAGGTTGATGAATTTTTAAGTAAAGCTGAAAAGTGGAAAGAAGAATATGAGCGGTTGAGAAATATCGTTCTTGACTGTGAGCTGACTGAAGAATTTAAGTGGATGCATCCTTGTTATACGTTTCATAAAAAAAACGTCGTTTTAATACATGGATTTAAAGAATATTGTGCGCTTCTGTTTCACAAAGGCGCCTTGTTACAGGATCCTCATGGGATTCTCATCCAACAAACGGAGAATGTACAGGCGGCGCGCCAGATCCGGTTCACCAATGTTCAGGAAATAGCTGAAATGGAACCCATCTTGAAAGCCTATATTGATGAAGCCATTGAAGTTGAAAAAGCCGGTTTGGAAGTGAATGTTAAAAAGAATACGGAATACATCATTCCAGAAGAACTTCAACATAAATTCGATGAAATCCCTGCCTTGAAAACAGCTTTTGAAGCATTGACCCCGGGACGGCAAAGAGCATACATTCTTTATTTTTCTCAAGCCAAACAATCCAAAACTCGAGAGTCAAGGGTTGAAAAATATATGAAGAAAATTCTCGATGGAAAGGGATTAAAGGATTAGGATATTCGTCAGGAAGGCATTTTGCTAAGTGAGATTTCTATGAATCTGTCATGCAAGAAGCATTGAAGGATGAAGGCAACCGTGATACCAAGAATTTTAAGCCCCTTGGTATTTCTTGTGTCAGAATAAAATACAGAGGGGCGGTTCAATGTATGAAAGAACCGTCCCTTATTTTATTGGCATTTTCGTTTGAAGAAAACGATTACTGATTAATGAACAGCCATTATGTCAATGAGGCGCTTGATTTTTTCACTGTCTCCTGTATCAACGTACACTGTTTTTGTATTTTTTATTATATTCTCAGTCACTTCCCGCATTACGCCTTTACTTAAATCATCAGAGGAATCCCAGCGTAAAGGAACATTGTATACTTTAATCGTGCCATCGCCATTACCGCTATAAGTTACAGATCCATCCACTAAACGAGAGCCTGCTAACTGGATAACATCTTCAGGATAGCCAGCACTGGTGTCATCATTCGGATTGAGTGGTTCGCCAGCCGAAATATGCCGAACATTCAATTCATCTATCTCTTGATTTGCTCCAAGCTGCAACCAAACTCTGGCATATTCGATTTTCTCAGAAGAATATTCCGCCAATACATTGTCTTTTTCGCTGTTCGCCTCGTTTTTTTGTCCTTCTGAAGAGGTTTCTTTTGATTCATCCGCTGAGGATTCTTTTGAAGCATTTTCATTTGAATTCTTTGTTATGGATTCTTCTGATCCTGTTGTTGCCTCTGATTCGTCCTTAGCTATTTGGTTGCTATCTTTAGTCTCATTATTATTTTCTTCAGATTGTAATGCAGAATCATTATTTGATGTTTCTTCCTTACCGCCCATACACCCAACGAGCAATAAGACGAGCAGCATCAGGACAACATTGCAATAAAAAATATTTCTCAGTTTCTTCATTATTTCATTCCTCACCATCAACAGCCTTACATGCTTTTCTTAGCTTAATCAGTTGATTTTTCAGTTTTTTATCATCTTTTTTTCGTTTTTCAGCTTCAGTAAACAAAGTCTTAGCTTCAAATACCATCATTGTCCAATCCTTTCAGTTAGTTATATCTAAATATTACCATGGAATAGATATGAAAGTTCGAAAAAATTGTTTAAGGAGTGGTAACGAATGTTAGCTCAATCGAATAAATCTAGACAGTTTTTTGAAATGATGGCCACACGATATACGAGTAGATGTCATTGAGGAATCACCTATCATATTTGTGTCTTGAAACTGCGAAAATAAAAAACCACTTTCTCTTTACATGAAGCAGACTATATTGAATGCTTTTTATCTTTGTCATCATGTGATGATGTACTAGAGTGTGTGAATATGCGGTCTAATATTTGTTCAGTAAATGGCATAAAGGCATTAAGGATTATTCCTCCTAAACAAACGGTTAATAAAGTCCCGACGCCAATTGGTCCATTTAAAATGATTGCTACTATCAAGAATAAAAGGTAAATGAATGTTCTCGAAAAAAAGATATTTGTTCTAGTTAAGTCTTTTATGATTAATGTTAATCGGTCAACTGGAATTGGTGCAAAATTTGTGTGCAAATAGGTTGCAGTTCCTAATCCTATAACGACTAAGCCGGTTCCAAAACAAATCACTTTGCTGAACCATAGGTCAGGTGTTAGCAAATTGTGCAATAAAAAAAGCCACATATCAATCCCAATCCCCGTTATAAATGCTGTTAACATCCCCAAAACTTCCGGTCTTTGTCTGTTTAAAATTGAATTACAGCATATCAATATGAACGCTATTATGATTTCCCAGCTTCCCACTGTAAGCCCCACATTTTTAGACAGTCCTACCACAACTGCATCAAAGGGTGAAGTTCCAAGGTCTGATTGGATAGTGAAGGAAATACCAAGAGTTAAAATGAAAATTCCTACTACATAAAAAGTATATTTCACTTTACTCGACCTCTTTTTCGTTATTTTTATTGCAAATACAACAAAGCTACGTTATATTCAATATAGGTCATTTTTGTTGTATTTGCAACAAAGATATGCACTAAGGAGGTCATGATGAAGGAAATTCTTCGCGAAATCGGAATGATTGCCAGGGCATTAGATTCGATAAGCAATATAGAATTTAAAGAATATAACCTCACAAAAGGGCAGTATTTGTACCTTGTCCGAATATGTGAAAACCCAGGAATCATTCAAGAAAAGTTAGCTGAAATGATTAAAGTAGACCGAACAACCGCAGCTCGTGCAATAAAAAAACTCGAAATAAATGGTTTTATTGAAAAGATGGATGATGAACATAACAAAAAGATAAAAAAACTCTTTCCAACAGAAAAAGGGAAAGATGTGTTTCCCGTTATAAAAAGAGAAAATGATCATTCGAATAGTGTCGCATTAGCAGGATTTTCTGAAAAAGAAGCAGAAACCATTTTTCACCTTCTTCAAAGAATGAGAAAAAATGTAGAAGTTGACTGGGAGTATGTAAAAAAAGGGAACAAGAGAGATTATTAATTTTATAAAAGGAGCATATATGAGCATGAGTGTAAAACTAAAAAAGTGCAGCCATGAAGATTTAAAAATACTCCAAGAAATAAGTATTGAAACATTCAATGATACATTCAAAGACCAGAATTCACCTGAAAATATGAAAGCTTATTTGGAAAGTGCGTTTCATTCTAAACAGCTGGAAAAGGAATTATCTAATATCTCTTCACAATTCTTTTTTGTTTATTTTAATCATGAAGTCGCTGGATATTTAAAGGTCAATACCAATGAGGCTCAGTCTGAAGAAATGGGTGATGAATCACTAGAAATCGAGAGGATTTATATCAAGAACAAATTTCAAAAACATGGCCTTGGTAAATATCTGTTCAATAAAGCTGTGGAGATTGCGCTGGAATCTAATAAAAAGAAAATCTGGCTAGGCGTATGGGAAAAAAATGAAAATGCTATTGCTTTTTATGAGAAAATGGGGTTTGTTCAAACTGGAGCTCACTCTTTTTATATGGGTGATGAAGAACAAATAGACTTTATCATGATCAAAACACTCGTATAACTTTTTATGAAAGGCGGGTTTATATGTATATTCCAAAATACTATAAGGTTACAAATGTCGATGACATTTGGGACTTTGTTCAAAACAACTCATTTGGCACAATTGTCACAACAGCAAAAGGGAAGCCAATTGCAACTCATTTGCCATTGCAGTTAATGAAAGAGGGTGATACTTACTATATAACGGGGCATATTGCTTATGGGAATCCTCAATGGAGAACATTTGAAACCTGTGAAGATGTGCTTGTTATGTTTCAGGGACCGCACGCTTATATCTCTTCCTCTTGGTATGAAAAGGAAAACGTCCCAACATGGAACTATCAAGCCGTACATGTATACGGTACAGCCAGCATTTTGAACGAAGAAGAGTTAAAACATGACCTGACAATGCTGCTGCAAAAATACGAAAAACACCGCAAGAATCCAGTTTTATGGGATAAGCTTTCTCCTCAGCTCTTAGAAAGTCAGCTGAAAGGTATTGTCGGATTTAAGATGAAGGTAGGAGAAATTCAGGCTTCATATAAATTAAGTCAGAACCGAAATGAAAAGGATTATATGAATATCATTGATCAATTACGACATGAAGGTAATCCAAATTCGAAACAAATGGCAGAACTGATGGAAAAGAGATTAAAAGATTAAATATCAGTCCGCTTTTATTAGCGAACTTGGGATGAATGCGTGGTACTGCTCAAATGTTTGATTCTGCAGAGCCTTCTTGTGAAAGTTCAAGGAACACTTGTTGTTTTTAGCAGAGGCTTCTGGCGTGGCTCTTTCGGTTTTCTAATCACAATTCATAAAAACTTATAGAAATGACGGAAAATGAATATACGGAGTGTAATGAAAATAAGCTTTCAGAATGAGGGCTTGTTAGTGAATAACCCGTGAAGGTTCAAGTCATCTCGGCCGCATCCTAATGATACCAAGGGTTTAACTGCCTTTGGTATTATTTTTTTACGCAGAAAAGCTATGAGAGATTTCTTACCGAAAATAACCAGTTATCATTTATAGTAATATATAGAAAATCAACAAATCAACCGAGGATGAATTTTGTTCTATAAAGGAGATTCCCATGGAAGAAGTAAAAGTTGTGTATGCGTTGATTAAAAGTAAATGTAATCAGATATTAATGGTGGATAATCATGAAGGACACTGGTCACTTCCAGGTGGAAGAGTTGAACCTGATGAGACGTTAATAGAAGCTGCTATACGTGAAGTGCATGAAGAAACAGGTTTTGAAGTAGAAATAGGGAATTTAATTGCTGTTAACGAAGCGAAATATGTAAAGAGGAATCATCACGCTATCCTTTTTACATTTGAAGCACGAATTGTTGGAGGAACCGTAGTGATTAAAAAGCCAAACGAGATATTGCAAATTGAATGGGTTGACATTGAACAGGCAAATGAACGAATGCCGTATTACTCAGAAGGACTTAATAAAATGCTGACAGGATATGCCCTATATAATAATCAAGGAACAATAGGGTAATGGCAGTAATCGTCAGGCTAGTTTGGGTCAAGTTGCAAACAAAAGAAACAAAACAGTGGGGAACAAATGCTTCCCCCTGTTTTGTACGTTACTTAGCTGATGTTTTCTTTAATCGTTTTGGAAAATGTGATTGATTTATTCTCGCTAACAAATGTTGAGCCTAAAAGGAGTGCACCACCTAGCATTTGAACAATGGTCATTTGTTCTTGCAGGATAATGGCAGAAATTAATATAGCTACAAATGGGTCTACATAGCTTAGCATAGCAATACTCTGTCCTTTTAATTTTTGCATCCCCGAGAAAAATAACCAAAATCCAATGCCAGTGTTTACAATCCCTAAAATGATGATAATAGGAACGGATGATCCAGATACTCCAAAGATACCGAATCCTTCGGTGAAAAACACATATGGCAAGAGCAGCAATGCTGTTAATCCAAGTTGGATGATTGTAATCTCCAGCCTGCCCATGCGGTGTATAAATTTATTTAGTAACATCAATGCAGCGTAAAATGCAGCCGCAACTAATCCAAAAAAGATCCCAAGCAGATCGTCTGTTCCAGATGCATTTATGCCATTTCCAACAATCAATAACATGCCTATGATCGCTACACCAATACAAACCATTTTTTTGACAGATAATTGTTCCTTAAGGACAAATGGTGAGAGAATCATGACAAACACAGGTGCAAAGTAATACCCTAGTGTTGCATTAGTAAGTGTTGTATGATCGTACGATTGATAAAGAAAGATCCAATTCCCTCCTAATGCAATACCAGAAAGAAATAAGATGTAAGCATTTGCTTTGACTAATTTCCATGGAATGGTTTTCTTCATCATCATAAACACGACTATTAAAAATAGACATCCAATTGAACTGCTTAGTAAAGCTGTTTCACTCGAAGATAAATCAATGTATCTTACAACTAAACCCATTGTGCCGAAAATGATCATTGATAATATAAACTGAATCTTAGATTTCATTGTCTACTCCTTCGAATCTGCGAAACAGCTTATATTTCGCAGATTCTTAATCTGTTTTAAATATAAGCTTATTCACTGCTGATTCAACAGCTGGAGTAAACGGCGGTGGCGGTGAAGTAGAAAATGGCTTCCAAGTGTATAGATTTGTATTTGAGAGTAGCATGTTAATCCCCCTATTTATATTAATTTTTTAAAAGTTTTGATATTGCGAAAAAGTTGGTTCTAGATAGATTATACATGAAACCTTATGGGTTTTATAATTAATTGTGACTTCCTGGTAATTCATAAAATAACAGATTTAGAGGTAATATCTCTACTCGGAACACCACACCAAAGGAACTCTCATCGCAGAATGATTCTGCTAAGGCCTTTTACCTTATTTACTTTTACTTATACGGTAAATCTATTTTTAGCGAATAAGCCTTAAAGAAAAGACTTATTGATGTTCTGTCAGAATTAATGTCATCAAGTACGATAACTTCTGTCAGGGAAGTTATATAATAGGCTATATCAATTGTGATTGGAGTGTGATTGGATGCAAACGAAAAAAGTTTATCTATATGTATGTAATACAATGTCAGATTGGGAATATGGATATTTAATCGCTGAACTAAACTCAGGAAGATATTTCAAAAAAGATGCAGCACCTTTTAAAGTAGTAACAGTAGGAGTTAGTCAAGAAATGATTACTACAATGGGAGGTCTGAGCATAAAACCAGATATTTCCGTTGGTGAGTGCACTCTTGAGAGTAAAGATCTTCTCATTTTACCTGGAGCGAATACTTGGGGAGAAGAAATTCATCAGCCTATCTTGAAAAAAGTTGGCGAAGCTTTAGAGCTGGGCACTATTGTTGCTGCAATTTGCGGTGCAACGGAGGGCCTCGCGAATATGGGATACCTAGATTCCAGAAAGCATACAAGCAATGACTTAGAGTATCTTAAAATGGTCTGTCCTCATTATAAAGGAGAAACATTTTATGAGGTGGGGCCTGCGGTATCTGGTGAGAATTTGATTACTGCGTCAGGAGTAGCTCCTCTGGAATTTACGATGGAAGTATTGAAAAAATTAGATGTATTTGCGTCAGATACATTACATTCATGGTATAACCTCAATAAGACTCATCAGCCTGAATACTTCTACGAATTAATGAATTCAATAGAGAGATGAGCGAAATCATTCAACTGAGTTTTATATACTTTCGACGATAAAAAACATGTTTTAACAATACTCAGAAGTGATGTTGTAATGAAAACAAGCTTTCATAAAACAAAGCAATGTTGAGGGCTGAGTATAAGCATAGTAAAGGGGAAAAGCTTAATCTTTTTGGGAGATTAAGCTTTTTTTCTAAAGTCTAATATTGGCTTTCGGATATACATGTATTCATTTTGGTATAAAACTCGTCTTCAGCAGATTTTAGGGATTTCTATTTACTCGAGTTTAGGATTTAAGCCGTATTTGTGAATAGGTAAATGAAAGAATTTCTGAAGAGCTAACAGATAGAAAGGATGATAATGGATGAAGGAATATTTTACAATTGGAGAAACAGCCCGTCTCAATAACATTTCAATTCAAACATTGCGCTATTATGATAGAATCGGAGTTTTCAAGCCTGATTATACAGATCAGGATAATGGCTATCGATATTACCATGTGAAACAGTTCTTTTATTTAGATATTATCAAGTATCTAAAATATATTAGAACACCTCTGGAAGAAATCAAGCGTTTCAGCTCGAATACTTGTACCCCTGAACATATGCAACACTTTCTTGAGGAGCAAGAAAACATGATTGTGCAAGAAATGGAAAAACTTGAACGTGCCCGGCAATTACTTCATAGAAGAAGGAATCAGCTTAATGAACAAGTAGACATATGCAATAAAAAAGATGAAGGTTTCGTTTATTTTCGTTATATAGATGAACAAACAATAATAAAAGTGGAGACGCCTCAAGTTAATCCTCATCATCAATCAGATTTGTATTACAGAAAGCTGGCTGATGTTGTAGAAAAAATAGGAGATGTAGTAGATAACTATTATGGATTCATTTATGCTTTCAAGCCCTATAAGGATTCTCGTGACATTTATTGTAACAGTATTTATACGACTGTTCGAAATGGAAAAGAGATAGACATAGGAGAAAAAAACATAACGCTAGACACGATCCCGTCCGGTGAATATGTATGTATCGCATTTGATTGGTCTGCAAAAAATTATGATGAATATTATCGTAAGCTTTATCAATATATTGAATCTCATGGCATCCAAACAGATGGAAAAGTATATCAAGTTTCTCTTCCAATCGACTTTCACTCATTAAGAGAAGAAAACTTCCTTACAGAATTAAGAGTGCTAAAAAATAACTAATCCTTGACCCTATAGTTGCTATAGGGTTTATGATTTGTGCATCTTCTTATGAATATTTGAAAGGGAGGATGTATAAGATGACAAGATGCTTCGGTTACTCGTGACGCAATGGCAAGGCGGAAACCAACTGTCATGTACTGGGAGCCCATTTCTTAAACTGGCTTGCACCTTAAAACGAAAGGTCCATTCGAAGAAGTGCCTGTTGATTTAGATGCGAGCCTTGAAAAAGAGAAGGGGATTGTTGATAGGAGTGTTTTATTAAAGCGAGCTTGATCTGCCAAAAGCTTAATTTTCAAAAGCGCAGGCCTGATCGTATTATCGTTCATGGCGGCGATTGCACTGTATAACTTGCTCCTTTTGCATACTTAAACGAAACATACGATGGAGATACTGCTTTGTTATGGGTTGATTCATTATTATCGCTACTGGCTATAGTGAAGGAAGATAGATTCCTCATAACAATGCAGTGAATCATATTGGAGCTGTACGTGCTGCTTTAGCTTTACGTTGAAACACGTTTTATCGTATCTCAAATCCTAAAAAAAAATGAACCTAAAAAAAGGAGCGATGAATATGAGAGCACCGATAGATGAACCAATTTGGTACGCCTACCCTGGAATGGTAGCTGTAGTTACGGCTCAATATGAAGGTAAAAAAAACGCAATGGCTTCCGGATGGCATACGTATATCGGATCTTCTCCAGGAATGTACGGCATATCAGTAAACAAAGAGACATATACGTACAAAATGATTGAGAAAAGTGGTGTTTTCGGTGTGAATTTTCTTCCAGGGAGATGTTCGGAATTAATTCAAGCTTTAGGCACCCATAGTGGCAGAGATATCAATAAGTTTGAAGAATTTAATATTCAATCCGAAGAAGGATTAAAAGCTGAGATACCGATTTTAACTGATGCGTATTTTGCTTATGAGTGTAAAGTACACAGTATGTCCACTTTGGGCGATCAAGAGTGGATTGTGGGAGAAGTTTTACAGAGATATCAAGATAAAGAGCTTTTCTTAAGAAATGGAATGCCAAATTTAGAAAAGTTGGATATTCCGCTTCATATTGGAAAGTCCAGCTACCGAATATTAAATAGTAAAGCAGAGGAACGTCAGCACGCATTTGATTCCAAAACTGATTGAAACACTCAGGTTTCTCCACCTTCATTGTTACGTGGCATACATGCTCATAACACCACCTATGCGCGGTTTGCGATAGAATTTGACCCTCAATATATGCCTTTAGATGAGGTGATGAAGCAATAAATGACGTAACAGTAAACGTATTTTACTGATTAAATACCCGTTACCGACTCCATTTTTTAAATCGCATTTCATATAAACATATAGAAATGATGGGAAAGAGAATATACGGAGCGTAAAGAAAATAAGCTTTGATTTAGGGGCCTAGTAGGTAAATAATCCATGAAGGTTCAAGTCTCTCGGCCGCATCAAAGATACCAAGGGTTGTAGACCCCTGGTATTTTTTAATGTTCTCTTTAGCTTTTGCAGTTTTTTTCTTTTTGTTTCACTCGTTAAAGTGAAACTGGAATAAACAAAGGTTTTCCCCGTTTTTGCATAGCCTATCTTACTTTGCGAATCGCCGAGCAGCTGCCACGCACAATATAACGGCGATATTCACTGCTACGAGTGCCCAGCCCACTTTCTCGTGCAGAATCACTGAGGCAAGCAGCAGTCCAAAGAAGGGTTGGAGAAGCTGCAGCTGTCCAACCGCCGCAATACCGCCTTGTGCGAGACCACGATACCAGAACACGAAGCCAATCAGCATGCTGAATAAGGATACATACGCAAGACTGAGCAGTGCAGGAACGCCGACGCCCGACCATGAGTCCGGCGTAAAATAGAATGACAATGGCAGCATAAGAGGAAGCGACAGAACGAGAGCCCAAGAGATCACCTGCCAGTTTCCCAGCCGCCGCGAGAGACGGGCCCCTTCTGCATAACCGAGCCCGCATACGACGATAGAAGCCAGCATGTACGCGTCACCGATCGGGGAAGATCCTCCGCCTTGGATGAGGGCGAATCCTGCTACTAGTAAGCTGCCTGCAGCTGAGAAAATCCAGAAGGCTGGCCGGGGGCGTTCCCCTCCGCGCAGTACACCGAAGATCGCCGTCGCGAGCGGAAGAAGCCCAATGAAAACAATGGCATGGGCGGATGTGACATACTGAAGCGCCAAGGCTGTCAGCAATGGGAAACCGATCACCACGCCGAGCGCTACTACCAACAGTGAAATGATGTCTCTTTTGGCAGGATGCTGCTGCCGGAAGATGAGAAGGAGCGCTCCGGCCAATACACCAGCTATCGCAGCGCGGCATACGGTGAGGAACAACGGATCGAAGTCCGCCACAGCCAAGCGGGTCGCAGGCAGCGATCCGCTGAAAATGAGCACCCCCAGAAAACCATTCATCCAGCCATTTGTTGCTTTGTTCATTTCAATCACTCCATCATATGTTTCTTCTCACAAGATCTTTTTTCTCTTATCAAAACCAGTATTTAAGGATTACAATGACTATAAACTGTAATTGACCTTTTAAAAACAGCCAGTTTTCATAAAAAATTGCATACCAGTTAGGGGAAACGCGCAAATGGATATCACGCCTTTTTTAAATAGAAATCTGGATATTCCGCTTTATCAGCAGCTTTATCGGTATTTCAAAGAAAATATGCATCAAGGGCGTATTCAAAAAGGAATGAAGCTCCCTTCAAAAAGAATCCTGGCGAGTCAGCTTTCAATCAGTCAAACGACTGTAGAACGTGCGTATGAACAGCTTGCGGCTGAGGGCTATATCGTGAGCAAGCCAAGAAGCGGATGGTTTGCTGATTATCATGATTCTGATTTTGCCTATCGTAAAATGCCGAGCGCATCACCTGTTAAAGAAAAAGTTCAAGAAAATAAACAATGGATTGATTTTCACTATGGAAATGTAGATTCTTCTTACTTTCCTTTTTCCGCTTGGCGAAGAAGCATGGTCAATAGCTTAGACCAATATGGCGACGAGCTTTATCGGCCGGGAGATGCTTTAGGAGAGTTTGCACTGAGAACACTCATTGCGGAGTACCTGTATCAATCACGCGGTGTCCATTGTGTCCCTGAACAAGTCATCATAGGTGCCGGCAATCCTATTCTTCTGCAAATCTTGTGCCAGGTTTTTGACCCAGATATTTTCATAGGATATGAGGATCCGGGTTATCCAAGAGCCCGGAAGATTTTTGAAGCCAATCGTATGAATATCGTTCCTATACCGGTCGATGATGAAGGAATCTGCATAAAGAAGATCAAAGAACAGCAGCCGAACCTTGTATATGTCACGCCTTCCCATCAATTTACGCTGGGAACCATTATGACGATTACCAGAAGAATGCAGCTCCTCAAATGGGCGGCTGAAAGACATTCATTTATCATAGAGGATGATTATGACGGGGAATTTAGATACACAGGGCAGCCGGTTCCTTCTTTGCAGGGGCTTGACCAGCATAACCGTGTCATTTATATGGGCACTTTTTCTAAGTCTCTTCTTCCCTCGCTGCGTATCAGCTACATGATTCTTCCTTCGCCTCTTTTGAAAAAAGGCCATGAAATAACGTCCTTATATAAGCAAACGGTGTCCTGCCACAGTCAGCTGACGCTGGCTGACTTTATAAAAAGCGGAGAGTGGCAAAAACACATCAACAGAATGAGAAAGCTTTACCGGAAAAAAAGAGCCGCTTTATTAGAGGCTGTACAAAGAGAACTAGGAAAGCATGTCAGGATTCGCGGAGAAAACTCTGGACTTCGTATCTTACTTGACGTTTATTTGCCATTTAGTGAAAAAGAGTTGATTGAGAAGGCAAAGGAACATGGGGTGAAAATTTACCCTGTTTCACTTTCTTATAAAAACAATCCTCCTGCGAAAAGGGTCTCACTTGGGTTTGCAGGAGTTTCTGAATTCAACATACGAGAAGGCATCAAAAAACTGAAAGCTGCCTGGAGGATATGAGAGGTCTGGAGTCATTAGGGGATGATGGCTTTTAAAATATCCCCAGCTATGAATGACAATACTGAAGATATAAGTGGCCCTCAGTCTTCCGCTCCTGATAAGTTTTGAATGCTTTTTGAATGGATACTCCTATATGAACCTTCTTCAGCATCAAACACTTCAGATGATAGGCAATTGATGAAGCTTTAAGTGAGATTTTAGAAAGCCCGCTTTCCTAAAGCGGGCTCGATTGAATGAGCTGATGTGTGAAAGACTTTAGCGAGTTTCTTTTGAAAAATAAGAGGTTAACACATCATAAACAATAGGCAAAGAAGTAAAACCCTCATTTTCTAAAAAATGACCCCCGTGCTGGACTTCGTATAACGCAGCGTCAATTTGTTGTGCCAGCTCCTTGCTCCATGAAAAAGGAACAATTTGGTCGTTCTTAGAAGTGATGACAGCGCGGTGCTTCGCGGTCTCGATGATTTTTTGATGATCAAACGATCCCTGTGTAAATTCATCTAACATCTTTAAAGTGGGCAATGATTTGGCAAAGCCGGAAACCAGTATGATTCCGCCAAGCTGTTTTCGTAATTGAATATGTTCCAAAAATCTTAAAAGGGCGGGGCACCCTAGGCTGTGCGCAACCAAATACGTATTTTCATCTAAAGTGTGTTGATAAAAAGAGAGTGTATCCAGCCAATCCTCAAGTCTTGGCTCGAGCGGATGAGGCATGTTTAAAATGTCTGCTTGGACCCCATCTGCGAGCAGACGTTTTTTCAGCCAAGGGAACCAATGATTTGTTGAGGAGGCTCTGTAGCCATGAATGATATAGACTTGTTTTGTCATTTTTTCCTCCAAATGAAGTATTTTCATTCAGTATAAAATTCCTCTCATTGGGAAACAAGTACGCACTTTTTTGTAAGTAGCTTTTACATATGAGGCATTCCTTCTGCCATTCCCCACTTACACATTTCTTCTATGAGGGGATACAAAGATCGCCCTCTGTCAGATAACGAATACTCTACTTTCAGTGGGACTTGAGAGACCTCAGACCGATGAATAAGGCCGTCAATTTGTAATTCCTTAAGCTGTGCGCTTAACATTTTATGGGTGATGAAGGGCATAGCCCTTTTCAGCTCGCCGTATCTCATCGTTTTTTCACACCCTAACTCATAGAGAATTCTCATTTTCCATTTTCCCCCTATAAGAGATAAGGTGTATTCAAATGGGGCTTGTTTACTGCGGCACAGGCTATTCAATGTAATCAAACCTCCTTTTTAAAGTATAATAACAGAATAAATCAGGAATTTCGGTGTTGAAGTTTAAAGGGCCTGGCGGGTAAATCTGAGGCGGCTCACGTTCTCTCGGCTGCGAACATGAAACCAAGGATCTTGCTAGTTATTGGCCAGGGTTGAAGCATAATCTGTCAGAGCTTGCATCAAATGATATTTGTGACCTGATTCACGATCTGAACTGAAAGGGCGATTTGTTCGACAGACGGCACGGGCAAATTGAATGTTCCAAGTCAAAGAGGGTAATCTTACTGTTAATTACTTTATTTGAAAAAAACGATGTTTTTAGCTGAAAATATCTATTATGGTATAGTTAAATATAACGAAATATTTGAGAAATGAGGAATGGTATGTATACAGTCAAAAAACATAAAAAATTTAAAGCGAAAATGATTCTGCAAGTCATAATGGTTATTATTGGAGGAATTATAGCGGCATATGGACTGGAAACAGTGCTCATTCCAAACAGTGTATCTGATGGAGGGGTGACAGGCCTTAGTATCGTTGGTTCACAGCTATTTGATTTGCCGCTAGGGGTCCTTATTGCAGCATTAAACATCCCGTTTGTCTGGTTAGGATATAAGCAAATCGGGAAAGACTTTGCATTATTATCCATTATCGGAATCGTATCACTTGCCGCTGGCACAATGTTTTTCCACCACACTCCAGCCATCATAGAGGGGGATACCCTGTTAATAACCGTTGTTGGCGGGATTATCCTTGGATTGGGAATGGGGTTAGCGTTACGTAACGGCGGCGCATTGGATGGAATTGATATGCTCGCTGTGCTGCTGTCTCGAAAATTGCCATTTGGAACGAGCGATCTCATTTTATTCTTAAACCTTTTTGTGTTTATTTTTGTATCCCTTGTATTTGGCTTACAAGGGGCATTACTGTCAGTCATTGCTTACTACATTGCGTCCAAAGTCATACATATCGTTGAGGAAGGCTTAAGCGGTTCTAAAACCTTTCAAATTATTTCAACCCAGCCTGAATTAATGGTAGAGACAATACGTGATCAGTTAGGTCGAAGCGCTACCTATAAAGAAGCTTATGGCGGTTTTTCCAACGAGAAATTTAAAGAAATCACATGTGTCATCAACCGCCTTGAAGAAACAAAACTAAAGGAAATTATTAATGAAATTGATAAAAATGCCTTTGTTACCGTATATGACGTAGCTGAAGTGAAGGGCAGCAATTTTAGAAGACATACGAGTCATTAGAGAAAAACACAACTTCTAACCCGAAAGCGAGATACCTCAGAATTTTTATATTAAATTGTTTTTGTCTTCACGCTCAGAAAATAAGGTAACAAGCAAGTCAGTATGTTAAAGTCTGTACTGGAATTCCATTGCCTCCTGTCTCGTATAATGAGAATAGGGGGCTTTTTTTGTATAAGGTTATGCTTAAATGGAGGGATTTATTTGAATATTGAGCTGCAAGAAATAGATATGTTACAGGCGGATTCTGGTCCTTATGGGATAGCGGTCTCTCGTGAAGGAAATGTATGGTTTACTCAACATAAAGCAAATAAAATCAGTTGTCTTCATCAAAATGGAACAATCAAAGAATGTATTGTTCCAACTCCTGATGCACGAGTGCTGTGTTTGACCATATCTTCAATAGGTGATATTTGGTTTACTGAAAATGGGACTGATAAAATTGGAAGGCTTTCAGAAACGGGCGTATTTACAGAGTACCCATTACCTCATCCAAATTCAGCGCCATATGGAATTGCTGAAGGTCTTAACGGTGATATTTGGTTTACTGAAATGAATGGAAATCGAATAGGGAGATTGACAGCAGAAGGGGTGATTCATGAATACGAACTGCCGAATAAAGAATCATATCCTTCTTTTATTACGTTGGGGCCCGATGACTCACTTTGGTTCACTGAAAACCAAAACAATGCGATCGGCAAGATAACCCGATCAGGAGAAATAACGGAATACCCAATCCCAACACCGGGAGCAGCGCCAGTAGGTCTTGCCAACGGAAATGATGGTGCCCTTTGGTTTACAGAAATAATGGGAAATAAAATAGGAAGGATCACGATGTCCGGCGAAATAACGGAATATGATATTCCTACACCAAATGCCCGGCCTCATGCTATTTCGGCGGGAGTCGAATCGGATTTATGGTTCACTGAATGGGGAGCAAATAAAATAGGAAGATTGACGAAAGAGAGAACCTTTGAAGAATATACAATCAAAACCTCTAATGGCGAACCTCACGGAATTGGCTGTGACAAAGAAGGCAGTGTATGGTTCGCATTAGAATGCAATAAAATCGGAAAGCTGCGTTTACTGAAATCAAGAGAAAGTGCTGAAAGAATTTAAAAAGCATACCAAGAACAGAACATAGTATGCTTTTTCATTTGCGTGAAACGCCATAATGTTACATGAATTGAAGTCTCGTCAATGTAGCTTTTCAACAGCTTAAGTATTTATAGCTCTTTTACCATGACCTTCTCGCCATTAAAATCGAGCTCACCGTTAAATGTAAAGCCGAATTTTTGATACAGGCGCAAAGCATGAATGTTGTTCTCAAAAATGCTTAAATACATTCTGTTACATGTATATAGCTCAGCAAGGTGATAAATAAGAGCTTCAAGCATCATGCTCCCTAATCCTTGACCTTGAAAACGCTCGTCAATGAAAAATCGGTCAAGCCACACTCTGCCGTTTTTATTTTCTTCATCAAACTCAGGAAACCATCCATACATAGCAAAACCGACTAACTCTCCTTCGTAATAAAGTCCAGCAGGTTTATAATACTGACATTCTGATGCATCCTCTAGACATTGCTTGGTTGATTCTATATATGATATTTGGCTCTTGTGAACATGAAGAGACAGAATAGATTCACGATTCTCTTCAGTTACCGCCTTTATCTCAATACTCATAGCCATTCCCCTTTTTTCTCTTTTTCAAGTAAGGATATAAGATTTTTCAGATAAATTGTTACGCTTCATCCACATCATGTAGTCTTATAAGGAACAATGAGTTCTGTAGTAATCCCCTTACTTTACAATTTGCACAAAAACCTTAATTAAATACTTTTCATAGCCCTGATAGCTCATCTAACATCAATTTTTCGGTAGAAGAATTCTTGTAATTTTATATTTTTGTCGCGGCAGCTGAGGAGCTGCTCTTTTTTTTGTAAACCTGTATGAGAGGTCTTGCAATACACTAGGTGCTCATTCATGGTGAGTATCTTCTTTTTGATGAATGAACAGCAGATTTTCTGCGCATAAATCCAATTTTTCCGGAAGTTTCGGTAAAAAACGAAACTTTTAGCGCTTTTATTTTACTTTATAATGTAAGCGATTTCTCATGTAGTATACTTATACTATTAGTACATCATTTGAGTGAAACACAGGAAGGATAGAAAAACAGATGAGATACATGAATACTAGACAAAAAGACATTTTGTATCTGTTGTTATCTGAACCTGATGACTATTTGGTCGTGCAAGATTTTGCCGACAGGGTAAAGTGTTCTGAAAAAACGATCAGGAATGATCTGAAAACGATCGAAGGTTATCTGCATGAACATTCTCCTGCTCAGCTCATTCGCAAACCAGGATTAGGTGTCTATTTAAATATAGAAGAACATGAAAGGGCCCGGTTAACTCAACAACTAGGTACTGAACATTTTGGCTCAAAGCACCAGTCCGATGAAGAAAGAGTTCTGCAAATCGCTTATCAATTATTAATGAACCCAAAACATGTTTCAGCAAAAGAAATTGCCGCTCAGCATTTTTTGAATAAGTCTTCCATCAAAAGGGATTTACATGAAGTTGAAGAATGGCTGAAGCGGTTTGATCTCAAATTGGTGTCAAAGCAGCGGCTCGGTTTAAAGATCGAAGGAAATGAAAGAAATAAAAGAAAAGCCTTAGCCAGAATCTCTGATTTGATTGATAACCCAGAGTTTACAAGTCAATTTATCAAAAGCAAGTTCTTAAGTCATGAAGTGATATGTGTGTCAAATGAATTCAAAACATTGCAAAAGCACCATTCTATCTATTTCACAGATGAAACGTTCGAGAATCTATTATTGCATACATTGTTGATGATACGCCGAATCAAAATGAAGCAGCCCATCTCGATTTCGCCAACAGAAATGGCAGCAGTAGAAAAGAAGATAGAATATCAATGGGCAATGACATGTTTAAAACGGCTGGAAGCGGTTTTTGCCATCCGCTTCCCTAGAGAAGAAGCCGTGTATTTAACGCTCCATATACTCGGCGGAAAAGTTCGTTTTCGGTCTCGGGAAGAAGAAAAAAAGGTTTTGGAAAATCCCTTGCTTCCCATGGTTGTGCGGCATTTAATCGATCGTGTGTCAGAGCTGAAATTGCTTGATTTTCATAGTGATCAAGATTTAATCAACGGATTGAACATCCATCTTAACACAGTGCTAAACCGGCTGAATTACGATCTTTCTGTATCAAACCCAATGCTAAATGACATAAAAAAAATGTATCCCTATCTGTTTCATATGATCATTGACGTTCTGGAAGACATCAATCAAACGTTTGCTCTTTCTATTCCTGAGGAAGAGGCCGCTTATCTGACATTGCATTTTCAAGCTGCGGTCGAACGTTTGCACCACAGCAGCGAGAAGCGTAAAAAGGCAATCATCGTCTGCCACATGGGCATTGGAATGTCACAATTTCTGCGGACAAAAATTGAACGGAAATTTCATCAAATCGCTGTGAAGGCCTGTATTGCAAAAGCTGATTTAGCAGATTACACAACAAAGCATGGGGACATAGATCTTGTCATTTCCACGATAGCGCTGGAACATGTGCCGATTCCTCATATTGTTGTATCACCGCTATTGGAGCCTTCTGATGAGAAGAAACTAAGTGCATTTATGGATCAGGTTGACGAATCCCAACGCCAAACACAAAAAACGTTTAAGATGCTGAACAATACGACTCCTTTCTTAGTTTTTTTGCAGCAAGAGTCAGTTCATCGCTATAAGCTGATTGAACAAATGGCAATGGTTTTATACGAGAAAGGCTATGTGGAAAAGGAATATGCCATTCATGCTGTGTTGAGAGAAAAAATGTCGGCGACAAACATTGGGGCTGGCATTGCGATTCCTCATGCAAACTCTAAATTTATTAAACAATCAGCCATTGCGATTGCCACATTAAAAGAGCCGCTTGATTGGGGGGCTGAAAAAGTGTCGCTCGTCTTTATGCTGGCTGTCAAACACGAGGATCAAAACATGACAAAGCAATTGTTCCATGAACTGTCATATCTGAGTGAGCACCCGGCATTCATTCATAAGCTGACGAAAGAAACAAATGTTATGACATTTTTATCTTATTTGAATTATTAAAAGCGGGGCTTTGATGCCCTGCTTTTTTTGTATATGGAAAAATGCCGGTTTTTCCGGAATTAACGGTAAAAAACAGCGCTTTTACAAGCATGATTTTGATATACAGTTGTTACAAGCCTTATGATTCATACTTTAAAGGAGGACTCGTATGAAACTGTTAGCGATTACATCATGTCCGAATGGAATTGCCCATACATATATGGCGGCTGAAAATCTGCAAAAAGCTGCCGACAGATTAGGCGTCCAAATGAAAGTCGAGACCCAAGGCGGAATCGGAGTGGAAAATGAGCTGACCGGTGAGGAGATTCGTGAAGCAGACGCGATCATTATTGCGGCAGACCGTTCGGTAAACAAAGACCGGTTTATAGGAAAAAAACTGTTGTCTGTCGGGGTTCAGGATGGTATCCGCAAACCGGAAGAATTAATTCAAAAAGCACTTAGCGGCGATGTGCCGGTCTACCGTTCGGCTTCAAATTCGGAAGCCGGCAATCAACAGGAGAAAAAACAAATTCCGATTTACCGTCATTTAATGAACGGTGTTTCTTTTATGGTTCCATTCATCGTCGTCGGCGGGTTATTGATAGCGGTTGCATTGACGCTTGGAGGTGAGAAAACACCGAAAGGCTTAGTCATTCCGGATGAATCTTTTTGGAAAACGATTGAACAGATCGGAAGTGCCTCATTCTCATTCATGATCCCGATTTTGGCCGGATATATCGCGTACAGCATCGCTGATAAGCCCGGGCTTGTACCAGGAATGATCGGCGGATATATTGCAGCGACGGGAAGCTTTTACGGCAGTGCAAGCGGCGCCGGTTTTCTCGGCGGCATCATCGCCGGTTTTTTGGCGGGGTATGCTGCCCTTTGGATCAAAAAATTAAAGGTTCCAAAAGCGATTCAGCCGATTATGCCGATTATTATTATTCCAGTGTTCGCTTCACTAATGGTAGGTTTGGCGTTTGTGTTTTTGATTGGTGCGCCTGTAGCCCAAATTTTCGAATCTTTAACGGTATGGCTGGCGGGTATGAAAGGTTCGAGCTCCATCCTGCTGGCATTGATTTTAGGCGCAATGATTTCATTTGATATGGGAGGTCCCGTAAACAAGGTGGCATTCCTGTTCGGATCGGCCATGATCGGAGAAGGAAACTATGAAATTATGGGACCGATTGCCGTCGCCATTTGTATACCGCCGATCGGCCTAGGGATTGCAACGTTTTTTGGAAAAAGAAAATTTCAGGAGTCGGAAAGAGAAATGGGAAAAGCATCATTTACCATGGGTCTCTTCGGCATCACTGAAGGAGCCATCCCATTCGCCGCACAAGATCCGCTTCGCGTCATTCCGGGGATTATGGCAGGTTCTATGATTGGTTCTGTGATCGCTATGATCGGCAATGTCGGAGACAGAGTAGCACACGGCGGGCCTATAGTGGCAGTACTAGGCGCCGTTGATCATGTGCTGATGTTTTTTATTGCAGTGATTGCCGGATCTCTTACCACCGCTCTTTTAGTTAATGTACTAAAAAAAGATATTCTGGTTTCTTCACCCGCCGGGCTGAATGAAGCTGCAGCATCGAATGACGTTCCGCAACAGCACAATGAAGCGGAAAGCAGACAGATGGAGAAGACGGATATTAACAAGCTGACAGACATTATGAGTATAGATCTTATTGAACCAACATTATCAGGCGAAACCAGAGATGACATTATCGATGAAATGATTCAAAAATTGTCCCGCACAGGTATGCTGCATTCAGAGAGCGGTTTTAAAGAAGCGATCATGAATCGCGAACAAGAGGGGACAACGGCGATTGGCATGAATATCGCGATTCCGCACGGGAAGTCTGATGCCGTCAAGAAGCCTAGTGTAGTGTTTGGAATCAAACGATCAGGCATTGAATGGAAAAGTCTTGATGGATCAGAAGCAAAGTTAATCTTTATGATCGCTGTACCGAAAGATAGCGGAGGGAACCAGCATCTGAAACTGCTGCAAATGCTATCTCGAAAACTGATGGATGACAGCTATAGGGAAAGGCTGCTCTCTGTCCAGACAAAAGAAGAAGCATACAAACTCCTGGATGAAATCATATAAAGCGGGGGATTTTCATGATGACTGAACCGTTATTTTTCAAGCCTGTTTTCAAAGAAAAGATTTGGGGCGGCACCGCTTTGGCTGCTTTCGGCTATGACATCCCGTCAGAACGGACGGCGGAATGCTGGGCTTTTGCAGCACATCAAAATGGGCAAAGCATTGTTCAAAACGGGATATACAAGGGGCTCACGCTCAGCGAATTATGGGAACATCACCGGCATTTATTCGGACATCTGAAGGGGGACCGCTTCCCTCTTCTCACGAAAATTTTGGATGCCAATCGAGACTTATCCGTTCAGGTGCATCCGAAAGATGAGTATGCAAAAACGCATGAAAAAGGAGAGCTCGGAAAAACAGAATGCTGGTATATCATAGACTGCCAAGAAGATGCAGAAATCGTTTATGGCCACAACGCAAAAACAAAGGAAGAACTGATCTCAATGATAGAAGGTGGAAAATGGGACAAGCTCCTGCGCCGCGTAAAGGTAAAACCGGGGGATTTCTTCTATGTGCCAAGCGGCACCGTTCATGCGATTGGGACAGGCATTCTCATTTTAGAGACGCAGCAGAATTCCGATACAACCTACAGATTGTATGATTATGGCCGGAAAGATACAGAAGGCAATTTGCGCGAGCTCCATTTGGAAAAGAGCATAGAAGTGATAGACGTACCATTTGCGCCAGAGCAGCAAACGATTCAATATAAACAAACAGATGATTTGCACATAGCCGTATTGATTGAGTGCCCTTATTTTTCAGTGGAAAAGTGGGAGTTAACAGGATCGGCAAGTTTAAAACAGCAAAAATCATTCCTTCTTGTCAGCGTCATCGAAGGAGAAGGCCGGATAATCTCCGGCGAGCGTACATATGACTTTAAAAAAGGAGATCATATGTTTCTGCCTTACGGGTTTGGGGAATTCAAACTCGCGGGGGATGCGGAGTGTATCGTATCTAATCTGTAAAATAAAACTTTATGACCAGTTTCACGTTTTAAGTCGATATAGAGAAACCAAAGTGACTCATTTTGAGCTAATTGAATGTTTCAATATAAAAAGATACCAGCTGGTATCTTTTTTCATATTCACTCACTATGACACCCCTTCGATGGTTTCTTTTATCTTATCTGCTATTGGGAGTATGATGTCCAGCAGATTAACTGTAGACAACAATCACGTTGCTTAAGACAACCTATAAAAGCTGCTTCAATTTTATATGGACCAAAAGAGAAGAAAACGAAATGTGTTTCTGAATGATTTGTTTGTAAAAAACAAGCTATCCTATTATAAACGCAGTTTTTTTTATTTCGTGGGCAAAATCATCTTTGGGCTGTCACGTTGGCTATTGCAAATGTTTCTTTCCCCAAACTGAACATTTGATCTGACAAGTTTTATAGGTAAGAATGTAAAGGATGATCTACATGAAATATGATAAAGTATTTTTAATGTGAAGTTGATGAAAGAATATTTTGATAAGAGGTGTATTTATGAAGTTGGATGAATTTGCGATTGGACAAGTATTTCATACAAAGTCTTTTAGGGTAACAAAAGAAAATGTAATGAGGTTTGCGGAAGAATTCGACCCTCAATATATGCATGTAGACGAGGAAAAAGCGAATAAAGGCAGATTTAATGGAATCATCGCTTCTGGCATACAAACGTTAGCCATTTCTTTTAAGCTCTGGATTGAAGAGGGGTTCTATGGCGACGATATTATTGCTGGAACAGAGATGAATCATATTAAATTCATAAAACCCGTGTATCCAGATGATGAATTGCATACAGTCGTTGAGGTAGTGGATAAAAAACCAAAGAAAAGTGGAACGGGAATACTTACTGTATTGTTATTTACTTATAATCATAAAGAAGAAAAAGTATTCGAAGGTGAGTTATCAGTATTGATTAAGCAATAAATAATGTAATAGTAAAGGTTTTTGATCACCAATTGATCAAACGATGAGAGTATAATTAAAATATGCTTTCTTTAGGACTAACAATGTTTAGGGCTCATCTTAGAAAAAACATACCAAATACGGGGACTGACCCCATAAGATGAGACAAATAAAAAACACCTTCAAGTTTGAAAACGGATGATTGTTAGCCGAAATTAGACTTGGAGGTGTTTTTTCTATGGGGACAAGAGTGAGTTATCCGGTTGAAG
>NZ_JAXCHF010000016.1:0-42383 GCF_037027485.1 Bacillus sp. 205(2023) | reverse complement strand
TCAACCGGATAACTCACTCTTGTCCCCATAGAAAAAACACCTCCAAGTCTAATTTCGGCTAACAATCATCCGTTTTCAAACTTGAAGGTGTTTTTTATTTGTCTCATCTTATGGGGTCAGTCCCCAATGTTGGTATGTTTTTATTTTTATACGTTCTTAGAAATTATAAGATGAATATGCAGAGGAGTAGGTATCTCTTTATCATACTGGCTGTTCTAAAAAACAGAAGTGTCCTTAAAAGAGGGGAATTCTTTTACGGGTAGAATAAAAGAGAGAAAGTGATAGGAGGGTACAGTTTGCAGGAGATAAAAAAAGAACAATATAGTGATGCCAAAACATTGATACATCATAAAGAAACATGTTGCCCGACATTTGTTTATTCAATATTAGAACAAACAGTTCCGGGAGTTGTTTATGCAGATGATCAATCGTTTCTGATAGGAACCAGCTCAGGAATTTATTATGTTGCAGGGGATGAAAGGAATCAAAATGTAAATGAATTTATCGTTGAATTATACAAAAAGAGAGTTAAATCCAAAAAAAGATTTACTCTGTTTTCTCCCAATCGCTCATGGGACAGCGTAGTAAAAACTGTACTGCATGATGAATTGAATCAAATGATGCGATATGCGTTTTCTCAACAAATTTCTGCCAAAAAGGCTTTTCAGCTTCCAAAGGGGTTTACATTAAAAAGAATAAATGAAGATATCATTTCAAGCAGCACTGAATTTCAAAAAGCTTATTATGAGGAGTATTGGGGTTCAGTCTCGAATTTTTTAAAAAACGGATTTGGATTTGCTGTTATGTATGACAATTATGTTGTCAGTGAGTGCACTTCCATATTTCTAGGCGGCGATCGTGCAGAAATGGATATCTATACACGCGAAGAATATAGAGGAATGGGGTTCGCTTATATTGCTGGGAGTAAGTTTATAAATGATTGTCTCGAAAACGGCGTCAGCCCTAGCTGGGATTGTAATGTCAGCAACAAATCATCTATTCATTTAGCAAAAAAACTAGGATTTGAGATATCAACCAAATACTCCATCTTTTTTAAAAAATCAGGTTAAAAAAGACCCTTCTAAGGAAGGGCCTTTTCTTGAGCACCAAGCTGACGGAGAATATCAAGCTTATTCACATGAACTCTTTTCGCCATTTAAAATGAATATGATTCGCCATCATCCGGCACTAGTACATGAGATGACATGCCTTTTTCATGAATAAAGCCTTTTAATTCTTCTCTGGATAATGCCCAATGGTTGACCGCTTCCATGTGGCTCACGATTATTTTTGCATGAGGGGCAGCTTGATGCGTTTCATGGATATCTTCTTTCCCCATGACAAGAGAGCCGCCCTCAAAGAATTGATTGTTTCCTCCGTTCACTACAATGATTTCTGGCTGGTGTGTATCGATCTCTTCTTGGATCGCATCATACCAAACCGTATCTCCGGCTACATATAACGTTTTCTCGCTTTGGTG
The DNA here is from genome assembly GCF_037027485.1 of Bacillus sp. 205(2023). Classification (NCBI taxonomy): domain Bacteria; kingdom Bacillati; phylum Bacillota; class Bacilli; order Caryophanales; family Bacillaceae; genus Bacillus; species Bacillus sp. 205(2023). Next base: position 40,903 of record NZ_JAXCHF010000016.1, on the reverse strand, counting down.
TTTGAACACGACACCGCATACAAGACCGGCAAGTTTTAAAATGTCTCCTCTGCCGTGTTCGCCTTTGGTTTTGATTAATTGAATACCTTCAAAGTCTGTGTCGGTTGTGAGAATCTCGACATGTTGAAAACCGGCGTTTCTGACTTCTTTCGCATCTTCTTCATTTTGTACAAACATTTTTATGTCTTTTGGCAACATGTCTTTGGCTGCATCATCAAAGTGATCCAAATGCAAATGAGTGACAATGACTGCATCAAGATTGTTGATGATATGATCCGCTGATGTCGGCAAGCTGACTAAAGGATTTTTTTGATCTTGTCGTGGTGAATTTGGAAATGGAGGATAAGTGCCCTTTTCTGCTAACATTGGATCTATTAAAAACGTTTTGCCTGCATATTCGACAACAAGTGTGGCATTACGAATTTGTTGAATGTTCATATTAAAACTCCTTTTCTTTGATATACGTATAGCTTATACTATGACCAATCGCCAAATACATGGATGAAATCAAGTCTTTTTGCCGTTTTACTTGAATGTTGAAAGAACCTATTACACATGAACATCGAACGGGCTAGAGTGCATCCTGATTGAAGAGAATGCAGGAGACAACCAAAATCGTACGCGGGTTTTAAAAAAGTGAATGTGTTTTTGGAACTCGGACATAGGTGCCAATTTCCTTAGCGCATACGATGTTTTCATTTGTTTTTGAAAGGATAGGATATGATGTTGGATCACACGGATATGCAAATCATAGAAGAGTTATCTAAAAACAGCCGTATTACAATGAAAGAATTAGGGGAGAAAGTTCATTTGACGGGCCAAGCCGCTGCATCCAGGGTTGCCAAATTAGAAGATAACGGAGTGATTGAGGGTTATACCATTAAAGTGAATCAAGACAAATTGGGATATTCTATCCATGCCTTGATTAATATCTATACAAAAAGCACGCATCATCAGCCTTATCTTTCCTTTATCAAAACGCAAGAGACATACGTCATCAATAATTATAAAATCAGCGGGGATGGCTGTTATCTTCTGGAATGCAGATTTCCCTCTAACGAATTGCTGGATGAATTTTTGGTAGGCTTAAATCAGCATGTAAACTATAAATTGTCTATTATTATTAATAACATGCAACAATAAAAATGCATAAAGTAAGAATATATAAATGCTAAAAAAACCAAGGGTGTCAGCCTTTGGTTTTTGTTATAAGGCGGAAGGATACTGAAGTGATGAAGACATTTAATCAGACTGTGGCGAATCATCCGCAATTGGAATCCATTCTTATTCCAATTAGTGATTAACAAATTACGAATATCATCTGGATCTGTGGGGTTCTTTGGAACAGGAAGGCGCTGCACCAGCTGTTCAACTGAATGGCCGACAATTGATGAAAAAAGGCACACAAAGATGTCCAATCACAGACGCCTTTTTTAATGCAGCTTTTTAGGACTGGGATTTACATTTTCATGATCGATTTCATCAAATAAATTTCGGTTCTTTGAATGGGATGGCTGAACATCTTCTTTGATAAAGTCGGGGTGAATGATCTTTTTTAAATCCCTGACTGTTAAAGGCTTGGCTTCATCAATTAATTCTAAGCCTAATAGGCCGTTGGCTTCTAACGTCGCCTTTTTGACATCCTGTAAAGTGGAAACGCCGTGCAGCCTCAATTGCATTTCCAGCTGATCTAACGTCAGTCTCATTCTCTTTAAATTGTCTAAATGTAATTGGCCATCTTCAATGATAATTGTCGCTTTCCCGGTTAACAGCTTTTCAATCAAATTAGACTTTAGCTGAATCCATTCCATAAAAAGGAGTGAGAGCGTAAAAATGACAGCTGCAACTAGTGTTTTTAATAGGCTGTTTTCGATGATCGGCTGAACAATGATGGTTCCGATCGAAATCATGACAACCGTTTGTGCTGAGGTCATTTGCGCAATTGATTTTCTTCCTGAAATTCTAAGCAAAATCACACCAGATATTATGAGGACAAATGCTTCCCAAGTAAAACTCATCCTACCACCTGACCAGTAATGTAAAGGATTATAACGCCGGAGGCTAACTGCAGAGCGTCTTTGACCATTTGAACGTTAATATATCCGAAAGCCTGGTTGTTCATTCAGCATGATGAATGACTTTGTATGTTGCCAAGCTGCCCTGCCCGCATGAGAATAAACAGCGATAAAGTTGCCTTACAGCGGTTCGCGTTCCAAGCGGCTTAGAGCAGGTGAAAAGATTAGTCTTACAATTTTGGACAGGTTGTATAAAAATAAAGCAGATATATGGACATTCTCAAGGCTGGTCCAGTATATTTCAGGCAGGTAAATACCAATCAGCAGGAGGAATGGGATGAAAGAGGTTACTGAATTACTATCACTGAATGCAATAGAGAATTTTATAAACCGTCACCAGTTAAATTTTATCTATATATCAAGACCGAGCTGTACAGTATGCCACGCAGTTTTGCCGCAGCTTAGAGAATTGCTGGAACAGTTTCCGCATATCAAACTAGGACACGTAAATGCATTCAGGGTGGAAGAGGTTGCCGGCAGATTTTCGGTCTTCACCGTACCTGTTCTTCTTTTATTTATTGAGGGTACTGAATTTCTGAGAGAAGCGCGTTTCGTGCATTTTGAACAGCTGGAACAGAAATTAAAAAGAGTTTATCAATTATATGAGGAATAAAATGTGCAGCTAAACGAACATGGCATCAAGTCATGTTCGTTATGTTTTTATGAAGGAAGCAGCTGAATATGAAATTCATTGACATAAAATTCAAATTCATGAAATAATACTCATGAGTAATATTACTAAAGAGTATCTTTTTGTGGAGGCTGATCCGATGTGAAAAGCAGAAAAGGACGTAAAGGGGAGGAGAGCCGGAAACGATTGCTCAAAGCTGCTGCACATGAATTTTCGATTCGGGGATTTCATGAAACGAAGGTAAGTGCCATAGTGAAAAGAGCCGGGCTGACGCAGCCTTCCTTTTATCTGTACTTTCAAAGTAAAGAAGCCATCTTTGAGGAGTTAATCAACGATTTTCACTCTCGCTTAAGAAAGCTGACAGAATCACTTCTCTTGGAAACCGGATTACATGCGAACGATGTAACAAACGGAGTGCTCTCTGCTGTGGAAGCTGTTTTTCAGTTTCTGGCGGAGGACAAGGATTTAACAAGGATCGGTTTTTTTCTCAACCCAGAAGCGAAACAATTGAAACAAGATGTGGCGATGGTTTTGAAAGACAACTTAGAAGCAGAACAGCGCCTTGGCTATTTTCGTTCCGAATTGGAAATGGAAACCGTGGCGGAATGCTTGATCGGCATGATTGAACATTTGACCGATTCATATTTGTTAACCGGAATCAAAGATCCGGCAAGTCTCGCCGAGCAGGTTGTCAATCTCTTAATATACGGGATGCTTCCAAAAGGGAGTGACGCAAGATGATATCTATGATCATGAAAGCCAGTTTGGCAGCTTTTATGCTCGCGGGAGGCATCATAAAGGTGTTCCGCGCTGCCCTTTCAAGTAAAGCATTGGCGGCATTATCAATATCCGTTATGGTTTCTCACTGTTACTGGTATTCTTGAAATAGCGGGGGCATTTGCTATGACAGCGGGAATTTGGAATCGGTATGCAGCATTTGGAGCAGGCGTCCTGTTTGTCGTTCTCATGGCGGGAGCGGTTCATGCACACATTGTTCGAGCGCGCCAATCAGTACTCATGACGATCCCTGCAATAATCTGTTTGATTGTTTCTATCATTATAATCATTTGGGAGTCCACATAAGCTATTCACTTAACAAACCAATTTGCAGGAGACCTCCTTCTCTTATCGAATAATAGAAATAGATCTTCATTTGTACGTTATTCGTCCGGCACCAGCTGGACTTTTTTTCATAAAGGAGGAATACAGGATGGCGTTAACTTTGGAAGACATGACTGTGGAGGAGTTCGAAGCATTTCGCGGGATGTCCGTGCAAAATTATGCGAAACAAAACATACAAGCGGGAACTTGGACGGAAAAAGAGGCGCTTGAGAAATCGGAACAGGCATATGAGAAAATGATTCCGAATGGACGAAACAGCAGCAATCATTTCTTTTGGAACATCACAAATGAAGAAGGGGAAAGGATGGGCTGGCTCTGGCTGTATGCAGATTCGCTTCATCCGCAAAAGGAAGCGTTTATCTATTCCTTTGGATTGTATGAAGCCTTCCGCGGTAAAGGGCTGGCTCAATTGGCGCTTCAAAGTCTGGATGGAAGAGCAAGAGAGCTTGGTGCGGAAAGACTTGCTCTCCATGTGTTTGCGCATAACGAGACAGCCGTCTATCTTTATCAGAAGATGGGATATGCCATGACCAATATACGTATGCGGAAACAGCTGTGCTGATAATAGCTGCTTACTTAAGCGGTTTCCCAAACACAATATGCCAATGCAGATGTTTAGAGTCCTGGTTAGCTCCTAAGGTGGTGATCATACGGCATGCACCTTTTTCATCCAGGGTAATCATGAGGAGATATGTTTCTTCGGGACAGCCACAATATGGACTGGATAAAAAGGGTTTGTATGACAGTAAGCCAATACGTTATCTGCCTCTAATGCCTTATTTGCTTCGTTTTGCCGCTAAATACCGTCATCACAGTAAAAGTCTTCAGTCATATGATCCATCCTCACTTTGTTGCATTTACGAGAAGTTTCCATCTGAACGATCAGGGGCCGCACACCCTTGGTATTTTTTTGCCCCTGAACCCTTAGTCATTGCTGGCTTGATCGACGGGCTAAAGGAGAGGTCTGCTTTACACACAGCAAAAAAAGATTGACCTCAAAAATGTAAGGGGTTACAATTGAAACCAATTAGGAAAGACTTTCCCTATATTAAATGTATTTAGAAATATTTTAGGGTTAATTTTTATTATATAATGATATTTAAAGAGAAAGTCTTTCCTTATTTTCGCAGAATGGGAGTGGTACTGATGGGAAATGTACAGGTTGGGCTATTAGGTGCGGGACGGATGGGAGCTTTTCACGGAGAAAGTATTGCGTTCCGTGTGAAAGGAGCAGATTTGTATGCGGTTGCAGATCCGGTTCCGGGGAATGCAGAAGCATTTGCAAAAAAGCTCGGCTCAAATATTAAAGCGTTTACGGATCCGTTAGACATGCTGGAGCATCCGGATATTGATGCGGTCATCATTGCGTCGCCAGCAAGGACGCATGCCGCAAACATTATTGCAGCGGCAAAGAAGGGGAAAGCTGTATTTTGCGAGAAACCGATGGCTGTTACGCTGGAAGAAGCGGATGAGGTCATCAGAGCAGTAAATGAAGAATCTGTTCCGCTCCAGGTCGGTTTTAACAGACGTTTCGCTAAAGGCTTTCGCAGTGCATATGAAGAAATCCGTGCAGGAAAAATCGGCACACCACAGTTAATGCGTTCCATCACGCGAGATCCGGCACTCGGCGATCCGACTTCAATTCCTCAATGGACGATATTTTTAGAGACGCTGATTCATGATTTTGATACCTTACTCTTTCTCAATCCAAATGCAAAGCCAATTGAAGTCTATGCCGCGGCTGATGCGCTTGTCAGACCTGATTTTAAAGACAAAGGATTTTTGGATACTGCAGTTGTCACGATAAAATTTGATAACGGAGCGATTGCAACGGCGGAAGCGAATTTCCAAGCCGTTTATGGATATGATGTCCGCGGAGAAGTGTTCGGATCTGAAGGCATGCTGACCATCGGAGATATCCGCCATACAAACATGACAAGGTATAACAAAGACGGAGTCAGCTACAACACGATTCGCTACGATCAGGACTTATTATTTGATGCTTATGTTGATGAGTTACAATCATTTGTGGATGCCGTTCGAAATCATAAGCCAACCTTAGTTACAGGCGAAGATGCGCGTGCAGCACTTGCCATTGCCGCAGCTTGTATAGAATCTTGCAAAACGAAGCGGCCTGTTACACTAAAAAACGGAGTGCCGCAAACGGTTTGAGTTTTTGATAGAAGAAGCTCCTTTTTAAAAAGAAATTCTGGTAAGCATTCGTTTATACTAGAGAGGATCTATTTTATAAAGGTGGCCTTCTTATGAAAACAACCATTTATGATGTTGCTAAGGAAGCAAACGTTTCAATCTCTACGGTTTCAAAGGTTCTTAATAACACCGGCAATATAAGTGAAAAAACGAAAAATAGAATTTGGAAAGTGATTGAGGAGCTTCAATATCAGCCAAGTGTTGTGACTTCAGCGAGAAAAATGATGAAGACCATCGGGCTGCTCATTCCTGACATCGCCAATCCGTTTATGGCCGAACTGGCCAGAGCCGTGGAGGACAGCGGCCGTAAAAAGGACTTCAGTGTCATCATATGCAGTACGGACAATAATTCGCTGAGAGAAGAAGAATATATCACCATGCTGAAGCAAAAGCATGTAGACGGCATTATTGTGGCGACGGGTCTCAAAAACAGTCAGGCGATACGCGAGCTGATTGAAAGCGACATGCCGGTTGTCATGCTGTCGAGAGATATACCGCATCTGCCTGTAGACACTGTAGTGGCGGATGATTTTAAAGGGGGATACGAGGCAGCTGTCCATTTAGCCCATTTAGGGCATACAAACATTGCTGTCATAGCAGAAAAGATTAACAATACATCCATTAAAAATCGTGTCATCGGCTTTAAAGAAGGACTGCAGGTTTCAGGAATCCAAATCGATGAATCAGCTATTCTGGACTGTCCATATGACTTGTCAGCCAGTAAAGACATCAGTTTAAAGCTGCTTAATCAAAAATATAGGCCGACGGCTGTCTTTGTGACGACTGAGCTGCTTGCTTTAGGCGTTTTACAGGCTGCTAGGCAGCTTCACATTTCTATTCCTTCATCTCTTTCTCTAGTTGGGTTTGACAACAGCATCCTTGCAAAGATAAGTGATCCCCAATTGACGACTATCGCACAGCCGACTGAAGAAATGGGTGAAAAGGCAATTGAACTGCTGATGGACGGCATGGCCGATTCAAAACAAAAGAAAGTGATACAGCGTGTGATGCTATCTCCTTCATTAATCGTGCGGAATTCAACGGCGTCACTGTTATGACCCTGTATTTTGGGGGATCTTTCTCTTAAACGAAGATCTCCCCTCTTAAACGTTAAATACAATCAGTCGGAGGTGTCTTGATGACATCCAAAAAGGCCTATATCAGTCTTATTTATTTTTTCGGGGCATTAGGAGGTTTGCTGTTCGGGTACGATACGGGTGTAATATCCGGCGCGCTTCTGTTTATTAGAGAAGACATGGAGCTGACTCCATTTTTAGAAGGATTGGTTGTCAGCGGAGTACTGATTGGCGCTTTAGCCGGGGCAGCCTTTTGCGGAAGATTTTCCGACCGCTATGGCAGAAAAAAAACAATCATCTGGCTCGGTGTGCTTTTTACAATTGGAGCCATTGGAACAGGCTTAGCTCATAATTTCGGAATATTATTACTATTCAGAATAGAATTAGGTGTAGCAGTTGGAGGAGCTTCGGCAATTGTTCCTTTGTATCTGTCAGAAATGGCGCCTGCCGCGATCAGAGGCAGAATCGCTTCATTGAATACATTGATGAATTCTTTCGGGATTCTCATGGCGTATATTGTAAACTTTGTTTTTTCATCTTCGGGCAGGTGGGATCTGATGCTCCTATTAGCAGTGATTCCCTCCTTCATTCTCATGGCCGGCATGTTTTTTATGCCTGAAAGCCCGCGATGGGTGCTGCAGAAAAGAAGTGAGGATGAAGCACGCCATATTTTGCTTCTGACGAGAGATCCGAAAACAATCGATGCTGAGATCCGCAGTATGAAGGAGATTAAGACGAAGGAACGTGTTTCCATATCAACATTATTATCCCCGGCAATCAGGCCGATCTTATTTATAGGTATTGGGGTCGCCATCTTTCAGCAAGTAATAGGCACGAATACGATTATTTATTATACACCGACCATCTTAGAAAATGCGGGGTTCGGCGCTTCCAGTGCCATTGCAGGAACCATAGGCATCGGCATTATCAATGTCTTATTTACGATTATCGGCTTGCTGCTGATTGATATGATAGGGCGAAGAAAGCTCATGCTGATCGGCAATGTCGGAATGTCTTTGGCACTTGGTATTTTGGGCATCAGTACGCTGTTCTTTCATGCACCCGATTGGCTGCTGTTATCCTGCTTATGCTTGTTTATGGTAGCGTATTCAGCGAGCTGGGGAATGGTCGTTTGGGTTGTGCTGGCTGAAATTTTCCCGTTGCAGGTCAGGGGAACGGCGCTGGGAATTACCAGTACCTGTCTGTGGCTGGCAAATATTGCAGTGTCGCTGTCCTTCCCGCTGCTTTTAGATCTGATAGGTACAGGTGCTTTATTTCTCATGTACGGCGCCATTGGTGTACTTGCCTTTCTCTTTGTTTATCAATATGTGCCGGAGACAAAAGGCAAATCATTGGAACAGATTGAAGGAGAAATTATGTCAAAGAATACAGTTTCATCTTTCTAAAAGGGGGATTTCAATATGGGAAGAGTATATGGGTTATGCTTATGGACTTTCGGCAGCATTCCATTCGAACAAAAATGCCGCCTGGCTGCAGAAATCGGAGTAGATGGAGTTGAGGTCGAAGGAGATATTTCGCTGAATCCGAAAGACATTGCCGACACATTGGCTGCTCATCAAGTAAAGGTTTTATCAGTAACGCCAAGGAATGTGGATATTTCAAGTGTGAATGAAGAAGTTCGGTCAAAGGCTGTACAGTATTTTTTGGATTTACTGGATTGGGCTGCGGATGCAGGCGCCCCCCGTATCTGTCTTCACGGCGATGTCGGTAAAGTGAGAGGGAGCGGTGATGATGCGCGGGATTGGAGTTTATTGGTCGAAGGCGCTAAAAAAATCATGGCCAAAGCGGAGGAATTACAGATTCAGGTCGTATTCGAAGTATTAAACCGGTACGAAAATCATCAAGTGGTGACTGGCAAAGAAGCGTTACAATTAATACGTGATGTCAGCAGCCCCAATCTAGAAGTACTTCTCGATGCGTATCATATGAATATAGAAGAAGCTGATCCTGTAAAGGCCATTAAATTGGCAGGGCAGAAACTCGGAGTCTATCACGTGGCTGATTCAAATCGCCAGGCGATCGGAAACGGCCATGCGAATCTCAAAGAGCAAATCGAAGCGCTTAATTTTATCGGTTATAAAGGCCCGATAATTATGGAGATGGTGGCGGCTGGACCGGATCCGTTTACTTCGATGAAAGGAAATGCCTATTTGGAAGTAGTGGCAGGGTATTATAAGTCATCATTAGAGACATTAAGGTCATGGGAAGGCTTGAAAATATAAAGAAAAAAGGACAACGGCTGTTGTCCTTTTTAATGCCGCTTGAACATTCCCGCTCAGTTTTTTTTATCTTGATGATCAAGCTCTTTCATCCGTTTCGTAAGCTCATTGAATGCCTGATCAAGCTCCTTGTACCCTTTATCATTTGGCGTCATAAAACTGAGCTTTCCCAGCACTTCTTGTCTTTCTGTCTCAAGCTTTAAACGAAGCTCCTCCCGGTCATTTCTTTCTGAAGGAACGTCATTCAATTGCTTTTCGATACCATTGTTTGAAATAACGAGTTTGCTGTTCGTTGTTTTCTCGAGAAAATAACGGTCGTGTGATACCACAATCAGTGTGCCGCTGTATTGTGACAGTGTTTCTTCCAGCTGTTCGCGTGACGGCAGGTCGAGGTGATTGGTCGGTTCATCTAATATCAGCACGTCTTTTTCCTCTAAGATATAAGCCATCAGCTTGCACTTTACACGCTCGCCCATACTCATATGTTGAATTGGTTCTGTCCATTGAGAAGCGGTAAATCCCAATCGCGTCATGATATTCTGGACATTTCCTCTCGCCTCGAACGTGTCTTGATAAAATAACTCCTCCGGTGTTTGTTCTAAAGGCAAATCAAATACTTCCTGTGTTAAATAACCGATTTTTGCTGATGGTGATATCCACACTTTTCCCTCAGCCGTTTCCTGTCCAAGAATGACTTTCAATAAGGTTGTTTTTCCGCTGCCGTTTGGGCCTGTAATGGCAACCTTTTCTCCGTGCTGAATCGTAAAGCGGGCGTTTTGAAACAGTGTCTTTTCGCCAAATGACTTCGTCAGGTGTTGAACCTCCAAAAACCGTTTTCCTGTTTTATGAGTTGTATCAATTGAAAAACGAACAGTATATTCCGGATCGACAGGCTCAGCCTTTGTCTTTTCGAGTTCTTTTTCAAGCCGCTTTTGTTTCGATTTGATCTGGGCATCTGTGCGCTTTGCTTTTACACGATGGTATTCTTTAAACCCTTCCTTTTTCGTCGATTGTGCGTGGGCTTTTTTTGACCATGAAGTGAGTTCTGTCATTTGTGCTTCAATCCGTTCAATCATTTTCTGCTGTTTTTCATATTCGCGCTGCTGTGTCAGTCTTTTTTCTTTCCGGAACTTCATGTAACCAGAGTAATTCCCTTTGTATTCAGTAAGCGTATGGTCCTCGATTGACCATATTTTCGTGGCAGCTTCATCTAAGAAATACCGATCGTGCGAAACGAGAATGACAGTGCCGCTAATATTTTTCAGCTGCTGAATGAGAAATTGCAAGCTTATGTCATCAAGATGGTTTGTCGGTTCATCCAGCATGAAAAGGTCTGCATCCTCTGATAGCCCTTTTGCCAGCCGTGCTTTCAGTTTTTCTCCGCCGCTTAACTGGCTGAAATCACGGGCTGGCACGTTCCATTTCTCCAGCAGTTTCACTTCGGCAGGTGTCTGATTCTCAAAGGAATACGATTCAGTCTCCTGTTCAACCAGCACCGTTTTTAAGCCGTGCTGCATCCATTGGATTTGTCCCTGTGACGGAATTAAGTCCTTGTTGATCAGGTGAAGCAGCGTCGATTTTCCAGCCCCGTTTTTGCCGATAATCCCAATGATATCGCCTTGCTGAACGCTGGCATTTATGTTTTTAAAAACGGTAAGATCCTTCACTTCATAGCTGACGTTTATTAGTTTTAATTGTTCTTTCATCTATATCCCTCGCTTTAAGGGAGAACAAAAAAATCCTCCCAAATGTTTTGGAAGGATTAGCCGTGCCTTTGCCATGATTAAATAAGCTATTCTTTAGAAATAGCGCGTACGTATTTAGAAAATGGGCAGACTAATCCTATTTTTTATGATTTGAAATATGCGATTTCAAACGTTAAAAATAAGATTAGTTAATCATTGTCCACCCATCATCCCTTCTCAATTTATTACAAACAATATAGCATATTTTTCAATTCGAAAGCAAAGGTCATTTTCATCAAAAAAGCTCCTGCTCTCATTTCTGAGGCAGGAGCTTAAAAGGGTTATTGCTGCTTTAATTTTCTTACTTTATAAATCACAATCAGCAAAATAAACCAAACCGGTGTAACAAATAAGGAAACCCGAGTATCCTGTGCTAATGCCAGTACAACAAGGACAAACGCCAGGAACGCCAAAATTAAGTAATTCGTAAATGGATAAAGCGGCAGCTTAAATTTGTTTGCTTTCGCCAATTCAGGTCTTGTTTTACGGTATTTCATATGGCAGATAACAGTAATTCCCCAAATATAGATAAAACATACGGTGGAAATACTTGTGATCAAGGTGAATACGCCTTCCGGCATGATGTAGTTCAATGTGACACCGATTAAAATCACGATAGCTGAAAAGAACAATGCATTTCTTGGTACCTTGCGCGGTGTCAGTTTCGCCATTGATTCTGGCGCATTTTTGTCTTTCGCCAGTGAATAGACCATGCGGCTTGTACTGAATACAGCGCTGTTGCAGGCTGAGGCAGCTGACGTTAATACAACAAAGTTGATAATGCTTGCCGCCCCGACGATGCCGACTGCAACAAAGACCTGTACGAATGGGCTTTCGCTAGGATTGATGACATCCCATGGATAGATGCTCATAATCACAAGAAGCGCCCCAATATAGAAAAGCAGCACCCTTACAGGGATATTGTTGATCGCCTTAGGGATGACTTTTTCAGGGTTTTCTGTTTCACCCGCTGTAAGCCCGACGAGTTCAATGCCGACAAAGGCAAACACAACCATCTGGAACGAGAGGATAAATCCGTGTATTCCATTCGGGAACATGCCTCCGTGGCTCCAGAGATTTGAGAAACTGGAAACACCTGAACTTGTGGAAAAGCCTTTGAAAATCATAAAAAGACCGATCACAATCAGCGCCAAGATGGCAATAACTTTAATTAATGCAAACCAGAATTCCAATTCTCCAAACAGCTTGACGGTAGCCAGGTTCATAATCAGTAAAATAATAAGAGCGATTAAGCCCGGAACCCATTGCGGCACACCGGGAAGCCAATACTGTGTATATAGCCCGACCGCAGTTAAATCGGCCATCGCGATTGAAATCCAGCAGAACCAGTAGGTCCAGCCTGTGATAAATGCGGCCATATCGCCTAAATAATCCTGAACAAAATCAACAAAAGAGTGATAGTTCAGATTAGACAACAGCAGTTCTCCAAGCGATCTCATAATTAAAAAGCAAATGATCCCCGTGATCATGTAAGCAAATAAAATTGACGGTCCTGCAAAGTGTATCGATTTTCCTGAGCCGAGAAACAGCCCTGTCCCAATGGCTCCGCCGATCGCAATAAGCTGGATGTGCCTGTTTTTCAGGCCTCTCGACAGTTTCTGCTGATTTATATTAGGATCTTGCGTCTTGTCGTCTGTCACTTTGTGTGTTCCTCCATTGAAAATTGTTTAAACATGTTTTTAGATACTATTATAACACTAAAATTTCTATCTTTTTTACTATACAGGAAATATGGAAGGAAATTTTAAGGTTTATCGATTCATCACAAGATACGAAAAAAGCGGCTCAATCGTGGGAGCCGCTTTTGTTTACGCCATTTTATGATTTTTTCATATACAGATAAAGCCCATAATCAGTCGGAGCAGATGCGTACCCTATCTGACGCAGCATCGCTGTTATGTTGCCGCGGTGATATGTCCCGTGATTTACAACATGCGGCACCAGTTCAGAAGCAGTCGTTTTCATGATTCCGCCGGCGGGATTTTCAATCTGAAGGGGTTTATGGATCTGTTCCTTTTGCTTGAAAAAAGCTGTATATCGCTCGGACAATTTTAGAAACAGGGCTTCCATTTCCGCTAGTTCCTTCGCCACTGTCTGGTCTTTAAGCTGTTCAGCTAATGCCAAAGCATGGTTCATACTTTTTCCGGAAAACACTTCCACCCAGCCGAGATCCGAAAGATAAACATGGGACAATACATGGGATATTGACGGGAACACACTTTGGATCTCCTGACGATAAACCTCCTGTGGAAGCTCTTTTAATCGATTAAACATTTGCTGATGAGCCCATACGTTATATTCATACAATTGTAATGCTAGATCAGACATGTGAATTTTCCCCTTTCGCGTTTATAACTTTTATTATACGCGAACAAACATTCTTGAGGAGATGTTCGTTCATAAAATATGTTGACAGATATAGTTTAGGTGGATAAACTAATTAACAGTGTTCATAAAGTTTAGAGGGGTAAACTACAATGAGGAGGGAAAGATGTTGAATGAACAAAAGCTATGTCAGGCGATAAACCTGTTTGTGGAAGTGTTGCTTGAAGGGACAGAGTTTCTGCATCGTGAAATCAATCAGGATATCTTCAATATCTCAAAGGAACAGGCAGACCTGTTAAAAATTTTAAAAGTCAAAGGCCCAACCTCTCCCGGCAGTCTGGCCATGTATCAAAATGTACATAAGAGCGCGATATCAAACAGACTGAAAAAGCTTCTCGATAAGGGATTGGTTGAATGGAATGACTGTCCGGCAAAAAGTGATAAACGCTCTAAGCTTATTAACATCACAACCAGCGGTGAACACATACTGGAAGAATTAGAGGCAGCCATCTTTAACGCTGTCAAAGGACTGATCGGTGATATAGATGAGGAACATTTGAATTCTACCATAGAGATATTCACCATTATAAAAAGCAAATTTAAAGGAGGAGATTCTGCAGAATGAGAGCCATCATCAAATTCAAGTGGGCAATTGCAGCCATTATATTGGCACTTACCGTCGTATTGAGTTTGTTTTCTCCGAACTTGACGGAACTGGCAAATCAAAAGGGGCAGGTCCAGCTTCCTGCTGATGCTGTTTCAGAAAGGGCAGATGCCATTTTAAAACAAGCGGGAGAAGACAATAACTCAATCAGTATAGTCTTTCCATTAGACCATGCTTTGAAGAAAGTAACAGAGGATCAGCTCCGCACAATGATCGACCAAATCAAACAGATCGACGGTGTAGAAGAGGTAACGTCTCCTCTGACAGCGGAAAAAGAAGTCAAAGACCAATTGATGTCAAAAGATAAAAAAACCATCCTCATTCCTGTCAAAATTACAGGTTCTGATCAAAAGGCGGAAAAAATCGCGGATGAGATTTATAAAATGGTTCCGGAAGATTTGACGGCATATATTACGGGAGCTTCTCTCATCAATCAGGATTTCATCCACAGCTCAGAGGAAGGGCTTAAGAAAACGGAAGTGATCACAGTCTGCCTGATCATCGGTTTACTGCTGATCATGTTCCGATCTGTTGTGACACCTTTTATCCCGATTGTGGTTGTCGGTTTCTCGTATCTGATCAGTCAATCCATACTTGGCATCCTTGTGTACAATGTTGATTTTCCAATCTCGACGTTTACCCAAACCTTCTTAGTCGCGATCCTGTTTGGTATCGGAACAGATTACTGCATTCTGCTTCTGACCCGATTCCGTGAAGAATTGGCAAACGGTCATGACAAAAAAGAAGCGGCGCTTATCGCCTACCGTACAGGGGGGAAAACCTTATTTATCAGCGGATTTGCGGTATTGATCGGATTTTCCGCCTTAGGATTTGCGAAGTTTGCGATTTTCCAATCCGCAGTGGGAGTTGCAGTGGGAGTCGGAATTCTAATGATCATCCTCTACACATTGCTGCCATTATTTATGGTGACGCTGGGTGAAAAATTATTCTGGCCTTCTAAGAAAGTGCTGTCACACAGTGACAATAAATTATGGGCGTTTCTCGGCAGACATTCCGTCGCGCGTCCGTTTCTGTTTATTGTTATCACGGTCATGATCACGCTTCCGTTCATTTTGACCTATGATGACCAGATTTCATTCGATTCGACTGCGGAAATCAGCAGCGATTATCAATCAATCAAAGCGCTCGAGGCCATTAAGGATGGATTCGGTGAAGGGAAAGCATTCCCGATCAATGTTGTCGTGAAAGGTGACAAAGACCTCACAACAGCTGATACAATCCCATATCTCGGAAATATCAGCAAAGCGATCGAGAAAGTCGATCATGTTGACTCTGTTATGACCATCACGCAGCCGACAGGTGAAAAAATCAAAGATTTATATATTGATAAACAGCTAGGCTCGGTGTCAGACGGGCTGGATAAGACGGTAAAAGGAATTGCTGATGTCCAAAGCGGTTTAACGGATATAGAAAACGGACTGAATCAAATGGCAGGGCAAACCGGTTCAGCCTCAAATAGCGGCTCCGGCGGTTCACTTGGCGATGCGGCTGACGGCTTGGGCAAAATCAATCAGCAGCTGCAGCTAGTCAGCAAACAGATGTCCCAAACCGGCAATACTGCTCAGACCGTGCAGCAGCTTACAGCAATCAGCGGACAGCTAGGTCAGATACAAACCGGCCTTGAACAAGCGAATCAGCAGCTTTCAAGCCAGCAGGCTCAAGCGGGAACGCTGACCGAAAGCCTGAAGAAGCTGTCCGAAGGCGTGCAGAGTGCAAATGATGGCCTGACGAAAGTTTCTGACGGTATTACAGCTTCCAGTGATATGTTAGAAGACATGAGCAAAAGTCCGACTGTAAGAGATACAGGCATATTCCTTCCTGACCAAGTCATGAAGGATAAAGACTTCAAGAAGTCAATTGACCAATATTCCTTTGCAGACGGCAAAGGCGTGCAATTAAACGTCGTCCTGGATTCCAATCCTTACTCAGAACAAGCCATTACGACAATAAACCAGATCAAAAAAGCTGTCGCAAACGAAGTTGACGGCACTTCTCTGGAGGATACTCAGATCGTGTACGGCGGGGTTACGAGTATGAATGCGGACTTAAAAGAGCTGTCCACAACGGACTTCTCCAGAACAATGGTGATCATGATTATAGGCCTGTTTATCGTGTTAACCATTTTGTTCCGCTCAATGATCATGCCGATTTATATGATCGCGTCACTGCTGCTGACGTACTATACGTCAATATCCATAACAGAATTAATTTTTGTAAACGGCTTAGGAAACGCCGGCGTCAGCTGGGCAGTACCGTTCTTCAGCTTTGTCATCTTGATCGCGTTAGGCGTAGATTATTCGATCTTCTTGCTGGACCGATTTAAGGAAGAGGTGCACCTTGGCATTGAGCAGGGTGTCGTCAGATCAATGAGCAAAATGGGATCCGTTATAATTACAGCGGCCATTATTTTGACCGGCACGTTCGCGGCGATGATGCCTTCAGGCGTCAATACGCTGATGCAGGTGGCAAGTGTCATCATTATCGGTCTCTTGCTTTACGGCCTAGTCATTCTTCCGCTCTTCATGCCGGCAATCATTGCGACCTTTGGAGAAGGAAACTGGTGGCCGTTTGGCAGAAAGAAAAATAAAGAATAGAAAAAAAGAGTGATGACAATTCATTTGTTCATCACTCTTTTTTGTAAATGTAAAAGGCACGTTTTTCACCTGTCAGCAAGCAATGGAGGAAAAGGGGAGAATCATCAACTTTTCTACATCTGTTGTCGGTCAAATGTTTCCGACATACAGCGTATATGCGGGAACAAAAGGCGCGGTTGAGCAATTTACCCGTCAGCTCGCCAAATAATTAGCCGTGAAACAAATCACCATTAATGCGGTACCGGAAGATATCGCAAATGTGATTGAATTTTTAACTAGCGAACAATCCCAATGGATCACAGGCCAGACGATCCGGGTGAACGGCGGATTTATTTAAAATGAAAAAGCTCCCAAGAGTCATTCTTGGGAGCTTTGTTTTATTTCCATTCTGCAATAGTATCAATCGGCAGACGGTAGGAAGCGTATCCTTCGTCTGCAGCTTTTCCGATGGAAAGAAGCATAACAGGCACATAACGCTCTTTGTCTAATCCGAAGGCTTCCGCGATGTTTTCTTTATCGTAGCCGCCGATCGGGTTTGTGTCATAGCCGTGCGCGCGTGCAGTCAGCATAAGCTGCATAGAAACAAGGCCGCCGTCAATCAGGATCGTTTCACGGTTTACCTGTGCCGGAAGCTTTTCAAAATGAGCAGTCAGGGCAGCGATTTGTCTGTCTTTTACCTCCTGCGGCATGTAACCGAGCTCCACGGCTTTTGAATAAATGTCTTCTAAGTAGTCTGCATTGTTCATGTCTGCAAAAACAGCGATGACGGCAGAGGAAGTTGTGACCTGTGTTTGGTTAAAGCTTGCTAGCGGCGCGAGCTTCTCTTTTCCTTCCGGGCTGTCGATGACGAGAAAACGCCATGGCTGCGCGTTGACAGAGGATGGCGCAGTTGTAGCTTCCTCTAGGATTTCTGTCATCTCTTCTTTGCTGATTTTCACTGTCGGATCATAATTGCGAATGGAACGGCGTCCTTTCATAATTTCCATAAAATCGTTTGTTTTGATCATGTTGATACACTCCTTTTAAGCTTCGATATTATCTATATTGTTTCGCATGCGCCCAAGCACATTAATAAGCACGCGGCGCTCTTCAGCACTTACATTTGCGAGCATTTCCTTCATGAAACGCTCCTTTTCTTTCTTAGAAGACTCGATTCGTTTTCTTCCTTGATCTGTTAACCGCACAAGGGTAATCCGGTTGTCTTCGGGCTTGCGCCGTCTTGATACCATGCCTTTGGCTTCAAGCTGTTTTAGGTGTCTTGTCACGGCCGCGCTGTCGATATTGACTTTCTTTTGAAGGTCGCTTTGACTGATCTCATCCGCATGATAAAGCAATGTCAGCAATTCCAAACGAGATTGGCTGATGCCCGTGCATGCCTCGAACTTCACGCCAATCACTTTGTTCACGCCTTGCAGCTGATATAAAATCTCGGCTTCCTCAGAACAAAATGATGCCAAAACCCATCCCTTCTTTCTTGTCAAAAAATAATTGATATATCAATGATTGACTCGTCAATTAATATACAACGATTGATTTCAATTTGCAAGCCATTTGCACATTTGAAAAACCTCCCAACATATAAGTTGGGAGGTTCTTGTTATCCTTGCGGCTCAGGATAAAACATCAGCAGAAAAAAGCTGGCCGTTTTCTGTGATGAATTGATGTAGCTGTGCGGCGTGGATCCCGTAAACTGCATGGCGTCTCCTGATACCAGCGAATGCTCCTGATCCTGCAGATTGACGGTTAACTCGCCTTCTTTGATTAAAATGTATTCTTCTCCTAAATGTGTTTTTGCTTCATGTATGCATCCCGGTTTCAGATCGACAACATAAATTTCAAACTTTGTTTCAGGATTGTAGGGAAAAAAGGGGTAAACAATGTAGTTTTCTTCATTATCTGTAACAGGTTCAATATCTTTAAGATTAATTTTTCTTACTTTCGGCTTGTCTTCTTTCAGAAAAACAGAAAAAGATACTTGCAGCCCATTTGCGATCTTCCAGAGAGTGGTGACAGTCGGGGTCGATTTTTCTTTCTCAATTTGTCCGAGCATCGCTTTGCTGACGCCCGTTAACTCAGAAACTTGATCAAGAGTCAGGTTTCTGCTTTTTCTGAGTTTGACAAGATTCTTTGCGATAATGGCTTGGATATCATCCATACATGTATCTCCTTACGTCATATTCACTTTATTATAACATATTAAAATCAGCTATTACATACAGTTGTAAGCTATAACATATATGTGTATAATATGTTAGACGAGGAGGAGAATCAGAATGATATCAGAGAAGGAAATCACTCATGCCCCAACTTGCGAGCCATCGTTCTTACAAGGGTTTAAAGATTGTGTCCCGACGCTGATCGGCTACATCAGTATAGGTTTGGCTGCCGGAATCGTGGGGATTGCCTCGCATTTAAGCGTCCTTGAGATTACGCTGTTGTCAGGTTTGGTTTTTGCCGGCGGCTCCCAGTTCGTTATCTGTGCTTTGTTAGCAGCGAACAGTCCGATGTCCGCTATTATCCTGACAACGTTTATCGTGAATTTACGCAATTTTCTATTAAGTGCCGCGCTTGCTCCTCATTTTTCAAAGTATTCGCTAGTGAAAAATGTGGGGATCGGCATGATGGTGACAGATGAATCATTCGGTGTTGCTTCAAATAAGATTGTAAAAAAAGAACCAATTAGTGATCGATGGATGTTCGGATTAAATCTCACTGCATATGCGTGCTGGGTGCTCTCTTGTGTGGCAGGGGCGGTCTTTGGTAAATGGATTACCAATCCGGAAACGTTCGGACTCGACTTTGCGGTGACGGCTATGTTTTTAGCACTGCTGATTTTGCAGATGGAACATGTTGTGCCTGCAAAGATTAAACACTATGTATCTCTCATTATTTATATGGTGATTGCGATGATTGTTTTCTCTTTCTTTATGCCGTCACATCTCGCTGTGATCATGTCAACGATCATCGTAGCGACAATCGGGGTGGTGACAGATAAATGAGCATAAATACATACATCCTGATGGTGATTATCGGCTGCGCGCTGGTCACAATGATTCCCCGCGTGATTCCATTTTTAGTTGTACGGAATATTTCCTTGCCGGAGCCTGTGCTGAAATGGCTCTCCTATGTGCCGGTTTGTATATTGACGGCACTTGTTGTGAAGGATTGCATGATTCAATCCAATGATTCTCTGAAATTGAATTGGCAGGCAGCTGTTGTATTGATTCCTACTCTATTGATTGCACTGAAAACAAAAAGTTTGTCTATGACAGTCATCAGCGGTGTTGTTCTTATGGCCGGCTTGCGCTTATGGGTATAAAACAGCTGCTTACATCAAAACTCACGATATCAGGGGGAAGCAGACCCTGGTATTTTTTGTGTCTCTGATTCAATCATTAAGCGGCTTTCACTGACTGAAAGTTATGGTACAATATACAAATGTTTTACAGCTTCAATCAATTGTTGGAGTGACATCTGTTTCAGATAAATAATAGATTGAAGGGAAGGTTTTGATAGAATGCTGCAAAATCCAACTGGAAAAGAGCGTTTGGCATTGGCATTTCTGCTCGGCATGCTTGCTATATTGGGCCCGCTTAATATAGATATGTATTTGCCTAGTTTTCCTGACATTGCCGATGATTTATCGGCCAGTGCCTCGCTTGTACAGTTAAGTTTAACAGCCTGTCTGATCGGGCTTACCATCGGCCAGGTGATTGTCGGGCCGGTCAGTGATGCGCAGGGAAGACGGAAACCGCTATTAATCTGTATTTTCTTATTTGCGTTATCTTCTCTGTTCTGTGCGCTTTCACCAAACATTACAACACTAGTGGCAGCCCGTTTTTTACAGGGGATTACGGCCTCTGCAGGACTTGTGCTGTCTCGGGCAATCGTGCGGGATGTGTTCACAGGGAGAGAGCTTTCTAAATTTTTCTCACTGTTAATGGTGATTACCGCAGTCGCGCCAATGATTGCGCCAATGACAGGCGGTGCTCTTTTATTGCTGCCGTTTGCAACGTGGCATACGATTTTTCACTTTTTAACGATCATCGGATTTGTACTTGTACTGATTATTGCGCTGAGGTTAAAAGAAACATTGCCGCCAGAAAAGCGGATTCCAAGCTCAATTGGAACATCTGTCAGAACAATGGGGAGCCTGCTGAAGGATCGTTCTTTTATGGGCTACGCGTTAACTGTCGGATTTGTTCACGGAGGAAGCTTTGCTTATGTATCCGGTACGCCTTTTGTGTACCAGGATATTTACGGGGTGTCGCCGCAGGTGTTTAGTATTTTATTCGGCATTAACGGCCTGGCGATTATTACGGGAAGCTTTATTATCGGGCGCTTTGGCGGAATCATTCATGAAAAAAGCCTGCTCCGCATGGCGGTCATTACAGCTATGATTGCGACTGCCGTGCTTTTAACGATGACGATGATTCACGGTCCTCTCGCTGCATTGGTCATCTCTATTTTTGTCTATATGATTACGATCGGCATGGTTCTGACGAGCACATTTACGCTGGCCATGGAAAAACAGGGGCACCGCGCCGGAAGTGCAAGTGCGCTGCTGGGAATGCTCCCGCTGCTCCTTGGCTCCATCGTTTCGCCGCTTGTGGGCATTGATGAGACGACAGCTGTTCCGATGGGAGCGATCATGTTTGTTACAGCAGTTATCGGTTCGCTCGCCTTTTTTAGATTAACTAAAGAGAGCGTGAAGCAGAATTAATCAAAAAAAACCTGACGGCATGTCAGGTTTTTTTGATCTTATTAAAATAGCAAAAGCAGGCCGGCGATGGCCGGAGTCAAAAAGATTGCTGATTTCAAGACGGCCTTTGGCATGAGATTGGTGAATTTCGCGCCAACATACGCACCGCACATGGTTCCGATCAAGACTTTGATCAGCAACACATAATCAACAAATCCTTCCGTGATATACCCTATGCCTCCGCCTACAGCAAGAGGGATAATGACAAGCATCGTCGTTCCGACAGAATGACGGATGGAAAGGTTCAGCATAATCATTAAACCGATTTGGATAAAGGGAGCAGAACCGATGCCAAATGTGCCGGAAAGTATGCCTGATACGATTCCTAAAATCACGGCTTTTGTATACATAGATACATTGCTCTGATTCCCTTGAGGTTTTTCTTTTAAAATAAATAATCTGATTAAAATGAGAATCGCTGATAAAAATAACATTCCTGCTGTCAAATAATGAAGCAAATCGGCGGGAATAAATGATGTCAGCTTTGCCCCGAAAAATGACCCGACGGCAGCAAAGCATCCGACCGTTAAACCGATTTTTAATTGGATGTTGCCTTCCCGGTAATGGCTGTAGGCCCCTGATAAGCTGGTGAAAGCCATACCGGCGAGGGAAGTGCCTAAAGCTGTATGAATCGGAATATGAAAAACAAGGGTTAAAAGAGCAATAACAAAGCCGGCTCCCCCGGCACCAATAAAGCCTAAAATGATTCCGAGAAGAAACATAACAAGAATAATGAGCATATTTTTTCCTCCATTGTATTCTGAGCTGTAAATGTAATGAATCTGAGTGATTGTAGCTGAGGCGAAGTGTCCGGCAGCCGATGAGAGGATCATCTCACTGGTTTACAGTAGTCCGTCGACCGTCGTTTAGCAAAAATATCGTACCGCAAATTTTGGAATTTGACAAGGCAGTTTGTTGCTTCCCTTTATCATCTGTTATATGATTTTGATGAAGAACAGCCCCTGAATCTATTCAAAAGAGGTATTATTTATATGGATGATTTTAAATTAGACAAGCCGACTCCTTATTACCTGCAATTTTATTTCCAGCTGAAAAAAATGATTTTTAACGGGACTTTTAAGCCGGGGGAACGGATCAATGAAACACAGCTGGCTAAAAGTTTCGGTGTCAGCCGCTCTCCGATACGGGAAGCTATGCGGCTGCTTGAGAAAGACGGCTTGTTAAGAGCAGATGACCGGAATGGATTTTCAATCGCTTCTTTAACGGCTAAAGATGTAGATGAAATTTATAAAATCAGAATTCCTCTCGAACTGCTTGCTGTCGAATTGGTCATAGACGAAGCGAATGACGAAGAGCTTCAAACGCTTGAAAAACAGCTTGAAGAAACAGAAAACGCTATTCGTAACGGAGCGGAAGAAACTGAAATGATCAGCTTAAACCAAAAGTTTCACCAGCTGCTTGTCGATTTTAGCCATAACAGACATTTAAAAAACTTGCTTGAGCATGTAAACGATCTGATTCACTTTTGCAGAATCCTTAATTATAAAGGGGACAACCGCCCTGAAACGATCCTGCGTGAACACCGCAGCATATTTGAAGAAGTAAAAAAGAGAAACAAAGAAGCAGCCAAAGAATATATGATGGCTCATTTCAATCATGATTCAGAACATTTGAAGCGTGTGCTTGAAGAAGGAAAAGAAAATTAAATGACATGTACAGATACCGAGGATGAGTCCTTGGTATTTTTTATTGCTCTCATCCCTTTAATAAATCGTAAATCATATATAAGGAAGCCCATTAATAAGATTCTATGATGATTGACTAACGAATAATGGGGGTTAGACATGTTTATCCATATCGTCCGGCCGGGTGATTCTTTGTTTTCCATAGGCAGAAGATACGGTGCTTCTGTTGATCAAATACGGGGTGTGAATGGTTTAGAAGAAACGAATATTGTGCCGGGGCAGGCTCTGCTCATCCCTCTTTATGTATATACAGTACAGCCGGGAGACACGCTCGGAGCTATTGCAGCAAAAGCGTTTGTTCCGGCAGAACGGCTAAGAGCCGCAAATCCCGCTATAAATCCAAATGCCTTGCAAGCAGGAATGAGACTGACGATTCCTAATATCTCAAACTATATTGCGGGAACGCTAAGCTTTTACGTGCTCCGCAATCCGGATCTAGATCGCGATTTAATCAATGATTACGCCCCATATTCGTCTTCGATTTCCATTTTCGAATACCATATTGCGCCTAATGGCGACATTGCAAACCAATTGAATGACGCAGCCGCTATTGAAACCACATGGAGAAGACGGGTGACGCCGCTTGCTACAATAACAAATCTAACCTCAGCAGGCTTCAGCACGGAACTCGTACACCAAGTGTTAAACAATCCAACTGCCAGAACCAATCTGGTTAACAATATTTATAACTTGGTATCCACAAGGGGATATGGCGGCGTGACGATCGATTTTGAACAAGTGAGCGCCGCAGATCGGGATCTGTTCACAGGATTTTTGCGTCAGCTGAGAGATCGTCTGCAGCCGGGAGGGTATGTGCTGACCATAGCGGTTCCGGCAAAAACAAGCGATGATATTTCGTGGCTTAGGGGCTATGATTATGGAGGGATCGGAGCGGTTGTCAATTATATGTTTATCATGGCGTATGACTGGCATCATGCGGGAAGCGAGCCGGGGCCTGTTGCGCCGATTACTGAAATAAGAAGAACAATTGAATTTGCGATTGCCCAGGTGCCGCGGAGAAAAATCATCATCGGAGTCCCGCTCTACGGCTACAATTGGATTATCCCTTACCAGCCGGGAACAGTGGCTTCAGCTATCTCAAATCAAAAATCAATTGAAACAGCGATGAGGTACCAAGCCCCTATTCAATATTCAAACGAATATCAATCGCCGTTTTTTCGCTACAGAGATGAGCAGGGACGGACGCATGAGGTATGGTTTGAAGATGTCAGGAGCATGAGCCAAAAGATGCTGATCGTCCGCGAATATGGATTACAAGCAATAGGCGCCTGGCAGTTAACACTCGGATTCACACCAGCTCCGTGGCTTCTGCGGAAATTTTTTACGATCAGAAAGGTTTAAGGGCACCGGGCACGGTGTCTTTTTAGTGATGTTTTAAGCGGCTGCTGAATGATTTTACCGTCTCAGCCTGCCTTGCGTT
This sequence comes from Bacillus sp. 205(2023), assembly GCF_037027485.1. Classification (NCBI taxonomy): domain Bacteria; kingdom Bacillati; phylum Bacillota; class Bacilli; order Caryophanales; family Bacillaceae; genus Bacillus; species Bacillus sp. 205(2023). The sequence continues at coordinate 16,269 of NZ_JAXCHF010000016.1, read as the reverse complement.
GTTTCTCGCATCGTGCATTATCTCTAAGCTGCTTCGTTAAAACCAGATGAAATTGTTCACGGTGTTATAAATAAGAAGCAGATAAATGCCATTCTCACACAAAGGAGGATATAGGCATCTTTTTTGAATGCGGTGCTTCGAGCAGCCCTGAGTTCCTAGAAAATTGTCAGTTCACTGGCTGGAAGCGCTGGTGATATCCTTTATCGTAACGGATTGATAGCCGTAAAACCGCATCAGCCTAAAGCGGCAGAATAATTCGATCATTTGTCACTTGCATGGCGTCAGTCTCCCCCATTATGATCGATAGTGAGAACTATCATCAGTCTAATCAGGCACAAATTGCATATCATCTTATGAACGCTTACGGAATATGAGTGAGAGGAAGTTGTCAGAATGAAAAAAGTATTGATCCTGAATTTCCCAGCAGAAGGCCATGTAAATCCTACATTAGGCATTACGAAAGCCTTTGCCGATCGGGGATATGATGTCCACTATATATCCACTGAAAAATATAAAGAAAGATTAGAAGCGGTGGGGGCGACTGTCCACCTTCATCAGGATTTGCTGAGAACAACACCTATTCAAGTCGCTTCGCCAAATGGCATTCTTGATTTCTTGAAAATACATATCAAAACCTCACTGGACATTTTACATGTCGTAAAAGAGTTGTCAAAAAGCATTCAGTTTGACTTTGTTTATTATGATAAATTCGGTGCGGGAGAGCTGGTCAGAGATTATCTCAACATCCCGGGCATCTCTTCGTCTGCTTCCTTCTTATTCGATGAAGAGCATTTAAAGATATTGCCGCTGCATCCGGATTCAGAAGTGCCTTTACAATTGGATAAAGAGTGTGAAAATCTGCTGGCAGAGATGAAAGAAACATACGGCGTATCCCCGAAAAACTTGGTTCAATTCATGAACAATAAAGGCGAACTGAATGTCGTATACACAAGCCGATATTTTCAGCCCGAAAGCGATCGTTTTGGGGATGAATGCCTGTTTATCGGACCAAGTTTTCCAAAAAGAGCAGCCAAAACGGATTTTCCTGTTGAACAGTTAAAAGATGAAAAGGTCATCTATATTTCAATGGGTACGGTACTGGACAAAACAGAAGAATTCTTCAACCTTTGTATTGATGCTTTTTCTAATTTTGATGGATTAGTCGTTATTGCAGCGGGAGAAAAAGCAGATCTCACAAAATTAAAACAGGCACCGGAAAACTTCATCATTGCCCCGTATGTGCCTCAGCTGGAAGTGCTGGAACACTCAGACGTTTTCATTACACACGGCGGCATGAATAGCGTCAATGAAGGCATTCATTTTAACGTGCCTTTGGTTGTAATGCCTCATGACAAGGATCAGCCAATGGTAGCGCAGCGTCTCTCTGAACTCCAAGCGGGCTATACGATCTCTAAGGATGAAGTAAATGCGCAGTTATTGAAACAGGGGATAGAGGAAGTTTTACAAAACGATCAATATTTGGAGGGCATTAAAAAAATCAATCAAAGCTTTCAAGAGTGTATGGACATGGACGAAGTGATGGAGCGAATTGATCAGCTGATTCATCAGAAAACCAAATAGAAAAAAGTGTATAAAGAAAACCGCTGTGTTGAATAGCGGTTTTTTTCATATCTATCCGTAGACGAAACCTCCAGTACGCTGTGCAGGAGGCAAATATTAAAATGCAATTTTGATCTTTTGAGAATCACTGATCTTCTTATGGTTTTGGTCAAAAACGTCACTTGTTGTGATTTCAATCCACTTGATCTCTTTTTTCTTCTTCTCAGCTGATGGTTCATCATGGGCATGTCCGCTTGCTGCGTTTACAATAAAGCCGAGATTGCCGGATTTTTCGGCGCCGCCTTCTAATTCACCATTCAACTCTTCAAGGTACATATCTTTATTCCAATCAAAGCTTTCACCTGTATTTGTTTTCATCAATGCAATCGGGGCAAAATTCACTTTCTCGGAAGATGTGTTTTTGATATCAACGAAAACTTTGACGAAATCAAACTCTTCATCGTGTGTTAATACATGAAAATAATCAATCATGCTGTAATCCGGACGTAAGTGGATCAGCTTCATTTCTTTTACTGTTAACTCTACGTTTCCAATCTTATAAGTTTGATTGACTTGTTTGATATCTTTTAAGACGGCTTCACCTTTGTCATCAGAAAACGTTTGATTTACCTTCAGCAATGACCGGTCATCTGTTACCTGTGCATTAGGCTGATACTCATCTATACTGTCCTTTTGAGACGAAGTGCTTTGCGGTGTGGCTTTTGCTGTTTGCTCTCCGGCTGTATTTTGTTTTTCAGAATCGGCGTTTGATGAACAGCCCGCAAGCATGACGATAAAAAATAAAATCGATAGAAACTTTTTCATCATGAGTCCTCCATTAAGAAAAGAGCCCGTTCCTTAAACAAGCAACGGGACACCTTGTATTCTCTTACTTATCCTTGATCTTAATGTTGTATTGTAAAGCGTCGAAAACATTTTTGGCGATTTCAGTATTATCGATTTGGCCGGAAAACTTCTCACTGGACGGTCCGTACGCATAGACAGGAACATCCTCGCCGGTATGTCCGCCTGTTGTCCATCCTGTGTGAGAGCGTTTATTGAAAATCTCCTCAATCGCATTATCGATATCAAGGACTTCCTTCGATTTTGCCGCTTTTTCAACAGATTGAATTTCAGATGCAGTTAAAGCTAATTTCTTTTGATCAATATACGTTTTTAATGTTTTTTCAACATCTGCGCCGCCGGCGATTTTTTCTGCCATGAAGTCAGGCGTGCGTTTTGCCGCTTTAATTGGCTCACTGAACCAGTTGTAAATGCCGTCCGCACCGATGGAGTACCCGCCGGTTGAGTGGTCAGCCGTTGCGACAACCAATGTATGCTTGTCTTTTTTAGCGAAATCGATCGCTGCCTTGTAGGCTTGTTCAAAGTCCTCCATCTCACTCATGGCGCCGACAATATCATTGTCATGCCCCGCCCAGTCAATCTGGCTTCCTTCAACCATGAGGAAGAAACCGTCTTTGTCCTTGCTTAATTTTTTGAGAGCTGTGTTTGTCATGTCTTTTAATGAAGGAATATCCTTCGTGCGGTCGATCTTTTTAGGCAGGCCGCCGTCAGCGAATAGGCCGAGAACTTGGCTGTCCTTGTTTTTCAGCATGTCCTTGCGGTTATCCACATAGCTGTATCCCGCTTTTTTGAATTCCTTTACCAAATTACGGTCCTTGCGGTCAAAATTGCTTTTTCCACCGCCTAGAAGGACATCAATTTTGTGCTTGCCGTTCACCATTTCATCAAAATAGTCGTCTGCAATAGAATTCATGTTTTTCCGGCTGTGATCATGTGAGCCGAAAGAAGCCGGAGTGGCGTGAGTAATCTCTGAAGTGGCGACAAGGCCGGTCGATTTTCCTTTTTCTTTTGCCGCTTCAAGAACTGTTTTGACCTCTGAACCGTCATTATCCACTGCAATTGCATTATTATATGTTTTAACCCCAGCTGACATAGCGGTTGCGGCAGAAGCAGAATCCGTTACATTTTGTTCAGGGTCTTCAGGGTAAGTCGTCTGCTGGCCGACAAGGTACTGGTCAAAAGCTGTAGGCTCAACAACCTTTGTTTTTTTATTATCCTTTAAGTAACGATGAGCGGACGTATAAGACACACCCATCCCATCACCGATCAGGACGATGACATTCTTAATTTCGTTTTGATTCCCCTTTTTCTTTTCCTGGGCGCTGGCTTCAGGTACGCTGCCGCTGACTAGGCTGCTGAGCGCAATAGATGATAACACCGCAATAGGCAGCAGCTTCTTCGGGAATTTTTTCAACTGAATAACCTCCTAAAAATATGATCCTCAATGACAAACCCATTATATTTTTAAAGTGTTAAGCTAGTATTAATCGATTTTAAAGATTGAGTTTACAAGATGATAAGGAGTGAAGAGACAGTGGCGAAAGTGAATATGATGTGCGAATCTGACCGGCTAGTGATGATGTATGTGAATTGAAAGAATTACTCCAATCCCTTGATAAAGAAGAAAGCAGACAAGCTTTTTCATTCTTCCAATTTGCTAGGGATAAAATCTCTCACTGCAATGCATCCGAAGAAGAAAATAGATTTTGAGGTGACAGTATGGAAATAAACGATGTGCTTTACGGCAGGCATCAAATAGACGGAGTACTGGAAGAACTCATAAAAAGCGCACCCGTGCAAAGATTAAAAGGGGTTTATCAAGGCGGCGCCAGCTTTTTAGTCAATCCAAAGTGGAATGTGACCCGGTATGAGCACTCCATTGGCGTTATGCTTCTAATCAAAAGACTGGGGGGAACCATAGAAGAGCAGATCGCAGGTCTTCTCCACGATGTGTCGCACACAGCATTTTCTCATGTAATCGATTTTGTATTTGAAAATGAAGCGGAAGATTATCATGAAAACATTTTTCAACAAGTCATTGGCCAATCCGAGATCCCTGGAATTCTAAAAAAACACGGTTATGATGCCGACGATCTTTTATTAAATGATACAAGATGGACACTGCTCGAACAGCCCGCACCGGAGCTGTGTGCTGATCGCATAGACTACACGCTGCGTGACATGTATCAATATGGACAGATCACGCTCCGCGAAGCAGAAATCTTTTTAGATCGCCTCATTGTGAGAAACGGAAGGGTGTTTCCAGATGGTATCGGAACAGCCGAATGGTTCGTGCGAGTGTATTACAAGGAAGTAATCGATTTCTTTATGAACCCAGTGAATGTATATGGGTATGAATACTTAGCGCGAACGCTGAAGGCTGCGCTGCAGCACAATGTCATCGCCGCCGAAGATTTGCTGAAAACAGACCAAGAGGTGTTAGATATCCTGCATTCATCAGAAAATGAAGAAGTACTGAGACTGCTTGAAAAAATACATCCTCACATACAAGTAAAAGAGGATGACATTCATTACGATTTTCATCGAAAAAAGAAAATGCGTCTCATCGACCCTTCTGTTTTCCATCATAATGAATGGATCACATCCTCATCAGTATCTCAAAACATCAGAAAAATGGGAGAGACCGCTTATCAGAAAGCAAAAAAAGGCGTGTATGTCAAAGTAATCGAAAACTAACCGAAGCCGCGCAACCGCGGCTTTTATCAACCGCGTTTTATTCTGCGGAACACGGGGAATAGGACAAACAGCAGCATATTTTATGAGAATATCAGCGCATTTACATACCGTCCGGGGGTATAGTATTATTGAAAAGATCATGTTTGACAGGCAGATGTGAAGGCCATTCTGTTTCTGCGGATTAAATTCACACCAAAAAATGAAGCAAAGGAGAATGAACATGAAGATTTCGAAAAAGGCACTTGGAATTTTATTGATGTCACTTATTTTTGTTTTATCAGCATGCGGAAATAGCGACAGCAAAAAAGAAAGCACTCATGAAAGTCATTCGGACTCCGGCTCACACGAAGAAATGGATCATTCCGGATCTGCTGAAGTTCCAGAGGGATTAACGGAATCGAAACATCCTAAATATAAAATAGGCAGCCAGGTCATCATCAATGCTTCTCATATGAAAGGTATGAAGGGCGCTGAAGCAACAGTTACAGGCGCATACGACACAACGGCATATGTTGTTTCTTATACACCGACAACCGGAGGACAGCGAGTTGATCATCACAAATGGGTGATCCAAGAAGAGATAAAAGATGCAGGAGATAAACCTCTCAATCCCGGAGATCAGGCGATTTTAGAGGCCTCTCACATGAAAGGCATGAAGGGAGCAACTGCTGAAATCGACTCTGCAGAAAAAACAACGGTATACATGGTGGACTATACATCGACAACAAGCGGAGAAAAAGTAAAAAATCATAAGTGGGTAACTGAAGACGAGCTTTCAGCTAAATAAAGAAAAAATCCTCCCTTTACAAGGAGGATTTTTTTACGGTATGAACAGGTCTTGTTAAAGAAAATAAAGCAAACAGAACGGCGATCACAACAATCGATCCTCCGCACCAAGCTGTTGACACAACAGTCCCCGTCTGATCCAATACAACACCGCCAATGGCCGAACCAAGGGCAATCCCGATTTGCAGCGCAGACGTATTAAAGCTTTGCTGAATGTCAGACGTGTCCGGTGCAATCTCAATTAAATAGCTTTGCTGTGCGGGAGCCAGACTCCAGCTCAGCAATCCCCAAATGACCATAACAGGCAAAAAGAAAATCATAGACGACGTTGACAGCGGCAATAAGAACATAATGATGGCAAAGGAACCGGTCACCAGCAAGATGCTCTTAAAGGAACCGAGCCGGTCAGAAAGCGCTCCTCCAAAAGGACCTCCGCACACGGCAGATATTCCGAAAAGGAAATAGCAAATGCTGACCCAGAAAGAGCTTAGATGGAGAGTCGTCTCTAAAAACGGGGCAAAATAAGCATATAAAGTGTAGTGCCCCGCTAATGTAAACATCGTCACAAGATGCGAGCTGGCGATTTTCGCATTGGCAATTGTCTTGATTTGATCCCGGAATGGAATCATTTTCTCCGTCGGTATCTTCTCAAAAAAGATTGAAATAATCAGCATAGAGACAAGCGCCAGAAGCCCGATGCCAAGGAACAAAATGCGCCATCCGAAGGAATTGCTGATCAATATTCCAAGCGGCACACCTAATGCGATGGCAGAACTGAATCCCATAAAAATAATGCCGATTGCGCGGGCTCTGTATTCAGGCGCCACAATTTTCGGCGCAATTGTCAAGGAAAGGACCACAATCAGCCCTGTGCTCATCGCCGCCAATACCCTTGATACCATCAGCATCGCAAAGTTAGGGCTGAAATAGGCGACAAGGTTACTTAAAAAGAAAACAAATAACGCAATTAAATATAAACGCTTCCGTTCAACCTTCGCGGTCATTGCCAAAAGCAGCGGCCCTGAAACAGCATATCCCAGCGCAAACACACTGATCAGCTGTCCGGCCGAAACAATGGAAATGTGTAAATCATTTGCGATTTGAGGAAGAATCCCACCCACAATTAACTCAACCAATCCGACTGCAATCGTAGAAGCTGCAAGCAGAAAAACTTTAAAATTCATAACAAACTCCTTTACATAAATTTTTTGACAAATAAAAAAATCCTGATTACAAAAAAAGTGATACACAATTTTTGTAATCAGGATTTTACGGTTCCTGGTAGACACCCTCAATCCATATTATTGAGGTTATACAAGTAAAAATAGCTATTTAATTGATGTAGTTTCCGAGGATGAGTTTAACATATTGTGAGCGAATCTTCCATAGAAAAATTTGATAAATAGTTGAACCGAAAAATATGAATATATTTATTTTTATAAAAGTATAGACAATTAAAATTAAATGACTATAATAAATTTTGTAAGCGTTTTAAATAAAAGAGGGGGGTCATCCATTGAAGAAAATTTTACTGGCGTGCAGTTCGGGAATGTCCACCAGTTTGTTGGTGACAAAAATGAATGAATACGCGCAATCCATCGGTGAGGAAGCGGAGATCTGGGCAGTCGGCCAGGATAAAGCGAAAGAAGATATGCAAAAGGCAGATGCGGTTTTAATCGGCCCGCAAATGAGCTTTCTGAAAAGCGAACTGCAAAAAGAAGCCGACCAATACAACATTCGGGTTGAGGTCATTGACATGATGGCTTACGGAATGGCTGATGGCAAAAAAGCTTATGAACAGGCTTTGTCATTAATGGGGCAACAATGATGGAGCAGATAAAAATCACCGATTTAACAGACGAACAAATCAGCTTTCAGCTTATTCTCCACAGCGGCAATGCCCGCAGCTGCATCATTCAATCACTGCGCGCCTACAAGGAAGGAAACAGGGGGGAGGCAGATGCCCTTATTGCCCAGGCTGAGGATGCCCTATCTGCAGCCCATGACATTCACTTTCAAATGATACAGAAAGAATCAGGCGGCGAGGCAGCCAATTTCTCATTGCTGCTTATGCACGCGGAAGATCATCTGATGTCAACATTGACCATGAAAGAATTGGTAAAAGAGCTGCTTGGCATCTTTAAAACAAAGAATATATAAAAATCGGGGTGGATAGGGTGTTCGAGAAAATCAGCCAGTTCCTTGTTCCAATTGCAGGGAGGTTAAATAATAACCGTTATTTGCAGGTGTTGCGCGATGCGTTTATGCTGGCCTTCCCGCTTACGATATTCGGATCCATTTTTGTGGTGTTAACGAACCTGCCGTTTTTAAATAAAATCATGAATGCTTCAATGCTCACATCGTTTCAGTCCAATTTTGGCATTGCGTCTACGGCGACCATGGGGATTATGTCTGTCTTCGTCGTGTTTGGTATAGGCTATTATCTCTCAAAAAGCTATCAGGTCGAAGCTGTGTTTGGCGGTGCGATCGCTTTGGTTTCCTTTTTGCTGCTGACGCCTTTTATCGTTCAGCCGGAAACAGGAGATGCCATAACCGGAGTCATTCCGGTAGACCGCCTCGGTGCCAAAGGAATGTTTCTGGGTATGATCACGGCATTTCTTTCTGGTGAAATCTACAGAAGAATCGTTCAAAAAAACCTGACGATCAAAATGCCTGCCGGGGTTCCGCCGGCTGTAGCAAAATCATTTGCCGCACTTATTCCGGCTTTTATCACATTGACTGTGTTTTTGCTGATTAACGTTCTGGTCACCCAGCTTTTCAAAACCAACATGCATGATGTCATTTATCATGCGATTCAGGCTCCACTTGTCGGACTTGGAAGCGGTATCATTCCGACGCTGATTGCTGTATTTTTTATTCAAATTCTTTGGTTTTTCGGATTGCATGGGCAAATCATTATCAACTCTGTGATGGACCCGATTTGGAATACACTGCAGGTGGAAAACCTGGCAGCCTACACAGCGGGAAAAGAAGTGCCGCACATCATCTCAAAACCGTTTATGGAGATTTATACAGTGGGAATGGGCGGAACCGGGATGACGCTGGCGATTGTATTTACGATTCTTATATTCATGAAAAGCAGGCAGATGAAGCAAGTATCAAAACTCGGCCTTGCTCCAGGGATTTTTAACGTAAACGAACCGATTATCTTCGGACTGCCGATTGTGATGAATCCGATCATCCTTGTGCCTTGGGTTTTGGCGCCGATGGTTGTTACACTCGTCACCTATCTGGCTATGTCCGCCGGACTTGTTCCGCCTCCAACAGGTGTCACGGTCCCATGGACGGTCCCGCTATTTATTAATGGCATCATGGCGACAAACTCAATCATGGGCGGCGTAATGCAGCTTGTCAATCTGATGATTGTCTTTGTGATATGGTTCCCGTTCCTGAAAGCAATGGATAAATTACATTTGGCAAAAGAAAAGGAACAGGCTGTTCAGGAAACAGCACAGCAAAATGATAACAGCATCAAAATGTGACAGAAGGAGAGAGAGAACTTGACTCAAACAGAACAGTATCGTTTTCCGAAAGATTTTTGGTGGGGATCATCCGCTTCAGCGACACAAACGGAGGGGGCCTCCGATCGAGACGGAAAAGGGAAGAATATTTGGGATTACTGGTTTGAAAAAGAGCCTCATCGCTTTTTTGATCATGTAGGACCTGCATCCACATCGCAATTTTACGACAACTATAAAGACGATATCAGGCTGATGAAGGAGCTTGGTCACAACTCGTTCCGCATGTCGATTTCGTGGTCGCGGTTAATACCGGGCGGAACAGGCGAGATCAACCCTAAAGCCGCGGACTTTTATAACAGCGTCATTGATGAGTTCACGGCTAACGGAATAGAACCTTTTGTCAATTTGTTTCATTTCGATATGCCGATGGAACTTCAGAACATCGGCGGCTGGGCAAACAGAGAAACGGTGGACGCTTATGAAAACTATGCAAGAACTTGTTTTCGTTTGTTTGGCGATCGGGTGAAAAAATGGTTCACGCATAACGAGCCGATCGTGCCGGTAGAAGGCGGATACTTATATGATTTTCATTATCCGAACAAGGTAGATTTTAAAGAAGCCGTTCAAGTCGGGTTTCACACGTTGTTATCAAGCGCCCGCGCCATTCAGGCTTACAGAGAGATGAAGCAGGATGGAAAAATCGGCATCATCTTAAATTTGACACCATCCTATCCGAGAAGCAGCCACCCGGCGGATGTAAAAGCGGGAGAAATAGCAGATACGTTCTTTAACCGATCTTTTTTAGACCCTTCTGTAAAAGGCGAGTTTCCAAAGGAACTCATACACATTTTAAAAACTGAAGGCTTTATGCCTGAATACGAGAAAGAGGATCTCGAGATCATTAAACAGCATACGGTTGACTTATTAGGTGTGAACTATTATCAGCCGAGACGTGTAAAAGCAAAAGAGCACCTGCCAAATCCGGAGGCGCCGTTTTTGCCTGACAGGTATTTCGATCCTTACGTCATGCCGGGCCGCAAAATGAATCCTCACCGAGGCTGGGAGATTTACGAAAAAGGCGTTTATGATATCCTGATCAATCTAAAAGAAAATTACGGCAATATCGAGTGCTTTATTTCTGAAAACGGCATGGGGGTTGAAGGGGAAGAGCGTTTCAGAGACGAACAGGGCATCATTCAAGATGACTACCGAATTGAATTTATCAAAGAGCACTTAAAATGGATTCACCGCGCTATACAGGAAGGCTCAAACGCAAAAGGCTATCACTTATGGACGTTTATGGACAATTGGTCATGGACAAATGCTTATAAAAACCGATACGGATTTGTTTCAGTCAATCTGGAGAAAGACGGAGAAAGAACTGTCAAAAAGAGCGGAAAGTGGTTCAAAGAGGTTGCTGAGAAAAATGGTTTTTAGGTTGCTATAGCAAAAAGGTCTTCCGGCGGTCAAGATTCCTAACAGAGACAACAAATAGCCATAACATTGATGAAACAGGAAAAAGGACTTATGATATCCGTAAAGAAGCTTATTCGATATCAAAATTTTCACAGCTGCCGGAGGATACCAATGAATAAATACGAAATCATTGCAAATGAAATGAGAAAACGAATCAAAAATAACGTATATCCCATCGATCAGCCGATTCCCGATGAAGTATCTCTTGCAAAAGAGTTCAATTCAAGCCGCATGACGATGAAAAGAGCTCTTGATAATTTAGTTGCTGAAGGACTGTTATTCAGAAAACGCGGTCACGGAACCTTTATCATCCAGTCTGCGATACAGGATGATCATGTCCATGTCGTCAGCAATGAAATCCTCGGTCTGACCAATTTGTTAAAAGACAAAAAAATCAAAAGCAAGGTCATTCAGTTCGAGGTGCAATTTCCCACTGAGGAAGTGGCTGCCCATTTATCAATCGATCAGAAAACGCCGGTTTATTATGTTGTACGGCTGCGGATTGTGGAAGGCGAGCCATATGTATTGGAAAAAACATATATGCCGACACACTTAATACCCGGCATTAATGATGAGGTGCTGCACCATTCTATTTATGATCACATCACAAACGGGCTTCAGCTAAAAATTGCCGGAACGCACCGGAAAATCAGAGCCTGTAAATCTGATGAGATGGATCAGCAGCATCTGGGCTGCAAACAGGATGATCCCATTCTTGAAGTTGAGCACGTGGGCTTCTTAGATAACGGAATTCCATTTGAATATTCCTTTTCACGTCATCGGCATGACAAATTTGTCGTCACTTCGGTAAATGTAAGGCGCTGATCGCGGAGATAACAAGGAGGCCATCTGCATGCTTGGCGGTATTGAAGCAGGCGGCACAAAATTTGTATGTGCCGTCGGAACAGAAGATGGAACGATCATTGACAGAATAGAGATACCAACAGCGATGCCGGATGAAACGATAGAGAAAGTCATTCAATATTTTCGCCAATTCTCGCTACAGGCAATCGGCATCGGCTCCTTTGGTCCCGTTGATACAGATGTAAACAGTAAAACATACGGAACCATTACTGCCACGCCTAAACCAGGCTGGAGACACTATCCATTTTTGAAAACGATAAAAGAAGAAATGAATATTCCTGCTGGATTCAGTACGGATGTGAACGCTGCGGCCCTCGGTGAATCTCTTTTCGGCGCAGCTAAAGACTTCGACAGCTGCTTATATATCACGGTCGGCACTGGCATTGGTGCAGGCGCGATTATAGAAGGGCGGCTTCTGCAAGGATTGTCACATCCTGAAATGGGCCATATCTATATTCGCCGCCATCCGGATGACACGTATCAAGGAAAGTGCCCTTATCATAAGGATTGCTTCGAGGGTCTGGCTTCCGGTCCTGCTATAGAGGCACGATGGGGAAAAAAGGCCGCAGATTTATCACATGTTAATGAGGTCTGGGAACTTGAAGGATATTACATTGCGCAGGCGCTGGCACAATATATCCTCATCCTGGCACCAAAAAAAATTATTCTTGGCGGCGGCGTCATGAATCAGAGTCAGCTGTTCCCTTATATCTATCAATATGTACCTAAAATAATGAACAGCTACTTTGATTTTTCTGAATTATCAGAAAGTATAAACGAGTATATTGTAGCTCCCCATTTAGGCAGAAATGCCGGAATCATCGGAACATTTGTTTTAGCCGATCAGGCATTAAAAGCAGAAGAAGCATCCGGGGAGGTTCCATCATGAAGCATCCTTTATTTTTAGAGCCGATTTTTAAAGAAAGGATATGGGGCGGCACAGCGCTTCGTGATAGATTCGGCTACAGCATCCCTTCAGAAAAAACTGGCGAATGCTGGGCTGTCTCGGCCCATGCCAATGGATCATCGACTGTTCAAAATGGCCGGTTGGCAGGAAAAACACTGGATCAAGTGTGGCAAGAATGCCAGGAGTTTTTCGGCTTTCCGCAAAGAAGCGTGTTTCCGTTACTGGTGAAAGTACTTGATGCCAACATGGACCTCTCCGTACAAGTGCATCCTGATGATCATTATGCCATGGTGCACGAAAGCGGAGACCTCGGAAAAACAGAGTGCTGGTATATTATTGATTGCAAAGAAGGCGCAGAACTGATTTTGGGACATCACGCAAGCACGAAGGAAGAATTCAAACAGCTTATAGAAAGCGGTGACTGGAACGGGCTGCTTAGGCGCATCAACATAAAGCCAGGAGATTTCTTTTATGTTCCAAGCGGCACGCTGCATGCATTGTGTGAGGGCACCCTCGTCCTTGAAATTCAGCAAAATTCTGATACCACATATCGAGTATACGATTATGAGCGCTGTAATGACCATGGCCAAAAAAGGGATCTCCATATAGAAAAAGCGATGGAAGTCGTAAACATACCGCATGCGGATTCTGAACCAATACCGGCGGTGAAAGAAATGAAGGATGCCGTGATTACGTCTTATGTTCAGTCAGAGTATTTCTCAGTTTACAAATGGAATGTCAGCGGCAAGCCGGTTTTTCCTTCTCCTCAAACCTATTTGCTATGCAGTGTTGTCGAAGGCTCAGGGATAATAGAAAACAACGGTGCGCAGTATGAATGCAATAAAGGCTCACACTTTATTTTGCCTGCCCATTTTGGCGAGTTTTCAATAGAAGGAACTTGCGAGCTGATCATATCTCATCCTTAATAAGAACGGAGGAATTTCTGTGTTAAAGAAACCTAGCATCTGTTTGTTCATCTTATTTTTATTTGCGTCTGCCGTTTTGGCTGAGCCGATTCAAGCACATACTGTGTCACCTGTTAATCCTAAGGCACAGCAGACAACAAAAGATGTGATGAATTGGCTTGCCCACCTGCCGAATCGTTCTGAAAACAGAGTGCTTTCCGGTGCGTTTGGCGGTTACAGTCATGACACATTCTCCATGGCCGAAGCAGAAAGAATCCGAAGTTCAGCCGGACAATCACCTGCCATTTACGGCTGTGATTACGCGAGGGGGTGGCTTGAAACCTCAAGCATTGAAGATTCTATAGACGTAAGCTGCAACAGTGATTTAATTTCGTATTGGAAAAGCGGAGGGATTCCGCAGATCAGTCTGCATCTAGCGAATCCTGCTTATCAGTCAGGACACTATAAAACACCGATTACCAACGATCAGTATAAAAAACTGTTAGACTCCTCTACAACAGAGGGGGAGCGGCTGAACGCCATGCTCAGCAAAATCGCTGACGGACTTCAAGAGCTGGAAAACCAAGGCGTGCCCGTTCTGTTCAGACCGCTGCATGAGATGAACGGCGAGTGGTTTTGGTGGGGGCTTACGTCATATAATCAAAAGGATGATGAAAGAATCTACTTATATAAACAGCTCTACATCAAAATCTATCATTATATGACTGACGAACGAGGATTGGATCATTTATTGTGGGTTTACTCTCCCGACGCTAATCGAGATTTTAAAACAGATTTTTACCCTGGAGCTTCATACGTAGATATAGTTGGGCTAGATGCATACTTTCAAGATCCATATTCGATAAGCGGATATGACCAGCTCACAGCACTTAATAAACCATTTGCCTTCACAGAAGTTGGTCCGCAAACAGCAAACGGCAGCTTTGATTACAGCCTGTTTATGAGTGCGATAAAACAAAAATATCCTAAAACCACTTATTTTCTGGCCTGGAATGATGAATGGAGCCCGGCTGTGAACAAAGGCGCTTCATCTCTCTACAATGATAGCTGGACATTAAATAAGGGAGAAGTATGGAACGGTAATATATTAACACCTATAGTTGAATAAAAAACGTTTTACATTAAGAAAAGGTTCTCAAGGATATCCTTGAGAACCTTTTGCTCATCAGGCGTTCATATCCCCTAAGCCGGGACTATGTTCATTCGGCATTTCCGGAAGAACTGGAACAGGAAATCCAGCCGGAGGTTCAGTTACTTGCAGCTCGCCGCCATTCCTGCTTGGAGATTTCCCTTGAAAGATCTCTGCAATTCTTGTTTCATCTAATCTGAAATTAAACTGTACATTATGGTATCCTAATTCAACATACTTTCTGCACTCTGGATATTTATTAATGTCGTAATTCGGAACTGGAAAAAGCTTAGCCCAGTCAACACCCAATGTCTCAAGCGCTTTAGCAAAAGCATTTTGATGAGCATTGTCACGAACAATAAGAAAAGCGAGTGTTTCCCGGAACGTCTGATTAGAGCTCATTTCATAAATTCTTGTTTTTTGGAGAACGCCAGTAGACTCAAGCAACAAGTTATCCAACAGGTCAGTGATTAAGTTTCCGTGATTATAAACCCAGGATGCGTTCCAAGGATTGCCGCCCGCATCAACCGGGAGTGAACTCTGTGCGCCAATAATGTAATGATGAGGGTTAGCATGTTTAACTGCTTCATCAAGGGGGGCGTGGTCTATACCCTGGCTGCCGACTCCAGCACCGCCTGATTCATCCAACAAGGCATTGATTGTATTTTGCACAAGCTCTACATGGGCAATTTCTTCTAAAAAGATGCCGCGCAGCAAATCACGATATTGTTTCTGCTTTCCTCTGAAATTGGAGCTTTGAAAGAAATATTGCATCATTGTACGCATTTCTCCGTAATGTCCGCCTAATATTTCCTGCAGTACTTTAGCTGCGGCCGGATCTGGCTTATCGGGTTTAATGATATTGATTAGTTCTTCTTTGTAGTAAAACATAACACGCCTCTTTTCTTATTTATTTTGTTTTTTATATCATCTGTACAATCAGATAAACTATACGGACTAACCAACAGCTGAAAAGAAAATGAGAAAAATGAAACAAAAATATAGAAAAGTGTTGACCGATAAAAAAACACATGGTATATTATTAAACGTCGCTGATGAACAGCACAGAACAAAATGAAAAATAAAAAAGTTTTTCGAAGGTGTTTACAAACACTTCAAAATGTGTATAATAGATAAAGTCGAATCAAAAAGATTTGAAAAAAACATTCAAAAAACATCTTGACTTTAACATCAATTGATAGTATGATAGTTAAGTCGCTCGATAAGCGCCCGTAGCTCAATTGGATAGAGCGTTTGACTACGGATCAAAAGGTTAGGGGTTCGACTCCTCTCGGGCGCGCCAATATAATATACATGCGGGTGTAGTTTAGTGGTAAAACCTCAGCCTTCCAAGCTGATGTCGTGAGTTCGATTCTCATCACCCGCTCCATTATTTCTTGAATGATCTTTGAAAACTAAACAAGACAAAACGTACCTGTTAATTCAAGTTTTATTATAAAATCGCACAGCGATGTGCGTAGTCAGTCAAACTACTTTATCGGAGAGTTTGATCCTGGCTCAGGACGAACGCTGGCGGCGTGCCTAATACATGCAAGTCGAGCGGACAGATGGGAGCTT
>NZ_JAXCHF010000015.1:0-43144 GCF_037027485.1 Bacillus sp. 205(2023) | reverse complement strand
CTTCAACCGGATAACTCACTCTTGTCCCCATAGAAAAAACACCTCCAAGTCTAATTTCGGCTAACAATCATCCGTTTTCAAACTTGAAGGTGTTTTTTATTTGTCTCATCTTATGGGGTCAGTCCCCTTTCATCCGGCTCTTTTCCTTTTACATCTTAATCTTTGCCTGGTCAGATTCCTTCGCCTGCTTGACCGTACGATAAGGAGAGTATGTACTTTGTTCCTCAAACTCGCCGCACAGCTTTTTTTCTTCAGCTTTTCCCGGCACAATTTCTTTGAATCGCCGATACGTCTTTAGCAGCTCTTCACGGTCGGCTCCCTTTTCATAAGCCAGCTCAACCTGCTGGAAAAATGCAATCACATCCACTGCTTCTTCGGTTGTCCAATCTTCATTCATCGGATATTGGTATTCCATTTTCTTCACTCCTTATAGATTCGCTTTCCTTTTACAAAAAGCATCTTCATTTGATCATAAATTGTTCTTTACATTCTTTCAAGTTCATAATATAATTCATTTGTTTTACGTCTAAAAAACGGTTGAGAAACTGATTTTAATACACACTAATATGCATAGGTATTACTACAAAGGTGGGAAAACAATTGTCGCAACATGAAACACCCTTATACACAGGCCTGAAAAAGCACGCAAGCAGACAGCCTGTTCAATTCCACATTCCCGGCCATAAAAAAGGGGCAGGAATGGATCCAGAGTTCAGACAATTTATCGGTGAAAACGCGTTAAGTATAGATTTGATTAATATTGAACCATTAGATGACCTGCATGCGCCTAAAGGCATTATTAAAGAAGCGCAGGATTTGGCGGCCGAAGCTTTCGGCGCGGATCATACCTTTTTTTCTGTTCAGGGAACAAGCGGCGCAATCATGACAATGGTGATGGCTGTCTGCGGACCTGGAGATAAAATCATCATTCCAAGAAATGTGCACAAATCCATTATGTCAGCTATTGTATTTTCCGGAGCTGTCCCAATCTTTATTCATCCTGAAATTGACAATGAACTAGGCATCTCTCACGGCATTACACTTGAATCCGCTAAACGGGCGCTGCATGAACATCCTGATGCCAAAGGGCTTCTTGTGATCAACCCGACATATTTCGGAGTAGCTGCTGATTTAAAAAGCATAGTAGAACTAGCCCACTCCTTTGATGTGCCGGTTCTGGTCGATGAAGCACACGGCGTTCATATTCATTTTCACGACCAATTTCCGCTTTCAGCGATGCAGGCAGGTGCAGACATGGCTGCGACAAGTGTGCATAAGCTAGGCGGATCACTGACACAAAGCTCTATTCTAAACATGAAAGAAGGCCTTGTTTCTAAAGACAGAGTGCAATCGATACTCAGCATGCTGACAACCACGTCTACTTCTTATTTGCTTCTAGCCTCTTTGGACGTCGCCAGAAAACGGCTTGCGACAGAAGGCTATCAGCTTGCTGAAGAAACGTTGAAGCTTGCTAATCAGACGAGAGAACGTCTGAACCAAATTGACGGCATTTACTGTGTCGGTTCTGAAATTCTCGGTTCTAAAGCGGCTTACAATTATGATCCGACAAAATTAATTATTTCAGTTAAAAACCTCGGGCTCACAGGACATGATGTCGAGAAGTGGCTGCGGGAATCCTTTAATATCGAAGTAGAGCTTTCAGATCTGTACAACATTTTGTGTATCTTCACACCTGGTGACAGCCAGAACGATGCAGATCGCCTTGTGGAAGCTCTACAAGAGATAGCGCGTCAAATGTCAGCAAATGATGTTACGCATAAACAGACAAAGGTACTGCTTCCAGAAATCCCGTTACTGGCGATGACGCCGCGTGACGCATTCTATGCAAATACAGAAATTGTTCCATTAAAAGAAGCAGCAGGACGGATTATCGCTGAATTTGTGATGGTGTATCCTCCTGGAATTCCTATCTTTATCCCGGGCGAGATTATTACAGAAGAAAACATCAGCTACATCTTCAAAAACATTGATGCCGGACTTCCAGTTCAAGGACCGGAGGATTCTACTTTGAGCATGATTCGAGTCATAAAAGAGCAAAAAGCTATTCAATAAATACAAAAAGCATGCGGCTAAGCCGCATGCTTTTTCTTACTCTTCATCAAGAGGACACTGACATTGTCCGCAGCATGTTCCGTATAACGTTGTAACCTTCTCATCCTCGAAGTAATGAATGGCTTCGTTACAATCTTGGCAAACAATCGTACCCATCTCTCATTCCCCATTTCTTTTAATTTTGAAAACGCTTAATTTCTTTTGTTGGTATTATATTAATATGTCACATTTAAAATGTCAACAACAAACTGTATAACACATTTATTTCAAAAACTTTTAATGTAACATGTTTTTTGTTTTCGGTTACATGAATTATCATCTTCTTAACAAACGCTTTCATTCGATACTTATGCTGAAAAGACATTGTGATTTCATGTTTTCGCGAACTTTTTTTGAATAGTGTAACGAAATTGCAAATGATTCGCGATGAATAATGTGTGCGTTCAAAGTATTGGGTTTTAAAGAGATGTTATCTCTCTTTAAAAACGGTTTCAATTATATAACAATTAGGTAACAAGAAGCAGATGACGCGGTTACTCGTGATAAACTAAAACTAGTTTACTATGGTTTATACAGAGGAGAAGATAGATGCGATATCGCGCGGTATTTCCCATACTGATGATAGTATTTGCTTTATCGGGCTGCACCCTTTCCACAATCAATCCAATAAAAAAAAGCCGAATTGACAGCATTCATCATACTCAAATCCTATTTTTTTCTGATGAAAATCAAATTGATCAAGAGGCGTCATATTATGATGCTCTGCTTGATTTAGAAAAGGATTATCCTGATCAAATAGATAAAATGAAGGTATACGATAACAGAAAAGGCTGGGAAGATGAAATCGAAACCGTCCCTACTCTCATGGTAGTTGATCAGCGGCATGTCGTTGTGAAAATAGAGGGATGTGTGAAAAAGAAAGAAGACATCATTAAACCATTACAGCATGTACTGTCTAAATAAAACAGCCCTCGCTTACAGCGGGGCTGTTTTTTATGTCATCTCTATTATTTTACGATGTGAATCGGGCTTCCGATTGCCACTTCAGCAGCTTCCATTGTGATTTCACCCAATGTTGGATGCGCATGAATTGTCATAGCGATATCTTCAGCAGTCATTCCGCCTTCGATAGCTAAACTTAATTCAGAAATCATGTCAGAAGCGCTTGCGCCGGCGATTTGCGCACCGATTACAAGGCCGTCCTCTTTACGAGTGATCAGCTTCATGAAGCCGTCTGTTTCGTTAAGTGAAAGCGCGCGGCCGTTTGCTGCAAATGGGAATTTAGCAGCAACAATGTCAAGGCCTTCTTCTTTCGCTTGTGCTTCAGTGTAACCGACTGATGCAAGCTCAGGCTCAGAGAAGACAACCGCAGGAATACCAAGGTAATCGATTTCTGCAGGCTCTCCAGCGATCGCTTCTGCAGCAATCTTACCTTCGTAAGATGCTTTGTGAGCAAGCGGCGGTCCTTCAATGATATCACCGATTGCATAGATGTTAGATACGTTCGTGCGGCACTGTTTGTCAGTTTTGATAACACCGCGGTCAGTCATTTCAATACCGACTTGCTCAAGACCAAGTTCATCAGTATTTGGACGGCGTCCGACAGTAATCAGTACGTAATCAGCATCAACGGTTTTTTCTTCACCTTTTACTTCGAAAGTGACTGTTACGCCGTCAGCTTTTTCTTCAACGCCTTTAGCCATCGCGTTTGTATGGATTTCAACGTTGCCTTTTTTCTTCAGTCTGCGAGTTACAAGGGAACTCATTTGTTTTTCGAAGCCTGGAAGAATTTCATCTCCGCCTTCAAGAATAACAAGCTCAGTGCCGAAGTTTGCATACGCAGTTCCAAGCTCAGTTCCGATGTATCCGCCGCCGATAACAACAAGCTTTTTAGGAATTTCTTTAAGAGCCAAAGCACCTGTTGAATTTAGGACACGCTCAGTATATTTGAAGTTTGGCAATTCGATAGGACGAGAACCAGTCGCAATGATTGCGTTTTTGAACGTGTATGTTTGAGCAGAATTCTCATCCATTACACGAACTGAATTGCTGTCTACAAAGTAAGCTTCGCCTTTTACTACATCTACTTTGTTGCCTTTAAGAAGACCTGCTACACCGCCAGTAAGCTTGTTAACAACAGAAGTTTTCCACTCTTGAACTTTTGTGAAATCAACTGTTACGTTCTCAGCAGTGATTCCCATGTCATCAGAATGCTTAGCATTCTCATAACGGTGGCCAGCATTGATCAGCGCTTTTGAAGGGATACATCCAACGTTTAGACAAACGCCTCCAAGAGTTGCTTTTTCAACGACTGTTACTTTTTGTCCAAGCTGTGCAGCGCGGATGGCAGCTACATAGCCGCCAGGTCCCGCACCAATTACAAGAGTATCTGTTTCAATAGGGAAATCTCCTACTACCATAACATTACGCCTCCATTAAAATTAATTGTGGATCGTTCAGTAAACGCTTGATGTGATTTAGTGCATTTTGCGCAGTCGCTCCGTCGATCATACGGTGGTCAAAGCTGAGAGAAAGAGCTAAGACTGGAGCTGCTACGATTTCGCCATCACGAACAATCGCTTTTTCTGCAATGCGTCCGATACCAAGAATCGCAACTTCTGGATGGTTGATAACCGGAGTGAACCATTGTCCGCCGGCTGAACCGATGTTTGTAATTGTGCAAGATGCGCCTTTCATTTCAGCCGGAGCAAGCTTGCCTTCACGAGCTTTTGTTGCAAGGCTGTTGATCTCATCAGAAATTTCAAAGATCGCTTTACGGTCTGCATTTTTTACAACTGGCACAAGCAAGCCTTTTTCAGTGTCAGCAGCAATACCGATGTTGAAGTAATGTTTTTGGATTACTTCATCTGTTTTATCGTCAATTGACGTGTTTAAAACAGGGAATTTTTTCAGTGCAGATGTAAGAGCTTTTACAACGTAAGGCAAGTATGTCAGCTTGATGCCTTGATCAGCAGCAACCTGTTTGAACTGTTTACGATGTGCAACAAGGTTTGTTACGTCCACTTCGTCCATTAGTGTTACGTGAGGAGCAGTATGTTTAGAGTTAACCATCGCTTTTGCAATTGCTTTACGGATACCGCTCATTTTTTCGCGAGTTTCTGGGAATTCACCCTCTGGAGCCGGTGCAGCAGCCGGTTTAGCAGCTGTTTCTTGAGGTGCAGCCGTTTCTTGCGGCGCAGCTTCTTGCGCTCCTCCGTTTACAAAGCTGTCGATATCTTCTTTCACAACACGTCCGTTGTTGCCTGAACCTGTTACTTTACGGATATCTACGCCTTTTTCACGAGCGTATTTACGTACAGAAGGCATAGCGATCACGCGTTTGTTCGGGTCAACTTCAGCTTGATCCTGCTGTCCTGCGCCAGTTTCTTTAGCAGGCTCTTCAGCACGCTCTTCTTTCGCAACATCTTGTCCAGCTTCACCAGTAGACTGAACTTGTGCTTCAGTTTTTGCGTCGCCAGACTCATCGCTGCCTTTAAATTGAAGGTCTTCGTAACCAGGTGCATCAAACGTAATGATCGTTTGTCCAACAGTTGCAACCGTTCCCTCTTCAACTTTTAATTCTAATACTTTTCCTTTAACAGGTGAAGGAATTTCTACTACTGCTTTATCATTTTGGACTTCCGCCAGTACATCATCTTCGTCAACCTCATCGTTAGGCTTGACAAACCATTTTACGATTTCGCCTTCGTGGATACCTTCCCCGATATCTGGAAGTTTAAATTCAAATGCCACAGTTCTCGACCTCCTAGTTTGATTAAGCAATTTTAAAGTTTACATCGTAAGCATTGAAAACAGATATATAATAGAGGGAAAACGTTCATCTTCCCTCTCGATTATGCAGTTTGATTAAAATTCAAGTACTTTTCTTGCTGTTTCAAGAACATCTTTATGGTTTGGAAGCCATACACTCTCCGCTTGAGAGAAAGGAAATACTGTATCAGGCGCAGCCACGCGAAGTACAGGTGCTTCCAAGCTCAAGATCGCACGGTCATTAATTTCTGCTACTACGTTTGCAGCAATACCGGCTTGTTTTTGTGCCTCTTGAACAACAATCGCGCGTCCTGTTTTTTCTACAGATGCGATGATTGTATCAATGTCAAGCGGGCTTACAGTGCGAAGGTCGACAACTTCAGCAGAAATGCCGTCTTTTTCAAGCTCCTCGGCAGCTTTTAATGATTCATGAACCATTGCGCCGTAAGTGATGATTGAAAGGTCAGTACCTTCACGTTTTACGTCAGCTTTGCCAAGCTCAATTGTGTATTCTTCTTCAGGAACTTCCTGACGGAAAGAACGGTAAAGCTTCATGTGCTCTAAGAAAACAACAGGATCGTTGTCTCTGATCGCAGAAATCAAAAGTCCTTTGGCATCGTAAGGAGTTGATGGAATAACAACTTTGATACCAGGCTGTTGTGCAACAAGACCTTCTAAGCTGTCAGCGTGAAGCTCAGGAGTATGAACACCGCCGCCGAACGGAGAACGAATGGTTACAGGTGAAGTCCAGCGTCCGCCAGAACGGTAACGCATACGAGCCATTTGGCCAGAAACTGAATCCATTACTTCGTAAACAAATCCAAAGAATTGGATTTCCATTACCGGACGGAAGCCGTTTAAGCCTAAACCAAGGGCAAGACCGCCGATACCAGATTCAGCAAGTGGCGTGTCAAACACACGGTCTTCACCGAATTCTTTTTGCAATCCTTCTGTCGCACGGAATACGCCGCCGTTAACACCAACGTCTTCTCCGAAAACTAAGACATTTTCGTCATTTTTCAGTTCTGTGCGTAACGCATCCGTGATTGCTTGAATCATTGTCATTTGCGCCATGGCTTACTTCGACTCCTTCTGTGTATAAATTTCAAATTGCTCCTCAAGGTTATGAGGCATTTTTTCGAACATGATTTTCATTAAATCAGTTACTTTTTGCTTAGGCTCAGCATCCGCTTTTTTGATCGCCTGCTTAATTTCTTCTTTTGCATCCTCGATTACTTTTGTTTCTTCTTCTTCAGACCATAGGCCTTTGTTTTCAAGGAACGCACGGAAGCGTACAAGCGGATCTTTTTGCTCCCACTCGTTTTCGATTTCTTTTGTGCGATATTTAGTCGGATCGTCACCAGCCATTGTGTGCGGGCCATAACGGAATGTCAGTGTTTCAATCAGTGTCGGGCCTTCACCGTTAATCGCCCGTTCGCGTGCTTCAGCAGTTGCAGCGTATACAGCAAGCGGATCCATTCCGTCTACTTGCACACCCACAATACCGGCAGCTACTGCTTTTTGTGCAATTGTGCCTGCTGCAGATTGTTTTTCAACTGGAGTTGAAATCGCGTAACGGTTATTTTGTACAACGAAGATCGCAGGTGCTTTATAAGCGCCGGCAAAGTTAATTCCTTCGTAGAAGTCCCCTTGTGAAGCTCCGCCGTCACCAGTATAAGTGATTGCGACAGCTTTCTTACCGCGTTTTTTAAGACCTAGCGCAACACCGGCCGTTTGAATGTATTGAGCACCGATAATGATTTGTGGAGAAAGGGCATTCACATCATCAGGCATTTGGTTTCCTCGGAAATGTCCGCGAGAGAACAGGAACGCTTGATATAATGGAAGGCCGTGCCAGATTAACTGAGGCACATCACGGTATCCGGGAAGAACGAAGTCTTCTTTTTCAAGCGCGAAATGTGTAGCAATCTGAGAAGCTTCTTGGCCCGCAGTAGGAGCGTAGAATCCGAGACGTCCTTGACGGTTTAATGAGATAGAGCGCTGATCAAGCACACGCGTAAATACCATGCGGCGCATAAGCTCTTTCAATTGATCATCAGTTAAATCAGGCATCGCCGCTTCATTCACGACTTCTCCCTTTTCATTTAAAATTTGGAACGTTTCGAACTGCTTTTTAATGGCATCAAATTGCTTCTTACTATCAACGATTACTTTTTTCGTTTTTGCAGCCATACTAAAGTCACCTCTTCCTTTCTTTTAAACAGTCATTAGACGTGCATTCCTTTTATACATACAAACTTAGGGTACCCTAAAGTATCAGCAGTAAGTCGTATATATTTTAGCCGATCCCCAGTTTGCCGAAACCATTTATGTAGGATAGTTACACTCTGCTTTGAACTGTATTATTTCGAAGTTGTAAAAAACTAATACAACACCGCTTAACATGGATTAGTTTACACCATATAAAGAAGAACCGTCAATCGTTTTCATCGCTGATTTTCAATAAATGTATTCGCTTTACATTTTCTATAAAAAAACAGATGCAGCCTGCACCTCAAACTGTACTAGTATAACCTATCACACTGTACTACAATAGAAATTTAAATTTTGAATAGAATTTTAAAAAAGAGCTGATCATAGTCAGCTCTTTTTTATATGATAGCCTGCGGCGTCATATAAATCTTCGCGGGCTTTATTATATTTCTCCGTTTGCACATCAAATTCGCCGCTTTGCTTAAGGATTTTTTTATAAGATGCATTCGCTTTTTCAATCTGCTGATCAAGCTTATCCAGCGTCAAGTCTTTGTCTTTCAGCAGCTTATACAGTTTTTGATCAAGTTTAATGGCTTTTTCATATTCTTCAGACATAGAGCTGTATGCAGCATATCTTTTTTTCATATGATCTGCCGCAGTCTCGGCCTTTGCCTTGATGTGTTTATCCTTAATATTTTCTGCGGATTTTTTGGCTTCCTCAAATTCTGATTCGGATTTTTCGATGCTCTCATTTTCAAGCTTCAGATGTTCTTCGCGTTTATTTACATTCTCTAGCGCTTCCTCTGATAATGAAACGATTTTTTTATAATCATCCATATTGAGCTTGATGACATCATTGTAGAGAGCATGTTCTTTTTTCTCTAATTCCTCGAGCGTTTTCTGTTCTTCTTGAAACGGTTTTTCTAGATCAGCGACTTTTTCTAATGAGTCATGAAGTGAATCCAGCGGATCCTGTCCCACGCACCCTGTTAATAGTAAAGTCACAGCGCAAAAGGCTCCGATTTTCACACCGTGGCGCCGTTTTATTCCGTCTTTCACGTTAAATCCCCCAATCTTGACAATTTCTACTATAGAATCCATAGAGATATTTGACAATAGCCAGATGGTTATCGCATGGCTTTCTGAGTAAAAAATAAGATCTAATCGTGAAAAATCAGGACAGATGACCATACAACTTTTTTGTTTTTACATAGGTTATTGTAGACGCTATGCCTACTACAAGGCTCTGGCGTAATTAAAAGAGGAGGTTATGTTCATGTACGGTTATGGATATGGTTACGGCGGAGGCTGCTGCAGTTATGGTTACGGATATGGCGGAGCAGGATATGGCCGCACATTTGCGTTAATCGTTGTTTTATTCATTCTGTTAATCATTGTTGGAGCTGCTTATTTAGGCGGAGGCTGTTGCTAATTACACAGTAAAACACTGACCAGCCTTTACGGCTGGTCATTCGTTTCGTTGCACCTTTACGAAGAAATCCGATATAATTTACATATTAAGCTTTAGGAGTGAAGTTTCTTGATTACTATGGAAAACATCGTGCGCGACGGCCACCCTGCCTTAAGAGAGACAGCAGAGCCTGTCGGGCTGCCTGCCACAGAAGAAGAAAAACAGCAGCTGGCAGATATGATTGAATTCGTAAAAAACAGCCAAAATCCGGAATTAGCTGAAAAATACAATCTGCGCCCCGGCGTAGGACTTGCGGCACCTCAAATTAATATTAATAAACGGATGATTGCAGTCCATGCAGAAGATGCTTCCGGGAAGTTATACAGCTATGCATTGTTTAACCCGAAGATCGTCAGCCATTCCGTTGAACGAAGCTATTTAACAAGCGGTGAAGGCTGCCTGTCAGTTGATGAGGCAATTCCCGGCTATGTTCCGCGCTACGCTCGTATCAGAGTGAAAGGAACAACACTGGAGGGAGAACAAATAGACATTCGTTTAAAAGGATTTCCGGCGATTGTATTTCAGCATGAAATCGACCATTTAAATGGCGTTATGTTTTATGATCATATCGATAAAGAAAATCCATTTAAAGAACCTGAAAACGCGATGGCGATTGACCGCTAAAAGAAAATATGCGGCTGACACTATAAGTGCCAGCCGCTTTTTTATTTTAGCAGGCCTAATTCTTTGACAGCATAAGCAATTCCATCCTCGTCTACAGGCTTTGTTACAAAATCCGCAACTTCTTTTAATTCAGTAACGGCATTCCCCATGGCAACGCCTGTTCCGACAAACTGAATCATTTGCAGATCATTTAATCCGTCACCGAAGGCATATGTATCGCTGATATCAAACGGAAGGCGCTCGATTACTTTTTTAATCCCTTCCGCCTTCGATCCGCCGCGCGGCAGAACATCAGTCGAAAGCTCATGCCAGCGCACAAGATCGAATTCTGGAAAAGCCCCATAAACTTTTTCTTCTTCATCCTGGCAAAACAACAGAAGCTGAAAAATTTCTTTTCCTTCATAGAAGAGGTCATCGGTTTCAGGATAGTCGGTTTTCAGGCTTCCGATTCCCTCTAAGACATGAGGATGGTCAGCAACAGTCGCTTTCATTGTATCTTCAGCCATAAACACAACCGGGTGGCTCCCTTCTCCCGCCTGTTTTAACAATCTTCTGATTGCCTCTTCAGGCAGCGGATTCTTATAAATCACTTCATTTTCAAAGACGACATACTGACCGTTGTATGAAATAAATGAGTGAATGCCTAACTCCTCTAAAATCGGCTTCACAAGAAACGGGGACCGCCCGCTTGCGATAAACACATGGTGTCCCTGCCTCTGAAGCTCCGCTACCGTTTTTCTTGTGCTTTCCGGTATCTTTTTGTCGTGATCATATATCGTGCCGTCAATATCGAAAAAAATTAATTTTGAGTCCATCGTTATTCCCCTTTATCGTCTAAATCTGCAATTCCCACACTCATCATACAAAAAGATTTCGGTTCAGCAAACTATTTCCCTCAAAAACAAAATAAAATTCCATTAATATCCACGAAAAGTCCGTGCTAAACTCCGCATACTATTTGTATAAAACAGCCTTGGACAAGTATCAATCGAAGGAGGGACCGCATTATGCTTCGGAAATTAAAAAAGAAACTCAGAAGACAATGGAACGGAATGCTCCGCAGGAGAGCCATTGCCTGATAAGGAATCTGTCACTTTTTGAAAGGTCCTTATTTTGCTCAAGACTTTCCTTATATTCCGTTTTCGAATATAATAGAATAAGCGAGTCTAACATACGGCATTTAAGGAGAGATTTGGATGATTTATAAGGTATTTTATCAAAAAAAAGCTGAGGAAGTACCTGTTCGGGAAAAAACAGATTCACTTTATATTGAAGGCGTATCAGAGCGTGACGTCAGAACGAAACTGAAAGACAAGAAATTTAATATTGAATTTATCACACCTGTTGACGGTGCTTTTTTAGAATATGAGCAACAGAGTGAAAATTTTAAAGTATTGGAGTTATGAGCGGTATGAAATTTGTAAAAAACGATCAGACTGCTGTTTTCGCCCTCGGAGGACTGGGTGAAATCGGTAAAAATACGTATGCGGTGCAGTTTCAGGATGAAATTGTGCTGATTGATGCGGGGATCAAGTTTCCCGAGGACGAACTGCTCGGTATTGATTACGTCATTCCCGATTACACGTATTTAGTTAAAAACGAAGATAAAATTAAAGGGCTTTTTATCACTCACGGGCACGAAGACCATATCGGCGGCATCCCGTACCTGCTTAGACAAGTCAATATTCCCGTTTACGGCGGTAAACTCGCGATCGGCTTACTTCGGAATAAACTTGAAGAGCACGGATTATTAAGACAGACTAAGCTTAACATCATCGGTGAGGATGATATCGTAAAATTTCGCAAAACGGCTGTGTCATTCTTTAGAACAACACACAGTATTCCGGATTCCTACGGTATTGTTGTAAAAACGCCGCCCGGAAACATCGTACATACTGGAGATTTCAAATTCGACTTTACTCCAGTCGGCGAGCCGGCAAACTTAACGAAAATGGCCGAAATCGGCAAAGAAGGCGTTCTGTGCCTCCTTTCAGACAGCACAAACAGTGAAAACCCGGAGTTCACTATGTCTGAACGCCGTGTCGGAGAAAGCATTCATGACATTTTCCGCAAGGTGGACGGCCGAGTTATCTTCGCTACATTTGCGTCGAATATTCACCGCTTGCAGCAGGTAATTGAGGCTGCTGTATTAAATGGAAGAAAAGTTGCCGTATTTGGACGCAGTATGGAATCGGCTATCGAAATCGGACAAACTCTCGGCTATATTAACTGTCCTAAAAATACGTTTATTGAACATAACGAAATCAATCGCATTCCTGCCAATAAAGTAACAATCCTGTGTACAGGAAGCCAAGGGGAACCAATGGCAGCTTTATCCAGAATTGCAAACGGCACACACCGGCAGATTTCAATCAATCCTGGAGATACAGTCGTATTTTCTTCATCCCCTATCCCGGGCAACACAATCAGCGTGAGCCGCACAATTAACCAGCTGTATCGCGCGGGGGCCGAAGTTATTCACGGACCTCTTAATGATATCCATACATCCGGTCACGGCGGACAGGAAGAACAAAAGCTGATGCTTCGTTTAATCAAGCCTAAATTCTTCATGCCGATTCACGGTGAGTACAGAATGCAAAAGATGCATGTCAAGCTTGCGACAGATTGCGGCATCCCTGAAGAAAACTGCTTTATCATGGATAACGGTGAAGTATTGGCGCTTAAAGGCGATGAAGCTTCAGTTGCCGGTAAAATCCCATCCGGTTCAGTATACATCGACGGTAGCGGTATCGGTGATATTGGAAATATCGTGCTTCGCGACCGCAGAATTCTTTCTGAAGAAGGTCTTGTGATCGTCGTTGTCAGCATAGATATGGATGACTTTAAGATTTCAGCGGGCCCTGACTTGATTTCCAGAGGGTTTGTTTACATGAGAGAATCAGGTGATTTGATCAATGACGCCCAGGAGCTCATTTCAAACCACTTGCAAAAAGTCATGGAACGAAAAACCACTCAATGGTCAGAAATCAAAAATGAGATCACGGACACGCTTGCTCCGTTCTTATATGAAAAAACGAAACGCCGCCCAATGATCCTTCCGATCATTATGGAGGTTTAAAAAAAGATGCACTCACTTAGGAGTGCATCTTTTTTATTGCAGTGCTATATGCTGAAATGACTTTACATCAAACAACCCTGTTGTCGTCATTTTGATGTCAGGAATGACAGGCAAAGCCAAAAATGAAAGCGTCAAAAATGGGTTAAACCGGTCTTTGAAACCGATGAATGAGAGCTTTTCATGAAGCGTCATTAAGCTTTGATTCACTAATTCTGCAGATTGGTCGGATAATAACCCCGCAATCGGCAGAGGAACCGAGTGAAGTTCTTCCCCATCTTTTATAACTGTTAATCCGCCGCCAATTTCCTGCAGCTTATTAACTGCGGCTGCGATATCGGTGTCATTTGTCCCCACGGCAATGATATTATGCGAATCATGTGAAATCGTTGTGGCAATCGCCCCGCTTTTCAAACCAAATCCTTTCACAATACCAAGTCCCGTTTCTTTTAATCCCTTATGCCGTTCCACGACTGCAATCTTTAACAAGTCAAGATCGATATCAGGCTGAAAAATGGGTGCTTCCGGAGCCGGAACACTCATCAGGCGTGTTTCAAGCTGATTTGGTATGATTTGAATGACATTCATCTGCTGCTGGGGATCAATTGGCATATGAAAATCCTGTTCGGAAAGAGGAGCAGCAAGGTTAACGGAATGAAGCAGCGCCGGGTCTGGTGTTAGCGTATGAGCTTGCGCCTGACAGACTGCTTTATTATCTTCAGCAACAGTTTGTCCTTTTACCAACGTCTTTGTGACAGTGACATTTTCCACATCTGAAATAAAGAGCAAATCGGCGTCAAATCCCGGAGCAATCGCTCCCTTTGTATCTAGTCCGTAGCATTCCGCTGCATTCAGGCTTCCCAATTGGTATGCCAAAAACGGATCAAGACCTGCTTGAATAGCCATTTTCACCTGATGATTCACACTTCCCTCTGACAATAAATCATCTACGTGTTTATCATCAGTACAGAAAAAGAAACGGCGCGCATTCTTTTCATTAACAGCCGGCAGCACTTTCATTGTATTTTTGGCGACTGACCCTTCTCGCATCATGACGTACATTCCTCTTCTGATACGATCCAGCGCTTCTTCCTTCGTCGTTACCTCATGATCGGTCAAGACAAAAGCGGTTCTGTAAATATTGATGAGATCAGTTGACAAGCCTGCTAAATGTCCGTCAATCCGTTTCCCCGCGCTCCGGGCATCAAACAGCTTATTAACCATGTCTGCTTCACCCTGCTCAACCGATACATAATCCATCACTTCAGCCAGACCCAATACCTCTTTCTCTTCGTAAAATGGCTTCAAATCGGCCGCCCGAAGTACCGCACCGGATCGCTCAAAGCTGGCGGCAGGCACACTGGAGGGAAGCATAAAATGGATATTCAGCGGTGTTTGGCGAGCCTGTTCAATCATAAATTTGATCCCTTCCTGACCGGATACGTTCGCTATTTCATGCGGATCGGTAATGATGGTCGTCACGCCATTCGGCAATATGGCTTTTGCAAACTCGATCGGTGTCACCATTGATGACTCAATATGTACATGACCATCAATAAATCCCGGCACAATGACTTGCCCCTCTGCATCAATGGTTTCTTCACCTTCATACTGGCCGAGGCCTACAATAACTCCGTCTGTTATCGCAATATCTTCATAAATCCACTCATGATTATATACGTCCATGATTTTCCCGTTCTTAATGACGATGTCAGCTTTTTGTCTGCGGGCTGAAGCATTCAGCCTTTTGACCAGCGCTTCTTTATTCAAATGGCCCCCTCCTCTTTTTTATTTATATGGTACAATATGCTATCGGAACGCTTATCCGTAGTCAATAAAATTTTAGTAAATTGGCGCTCAGTTCATTAAAGTTGTTATATTCTGATAATATTAAAAAACCGCCCCTAAGGACGGCTTATATTTCTTCTATTTCGTATGAAGAACTCTTTTCTCAAAACGTGAAATATCCGTAACCGATCCAATGACGATGAGAATATCTTCTTGATGTATCACTTCAGTCGCAAGCGGCGACACGATGACTTCCTTGCCCCTTTTAATCGCTACAATATTAATCCCGTATTTCGCCCGTATATCTAAATCGAGAAGAGTATTTCCGGCAAGACGGCTGTTGGCCACGATCTCGACAAGACTATGCTCTTCTGACAGCTCCAAATAATCAAGTACATTGTTGGAAACGATATTATGCGCAATTCTTTTTGCCATATCACGTTCCGGGTGGACAATGTGATCCGCGCCGATTTTGGACAGCACTTTTTCATGGTAATCGTTCTGAGCCTTAACTGTAATCGTATTGACACCCAGTTCTTTGAGAATCAGAGTTGTTAATATACTCGCCTGAATATTTTCACCGATCGCAACAATGACGTGGTCAAAATTCCTCAAACCTAAATTTTTCAGAACAGATTCATCGGTCGAGTCTCCGATGACGGCATGTGATGCAATCTTGGCATACTCGTTGACTTTATCTTCATCAATATCCATCGCCATGACCTCGACGCCCTCTTCGCTCAATGCTTTGCATATACTTCCACCAAAACGGCCGAGTCCAATTACGGCAAATTCTTTTTTCATAGTGGTGCTCCTTTACCTAACATCATATTGATCAAATTTTAACATATTCTTTTGAGGCAGTGTTAATTTCATCAACCTTTTGGCAGCGAATTCATATGCTGCTTAAGCCGTTCAGTAAAGCCCGGGGTCAAATAAAGCTCCGCTCCCCGTTCAATCTCGATTTGATAATGCTGAGGAGGTGCTGTTTCTGCTTCTTTTCGGAGGACGAGAAAGGTTAAACAATCGGTATAGAGCTTTCCCCCTGCTTCAACGTCTACAAATGCCGGCCGATAGGTAAGAGATTCAACCCCTTCCCTTTTATACAAATAGGCGACAGCTGAAAAAGGAAGACGATATAACACCCCTTCTGTCGTGCCTCCGTCTTCAGTGATATCCGCTCTTGAGCCGTCTGGTCTTTTTAACGTAAAGCGGGTTGTATACCCTTTTAATACTCCTCCCACTGGATCTTGAAAATAATGATCAACCCCTGCTTTTTGAAAACGGGCATTGTCCATACAAGATCCGTAGGCAAAATAGTACACGGGATCTTTAGATTTGCTGATCATCTGATGTTCTTTCCAGTCACCGCTGCCTATTTTCACAAAGTCAGCATTATCATCTTTTTTCATATAATATACAAGTGCTTCCTTGATTCCAGCATCAGTTTCGACATGTACAGATTTCTTGTGGTAGCCTTGATACAAAAGATCAAGCTTATGTATACACGATGCATCTGCTTCATATATCTCACCGCAAATATAGCCATCAGCCCCAAACACGGCCGCAGGTTCCTCGGCTGCCGTATTAAAAAGACTTCCCTTTGTCCGCGCCTGCTCACTGATACAAGCCGACTGTGATAACAAATGATGATTTTTTTCATGCTTCCTTAAGGTCCCATATACAAACAGAAGCGAGTTCATCTTGTTTTTCCCCTCTCAGCTGTCAGATTTCAAAGGCAAAACAACTTGAAAGATGCTGCCTTTTCCAGCTTCACTTTCAATCTTCAATTCCCCGTTATGTTCCTTTAATATTCTCAAACAAATGGCGAGCCCCAGCCCTGTGCCTTTCTCCTTTGTTGAATAAAAAGGTTTTCCGATTTGCTCAAGCTTTTCCTGTGACATGCCGTTCCCTTCATCTTTTACGCTTATTACGGCGTGTGAAGCTGTTTTAGCAGTGGAAATCGTTACGACACCGCCCTTTGGCATTGCTTCGATTCCATTTTTAATAATATTGATAAAAACCTGCTTCAGCTGGTTTTCGTCCCCTTTAATCATACAGGCTTCCGTCTCACCAAAATTCTTTTCAATAGCAATATTGGACAATATGGCATTCGTATCAAGCAATGTCGTGACTTGTTTCAAAATTTCATTGATTGGTTGCGTTTTAAATGTAATTTCCTGCGGCTTCGCAAGCAGCAGCAGCTCGCCGAGCACCAGATCAATTCTTTTAATCTCTGAAAAGATGATATCAAAATAATCTTTTCTATCCGGATATGATGTTTTCATAATTTGAAGGAATCCGCTGACGGACGTTAAAGGATTTCTGACTTCATGTGCAATGCCGGCAGCCAGTTCACTCGTGATTGACAGTTTCTGCGACTCCCTCGCAAGCCGTTCATTAATTTCCAGAAGCTCATCTTCAGCCTCTTTTCGCTCAGTGATGTCTGACATTGTACCCAGGCTTCCGGTAAATTGCTCATCTCGGTCATAGTAAAGTTTATAGTGAACCTCGCCCCAAAAAATCGTCCCGTTCTTTGTCACATATTTTGCCGTAAACATCCCCGAGGACGCTTTGTTTTTGATTTGAGTGTTAATGTGATCAGCTACATGCTTTTCTTTTATGAAGTAATCATTATACATTGTCCCCATACATTCACTGATCGAAAAACCTGTGATGGCTGCCCACGCTTGATTTAAGTATGTAATTTCGCCTTTTGCATTGGTTTGAAAAACGATCTCCTGTAAATTATCCATGATGCGGTTCTTCTCATCAGAAAGCTGTTTATACTTCCATTCATTATCTTTCATTTTCTTGACCAGCTGTTTTTTCTCATCGACATAATACGCCAGCATCCAGACACTGAAAATCGTTACTGCTGTATACACAATGTCAACAGGCCAATTAATCGGGTTTTTGCCTATAAAATAAAATAAATAATCCCAAAACATAATAAAAATCATCGCCAAAATAATGGAAATGATACGTGCTTGATATTTTCTCATATGACCACCTGCCGCTTGTGTTTCTCTGTTTATTGTACCATTCTTCGACAAATAATTGAGTAAAATATGTAAAGTATCCCAAATCATTCATTACCTTTTGTTCATGATGTCATATCTTAGGCGGCGGTAATCAGAAATCGGCACGCAAAAAAAGGCGGAGATTACACCATTCCGCCTTTTTCAACATATATTATTCTTTTAAAGCGGCTTGAATTTCTTCGAGAAGCAGCTGTGCGCCTTCAGGGCTTAACGTAATTTTACCGTTGCCGTATTCTTTATTTTCTGAAGTGATTTCCCCAGTCATTAAACAAATGCCATGAGGTTTGTACTTTTTCAAAATAATTTTATCGCCCTCGACAAAAAACTCAATGCTGTCTTTGATAGCAATATCCAGTGCCCGTCTTAACTCTATCGGCATAACAATACGGCCTAATTCATCTACTTTTCTTACAACACCTATTGATTTCATAAAAACCCTTCTTCCTTAAATGTTTCTTTTTTCATGTAATATTCAAGGTTGTCCCTCAATATATCGTAGACGTACGAAACTTAGAAAAAGTTTCCCGCTTTCTTGAAGAATCGCAAGATATTTTTTCCATAAAACCGAAAAATGTATTACTTCTGTTACACCCTTCCGCAGTTTTTTACAAAAACATTTCTTTCCCGACGCACACCCCCAAAAATCGCTTCTTTTCTTAGAAACTTTAAATGTAGAATCATATAAAATCAGGATAAAGATTGGGTGAAAACATGTTTCAATCAACTGAAATTGGAATTGACTTAGGAACAGCTAATATACTTGTTTACAGCAAAAATAAAGGAATCATCTTAAATGAACCTTCTGTTGTCGCAGTAGATACAACGACTAAAGCAGTGCTTGCGATCGGGACTGACGCGAAAAATATGATCGGTAAAACACCGGGGAAAATTGTCGCTGTCAGACCGATGAAAGACGGCGTTATCGCTGACTACGACATGACAACTGATTTGTTAAAGCACATCATGAAAAAAGCCGGAAAGAGCATCGGCATGTCGTTCAGAAAGCCGAATGTCGTTGTGTGCACACCATCGGGCTCAACTGCAGTAGAACGCCGTGCCATCAGTGACGCGGTGAAAAATTGCGGAGCGAAAAACGTCCATTTAATTGAAGAACCGGTGGCAGCTGCAATCGGAGCGGATTTGCCGGTTGACGAGCCGGTTGCTAACGTGGTGGTAGATATCGGCGGCGGGACGACGGAAGTCGCGATTATTTCCTTTGGAGGCGTTGTCTCCTGCCATTCAATCAGAATCGGCGGAGACCAGCTTGATGAGGATATCGTTGCTTTTGTGCGGAAAAAGTACAATTTGCTGATCGGTGAACGCACAGCTGAGCAGGTTAAAATGGAAATTGGCCATGCATTGATTGAGCATGTGCCGGATGCAATGGAAATTCGCGGACGTGACCTTGTAACTGGGCTACCGAAAACCATTATGCTTCAATCAAATGAAATTCAAAACGCGATGCGTGAATCTCTCCTTCATATTCTTGAAGCGATTAGAGCCACACTTGAGGACTGTCCTCCTGAATTAAGCGGAGACATTGTCGATCGCGGCGTAATTTTAACAGGCGGCGGGGCGCTTCTTAACGGGATCAAAGAATGGCTGTCAGAAGAAATCGTAGTACCTGTACACGTGGCGCCAAACCCTCTTGAATCCGTGGCAATCGGCACCGGCCGTTCTTTAGAGGTGATTGATAAGCTCCAAAAAGCGGTTAAATAATCCTTTTCTCGCAAAATCTCATAAAGTAATTGAAATTCCTGCTTCTTTTTTCCTCTCTCGCTTCATATTGTGGGAAATGGAGAAACGATAAGGAGGAAACAGATGCTTAGAGATTTAGGAAGACGGGTAGCGATTGCAGCCATTTTGAGCGGAATCATTCTTGGGGGCATGAGCATTTCACTGGCAAACATGCCTCATGCGCCTGAAGGCACTGTAAAAATAAATCATCCATAAGTGTTGAAAAGCCCAAGACCATTTTGTTTTGGGTTTTTCTCTTTGCACTCCTTTCTTTTCTTTATAGGAGATTATTTGATATGATGAGAAAAAAGCACGA
This sequence comes from Bacillus sp. 205(2023), assembly GCF_037027485.1. Classification (NCBI taxonomy): domain Bacteria; kingdom Bacillati; phylum Bacillota; class Bacilli; order Caryophanales; family Bacillaceae; genus Bacillus; species Bacillus sp. 205(2023). The sequence continues at coordinate 23,030 of NZ_JAXCHF010000015.1, read as the reverse complement.
GGAGGAAAGATTGATGGATACATTTTCAGAGAAACTAAATACATATGCCCAGCTGGCGGTTGAGGTCGGCGTTAATGTCCAAAAAGGCCAGTATGTGGTGGTAAATGCTTCGACGGAGGTGCGCGATTTCGTCCGTCTGATTGTAAAACATGCATATGAAAAAGGCGCAAAAAATGTAACAGTGAATTGGCAGGATGACGAAGTGGCCAAATTAAAATATGAACTGGCGCCGTTTGAAGCCTTTGAAGAGTATCCTGAATGGGAAGCGAAAGGCAGAGAAGAGCTTGCCAAAAAAGGAGCTGCTTTCATTTCAGTCGTATCCTCAAACCCAGATTTACTGCAAGGTGTAGATTCCAAACGGATTGCCGCCTTCCAAAAAGCTGCAGGCAAAGCGTTACATACATACAGACAATACATTCAATCAGATAAAGTGAGCTGGACTGTCGTCGGTGCTGCATCAGCAGGTTGGGCTCAGAAAGTATTCCCTGGCAAATCAGAAGAGGAAGCGACACAGCTTCTGTGGGAAGAAATTTTTAAAGCCACACGCGTAAACGAAGAGAATCCGGTTCAAGCGTGGATCAATCATGATCAAAACCTTCATGAAAAAGTTGATCATTTGAACCAAAAACATTATGCCGCTTTACATTACCAAGCAGAAGGAACTGATTTAACAATCAAGCTGCCGAAAAAACACGTTTGGGCAGGTGCCGGAAGCGTAAATGAAAGCGGCCATGAATTTATGGCCAATATGCCGACAGAAGAAGTATTCACACTGCCGCAAAAAGACGGGGTAGACGGGTTTGTATCGAGCACAAAACCGCTCAGCTACGGCGGGAACATTATCGAAAACTTCACGCTCACATTCAAAAACGGCCGTATTGTTGACATTAAAGCCGAAAAAGGAGAAGACATTTTAAAAGAATTGGTCGAAACAGATGAAGGCTCTCACTATCTTGGTGAGGTAGCTCTTGTTCCGTACGATTCGGCTATTTCACAGTCAAATATTCTTTTTTACAACACTTTATTTGATGAAAATGCGTCAAATCACCTGGCGATCGGCAGTGCCTATGCTTTTAACATTGAGGGCGGGAAACAGATGTCTCGCGAAGAGCTTGTCAAAGAAGGCTTAAATGAAAGCATTACCCACGTAGACTTTATGGTTGGTTCTAAGGATATGAACATTGATGGAATTACTGAAGACGGAAAAAGAGAGCCTATCTTTAGAAATGGAAATTGGGCTTTTTAAATAAAGAAGGAGGCTTTCGCCTCCTTCTTATTTTTTTGCTTCATACATTTGCAGATTGGCATAAACTGTTTCTAATATTGGTGTTGAAAGAGACAAACGCTTTGCTTTATCAAGCAAAAAGCCGTGCAGATGATCTCCTTCAGTCGTTTGGCCATTTTCCATATCACGGAGCATGGAGGATTTCATATGATAAGACATGCTTGTCATTGTGCGGAAGCTGTCTTCTTCAAGCTCTGGATCAGCGGGAACTCCTTCCTTGCGCAAGATCATGCCGATTTCCCCAATGAGTGTTCGCGCAGTATGCCGCCCGCTCTCTGTTTCAAGGATTGGTCCAAGCGGCCTTTGAAATAAGGTTGTCATTCCTGCTTGTGCTGCAATAAACAGATATTTTTTCCAGATGTCCTTCTCTATATGCCCGCTAATGATGACCTCTGCCTTCACTCCTGCAAATGCTTCCTCAAGCTCTTTTATCCGTTCCGTGCGCTCACCGTTCCATTCACCGAACACAAAGCGATGCGACGCACTTGTATGGTTGATTTCTCCCAGATTGTTTAAAGCACTTTCTATGAAACACAGCCCGCCCAGCACCTGATCTTTCGAAAATGCCGTAAATAGCTGCTCGTAGTGACGATAACCGTTTAAGAAAGGAATAATGACTGATTCACTGTGGACAAAAGGTTTGACATCGCTGATCACCTGACCGAGTGAATATGCTTTAGAAGCGATGATGATCACATCAAACTGTTCTTTTTCTCCTGCAGTGATTACTGCGGGCTGAAAGGACACATCACCCTTTTCACTATGAATAACTAGTCCCGTTTGTTTTAACTGTTCAGCTCTTTTTTGGCGGACAAGAAACGTCACCGCATTCCCTTTCTCTGCAAGCCGTCCGCCAATATAACCGCCTACTCCACCTGCTCCGACAATTAAAAATTTCAAGTTAATGTCCCCTTTCTTTTCTATGTACAAAAAAAGCAGAGAATTCTCTGCTTTTTTTTATTACGCGTATAGTTCAGCCAGTTTTTTCTGCACATCAGCATTTTCAAGGAACTCGTCATAGCTCATTTGCTTGTCAACAATGCCATTAGGTGTAATCTCTATGATTCTGTTGGCAATCGTCTGTACAAACTGGTGGTCATGTGATGTAAACAGCATAGCGCCTTTAAAGCTGATTAAGCCATTATTGAGCGCTGTAATAGATTCTAGGTCTAAGTGGTTGGTCGGTTCATCCAAAATTAAAATATTGGCGCCAGAAAGCATTGCTTTCGAAAGCATGCAGCGAACCTTTTCTCCCCCGGATAAAACATTTGCTTTTTTGTGTACTTCTTCACCGGAAAACAGCATGCGTCCTAAGAAGCCGCGTAAAAAGCTCTCACTTTGGTCATGAGGAGAATATTGGCGAAGCCAGTCTACAAGATTTAAATCACTGCCTTCAAAATATTCGCTGTTGTCTTTAGGGAAGTACGCTTGAGATGTCGTCACACCCCATTTAAACGTTCCGCTGTCAGCTTCCATTTCCCCGGAAATGATTTTGAACAAAGTAGTAACAGCCAGTTCATTACGTCCTGTAAAAGCAATTTTATCTTCTCTATTCATAATAAAGCTGACATTGTCGAGAACTTTTACACCGTCAATTGTTTTCGTTAATCCTTCTACCCGGAGAACATCATTACCGATTTCTCGTTCCGGTGTGAAGTTGACGTAAGGATAACGGCGTGAAGACGGTTTAATATCATCAAGAGAAATTTTATCAAGAAGTTTCTTTCTTGAAGTCGCCTGTTTTGATTTAGACGCATTTGCGCTGAATCTGGCCACAAACTCTTGAAGCTGTTTAATTTGCTCTTCTTTTTTCTTGTTCGCTTCTTGAGAAAGCTTCAAAGCAAGCTGGCTTGATTCATACCAGAAATCATAGTTTCCGACGTAGATTTGGATTTTGTTAAAATCAAGGTCAGCAATATGTGTACACACTTTATTTAAAAAGTGACGGTCATGGGATACAACAATCACAGTGTTTTCAAAGTTAATCAGAAACTCTTCCAGCCACTGAATTGCCTGAAGGTCCAAGTGGTTCGTCGGCTCATCGAGAAGCAGGACATCGGGCTTGCCGAATAATGCCTGAGCCAAGAGAACCTTCACTTTTTCGGAACCGCCAAGGTCTTCCATCTTCTTCGTGTGAAGATCTTCTGAGATGCCGAGACCTTTTAGAAGGATCGCAGCTTCACTTTCTGCTTCCCATCCGTTCAGCTCTGCAAATTCACCTTCGAGCTCTGCCGCACGAATTCCGTCTTCATCCGAGAAATCAGGCTTCATGTAAATTGCGTCTTTCTCCTGCATGACCTCGTATAAACGCTTATGTCCCATAATCACAACTTTTAGCACTTCATACTCTTCGTACTCAAAGTGGTTCTGTTTCAGGATGGCAAGACGCTCGCCAGGACTCATATGAACATCGCCTGTCTGAGGCTCAATTTCTCCTGATAACACTTTCAGAAACGTTGATTTACCAGCACCATTGGCACCAATTAACCCGTAGCAGTTGCCTGGGGTAAATTTAATATTTACATCTTCAAATAACTTGCGATCCGCAAAGCGCAAGCTCACATTATTTACAGCAATCATTTAATATCCTCCATCATGTCTATCATCATTAAAAGTATACCATGAATGGAAGACAAGAGAAATGCTTCCCTGATAAAAGCAGGCAGAAACACTTCTACACTAAAAGGGAGAAGCTGTGGTACAATTGAAGGCAAAGAGGATGCATCCAGATGGAAAAACATACATTCTTACTCGGAGGAACACATTGAGGCTTTTAACACTGACTGAATATTGCTTATTGATCTTTTTTACAGGCTTTTACCTTGCCGTAACTGGCTTTACCGCCAAAGATATCGGCTTATATATCGGGATCGCCCTGATTTATATCTTCTCACATATCTTCTCTAAACGGTTATTAGAAAAACGCGGCAAAGAGAACAAGCAAGTGCATCTTTTCTTCAGTGTGCTGGCCATTATCGGTTCAGTATTTGTCACTGTATTATGCATTGCATTGGTCGCTTCTTTTTCCAATTAAAAAACGCCTGCTGTCCAAAGGCCAGCAAGGCGTTTTTATTTGGTTTGGCGCATCTCATTAAACGGGAAAAATACAAACTTCGACGTACCCACAATCCGATCTTCCGCAATCAGTCCGAGGCCATTTCTGCTGTCCATGGAGTTTAGCCGGTTATCCCCCATGACGAAATATTTGCCTTTCGGTACTTTCACCGGGCCAAAGTCGCCTGTAAGACTGACACCAAGCTTTTCTGCCTCTTTTTTGTTTTTAGACAAATAAGGCTCGGCAACTTTTTTTCCGTTTATATAAAGCGTGTCATCCTTCATTTCCACGGTTTCTCCAGGCTTACCGATCAATCGTTTGACGTAATGGATTTTTGAAGTCTCACCATTGATAATGACGATATCTCCCCGCTCCAGGTCACCGATATAGTGTACCGTTTTATTGACAAACAGTCTTTCGCCGTCATGTAAAGTGGGGTACATAGATGAACCTTCGACTAAATACGGTTCAAATAGGAAGTGGCGGATAATGAGTGCCAGCAGGACAGCAATGACAATTGCTTTTCCCCATTCCCAATACGTATTGGTTTTTTTCTTCCCCGCTTTTTCAGTTTTTGTTTGATTTTCTTCGGTCAAAGTGTTTCCTCCTAGACGATTGCTATGTCAGTTGTTTCCCTTCTTTTACTTTATCATAATTTATTATAAAATACATAACTTAACCGCGCTGCCGCGAGAAGATAGAGAAAAAGCGTCCTTTAGTAACAGGACGCTTTTTTCCTTATTTTTCAGTTACAGGTTTTTTCACGATACCTAGGATCATCGCCATAACCACAGCACCAATTACAATACTTAATAAGTAAAGGAGCGGATGGTTTGTAATAAAGGCTACGAATATGCCTCCGTGAGGTGCAGGAAGGGTTACACGGAAGAATTCAGTTAATCCGCCGGCAACCGCTGCACCGACCACAGCAGCTGGAATTACGCGGAGCGGATCAGCCGCAGCAAACGGGATTGCGCCTTCTGTTACGAAAGCCGCACCCATGAAGTAGCATGTAATACCTGCTTCACGGTCACGCTGAGAGAACTTGTTTCTGAAAATTGTTGTTGCAAGTGCGATACCTAATGGAGGAACCATACCGCCGGCCATGATCGCTGCATGAGGCGCATAGTTGCCTGCATCAATCATCGCGATACCGAACGTGAAGGCTGCTTTATTAAGCGGACCGCCCATGTCGATCGCCATCATACCGCCTAAAATAATACCCATTAACACTAAGTTTCCAGTACCAAGGCTTTGAAGCCAGTCTGTTAAGAAATTCATGAATGCTGCTACAGGTGTATTGATTACAAATTGCATTAATACACCAGTGATAAAAATACCAAACAGCGGATAAATCAACACAGGCTTCAATCCATCAAGTGACTGAGGGATAAACACAAATACTTTTTTCAATAAAATCACGACATAACCAGCAAGGAATCCGGCAATCAAACCGCCTAAGAATCCAGCATTCGCTTGAGTGGCCATAAACCCGCCGACCATACCAGGAGCAAATCCCGGACGATCTGCAATACTCATCGCGATAAAGCCGGCCAGAACTGCAACAATCAGTTTTAATGCGTTGTCGCCGCCGATAAAGTTCAATGCTGCAGCAAACGTATTGTAGCTAGGATCATTCGGATCTGAAGAATGGATACCCCAGAAGAATGAAATTGCAACGAGTATACCGCCGCCCACTACGAATGGAAGCATGTTGCTGACACCGCTCATAAGGTGCTTATAAAACGCGTTTCCAATGCCGCCAGATTTGGCTTTTGGTTCATTTTCATCACTTTGTGCAGAAGAACCGCCGCCGCTGCCTTGATAAATCGGTGCGTCTTGGTTCACCGCTTTTTCGATAAGCTCTTGCGGACGTCTGATACCTGCCGTTACTGGAACCTGAAGCACGCGTTTGCCTTTAAAGCGCTCCATTTCAACCTGCTTGTCCGCTGCGACAATGATTGCAGGTGCATCTTCAATTTCTTGAGCAGTTAACTTGTGCTTAATACCGCTTGAACCATTTGTTTCAACCTTAATCTCAACACCAAGCTCTTTCGCTTTTTCTTTAAGGGCATCCGCTGCCATGAAAGTATGGGCGATACCTGTCGGACAAGCTGTAACCGCTAGGATTTTACCTTTTCCGGCTGGTGCTGGTGCCGTTTCTTCTTCTTCCTCTTCGTCATCATCTTTATCATACTGATTGATAATGTCAATAATCGCGTCTTCTGATTCGGCTTCAAGCAGCTGTTTGCGAATTTCTTCACGCATTAACAGCGTAGACAGTCTTGACAGTGCTTCAAGGTGAGTGTTGTTTGCACCTTCAGTCGCTGCAATCATGAAGACCAAGTGTGCCGGCTGGCCGTCTAGTGATTCATAATCGACACCGTCTTTTGAACGCCCAAACGCAATCGCTGGGTTGATAACGCTTGCCGTTTTCGCATGCGGAATAGCAATTCCTTCACCGATACCCGTTGAACTTTGGCTTTCACGATTTAAAATGGCTTCTTTGTAGGCTTGTCTGTCATTTAATTTTCCAGCCTTATCAAGAACTGTGACCATTTCGTCAATAACGTTTTCTTTTTCTTTGCTTTCAATATTAAGCTTTATCGTATGCTTCGTTAAAAGCTCAGTTATTTTCACTTTTGTTTCCTCCTCTATAGACGTGTGACCTTAACTTCAGGAAGAAGCTGCTGGACAAATTCTTCTGTACCAAGTTCCTCAGAAAACGCGGTAGCGCTGCCTGATGTAACTCCTAAGCGGAAAGCCTCTTCAAGCGGCAGCTGCTTGGAAACACCGGCAAGAAAACCTGCAACGACAGAATCTCCTGCTCCTACTGAGTTTACCAATTTCCCCTTTGGTACGTTTGCAAAGTAAACGGCATCCTTCGTAAACAGAAGCGCTCCGTCACCGGCCATGGATACGATTACATGCTCAGCGCCTTGTTCTACAAGCTTTTTCCCATAAGGAACAGCTTCTTCAACAGATGAAATCGTCGTTCCGAACATTTCACCAAGCTCGTGATGGTTTGGCTTCATCAAAAACGGTTTCATTTCTGTTGCTTTCATAAGCGCTTCGCCAGAGATATCTAACACAACACGCGCGTTCTGCTGTTTGCAAGCCTCTGCGATTTTTTCATAGGTATCTTGAGGCAGTGAAGATGGAATGCTTCCAGCAAGAACGACAATATCCCCCTCTTGCAAAGATGTAAACTGTTCTAAAAAGGCATTGAAATCTTCGTCTGAAATCGTTGGTCCCTGACCGTTAATTTCCGTTTCATCACCAGTTTTCAATTTCACATTGATGCGGGTATCTTCTTTTACTTCAGAAAAAGCCGTTTCCAGGTTTTCTTCGCGCAAAAATGTTTTGATATATTCTCCGGTAAATCCGCCGACAAATCCGAGTGCTTTTGACTGAACATGATGTCTTTTCAGCAGTCTCGATACGTTGATGCCTTTTCCCCCTGGATACTTTGTATCGTATGCGGAACGGTTCAGGCCTCCTACAGTAAAATCTTCAACGTGAACAATATAATCGACAGATGGATTAAGTGTTACAGTATAAATCATGGTTTCACTACCTTTACGACAGTTTTTTCTTGGTAATTATCGAATGTAAGCTCTTCAGCGTCAGTCGTAATGATTGTTGCGTCGCCTATGCCGGCAAATGCCGAAAATGAAATTTCTCCAAATTTCGAAGGGTCCGCTAAGACGTAAGCGTGTTTTGCCTGTTTGACAGCCTTCGTTTTCAATAGGGCTTCATCAGGGTCAGGCGTTGTGAAGCCAGCCTCTGTATGCACACCGTTTGCCCCCAGAAAACTCTTATCGAATCTGTACTGATCCATGGCAATCAGTGAAGCGCCTCCGATAACCGCACCCGTTCTGTGCTTTACATATCCTCCAAGCAGATAAAAAGATATTTCTTTCCTTATCAATGCATCGATGTGCATAACCCCGTTCGTGACCACAACGATATCTTTGCTTTTATCCATAAAATCAATCATGTGCAAAGTCGTCGTGCCCGCATCGAGATAAATGCAATCCCCTTCCTCCAAAAGTGAAGCGGCTTTTTCAGCAATCTTCAATTTATCTTGAAGGTTTTTGGATGATTTTTCAAGCATATCAGGTTCAAGTCTGATATCGGAAAGCTTGGCAGCTCCCCCGTGAACACGCTTTAAAAAACCGCGTTCTTCAAGCGTCGATAAATCTCTTCTGATTGTAGATTCAGAAGCATTTGTAAGATTTATGAGCTCTTGAATCTTTACCACATCATGCTTTTCTATTTGATCAATAATCAACTGATATCTTTCAGGAGTTAGCATGCTTCACCTCCTAATGAAAACGTATTCATTTTGAATACAATTTCATTGTAAACGCTTTTTTTACAATAGGCAACTAAAATCATTCAAATTCATTCAATAACTATCAAAATCTTTCACGTTTCTCCATATTAACGTATGTATATAGGGTTTGTAAACTGTAAATTCGACAAAAATAAGGACAATTGTATGACTTTTTCTTCTTATCTTAATGTAAAAAGTTTTTTATATTCATAGTAAAAAGCACCAAACATAAAAAAACCTCATGCATATGCATGAGGTTACTCGTAACGCAGCGCTTCAATCGGATCGAGCTTGGCAGCTTTATTTGCAGGAAGCATTCCAAAGACAACGCCAATAAGCATACTGAACAGCACGCCTCCGCATACGACCTGCCAGGATACTAATGACGGCCAGCCGGCAATGGCAGAAACCAGCGCGGCCCCTCCGTATCCGATCCCGATCCCAATCAGTCCGCCGATAAGCGTTAATACGACTGATTCGATTAAAAACTGGGTCAGAATCTGTCCTCTCGTCGCTCCGAGAGACTTTCGAATCCCAATTTCCCGCGTTCGTTCTGTCACTGACACGAGCATAATATTCATGACACCGATTCCGCCGACTACAAGCGAAATGCCTGCAATTGAGCCGATAATCGTGGTCATGATTGTTGTGATCTTTCCAATTCCTGCTGCAATCTCTTCCATGTTCATGACTTGATATGAATCCTCAGTGCCATGATGGTCATTCACCAGCTGTGCCGCTTCTTTTCCGATAGATTTGATATCATCAGCCGATTCGACCTGCAATGACACATTACTGAAGTCACTTGTACCGAAAGACGATTTCATCATATTAAACGGCACATACATTTCACTTAGTCCGAAAGACAGCAAACCTGTTTCTTTCTTCAGCACACCGATAATTTCCACAGGCTGTCCGTTTACCCAGACAACTTCACCGAGAGGAGAGGATTTATCAAACAGCTCTTCGGCCATTTTTTGTGATATAATGCCCGCCCTTTTTCCCGCAAGAAAGTCATTATCAGTAAAGGTTCTCCCGCTTTCTATTTCTAAGGAATTCACATTCATATATCCGTCGTTGATTCCGTTAATGGTTACATCAATTTCTTCCTCATGATAACGCGCCTTCATGCTTTCAGAAGTCGATGCAACCACTTGTTTTATCCCTTCTATATCTTTTAATCCGCTAATATCGTTTTCTGTAAAAGTTGACTCCGTTACGGCGTTCGGATTGCTTGCAAGCTCTTCGTCACTCGGCATGTAGTATAGTTCCACCGTATTCCCCGGACCGCTGATGGACTGCTTAAGCATCTGCTCGCCGCCCTGTCCTACAGCAACGACAACAATAACAGAGCCAACACCGATTATGATTCCGAGCATCGTTAAAATGGAACGCATTTTATGTGCAAGAACAGAGCTCAAAGCCATTCTGACGTTTTCTAACAGACTCATTCCCCCACGCTCCTTTGTCCGGAGCCTGGAGGAACAATTTCTCCGTCTCGCACCATAATGACCCGGTTCGTGCAATCTGCAACTTCCGGCTCGTGGGTGACAAGTACAATCGTTGTTCCCTCGTCGTTTAACGCTGTAAATTGGTCCATAATCGCTGCACTTGTTTTCGTATCCAACGCGCCAGTCGGTTCATCCGCCAAAATTAATTTTGGTTCATTGACGATTGCCCTCGCAATGGCCACACGCTGCTTCTGACCGCCGGATAACTCATTCGGCATATGAAGCATTCGATCGGCTAATCCGACCTTTTCTAAAGCTCTTTCGGCTCTCTCTTGGCGTTCTTTTTTTCCAATGCCGGAATAAATCATCGGCAGCTCGACATTTTTTTTAGCGTTCAGCCGCGGGAGAAGCTGGAATTGCTGAAAGACAAAACCGATGGATTTGTTGCGGACTGCGGCCAGTTCTTTGTCTTTATAAGATGAGATGTCTTCACCGTCCAGCTTATATATACCGGAAGTCGGACGGTCTAGACAGCCGATAATATTCATAATCGTTGATTTTCCCGATCCTGACGGCCCCATGATCGAAACGTATTCCCCTTGATTGATGTTCAAATCAATCGAATGAAGAACATCAAACGTTTCTCTGCCGATCTGGTAGCTTTTTCGCACATTTGAAAGCTGAATCATTTATGCTTTCACTTCCGTTCCGTCAGCCAAATCATCAGCAGGATTTAAAATGACTTGATCATCCTTAGAAATTCCTTCTTTTATTTCCGTTACATCATCTGTTACTTCACCGATTTTGACGTCGACTCGCTTTGCTTTACCGTCCTTTACTGTATACACATAATATTGATCATCTTCTTTTTTAACTGCCTTAGAAGGAAGCGTATTGGTTTTCCGCTTATCCGTTTCGATATTCATAATGAATTTAAAACCTGGCTTTCCTTCAGGAAGATCACCTTTTATTTTGACTTGAAGCGGGTATTGAACCGCCTGATCTGTGCCAGCTGCTGCCGCGGCGTTATCCTGCTGATCCGGCACTAGTCCGACAGCTGAAACTGTACCTTTCCATGTTTTATCCTGAATGACATCTGAAGTGAGTGTGACCTTTTGGCCTTTTTTGACTTTAAGTGTATCGTATTCAGACAATTTCCCTGAAACGACAAGGTCTTTAGGATTGCCGATATGTATGACGGGCTCTTGAATATCTGACTTTTTTGATGCCGCTTCCTGGTTGACAGAAATCACAGTGCCTTCGATCTCGCTTTTCACTTGAAGATCTGACACTTGATTGGCAAGCGACTGCCGCTGAAGCTCTGTTTGCTTTAATTCTATCTGAGCCGTTTTTTCCTGCATTTCAAGCTCTGTGCGCTCAGAGTCAACTTGTTTTTCTGCTTCTTTCTTTCCAAGCTGTTTTGTCAGTTCTTTTTCTTTACTGTCCAACGCTTGTAGCTTTTCTTGAATCTGATCGATTTGCAGCCGGTTCGATTCAGCGGTCAATTGATTCTGTTCTTTTTCCAGACTAAGCTGCTCATTCGTATAAGTGACTAACGGCGTACCCTTTTTAACTTTGTCGCCTTCCTTCACTTTAATGTCGTTCAAAGTTCCTTTATCGGCTTCATAAAACACATATTGTTCATTTGAAAATTTAAGTGTGCCTGGAACCATAACCGTTGACGATATCTTTTTTTCTTCTAGACTGCCCGTCTCCACCTTCTGGCCGGCGCTGCCGCTTGTCGGAGCGGCAGACCGGTAAATATTAATTCCTATAAAAAGAGCGACTAATGCTGCAATTCCAATTCCGATCCAGACTTTTTTCATCTATTTATGCACCTGCCACAGAGTTTATCGCCCCTGAAACAAACGAAAATGCGACCAAAAGGACGAAAAGAATTATAACGGATATCCACCCTGCTTTTTTGGAGATGCCTCCCGTTTTGTGAAGACCGATCGCTAATAATACATAACTCCAAATGCTGAAGATTTCAAATGTATTTAATACATTGGCTAAAGGCATGTCTGAAGGAATAATTCCCGCAAGTGACGTCATGCTGTAAAGTGAACTTGTGTCAGTTGTAAAAGCAACAATTCCATTGATCAATAATCCTAAACTGCTGATTAAGGAGACAAACAGACCGAGAGAAAGCATTTTCTTATACGTCGTTACGCCTCCTGATATTTTCACACAGAGCCAATAAATGAGAGGTGCAATAAATAAAGCTGCAATTCCGCCGAGAATCGAACCTATCATTCCAGTGTATTTGGTTATCGTTCCTAGAGTTTCAACCTGTTCAGCTGTTAATCCATTCGTATTTGTATTTTTCAGAAGCTCGCTATAATCCGTTCCGAGACCCTGCAATACAGCACCAACTATGATGATTGCCGCAACAATCAAGAGCGGGCCCCATACAACCGGCCTTTCTCTTATTCTCTCAAATTGAGTTCCAGGACTTGTGATCACTCCCAAAAGGGATGGCTTTTCAGTTGACACTCCGCCGTTTTTTTCTACATTTGCTTCCATATATAAAACCTCCTTGAACATATCTAGCTGATAATACGAAAGGATCTAAAAAAAGTTTCATATTTTTTTAAAAAATATCCAAATCATTCAACAGGCCTTCAGATTTTCAAGCTGAAGGCTTTTATTCGGCAGCTATGCTGTATTGCGCTTTCACCAGTCCTGCATAAATACCTCCTTTCGCAAGCAGCTGTTCGTGGCTGCCCTCTTCCATTTTCCTGCCGTGATCAAGAACGATGATATGGTCGGCGTCGCGGATCGTGGACAGTCTATGGGCAATCATGACGGCTGTACGGCCTTTCAGCAAAGTTTTTAAAGCCTGCTGGATTTTGACTTCTGTCTCTGTATCAATGCTTGCCGTGGCTTCGTCAAGAATGATAATAGCAGGATCTGCGAGCAGCGCTCTTGCGAAGGAAATGAGCTGGCGCTGACCGGCGGATAATACGCTGCCCCTTTCTTCCACTTCTGTTTCGTATCCTTCTGCTAAACCAGAAATAAACTCATCCGCTCCGACTGCTTGAGCAGCTTTTATCACTTCTTCGTCTGACGCATCCGGCCTTCCGAAACGAATATTTTCCATAATCGTTCCGGAGAAAATAAACGTATCTTGAAGCACAATGCTGATTTGAGAGCGTAAACTGGCAATGGACAGGTCTTTTACCGGAGTGCCGTCTATTTTAATGGTTCCTCCTGTTGCATCATAAAATCGGCTGATTAAATTGGCAATCGTTGTTTTTCCGCTCCCCGTGTGTCCGACAAGTGCAAGTGTCGAGCCTGCAGGAATAGAAAAGGAAACGGCATGAAGTGCCTTTCGTTTTTCATCATAAGAAAATTCAACCTCTTCAAAGCTGATATGGCCTTTAATATTTTTCTTGTGAATGGCATCCCGCTTTTCCTTGACGTTCGGCTGTTCGTCTAAAAACTCGAAAATCCGCTCTGACGAGGCCATCCCCATTAACAATTGGTTATAAACCTGGCCTAATCTTGAAATAGGCTCCCAGAACATGCCTAAATAGAAGGCGAAAGATACGAAGACACCTATTGTAATGGTTTGGTTCATGATGAGTGTGGCGCCATACCAAATTAATACAGCCGTTCCTATCGCATTTGTCATTTCTACCAGAGGACGGAACACAGCATTTTTTCTTGTTGCTTCCCGCCATGATTGATAGTTCTCCTGATTGACTCCGTCAAAATACGCCATGTTTTCTTGTTCCTGCGTGAAAGCCTGCGTTACGCGGATACCTTGTATGCTTTCGTTTAAATGAGAGTTCAGCTTTGATTGCTTCAGACGCACCGTTTGCCATGAACGGCGGATTTTTTTTCTGAGACTTGTTGAAATAAAAAACATAATCGGCAGAGTCACCATGATGGCTATGGTCAGTTCAGGACTCAGCGTGAATAAAATGATGACGACTCCCGCCAAAAGCAATAAATCTGTTAATAAGTTAATCACGCCGCTTGTGAAAAGCTCCTGAAGGGAGTTAATGTCATTCATAATTCTGACGAGAATAGACCCTGCCGATCTCTGATCAAAAAATCGGTGGGACAAGCGCTGCACATGGGTAAATAAATGCTGGCGCAAATCGTAAATGACATGCTGGCCAAGCTGGTTCATCCATCTGATCCTTAGCATATTGGCTGCATAATTAACAGCGTATAAAACGCTGATCAAAATAATCAGCTGCATCAGCAATTCCGAATTCTTTGCTGTAATGGCTTGATCGAGAACATAAACACCGATCAGAATGGGAATGACAAGCTTCACAGCAGTCCCAATCAAAACGGTGAGAAAAGAAAGCGGCAGAATTGTTTTTCGGTACGGTTTGACATAGCTTAACAGCCGCCACATTTGAGCCCAGTTAAACGGTTTTTCAATGATTTCATCTGAAGAATAATAGAAACGCTCCAAAATCCCCTGTTTTTTTGCTTGTTTCATATGTTCCTCCCTATCCGACCTGATGCGGCTCATTTAACATATTGACATCCCGGTATTGCAAATCGTATATCTTTTTGTAATAGCCGTTCTTGGCAAGAAGCTCGTGATGATTGCCTCTTTCACGAATGCTACCTTTATCGAAGACAAGAATTTCATCTGCGTGTTTCAGTGAAGAAATGCGGTGAGCGATGATAAAGGTTGTGCGGTTTTTCATGACTTCTTTTAACGCAAGCTGTATGCTGTGCTCAGTTTGCATATCTACTGCACTTGTGGCGTCATCTAATATTAAAATGCTCGGGTTTAAACAGATGGCTCTGGCAATAGCAATACGCTGCTTCTGGCCGCCTGAAAGCCCCAGCCCCCTTTCTCCAAGCATGGTGTCATATCCGTCAGGCAGTTCCATAATAAAATCGTGGGCCTGAGCTCTTTTTGCCGCATTTATAATGTCGCCCATCGAAGCATCCGGCTTCCCGTATGAAATATTTGATCGAATAGTAGATGAAAATAGGAATGATTCTTGAAGTACAACTCCAATATTTGAGCGAAGGGTTTTTAATGAATAATCTGTGATAGGTTTATGATCAATCGTGATGATTCCGCCTGCAGGACTGTAAAATCTAGTGAGGAGCTGTGTGACTGAGCTTTTTCCAGATCCCGTAGGGCCCAAAAGTCCGATCATCTTTCCGCTTTTTGCTTCAAAGCTTACATCGGAAAGCGCGTTCGTTTGTTCATTTCTGTATGTGAGAGTTACATCTTTGAATGAGACATCTCCGGTTAGCTTTGGCTGATGTAAAGCATGAACGTGGTCTTTAATGTCTTCCTCTTCATCAAGAATGTCTAACAGACGCTCTCCTGAGGCTTTTGCCTGAGAAAACATATTAATCACAAAACCTAAGTTCATGATTGGCCACATCATATAATTGACCAGACTGAAGAAAGCGACAAGCTCACCCGGATTCAGCTGATTTTGCATGACCAAATAGCCGCCGTATGAAAGAAGAGCCACAATACAAATATTGCCGATAAACTCCATCAGCGGAAAATACGCAGACCAGATGGATGACGTTTGTAAATATTTTGTTCTGTAGGCCGCATTTGCCTTATTAAAGGCGCTGATTTGAAAATCTTCTCTTGATAGTGACTTAACTGTGTTGATGCCGCTGATATTTTCCTGCACCTTTGTATTGAGTTTCGCAAACGATTTTCTGATGCCTCGGAAGGCGGGGTGTACTCTTTTGTCAAACTGATATACTGCGACCGCCAGAAAAGGCAAAGCAGTGATTGTTACCAGCGTAAGCGGAACCGAATAGTAAAACATGACCGATAAACTGATCGCAACCAGCAAGCCGAATCGAATAAACTCAGCAAGCCCGTAGGATAAAAAAAACCTGAGCCCTTCAACATCGGCTGTCAGCCTGGACATCAAATCACCTGTTTTTGCGTTGTCATAGTAAGAAAAAGAAAGCCTCTGCAGTTTTGCATACAGGCCATTTCTCAGCCGATAAACAGATTTGATGCCAAACATATCACCTAAATACTGATGAAAAAAAGTAGCGGTTCCTTTTACAGCCATAACCGCAATAAATCCCAGACTGATCCATGCTGCAAGCTGATACTGCCTCCCGAGTACGATCTCATCGATTGTAATTTGCAGAATGATCGGATAAACGACCGTAATGACTGTCATCAAAAGCATCGCCAGAAGCGACCACATAAACACCTTTCTGTACGGCCAATAAAATGCTTTTAATCTTTTAAATGTCTCCATACCCAGCACCCTTCCAGTTTTTTCACCCTTACTATATCGATTCCCGAAATAAATTTCTATTATTTTTCGAAAATTCAATCTAATGGCGGAGATGGTCTCTTACTTTATATGGCGGGACTTATGTAAAATAAATGCCTACAGAAAATCATTGTATGCAGGATGATGAGCAGGATATGCAAAAAACGGAGAGATATGGCTTTTAACGCAAAAACCGGACGGCTTTATCGCCGTCCGGTTTTCATCCCCCGCTGACAGGTGGAATAACAGCCACCTTGTCACCGGAAGATACTGAGGTATTTTCTTTGACGTAGTTTTCATTTACAGCAATCATAGCCGTATCAATTGATTCAAGTCCGTATTGTTCCTTTAATACCGCTTTTATATCATCGGTTGTTGCTTGTTCCATATCAATTTCAAGCGTTGACGTGCCGGCCTTTTCAGCAAGTCCCGCAAACAAAAGAATGTTAATCACGCTGCTCCCCCTCACTTACATCTGGTTTTCCATTCGGATAAGCTGTTGTCTCAAGCTGGTCACCGATCCATTGCTCTCCGTCTTCCCAAATTTCTTTTTTCCAAATAGGCACAATCTGTTTAATGCGTTCGATTGCATACTCATTGGCTTCATAAGCGGCTTTTCGATGGGGAGAAGACACAGCGATGACAACTGCCGCTTCGCCGATATCCAGTACACCGATCCGATGTGTGATAGCAGCCGAAGCCCCTTTCCATTTCTCTTCTATTTCAGCCCCGATTTGGGCCAGCATCTGCACAGCCATCGGTTCATAAGCCTCATATTCCAGCCGGATTGTTTTTTTTTCGTTTGTCCACTCCCGAACTGTCCCGATAAACGTGGTAATAGCTCCGGCTTCCCGTTTCTCTACTTTTTTTATGATATCTTCAGTAACGATGGGTGTTTTCGTAATCTCAAACCGTCCCATTACACAGATTCCCCTTTCAGCTGTAAAAGCACAAAATCAACTGCTGCAGGATCATCCGCGTGAAAAACGGGTAATCCTTGGTGTGCAGCCGTTTGTTCTTTTTCTCTGTATATAATTGCGATTATATTTACTGCCTGCAGTTCAGCCAGATCATCCTTATCTCGTACTATTACTACTTTAGGATAAGGAGCTTTTTTAAAGCCTTCTATGAGCAGGCAATCCATATCGAGAAAGCGATATAACTCGATCAGCTGCGGGAGATCCCATTTACGGCGGGCCGTAAGCTGTAAAACACCCGCTCCTTCTACTGCTGTTACATCAGCTCCCGCAGCTTGGTAACGGTCAGTGTCTTTTCCTTCAGTGAATGCTTCCGGTTCGCCGCCATGACCGTGATGCTTCAGGCAGCCTGCATGCAGTCCCTGTAGTGCGGCTTTTTTAAGAATACGCTCTATCAACGTTGTTTTTCCGCTGTTTTGGAATCCTACAACTTGGACGATCGGGAAACGGACCAAGGCCACTCACTTCCATTCTCTTCTCTGATCAGCAGCACGTGGACCGTTCTGCCTGATTCGTAACCTCTCGTACCGCCCGGCAGGATGATAAACGCATTCGCCTCTGCAAGTGAAGTGACAGAGCTTGACTTATCTAATCCAACGGGAGCCGCTAACAGCTTTCCTTCCTGATGGTGTACATAAGCACGTACAAATCGGGTAAAAGGATTCGGCTTCGGAAAGTCCTTAGTCAAAACAGCTTCTGCGCAAATTGGATGCGGTTTATCATGAAGCAGCCATGACCGGATCATCGGTTTTACAAACAGTTCAAAACCGACATAGCATGCCGACGGGTTTCCTGACAGCCCAAACAGCAGCATATCGTTTGCATGAGCCACAGTCGTTACACTTCCCGGGCGCATAGCAACTTTATTAAAGAGCACATCAGCTCCGAGCCTTTCATAGATTGCAGGCAAAAAGTCAAAGTCACCCACTGACACGCCGCCTGTTGTGATTAGAAAATCAACCTTTTCCATTGCTTCCTCGACCGCAGCAAAGCTTTGATCAAGATCATCGGAGATTTTCCCTAAGTAAAGAGGTGAAGCGCCCGCTTCGATAACTTGTGCATATACCATACTGGCGTTACTGTTACGGATTTTCCCCGGCTCCAGCGGGTCACTGACATTCAGCAATTCAGTGCCGGTAGCGATAATCCCGACAACAGGCTTTCTCACGACAGGCACAGAAGCGTATCCAAAGGTTGCCAGAAGAGCTGTTACCCCCGGGGTAATTCGCGTGCCCTTTCTGACTAAAACGCTCCCTTTTTGAGCATCTTCACCTGTTTTTGAAATATTGTCCCCTGGCTGGAAGCGGCGTTTTAAAGACATAAACGGCTGACCATTCTCTTCAAAGGTTTGAGTCAGCTCAATCATGACCACGGCATCCGCGCCTTTTGGAATTTGCGCACCTGTCATGATCCGCACTGCCTGAAACGCAGCAAGTTCTTTCTCAGATACAGCTCCTGCCCCGATATGGTCAATGACCTCAAAGCGGACAGGGTGCTCGCGTGAAGCTTCAGCCGTATCACATGCTCTGACAGCAAAACCGTCATATGGCGAACGGTCAAATGCAGGCACATGGTGATCTGCCGTTACATCTTCAGCTAAAAATCGGTGAAGGCTGTTTTCAAGCGCCACCCATTCTGTTTCCCCTCGTTTTTGAAATCGGCTGACACGCCGAACAGCTTCATCTACCGGTATCGGTGTTCTTTTCTCCAGCATTCTGAACCCTCCTGTTGTTACAATCCGATTACTCTTGCCAACACAGAATTAGCTTCTTTCACATCACTTGTTCCGTGTATCAGAGCCCGTCCGTCATTAAAAATGACGATTCTGAAATTTTCATAATAGATATGAAGCAAAAATGCATTGGCCTCTACCTTGCCGATTGTTTTCAGCCGACTGGCGAGCTCCTGCTTCGGTATTCTTTTTAATGACTCTGATCTGACTTGAACCGTATCACGGCCGCACAGCACAGCAGCTTTTGGCGTGTTCCAGTCTTGAAGATAAGGATAAACTGCGTGTGCGCCGCATGACGGACAATCTTCGACTCGTACATTGCTAACGTTGATTTTCATATGTGAATTGTTCCAGACATCAAACGTGACAAAGCCGCGCTGTATCGCTTCTGTGTTTCCCGTTAACAGTTTCAGCGCCTCCGCCTGCTGATAGGCTGAAACCATATGGACCGCAGGCGGAATAATCCCCGCTGTATCGCACGTCGCTCCGCCGACAGGAATTTGCTCAAACAAACAAGACAAACAAGGTGTCTCCCCCGGAATAATTGTCATGAACATCCCTTGGCTGCTTACACAAGCGCCATAAATCCATGGTGTCTTTGTTTTCTGAGCTAGATCGTTGATAAGCATGCGTGTTTCAAAATTATCTGTTGCATCGATAACAACATCCGCTTTTTCGATCAGCGGTTCAAGCGTTTCAGCCGTCCCCTCTGTAACGTATGCCTCAATATGTATGCCGCTGTTAATAGCGGATAAATGTTCTTTGGCAGCCATAGCTTTTGGCATGCGGAGTTCCGCATCGCTTTCTGTATAAAGCTGCTGCCTTTGCAGATTGCTCCATTCTACATAATCACGGTCAATGATGGTGACGGTTCCAACTCCCGCTCTCGACAGCCCTTCAGCTCCGGCTGTTCCGAGCGCTCCTGCTCCTACGATCAGCACGCGGCTGTCTGCCAGTCTTTGCTGGCCCTCTTCTCCAATTTGCTTAAATCTGATTTGCCGTGAATAACGCTCTTCCATCAAACCTGATCTCCTTATCTTTTATGTCAATCATACCATGATTTCCGCCCGTCAGTCCCAGCAGGAGAATGTCTTGAGTTCTTCCAAACGCCTATAGTCATGTCGTGTATTAATATTCATAAACTCTTCCGGCACTGCCGCGATTTCCTCTGCCTGTACGTAACGAACTGAAATACGGTCTAAGAAATCTGATAGTTTTAATTTTTTCTCAGATAGCTGTTCATATAGAATAGGCATGATCCTTTTATGATACAGTGCTATCAATGGCTGCACTCGTCCGCCTGATATCGGGATGACTGCGTCCGTATCGGCAGTTACCATGCGCCTGAGCTCCGCCATCGTCCTTTTTCGTATCAGCGGTGTGTCACAGGATAGAATCGTATAAAGGTCACCGTCTGTCTTTTCAAAAGCAGTATAGATACCAGCCAATGGGCCCATTCCTTGGAACGGCTCCGCGTCTTGATACACTTCGGTTTCGCCATTCTCTTGAAATCTATCGATAAACTCGGGACGGCTGATGATGACCGCTTGCTCACCCAGCGACTTTTTAGCCCATTCGTAAAACATGCGGCCTCTCCATTTTACAAACGCCTTGGGCTCCCCAAACCGGCGTGAGGCTCCTCCTGCTAAAAGTACATTTATATGTTTCATGCTCTCACCTCTAGTTACCAAAAGCATAGCAAAAGCAAGGCCCCAACGCCAATGCTTGTCTGTTTATTAAAGAGGAATAGCTGTTCAGTATTTGCATATTGTAATGTTAACATCATGAGGGAGATGGTTCGATTGAAAAGAACAGGTCCTTTTTTCCATGACGTGTCACAGGAGAACCTTTATTTAAAATCAGAGCTGTCAAGGTGCCGTAAACTAATTTCCGAGCTTGAGGCCAGCTACTTCCATCAGAAAAATAACAAACTGCTTAAAGAAAATACCAATATGAAAGAAAAACTTCAGCAGCTGTCCGCTGAGCTAAAGCAAATGTCAATGAAAGAACAACACGCCTCCTATACGAGCCATACACTGCATCAAATGAGAGCCGAACTGCTCGATAAAATCGTCACCTTGCAGGAGCTTCTTTCCGCAGAAACCTACAAACGCAAAACCGAAATCGAAGAAAAACATAAGCTTCATATCGAAAAAATCAAAATTGAGGAAGAAAATAAAAATTTGCATAAACAAATTATTCATCTTAATACCTCTATCCAGCGGGAACAGAACGAATTGTTTCAAGCCAAGCAGCAAGCTGAAACGATAAAAGCCGAAAACGGACGCTTGAAAGAGCAAATGATAGAAAAAGAATACCAGCTAAAACATATCAAAATAGAAATAGATCATATGAAAGACCGAATCATAGAAACGAAAGAAAGGCTGCTTGAAATAGAAAAAACGAAAGAAAAACTATTTCAAGAAACTATTATTTCGTACAAACGGCAGCTTGATGAAAGTGATGCCTGGATTGCTTCTCATTTTGCCGATATTGATGGCGGTGCGAAACAGAAAGAAAAAACGGCAGAAGAAGCTCAAACCGTTTACGCACCGTCAAGTCATGTAGAGACCATCCTTGAAGATGTCACAAAACAAGTAAATGAGCTTCAAAAACAGCTGACCAGAGCCCAATCAGCTGACCAGCTTATCAACCATAAAATTGAAGAGCTGAAGAGCCGTGCCGCCGAAGAAAAACCTTATCAAAAATGGGTGTATAAGCTTAATCTTGAAAAAGAAAACAAACCTTCACCGAAAAAAACCCAATAATAAAAAAACTGCTTGAGCTCCCAAGCAGTTTTTCTGTGTGCTTATTCTGTTGCTGATTCAGCTGATTCGATGTCACCCTCTAAAATGTACTGGCCGCGATACGGTTTTTTCACTTCCGGATACATTTTAATTAAACTTTGCATAAACGTTGTCATATTAGGGATTTCAAGACCGCTTTCCTTTTCAATCTCTTTTTGAAGTTCGGAGCTCTTAATTGCCGCGTTGTGGCGTTTTAATGTTTTAATAGCTGCTTCACGCAGTTTAGCTGCTTTAGATCCCGGTCTTGCCGTTCCTCTTCTTCTTCTAGTCGCTCCATCTGGTATACCGGCAGGAAGAGAGGAAATAGATTGAAGCTGAGGCTGGGCGGACTGCTGCTGTGATGGCGGCTGATAGCTTCTGATTTCCTGAGCTGCAAGCTCGGCGAGAACTGGCAGAGAGTCAGTTTTTCTTTCAGAACGGAACTCCTTTTTCGTTTCGGAAGGGCTTCCATTTCTGTCCAGCTCTCTTAATTTTGCGTATATTTTATCGCGTTCAATTTGATATTCACGAATGACTTTCACTTCAGCTTCATTTAATTGTTCTAATCGCAAGCGCAAAGCTTCTCTTTCATTAAACATTCCTCAATGTACCCCCTATCAGAATTAACATCTTTAATTAAGATATTAGATTACAAAAGTAATTTTATCAACTATTATTTTAGCATTTTACTATTATATTTACTCTATGAAAAATTCCTTATTTTCTGAAAATGTTTTATTTTTTAACAGAACTCTTTATTCACAAGGGTTCGAGAGCTTATGTCAGTCATTTGGAATAAAGTTGAAAATATATCTTTTAATTACTTCTTTAATGAAATTTAGTGTAATATCTACAATTTTCGCGTTCAGAGATATGAAAAATATCTAAATATGCAGAAAAACATAAGAAATTAGCTCTTGTTTTAGAAGATAAATCATTAAAAAACGTTTTTCTTATTCCCAAATATGGAAAAATAAGCTTCTTACTCTTTTCCTTTTTTGCGCAAATAAAAAAACCTGATTACATCAGGTTCAGCTTGTAGAGAAAACGATGTTTTTTCTACAAGCTTTTTTGTTTCTTTAGATGCTTATTGTATTTTAGATACAGAAAAAGGCTCCCACATATCTATCCCTGCTTGGATAGGTATGTGGCAATCT
>NZ_JAXCHF010000014.1:0-43190 GCF_037027485.1 Bacillus sp. 205(2023) | reverse complement strand
AATACATTTATTATTATAACAACATTCGTATTCAAACGAAACTAAACAGCCAATCACCGATAAGCTATCGGCAATTGGCTGTATAAAAGGTGTTTTGATCCCTGTCTCAAAAACGGGGGTCAGTCCCTTTGCGCCGGGCTCTTTTCATTAGTTCTGATAATACTTTTCAACGATTTCAGCGTTGCGCAGTGACAATGTAGGATATTTCGGGTTCGCACCTACATCTTTAGAAATCACACGGGATCTCTCACACATTTCACCTTCAGCTTTCTCGACAGCGATTTTCCCTGTCTCAAAGCTTTGCGCATCGTTTGGCGCTTCATTTTCTTCGCTGATGGTTAATTCAGAAACAATAAACAGCTGAGAAAGATTTTCTTTAATAGAAGCTAATAGCTCTTTGTTTTCTTTATTCGGATACAATTTCAGGCTTGCTTCCAATGATTTACCAATGATTTTTTCATTTCGCGCTGTTTCTAACGCTTTTAGCACATCATCACGAAGAGACATAAAACGGTCAAATTTATCTTCTGTCGCTTCGTTGTTTGGAACCGCAATCGTTTCCGGCATGTCTGTCAGCTGAACGCTCTGCTCGTCAACAAATGTTAAGTGAGACCATAATTCGTCAGTGGTATGAGGCAGTATCGGTGCTGTAAGCTTCACTAACGCAAGCAGCGTTTCATAGAATACAGTCTGCATGCTGCGTCTATCCGGATGATCCGCGTGCTCAATGTATACAATATCCTTAGCGAAATCCAGATAGAATGAGCTTAATTCAATTGTACAGAAATTATGGATGCTGTGATACACAACCGCAAACTCGTACTCGTCGTACGCTTTTTTCACTTTATCAATCAGTTTGTTTAGCTTAACCAGCATGTACTGATCGACTTCACGAAGATCTTCAACAGCCACCGCATTTGTTTTTGGATCAAAATCGAACAGGTTGCCGTGAAGGAAACGGAACGTGTTGCGGATTTTACGGTATACTTCAGCAACCTGCTTCAGAATCGCATCAGACACGCGAACATCCGCCTGGTAGTCAACAGAAGACACCCATAATCTCAAAATGTCGGCGCCAAGCTGTTTCATGACTTTTGCTGGAACGACGACGTTACCGATGGATTTACTCATTTTGCGTCCTTCTCCATCCAGTGCAAACCCATGGCTGAGCACACCTTTATATGGCGCTTTTCCTGTTACGGCTACTGCTGTTGATAGAGATGAGTTAAACCAGCCCCGGTATTGGTCAGAGCCTTCAAGGTATAAATCAGCCGGCCGAACGAGATCCTCGCGTTCTTCAAGCACCGCTTGGTGGGAAGAACCAGAATCAAACCAAACATCCATGATGTCCTGTTCTTTTGTAAAAGTGCCGTTCGGGCTTCCAGGATGCGTAAAGCCTTCCGGAAGAAGATCCTTCGCTTCTTTTTCAAACCAAATGTTTGAACCATGTTGTCTAAACAATTCTGAAACGTGCTCAATCGTTTCATCTGTGATGATTGGCTCGCCGTTTTCAGCATAAAATACCGGAATCGGCACACCCCATGCACGCTGTCTGGAAATACACCAGTCTCCGCGGTCACGAACCATGTTGTGCAAACGCTGCTCGCCCCATTCAGGAACCCATTTGGTTTCTTTAATGGCATCCAGCAGGTCTGATCTGAAATCTTTAATAGACGCAAACCATTGCGCAGTTGCTCTGAAAATGGTTGGTTTCTTTGTTCTCCAATCGTGCGGATAGGAGTGTGTAATGAATTCAAGCTTCACGAGCGCGCCTTTTTCTTCGAGCTGCTGTGTGATCACTTTGTTTGCATCATCATAGAACATACCTTCAAAGCCAGGAGCTTCGCTTGTCATCACACCTTTTTCATCAACCGGACAAAGGACGTCTAAGCCGTATTTTTGGCCAATGATAAAGTCATCTTCCCCATGTCCCGGTGCTGTATGAACACAGCCTGTTCCGGCGTCAGTTGTCACGTGATCGCCAAGCATAACGAGTGAATCTCTGCCGTATAGCGGATGTTCAGCGATAATATTTTCGAGATCTTTCCCTTTGATCGTTCTTGTCACTTCATACTGCTCAAAGCCGCATGCAGAAGCTACAGCTTCAACCAGTGCACTTGCTACAACAAAGCGATTATCACCGACTGCAATCGCGCTGTATTCCAGATCAGGATGAACTGAAATGCCGAGGTTTGCAGGAATCGTCCAAGGCGTTGTTGTCCAAATGATGATGCGCTCGCCATTTTCAAGCACGCCTTTTCCGTCTTTTACGCCAAAAGCAACGTAAATAGATGCTGAGCGTTTGTCTTGATATTCGATTTCCGCTTCGGCTAAAGCAGACTCACTTGAAGGTGACCAGTTAACCGGTTTAAGGCCTTTATAAATATAGCCTCGTTTTGCCATTTCACCGAAAACGCGGATTTGCTGCGCTTCATATTCCGGTTTCAGTGTCACATATGGATTTTCCCAGTCGCCGCGGACTCCAAGACGCTTGAATTGCTCACGCTGACCCTCAATTTGCTTCCATGCATATTCTTCGCATAGCTTGCGGAATTCAGCTACTGACATTTCTTTGCGGTTCACTTTTTTGTTTTTTGTAAGAGCTGTTTCAATCGGCAACCCGTGTGTATCCCAGCCCGGTACATACGGTGCGTTGTACCCGCTCATTGATTTGTAGCGGACGATGAAGTCCTTTAAAATTTTGTTAAGCGCGTGGCCCATGTGGATATCGCCGTTTGCGTACGGAGGTCCGTCATGTAAAACAAATTTAGGGCGGTCTTTCGTCCGTTCCTGTACTAGACTGTAGATATCCTGCTCCTCCCATTTCTTTTGCATGTCAGGCTCACGGTTTGGCAAGTTGCCTCGCATCGGAAAATCTGTTTTCGGCATTAAGAGCGTGTCTTTGTAATCCATTTTCATTCCTCCACCAATTTTTTCAGAAAATAAAAAAAGCCCTCTCATCCCATAAGGGACGAGAAAGCTTATCTCGCGGTACCACCCTTTTAGAAAAAGCCAGGCTTACGCTTTTTCCTCTCGAGCATCGTAACGTGATGAACGTCCTAACCTACTGTGAGTTCAGAAAGGAAACTTAAGGGCTGATCTACATGATTCCGGCCATCCCGGACTTTCACCATCTCCGGGTCGCTATGAAGGCATGATGGAAACATGACTGTCCCTTTCAACCGTCTTTTCATCTGAATTTATGAACGTATTATATTCGACAAGCTAAGAAAATGTCAAGGTAATCAGAGAATTTATTCCTTTTCCTCAAACACAGCGTCGACTTCATACTCAAGCAAATGATCCCAATCATCATTTTTCAGAAGATCAAGCTGCGCTTCAATCAGCATTTGGAAACGTGTTCTGAACACTTTAGACTGTTTTTTCAGCTCTTCGATTTCCATTGCGATTTTTCTTGATTTCGATAAAGATTCGTTGATGATGCGATCAGCGTTTTTCTCCGCTTCCCGAACAATCAGCTTTGCTTCCTTTTGAGAATTGCGCTTTACGTCCTCAGCTGCTTCTTGGGCAACCAGAATCGATTTATTCAGCGTTTCTTCAATGTTGGCAAAGTGTCCGATTCTTTCATCGAGCTCATTGACTTTCGCTTCAAGCTCTGTTTTTTTACGGAGAACAATTTCGTAATCTTTTCTGACTTGACTCAGAAATTCATTTACCTCGTCTTCATCATATCCGCGAAAACTTTTTGTAAACGTCTTGTTGTGAATATCATTCGGCGTTAATGGCATGATGCCACCTCCATTTTTTACATTTCAGTACGGTTATCTAGTTCACATTATAAAACAAATTTCGCACAGATGGAGAAAAAAACTGAAAAACCGACTATTTTTGTCGTTCAAACGTGACTCTCCACTTGTCTTTTTTGGTTTTCCCTTCGATTTTTGTCAGGCTGCAGCGGCCAAAGCCCCTGATAGAGAGCATATCCCCTTCAGCAACCTGGTAAGAAGGGTCTTCAACAACCTTCCAGTTCACTTTTACGAGACCGTTTTTCACCAGCGTTTGTGATTTCTGGCGTGATTGCCTGCTCATAGAGGCGCAGACCGCGTCAAGCCTTAAAGAAGAAACGGTGTCATCTCTTATTTCGACATCTAGTGCAGGAATTTCAAGGTCTGACAAGTCAATTTTCTCAAGCTTGACTGCGGCTTTTCCGGCTTGGGTAAGCTGAGCCGCAACAAAATCGGCTGTATCAGCTGAGACAATGATTTGCACCGCCGTCTCTGAAAACACTAAATCGCCAAACTTTTGCCGCTTCAGACCGATTCCCATTAATGAACCAAGGAGAGACCGGTGATCAACCGTCACAAATTTTTCAGCATAGCGAACGTCAAACGCCTGAAGCTCAAAATCCGATTCTTCCGGCGTGATGTATTCAGGATATAAAATGGCCCGTTTTCGCTCCGCTCTGTCATAGCCGCCGGAAAAAGCCAGTCCTACATCTGCCTGTCCCGTGACCGCAGCGAGAATGACCTGTTCCCGGGGATCTAAAAAGTCGGTCAGTTTCATCCGGTACTGCTCCTGGACAATTCTTTTCCATTCGAGCGCCTGATCGATAAAGGCACGCTCTTCTTTTCTGAAGTGCTGATAAATATCGCTCATCGTCTTTCCCTTCTATGTAAAGAGGCTTGGCTGCTGCCAAGCCCCCCTATCAAACTGTCACCTTAAAACGCAATCATGCGATAAAGCCCCCACAAGCCGGTTGTTGCAAACCGCAGCACAAGAATGGCCACGATTGGCGAGATATCCAGCATTGCAATTGGAGGGATGATTTTTCTGAATGGCTCGAGATATGGTTCACAGATCGACGCTAAAAACCGTCCGACTGCTGTTTCCCTCGTACTCGGCACCCATGACATAAAAATATATATGATCAGGGCAAATGAGTATATTGTAATTAATAAGCTTAAAACCGAAAAAACTTGATAAAGGATCATCTCGCTTTACCACCTCTGATCGTCTTCAGATATGAGCTCAGAAATTGTGCCTGATACATCTACGTTGTCAGGCGTGCATAGGAAAATATCTGAACCGATTCTTTGGATATCGCCGCCAATGGCATAAACGGTGCCGCTTAAAAAGTCAACAATCCGTTTCGCCTGGTCATGCTGTATCCGCTGAAGATTGACGACAACTGCCCGCCTGTTCTTCAGATGGTCGGCTATTTCCTGCGCCTCCGCATAAACGCGCGGCTCACTCAACACCACTTTAGAGGATTTCTGAACACTTTGCAAGCTTACTACATTCTGTTTGGCTGCTGGTTTACCAGCATTATAAGCAGGTTTTTCTTTTTGTTCCTGTTCTTCATGAGAATCCCGCTCAGTTTCAATATATTCGTATTCGTATTCTTCTTCATCCATTGAGAAAAAGTTTTTCAGTTTATTTTTCATACTCATTGCTGTACACCCCCTGTTTCATTTCCGACTAACGATGAGCCGATTCTAATATAAGTAGCCCCTTCTTCAATCGCGATTTCAAAATCATTTGACATGCCCATCGACAGTTCTGTACATGGAGCGTTCGGCTGTTTCAGCTCTTGAACCTGATCACGAAGTTCTCTAAGCGTTCGGAAACAGCTTCTAATCTCATCTTGGTCATCAGTCAGTGGAGCCATTGTCATCAGTCCGGCCACAACAATGTTGTCAAAGCCGGAAAGCTCCTGTATGAATGGTATCACTTCTTCTTTATTCATGCCGTGTTTAGAGGGCTCAAGCGAGGTATTGACCTGCACAAAGCATTGGACAGCACCTTCAGCCCGTTTTTCAATTTCTTTCGCTAATGAAAGCCGGTCCAGGGAATGAATATAGGAAACTGAATTGACGACAGCTTTTACTTTTCTTGATTGAAGGCTGCCGATAAAATGCCATTCCGGATTTCCTTTAATGATTTCCTGTTTGCGAAGCAGTTCGGCGTCCCGGTTCTCTCCGAGGCACGTGATGCCCGCATTGACCGCCTCCTGTGCTCTTTCAGGCGACACATATTTTGTGACTGCAATAACCGTAACTTCATCGGATCTGCGGCCCGATCTGTTACATGCTTCGTTTATTCGTTCGTTTATATGTCGTAAATGATCAACAACACGCAAGATCTTTTATGCCTCCTTCATTCCGATAAAGGACATCATCCGTCCTGTTTTCCCCTGATCTCGCCGATGGGAAAAGAAAAGTGACGGCTCACTTTCCGTACATAAACCGCTGACAGAAATCTGCTCATTTGCCAAACCGCTGTCAATCAGTATGAGTCGGTTCAGCTCTTTCAGGTCAAGCTGATACTGCCCCTGCCCCGTCTGATTCACGGCGCGATCTGCTGAAAACGGCAATGCGCGGACAGCATTCATCACACGGTCATCTACCGTATAGCACGCACCGCAGATAGACGGTCCGACAACAGCGTATATATCAGAAAGCTTCGAGCCCTCCTGTTCGGTCCATTGCTTCACCATTTCTCTGCCAATCTGTTTGACCGTTCCTTTCCATCCGGCATGAGCGATCCCGACAAGCGATTTCACCGGATCGAAAAAGAATAGAGGCACACAATCAGCAAAGCATAATGCCAAAAATACATTTTTATCATTTGTATAGAGCCCGTCTGTTGCTTTAAAAGCTGAGTGATACTCACGGGCGCCTTTTCCCCTATCCCTCTGCGTCACTTTTTGGACGCGATTGTCGTGTGTCTGGTCAGCAAATACCCAAGACTGCAAATCAATATTAAACATATCGGCTATATATTCACGATTTTTAACCACATCTGCATCTTTGTCATGAACATGCAATCCTGTATTTAACGACTCAAAAGGTTTTTGACTGACACCGCCGTTTTTCGTAGTAAATCCGGCAATGACTTCTGCATCGTTTTGATTCGTTTGTTTCCAGTCTTGTATCATGAGTGTCGAGGGGGTGGTGAGACTGAATGGGTGATATGTATTCATGATGATCCAACCTTTCGACAAACATTTATAAGGCGTAATTTCCCACTTATTTTACCACATCTTTCTGCATTCGTTTAGCGTCGATTTACATATTTCATAAATGAAATGTGCCGGAAGAGTTCAGACTTCCGGCATTTGACAATCAGCAGCAAAAAAGCAGGTTAAGCGTGGGATTCACTTAATCGGACTAAAATGACATCTTCTCCGATTTTAACTATATTTCGCCAAGGAATGACCATTTCCTCTTCCTTTCCAAAAAAACCGAGAACTTTTCCATTTCCCCCTAGTATAATCGCCTGAATTTTTCCTGTGGTGACATTGATATCAATATCACCGATGCTCCCTAATTTTTTTCCGTTAGAGACATTGACGACATCCTTTACTTGAAATTCTGAAATGCTGATCATCCCATCACGTCCTTTTTCGGTCCTTTTTTTCTAGTATATGAACGGGCGGGCTGAACCTTGTCAGCAAGGAGAAATTTTCATGATCATTGTTCTTTTTTGCGGCTGCACCATCTTATGATGAACGTGAGCATGATTTTCGTATAATCTACGAGCTGCTCAATCGATACCTCTTCATTAACGGCATGAGCATTATATAAATCGCCCGGTCCGTATATTACGCTTGGAATACCCGCATTATAAAGCCATCCCCCATCGGTTACGGTTTGAGACACGTCAATGACGGGGGGTTCCCGTTTGATCTCCTCGTGTGACGCCGTAAGGGCTAAGACGCCGGGATGAGCCGGATCAACTTCCAAGGCCGGAAAAATTTCTCCTCTTTCTTCAATCATTGAAGAGCCTCCCCATTTGAAGACAGGACGGTTTTCCCTCAGCCAAATATCACTGTCACTCAGCCTGTTGATGTAATCTTCTATTTCAGCAGCCACTTCTTCATGCGTTTCATTGGGATAAAAATGGACGGTAATCCATAATCGGCACTCATCCGCTATAAAGGCCGCATGTCTGCCTCCTTCTATAACAGCGGGATTAATGGTGTTTGTACCGGGGGTAAAACCGGGATAGCTTTTCATAATGGCCCAATGGCGCTCCAGCTCACCGAGTCCAGAAATGATTTTTGCCATTTTTTCGATTGCGCTCGCCCCGAATGTTCCTCCGCCAGCGTGGATCATATTCCGTCTTGTTCCATCGTGAAACGTTTGACTGCTTTTCATTTCGATCCAGCCTGTAATCACTCCGCCTTGACCTTGAATATGCATATCGCTCGTATCCGCCACAACTGCAAAGTCTGCGTGATAGCCCTTTTTGCAGCATTCAAGCGTGCCGGCCTCTCCGACTTCCTCCCCGATGACCGATTGCAGAATCAAATCGCCCGGGAGCTCAACGCCCGCTTCACGAATCAGCTTTAAAGCAAACAGCACACAGGCCATTCCGCCTTTCATATCTGAAGCGCCCCGGCCGATTAAGAAACCGTTTTTCTCACTGGGACAAAACGGGTCATGCACCCAGTCCTCGCCCTCTTTTACCTCTGCCACATCGACATGCCCATTGATGATTAAACTTTGATAGGCTGCTGAATTTGTTCCTTTTAAAACACCCACAACATTGGGATCTCCTGGATAAACGTCCCATTTGTCAATGGAAAATCCCCGTTCAAGCAAAAACTGCGCAATCCATGTTTGGATGCTGTCTGTATTTCTCGCAGGCGGCGCCGGTGTTTTAAAAGAAATCAGCGTTTTCGCAAGCTCAATGAGCTCGTCCTTTTGTTCTTCCGCTTTTTTCAGTAAAGATTCTACTTGATCAATCATGTTATCCGCTCCTATTTTTAATAGAAAAAAGCCGTTTCATATTCATGAAACGGCTTAATAAAGAAAGCAGAGTGCACGCTGCTGCATTCTCCGCTTTTTTCACCGCTTCCCTCCGCTGGTATGATCCAGATCAGGTCAATAAGGGTTGAGACATGCGTCTCTCTCAGCTTCGAAAGCACCCCCAGGATGAATCGTATGTTGTTATGCATTTGTTACCGGCTCAGCTCTTGTTAAAAACGGGCGATCCTGATTCCATAATACACGGATCGGCGTATCAAAAAAAGAAGAAAGTGCTTCGTCTGTCAGCATATCTTTCATGTGTCCTGACCTAAAGACTTCTCCCTTTTTTAACAAGAGGGCTTTATCAAAAATCGGTAAAATTTCTTCCGCATGATGCGTAACATAAAGAATAGACGGCGCATTTTCCCTGCTTGCAATGTGCGTAATCGTATCTAACAGTTTTTCCCGGGCAATAAAATCAAGTCCTGTAACTGGTTCGTCCAGTATAAGCAGCTCCGGATCAGCCATTAGCGCTCTTGCGATTAAAGCTCTTTGTTTCTCTCCTTGAGAAAGAGTTTCATAGCGGCGGTCGGCATAATCAATGGCTCCTAAGTCCTCGAGCAGGGCAATCGCTTTTTCTCTGATTTCCGCACTTGGTGTTTCATACAAGCCAATCGAAGCATATGCCCCGCTCAGAGCAATTTCAAAAGCTGAATCTGCCGGATACAATTTTTGCTGAAGACCCGCTGAGACAAGGCCGATTTTTCGTCTGAGTTTATCTCCCAGCTCCGTTTTTCCGAATACATGACCAAGCACCTGCATCTCGCCTGCTGTCGGAAAATAGTAAGAGCATAACATATTTAACAGCGCGGTCTTCCCAGCTCCGTTTAATCCGTAAAGCACCCAATTCTCCTTTTCTTCTACGTTCCAATGAATATCCTTTAGTATCCATTTTCCATTCCGTTTTAGTGAGACATTGTCAAGCTGCAAAATCATTGTGGTCCTCCTCTTTCCAAGCTAAAAAATTATTTTAATTTTCACAAAACTGTGTACGGACTAGGATACCTTACTTTTTCAAAAACGTAAACCGCTCGTTTCCAAATAGAAAAGCCTTTAAAACAGAAATTGTTTTAAAGGCTTTCGGCGTGCATGCTATTGATGAATATTCTTATTCATTTGTTTGATTGCTGCCTTTTCCAGTCTGGACACCTGTGCCTGGGAAATGCCGATTTCTTCAGCTACTTCCATTTGCGTTTTTCCTTGGAAGAACCGTTTTCTTAAAATCATTTTTTCCCTCTCGTTCAGTCTTCTCATACCCTCTTTCAAAGCCAGCTCTTCAATCCATTGTGTATCTTTGTTGCGTTCATCACTGATTTGATCCATGACATAAATCGGATCTCCGCCGTCATTGTAGATCGGTTCAAAAAGAGATACCGGATCTTGAATGGCGTCGAGTGCGAACACGATTTCTTCGTGCGGTACTTCAAGAACTTTGGCGATATCCTCTGCCGTCGGCTCCTTGCTTGTCTCACTGATTAACCGCTCTCTTACCTGAAGTGCCTTATATGCGATATCCCTGAGTGATCTCGAGACACGTATCGGGTTATTATCGCGCAAATACCTGCGGATTTCTCCGATAATCATAGGTACAGCGTATGTTGAAAACTTAACATTGTGGCTTAGATCAAAATTATCAATGGATTTCATTAGTCCGATACAGCCGACTTGAAATAAGTCATCAACATACTCCCCTCTGTTATTAAATCTTTGAATAACACTTAAGACAAGACGCAAGTTCCCGTTTACAAGCTTTTCTCTGGCTGAATCATCACCTTCGTCCTGCAATTGCCTAAACAGCTTTCTCATCTCTTCATTCTTGAGTACGGGTAATTTGGAGGTATCCACCCCGCAGATTTCGACTTTATTTCTCGACACTTTTTTCCCTCCCTACAGGAGCTGCTGTACAACGTTAAGTATCTCCTCGGGTGGGAAAAATATGCACTGCACTCAAACCGAAAAATAGTCATAATTGGGAAATCCTTGTAGAATCAAGGGATTAAGCCGCAAAAATTTTTTACACCATTTTGTTGAATTCTTTTCGCAATCTTTTAATGATTCTTTTTTCCAGACGGGAAATATAGGATTGAGAAATCCCCATCATATCCGCAACATCCTTTTGGGTCTTTTCCTCTTCGCCGACAAGCCCAAAACGCAGTTCCATGATTTGTTTCTCCCTCTCATTTAACTGTTCGAGCGCTTTTTTTAGAAGCTTTTTATCTACGTTTGCTTCAATGTCCTTTGTGATGATGTCGTCATCTGTGCCCAGCACATCAGAAAGCAGAAGCTCATTGCCGTCCCAATCAATATTAAGCGGTTCATCAAAAGAAACTTCTGAACGGATTTTGTTGTTTCTCCTTAAATACATCAGGATTTCATTCTCGATACAGCGAGAGGCATATGTAGCCAGCTTGATTTTCTTTTCCGGATTGAAGGTATTCACAGCTTTGATTAATCCAATGGTGCCGATGCTGATTAAATCTTCAATATTAATTCCCGTGTTTTCAAATTTCCGTGCGATATAGACGACAAGCCGCAGGTTGCGTTCGATCAAAATAGCGCGGGCCGCCTGGTCGCCGCTTGGGAGCTTCATTAATAGAACCTGCTCCTCGTCTTTTGATAATGGCGGCGGCAAAGCTTCACTCCCGCCTATGTAATACACTTCATCGCTTTTTAAGCCCAGTTTCATCAGCAGCTTATACCAGAGGTGCGTCAACCGCAATTTAAGTTTTTTCATCTTCCTCTCCCTTCTAAATGTCACGTCTTATGAGTATGATAAGTAACGGACATTTGCGAACATTAGGATACGTGCTTAATGGCTTTTCCGGACAGCATTTTCGGATGAATAATCGCGTCAAAATCTCCATCTGCCGACAGCTTTGACGTGCTGATGCCGATTAAGCATTTATCCGCGGAAATCATTTCATCTTTTGTCATAATCGTTACATGATCCGGTTTGATACATAATAAAAATTGATGCTGCTGGCCTACTCCCCGATATGGGATCAGCCTCATTTTATCTAAAAAACGAAACGAATCATCAAGCTGTTCAATCGCTTCCATCGGGTCTGCATTTCGGATAATCATCGTTTCAGCCTCTCCGAAAATCGGTTCAAGCTTATCAATGTGAAGAATCATGACCGGCGTTTTTGTGAGCGGATCATACAGCTGGTTGCCGGAATCCACCAGGCCTCTTGCGTGCAGTGTTTGGCCGCCCAGGTCCGCCTGTACCCTGACTCGCTCCTCATATTGAATGTTTTTTGTTTCAATATCTTCGATTCTTCTCTTGGAAAAAAACCATAATGCGGGAAAGCCAGCCACGATAAACATCCAGCTGATCGGGTCGCCAAATCCGGTTTGATTGGTGATCATGACACCGTTTCTGACAATAGAGTTTGACTGCAGCAATGAATGTGCTCCGATTATTCCCCCTCCCATTAGAAAAGTAGCAAAATAAAAGGAAAACAAATTTTGAAAGAAATAGCGAAACCGCTTAAAACCGAATGTCACGAGCACAATGACAACCGAAAAAGCGAGCTTTCCGGCCGGGTTCTCAACGATCGGCGAAAAAGGAGTAAACATCAAAAGGACAATACTTGAACCGATAAACGCGCCGCCTATCAATCTTCTTTTTTTCACATGGCGTTTTAAAATAAAAGCCGTCAGTAAAAGCAACAGTGCGTCAAAACAAAAGTTTAACAGCCAAATGACATCTAAATAGATTTTCACACCTGACCCCTTTCTTTCTTGCATCACGCTGTTCCCCTTCTTGTTTCATAAGTATAAAGCAAGCTCTGTGGGAAAGTCTGTCAATTAATGTTGAGAGGCCCATACAATTTTTCAGGGATAACTGCTTAATTTGTCGAGGAGAATAAATGAGAATATACAGAAAAAAAGCTGCCAAGAGCGGCAGCTTTCTTACACTTACTTTTCAGTATTGATATAAAGTTTTCCATTCGCTGTTTTTCTGGTTTCATTGCCGTAACCGTCTCGAACGATAACCTCTACTTTAGCTCCGTTTGCTTTAATAGAAGAAGTTGCTGTCCAGTAGCCTTCATATCGTCCCGGAGAAATTTCTCTTAACGGCAGCTCGGTAGCGTTTTGTACATTCGCTCTTGCATTTGTGAGCGGCAGGCGAATGACAAACGTTGCATCTGCACCTTTCGCGCTTGAAAAAGCGATTTTGACCGATTCACCGGCTTTTAAGGTTTTGTCCTCACCAGGAATCAGTCCGGCAATGACTGGCTGGTCAAAATTCACATCGACGACAGCTTTTTTCGTCGTTTTGTTGCCTGCTAAGTCAGTGGCTGTCACCTTTACTTCGTTGCTTCCGTTCTCCAAAAGGATACGGGCAGAGTAGGAACCGTCTGTGACCGTTGCTTTTTTGCCATTAACCTTTACTTCTTTCAAGTTGTCATCTGAAACAGTGCCTTTAACAGTCAGCGCTTCTTTATTGATTTTCTCGCCATCCTTTGGATTGTCGAGCGTCAGTTCAGGCTTGTCTTGATCAAGTGTGACTGTGACAGGACTTGAAGCATCTGTCGTTCCGGAGCCTGTTGATGCAGCCGCTGTCAGCTTGTTTTCCCCTTTGCTGAGTGAAACTCCTGCCTCGAACGTGCCATCTTCGGCAGTTTTCGTTTCTCCTGCTTCTTTATCACCATTATAAAGGGTTACAGTCGTCCCCGGAGATGCCTTTCCTTTTACCGTGACGTTCTCCTTATTGGTGTATGATTTATCTGCAGGAGAAGTAATGTCAGGTACGGCAGCTTCATAATCGACTAACGCGCGAATCATATAGTTGCCGTCTTCTTTATCTCCTTTTTGCCATGTTCCGTTAACATACTGCCAGTTGCGATCTGAGTACTGCCCGGTTTCATCCATTGCCAAGCCTGGTGAATATGGATCAGGTTTTGACTGGATATATACAAGATAAAAGTCTTTATCGACCATAATCCCCTTCGAGCTGAGGTCGACTTTTGTCCATTCGCCATTGCGAAGAGCTTCCGCGTTATATGGTCCCGCAATTTTTTTGCCGGGTGCTCCATCTTTCCCTGTAGCATCGTAAACCTCGACCTTAAACTCTGTGCCGCCAGGATCAGGGAACTCCGTATCCCAGAATCTGAATAGACCTCCTGTCAGCATGCCTTTTTCCTTGCCGTCAGCAAGTGACATTTTAACCGCCCATCCGTTTCCGGCCGCGAAATAGGAATTTGCATTCTCCGCTGTTCCGTCATCGTATCCGATCTCGCCAGGATAACCGACGAAAGGCTTCAGCACAGTTTCTTTCGTGATATCACCTTTTAAATCAACGGAAAATTCATCACTGTAATAGCCCGGTGCAGCCACTTTAATGGTGTAAGAGCCCTCGTAGGCCTCAAGTGTATATTCTCCTTTGTCGTTTGTAGTTGCCGGTTCAACAGCAGCATCCTCGATAACATAGACGGAAGCGCCTTTTACCGGCTCTCCTGTTGTTTTATTGATGACAGTGCCTTTTAATGTGCCTTTCTTTATTTCTTCTAACGTAAAATTAGCTTGGGTTGTCTGATCTGCCTGCAAAGACACTTTTTGCGTTTTTGATTGATAGCCGTAAGCTTCTGCCATAAGCGTGTAGTCTCCTGCTTTATGCGTCAGCTTGTACTGTCCGGTTGATTGATCTGAATAGGTTGATTTTCCTGTTTCAACCACACTGACCTGTGCTCTGAGCGGCAATGCTTGCGGCTGCATATCAGCACTATGTTTTGTTTTGGCAGCTGTATTTGTTGATGGCTTAGCCTTTTTTGGATTAACCGCTTTTTTCTTTTGCTTTTCTGCCGGTTTTTGTACGCCCAGCTTATTCTTTTTGGCTGTTTTCCCGGAAGATTTGTCTGAAAGCTGAACATCATCAACGTACCAGCCCTCTTTTGCAATGCTTTCATCAGACTGAAGGTTAAACATCACTCGAATGTTTTGGCCTCTGTATGCGGATAAATTAATTTCTTCGCTGGTCCAGTTTGAAGTCTTTCCGTTATAGACCCCTGCCTGCTCCCAATTCGTTTCGCCTTCCGGTAAAACAAAAACGTAGCCATAATCAAAATCATTTTCCAGGTTGTGCCAGCTTTTAAATTGAAGAAACAGGCCGCCTGAATCAGGCACGTCAATTGGAGGCATAGTGAGATTCATATTCGCTCCATTGGCATAATTTCCAGTCAGGTTTGTCCCATATACTTTTTCTCCTGATGCAGCTGCATTAGGGCCTGATTCCGGAACTCCCCACTCCCAGTTATTATTTGTTCCGCTCGTAAGCCAGCCGCCTGGTTCTGTTTCAAAATCCTGCTTGTATCCAACAGTGATGCTAGGTTTCACGGTTACATCATATATGTCAGATTCGACAACATGGCCGCCAAAATCCTGAATGATCCACTTATAGCTTAATGCGGTCCCCTTTATACTTGGGATTTCCGCCTGGTACGTTCCTTTCAGATGATCTCCGCTGATTCGTTTAGCTTTGACCTCGTTCCATTCGCCTTGATCCAGCTTATAAGACAATTTCACGGATGTCACACTCACATTGTCTTCAGCTGTCAAGGTAAGCGGAAGGCTGGCACCTTCATAAGCTTCATTTACTTTCTCATGCTGATAGCCAGGCAGCTCCTCATCTTCCCCATCGACAGAAACTTGCCCTTCTGCTTTTCCTAAACCGTCTGTAACCGCTGATACGGCATCAAAAGCATTCACCAAACCATGACCGTATCCGTTATTCGGAGAGTCAGGGAATGTAGAATCCGTTAATGGCTCAGCCGTGCTTGTCAATATATCCTCCATCTCATCGACAGAAAGTGAGGCATCTGCCTGCTTCAATAGCGCAGCAACAGCAGAGACATGCGGTCCTGCCATCGACGTGCCATCCCATCCGTCTTCATATGTCTGGCCGGGAACTGAAGACCGGATGTTTACGCCTGGAGCAGAAATTTCCGGCTTTGTTTCATCGTATGGCGACGGTCCCTGAAGTGAAAAATCGCCAAGCTTTTTGTTAATATCAGTCGCTCCGGTCGCAAACGCTTCCGGATAATTGGCAGGATTCGCAATAGAACCAGGTCCTCCCGGGTTAAAGAGGTCAGCATTTCCCGCAGAGAATTCCGGGAAAATGTCGGCCGCCCGCCAGGCATTGACCATATCTCTGTACCATTCATCAAGGCCGGGGCCCCCGCCCCAAGAATTATTGACGACATCCGGAGCCATTTCCGGATGAGGGTTGCCCTCTGCGTCCTTTGGAGCTAAAATCCATTCACCAGCCTCCAAAATGTCAGCGTCTGTCCCGCCATCTTCAGAAAACGCCTTAACAGCAATCCATTTTGCGCCAGGTGCGACACCAATTTGATTCGTGCCATCAGGCTCAGAACCAACCATTGTACCTGTTACATGAGTGCCGTGATCGAGATCATCGTATGGACTTGACTCGTCCGCTACAGCATCAAACCAGTTCATGTCATGATCAGGCTCATTGGGGCTTTCCGGATGAAATCCGCGATATTTTTCTTTTAATGCAGGGTGTTCCCATTCAACCCCGGTATCAATGGAGGCGACAACCGTACCCGTTCCGTCATAGCCAAGCTCCCAAGCCTTCGGTGCGTCTATTTGGTCTACATTCCATTCTACACCGTCAGTTGCTTTTATCGCTTTTTGTGCTTTTTTCATATTGAATGGGGAAGCGGATGACTTAAAAAGCTGCCGTTTTTCATTCGGAAGCACCTTTTCTACTTCAGGAAACTGCGCCACTTTCTCCATGACTTCTTTTGAAGCATGTACAGCAATTCCATTTACCACATAATAGGAGTGAATATCATCGGCATTCCCTTTATTTTTTTGGCTGTTTAAATATTTCAAGACGTCTTTCTGGGCTTCATCAGCTGTCACTTTTAACGAAGACACGACGGCCGAACGCTTTTGATATTCCGTTTTAGCAGCGGTCAGCTTTTTAGATTTCGCTTTTTTGACAGCTGATTTTGCTGCTTTTTGGGTGTCAGCCTGATCTTTAAATTTGATCAGAAAGGTAGTTTTTTCTTCTTTTTTAAAGCTTTTCTTTAATGAGCTGGAAATCTTGTTTTGAATCGATTCAGAAGATTGAAGCTCCTGTTTTACAGAAGAAGCAGCGCCTTTGCTGCTTGCCCCGGCTGCACCCGGAAACAGCAGTGAACTGACGACAACTGTACTCAAAACAGAACTGATCAGTCTGTTTTTCGTTTGTTTCCTCATTTTTTATCCCCCTTTTTTAAACCACTTTGTAAAAAAATGTCGTCCCTCCTTTAACATTCAATTTGTTTGTCAAAGCTTCGCTGTACGTTAACTGTAGACAATCTCAATTACAGATATTGTCGTTTTCTGTCATCTTATTTCCATATAAATGAAAATGATGATATGGTCATGAAATATCAGTAGGTATAATAGGTTGATTTGTTGTTATGTGCAGGAAGACATAGTGCAAAAGGCATAAGAGATGAATGGAAATGGTTGAGGAAAAAATAAAAAAAGGACAAAATCGAAAACGATTTTGTCCTTTCAATTAGCCGCGTTTATTGCGGTTTCTTAAGAATGTCGGAATATCAAGCGTATCGTCAGCCGGCTGTGAGGTTTGACGGCTGACTGTGTTTTGATGCTGCGGTTCCTCTCGTTTCGGCTCACGTTTTGGAGCACTCTGATTATGTGATTTGATGTTCTGGTTTAATGATGGACGCTGGGGTTTCGTAACATCTTTCTCCTGTTCGATAAAACCAGTGGCAATCACAGTAACCACAATCTCGTCTTTAAGATTTTCGTTAATAACAGAACCGAAAATCATGTTTACATCCTGATCAGATGCAGAAGCGACAATGTCTGCTGCTTCCTGAACTTCATAAAGGCTCAGATTTGTTCCGCCAGTAATGTTCATTAAGACGCCTTGCGCGCCGTCAATTGCTGCTTCAAGAAGCGGACTGGAAATGGCTTTTTTCGCAGCTTCTGCAGCACGGTTTTCTCCAGTCGCAATACCAATACCCATTAAAGCAGATCCTTTGTTTGACATGATCGTTTTCACATCAGCAAAGTCTAGGTTAATGAGACCAGGAGTAGCGATCAGGTCAGAAATACCTTGAACCCCCTGACGGAGTACGTTATCAGCTTCACGGAATGCTTCAAGCATCGGCGTGTTTTTATCAACAATTTCAAGAATACGGTCGTTCGGGATCACAATCAGCGTGTCCACCGCTTCTTTCATTGCAGAAATTCCGCCTGCCGCCTGCAGCTGTCTTTTGCGACCTTCGAACGTAAACGGTCTTGTAACGACTCCGACTGTTAATGCTCCTAAATCTTTTGCGATTTGCGCAATAACCGGTGCGGCACCTGTTCCTGTTCCGCCTCCCATACCAGCTGTTACGAATACCATGTCAGCGCCTTTTAGCGCTTCTTCAATCTGCTCCTTGCTTTCCTCTGCGGCTTTTTTTCCGACTTCCGGATTTGCACCTGCTCCCAATCCTCTAGTCAGCTTTGCGCCGATTTGCATTTTCACTTCCGCTTTTGACAGGTTAAGAGCTTGAGCGTCCGTATTTACCGCGATGTACTCTACTCCTTGCACTTCATTCTCAATCATTCGGTTGACCGCGTTGTTACCGCCGCCTCCTACTCCGATTACTTTAATTGATGCTAAGCCGTCTATGTTTGTTTCGAACTCCAACATGCTAAATCCTCCTAATCTGCCGAATGACTATCTATCTATTCCCAAAACATGCTTAATAGTTTTTTCATTTTGCTCTGTTTGTTATGTTCGGCTTGTGTTTTTTGTTTTCCTTTTGGCCGTTGCTGCATCTCATTTTGGTGATGATGCTGCTCTTGTTCCTCTGCTGATGAGACGGCGATTTCCTGTATCGCTTCTTCAGGCATCTTGAAGCCAATTTTTCTGCCTTGAATTCTTGCATTCCGGCAGGCGAATTGAATCATGCCAACTGCCGTCATATACTGAGGATCTCTTACACCGATATAATTCGGGCTCGCCACTCTGACATTGTTTTGCAGCACATCCTGCGCTAGTGACATGATACCAGGCATTGCTGCTTGCCCCCCTGTCAGCACGAAGCCTCCCGGCAGATCGCTAATTCCCATATTGCGAAGTTCTTCTGAAGCAATCTCAAGAATTTCTTCGACTCTTGCTTCAATGATATTCGCTGCTTCCTGCTGTGTAAATGTTTGTTTCTGATTGGTGCCTATAACGGTTACCTCAAATACTTCATCTTCTGAAGCCTCGTTATAGTAGGCATGTCCAAATTGTTTTTTCACACGTTCCGCTTCTTCTGTGGACGTTCTCAATCCGATGGAGATATCTTTGGTGATATTTTCGCCTCCGAGAGGAATGACACGGGTAGAAGTCAGGTGTCCGTTCTGGAACACGGCAATGGTGGTTGACCCTCCGCCTATATCAATGAGAGCCACACCGAGATTTTTCTCATCCTTTGACAAAGCAGCAGAACCGGCTGCCAGCGGCTGTAGACAAATATCAGTTATTTCAACACCGGCTCTTTCAACGCAGCGAAGCAAGTTATGTAATATTGTTTTTGAACCGGTGATCAGTGTACCCTCTACTTCTAAACGCACACCAAGCATTTTTTTCGGGTCGGTAATTTCATCTCTTCCATCTACGATAAATTGTTTAGGAATGACGTCGAC
Source organism: Bacillus sp. 205(2023) (assembly GCF_037027485.1). Classification (NCBI taxonomy): domain Bacteria; kingdom Bacillati; phylum Bacillota; class Bacilli; order Caryophanales; family Bacillaceae; genus Bacillus; species Bacillus sp. 205(2023). Next base: position 23,748 of record NZ_JAXCHF010000014.1, on the reverse strand, counting down.
TATCAGCTGTTCATGCGGTATTGAAACAACCTGGGCCGCTTCCATGACGCGGCGGACATCTTCTACTTGAATTTCTTTATTTTCACTGGAAACTGCTACAACACCGTTTGTATCTTGAATATTGATATAATTTCCATTAACGCCGACAATAGCTTTTCTAAGCGGAAAACCTACCATTCTTTCAGCTTGGTCAAACGCTTTTCTTATAGAATGAACGGTCTCATCTATATCAACGATTGAGCCTTTTTTCAACCCTTCAGACGGTACATTTCCCACACCGATAATATTTAGGGAATCATCTGTCATTTCTCCGACGATCACTTTTGTATTGGACGTACCGATGTCAAGACTGACGTAAAGTTCATTGTTGTTCATTCTATGGCACCTCCTCACATTTCGATCATTTCTATTCTATTATTTGCGGAACAACAATACAATGAATGTGGCTTTACAAGTGTGTAACAAAAAATAACAACGGAATATTCCTTATGTGCTTTTCACATTTTATGTTTATTGAAAATATTCGTTATATCCTATGTATATCCTCTTTTATATCACATTTTTTTTATTTTTTTTAGAAAGAGTCCACTTTGTTAGTAGATTTCTTCTTATAACGGCTATATTCTGAAATAACCTGACTCCAAATGCGAATATACCTGCTAAATACAAGTCTACACCAAGATGGACTCCCAGAAAAGCTAAACTTATTGCCAATATAATATTAAAAAAGAAACCGGAAACAAATACCATTTCATCATATGTACCTTGTAAATGCGCCCTGATTCCGCCGATTAAAGTATCAAGTGCAGCAAGCACCGCAAGTGATAAATAATTTGAGTATTCACTCGGTATCGTTAAGTTTGTCATCAATCCGATCGTTATTCCGAGCACGAGTCCAAGCACGGGCAGCCACATGACAATTCTCCTCCCTTTTAGTCTTTCAGCGGTTTTAGCTGTTGTACGTCCACTGCTCTGTCATAAGCTTTTAAAGTCAGGCTGCTGTCAGATTTACCTGCTTTTAACGCTACATTTTCAGAAGCAAAGATATCCTCCAAATCGGACCCCTTTACCCTGCTGTACAGCTTGTCCGGATCTTCAGCAAGCACTTTTACTGTTAAAGGATAATCATCAAGGCTGTATCCGTCTATTTTTGTTGTGCCGTTTATGTCCCGTATCACTGAAGAATTCACAACTCTTCGCTCATTTATTGAGATATGCTCAGCACCATAGGAGTTGAGTTCATTGATCAGCTTCTTTAGTAAATCCGGCGGTGGATTTTTGACCGCCTCTCCAGTTACGCTTTCAGAAAAAAGCGGAGAAAGGGTGATGACAATTCCGCTACCTGTTATATCGGTCATGCCGGCTGTTTTTTTTAAGGTTTGTAATGTATTATTGAGCGCTGTTTCTTTTGTCAATTCTTTGTTTTGTGTATAGGTATTCAGCAATTTATCATACTTTTTAATTTCAGCCAGCAGCTCTTCCTGCTTCTTCTGCTCTGATGTAAGCTCTTCTCTTATATCCCACATATCTCTTGTATCTCGGACTTGTGGATGCTTTAAAGAATTAAATTGAACAGATATCATAAGGCCGAATATAACCATAAGCACGCTGATGCTAATGAAGGAACGCTTTATTTTCAATCACTTCACCCGCTTTTCCAGTCATTCCTTCGTTTTCAGAATGGGTTCCATTTGTACATTTTTCTTTTTTTCTGCGGTAACAGAAATATGATCCATAGAAAGCTGATCGATCAGGCCTCCTGCTATATTTAACGAAGGAAGCAGGACATCAGGATCTCCGATGGCAGAAACGACAAACGGAGCGGGGTGCTGCACCCCGTCTACCGTTACGACCGGCCCGTTGCACTTGATGTAGGAATCATGGGTCAGCCGCTGGCCGTTGACGGAGACGGCTGCCGCACCAGATATATACAGTTCATTTATGACTTGAAAGAGATGGCTTTCGTGAACGATGTAGCTGTTCACGTTCTCTCCTTCCGGTATGTAAGAAGCATCTTCCAAAGTCACTTGAACGCCCTCTCCTTGTACACCGACTTCCCCAATATACATTCTGTACTTTTCTACATCTTCCAGGACGTTATAGTATTCTGTTTTTTCGTTCTTCAGCTTATTTTCAGTCTGACGGACTTTGTTCTGCTTTTGATACAGTTCTTTTTCAAGGTCCTTGTTTTCTTTCTCTTGTTTCAGCAGTTCATCCCGCAGGGCATATTCTTTTTTCCATTCTTCCGTCTCTGTCATGCTTTTGTGGTTTTCTCTTGTCGTCTGAAAAGAAAAAGAAATTAAAAAGCCGGCGATAAGCATAATTAAAGAAAGAAGGACGGCTGATTTGCCCCTCAATTTTCATCTTCCTTTTTGGCAGACGAATCGCTTTTTCCAAACTCCTCAAAATAGGTTGCAACTTCTAAATGAATAATCCCTTTTTTACTGCCGCTGAGCTGTGAAATAATAGAAGGATACGTTTTCATTCGGTCTGCAAAGGTTTTGATGGATGCAGTGACGACATACCCGTCGTTCATATATAATTTAATCCGGTTTTGATCCATTTTGACAGGAGTATAATACACTTCTGAAATCGATTGTTTTATAGAATTTGACAAAGCATCGAGCTGCTTGGCCATCTGAACACGTTTTTTAGCGTCTGTCCAATTCACCAAAATCGGTCCCGCATCATCAGGCGTTACTTCGTCTGGCAAAACTGAACCGTTTTCAAGGACTTCATAATACACATTGTCTTTTTCTAAATAAGCAATCGCTTTATATTCTTCGATCGCAATGTTGATTTTATTAGGAAGGGATTTGCTGATTTCTGCTTTTTTTACTAATTTATTTTGCTGAATCTTTTTTGCTGTTTTTTTCTTATCCAGACTCCAAAATTCAGTATCTCCGCTTTTGATATCGGAAAGATCAATAATCTCCTTTTTGGAAACATTCTCATTGCCGGTAACAGAGATTGATGAAATTTTACTGATCGGTGTCTGCAGATACACGATGATCAGCACCATCATAAAAAAGAGCATAATAAATGAAATAAGCCGGCGGTTTGCCTTCTGTTTTCTCTGCTCTTTAATTTTAGGGATCCGCTCTTCAATATTTACGATTTTTTCTCGGTCATGCCCCGGATTCATTGCCTGTTCACCTCATTCAAATGAAACAGCCTTAAAAGTCTGCCTATTCCAAAACAAACGGCATACTATGATGCCGTTTGTCGTTTGCTTACAGTATATCATATGAACAGCTTCAGTTCAGAACTTGAATCAGCGATTTTCACCGATGATTTCAACCTCTGTGTGCATCTCAATCTCGTATTTTTCACGAATCGTCTTTTTCACATGGTCGATCAGATCAAGCACATCTTTTGCTGATGCTCCGCCCGCATTGACGATAAAGTTCCCGTGCATTTCCGATATTTTCGCACCGCCGATTTGATATCCTTTTAAGCCTGCTTTTTCCACTAGATTGCCGGCATGGTTTGGAAGCGGGTTTCTGAATATGCTTCCTGCACAAGGGCTTGAATACGGCTGTGTATTCTTTCTGTAGTCTTTATTGCTTTGCATTTGCTGAACGATTGATTCTTTATCTTTTTGTTCAAGCTGCAGAACGGCTTCAAGACAAACACCAGGGCGTTTCTTTTGCAATACGGACGTTCTGTAGGTGAATTCCATCTCCTCATTTGTCAGCCACTCGATCGTGCCGTCTTCAAATAAAATATGCGCTTTGACAAGGATCTTACTCATATCAGACCCGTGAGCGCCTGCATTCATATAGACAGCTCCTCCAACGGATCCCGGAATTCCGGCAGCGAATTCTAATCCCGACAAGCCTTTTTTGCTCAACGATGTAGCAAGACGCACGACTGAATAACCGCCACCGACAGTGACTTGTTCCCCGTCAAGCTCCAAGTGGTCAAGACCCGCGCCCAGCTTGATGACCACGCCTCTGATTCCTTCATCTAATACAAGAAGGTTTGATCCGCGGCCAATGACTGTCCACTTTACTTCGTATTTTTTCACAACATCCATGATGTCCTTAACAGCATCTACACTGCTTGGAATGACCAATACATCCGCAGGACCGCCGATTTTCATTGTTGTATGATTTGCGAGCGGTTCATTTGCAAGCACCTTGCCGACTTCGCGTTCTTTTAATTCTTGTATCACTTTCTCCATCGTAAACCTCCGCATTCCATTTGCTTTTCTATTATTTTTTCAAATCTTCGAGTACGCTGTATAAACGGGCAGCCGCATCAGGAACACCGAGTGACTTTGTCCGTTCGCTCATATCCTTTAATGTTTGTTCATCGAGTACAATCCGGTCAAGCGCTTCAATCAGCTTTTCGCCGCTGAGTTCTGTTTCTTTCAACACAATCGCAGCATCATGCTGACCGAGAGATCGCGCATTGACCTCCTGGTGATTCGCCGTTACGTACGGACTTGGAATCAGCACACTTGGGATTCCTAGTGCCGTAATTTCCGCAATGGTCGTCGCACCCGCTCTTGCTACAATCAAATCAATTGCCTTTAAATATTCTGGCATCTGATGAAGAAACGGTTTTGTGACCATATTGTCAGCTGCACCCTTGTTTTTCAGCTCTGTCATTACTTTCTCATAGTGAACCTCGCCCGTAATATACAGTACTTGATACGCTCTTGATTTCAGCGCATCCTGCATATCAATGACCGCTCGGTTAATCGGTGCGGCGCCTCTGCTTCCGCCGAAGATTAATACGGTTTTTTTCTCTTCAGAGAGTCCGAATTCAGCCATTGAGCGGCCCGTCTTTATTGAGACGACCTCAGAGGCTCTCGGGTTTCCCGTAAATACAACTTTCTCACTTGGAAAATGTGATTTTGCTTCCTCAAAACATATTGCTACTTTATTAACATATTTTGAAAGAAACTTATTGGTGATGCCCGGCAGGCTGTTTTGTTCATGAACGATACTCGGAATCCCCATTTTTGCAGCAGCGTATACAACCGGCCCGCACACATAACCGCCCGTTCCAATCACGGCATCCGGCTTAAATTCCGCTAAATACGATTTGCTTTTTTTAACGCCCTTTAGAAAACGCATCACCGTTTTTACGTTTTCAAATGAAAGCTTTCTTTTAAAACCTGTAATTTCAATGGAACGAAACGGTATATTTTCTCGTTCTACAATTTTTTTCTCTAATCCGTTTTCTGTTCCGATATATAAAAATTCCGTATCAGGATGGCGGCGCTGCACCTCTTTGATAAAGGCAAGCGCAGGATAAATGTGTCCCCCTGTGCCGCCTCCGCTTATTGCAATTCGCATAACTCTTCCCCCAGTCTCAGTTTCTCTATAACATAACGATAACCCTGTTTTTATGGACAGGGTTATCGCTTCAATTGTTTCCCAGCTTCCTGTTTCATAGGATCGCTTCACTAATAAAATTCATTAATACCTCGAGTAGCGGCTCACGTTCAGCAGCACGCCGACAGCCATCAGCATCAGGGTCAACGATGAACCTCCGTAGCTCAGAAACGGCAGCGTAATGCCAGTTACCGGAATAAGGCCCGTCACAACGCCGATATTGATCATAACTTGGATCGCGATCATTGAAATAATCCCCACAGCGACAAAGCTGCCATATAGATCTGGTGCACCGAGCGCGATCCTGATTCCTCTCCACAGCAGCACGCTGAACAGAAGCAAAATAAGCGACCCGCCGATAAACCCAAGCTCCTCTGACAAGATGGCGAAAATAAAGTCCGTTTGCGGTTCGGGCAGATAAAAGAATTTCTGTCTGCTTTGGCCAAGCCCCATTCCGAACAATCCGCCAGGCCCTACCGCATATAGCGACTGAATGATTTGAAAGCCGCTGCCGAGCGGATCTTCCCACGGATTTAAGTAAGAGGTAATCCGTTTAATCCGGTATGGAGCCGACAGTACCAGCCCGACAAATCCGCTCAGGCCGATCAGCCCGAGAAAGACGAAATGGGCGATTCGCGCACCCGCTACAAAAATCATGACAATACAAGTACCGACCATTACCGTTCCTGTTCCGAGGTCAGGCTGGCACATAATAATCAAAAATGCGGAAAACACGATGCCGAGCGCCGGGACAAATCCACGTCTGAACGATGTAATGTTTTTTTGCTTTTCAGAGAGAAATTTAGCAAGGAATGCTATCATCGCAAGCTTCATAAACTCTGAAGGCTGTATGCTGAATGCACCGACTCCGATCCAGCTTCTTGAGCCGTTCCGCACCATGCCTACGCCTGGTATTAAAACAAGCACCAGCAAGAAAAAACAGATAACCATCAGCAATTTAGACCATGTCCGCCATGTCCAATAATCAACATTCATAATAAAGAACATGGCAATAACTCCGATGCCCGCAAACAGCAGCTGCCGTTTCGCGAAAAAGAATGAGTCGTCAAATTTATAATCCGCCCATACCGCACTCGCACTGTACACCATAATTAATCCAATTGTTAATAATAATAACGTAATGATGACCAATAACAAATCAGGCGATGTTTTTTTAGTAGTCAAATCAATCGACACCCCAAGCTTAAAGTCATTAGGGCTGCCGATTTCTCCAAGACAAGCCCTTACTTAAGCATATGCACGGCGTCTATAAACATGTCACCGCGTTCTTCAAATGTTTTGAATTGATCCCAGCTCGCACACGCAGGTGAAAGCAGAATGACATCTCCTTCATTTGAGAGCGCAAACGCCGCAGATACTGCTTGTTCAACATTATCGACACGTTTGACATGTTGTATTCCCAGCTCATTTCCGAGTTTCTCGAGTTTCGGTGCTGTCTGTCCGAATGTAAGCACCGCTTTGACATGCTTCATGTAAGGCTTTAAGTCGTCAAAGCCGTTTCCGCGATCCAGTCCGCCTGCAAGCAGGATGACAGGTTTTTCAAAAGCCGAAAGCGCCTTGCTTGTCGCCAAAACGTTTGTTGCTTTGCTGTCATTATAAAACTTACGGTTCTTCACCGTTGTGACATACTGGAGACGGTGCTTGACGCCGGTAAAGCTTGTCAGCACTTTTTTAATGGCCTCGTTGGACGCTCCAGCCGTTTTCACTGCCGCAATCGCGGCTAAAATGTTCTCCAGATTATGCGCACCTGGCAGCACAACCTCTTCCAGAGGAAGAATAGCTTCGCCGCTGTACATAATCATGCCGTCTTTTACATAAGCGCCGTGTTCAAGCTGTTTGCGTACTGAAAAAGGAACAATTCCGGCTTCTCCGGCTTCAGCCAGGCGGACGACTGTTTCATCATCCTGATTGACAATTGCTTTATCTGAAGCTTTCTGATGCAGATACACTTTCTGTTTGGCTTTTTCATAGTTTTCTCTCGTATGATGATAATCCAGATGGGCATCAAACACGTTTAAAATCAGGCTGATTTCAGGCCTGAAGTCGTGCGTTCCCATCAGCTGAAATGACGAAAGTTCCGTTACGATCCATTCATCTCCATCAGCGTGATAGGCAACCTCACTTGCGACTGTACCGATGTTTCCGGCGATCAGCGCCTTTTGAGAGTCTGCCTTCAGCATTTCATAAATCAGCGTCGTCGTTGTCGTTTTTCCATTCGATCCGGTAATCCCGATAAATTTGGCATTAGTCAGATGGTAGGCAAGCTCAATTTCTGTCCAAATCGGGATGCCTCTTTTTTCTGCTTCCTGAACCATAATATTTTCATATGGAATTCCCGGGTTTTTGATCAGTACAGTAATCTGATGCTGATCGAACAGAGAAACAGGGTGCTCTCCGCAGACAACTTCGACCCCTTTTTCAGAAAGTTTCTGGGCTGGTTCGTTCTCATCAAAAGGCTTTTGGTCGTTGACTGTAACATAAACACCTTTTTCATGAAGAATAGACGCCGCCGCAAACCCGCTTTTCGCGAGCCCAAGGACTAAAAAATGCTGATTTTGCAAAAATAGATCGTTTTCCACTTATAACCACACCTCGATGTATATTCCTAATACGGCAAGCAAAAGTCCCGCAGCCCAAAATGTTACAACAACTCTCCATTCAGACCACCCGACAAGCTCATAATGGTGGTGAAGCGGACTCATTTTAAAGATTCGTTTACCTGTCGTTTTAAAGCTGATGACCTGCAAAATAACGGATAATGTCTCAATGACGAATACACCGCCGATAATGACCAGCAGGATTTCTAATTTCGTTAAAATGGCAATGGTGACGATTGCTCCTCCCAATGCAAGTGATCCTGTATCTCCCATAAACACTTTGGCTGGATGCGCATTGAATACCAGGAAGCCCAGCACCGCTCCGACAACCGCGACTGAGAAAATAGCAACATCATATTGGGATTGATTCCAAGCTAGGATTGCAAAGGCGCCAAAAGCAATAGCTGCCGTACCTGATAATAAACCGTCTAGACCGTCAGTCAGGTTGACGGCGTTTGATCCGCCGACAAGCATAAATAGCACAAGGATAAAGTAAGCCCATCCAAGATCAAATGACAGATCAGTCCCAGGAATGCGGATATCCGTCGCAAAATTGTAGTAATGATACACCGCATAAAACACAATTGCGATGATAATTTGTCCGATCAGTTTTTGCTTTGACGTCAGACCGAGATTTCGTTTCATTACGACTTTGATGTAATCATCCAAAAAGCCGAGTAAACCGTAACCGATCGTGACAAACAGCAGCAGGAACATTTCCGGACTTATTTCTGAAAACTTCTGTGTCATCACAATTGTTGTCACAATGATAGACAGTATGATCATGACTCCGCCCATTGTCGGCGTCCCTGATTTTTTCTGGTGTGATTTCGGTCCTTCTTCTCTAATACTCTGGCCGAATTTTAATCTTCTTAAAAACGGAATAAGAATCGGAGAGAGCAGAACACTGATTAAAAAACCCATTAAAATTGTAAACAGAATGACTTGCTCAAGCATTGTCCTTTTCTCCTCCTGTTTCTTTCAAACGACATACGTAGTTATCATATTCATGATTTTTTTCCATATGAAAAATCTTTTCAAGCTCCATCATTCAATAACATCTCTTTCCTATGAATTCGTCTTATTTTTATTCAGTTCGACAATCGCTCTTGCCGCCACTTCGGCATCGTCAAAGTCAAAGGTTTCGTTCCCAATCTGCTGATAGGTTTCATGGCCTTTCCCGGCAATGAGGACAACGTCGCCTTTTTTGGCGTTGGCAATGGCAAAGAAGATCGCCTGCTCGCGATTTGCAATGCTGTGGTAGTATTCGTTCTCTACCCCTGCTTCCATATCTTTTAAAATGGCACGCGGGTCTTCGCTTCTTGGATTATCTGAAGTGAAAATTGGTTCGTCAGCCAGCTCAACAGCGATTTTCGCCATTTTCGGGCGTTTCGTCTTATCTCGGTCTCCGCCGCAGCCGACAACAACAAAAAGCTTTCCTTCCGCCATATCTCTGCATGTCTTCAGCACGTTTTCAAGACTGTCCGGCGTATGCGCGTAATCAACTATAACCGGAAATTCCTGCTGCTGATTAACCAGTTCAAAACGGCCTCTTACGCCATGCAATTCTTCCACGGCTTCTGTAATGGTTTCAAACGGAATGCCTGCCGCAATACAAGTCGCAACAGCAGCGAGCACGTTATACACGTTAAACTGTCCAACGAGCGACATCGTGATGTGCTTAGTGCCTTTGTTCGTCACCAGTTCAAAACTCGTGCCCTGTGCAGTGGTTTTGATATCTTTCGCCATTACATCAGCATTGTTTTTAATTCCATATGTAGAAATATGTGCCGCAGTGACCTTTTCAAAATAAGCGCTTGCCTCATCATCCGCGTTTAAAACAGCCCGTTTTGGATTTTCATGGTTGAATGCCCCGCCAAGCTGAGAAAACAGCAGGCTTTTTGCCTGTCGGTACTCATCCATCGTTTTGTGATAGTCAAGGTGATCCTGTGTTAAGTTCGTAAACACGGCAATGTCATAATCACAGCCGTGAACCCGTCCCAGTGACAAAGCGTGAGAAGAAACCTCCATGATGGCCGTGTCGACATGCTTGTCATTCATTTTTTTAAATGTTTGCTGCAACGTGACGCTTTCCGGTGTCGTGTTTTTAACGGGAAGTGTTTCGTCATCGATTTTAATGTACATCGTGCCGATTAAGCCTGTTCGTTTCCCCGCTTTTTTGAGAATCTCATCAACCATATGGGTCGTAGATGTTTTTCCGTTTGTGCCGGTTATTCCGATCAGCTGCAGTTTCTTTGTCGGCTGTCCGTAAAACGCATCAGACAAAACGCTGAGCGCCCGCAGTGACTGCCGGACAATGATGACAGGCACATCCACATCGAGCTCCTTTTCAGCCACAATAGCCGCTGCGCCGTTTTCAACTGCTTTTTGCGCAAAATCATGGCCATCTACCGTATACCCTTTTACACATACAAAAAGACTCCCTTTCTTTACTTCCCTGGAGTCCATCTCAATTGAAGTTATTTCAGGGTCTTGTGAGTCATTTACAGAAGGTTCGGTTGTTAAGTATGTAAGCAGCTTTGTAAGTTTCATCGTATCAAACCTCTCAACATTCTATTCGTTCTTTTTATCATTGAAGTCACATCAAATGATGTGATAATGACTTTTAAGCATACAGTTCATATTTTAGCGTAAAAAAAAGGATACATCCAGCTAATCTTGAAAGATATCAGCATTTTTCTGCAATAAAATAATAGGCAGCCCGAATCAATCGGCTGCCTCCTTTTCATCTTCTTCAGTCAAATAAACACGTATCTTAGAGCCCTCTTTTACTTTTGTTCCTGCAGCTGGTGATTGTTTGACGATTTTGCTTCCTTTTCCGGAAGCATCTATATTCAGATTCACCAAGAGTGACTCAAGATCTGAGACAGACATCCCTACAACATTCGGAACTTCTATTGTTTTTGTGTCGTTCCATTGGTATTTTTTTTCGATTTGATTTTTCCTAGGCTTAACACCAAGCTCCGGCAGGCTGTCTCTCATAATACTTCCCACAATAGGCGCTGCAACGGTTCCGCCAAACTGAATCGTGCCTTTCGGGTTATCCACCGCGACATAGACGACAAGACTCGGGTCGTCAGCCGGCGCGAAACCGATAAATGATACAATATGGTTGTTTTCGAGGTATTTTCCATCTTTAACCTTTTGTGCTGTTCCTGTTTTTCCGCCGACACGATAGCCTTCGACAAACGCATTGCGTCCCGTGCCTTCTGCAACGACGCTTTCTAAAGCATAGCGGATTTGTTTTGATGTTTCCTTAGAAATGACTTGTTTCTTGGCGATTGGCGATTGTTTTTTGACAGTTTTTTTGGTTACCGGATCAATCCACTCTTTTGCTATATAAGGTGTGTAGAGCGTGCCGCCGTTAACAGCGGCAGAAACGGCTGCAACCTGCTGAATCGGCGTGACGGATACCCCCTGTCCGAAGGCGGTTGTCGCTTGCTCAACCGGGCCTACTCTGTCAAGCGGAAATAAAATCCCTGTTCCTTCACCTTGCAGGTCAATCCCGGTTTTTTGGCCAAATCCAAAGCCTTTTATATATTTGAATAGCTTTTCTTTGCCCAATCTCTCGCCCAATTCAACGAAGCCGGGGTTACAGGAGTTTTGCACAACTTCAAGGTACGTTTGCAGTCCGTGGCCGCCCCTTTTCCAACAGCGCAGTCTTGCTCCGTCTACTTCTGCATGCCCTTTATCATAAAATTGGTCGCGTTTTAAGTTGACTTTTTGCTCCTCCAGAGCCGCCGCAAGTGTAATAATCTTAAAGGTAGAACCCGGCTCGTATGTGCTCCATACAGGGAGATTCCGATTGTAAACGGACGGGTCAACAGATTGGTAATCAGCCGGATCAAAGTCAGGTCTGCTTGCCATCCCAAGTATTTCTCCGTTTTTCGGATTCATTGCGACTGCAATCATACCGTCTGGATGATATTTAGCTTCAGCATTATCAAGCTCTCGTTCCATTATGGTTTGCACCTTCGAATCCACAGTCAGCTTCATATCGAGTCCATCCTTAGGAGGCGTGTAGTCATCCGCTTCATCGGGCATTTTCTTCCCTTTGGCATCTGTATAAAACTTAACAGAGCCTTTTTCTCCTTTTAAATCATCATCATAATAGGCTTCAAGCCCAAGAAGTCCTTGGTTATCAATACCGGCAAACCCAAGCACATGAGATAAAAAGCTGCCGAACGGATAATGGCGGATACTATCCTCCGCTACATACACCCCTTTTAAATCGAGCGATTTGATTTCTTTTGCCTTCTCATTTGAAATTTTTCTCCCTTCTGGTGTAATCTTTTCTATCGATGCTTTTTTCGTGACGTGCTTATATACTTTTTCTTCAGACATATTTAACACCGCAGCCAGCTGTTTGCTCGTTTTCAGCGGATTCTGGACTTGGCGCGGCACGACAAATACGGTCGGTGCACTTTTATTTGTGGCAAGCTTAACGCCGTTCCGATCAAGGATCTCTCCACGTTCCGGCTCAAACGGCAGGTTCCGGCTCCAGGAATCCTTCGCCAGAGAAGTCAGTTTCTCTCCCATGACAAACTGAACATACCCCAGCCTTGTATCAATGATCAGAAATACGATCACTCCAAAAAGCAAAACAAATAATAAACGTTTTCTAACCGTTACATTCGAGACGCGCAAGGCACCGTTCACTCCTTATTTAGGCTTGTTTCATTTTATGCCTGCGTGTGGACAGGTAGAACGGCGCTCCTCTTTGGAGATATAAAAAAAGAAAGCTTACCCGACGGGGTAAGCTTTCTTTCTATTTAGTCAGGATTCTTAAACTTCACCTTGATCACGGTTCCGTCTTTTATTTCTTTGTCCTTCTTAACGCTTTGGCTCACAGCGTAACCTTGTCCGCTCACTTCAATATGAATTCCTGCCAAATCGCCGTATTGAAGAACCTCTCTTCTCGACCAGCCTGTCATATCAGGCATCTTGATTTTGCCCCCCGTTTTCAGGAAGACCTTCTGATTGGTCAAAACTTCCTCACCCGCTGTTGGATATTGCTCTTTTACTGCAATATCACTTCCGATCACAATCGGTGTGAGGTTTTCGTCTTTCGCTTTCTTTTGAGCACCTGTTACAGTTTGATCTGTTAAGTCAGGCATCGCCTGCGCTTTCGTTTCTTCCTTATTTGAATCAGACGTTTCAGTCGGTTCAATGTTCAGGTAATGCAAACTGTTTTTCATTGTCGGATTGAAAATTTCAGATACTGGATTAGAACCTGTTTCATCATTTTCTAATTGCGGTTGCTGCACTGCAACATAGATCAGTAGCTCAGGATCATCTTTAGGCGCCATTCCCATAAATGAAAAAATATAGTTATCTTGTCCCTTTAAATAACCATTCGTTCCTGCAATTTGTGCTGTACCTGTTTTCCCAGCCACGTCAAAGCCCTCAATTTTATAAGGGCGTCCGGTTCCAATGTCTGATGAAACGACGTCTCCAAGGATATCACGCACATTTTTAGCTGTACTGGCAGAGATCGGTGTTCCTGCAGATTCCGGTTTATTTTGATAAACGGTTTTCTTCTTATCAGGATCAACAATATGATCAATGACATAAGGCTTCATCATTTTGCCATCATTTGCGACGGCAGTCGCTGCTTCTAGCTGCTGAATCGGGGTGACTGCGGATGCTTGGCCGTATGCAGTTGAAGCTTTATCGTAATCATACTTAAAGTTCATTTTACTTGATGCTTCTCCCGGCAGATCGATTCCTGTCTTTTGATAAAAACCAAATTTATGCAAATACTCATTATAACGATCAAAACCTAATTTTTCATTGGCTAATTTGGCAAAAGCAACGTTAGAGGATCTAAGCACCCCGTCTTTGAAAGATATGGGGCCCCAGCCCACACCCTCGTTATGGTCATATACTTTTCCGCCGCCAACTTTATAGGTCCCTGATTTATATTTTTCATTCGCATTAAACACATTTTCCTGCATCGCAGCAGCAAGTGTAAAAATCTTCATCGTTGATCCAGGCTCATACGCATATGAAATCAAATCGTTATAATAATTCGTCACATCACGCTTATTCGGGTCAAAGCTTGGACGCTGACCCATTGCTAACACTTTGCCCGTTTTCGGATCAACAACTGCTGCCATGACTTTTTTCGGTTTATACTTTTCCGCCACTTTTGTCATACTGTCTTCTAAAAAGGTTTGAATTTTCTGATCAATGGTTAAATATACATTGTCACCATTTTTTGGCGCTGTAATTTTATTTTTGCTGTTCGGGAGCTCCCAGCCGGATTTGTCACTTTCATATGTTACGTATCCGTCCCGCTCCTTCAAATACTGATCCAGCACTTTTTCTAAGCCCATCGCGCCCGTAATTTCATTTGTTTTTTGGTCAACCTCGGCATAGCCGATTAAGTTGGACGCAAATATGCCGTTCGGATAGTACCGCTTTGTATCGCGCAAAAATGAAATTCCCGGAAGTTTCAGCTTTTCGATTTTCTGTTTTTGGGAATAGGTAATATCCCGGCCTGCTGACCCGAACTCAACTTGTTTTGCACCCTTCTTATTTAAGATATCAAGGATTTCAGCCTTGTCCAAATCTATCACTTTAGACAGTTCTTCCGCTGTTTTTTCCTTGTTCTGGACATGCTGCGGATGCTTTTTGTCAGTTGTCATTTTTTCATCAAGAACAGCGATCAGCTTATACGTAGCTGTATCCTCAGCAATTACTTTACCATTTCTGTCTAAAATGGAGCCCCGGCTCGCTTCGATTGTCCGTTTCTTTTCATGCTGCTCTGTCGCTTTTGTCGCAAGCACTTCACCGTCGGCTTTTCCGGTTATTTGAATATATGCCATTCTCCCAAGGATGACAAAGAAAAAGAGAGCGAAACAAATACTTAGAATCGCTGCTCCTCTGTTCATAAATTTATTCTTTTTTGGCATTTGAATCATTCCTGTATGTTTTTCACTTTTTTATCTTTTAAATTCAAGCCGTTCTTTTTCGCAATATCCATAATGCGCTGCGGCTTGCTTAAATCAGCAACGCTTTTTTCGAGGTCACCAATCTGCTTGTTTTCGGAAGAAATTTGCTCCTCAAGCTTTTGCACCTCTATATTTGTTTGGTAAGCCGCATATGCCTTCGATACGATCAAAAGTGATACGCTCAGCACTGCCGCAGCGAAGAGGACGAGAAGCACCTTTTCTCCGAGTGTAATGGAAGCCCTTTTCTTGACAATCACTTTTTTCTCAGGACTGATCGCATGCCGTTGCTGTTTCTCTGGTTGATAAGCTAAATTGCTCATAGGCTGATGACCTCCTTTTAAGTTTGCGTTCGCGTATTGTTATTTTCTTTTTTCAGCAATTCGAAGCTTCGCAGAACGAGCACGATTGTTTTCTGCCAACTCTTCTTCAGATGCCGTGATCGGTTTTCTTGTGATAAGCTTGAGCTCCGGTTCAAACTCTTCCGGTATAACAGGAAGACCCGGAGGAAGTTCCGGAAGTGACGACTTCTCTTTAAACGTAGATTTACAAATTCTGTCCTCAAGTGAGTGGAAGGTAATCACTGATACCCTGCCCCCCGGCTTTAACACGTCAATTGCTTGCTCCAAAGCCTCTTCAAAAACCTTCAGTTCATCGTTCACAGCAATTCTGATTGCCTGAAACACGCGTTTTGCGGGATGTCCTCCGCTCCTTCTGGCCGGAGCGGGAATCGCGTCTTTTATTAGATCGACCAGTTGGCCCGTAGTTTGAATAGGAGATTTGCTTCTTGCCTCCTCAATTTTTCTGGCGATCTGTTTGCTGAACTTCTCTTCACCGTATTTAAAGAAAATACGGACAAGATCCTCATAGCGCCACTCATTTACGACCTCTTTCGCCGTAAGCGTGGCCGACTGGTCCATCCTCATGTCCAAAGGTGCGTCATGATGGTAACTGAATCCTCTTTCCGGTGTATCCAGCTGCGGGGAAGACACCCCTAAATCAAATAAAATACCGTCTACTTCAGTAATGCCGTGTTCATGTAAACATTCTTTTAAATACCTAAAGTTGCTTTTAATCAGAATAAGCTGTCCTTGATAATCGGACAACGCTTCTTCTGCATGCTGTAATGCCGTGTCATCTTGGTCAAAAGCGATTAAACGCCCTTTCTCTGATAACTGCTGTAATAAATATGTACTGTGCCCAGCTCCGCCGAGTGTGCAGTCTACATATGTACCGTCCGGTTTAATATTTAGGCCGTCAACGGTTTCACGAAGAAGTACTGTCTTGTGTTGAAACATTTTGTGTTGGTCCCACCTTTTATCAGGATGAATTGAAATTATTTTTAGAGTGTTATACACGAAGATTCATTATATATCAAACCCAATCATGTTTTCAGCAATTTCAGCGAATGAATCTTCTTGCTCTTCTGTGTATTGTTCCCAAATTACTTTACTCCACAATTCAATTCGATTCGAAACCCCGATAACAACACATTCTTTTTCCAGTTTTGCGTAATTCAATAGAGATGATGCGATATTCACCCTGCCCTGCTTGTCCAGTTCGCATTCTGTCGCACCTGAAAAGAAGAAACGGGTAAATGCGCGGGCATCTTTTTTTGTGAGAGGAAGAGCTTTTAGCTTTTCTTCAATCTGTTTCCACTCGTGCATAGGGTAGCCGAAGAGACATTGATCAAGTCCTCTTGTCAGCACAAACTGCTCACCGAGGCCTTCTCTGAATTTAGCGGGTACGATCATGCGGCCTTTCGCATCGATTGTATGCTGGTATTCACCCATAAACATGATCTTTTGCCCCACTTTCTCTCCTTAACTCACCACTATCCACCACTTCTCTCCACAACTTCATTTTACACTGTTTATACATAAAAAAAAACCCTGAACTATTCAGGGTTCTTTAAAACTTTATTTCAAAGTTTGACAACTTGATGTTGATTTTGAAAAGAAAATGGCAGATTTTTGAATGATGTGAAGAATTTTGGACCGTACCTATTTAAATAATACATGATATTCCAAATTCGCTCTTGTGGTGCGAGCAGCGGTTTAATGCTATTTTGGATTCTCTCATAATCCCTTAAGACATAGCTTTCTTTTTCTTCAATTCTTTTTGTCACTGTACGCTCTAAAAACTGAAGCTGATCTTGAATAAACGCCGCGTTTTTCAGGAGCAAAGGCTCCATGCTCTGATCAACCTTAAGCGCCTCCTGCCGGACGGTTTTATGAATTGCTTCAATCTGGTTTTTCGCTTGCTCAATCACCGCGGTAAACTCTTCCGGAATCTGGTGTTCAAAGTATTTTTCTTTTTGGTTTTCCGTCCCGCCTTCTATCGCCTCTTGTAATGATATCTTTCGTTCAACCAGTTTTTTCTCAATATGGCGCTCGACTATCGTGATGTTCAGCCTCGGCATAACAGGAGGCATTGTAAAGCCCATCACTGCAAAAGCCTGTTTGAGCTCACCCCAATAGTTGATTTCACCGGGGCCCGCGATAAATGCCAAGGTAGGAATCAAAAATTCCTGCATTAACGGTCTCGTTACAACATTATTGCTGAAGCGTTCAGGATGTTCTTCTATATGCGTATAAAGTTCATCCATCGACCATGCCAGATCAAGCTCCTTAATCACAAAGCGGCCGTTGTCCTTCTCAATTAAAAAGCGTTCCTCTTCATATTCATAAAACAGATTTGCCTGCTCTTTTCCAGACTCGATAATCGGCTTGTAGCCCGCTCCGCGCATGAAGTCCTGCTGTTTAGAAACAGCGTGTGCAAGTTCATCATTGTCACGGAGGATCTTTTGGAACATGGCGGTTTCCAGCTTTTTAATTCCCGGGTCTCCTGAATTTAACAATACTAAGCCTTCCTCTTGAAACAGATCCGCAATCAGCTGTTCAAAGAAATCAGTAAACGTAACAGATTCCCTTAAACATCGTTTCACATGTTCTAGAAGTGTGTTCGTATGGTCTGTTTCTTCAAAAGCCGCAAACACATCGTCTATCCACGCGGCGCATTTTTCTTGGTCAAGCGGTGTGTTGGCGGCAGATGACTTTTTCCAGTAAGACTGCGGTAGCTTTTTTTTCACCGGACCGCTTTCTTCTGACGTGTGGACAAAATTAATTTCATCCAAATCATGGTCTTCTCCGGCAACCCAAAAGATCGGTACAACAGGCACTTGCAGCTGTTCTTCCTTTTCCTTTGCTAAAACAATAATTGAGATGATTTTATGTATGGTGTAAAGCGGTCCTGTTAAAAGCCCTGCCTGCTGTCCGCCGACAACAGAAACACTTGACGGATCCTTCAGCTTCTCAATAGAACGCTGCATGGCGCTTGAGCCGAATTTGTTGTGATAAGAGGATAAATAGGCTGTCAATTCCTCTCTTGCGAAAACCCGCGAGGATAAATCTTTCAGTCTTTCTTGCCACATATCCTTATGATGAATGCTGTAATCAAAAAAAGAAGACATTTCTTCTTTACCATCTATATAGTGCTGTACAAACACATTCTGATTTTTGATGGAAAGTTCAGTTAGCTGCATCTTCTAGAACTTCCTTTCTCCAATAAATAGTTAGTTATCCGAAATGAGTATAGCATGTTACCAGAAAAGCTCAAAAGACTTTGTTTGGGTTTCGCTCCAAAGCTTTGATGCTGCCATGTAAAAACGCAAGGTGAACAGCGTCGCGGCCTTGAAGCTGTGCTTCTTTCAGCAAATATCCGAGAATGGCGTCAGCCTCCGTCTGCCGTCCGCCGGCCACATCGACCAGCATGGAAGAGCGATTGTCTTTCGTTTGCTCACAAACTGCACGTACACGCTCCCAGGCCGCCTCTTCATCTTCCAGCCGCAAAATGCTGCACGCCTCTTGAAAAACGAGCTTCATATAAGAAAAATAAGCAGGCACAGTCAACAGCTCTCCATTTTTCACACGCAGCAGCGCGGTTAACGGATTGATGCAGGCGTTTACGATCAGTTTGCCCGTCAGCAGGCGATACCAATCCATCTCATAGCGAATTGGAAATTCGGAATGGTTATGCTGAAGCACCGCGTTCAGACGATCTGGTTCAGCATGCTTGAATGCGCTCCATTTTATCGCACCAATGCCTGTATGTTCAACGGCTGTATCCGATTTCCTTACAGCTCCGTGCTCAACAACCCCAACATAAACGGAATGGTCAGCACCCCAGTCTTTAAGGTCGTGAATATGGCCCATACCGTTTTGCAAAAATAAAATATTTGTTTTTTTGATTCGTTCAAGCATCGGGAAAACAGTCTGAAGCTGATGCTGTTTCACTGTCACGACAAGAAGGTCAAAACATGAATCAATAGCTGCGCCCGCGCTGCAATGAGCATTGAACACTTTTCCGGCTTTATAAAGCTGAATCCCTTCCGTTTGAATCGCTGCGGCCTGTTCAACCCGCCTTGTCAAAACAGTCACCTCATGATCCAAAGATAAATAATAGGCACATAAAAGACCGACGGAGCCCCCGCCGATAATTCCAATTTTCATGATGTCACACCCAATTTAACATTTACGTATTATCATAGCAGAAGTATGAAAAAAATACTTCACAGAGATTTCAAAACACTTAAATTAAAGTTTAAATATTTGGATTTTTTAAATAAAGCGTTTACAATATATGTAGAGAACAACAAAGGGGGAGATTAATTTGATTAAGGTAGAACGTCTGCTCGTCAACTATAAAACGCTTGAAGAATTCAAGAAATTCAAAGAATACGGTATACAAGAGCTCTCAATGCTTGAAGATCTTCAAGATAATATCATTGAAAATGACAGCACTTCGCCTTTTTATGGGATTTATTTCGGGGATAAACTGGTAGCGCGAATGAGTCTGTATCAAGTTAATGGCAAATCAAATCCTTACTTCGACCAACATCAGGATTACTTAGAGCTTTGGAAGCTTGAGGTCCTTCCAGGTTATCAAAACAGGGGCTACGGTACAGCATTGGTTGAATTCGCCAAATCATTCAGAATGCCGATTCGAACAAATTCTCGGATTAAATCAGCAGAGTTTTTTAGTAAAATGAACTTTGAACCAGTCAAATATGACATGGCGCGGGACAAAGGGGAAAACCCGCTCATCTGGCATCCGGATATGGATGGCGAAATGACACCGGGTGAATCAGCATAAACATGAAACAACCGGCCTTTGATGACTCTAGGGCCGGTTCATTTGAGGGTTCATTACGTTTCTTGAGCTGTTTTTTTCAGTCTTCCGTCTTCCTTCGAAACAACCATTTTTCTGGCTCGATCCATAATATCGATCAGTGCCTTGTAGTCCTCTTCTGTCATCTCCAGCTGGTTTCTCAATGTTTGGTTTTCACTCCGTAAATCCTCAAGTTCTTTTTGCAGCGACTGAATTTGCTCCTTCATTTTTTCCTTTTCAACGTGGAATTCTTGCGCGGACGGCGCTTCTTTAAACTGTTCGAGAAACTCAATCACATCCTGAATGGACAAATCTCTTTTCCTCTCTGAAGCTGCCGGGGCAGCCTGCTTGACGGAATTCGGCATATTGACGGAATGAACCCCGATTTGTTTCCTTAGTTCTTTCCGCTGTTTTTTTGCCAGTTCTATGCCTGATTGGTATTGCTTTCTCACATAAGAGTTCCATCTGAATCCGCAGGCAGCGGCTGTTCTGGTCAGTGCCCTTCCGACCTCCTCAAAGGCAGAAAGCTGTGTTCCGCCCTCGCGAATATGACGAAGCACTACTTCTGCCAGCAGCAAATCCTCATCCTGTGTCCAAGCATCTTGTCTTGTAATAGTCAAATCAATCTCCCTCCATGTCAGCTTATTTATCTCATACATATGCCGGTAATAGATTAGATAGACTATTTGCACTCACAAATTTTCTGCAAGCTGACAGGAAGAAAAAAAGAAAAAGCGCAAGGTTTTCACCCTGCGCTTTTCTTATTAGTTACTTTTTACATTTATGTCTTTGCCGTTGTATGATCCGCATGCTTTGCATACACGGTGAGACAATTTCATCTCTCCGCATGACGGACATTCTGTCATACCAGGTACATTAAGTTTGAAATGTGTACGGCGCAATCTTTTTTTCATTTTAGAAGTTCTTCTAAAAGGTACAGCCATTATTCCCACCTCCTTAAAGAGTTAAGATTCATCATCTTGTTTTAAGAGCTTTTCAAGGGCTGCAAGTCTCGGATCGACTTTGTTCTTCTTGTCTTCCTCTGAAATGACTTGCCAGTCCTTTCCTTCTTGAGGAGCAGCTCCTTTTTCTTGTTCAGATTCACAAAAGATTTGCATAGGGATTTCTAAAAGAATTTCTTCTTTCACGATCGGAGTTAAGTCGATAGTATCGTCCTCAACAGTGTGAACGTCATCATCTTCTATATCATCCGTCTGATGAAATATAAACAGTTCTTTTGTCGAAATTGTAAATGGATACGGAACATCAACGAGTGTTCTTGAGCATGGCAAAATCATTTCGCCTGAGATCGTAAAATCAAACGAAACCTGCTTAGATTTGATATCCGCTCTGCCTTTCACCCTTACAGGAGAAATGCGGCGAATGTCAGAATTCAGCTTTGTCAGCTCATGTAACTCAACTGTCTCATCAAACTCAAAACTCGGTTTTTTCATTTGATGCAACTGATAAATCGTCCATTTCATTTGTATCACCTCAGGAAAGCAACAAACATGATTATAGCTTTTAAGAATGTTTTTGTCAATATTTTTTCTTTACAGCATAATGCTGCCAGCCAAGCATCGTTGACAGCTGAATATACTATGCATACACTTAAATCAAAAAAGACGTAAGAGTTTTCAATTGCAAATGTACCATACGTTTTTAAACATAGCAAGAAAGGCGGAAAAAATATGAAAGCTGTCGGATTGGTGGTTGAATTTAATCCTTTTCATAACGGACATGCATATTATGTTCAGGAAGCAAAAAAACAAACCAAAAGTGACTTGGCTATTGCAGTAATGAGTGGTAACTTCCTGCAGCGAGGGGAGCCAGCACTTGTTTCTAAGTGGTCTCGTACTAGGATGGCGTTGCAAAATGGTGTTGATATTATCATCGAACTCCCATATATGTATGCTGTACAAAGAGCAGATATTTTTGCATATGGAGCAGTCAACATTTTAAATCATATTGGATGTTCAACCCTTTTTTTCGGTAGTGAAGATGGGGAAATAGAACATTTTTATCATGGATTGGAGATATATCAAAAAGAAGAAAGAAATATTTATAATACCTTTAAAAAAGAAATTAAGACAGGCAAAAACTATGCAGCTTCAATGGCAAAATCATTTGAAACTTATTTAGATAAAAAAGGAGTTAATTTAGCTTTACCTAATAATATTTTAGGTTTTCATTATGTAAAAACAATCAAAGACCTTAACTTGCCCATAAAACCAATGACTGGTCCTAGACTTCATCAGGGCTACCATGAACTTGTTCTTCCAAAAAACAAAAAATCTTTCGCGAGTGCTACAAGTATTAGAAATGCATTATTTGAGACTGGTGACATTGATAAAATAAAGGAATTCATTCCAGATAATATAGCATCCGAACTGAAATTATACAAAGAAAAATACGGTATGTGGCATAGCCATGAGGATTACTTTAGTTTTTTAAAATATAATCTTTCATTATTATCGGAAAAAGAACTTAGTCAAATTTATGAAGTTGAAGAGGGGTTGGAAAACAGAATTTTAAAACTTTACCTGAATGCTCCTTCATTTCAAGAGTATATGACTAAATTAAAAACAAAACGATATACTTGGACAAAGCTACAGCGTCTAAATGTACATCTTTTAACACATGCCAAAAACAAAGAACTTTCTCAGTTATTACATAGAGGTGTTCCTTACATAAGAATATTAGGAATGACAACCAAAGGCCAGTCATTTTTATCCAAAAAGAAAAAAGATCTTAAATTACCTCTTATTAGTAACCCATCGAAATTTACACATACCGCTCTTAATCTTGATATTAAAGCCTCTCTGGTATATAGCGCACCATTGAAAGAGCCAAATCGGTCGGAATTTTACAAACAAGAATTTTCCCCAATTCGTTATAATGAGATTAACAAGGTTTTTTTGTAAATTTTAAGTTAATTTGACAATAAAATATTAATATATTAATATTTTATTATATTTTACTAATGGAGGTATCATTGTGAAAAAATCTTTATTAACCTTATTCTCTTTTTTATTAGTATCTTCAGTTGTATTATTTGGATCTAATGAAAAAGCCCAAGCAGCTACTTATTCAGGCTGGCAACACCCCTACGGTTTTAACAAGAGTTGTAAAGTAAGAGTTATTACCGATGCAAGTACATATACCAAAAGAGCTACAACAGTTGATGCGAAGGTAGAACAGAATGGTAAGTGTGGGAAGCTCTATTACAGATTGGAACTCGCTTATAAAAATGCTAATTTCGCGTCTATAGGGCCTACTCAGACTGGAGAATTTTCTAGCTCAACTCCATGGAAATCCTTTAGCATCAAAAGTGTGGAACGAACTCAAACGACGAAAATCCACGTTACCTTGTCTAAGAAGAAAAATAGCGGTTATGCTGATGACCCAAGCGCATATTCAAAAAATATTAAAATATATGGACGCTAAGCCCATAATAATATCTTACTTTTGCGGAGAGTATTCCACAGATAAATTAAAAACACCTATATGCTGGGACTGACCCCTGTTTTTGAGACAGGGATCAAAACACCTTTTATACAGCCAATTGCCGATAGCTTATCGGTGATTGGCTGTTTAGTTTCGTTTGAATACGAATGTTGTTATAATAATAAATGTATT
>NZ_JAXCHF010000013.1:0-55452 GCF_037027485.1 Bacillus sp. 205(2023) | reverse complement strand
TCAATTGTTTGGTGGCGATAGCGAAGAGGTCACACCCGTTCCCATGCCGAACACGGAAGTTAAGCTCTTCAGCGCCGATGGTAGTCGGGGGTTTCCCCCTGTGAGAGTAGGACGCCGCCAAGCAAGGGTAAAACCCAGCTCATTGAGCTGGGTTTTTTGTTCGTCCAAATACAAGTGAAATCAAAACAATACAAACACCGACAGCTTATATAGCCCATATACTGATCTCAAGATTCCAAAAGATCTAAATAATGTATACAATAACAGGTTTCAGGAAAGGCTAATTGTACGGAGGTGGGGACGATGGACGAAACGGTTAAACACCATCAAACATGTATTATTTGCGAACAAGAGAAAAGCAGAGGGATTCATCTTTATACAAAATTCATATGCTTAGATTGTGAGAGAAAAGTAATTTCTACAGCAACTTCCGATCCTGACTATGCCTTTTATGTCAAAAAACTAAAGAGCATTCATACACCGCCATTATATTCTTAGACCTGAGAAGGTCTTTTTTTGTACCATTTTTCACTTTATATAAAGCAGTGGATACGATAAAAGAACATGAAACTTGTTTAGGGACTAAACGTAGTAGATAATAATGTTAAATATGAAATACTCACAGGAGTCGATGAAGTGATGCATAGATTTCTTCAATTTTTGATATGGAGTTTCACAAGCAGTGCGACTTTTGTTTTCATAGGATTATTGAGTTTTTTTGGTTTTAACCAATCACTTTTTTTATCTTGTGTATATGGCGTCTCATCAGCAGCTCTCGTATACACAGCGGGTTTGTGGAATTCAAGACGGTTATTTCTTAAAAAACATGAACTGACGGGAAGAGAATATGCGTATATCAAGAAAAATCTTGAGGAAGCAAGACAAAAAATAATCCGTCTTAGAAAAGCTTTATTTCAGGCGAAAAGTATCCAGATGTTTAAGCACAATGCAGAGATGCTTAGACTTGTCAGAAGGATCTATATATTAACCAAAAAAGAGCCAAAACGATTTTATCGTGCTGAGCGTTTCTTTTATCAGACTCTAGATTCTGTTGTGGAACTGACAGAGAAATATGCTTTTCTTTCTTCTCATCCGAAAAAAAACAAAGAGCTTTCGATGTCGTTGAGTGAAGTGCGTATCACACTTGCTGAATTGACGAAGCGTTTAGAAGAAGATTTAACTCAATTAATGGGCGACGAAATTGGTGAACTGCAATTTGAATTAGATGCAGCGAAGCATTCTTTGAAAAAATAACGGAAGGGGCAAGGACGGTGAACAAAGATCGAAGCGAACTTCAAATAGGCGGATTGTTGGCAGACCCTTTTGGGGATATCGAAATACCAAAGGGGGAGGCTGTCGAATCAGGGAAGCAGCCAGTGCGGCTTGTCGATGTTCTGCCCGAAGAAAACAAAGAAAAAGCATACCAGCTGGCTGAACAGATTGATCATAACAATATGAACAGTATTGTCTTATACGGTTCACAAGCTCAGTCTAAGCTGCTGAATTTTTCTCATACGATGATTGATCATGTTCAAAAGAAGGACGTCGGTGAAATCGGTGAAATCCTTGGTGAGCTGATGAAAAAGCTGGAGCAAGTAAATCCAGATGAACTGCAGTCTAAGAAAAAAGGTTTTTTGGCACGCATGTTTGGGAAAGTGTCTCATTCTCTTCAGGAGGTACTGTCAAAGTATCAAAAGACCAGCGTGCAGATAGACAGAATCAGTTTAAAACTTGAGCATTCAAAAAATGCATTACTCAGTGATAATAAGCTGTTAGAGCAGTTATATGATAAAAACAAAGAATATTTTTCTGCACTGAATGTTTATATTGCTGCTGGTGAATTAAAGCTCGGTGAATTAAGAACGAAAACAATTCCTGAACTGAAACGACAGGCCGAATCAAGTGAACATAATCAAATGGCCGTTCAAGAAGTAAACGATTTGATCCAATTTGCTGACCGACTGGATAAAAGAGTTCACGATTTGCTCTTGAGCAGGCAAATTACCATACAAAGCGCTCCGCAAATCAGGTTAATTCAAAATACGAATCAGGCATTGGCTGAAAAAATCCAGTCATCCATTGTAACTGCAATCCCGCTTTGGAAAAACCAGGTAGCGATTGCATTGACACTTTTACGGCAGCGAAACGCTGTGGATGCACAGCAAAAAGTATCCGATACAACAAATGAACTTTTGCTAAAAAACGCGGAGCTTTTAAAAACGAATACAATTGAAACAGTGAAAGCCAACGAACGAGGCATTGTTGATATTGATACTTTAAAGAAGGTGCAGGAAAGCTTAATCAGTACGCTTGAAGAAACGCTGACGATTCAAGAGGAAGGGCGGCTCAAACGCAGACAGGCTGAAGAAGAGCTCATGATGATGGAAGGCGATTTGAAGCAAAAGCTGCTCGCGATAAAGGAAAGGTAGTTTACCAGTAAGTCTTAGCTTTAAGTTCTGTCATAGGAACGATATAATAAAGAGTAAGAATACACTTCAAGGGATTGTTTTAATGAACACACCTTTATATCATGCACTGATTCAACATGCGAGAAGGAATTCTCATTCATTTCACGTTCCGGGACATCACAATGGAGATGTCTTTTTTGATGAGGCTAAGACCATATACAACCCGCTTCTTACAATTGACCTGACTGAACTATCGGGGCTGGATGATTTGCATCATCCTTCAGGTGTAATTAAGGAAGCCCAAGATCTTGTCAGCCAATTGTATGGATCGGCAGAAAGTTTTTTTCTTGTGAACGGCACGACTGTCGGAAACTTAGCGATGATTTTATCAGTTTGTGATCCTGGAGATACGATCCTGATCCAAAGAAACTGCCATAAATCTGTCTTTCATGCTGTTGATTTGGCTGGAGCTGAGCCGGTTTATCTCGCACCTGACATTGATGAAATAATGCATGTGCCTACGCATGTTCCGCTTGATACGATAAAAGAAGCTTTAAAGGCATATCCAAATGCGAAGGGGTTGGTGCTGACCAATCCCACATACTATGGACATAGCGCGGATTTGACTGAAATCATCTCAGAGGCCCATCAATACGGGATTCCTGTGCTGGTGGATGAAGCGCATGGCGCGCACTTTGTTTTAGGGGAGCCTTTCCCGGTTTCAGCGTTGCAAATGGGAGCAGATATTGTTGTTCAGTCGGCGCATAAAACGCTGCCTGCCATGACGATGGGGTCTTATTTGCACCTCAATAGCAACAAGATTGAACGGAACCGGGTAGCGGATTACTTGAATCGTTTACAAAGCAGCAGCCCGTCTTATCCGATAATGGCTTCATTGGATCTTGCCCGCGCTTATGTGCAGCATATGATAGAGGAACAAAAGCTTTCTGACGTTCTGCAGCATATTCAATCGATTAAACAAACGTTTGATTCACTTGCTTATGCTGCACCGGTTGAACCGGCCAATCAACGGATTACAACGGATCCGCTGAAGCTCACCATTCGTTCCAAATGCGGCCATTCAGGTTTTACACTGCAAAAAATATTAGAGCGTGTCAACATATTCACAGAGCTTGCCGATGAAAATCAGGTGTTGCTTGTTCTTCCTTTGGGAGGAAAAAGGAGAATTACTGCTGAAACGATTAAGAAAATTGATCAAGAGATCGAAAAGACTCCATCTGACCAGATGAATGTTCCTGCAGAATGGGAAGCACAGCCTATTACTGTAATGCCTTATCCAAAAAAGGTTTTAAACACGTTACAGAAAGAATATGTGGGTTTTGATAAAGCGGCAGGCCGGCTGAATGCAGAGGATGTTATACCTTATCCGCCGGGAATTCCGATGATTATGGCAGGCGAAAGAATCACAAGGGAAAGCGTGCAAAAGCTCAGCCGCTTGATCAGCATGAAAACGCATGTTCAAGGGAATATGAAAATCAATGAGAAGCAATTACTTGTTTATATAGAAGAGGAGAAATCATGAGCGGTTTATTTATTACATTTGAAGGTCCTGAAGGCGCAGGAAAAACGACTGTATTGCAGGAAATAAAAAAGATACTGGCAGCAGAAGGCCTTCAGGTTACAGCAACACGGGAACCAGGCGGCATTGATATCGCAGAACAAATTCGAGAAGTTATTCTAAACGAAAACAACACGTTAATGGATCCGAAAACAGAAGCTCTCTTATATGCAGCTGCAAGACGTCAGCATTTAGTTGAAAAAGTAACACCTGCTTTAGAGCAGGGGCATATTGTACTTTGTGACAGATTCATAGACAGTTCACTCGCATACCAAGGATATGCAAGAGGTCTTGGGATTGATGAGGTTCTTTCGATTAACCAATTCGCCATTGGAGATATGATGCCTCATGTCACAATTTATTTTTCGATTGATCCAGAAGAGGGCCTGAAGCGTATAGATGCGAACGGCTCTCGGGAGAAAAACCGGCTCGATCTGGAAAAGTTGAGCTTCCATACAAAGGTTCAGGAAGGTTATCGGGAGCTGATGAAACGTTTTCCAGAAAGATTTCATTCAGTTGATGCAGCACAATCGAAAGACCTCGTTGTTCAGGACGTTCTAAAGGTTATCAATGAAGCGTTGAAAAAAATTCAATTGTGACCTGTTTCTCATTAGTTGATATAATAATGTAAACGAGATCATTGTTGTTTCCAATCTAAAGGAGGCCTTTACAGATGAAATTAATAGTGGCAGTTGTACAAGATCAGGACAGCAACAGACTTTTGAAAACTTTAACAGATCACAACTTTAGAGTCACAAAGCTTGCGACGACGGGAGGATTTCTTAAATCAGGCAATACAACGTTTATGATAGGTGTCGAGGATATACGCGTCGATAAAGCATTGAGCCTCATTAAAGAAAACGGACAGAAACGTGATCAGATGATTGCTCCTGTATCTCCAATGGGCGGAAATGCTGATTCATATGTCCCTTATCCAGTCGAAGTTGAAGTTGGCGGAGCGACAGTGTTTGTCCTTCCAGTCGATGAATTTCATCAATTTTAAGGATTTGAAACTGTGAAAATTAATAAAGATATACGCACATTTATAGATAATAAGCAGCTTCCTTCTATGAAAACAGCTGAGATTTCAGCATCCTTTAAAACATCAATGGAGAACCAAAGCAGCAAATTGAAGTTTGATCAGCTGACCAGGATGTTAACGGACATAGAAGCATTTGGGAAAAGACTGACGAAATCACGGAATTTTAAAGACTTGGCAAGATTTAAAGGGCTTGTGAAACGTTTTGTCAAAGAAGCTGTTGACAGCGGCCTTTCACATGAAACGTCGAAAAGCTTTGATCTTTACGGAAACAGCAGAACGCTGGGACTTGTGAAAGAAATAGACGAGAAATTGATAAAGCTTACTGAAGAGATGATGGATCAGGAAAAACCGGCAATTGATTTGCTGGAGCGTATTGGCGAAATAAAAGGTTTATTGATTAACCTTTACACATAGAGAGTGATACAATGGCAATATCCTGGAAGGAAATGACCGAGCTTCAGCCCAGAGTAATGAAGCTTTTATATAATAGTATTGAGAAGGACAGACTATCACACGCTTATTTATTTGAGGGCAAAAAAGGAACAGGCAAGCTGGAGGCCGCAATGCTTCTTGCGAAAAGCTTTTTTTGTCTGGAAGACGGAGCAGAGCCTTGTGAAAACTGCAGAAATTGTAAGCGGATTGAGTCGGGGAACCACCCTGATCTCCATCTGGTCCAGCCTGATGGGTTATCGATTAAAAAGGCGCAAATTCAAGCGCTGCAAGAGGAGTTTTCTAAAACTGGGCTTGAATCGCATAAAAAGCTGTACATCATATCCCATGCAGATCAAATGACGGCTAATGCGGCAAACAGCCTGCTGAAGTTTTTAGAGGAACCGAACAGAGACACAATGGCCATCCTTATCACTGAGCAGCCTCAAAGGTTATTGGATACCATCATTTCAAGATGCCAAACCCTTCCTTTTCAGCCTTTGCAGCCCAAAGCAATTGAAGACCGACTGATAGAACAGGACGTCTCGCCTCATATGGCGAGACTCCTGGCGAACATGACCAACAATGTAGCAGAAGCAGTCGAATTAAGTCGAAATGATGAGTTTGCAGAGTCTAGAGCGAAAGTGATAAAATTGTATGAAGTCTTACACCAGCGGAAAGGACATGCCTTTTTCTTTATTCAAGATCAATGGATGCCCTTTTTCAAAGAAAAAACCCATCAAGAAATGGGTCTTGATATGCTCTTATTGATATATCGCGATGTGTTGTCCATCCAAATAGGAAATGAAGATAAATTGATTTATCAAGACTTATTCCAATCAATAAAACAGCATGCGCTACAATCAACACAACAAAGCGTTACGAACCAGATACTTGCTGTTTTAGAAGCAAAGAAACGGCTTCATTCCAATGTGAATGTGCAGGGATTAATGGAGCACTTGGTGTTAATGTTGCAGGAGGGATAAGCTTGTACAATGTAATTGGCGTCCGCTTTAAAAAAGCGGGTAAAATATATTATTTCGATCCGAATGGATTTCATATAGAACAAGACAGCTGCGTAATTGTAGAAACTGTCAGAGGCGTTGAGTACGGCCAGGTTGTTGTCGCGAATAAACAGGTGGATGAGCATGATGTTGTGCTTCCGCTCCGTAAAGTGATACGCGTGGCTGACGAGCGCGATCTTCTTATTGTAGAAGAAAACAAACAAGAAGCTTTATCAGCATTTGAAATATGCCAAAAGAAAGTGATAGATCACGGCTTGGATATGAAGCTGGTCGATGTGGAGTTTACGTTCGACCGTAATAAAGTGATTTTTTACTTCACTGCTGACGGCCGAGTAGACTTCAGAGAACTTGTAAAGGATTTAGCCTCCATCTTTAAAACAAGGATTGAGCTTCGCCAGATTGGGGTGAGAGATGAGGCAAAAATGCTCGGAGGAATCGGCCCTTGCGGCAGAATGCTTTGCTGTTCAACATTCCTCGGAGATTTTGAACCTGTGTCCATTAAGATGGCGAAGGATCAGAACCTATCCTTAAATCCAACAAAGATTTCTGGTCTTTGCGGACGTCTGATGTGCTGTCTGAAATACGAAAACGATGAGTATGAGACTGCAAAGGAACAGCTTCCGGATATAGGGGAAATGATTACGACAGCAAACGGGCCTGCAAAAGTCGTCGGGCTGAATATTCTGGAACGGGTGCTTCAGGTGGAACTGATGAACCGTGAAAAAGTGATAGAATATACTTGGGAAGAGCTCTTGGAAGAGGGCGTCGTATCCGCACAAACCACAGATTAACGAGGTGTGGAACCTTGGATAAAAAAGAGTTATTTGATACCGTCATTAACTTAGAAGAACAAATCGGCTCGCTTTACCGGCAGCTGGGGGATTTAAAGCAGCATATCGGTGAGATGATTGAAGAAAATCATCATTTACAGCTTGAAAATAAGCATTTGCGTAAACGGCTGGACGATACGACGCAGCAGATTGAAAAGTTTAAAGCTGATAAAAAAGAATCAAAAACACAGAAGACAGAGCAAGCTGATATAGGGGAAGGATATGATAATCTGGCACGTCTGTATCAGGAAGGATTCCATATCTGTAACGTCCACTATGGAAGCGTCAGAAAAGAAGATTGTCTTTTCTGCCTGTCATTCTTAAATAAAAAATAAGGAAAAAGGCTTCCGCATCAGACGGAAGCCTTTTTCAAAGGTGCTGGAAAGGATAAGAAAATGGTTTCATTACATGACGATGAAAGATTAGATTATTTGCTGGCAGAGGATATGAAGATCATACAAAGTCCAACGGTGTTTGCTTTTTCATTGGACGCTGTGCTTCTCTCCAAATTTGCGTATGTTCCGATTCAAAAAGGAAAAATTGTTGATTTGTGCACCGGCAACGGCATTGTGCCGCTGCTGCTGAGTACAAGGTCAAAAGCAGATATCCTTGGTGTTGAAATTCAAGAAAGATTGCATGATATGGCTGTCCGCAGTGTGGAATATAACAAACTGGAGGATCAAATTCAAATCATACATGATGATCTGAAAAACATGCCTGAAAAGCTGGGGCATAATAGATATGATGTTGTTACCTGCAACCCGCCTTATTTTAAAACACCGAAACAGGCTGAACAAAATTTGAATGAACATCTCCGTATCGCAAGACATGAAATTCACTGTACATTGGAAGATGTCATTTCAGTCAGCAGTAAATTGCTAAAGCAAGGAGGAAAGGCAGCGCTCGTTCATCGGCCGGGCCGGCTTCTCGAAATTTTTGAATTGATGAAGGCTTATCAAATTGAGCCGAAGCGTGTTCAGTTTGTCTATCCGAAACAAGGGAAGGAAGCCAATACCATTTTGGTTGAAGGCATAAAAGGCGGGCGTCCAGATTTGAAAGTACTTCCTCCGCTGTTCGTGTATAACGAACAAAATGAATATACAAAAGAAATCAGGACCATTTTATATGGAGACAAATAACCATTTCTTTTATGTTGTACAGTGCAAAGATAACAGCTGGTATGCAGGGTATACCAACGATCTGCAGAAACGGCTGAAAACTCACAACGATGGAAAGGGCGCAAAGTATACAAAAGCAAGACGCCCGGTTGATTTAATTTTTGCTGAGGCATTTGCAACAAAGCGGGAAGCCATGCAGGCGGAATATTACTTTAAAAAACTGACCCGCAGAAAAAAAGAGCTTTATATAGAAGAAAAACGGAACAGCAAGGAGGCTGTATATGTTAAGGCGCCAGATGAGCTTTAATGGAAAGTCGGATATGGGGATTCTTTATTTGGTTCCGACACCTATCGGAAATCTAGAGGATATGACATTTCGTGCGATCGAAACGCTGAAATCAGTGGATGCGATTGCTGCAGAAGACACGAGGCAAACAAAAAAGCTTTGCCATGTATATGAAATTGAAACACCGCTTGTCAGTTATCACGAACACAATAAAGAAAGCAGCGGCCACAAAATCATTGAATGGCTGAAGTCCGGGAAAAACATAGCGCTGGTCAGTGACGCCGGACTGCCGACAATTTCTGATCCTGGAGCGGAAATCGTCAAGGACTTTACGGAAATGGGCGGTTATGTTGTTCCTCTGCCGGGGGCCAATGCCGCATTAACAGCGCTGATCGCTTCAGGAATTGTACCGCAGCCTTTCTTTTTCTACGGATTTCTCAACAGGCAGAAAAAAGAAAAGAAGAAAGAACTCGATGTCCTCAAAAAACGGCAAGAAACGATTATTTTTTATGAAGCACCTCACCGATTGAAGGAAACCCTGTCTGTGATGTTAGACATATTAGGAGATCGGGACATTGCGGTGACGCGTGAACTTACTAAGAAATATGAAGAGTTTATAAGAGGAACAATATCCGAAGTGATAGACTGGGCAAATGAGGATCAGATCCGCGGTGAGTTTTGTCTTGTGGTCGAAGGCAATAAAGCTGAGGAAGCAGATGAAGAAACACATTGGTGGGAGAACCTATCTGCAAAAGAACATATCGAGCATTACATCTCAAAGGGAGCGACATCAAAAGAAGCCATTAAAAAAGCGGCTGTAGATCGTAACGTCCCAAAACGTGAAATGTATGATGCATACCATATTCAGCAATAAAAAAAACGTTCTTGTGTCATAACAAGAACGTTTTTTGTGTAAAAAATGATTATTTAAGGTTTTGAAGCTGGTTTTGGATTTCGCTGATGATTTGCTCAGCGCCTTCTTTGCTTAGTACCAATTTGCCGCCAGCAAGTTTAAGGTTATCGTCAGAAACTTCACCAGTTACTTGGCAAGTCATGTTTGGTTTATATTTTTTAAGGATGATTTTTTCATCATCAACATAAATTTCAAGAGCATCTTTTTCTGCGATTCCAAGAGTACGACGCAATTCGATAGGAATCACTACACGTCCTAATTCATCAACTTTACGCACAATACCAGTAGATTTCATAAACATTCTCCTCCCAAGAGATAATTATTGTTTAAATTATATTTTTCTTCGTCATTATTCGACAAAATCCTTACCTTCATAGCATAACAAGGTTTCCAATAATCGTCAATCCTTTTGTTTACTATTGATTGTAAGATTTAGTTCTTATAGTCAGTAATGGCTTTGAAAATACCGGAATAACAGCATTTTATAATTTTCTAATAAAGCTATTATCCTATGAAAAATCCTTTTAAATCAAGACTTTCGAACCAAGGTTTTTTATACCGTAAGATTATATACGACAAAATTCGACATGAACAGACTTTTTTTATTTTCATTAAACATTTTTAATTTTAATTATTCTTTTTAGGGGCATACGTATATATCCTTGATCTTAAAGGCTAAGATGGTATCATAGATAAAGGATAAATATAAAAATAGGTAATCATATATGATTTGCACTTATCGCCGCTCTCGTCCTTTGGGCGGGAGCTTTTTGACATTCTGATTGGGAGGTTTCAAGATGCCGCAAGAAAACAATACATTTTATATTACAACACCGATTTATTATCCGAGCGGAAAATTACATATCGGCCATGCGTATACGACAGTCGCGGGTGACGCAATGGCTCGCTACAAACGATTAAAAGGCTTTGATGTTCGCTATTTAACGGGAACGGACGAGCATGGGCAGAAGATTCAGCAAAAAGCTGAACAGGAAAACATTACGCCTCAGGAGTATGTGGATCGCGCAGCGGCAGATATTCAGAAACTGTGGAAACAGCTTGAAATCTCAAATGATGACTTTATCCGCACAACTGAAAAACGGCATAAAGTCGTCATAGAAAAGGTGTTTCAAAAGCTTCTTGATAACGGGGACATCTATCTTGATGAATACGAGGGCTGGTACAGTATCCCTGATGAAACATTCTATACGGAAACTCAGCTTGTGGATATTGAACGAAATGAAAAGGGTGAGGTTATTGGCGGGAAAAGCCCTGACAGCGGGCACCCTGTTGAATTGATCAAAGAGGAATCCTATTTCTTCCGTATGGGGAAATATGCTGACCGTCTTTTAAAATTCTATGAAGAAAACTCAACCTTCATTCAGCCGGAGTCACGTAAAAACGAGATGATTAACAACTTCATCAAACCCGGCCTTGAGGATTTAGCTGTTTCACGCACCACATTTGACTGGGGTGTGAAGGTGCCGGAAAATCCAAAACATGTTGTGTATGTTTGGATCGACGCACTATTCAACTATTTAACAGCACTCGGTTATGATACAGAAAATGATGAGCTATATCAAAAATATTGGCCTGCCGATGTTCATTTAGTTGGTAAGGAAATTGTGCGATTCCATACCATTTATTGGCCGATTATGCTGATGGCTCTGGATCTTCCGCTGCCGAAGCAAGTATTTGCGCATGGCTGGCTTTTGATGAAAGACGGAAAAATGTCGAAATCCAAAGGCAATGTTGTTGATCCAGTCACACTCATCGAACGCTACGGTTTAGACGAGCTTCGTTATTACCTGCTTCGCGAAGTGCCATTTGGATCTGACGGTGTCTTCACGCCGGAAGGTTTTGTTGAACGGATTAACTATGACTTAGCGAATGATTTAGGTAACCTTTTGAATCGTACTGTTGCTATGATCAATAAATATTTTGACGGGCAAATCGGTTCTTATAAAGGTGCCGTAACGGAATTTGACCAGACGCTTTCTTCCGTGGCTGAGGAAACAGTGAAATCATATGAAAAAGCAATGGAAAATATGGAGTTCTCGGTCGCTCTTTCAACGTTATGGCAGTTGATCAGCCGTACTAATAAATACATTGACGAAACGGCTCCATGGGTTCTTGCCAAAGATCCTGAAAAAGAAAAAGAACTGCAGTCGGTTATGTATCACCTTGCTGAATCATTGCGTATTTCAGCCGTACTGCTTCAGCCGTTCCTGACAAAAACACCGGTAAAAATGTTTGAGCAGCTGGGCATCACGGATGATGCTTTAAAAGCCTGGGACAGCATTACTGCTTTCGGCCAGCTTAAAGATACAAAAGTGGAAAAAGGCGAACCGTTATTCCCGCGTTTAGAGGCAGAAGAAGAAATTGCGTACATCAAAGGGAAAATGCAAGGCTCAGCTCCAGCTAAAGAAGAGAAAAAAGAAGAAGAGCCGCAAGAGGTAGACCGTTTACCTGAAATTACGATCGATCAGTTCATGAATGTCGAACTTCGTGTGGCAGAGGTCATCGAAGCAGAGCCAGTGAAAAAAGCAGACCGCTTACTGAAGCTCCAGCTTGATCTAGGCTTTGAGAAACGCCAAGTCGTATCCGGCATTGCAAAACATTATAAGCCTGAGCAGCTTATTGGAACAAAACTCGTATGTGTAACAAATCTAAAACCGGTTAAGCTGAGAGGAGAGCTTTCTCAAGGAATGATCCTTGCAGGAGAAGCAGACGGCGTATTAAAAGTCGTATCCATCGATCAGTCCTTACCGAAAGGCACAAGAATTAAATAATGATAAACAAAAGGTGTTTCACGTGTAACAATTCGTCGAACACCTTTTGTGTTTCGACAAGAAAGGAGTTTTTCATTTATGTTATTTGACACACATGCGCATTTAAATGCAGAACAATACAATACAGATCTAGAAGAGGTTATTGAGCGGGCGAAAACTGAAAAAGTGGACCGTATTGTAGTCGTCGGTTTTGACCGGCCGACCATTACCCGGGCGATGGAAATGATTGAGGAATATGATTTTATTTATGCTGCCATCGGCTGGCACCCAGTTGACGCTATTGACATGACAGAGGAAGATTTGGCTTGGATTAAAGAGCTTTCTGCTCATGAAAAAGTGGTAGCGATAGGAGAAATGGGCCTGGATTATCATTGGGATAAATCTCCTAAAGATGTTCAAAAAGAAGTATTCAGAAAACAAATTGCCTTGGCGAAAGAGGTCAATCTTCCTATTATTATTCACAACCGTGATGCGACAGAGGATGTTGTTACCATTTTGAAAGAGGAAGGCGCAGACGAAGTCGGCGGCATCATGCATTGCTTTACGGGCAGTATCGAAGTTGCAAGAGAATGTATGAAGATGAATTTTTATTTGTCATTTGGCGGTCCTGTCACCTTCAAAAATGCGAAGAAACCGAAGGAAGTTGTAAAGGAAATTCCGAATGATAGGCTGCTGATTGAAACTGACTGTCCGTTTCTTACACCAACTCCTTTTCGAGGGAAAAGAAATGAGCCAAGCTATGTAAAATATGTGGCGGAGCAGATTGCTGAATTAAGAGGAACAACCTTTGAAGAAATTGCATCAATCACGACTGAAAATGCAAAAAGACTTTTCCGTATAAACTGACAAAAAACGCTAGCGGGTTTTGTAAGAGCTTGTCCGTTCCGGCGTTTTTCCATAAAAGTTCTACATGCTTTCTTCTCCTCATAGGATAGGTTTGTCGACAAGTCTTTCTTCCGTTTCTCGGTGTGTTTCAGGATAATGAAGAAGACACTGAGCTTTTAGGAGAAGGAGAAGGGAGGGTTGACAGCCTTTTAGATACTCTATATAATCTCTCCGAGGAGAAGGAGGCGTTTTTCATCACACAA
Organism: Bacillus sp. 205(2023); assembly: GCF_037027485.1. Taxonomy (NCBI): domain Bacteria; kingdom Bacillati; phylum Bacillota; class Bacilli; order Caryophanales; family Bacillaceae; genus Bacillus; species Bacillus sp. 205(2023). The sequence continues at coordinate 41,942 of NZ_JAXCHF010000013.1, read as the reverse complement.
AAAATGAAAAAGCTGTTTTCCGTAAAGCTTAGCAAAAGCAAAGTCATTCTGGTTGCTGCTTGTTTGCTGCTGGCGGGAAGCGGGACTGCGTACGCAGCTCATGAGCTGACGAAACAATCAGTCTCAGTTTCTATCAACGGCAAAAAGAAAAATATACGCACACATGCAAAAACAGTCGGTGATCTTTTAGAAACACTCGATATAAAGACAAGAGACGAAGATAAGATCACACCTGCTAAAAAGAAACAGATAACAGCAGATATGAATGTTGTGTATGAGGCTGCAAAACCTGTGAAGCTTACTTTAAACGGGGAAGAAAAGACATTATGGTCAACAGCAAAAACGGTCGGTGCATTACTGGACGAACAAGATGTTGATGTGAAAGAACACGATCAAATTGATCCTGCAATAGATACAGAAGTTTCGAAAGACATGAAAATTAACATAGAACCTGCGTTCCAAGTCACTGTGAACGATGCAGGGAAAGAAAAGAAGATCTGGACGACTTCGACTACGGTCGCTGACTTTTTAAAACAGCGAAAGATGAACATAAAAGACGAAGATAAAATCAAGCCTGCGTTAGACGAAAAGCTAACGAAAGGAAAGGCTGATATTACAATAACTCGTATCGAAAAGGTCACCGATGTAGTTGAAGAGAAAATAGCGTTTGATGTGAAAAAACAAGAAGACGCTTCTCTTGAAAAAGGGCAAGAAAAGGTCGTTCAAAAAGGAAAAGAAGGCAAGCTCAAAAAACATTATGAAGTCGTAAAGGAAAACGGCGAAGAAGTTTCCAGAGAGCTTGTAAAAGAAGAAACAGCCGAGCAAAGCAAAGATAAAGTGGTTGCGATCGGCACGAAGCAAAGCAGTCCGAAGATTGAAAAGGTCAGTGCTTCTGGCGCTTCAAAACCAGTTGTGTCTCGGAGCAATGAATCAACCGGTAAAGTCATGACAGTATCATCTACGGCTTATACGGCAAGCTGCAGCGGATGTTCAGGACATACGGCTACAGGCGTTAATCTGAAAAATAATCCTAATGCAAAAGTCATCGCAGTAGATCCAAATGTCATTCCGCTAGGCTCAAAAGTCCACGTTGAAGGATATGGATACGCCGTTGCTGCTGATACGGGCTCAGCGATTAAAGGCAATAAAATAGATGTCTTTTTCCCTGAGAAATCATCGGCTTACCGATGGGGAAATAAAACAGTTAAAATTAAAATCTTGAATTAATATATACTTATCTATACAGAGGGTTTTGCGCCCTCTGTTTTTTTCGTTATAATAGACGAAGTGTATTTTCTGCTTATTAGACGCTCGAAATATGAAAAAGTTTCATCAATATACAAAAGTTTTTATTTTGTCTTGGAGGAAATAATGAAAATTAAAGAGATCATTGTGGTCGAGGGGCGTGACGATACGGCCCGCATCAAATTGGCTGTTGATGCAGATACAATTGAAACAAATGGTTCAGCCATCGGTGATCATGTGATTGAACAAATCCGTTTGGCTCAGGAAACCAGAGGAGTCATTATCTTAACGGATCCGGATTTTCCGGGAGAAAAAATACGAAAAACCATTTCCGAGGCTGTACCTGGCTGTAAGCATGCATTTTTGCCAAAGCATCTTGCGAAACCTAAGAACAAACGGGGAATTGGCGTAGAGCACGCATCGATTGAAAGCATCAGGGCATGTTTAGAAAACGTTCACGAAGAAATGGAAGCACAGCCGAGTGAAATTTCTGCGGAAGACCTGATTCACGCCGGGCTGATTGGCGGATCTGAAGCAAAGCGCCGCCGTGAACGTCTTGGTGATTTGCTGAAAATCGGATATACAAATGGCAAACAGCTTCAAAAACGGCTGCAAATGTTTCAAATTAAAAAAAGTGATTTTATGAGTGCGCTCGATACCGTCATGCGGGAGGAACAGAATGAATAAAGATATTGCGACACCGATTAGAACGAAAGAGATACTGAAGAAATACGGTTTTTCTTTTAAAAAGAGTTTGGGACAGAATTTCTTAATCGATACGAACATTTTAGACAGAATTGTCGACCACGCCGAAGTGACAGAGAAAACCGGTGTCATTGAAATCGGACCGGGAATCGGGGCTTTGACTGAACAGCTTGCCAAGCGGGCGAAAAAGGTCGTGGCATTTGAAATTGATCAGCGTTTATTGCCGATCCTTAAAGACACGCTCTCCCCTTATGACAATGTCACTGTCATTCATCAAGATGTGCTTAAGGCTGACGTCAAATCGGTCATTGAAGAGCAATTTAAGGACTGTGATGAGGTGATGGTTGTAGCCAACCTTCCTTATTATGTGACAACGCCGATTATCATGAAGCTGCTTGAAGAAAACCTTCCGCTGAAGGGGATTGTTGTTATGCTGCAAAAGGAAGTGGCCGAACGTATGGCAGCTGATCCTTCATCTAAGGAATACGGTTCACTTTCTATTGCTGTGCAATTTTATACAGAGGCCAAAACGGTGATGATCGTTCCGAAAACGGTATTTGTTCCTCAGCCTAATGTAGATTCTGCAGTCATTCGGCTGATTCGCCGCGACGGCCCGGCAGTGGATGTAGAAAACGAAGCCTTTTTCTTTCAGTTAATTAAGGCGAGTTTTGCTCAGCGCCGTAAAACATTGCTTAATAACTTAGTGAACAATCTGCCTGATGGAAAAGCAAAAAAACCAACGATCGAGCAAGTGCTGGAAGAAACGAATATTGACGGCAAGCGCCGAGGTGAATCCTTGTCTATTGAGGAGTTCGCTGCGCTGTCTAACGGATTGTACAAAGCCCTTTTTTAAAAGGGCTTTTTGTTTTCGCACCACATGGACTGCCGCTACATAGGCTAGAGAAGGACCTTAAAATTCAATGATTAGAAAAACTTGCACTCAGCGAAAAAAGGCGCTTTTCTCAAGGCTCTTTCTTTCATGATGAGGCTTAGTCTATGTGTGGAGTGAGGAACGTGCAATTTCAAATAGGGGATATGGTAGCCAGAAAATCCTATCAAATGGATGTTTTGTTTCGCATTATAGGGATAGAGCAAACAAGTACAGGGAATTCAATCGCCATTTTGCATGGTGACGAAGTCAGGCTGATTGCTGATGCGTATTTTTCTGATTTGGTGGCCGTGCAAAAAGATGAGCAGCTGATGCGAAAAAAGAAAGATGAAAGCAGAATGAATGAATCACTTGAGTTGCTCCGTCAGGATTATAAACTGCTGAGAGAGAAACAGGAGTACTATGCAACAAGCCAGTATCAGCATCAGGAGCACTATTTTCATATGCCGGGCAAGGTGCTTCATATGGATGGTGATGAGGCGTATTTAAAAAAATGCCTGAGTGTCTATAAAAAAATCGGTGTGCCGGTTTACGGCATTCATTGCCACGAAAAGAAAATGTCTGCTTCTATAGAAGAATTGCTCGACAAATATCGACCTGACATCCTGGTGATTACCGGGCATGATGCATACTCCAAGCAAAAGGGCGGCATTGATGATTTGAGCGCATACAGACATTCAAAACACTTTGTCGAAACAGTTCATAAAGCCCGAAAAAAAATCCCTCACTTAGATCAGCTTGTTATTTTTGCGGGGGCTTGCCAATCCCACTTTGAATCACTAATAAGAGCGGGGGCGAATTTCGCGAGTTCTCCTTCAAGAGTAAACATTCACGCTCTTGATCCTGTATATATCGTAGCGAAAATCAGCTTTACGCCTTTTATGGAACGAATCAATGTATGGGAAGTGCTTCGGAATACACTGACAAGAGAGAAAGGACTTGGAGGCATTGAAACAAGAGGAGTACTGAGGGTCGGAATGCCTTATAAGTCCAATTAACCCCGGATAGATGATTTATTCGGGGTTTTTATTTTGCATAATGATACATAATTTACCGAAACTTGCGGAAAATATTTGAGGAATCATAGAATTTTGTCAAAATAATTTTGTTGACAACGTCTTATTAACGTTGATATAATTTAAATTTTATTTGACAAAAATGGGCTCGTGTTGTACAATAAATGTAGTGAGGTGGATGCAATGGCGAAGACGTTGTCCGATATTAAAAGGTCGCTTGATGGAAATTTAGGTAAACGGCTGACGTTAAAAGCAAACGGTGGCCGCCGAAAAACGATTGAGCGCTCGGGCATTTTAGCTGAGACGTACCCTGCTGTTTTTGTGATACAACTAGATCAAGACGAGAACTCGTTTGAAAGAGTTTCATACAGTTATGCTGATATTTTGACTGAGACTGTTGAGCTGACATTTAATGATGACGCGGCAAGTTCAGTAGCATTTTAACGGGCAGTGAACTTTTTGTTTACTGCTTTTTGTTTTGCCTTTTTTTGGTTTCCATTAATTCTCTCGATATTTTCACTGTCATTAAACAAAAGATAAAAACGGTCACATTTTATCGTGACGTGCACGAATCGTTATCATCTCTAAAAAAAGGGGTTGTTTCGTTTGGGCAGACGTCGTGGAGTTATGTCAGATGAGTTTAAATATGAGCTGGCTAAGGACCTTGGTTTTTACGACACTGTAAAAAATGAAGGTTGGGGCGGCATTCGTGCCCGCGATGCCGGTAACATGGTAAAACGGGCAATTGAAATCGCCGAACAGCAAATGGCTCAGAATCAGAATAACCGATAAGGAATGTGACCCGGGGGACGTATGGTTCCCCGGTTTTTGATTTTGGATGGAAATACATAATAGCTCCAATATGGATATGTTCATCCCGTACTTCAAATGTGATACAATGTTCATACTTATGTTTAGATGGAGAAGTAGGTGAAAGCTATGCGTATTTTAGAAAAAGCGCCAGCCAAGATCAATCTGTCACTCGACGTTACCCGAAAACGCCCGGATGGTTATCATGAAGTCGAAATGATTATGACGACAATTGATTTAGCGGATCGGATTGAATTGACGGAGCTGGCAGAAGATGTAGTGAGGGTTTCATCCCACAACCGCTTTGTGCCCGATGACCAAAGAAACTTAGCTTATCAGGCTGCCAAGCTCGTCAAAGACAGATACAACGTGAAAAAGGGAGTTTCCATTATGATCACTAAGGTGATCCCGGTGGCTGCCGGCCTTGCTGGCGGAAGCAGTGATGCGGCGGCAACGCTCAGAGGACTGAACAGACTGTGGAATTTAAATCTTTCTGCAGAAACGCTGGCGGAGCTGGGAGCGGAAATTGGCTCAGACGTCTCGTTTTGCGTCTATGGCGGAACTGCGCTTGCTACCGGACGCGGTGAAAAGATCAAACACATCAGCCCGCCTCCGCATTGCTGGGTCATTTTGGCGAAGCCGACAATCGGCGTTTCCACGGCCGAGGTCTACAGACAGCTGAAGCTTGATGAGGTGGAACACCCGGATGTAAACGGTATGATTGACGCGATTGAGGAAAAGAGCTTTCAAAAGATGTGCAGCCGTTTAGGCAATGTGCTTGAGTCTGTAACGCTTGATATGCATCCTGAAGTCGCGATGATCAAAAACCAGATGAAACGCTTTGGTGCAGATGCTGTGTTAATGAGCGGAAGCGGTCCGACTGTGTTTGGACTGGTTCAGTATGAGTCTAAGGTACAGAGGATTTATAACGGGTTAAGAGGCTTCTGCGATCAGGTATATGCAGTGAGAATGATCGGCGAACAGAACGCTCTTGATTAAATCCGTATGTTAAGTTATATTGATCTTAAAATATTCGGATTTTGGGGGTAAGTTCATGAAGTTTCGTCGCAGCGGCAGATTGGTGGACTTAACAAATTATTTGTTAACCCATCCGCACGAGTTAATACCGTTAACCTTTTTTTCTGAGCGGTATGAATCTGCAAAATCATCGATCAGTGAAGATTTAACAATTATAAAGCAAACCTTTGAGCAGCAGGGGATTGGTACCTTGCTTACTGTTCCCGGTGCTGCCGGAGGTGTCAAATATATTCCGAAAATGAAGCAGGCTGAAGCTGAAGAGTTCGTTCAGACCCTTGGACAGTCATTGGCAAATCCTGAGCGTATCCTTCCGGGCGGTTATGTGTATTTAACGGATATCTTAGGAAAGCCATCTGTTCTCTCCAAGGTTGGAAAGCTGTTTGCTTCTGTATTTGCGGACCGCGAAATTGACGTTGTTATGACCGTTGCCACGAAAGGCATCCCCCTTGCGTATGCAGCTGCAAGTTATCTGAATGTGCCTGTCGTCATTGTGCGCAAGGATAACAAGGTAACGGAGGGCTCCACGGTAAGCATTAATTACGTGTCAGGCTCCTCAAACCGCATTCAAACAATGTCACTTGCAAAAAGAAGCATGAAAACGGGTTCAAACGTACTCATTATTGATGACTTTATGAAAGCAGGCGGCACAATTAATGGTATGATTAACCTGTTGGATGAGTTTAATGCGAATGTCGCGGGGATCGGCGTCTTGGTCGAAGCCGAAGGAGTAGATGAACGTCTTGTTGATGAATATATGTCACTTCTCACTCTTTCAACGATCAACATGAAAGATAAGTCCATTGAAATTCAGAATGGCAATTTTCTGCGTTTTTTTAAAGACAATCTTTTGAAGAATGGAGAGACGGAATCATGACAAAAGCAGTCCACACAAAACATGCCCCAGCGGCAATCGGACCTTACTCACAAGGGATTATCGTCAATAATATGTTTTACAGCTCAGGCCAAATTCCTTTGACGCCTTCAGGCGAGATGGTAAACGGTGATATTAAGGAGCAGACGCATCAAGTATTCAGCAACTTAAAAGCGGTGTTGGAAGAAGCGGGTGCTTCTTTTGAAACCGTTGTAAAGGCAACTGTATTTATCGCGGACATGGAACAGTTTGCGGAAGTGAACGAAGTGTACGGACAATATTTTGACACGCACAAACCGGCGAGATCTTGCGTTGAAGTTGCGAGACTTCCAAAGGATGCATTAGTCGAAATCGAAGTGATTGCGTTAGTAAAATAATAAGAAAAGTGATTCTGGGTAAACTCGGAATCACTTTTTTATTTACCTTATGCCTGAAATAAAAGCGTTATGACCTAATTGTGTATTTATATCCTATTTTTTCAAAAAATATTTTAAAAAACAGCAGGAATTCAGAAAAAATCGTGGAATTGATAAACTAATGCTTTTATATAGGGAAAAGGTGGTGAACTACTGTGGAAGTTACTGACGTAAGATTACGCCGCGTGAATACCGATGGTCGCATGAGAGCGATTGCATCCATCACGCTGGATCACGAATTTGTTGTTCATGATATTCGTGTGATTGATGGAAACAATGGTCTTTTCGTTGCGATGCCGAGTAAACGCACCCCTGATGGAGAGTTCCGCGATATTGCTCATCCTATTAATTCAAGCACGCGAGGAAAGATTCAAGATGCCGTGTTAAATGAGTATCATCGTCTGGGTGACACTGAAGCATTAGAATTCGAAGAAGCTGGAGCTTCTTAAAAAATAACCAAAAAGCAAGGACTGCTGATAGGGCTGAGACAAGCCTTTTTCCGGCAGTCCTTTTTTAATTCTGATTTTTCAAACTAAAATGCACCCATAGAAAATTCTTGCACTTCATGAAGTCTCCTTGAAATCAACTGATATTTAGGATATATTTTTCTATGGATAAAAGGGATATTGGAGGCCATTAAATGGATAAGCGGTTTGCAGTTGTTTTAGCGGCTGGACAAGGAACGAGAATGAAATCAAAGCTTTACAAAGTCCTTCATCCAGTTTGCGGTAAGCCTATGGTAGAGCACGTCGTAGACGAAGCCTTAAAGTTATCTTTAACGAAGCTTGTCACGATTGTCGGACATGGTGCGGAAGAAGTGAAAAAGCAGCTTGGTGATAAAAGCGAGTATGCGCTTCAAGCAGAACAGCTTGGCACTGCTCATGCTGTAAAACAGGCACAGCCATTTCTTGCTGACGAAAAAGGTGTAACGATTGTCATTTGCGGAGATACGCCGCTTTTAACAGCGGAGACAATGGAAGCGATGCTGAAAGAACATACACAAAAAGAAGCAAAAGCTACGATCTTGACTGCAGTTGCAGAAGATCCGACTGGATACGGCCGAATCATTCGCGGTGAGAGCGGAGCGGTTCAAAAAATCGTGGAGCACAAGGACGCTTCAGAGGAAGAACGTCTTGTGACTGAAATCAATACTGGAACGTATTGTTTTGATAATGAAGCTCTATTCCGGGCCATTGACCAAGTATCGAACAATAATGTTCAAGGCGAGTATTATTTGCCGGATGTGATAGAGATCCTCAAAAATGAAGGCGAAACTGTTGCCGCTTACCAGACTGGTAACTTCCAAGAAACGCTCGGAGTTAATGATAGAGTTGCTCTTTCTCAGGCTGAATTGTTTATGAAAGAGCGGATTAATAAACGGCATATGCAAAATGGCGTTACGCTGATTGACCCGATGAATACGTATATTTCTCCTGAAGCTGTCATCGGAAGCGATACTGTGATTTATCCTGGAACTGTGATTAAAGGTGAGGTGCAAATCGGAGAAGATACGATTATCGGCCCTCATACTGAGATTATGAATAGTTCAATTGGCAGCCGTACTGTGATTAAACAATCGGTAGTCAATAACAGTAAAGTGGGGAATGATGTAAACATAGGACCTTTTGCTCACATCAGGCCTGATTCTGTCATCGGGAATGAAGTGAAGATCGGGAATTTTGTTGAAATCAAAAAGACGCAATTCGGAGACCGAAGCAAGGCTTCTCATTTAAGCTATGTCGGGGATGCTGAAGTAGGCACAGACGTCAACTTGGGCTGCGGTTCAATTACTGTCAATTATGATGGAAAGAATAAATATTTGACGAAAATTGAAGACGGCGCATTTATCGGCTGCAACTCCAATTTGGTTGCCCCTGTCACAGTCGGAGAAGGCGCTTATGTAGCGGCAGGCTCAACTGTTACGGAAGATGTACCTGGAAAAGCACTTGCTATTGCCAGAGCGAGACAAGTAAATAAAGACGATTATGTGAAAAATATTCATAAAAAATAATCCTAAATTCGGAGGTTTATCCATGTCTAATCAATACGGAGATAAGAATTTAAAGATTTTTTCTTTGAATTCTAATCCAGAGCTTGCAAAAGAAATCGCAGATATAGTTGGAGTTCAATTAGGGAAGTGTTCTGTCACAAGATTTAGTGACGGGGAAGTCCAAATTAATATCGAAGAAAGTATTCGCGGATGTGACTGTTACATCATCCAGTCTACAAGTGACCCCGTTAACGAGCATATTATGGAACTGTTGATTATGGTAGATGCGTTGAAACGCGCTTCTGCAAAAACCATTAACATTGTTATTCCTTATTACGGTTATGCACGTCAAGACAGAAAAGCTAGATCCCGTGAGCCAATCACAGCAAAGCTTTTCGCAAACCTGCTTGAAACTGCCGGTGCGACTCGTGTCATTGCGCTTGATCTGCACGCACCGCAAATTCAAGGATTCTTTGATATACCGATTGACCACTTAATGGGTGTTCCGATTTTAGGAGAATATTTTGAAGGCAAAAACCTTGAAGATATCGTCATTGTTTCACCAGACCACGGCGGTGTGACACGTGCCCGCAAACTGGCTGACAGACTAAAAGCGCCGATTGCGATCATTGATAAGCGCCGTCCGAGACCGAATGTGGCAGAAGTCATGAATATTGTAGGTAATATCGAAGGGAAGACCGCTATCCTTATCGATGATATCATTGATACTGCCGGCACCATTACACTTGCAGCTAATGCGCTCGTTGAAAACGGTGCGAAAGAAGTTTATGCATGCTGTACACATCCGGTTCTATCAGGACCTGCTGTTGAACGGATTAATAACTCAACAATTAAAGAGCTTGTTGTGACAAACAGCATCAAGCTTCCTGAAGAAAAGAAAATTGAACGGTTTAAGCAGCTTTCAGTCGGACCGCTTCTGGCTGAAGCGATTATTCGCGTTCATGAGCAGCAATCTGTCAGCTACCTGTTCAGCTAAACCGATTTTGAAAGGTTTAAACCTTTATCGTTTTGGGTATTGTTTCTAATAGGACAATAAAACGATAATAGGATGGTGCTGAATATGGCAACGTTAACGGCAAAAGAAAGAACAGGTTTCACCCGTTCGTCTCTTCGGGATATCCGTACTTCAGGACATGTTCCAGGTATCATATATGGAAAAGACACGGCAAACAAACCGGTATCCTTAGACAGTGTGGAACTTATCAAAACACTGAGGGATGAAGGCAAGAATACAGTCATTACACTCGACGTCAACGGAGAGAAGCACGCTGTCATGGTAACAGAGCTGCAAACGGATCCGCTGAAAAATGAGGTCACTCATGCTGACTTCCAAGTAGTCAATATGAGTGAAGAAATTGAAGTGGAAGTGCCGATTCATCTGACCGGAGAAGCAATTGGAGTGAAAAATGGAGGCGTATTGCAACAGCCGCTTTACGCTCTAACCGTGAAGGCGAAGCCAAAAGCAATTCCGCAATCGATCGAGGCAGACATTTCTGGTCTTGATGTAAATGATGTACTCACGATTGAGGACTTGCCTGCCGGCGGTGACTACTCCTTTAATCACGAATCAGATGAAGTTGTGGCTTCTATTCTTCCTCCGCAGCAGCAGGATGCTGCAGAAACAGACGCTGAGGAAACTGCCAATGCTCAGCCTGAAGGTGAAAACGAAGATCAATAATAGCTTAAGGCGTAACCCTCCCGCGGTTACGTCTTTTGTGCTAGAATGAGAAGAATTATAGCCCGTGTTAGAGCGGGAGCTTATGTGACTAAGGGAGGATTTGCCATGCTTGTAATTGCTGGCCTCGGAAACCCGGGAAAGAACTATGAAAATACAAGGCATAATGTCGGATTTATGGCAATAGACCAGCTTTCGAAGGAATGGAATATTGAGCTGAACCAGAGCAAATTTAACGGATTATACGGAACCGGATTTGTTTCCGGCAAAAAGGTTCTACTTGTTAAACCGCTTACATATATGAATTTATCAGGAGAATGTTTGCGGCCTTTAATGGATTATTATGATGTAGACAACGAAGATTTAAAAGTCATTTACGATGACCTTGATCTTCCGACTGGCAAGATCCGTCTAAGAACGAAAGGCAGTGCCGGCGGGCATAATGGCATCAAATCACTGATCCAGCATCTCGGAACGCCTGAGTTTGATCGCATCCGCATCGGAATCGGGCGGCCAGTGAACGGGATGAAGGTGGTTGATTATGTTTTAGGCGCTTTTACAGATGATGAAACACCAGCAATTGATGAAGCGATTGGAAAGTCCGTTAAGGCTTGTGAGGCTTCTCTCAGCAAACCGTTTTTAGAGGTTATGAACGAATTCAACGCGAAGGTATAAAATACATCATCAAAGTCCATACTACACCAAAATGACTTTTTCATCAGGAGGGTCCCTTGTATGGCTTTGCATTATTATTGTCGTCATTGCGGAGTAAAAGTTGGAAGTCTGGAATCTTCCATGGTATCGACAAACTCACTTGGATTTGAGCACTTAACAAACGAGGAAAGAAACGATATGATTTCATATAAAGACAATGGAGATGTCCATGTTCTTACAATATGTGAAGATTGCCAAGAGGCGCTTGAACGAAATCCGCATTACCACGAACATCACACATTTATTCAATAAAAAGCTTTGGTGTAGACACTAGACCAAAGCGTTTTTCTGTTCTTACAGAAAACAGAGAGGAGGGGCCATATGGACAACATTCAAACCTTTATTAAAGAAAGCGATGACTTCAAATCCATCGTCAACGGTTTAAACGAGGGGCTGAAGGAACAACTGCTCGCGGGTCTTTCAGGTTCCGCGCGTTCTGTTTTTACTTCTGCTCTGGCTAATGAAACGAATAAGCCTATCTTTCTAATCACCCATAATTTATACCAAGCTCAGAAAGTAACGGATGATCTGACTTCACTTCTTGGGGATCGGTCTGTCCTTCTGTACCCCGTCAATGAACTCATATCATCAGAAATCGCGGTGGCTAGCCCTGAACTGCGGGCGCAGCGCTTAGATGTCATTAATAGATTAACAAACGGAGAAACGCCTATAGTTGTTGCTCCAGTAGCGGCTGTCAGAAGAATGCTGCCGCCGGTAGAGGTGTGGAAAAACAGCCAAATGCTCATTCAGGTGGGTCATGATATCGAACCGGATCAGCTGGCATCCCGACTGGTAGAGGTGGGATACGAGCGGTCTGATATGGTTTCTGCACCCGGTGAATTCAGTATTCGCGGCGGAATTATCGACATTTATCCGCTGACCTCTGAGCATCCGGTCAGAATCGAATTATTCGACACCGAGGTTGATTCCATCCGCAGCTTTAACTCCGATGATCAGCGGTCAATTGAAACCTTGACCTCTATCAGTATCGGTCCGGCAAAGGAACTGATTATCAGAGCTGAAGAAAAAGCATGTGCAATAGAGAAAATGGATAAAGGCCTTGCCGACAGCTTGAAAAAATTAAAGCTCGACAAGCAAAAAGAAATCCTGCATATGAATATTTCTCATGATAAAGAGCGTTTATCTGAAGGCCAGACAGATCAAGAACTGGTGAAGTACCTTTCATATTTTTATGAAAAACCTGCTAGTTTGCTAGATTATACACCTGATAACACGCTTCTTATTTTGGACGAAGTCAGCCGGATTCATGAAATGGAAGAGCAGCTTCAAAAGGAAGAAGCGGAGTTTGTCACAAACCTGCTGGAGGAAGGGAAGATTTTGCATGACATCAGTCTGTCATTCAGCTTCCAAAAAATAGTGGCTGAGCAAAAACGGCCTTTGCTGTACTATTCTTTGTTTTTACGCCATGTTCAGCATACAAGCCCGCAAAATATCGTGAATGTATCCAGCAGACAAATGCAGAGCTTCCACGGGCAAATGAATGTTCTTGCCGGTGAAATGGAGCGGTTTAAAAAATCAAACTTCACCGTCGTGTTTTTGGGAGCAAATAAGGAACGTACAGAAAGACTGTCTTCTGTTTTGGCCGATTATGAAATCGAAGCGGCGATGACTGACAGCAAAAAGGCGCTTGTTCAAGGACAGGTTTATATCATGGAAGGCGAGCTTCAATCAGGATTTGAGCTGCCGTTAATGAAGCTTGCTGTCATTACTGAAGAAGAATTGTTTAAAAACCGCGTGAAAAAGAAGCCTCGAAAACAGAAGCTTACGAATGCAGAGCGCATCAAGAGCTATTCCGAGCTTCAAATTGGTGATTATGTCGTTCATATTAATCACGGGATCGGAAAGTATTTAGGGATCGAAACCCTTGAGATCAATGGAATTCACAAAGACTATTTAAACATTCACTATCAGGGAAGCGACAAGCTTTATGTGCCGGTTGAACAAATTGACCAGGTACAGAAGTATGTCGGATCAGAAGGAAAAGAACCGAAGCTGTATAAGTTAGGCGGCAGTGAATGGAAGCGGGTTAAGAAAAAAGTAGAAACATCCGTTCAAGACATCGCGGATGACTTAATTAAACTGTATGCCGAAAGGGAAGCGAGCAAGGGCTACGCGTTTTCCCCTGATCATGAAATGCAGCGTGAGTTTGAATCGGCGTTCCCTTATCAAGAGACGGAAGATCAGCTCCGCTCTATTCACGAAATCAAAAAAGACATGGAAAGAGAGCGGCCGATGGATCGCCTGCTTTGCGGAGACGTGGGCTACGGGAAAACAGAGGTTGCCATCCGTGCGGCGTTTAAGGCAATCGCTGATGGAAAACAGGTCGCACTGCTTGTCCCGACAACCATTTTGGCTCAGCAGCACTATGAGACCATTACAGAGCGCTTTCAGGACTACCCGATGAATATCGGCCTGCTTAGCCGATTCAGAACAAGAAAAGAAGCAAACGAAACGATCAAAGGATTGAAAAACGGAACGGTTGATATCGTCATTGGGACACACCGACTGTTATCAAAAGATGTTGTTTATAAAGACTTAGGGCTGCTCATCATTGATGAGGAGCAGCGTTTTGGTGTCACCCATAAAGAAAAGATCAAACAGATTAAAGCCAATGTGGATGTATTAACATTAACAGCGACACCGATTCCGCGTACGCTGCATATGTCTATGCTTGGCGTAAGGGATCTATCGGTGATCGAGACGCCGCCGGAAAACCGCTTCCCTGTACAGACGTATGTTGTGGAATACAATGGTGCCCTTGTCAGAGAGGCGATTGAGCGCGAGCTTGCGCGCGGTGGCCAAGTCTATTTCTTATACAACAGGGTAGAGGATATCGAACGGAAAGCAGATGAGATTTCAATGCTTGTCCCTGATGCGAAGGTTGCGTATGCCCACGGGAAAATGACAGAAAATGAATTAGAAGCTGTCATGCTGAGTTTCCTGGAAGGGGAATCAGACGTTCTCGTCAGCACAACAATCATTGAAACGGGTGTAGATATTCCAAACGTGAATACGCTGATCGTGTTTGACGCCGACAAGATGGGTCTTTCCCAGCTTTATCAGCTGCGTGGACGTGTCGGCCGTTCTAACCGTGTAGCGTATGCGTATTTCACGTATCGCCGGGATAAAGTGCTTACTGAAGTAGCTGAAAAAAGACTGCAGGCGATTAAAGAATTTACGGAGCTGGGATCGGGTTTTAAAATCGCCATGCGCGACTTAACGATTCGCGGAGCCGGAAACCTCCTTGGCGCTCAGCAGCACGGCTTTATCGATTCGGTCGGATTTGACCTTTATTCGCAAATGCTAAAAGAGGCCATAGAAGAGCGGAAAGGCGATACAGCGAAAACGGAGCATTTTGAAACAGAAATTGATCTTGAGCTTGATGCGTACATTCCGGAAACTTACATTCAAGACGGCAAACAGAAAATTGATATGTATAAACGTTTCAGATCTGTGGCTTCAATTGAAGAGAAAAATGAACTTCAAGATGAGATGATTGACAGGTTTGGAAATTATCCAAAAGAAGTTGAATACTTGTTTACCGTAGCTGAAATGAAGGTTTATGCGAAAAATGAACGGGTCGAATTGATTAAGCAAGATAAAGATGCAGTCAGGCTGACCATTTCTGAAGAGGCTAGTGCTGATATTGACGGCCAGAAACTGTTTGAGCTTGGCAACAAATACGGCAGACAAATCGGACTGGGAATGGAAGGGAAAAAACTCAAAATTTCCGTTCAAACGAAAGGCAAGACTGCGGATGAATGGCTTGAAACCGTGCTGGGCATGCTGAAGGGCCTTAAAGATGTGAAAAAACAAACCATTTCATCAACGTAAATTTTGTTACTCTCTGGTGTATATTACATTTGATGTGACGGATACTAATTTCAAGCGAGGCGGAAGGTACATAAAGTAACTGCTTTAGGTCTTTCCCACATTGTATAACCATCAAATGAAAGAGAGGCACCAGAGATGAAAGCAACCGGTATCGTACGTCGTATTGATGACTTAGGACGGGTCGTGATTCCTAAAGAAATTCGCAGAACGCTGAGAATCAGGGAAGGCGATCCGCTTGAGATTTTTGTAGATCGTGACGGAGAAGTTATTTTGAAAAAATACTCTCCGATAAGTGAACTTGGAGACTTCGCAAAGGAGTATGCAGACGCGCTTTATGACAGTCTTGGCCATTCAGTGCTTATCTGTGACCGTGATGTCTACATTGCTGTCTCCGGAAGTTCCAAAAAAGACTACTTAAACAAGCCGATCAGCGAAATGCTGGAAAGAACAATGGATCAGAGAAGTTCCGTGCTTGAGAGCGATGCAAAATCCGTGCAGCTTGTGAATGGCATCGATGAAGATATGAGTTCGTATACTGTCGGCCCGATTGTGGCGAATGGAGACCCGATAGGTGCAGTCGTGATTTTTTCAAAGGATCAGACGATGGGCGAAGTAGAGCATAAAGCCGTTGAAACAGCAGCTGGGTTTTTGGCTCGTCAAATGGAACAGTAGGTCTTATTACAATTATCAAAATAGGTATAGAAAGAACAGCTCTCCTTGGGACGCTGTTCTTTTTTGTGCAGGGGAAAAAGGATTCCAAGGGTTGGGATATGGTATAATAACCTCGTTTTTATTTGTACCAAGGTCATTGCACACTCTGCATGGCCCCTGACGTTGGGAAGGAGCTTTTGGATGGATGATTCAATACGCGTCAAACGGCATTGGATGTGGCAGGGGGCTTTTGTTTTAATTCTGGCAGGCGTTATTTCAAAAATATTAAGCGCCGTTTACAGAGTCCCATTTCAAAACATTGTCGGCGATGTTGGATTTTATATATATCAGCAGGTATACCCTTTTCTTGGCATTGCCGTCATGCTTTCAACATCAGGATTTCCGGTGATTATTTCTAAACTGATGAATGATTATAGTGAAAAAAGCCATAACACCATAATGAAAATTTCAGCGCTGGTTTTATCGGTAATAGGTGTTTTTTTATTTCTGTGTTTATATATGGGAGCTGTTCCGATCGCTCTGTTTATGGGTGATTCGCATCTCGCCCAGTTAATTCAAGTAACTGCCTATGCGTTTCTTCTGTTTCCATTTGTCGCGCTGCTCAGAGGCGTTTTTCAAGGGAGGCACAATATGCTGCCATCCGCTTTATCGCAAATCATGGAACAGTTTTTGCGGGTAGCGGTGCTTTTAGGGTTATCTTTTTGGCTCATCAAAAAGGGTGCATCGCTTTATACTGCGGGAGCGGCAGCTGCTTCTGGTTCTCTTGCCGGAAGTTTGATTGCGCTTATCATCCTTGTCTTTTTTTGGTTCAAAGCGAAAAAGCCGGAAAAAGCGGAAATAGAAAAAGAAAATCACATTACAACAAATCAATTAATTAAGAAACTGCTTTTATATTCAGTAACGATCTGTGTCAGCAGCCTGCTGCTTTTGTTTATTCAGCTTGTCGATGCGCTGAATTTATATTCTTTGCTGTCTGGCGGTGAGGTGAGTGAAGAAGCAAAGCGGCTGAAAGGAATTTATGACCGGGGGCAGCCTCTTTTGCAGCTCGGTTCTGTTTTCGCAATGAGCATCGGGACCTCACTCGTACCGTTGATTTCAAGGGCGGTAAAGGACAATCAAGTGCTGGTGATGAAACAAAGAGTGACGTCTTCCTTAAAGCTGTGTCTTGCGATTGGCGTTGCGGCGTCTGCTGGTCTCATCTGCATCCTCGAACCGGTCAACATTATGCTGTTTCAAAATGGTGAAGGAACAGCTGCGTTACAGATATTTAGCTGCTCCATTTTGTTTGCGTCCTTGGCGGTCACGGCTGCTGCTGTCTTACAGGGAACGGGAAACACGGTGTTTCCTGCAATAGCTGTAGGCGCAGGCGTGGCTGTGAAATGGGTGTTAAATACCTTTTTGGTTCCGCGTTATGGAATTGAAGGGGCTTCATTTGCGACAGCGGCTACCTTTGCGGCTGTCGCCGGCCTTAATTTATATCGCCTGCGGCAAAAAGAATGGCTGGACAAGCTGAGAGGCGTTATGCTTCCGATTATTGGGTCCGCTTTATTGATGTCGGCTGTCTTGCTTGCTTATTTACGCCTTTGGTCTTTTCTGTTTGATGCGGAAGGAAGAGGATATGCGGCGGTTGAAAGTGTTTCTGCTGTCGCCATTGGAGGCGCGGTGTTTATTTATTGTATGATGAAATTGGGAATATTTACGGATGAAGAGCTCAACAGTGTGCCTTTTGGCAGCAAGTTAAGCAAACTCACAAGAAGGAGAGAACAAAATGGCAGGTAACATTACAGTCGTCGGACTTGGCGCCGGAGACATGGACCAGTTGACAATTGGCATACATAAGCTGCTGACAAAGGCGGACACTCTGTTTGTCAGAACAAAAGACCATCCTTTAATTCAGGAGCTAGAAAGCGAAACGAAGAACATTCGTTATTTTGATGATATATATGAGAAGCACGACCAGTTTGATGCTGTATATGAAGAAATTGCTGACATTCTCTTTGGAGAAGCGAAGCATCAGGACGTTGTTTATGCGGTTCCGGGGCATCCATTTGTAGCAGAAAAAACAGTACAGCTGCTGACGGAGCGGCAGGAAGAAAAAAACATTCAGGTGAAAGTCGCGGGAGGGCAAAGTTTTCTTGATGCCACTTTTAATGCCTTGCAAATTGATCCCATTGAAGGCTTTCAATTTGTGGATGCCGGCACATTAAGCGCGGATGAGCTTGAGCTCAGACATCACCTGATCATTTGTCAGGTTTACGACCAAATGACTGCATCCGAAGTGAAGCTGACATTAATGGAGAAGCTGCCGGATGATTATGAAGTTGTGATTGTAACGGCAGCCGGAAGCCGCGATGAGGATATTCGGAGAGTGCCTTTATATGAATTAGACCGTAATGTCGCCATGAATAACTTAACAAGTGTGTATATTCCGCCGATTAAAGAAGAGAAGCTGCTGTACCGGGAGTTCTCCGCGTTTCGGCGCATCATCAGAGAGCTTCGCGGGCCTAACGGCTGTCCGTGGGATAAAAAGCAGACTCATCAGTCATTAAAACAATACATGATTGAAGAGTGTTATGAACTTCTCGAAGCAATTGACGAAGAAGACACAGACCATATGATCGAAGAGCTTGGCGACGTTTTGCTTCAGGTCCTGCTTCACGCGCAAATCGGTGAAGATGATGGTTATTTCACAATAGATGATGTGATTAAAGGGATCAGTGAAAAAATGGTCCGAAGACATCCCCATGTGTTTAAAGATGTTAAGGTTCAGGATGAAAACGATGTTTTGGCAAATTGGGAAGATATTAAAAAAGCCGAAAAACATACATCTGAAGAATCCTTGTTAGACAACGTCCCGAAAACCCTTCCTGCTCTTTCTAAAGCTGCTAAACTTCAGAAAAAAGCGGCAAAAGTCGGTTTTGACTGGGAAGATGTAAGTGATATTTGGGAAAAGGTGAATGAGGAGATGGAGGAATTTTCTTCGGAGGTTTCTGAAGACCCTCATGAACACAATCTGAAGGCCGAATTTGGCGACGTTCTCTTCGCCTTGGTAAATGTAGCCCGCTTCTACAAAATAGAACCGGAGGAAGCATTGGCGATGACAAACGATAAATTCCGGAAACGTTTCTCTTATATTGAGCAAACAGCGAAGGAAAAGGGAATCGAGCTGGCTAATATGTCTCTTGAGGACATGGACAATCTGTGGAATGAAGCAAAAGAAACTGAGAGGAGATCATAATATGAGATTAGATAAATTTTTAAAGGTATCACGGCTGATTAAACGACGTACACTAGCGAAGGAAGTAGCTGATCAAGGCAGAATCTCCATTAACGGAAATCAGGCTAAAGCAAGCTCAGACGTAAAACCTGGAGATGAATTAACGGTCCGCTTCGGCCAAAAGCTTGTAACGGTACAAGTGAATGAGCTCAAAGACACGACGAAAAAAGAAGAAGCCGCAAACATGTATACGGTGCTAAAGGAAGAAAAACTCGGCGAATAGGCTTGTTCTAAAAGAATCCCCCGCCTCATACAATGCAGTAATAATGCTAAAAGTATCGAGGATATGGGGGCTGAATAGATGAATTCATATTATGAACAAAAAGGTTCTTCTTCTGTTCCGGAACAGCACGATGTGACAATGAAAGGCCGGAAACATTTAGATATTTCTGGGGTTAAGCAAGTTGAAAGCTTTGATAACGAAGAATTCCTGCTGGAAACAGTGATGGGAATGCTCTCAGTCAGAGGCGAAAACCTTCAAATGAAAAATCTTGATGTAGAAAAAGGGATTGTTTCGATCAAAGGCAGGGTATTTGATTTAGTGTATTTAGACGAGCAACAAGGGGATAAAGCTAAAGGGTTTTTTAGCAAGTTGTTTAAATGACGCTGACGACACAATTCTATACAATGCTGGCGATGTCCGGTATGGGCCTCTGGCTTGGCGCGTCGCTTGATACGTACAGGCTCTTTGTCATTCGTGCCAGAACAGCCAGATGGCTTTTATTTATTCATGATATTCTTTTCTGGATTTTGCAGGGGCTGCTCTTCTTTTATGTCTTGCTTCATGTAAATGAGGGAGAATTCAGGCTGTACATTTTTTTGGCGGTTCTGCTGGGCGTTGCGACGTATCAAAGCCTTTGCAAACGAATCTATATAAAAATACTGAAATTCGTCATTTATCTTGTTGTTTCTGTTTATCAATTCTTAAAAAAGCTCATTCAGCACGTGTTATTTCGTCCTATTGTGTGGACATGCGGAGTCATCATCTGGCTGGTCACGTTTCTTTTTCAGAGAACATACCGCCTGATCGGTTTTCTCATGTTATGTCTATATAAAATAGTCATGGTTCTGTGTTTTCCGATCCGCTTTATCGTTAAACAATGTATGAAACTTCTTCCTGAAAAACTGCGTCTAACTTTCAGACGATATTTTCAAAAAGGTGCAGGATTTCTAAAAAAGAAGCAGAAACTATTGGTAACCATAAGAACGACCATTACACGTTTTTTGAAGAGATGAAAGGAGGACCGTCTGATTTGAATTTTTCCAGGGAACGAACGATAACTGAAATACAAAACGACTATAAAGAAAAAGTAGAGCGGCAAAATCAGCTGAAGAAAAGAAGAAGAAAAGGGCTGTACAGACGGTTGACTGTATTCGGCGCCCTCGTATTTCTGACGGCAATTGTACTGGCAAGCTCTGTATGGAGCCAAACATCTTCCCTTAGTGCAAAAGAAGAAAAGAAAGAACAGCTTGAAAAAGAACTAAAGAATTTAAAGACAAAGCAAACGGATTTAAAAGAAGAAATATCCAAATTAAAAGATGAAGATTACGTCACAGAGCTTGCCAGAAGAGACTTATTCATGTCTGGAGACGGTGAAATAATCTTTAATGTGGAGAAGAAGAACAAGTAGCCTTGTTGACACTTAAATTTTTATTTAGGTATAATTAAGCAAACGATCTTTTTATAAGCCTAAGGAGGAGCACTTTTTTTATGTCGATTGAAGTGGGCAGCAAGTTGCAAGGGAAAATTACAGGTATTACAAATTTTGGAGCATTTGTTGAATTGCCTGGAGGCTCAACCGGTCTCGTTCATATCAGTGAGGTAGCCGATAATTATGTTAAAGACATTAATGATCACTTAAAAGTCGGCGACCAAGTTGAAGTGAAAGTCATCAACGTTGAAAAAGACGGGAAAATTGGTTTATCTATTAAAAAAGCTAAAGACCGTCCGCAAGCCAGACCTAGAAATGATTTCCGTCCGAAAGAATCTTTTGAACAGAAAATGAACAAGTTTTTAAAAGATAGCGAAGATCGCTTGTCATCTTTAAAACGCAATACGGAATCAAAACGTGGAGGGCGCGGAGCAAGAAGAGGATAACTTGCTGCTTTCTATAAATAAATGAAGCATCCGTTCGTCCCAACGGGTGCTTTTTTTATATGCTCTCTCAAGGTAAGAGTCAGAAAATTATAACATTAAAGTTTCTGTTGACGAAAAGGACAAACCTTTGTATTATATAACTTGTGCTTAGAAGCACAAAACAATATGGCGGTGTAGCTCAGCTGGCTAGAGCGTACGGTTCATACCCGTGAGGTCGGGGGTTCGATCCCCTCCGCCGCTACCATATTTGTTAGGCCCGTTGGTCAAGCGGTTAAGACACCGCCCTTTCACGGCGGTAACACGGGTTCGAATCCCGTACGGGTCATACTGAAAAATCGGTTTCTATTACAGAAGCCGATTTTTTTCATTTTTAGACATCTTTCTGGAAATTCTCCGCATAAACGAATTTCAGGGCAGAAACCGTCGAAGACTTCTTTGGTATACTTACCTTCTTTTGACAAAATCCTATCTGTGCTTTCGCTATAATGACAGGCAACGAATATAACAGGTGGGAGATGAGAGAAATGGAAAAAGCAGAAAGAAGAGTGAACGGGCCAATGGCGGGACAAGCTTTTGAAAAACTCCAATCGTTTTTTAACAGGGGAGCGAAGCTGGTGACTCATCATTTGCATTCACTGTTTTTCTATAAAGGATTCATTTATGTCGTCATTGGGTTTTTGCTTGGACGAGCTTTCATATTATCCGAGGTCCTTCCTTTCGCCCTTCCTTTCTTTGGGGCAATGCTTCTGATCAGAAGAGACAAGGCGCTGTATGCAGTGCTGGCTGTGCTTGCAGGTGCAATGACAATTTCTCCGAAGCACTCATTACTCATATTAGCGGCGTTGCTTGCATTCTTCGTGTTTTCTAAAGTAGCATCCTTCATCACAGATGATCGTGTGAAAGCCCTTCCGATTGTCGTGTTCTTCTCCATGGCGGCGGCAAGAGCGGGTTTTGTTTACGCTCAGAATGGCGCATTTACAACCTATGATTATGTGATGGCTGTTGTAGAAGCGGGGCTGTCCTTTATTTTAACGCTGATTTTCCTCCAAAGCCTTCCGATTTTTACAGTGAAGAAAGTAAAACAATCCTTAAAAATAGAAGAAATCATTTGCTTTATGATTCTGATTGCTTCGGTGCTGACTGGACTTGCAGGCTTGTCCTATCAAGGGATGCAGGCAGAACATATCCTGGCCCGTTATGTTGTATTAAGCTTTTCCTTCATTGGCGGTGCAAGCATTGGGTGTACAGTAGGTGTCGTGACAGGCCTGATTCTTGGCTTAGCCAATATCGGAAATCTCTATCAAATGAGTCTGCTCGCTTTTTCGGGCTTATTAGGCGGTTTGCTGAAAGAAGGAAAAAAAGCAGGTGCGGCAATCGGGCTGATTATCGGATCGCTTCTTATTTCTTTATATGGAGAAGGCTCTGCCGGTCTGATGACAACGCTCTATGAGTCATTGATAGCAGTCGGCCTGTTTCTGCTTACGCCTCAGTCCATTACAAGAAAAGTGGCGAGATATATTCCGGGCACTGTGGAACATCTTCAGGAGCAGCAGCAATACGCGAGAAAAATCAGAGATGTCACTGCTCAAAAGGTGGATCAGTTCTCCAATGTATTTCATGCATTGTCAGAAAGCTTTGCAACCTTTTATCAAGCGTCTGACGAACAAACAGATGACAGCGAGGTCGATCTGTTTTTAAGCAAAATTACGGAGCATTCCTGTCAAACGTGCTACAAGAAAAACAGGTGCTGGGTTCAGAACTTTGATAAAACATATGATTTAATGAAACAAGTTATGCTTGAAACAGAGGAAAAAGAGTATGCTTCAAACCGAAGGCTGAAAAAAGAGTTTCACCAGTATTGCTCTAAATCGCGTCAGGTTGAAGAGTTGATAGAGGATGAACTTGCCTATCATCATGCGCATTTAACCCTTAAGAAAAAAGTGCAGGACAGCAGGCGGCTTGTGGCTGAACAGCTCTTAGGTGTTTCAGAGGTCATGGCAGACTTTTCTCGGGAAATAAAAAGGGAGAGGGAGCAGCACTTTATCCAAGAAGAACAAATTATTGAGGCTCTTCAGCATTTTGGAATAGAGATTCAGCAGGTGGAGATTTACAGCCTTGAACAGGGAAACATTGATATTGAAATGACAATCCCATTCAGCGGGCATGGAGAAAGTGAAAAAATCATAGCGCCTATGCTTTCTGACATTTTAGAAGAGCAAGTTCTTGTGAAAGCCGAGCAGCATTCTCCGCATCCAAATGGATACAGCCATGTCGCGTTTGGATCAACAAAATCGTACAGGGTGTCTACGGGTGCGGCTCATGCAGCGAAGGGCGGCGGCCTTGTCTCCGGCGACAGCTACAGCATGATGGAGCTGGGCGCAAGAAAATATGCAGCTGCTATCAGCGACGGCATGGGCAATGGCGCGAGGGCTCACTTTGAAAGCAATGAAACGATTAAGCTTCTTGAAAAGATCCTTGAATCAGGAATTGATGAAAAAATAGCGATTAAAACGATCAACAGCATACTGTCTCTGCGGACAACGGATGAAATTTATTCCACACTCGATCTTTCTATTATCGACCTTCAGGATGCGAGCTGTAAGTTTTTAAAGGTTGGATCAACACCGAGCTTTATCAAACGGGGGGAGCAGGTGATGAAAGTCCAAGCGAGCAATCTGCCAATCGGCATTATTAACGAATTCGACGTTGAGGTTGTGAGTGAGCAGCTGAAGGCGGGAGACCTCCTGATCATGATGAGTGACGGTATTTTCGAAGGTCCTAAACACGTGGAAAATCATGATTTATGGATGAAGCGCAAAATGAAAGGGTTAAAAACAGATGATCCGCAGGAAATTGCTGACTTACTCATGGAGGAAGTGATTCGCACAAGATCAGGCCAAATTGATGATGATATGACGGTTGTTGTCGTCCGAATTGATCACAATACACCAAAGTGGGCGTCTATTCCCGTTCCGGCCATCTTTCAAAGCAAACAAGAAATTTCATAACGCTTCCGTATAAATCAATTTTCTTCTGGCGAAGATGGAACTATATGAATCTGAGAATCATCGTATTCTCCAGGAGGAATGAATGTGAACAACGGACGTTTGAATCAAATTCTGCTGATAACGGATGGCTGCTCAAATCATGGTGAAGATCCGCTTGCTATGGCTGCGTTTGCTAAAGAGCAAGGGATTACAGTAAATGTCATAGGTATAATGGAAGAAAACAAAATTGACCACGAGGCTATGAAAGAAGTCGAAGGGATTGCGCTTGCTGGAGGCGGCGTGCATCAGGTCGTTTACGCATCACAGCTTTCGCAAACGGTTCAAATGGTAACAAAAAAAGCAATGACGCAAACCTTGCAAGGGGTGGTGAATCAAGAACTGAAGCAAATCCTTGGGAAGAATGTGGAAATAGAGGAGCTTTCTCCGGAAAAACGCGGCGAAGTCATGGAAGTGGTAGATGAACTGGGAGAAACGGTGCATCTTCAGGTTTTGGTTCTCGTTGATACAAGCGCAAGTATGGCGCCAAAGCTGCCTACAGTGAAAGAAGCACTGATTGACTTGTCCGTGAGTCTTAACTCCCGAATAGGGAATAACGAATTTGCGATGTGTATATTTCCCGGGAAAAAACAAGAGGTCGAGCTTGTGCTAAATTGGACACCAAAGCTGCAATCTCTTTCCACACTCTTTGCGAAGCTATCGACAGGCGGCATCACGCCGACAGGTCCGGCGATTCGTGAAGCGACACAGCAATTCGAAAAAATCCGCTCAAGAAGGAGCATGCTGGCAGATGATGAACGACACTTTGACGAGTTTGGCATGTAGCCTCAAGCCGGGAACGAGAGTAAAGGGCAAGTGGAATGGAAATACTTACACACTGCGTAAACAGCTTGGAAAAGGGGCCAATGGAATTGTGTATTTGGCAGAAGCATCAGATGGACATGTTGCCTTAAAGGTAAGTGATGACAGCCTGTCTATTACTTCTGAAGTGAATGTCTTAAAATCTTTTTCAAAGGCCCAGTCCGTAACGATGGGGCCTTCTTTTTTTGACACTGATGATGCCTTTATTCCCAGTGCTAATACAAAGGTTTCATTTTATGCAATGGAATACATAAAAGGCCCGCTGCTTTTACAGTTCGTCAGTGACAAAGGAGCAGAATGGATTCCGGTCTTGATGATTCAGCTGTTAACCAGCTTATCCGTGCTTCATCAGCAAGGGTGGATATTCGGTGACCTTAAGCCGGATAATCTGATTGTCACCGGTCCGCCGGCCAGAATCCGCTGCATAGATGTAGGCGGAACAACCAAGGAGGGCCGAGCGATAAAAGAGTATACCGAGTTTTACGACAGAGGATATTGGGGGTATGGGACAAGAAAAGCAGAGCCCTCTTACGACTTGTTTGCGGTTGCTATGATTATGATCAACTGTGTACATAAAAAGGAATTCAAAAAAACAAGCCAGCCAAAGGAACAGCTGCGATCTTTAATCGAAGGCAGCCCGGTGCTGCAAAAGTATAAAAAAGTGCTTGTTTCTGCTTTAAATGGCCATTATGATTCCGCTGACGAGATGAAAAGAGAGATGCTCGCAGCAGGGAAAAAGGC
The DNA here is from genome assembly GCF_037027485.1 of Bacillus sp. 205(2023). NCBI lineage: Bacteria > Bacillati > Bacillota > Bacilli > Caryophanales > Bacillaceae > Bacillus > Bacillus sp. 205(2023). The sequence goes on along the minus strand of NZ_JAXCHF010000013.1, from coordinate 16,043 downwards.
AGCGCAAAGAAAACAGGCTGGAAAAACGCCAACTTCGGCGCAATCTATCTCAAGACAAAGACAGCAAAAAATGCGCCAGGGAAAAGTAACACAGACGAGATATGCACCTAAAAAGAAGGGCGCTAAGTCCGGAGGGTTATTCGAAACCGCTCTTATCGTAATCAGTGTTTTGGCGCTTTATTTCGCTTACATTATCTTTTTCCTTATTTGACAGCCGCAATCTGCAATACCCATGCTTCTTCTTTGCTTGGAAGGATTGAAAGTGATAGGATATGAATATCTTTAAAATACCTGCTCATTGTGAGGAGGACATTGTGAACAGTGTCAAAGATTTTTTTATCAAACACAATCTTACGTTAAAAGGGGCGACAATTATTGTAGGCGTTTCCGGCGGTCCGGATTCGATGGCTCTCCTTCACGCGCTTCATGCGTTATACGGCCGTTCAGCCAATGTGATTGCGGCTCACGTAGACCACCGGTTCAGAGGGGCACAATCTGAGGAAGACATGCGTTTTGTCCAAGCGTATTGTGAGGCTGAACAGATCAAATGTGAAACGGCTCAAATCAATGTAACTGCGTATGCTGAGAAAAACGGTCTCAACAAGCAGGCAGCTGCCCGTGATTGCCGATATCAGTTTTTTAAGGAAGTGATGTCCAAGCATCAAGCGGATTATCTTGCACTTGCTCATCATGGAGATGATCAGGTTGAAACAATGCTTATGAGACTGGCCAAAGGCACACTCGGAGCTGGACTTGCCGGCATGCAGCCGGTAAGACGGTTTGAAACGGGACAGATGATCAGACCATTTCTAGCCATTACAAAAGAAGAGATTCTTCATTATTGCCATGAAAACGCTTTGAGCTACCGGACGGACGAAAGCAACGCCAAAGATGATTACACTAGAAACAGATTCAGAAAAGCAGTGCTCCCTTTTTTGAAACAGGAATCACCGGATGTGCATAAAAGGTTTCAGAAAGTAAGCGAAGCACTGACTGAAGATGAGCAATTCTTACAGTCATTAACGAAAGAAGAAATGAATAAAGTAATCACAAGCCAGTCTAAAATATCAGTTGAAATCAATTCCTCTCAATTGCTTGCCCTCCCGATGCCTTTACAAAGAAGAGGAGTTCAACTAATATTAAACTATCTTTATGAAAACGTTCCATCATCCTTTTCAGCTCATCATATTCAGCAGTTTTTGGATTGGGCGGATAAGGGCGGTCCTTCAGGAGTACTGGACTTTCCGAAAGGACTGAAGGTGGTCAAATCATATCAGACATGTTTGTTTACATTTGAACAATGGCAGTGCAAAAATGTTCCCTTTGAATATCAACTAAGCGGAGCTGCCGATGAGACGGCAGTGCTCCCAAACGGATTTCTGATAGAGGCAAAGCGTAACGCGGAATCTCTTGAAGGTCATGGGAATTCTGTTTTTATTACAAGTCAAGATAAGGTGAGATTTCCCTTGACGATCCGGACAAGAAAAGCTGGCGATCGGATAAAACTAAAAGGGATGAACGGCTCGAAAAAGGTAAAGGATATATTTATTGATAAGAAATTGCCTCTGCAAGAAAGAGACAACTGGCCGGTTGTGACGGATGCAAGCGGTGAAATTATCTGGATACCGGGCTTGAAAAAATCCATTTTTGAAGATCTTGTGATTCCAAACAGTGACCGCATTGTATTACAATATAGACAGCATGAAAAGTGTAGGGGGCAAGCATAATCATGATGAAACATGATATTGAAACAGTTCTGATCTCAGAGGAAGAGATACAAGAGAAAGTAAAAGAGTTAGGTGCAGACTTAACAAGCGAGTATCAAGATAAATTTCCGTTGGCAATCGGTGTGTTAAAAGGAGCTCTTCCTTTTATGGCGGATCTTATCAAGCATATTGATACATATTTGGAAATGGATTTCATGGATGTATCAAGCTACGGAAAATCTACGGTTTCATCTGGAGAAGTAAAAATCATTAAAGATTTGGATACATCTGTAGAGGGCCGGGACATCTTAATTATTGAAGATATCATCGACAGTGGGTTAACCTTAAGTTATCTAGTAGAGCTCTTCCGATACCGTAAAGCAAAATCAATTAAGATTGTTACCCTTTTGGATAAACCAAGCGGAAGAAAAGCGGACATTAAAGCAGACTTCGTCGGCTTTAAAGTTCCTGACGCGTTTGTAGTGGGTTACGGACTTGATTATGCTGAGCGCTATCGCAATCTGCCTTATATCGGAGTGTTAAAACCGGCAGTTTATGAAAGCTGATCGGCAGCCTGCTTCCGAGATGGTTATTGGTTGTATTGGAATGATTTTCTATGGTACTATTGAACATAGTTGTGCTTACTGTGGGAGGAGGTAAGGAATGAATCGGGTCTTCCGTAATACCATTTTTTATTTACTTATTTTATTAGTAGTAATCGGGGTTGTGAGCTACTTCCAGACCTCAAATCCGAAAACAGAAAATATGTCGTACAGCACGTTCATCAAAAACCTGGATGACGGGAAAGTTGATAGCGTGTCGGTTCAGCCTGTCAGAGGTGTTTATGAGGTAAAAGGACAGCTGAAAAATTACGACAAGGATCAATACTTTTTGACTCATGTTCCTGAAGGAAAGGGAGCAGACCAGATCTTTAATGCTATAAAAAAGACAGATGTAAAGGTTGATCCCGCTCAAGAAACAAGCGGATGGGTGACGTTCCTGACGACCATCATCCCATTTGTCATTATCTTTATTCTGTTCTTCTTCCTGCTCAATCAAGCTCAAGGCGGCGGCAGCCGTGTCATGAACTTTGGTAAGAGTAAGGCGAAGCTATATACAGAGGAAAAGAAACGCGTCAAATTTAAAGACGTTGCAGGGGCAGACGAGGAGAAACAAGAACTTGTGGAAGTTGTTGAATTTCTGAAAGATCCCCGCAAGTTTGCCGAGCTTGGCGCAAGAATCCCTAAAGGTGTGCTTTTAGTCGGACCTCCGGGTACCGGTAAAACACTTCTTGCAAGAGCATCAGCCGGTGAAGCCGGTGTGCCATTCTTCAGCATCAGTGGATCTGATTTCGTTGAAATGTTTGTAGGTGTCGGTGCTTCCCGTGTGCGTGACTTGTTCGAAAACGCGAAAAAGAATGCGCCTTGTTTGATCTTCATTGATGAAATTGACGCAGTCGGACGCCAGCGTGGAGCGGGTCTCGGCGGCGGACACGATGAACGTGAACAGACGCTCAACCAATTGCTTGTTGAAATGGACGGATTCAGTGCCAATGAAGGAATTATCATCATTGCCGCAACGAACCGTGCGGACATCTTGGACCCAGCCTTACTTCGTCCGGGACGTTTTGACCGTCAAATCACAGTGGACCGCCCAGATGTAATTGGACGTGAAGCTGTATTGAAAGTCCATGCGAGAAACAAACCGCTGGATGAAACGGTAAACCTGAAATCGATTGCCATGAGAACACCTGGTTTCTCAGGCGCTGACTTAGAAAACCTATTGAATGAAGCTGCTCTTGTGGCGGCTCGTCAAAACAAGAAAAAAATCGATGCTCGCGACATTGATGAAGCTACGGACCGTGTTATTGCCGGACCAGCTAAGAAAAGCCGCGTCATCTCCAAGAAAGAACGCAATATCGTGGCATATCACGAAGGCGGACACACCGTTATCGGACTCGTTTTAGATGAGGCTGATATGGTTCATAAAGTAACGATTGTTCCTCGGGGCCAGGCTGGCGGTTATGCAGTTATGCTTCCAAGAGAAGACCGTTACTTCCAGACAAAGCCGGAGCTGCTTGATAAAATTGTCGGTCTCTTGGGCGGACGTGTTGCTGAAGAAATTATCTTTGGCGAAGTCAGCACAGGAGCGCACAATGACTTCCAGCGTGCGACAAATATTGCAAGACGAATGGTTACAGAATTCGGTATGTCAGAAAAACTGGGACCGCTGCAATTTGGACAGTCTCAGGGTGGCCAGGTATTCTTAGGCCGTGATTTCAACAACGAACAAAACTACAGTGATCAAATTGCCTACGAAATTGATCAGGAAATTCAGCGCATTATCAAAGAGTGTTACGAGCGTGCGAAAACAATCCTGACAGAAAATCGTGACAAGCTTGAATTGATTGCTCAGACGCTTCTGGAAGTTGAAACACTGGATGCTGAACAAATCAAACACCTTGTCGATCACGGAACATTGCCTGAGCGTAAGTTCTCTGATGATGAGAAGAACGATGATGTCAAAGTAAACATTCTGTCAAAAACAGAAGAAGAAAAGAAAGACGATACGAAAGAGTAACGCTTTCTGATAAAAACTGCCGGCTGACGCTGGCAGTTTTTTTATGTGAATCCCGCCTCTGCTGCCCCTCTTTTCAATCATCCAATTATGGTATCGATTTGTTTACAAATGAGCCGCCGATCGTGTATGGTATTGTAGAATGTTTGTAAAAGTAATGATAGAGAAACTATTCAAAAGTGGTGATAGAGGTTGTTACTTGTTATTGATGTGGGGAACACCAATACTGTACTTGGTGTATATCATGATGGTGAATTAGAATATCACTGGCGTATAGAAACAAGCAGGCATAAAACAGAAGATGAGTTCGGGATGATTCTGCGCTCTTTATTTGATCATTCAGGTCTCATGTTTGAACAAATAGAAGGCATTATTATTTCTTCAGTTGTGCCGCCAATTATGTTTGCGTTAGAGAGAATGTGCACAAAATACTTTCATATCGAACCGCAAATTGTCGGTCCTGGTATGAAAACTGGTTTAAATATAAAGTACGACAATCCGAAAGAAGTAGGCGCTGACAGAATCGTAAATGCTGTTGCGGCCATTCACTTGTACGGCAATCCTTTGATTGTTGTTGATTTCGGTACAGCCACAACGTACTGTTATATCGATGAAAACAAACAATATATGGGCGGAGCGATTGCGCCTGGAATTACAATTTCGACTGAGGCGCTGTACTCGCGTGCGGCGAAGCTTCCGCGTATTGAAATCGCCCGGCCTGACAATATTATCGGAAAAAGCACTGTAAGCGCGATGCAATCAGGAATTTTATTTGGCTATGTCGGCCAAGTGGAAGGAATCGTAAAACGAATGAAATGGCAGGCAAAACAAGAACCGAAAGTCATTGCGACAGGCGGTCTTGCGCCATTAATCGCAAACGAATCAGATTGTATAGACATCGTTGATCCATTCTTAACCCTAAAAGGGCTGGAATTGATTTATGAACGAAACCGCGTGGGAAGTGTATAGGAGGTTTTGCAATGGATTATTTAGTAAAAGCGCTGGCGTATGACGGGAAAGTTCGCGCATATGCTGCAAAAACGACTGATATGGTGAATGAAGGACAGAGACGGCATGATACATGGCCGACAGCATCCGCTGCACTGGGCCGTACAATGACAGCTTCACTCATGCTTGGTTCTATGCTGAAAGGTGATGATAAGCTGACAGTGAAAGTGGAAGGCGGCGGGCCAATCGGCGCGATTGTTGCTGATGCGAATGCTAAAGGGGAAGTCAGGGCATATGTCTCAAACCCGCATGTTCATTTTGACTTGAATGAACACGGCAAGCTGGATGTCAGACGAGCTGTTGGAACAGATGGAACATTAAGTGTTGTAAAAGATTTAGGCCTGCGCGAGTTCTTCACAGGGCAAGTAGAAATCGTTTCCGGAGAACTGGGAGAAGATTTTACGTACTATCTTGTATCATCGGAGCAGGTTCCTTCTTCTGTAGGTGTCGGCGTGCTTGTTAACCCAGACAACACCATTTTGGCGGCAGGAGGTTTCATTCTTCAGCTCCTTCCGGGAACAGATGATGAAACCATCACAAAAATTGAGCAGCGTCTATCTGTAGTAGAACCTATTTCTAAACTGATTCAAAAAGGGCTTGCACCGGAAGAAATTTTGGAAGAAGTCTTAGGAGAAAAGCCTGAGATTTTGGAAACCATGCCTGTTAAATTCCATTGCCCTTGTTCAAAAGAGCGTTTTGAAACAGCCGTTTTGGGACTAGGCAAAAAAGAAATTCAAGATATGATAGAAGAAGATGGACAAGCCGAAGCAGTATGCCATTTTTGTAATGAAAAGTACTTATTTACAAAAGAAGAGCTGGAAGAGCTTCGAGACCAAACGACCCGCTAAGCTCTTTAGCGGGTTTTTTGAATTTAAGAAAAGGGGCTGACAGTAAATTTGAAATCAAGAACAATCTGGACAATCATTTGGGGCGCGCTGCTGGTATGCTGTATCGCAGTGGCATATACACTGACGAAATCTCAAGCCAGTGCTTCCCCGTCCGACGAGTCCATTGCTACTATTGGAGGCAAAAGCGTCACAAGAGAAGAATGGCTGAAGGAAATGGAAGATGAATACGGAAAATCAACACTTGAAGATATGATCAATGTCCGAGTGGTAGAGCAGCTTGCCAAAAAGAACAATCTCAAAGTATCTAAAAGCGAAATTGATCGGGAATTTCTGCTGATTAAGGCGGTGAATAATTCATTTTACGAAGACGAGCATACAACTGAAAAAGAGTGGAAAGACCAAATTCGCTATAATATTCTTCTTGAGGAATTATTAACAAAGGATATTGATATTTCAAAGGCAGAAATGAAATCATTTTATAATCAAAATAAAGAACTGTATCAGTTTGATGATTCGTATCGTATTCGGCATATTGTTGTAAAGGATGAAGAGGAAGCCAGACAAGTTTTAAAAGAGCTTGAAGGCGGCTCGAGCTTTGAAGCTGTTGCGGCGGAACGGTCCACAGACAGGTATACATCACCGTACGGGGGAGATTTAGGGTTTGTCACCGAGGCATCAGACAACATTCCGTCATCATACATTGAAGAAGCAAAGACACTAAAACAAGATGAATGGTCAGACGAACCGATAAAGGTAAACAACGGCTATGCAATTATTCAACTGAAAGAAAAGTTAAATGCGAGAACATTCTCATATGATGAAGTGAAGAATCAGATTAAACGCCAGATCGCAATGGATCAATTAGGTGATAAAGCAACTGTAAAATCGCTTTGGAAAGAAGCTGACGTGTCTTGGTTCTATGGGGAAAAAAGTACTAAATGATTGACAAAAAATTTTGAAATTGATAGATTATATACATAATACCAATACAAATAGTCGGAAATTGAGGTGTCGAGAATGGTACGTGTAGCAAACTCCATTACTGAATTAATTGGGAATACGCCAATCGTTAAATTAAATCGCCTTGTTGATGAAAACAGTGCGGATGTATATTTGAAGCTTGAATACATGAACCCTGGAAGCAGTGTAAAAGACCGTATCGGTTTAGCGATGATTGAAGCCGCTGAAAAAGAAGGGAAATTAAAAGCTGGCGATACAATCATTGAACCGACAAGCGGAAATACAGGAATCGGGCTTGCAATGGTTGCTGCGGCTAAAGGTTTAAAAGCGATTTTGGTTATGCCTGACACAATGAGCATGGAGCGCCGCAACCTTCTTCGCGCATATGGTGCTGAGCTTGTGCTGACTCCGGGTGCGGAAGGCATGAAAGGCGCTATTAAAAAAGCGGAAGAGCTTGCTGAAAAACACGGATACTTCGTGCCGCAGCAGTTTAACAACCCATCGAACCCTGAAATCCACCGCCAAACAACAGGTAAAGAAATCGTTGAGCAATTCGGTGATGACCAGCTTGATGCATTTGTAGCCGGAATCGGAACAGGCGGAACGATTACAGGAGCGGGTGAAGTCCTGAAGGAAGCATATCCTTCCGTCAAAATCTACGCTGTTGAACCGTCAGATTCCCCAGTGCTTTCAGGAGGAAAACCAGGCCCTCACAAAATTCAGGGAATCGGAGCTGGCTTTGTGCCCGACATCTTAAACACTGAAGTATACGATGAAATTTTCCCTGTGAAAAATGAAGAAGCATTTGAATATGCACGCAGAGCTGCACGTGAAGAAGGAATTCTCGGAGGCATCTCATCAGGTGCGGCCATTTATGCTGCTATTGAAGTAGCGAAAAAACTCGGAAAGGGCAAAAAAGTATTGGCTATCATTCCGAGTAACGGCGAACGTTATTTGAGTACGCCGCTGTATCAATTCGATTAAAAAGCTCGAAAAAACTCCCGGTGCCCGGGAGTTTTTTTATTTGTGCATCAAATATGCCGTGTCCGCAACGAATCTTATCCTTGGAAGAGAAATTCACTTTTTTCACTCATGATATTGCTTTACAATAAAAAAAGCAGAAAAAGAAAACAGAGGAATGATATAAATGGCACAACGCAGACCGGCAGGCAGAAAAGTACCTTTTCAAAAAGATTCATTCTTGCAACAATATGAGAAACTTTCACAATCCAGAAAACAGCACGTGCTTCTTGAAAGTGCAAGAGGCGGCAGATACAGTATAGCCGGTATTGATCCAATTGCGGCTGTCAAGGGAAAAGACGGAATTACAACCATTAAGCATGGGGATGAGACACTGTTTAAAGAGGGTGACCCATTACGCGCTTTCCACAGTTGGTTTAAAACGCTGGAAACAGAAACGGATGAAGAACTGCCTGATTTTCAAGGGGGAGCAATCGGCTTTCTTAGCTATGATTACGCACGCTACATTGAAAATTTTAAAATGCTCTCATTAGATGACCTGGAGACACCTGATATCTATTTTCTTGTCTTTGATGATATAGCCGTCTATGACCATGAAGAACAGGCTCTTTGGCTGGTCACTCATGTGAATGATGAGAACGAATCAGCGGACGAAAAGTTGTCCCAGCTCGAACATATGTGGCTGTCTGAGCTTCCCGGTGAGCCGTTACAAGAGATGACATATACAGCTGACGGTTCCTTTGCAGCGCCTTTTACTGAAGAAGGCTTTTCTCAGGCTGTAGAGAAAATCAAGCAATACATTGCCAGCGGAGATGTTTTTCAAGTCAATCTATCGATCAGGCAGTCGCAGTCGCTGTCTGCTCACCCGTATGATATCTACAAAAAGCTGAGAGAAGTGAATCCTTCTCCATATATGGCATATTTAGAAACACCAGATTTCCAAATTATTTGCGGATCTCCTGAACTTCTTGTCAGCAAAAAGGGCAAACTGTTAGAGACAAGACCGATCGCGGGCACTCGTTCCAGAGGGAAAACGGATGAGGAAGACGAAGCGCTAGCAAATGAATTAATCCATAATGAAAAAGAACGCGCTGAGCATGTCATGCTGGTTGATCTCGAACGAAATGATTTGGGCAGAGTTTCCCGTTACGGATCAGTGCGGGTTAATGAATTCATGGCAATTGAAAAATACTCCCACGTCATGCACATTGTGTCTAATGTCCAAGGTGAACTGCAGGATGGATACGACGCTGTAGATATTATTCATGCTGTATTTCCTGGAGGAACGATTACAGGTGCTCCTAAAGTAAGGACAATGGAAATTATAGAAGAACTTGAGCCGACACGCCGTGGGCTTTATACTGGATCTATAGGGTGGTTTGGGTATAATCAGGATCTTCAGTTTAATATTGTGATCCGAACCATTTATGCAGCCGGAGGGCAGGCGTTTATGCAATCCGGAGCAGGAGTTGTGATTGATTCTGTTCCTAAGCATGAATACAGAGAATCATTCAAAAAAGCTTTTGCGATGCAAAAGGCGTTAGAGCTGAGCGAAGCAGAGACAAAAATTAGATGAGGTGAGCGGAGAAATGATTTTAATGATTGATAACTATGATTCTTTCACGTACAACTTAGTGCAGTATTTGGGCGAGCTTGGAGAAGAGCTGATTGTAAAACGCAATGACGATATCACAATAGAGCAAATTGAAGAGCTGTCACCGGATTTCTTAATGATTTCACCCGGACCGTGCAGTCCTGATGAAGCTGGAATCAGCCTTGAAGCAATTAAATACTTCGCAGGCAAAATTCCCATTTTTGGTGTGTGTCTCGGACATCAGTCTATCGCACAGGTGTTTGGCGGAGACGTGGTCAGAGCAGAGCGGCTGATGCACGGAAAAACCTCAGAAATCGAGCATGACGGCAAGACGATCTTTAAAGGTTTGCAAAACCCGCTTGTGGCGACACGATACCACTCATTGATCGTAAAACCTGAGACGCTGCCAAGCTGTTTCACAGTAACCGCACAAACGAAAGAAGGAGAAATCATGGCTATTCGGCACAATGACCTTCCGATAGAAGGCGTTCAATTTCATCCAGAGTCTATTATGACTTCCTTTGGAAAAGAAATGCTCAGAAATTTTATTGAAACGTACCGCAAGGAAGTCATTGCGTGATGATATATGTAAACGGCCGATTTATAGAGGAGAAAGATGCAGTTCTTTCTCCTTTTGACCATGGTTTTTTATATGGGATCGGTGTGTTTGAGACCTTCAGGCTTTATGAAGGCCGGCCGTTCCTGCTTGATTGGCATATAGAACGGCTTGAACGCGCACTTAAGGATCTGCAAATCGAATACACTGTGACAAAACAAGAGATGATTGAAATGCTGGACAAGCTGCTCGGGCTGAATGATATCAAAGACGGCAATGCCCGCGTCAGGCTGAACATATCAGCCGGCATCAGTGATAAAGGCTTCGCTGCTCAAACTTACGATAACCCGACTGTCTTATGTTTTGTTAACCAGCTAAAACCAGAAAGTCTTCCTTTGCAAAAGGAAGGAAAGGTTTTATCGATACGGAGAAACACACCAGAGGGGCCGTTCCGGTTAAAATCACATCACTATTTAAATAATATGTATGCGAAACGGGAGATCGGAAATGATCCGCGGTTTGAAGGGATCTTTTTAACGGAGGATTGCGCTGTAGCAGAGGGCATCATTTCAAATGTCTTCTGGAGAAAAGGCAGCTCTATCTATACACCATCACTTGATACCGGAATTCTTGACGGCGTCACGAGACGTTTTGTCATGGAGAACGCAAAGAAAATAGGGATGGATGTCAAAACAGGCCGCTACCAGCTTGAAGCCCTTTTGACAGCAGATGAAGCATGGATGACCAACTCGGTTCTTGAGATCATTCCGTTTTCTAAAATAGAAGAAGTGAACTATCCGGGCCAAAACGGAGAAATAACTTCCGCTTTACAAACGCTATATCACCAAGAAATAAAGAACATGAATTCATGACAGGGAGGAAGAGAATGGCGCAGCAAACAATAGACCAAACCCAAGTAATCCATACCAAACCCAGCGCATTATCATATCGAGAAAAGACGCTGGTGATGGGTATTTTAAACGTAACGCCTGACTCTTTCTCAGATGGCGGAAAATATGACAGCCTGGACAATGCCCTGTTGCATGCGAAAGAGATGATTGATGACGGTGCGCATATCATTGATATCGGAGGCGAATCGACAAGACCCGGCGCCGAATATGTATCCGAGGACGAAGAAATGTCCAGAGTGATTCCTGTGATTGAGCGGATTACAAAAGAGCTCGCAGTGCCGATCTCTGTAGATACGTACAAGGCTTCTGTCGCAGATGAAGCTGTTAAAGCCGGCGCTTCAATCATCAATGATATTTGGGGAGCGAAGTACGATCCGAAAATGGCTTCTGTTGCAGCTGAACACAATGTTCCGATCGTTCTCATGCATAACCGCAAAGAGAGAAACTACAACGACTTAATACCGGATATGCTGTCGGACTTAATGGAAAGTGTAAAGATAGCTGTTGAAGCAGGTGTAGAGGAAAAGAACATTATCCTCGATCCCGGCATTGGTTTTGCGAAGAACTATCACGATAATCTGGCAGTCATGAACAAACTTGAAGTTTTCAGCGGACTTGGCTATCCGGTTCTTCTTGCAACCTCCCGAAAAAGATTTATCGGCCGTGTCCTGGATCTTCCGCCAGAGGAGCGGACTGAGGGCACAGGCGCAACCGTGTGTTTAGGCATTCAAAAAGGCTGTGACATTGTGAGAGTTCATGATGTAAAACAAATAGCCAGAATGGCGAAAATGATGGATGCAATGCTGAACAAGGGAGAGATGCATCATGGATAAAATCTACGTAGAAGGCATGGAGTTTTACGGCTACCACGGTGTGTTAAAAGAGGAGAACAAGCTCGGACAGCGTTTTAAAGTCGATTTAACCGCAGAATTGGACTTAAGCAAAGCGGGACAAACAGACGACCTTGAGCAAACCATTAACTATGCCGAGCTTTATCACGTATGTAAAGACATCGTCGAAGGTGAGCCTGTGAAACTAGTGGAAACACTGGCAGAACGTATTGCGGACACTGTCCTGAAGAAATTTCATCAGGTGCAGCAATGTACTGTAAAAGTGATTAAGCCAGATCCGCCAATTCCCGGCCACTATAAATCAGTAGCAATAGAAATCACGAGAAAAAAATCATGAACAATACAGCTTATATAGCCCTTGGATCTAATATTGGAGATAGAGAAACGTATTTACGGCGAGCGGTGGCGATGCTGCATCAACATGAGGCAGTGACAGTCACAAAAGTGTCTTCTATTTACGAAACAGACCCAGTCGGATACGAAGCTCAAGATGAATTTTTAAATATGGCAGTTGAAATCGAGACGTCGCTGAATCCGTTTCAGCTCCTTGAGCTCACGCAGCATATAGAAAATGAATTGGGCAGGACGAGAGAAGTCAGATGGGGTCCGCGGACGGCAGACCTTGACATTTTACTGTTTAATCGTGAAAATATTGAAACAGAGCAACTAATTGTTCCGCATCCGAGAATGTATGAGCGTTTATTTGTCCTTGCACCGCTTGCGGAAATATGCACGCGGGTTGAAAAAGAGGCAAAAAGCGCCGAAACCGACCAAGAAGGTGTAAGAGTATGGAAGCAGAAATCTGGGGTAGACGAATTCGTGCATTCAGAAAGCTGAAAGGTTATACTCAAGAAGGATTTGCGAAAGCGTTAGGTATATCAGTTTCTATTCTCGGCGAAATTGAACGCGGAAACCGATTGCCGTCAGCTGCCATCATTCAAAGTGCAGCAGATGTTTTAAATATAAGCGCGGACGAATTAGCGCCGCCAGAAAATAATAACAAATGAAAGGAGGGGAAAAATGTTTAAAATCGGTGATATTCAATTAAAAAACCGGGTTGTGCTGGCCCCTATGGCCGGTGTCTGCAACTCAGCATTCAGATTGACTGTAAAGGAATTCGGAGCCGGATTGGTCTGCGCTGAAATGATCAGTGATAAAGCGATCCTTTACAACAATGCCAAAACAATGGGTATGCTTTACATTGATGAACGTGAAAAACCGCTCAGCCTTCAAATCTTCGGAGGAAAAAAGGAAACCCTTGTGGAAGCGGCGAAGTTTGTAGACCAGAACACAACTGCTGATATCATTGATATTAACATGGGATGCCCAGTGCCGAAGATTACAAAATGTGATGCGGGAGCAAAATGGCTTCTCGATCCTGATAAGATTTATGAAATGGTTTCTGCAGTAGTGGATGCCGTCGATAAACCAGTCACAGTGAAAATGAGAATGGGCTGGGATGAAGACCACATTTTCGCGGTGAAAAACGCACAGGCTGTCGAGCGTGCGGGCGGAAAAGCAGTTGCGCTTCACGGCCGTACAAGAGTGCAGATGTACGAAGGAACTGCAAACTGGGATATTATCAAAGAAGTAAAACAATCTGTATCGATTCCGGTTATCGGGAACGGCGATGTCAAGACGCCGCAGGATGCTAAGCGTATGCTTGATGAAACAGGAGTAGACGGGGTCATGATCGGCCGTGCCGCGTTAGGCAATCCGTGGATGATTTACCGTACGGTTCAATACCTTGAAACAGGTGAATTAAAAGAAGAGCCGCAAGTACGTGAAAAAATGGCGGTATGCAAACTGCATCTTGACCGCCTGATTAACTTAAAAGGTGAAAATGTAGCGGTAAGAGAAATGAGAAAACACGCTGCATGGTATCTGAAAGGCATAAGAGGCAATGCGGAGGTTCGTAATGGAATCAATCATTGCGAGACAAGAGAAGAGCTTGTACAGCTTTTAGATGCATTTACTGTTGAAGTTGAGGCAAAAGAGCTTCAAGACGCAAAAGTAGGATAACACTCACCTCTATTTGCTGCTCACTGCCAGTTTTACGCTGGCAGTTTTTCTGCTTTTTTCATGAAACAATATCTGTAATGGAGTGATAACAATGAGTCAAGAAGAGCATAATCATGAAGAATTGAACGACCAGCTGCAAGTCAGACGCGACAAAATGAATCAGATGAGAGAAAACGGTATAGATCCATTCGGCGCACGTTTTGAAAGAACTCATCAATCTGAGCAAATTATTGCGGCATATCAAAATCTAACGAAAGAAGAGTTAGAGGAAAAAGCGATTGAAGTCACAATCGCAGGCCGTATGATGACAAAACGCGGCAAAGGAAAAGCCGGCTTCGCGCACCTTCAGGATTTAGAAGGTCAAATTCAAATCTACGTAAGAAAAGACAGTGTCGGTGACGACCAATATGAAATCTTCAAATCTTCCGACCTTGGCGACCTTATCGGCGTAACCGGAAAAGTGTTCAAAACAAATGTAGGCGAACTGTCTGTAAAAGCAACATCATTTGATTTGCTGACAAAAGCGCTTCGTCCGCTGCCGGATAAATACCATGGTTTAAAAGACGTTGAGCAGCGCTACCGTCAACGCTACTTGGATCTTATCGTAAATCCAGACAGCAAACATACGTTCATCACACGCAGCAAGATCATTCAAGCGATGAGAAGATACCTTGATGATCATGGATACTTAGAAGTAGAAACACCAACTATGCACAGCATTCCAGGGGGAGCCTCCGCGCGTCCGTTCATTACCCATCATAATGCTTTAGATATTCCGCTCTACATGCGTATTGCGATTGAACTGCATCTGAAACGTTTGATTGTCGGCGGTTTAGAAAAAGTATATGAAATCGGCCGTGTTTTCCGTAATGAAGGCGTCTCTACACGCCATAACCCTGAATTTACAATGATTGAATTATATGAAGCGTATGCTGACTATAAAGATATCATGAGCTTAACTGAAAACCTTGTCGCTCATATCGCGCAAGAAGTGCTTGGCACGACGACAATTCAATACGGGGAAGAGCAAATCGAACTGAAACCTGAGTGGAAAAGAATCCATATGGTTGACGCAGTCAAAGAAGCGACAGGCGTTGACTTCTGGGAAGATGTAACTGTTGAGCAAGCCCGTGAATATGCAAAAGAGCATGGTGTAGAGATTAAAGACTCTATGACAGTGGGCCATATTATAAACGAATTCTTCGAACAAAAAATCGAGGAAACGCTTATCCAGCCAACGTTTATTTATGGACATCCAGTAGAAATTTCTCCTCTTGCTAAGAAAAATCCAGAGGATCCGCGCTTCACAGACCGTTTTGAACTGTTTATCGTAGGCCGTGAGCACGCAAATGCATTCACAGAGCTAAATGATCCTATTGATCAAAGAGAACGCTTTGAAGCCCAATTAAAAGAACGAGAAGAGGGTAATGATGAAGCTCATTTAATGGATGAAGACTTCGTTGAAGCCCTGGAGTATGGCATGCCGCCAACAGGAGGCTTAGGCATCGGGATCGATCGCCTGGTCATGCTGCTTACGAATGCTCCTTCGATCCGAGATGTACTGTTATTCCCGCAAATGAGACAGCGCTAATTTAAAAGAGCGTCAACCTTTCTAATAGAAGGATGACGCTCTTTTATAATTCCTTAGTTTTTTCTTCAAAAAACTATTGCACTATTATTTACAAGGTGGTATATTATTATTCGTTGCCGCTAAACAAGGCGATGACAAAAAAATAACTTCAAAAAAAGTTATTGACTTCAATGAGTCAACGAGTTATAATAATAAAGTCGCTTAAACGAAGTGACAAAATGATCTTTGAAAACTAAACAAGACAAAACGTACCTGTTAATTCAAGTTTTATTATAAAATCGCACAGCGATGTGCGTAGTCAGTCAAACTACTTTATCGGAGAGTTTGATCCTGGCTCAGGACGAACGCTGGCGGCGTGCCTAATACATGCAAGTCGAGCGGACAGATGGGAGCTTGCTCCCTGATGTTAGCGGCGGACGGGTGAGTAACACGTGGGTA
>NZ_JAXCHF010000012.1:0-60283 GCF_037027485.1 Bacillus sp. 205(2023) | reverse complement strand
TAACCTAATGTCTAATGATGTCACATCTGTTATCTAGTTTTGAGAGAACACTCTCAATTGTTTGGTGGCGATAGCGAAGAGGTCACACCCGTTCCCATGCCGAACACGGAAGTTAAGCTCTTCAGCGTCGATGGTAGTCGGGGGTTTCCCCCTGTGAGAGTAGGACGCCGCCAAGCAATTAACAAAAGGGCAGCTCATATGAGCTGCCCTTTTTTGCGTTCTGCTTATTAGTATCATAAAATTTCATTTAGTTATATAATATAATAACTTCACAGAGAAATTTTAAGTGAATAATCAGGTTTTATGGATTTAGAAAATGGAAATACTTAAGATAGAGCGAGAAAGTTGAAAATTCTCGAAAAACACCTTATAGTAAGATTAAAGTCAAATATAGTCAAAGTCAATAAAGGAGGGGGTTGAGTGGGACATAATATTTCTGACATCATTGAACAGTACTTGAAACAAGTGTTAGATCAAAATGGCAAGGAAATTTTAGAGATTAAACGGAGTGAAATTGCAGATAAATTTCAATGTGTTCCTTCCCAAATAAATTATGTCATCAACACCAGATTTACAAGCGAGAGAGGATATATTGTTGAGAGCAAACGCGGGGGCGGCGGTTATATCAGAATCATTAAAATTAAAATGAATAATGAAGTTGTCCTAATCAATAATATTATTTCTCAAATTAATACCCATTTGTCTCAAGCAGCCTCTGATGACATTATTTTAAGGCTATTAGAAGACAAGGTGATCTCTGAAAGAGAAGCAAAAATGATGGTCAGCGTGATGGATCGCTCAGTACTGTACATTGATTTGCCTGAACGTGATGAATTAAGAGCGAGAATGATGAAAGCTATGCTGACCGCTTTAAAATTAAAATAAGCGGGTGAAAAGATTGATTTGTCAAGAGTGCAATGAGAGACCAGCCACTTTTCACTTTACAAAGGTTGTTAACGGAGAGAAAAAAGAGGTTCACATCTGCGAACAATGTGCAAAAGAACATAGCGATTCATATGGTATAAGTGCAAGTCATGGTTTCTCTATTCATAATTTACTATCAGGTTTACTGAACATGGATTCTTCATTTCAGAATGCTGGAACACAAATGTTCAGCCATTCCGAGCAAATATCTGCTTGTCCGAAGTGCGGAATGACATTTCAGCAATTTAGAAAAACCGGCCGATTTGGCTGTGCCGAATGTTATAAAACATTTCATAGCAACATTACACCGATCTTACGCAAAGTTCACAGCGGAAACACTGTGCATGGCGGGAAAATACCGAAACGTATAGGCGGCAACCTGCATGTCAGACGACAGATCGATATGCTGAAAAAAGAATTAGAAGCTTTAATACAACAAGAAGAATTTGAAAATGCAGCCCATGTGAGAGATCAAATTCGTTCATTAGAACAGTCACTCAAAAGTACAGATAGTGAGGAGGAACAGGGGTAATGTCGCTAAAGCATTTTATTCAGGACGCATTAAGCAGTTGGATGAAGCAGAAAGGCCCTGAAAGTGACATTGTACTCAGCAGCCGCATACGTTTAGCTAGGAACTTTGAAAATATTCGGTTCCCTACGCGATATTCCAATGAAGAAGCCTCATCCATCTTACAACAGTTTGAAGAACAGTTTTCAGAACAAGAAATTCCCGGTGTCGGCAAATTTCTTTTGATCAGAATGAACGACGCACAGCCTTTAGAAAAACGGGTGCTTGTTGAAAAGCATCTCATCAGCCCTAATTTGACAGAGTCTCCTTTTGGCGGCTGTTTGCTTTCTGAAAATGAGGAAGTAAGCGTCATGTTGAATGAGGAGGACCACATAAGAATTCAGTGTCTTTTCCCAGGATTTCAGCTTCCGCAAGCAATGAAAGCTGCAAACCAAGTTGATGACTGGATTGAGGAAAAGGTTGATTATGCATTTAGTGAGCAAAGAGGTTACTTAACCAGCTGTCCTACAAATGTAGGTACGGGCTTAAGGGCTTCAGTCATGATGCATCTTCCGGCACTGGTTTTAACTAGGCAAATAAATCGAATTATACCGGCTATTAATCAATTAGGCTTAGTTGTTAGAGGAATTTATGGGGAAGGCAGCGAAGCAGTAGGAAATATCTTTCAAATTTCAAATCAAATCACGCTTGGAAAGTCGGAGCAGGATATTGTCGATGACCTTAACAGCGTAGCTGCCCAACTGATTGAACAGGAACGATCTGCCCGAGAAGCGCTTTACCAAACCTCTAAGATTGAGCTTGAGGATCGTGTGTATCGATCCTATGGAGTCTTGTCCAATTGCCGAATGATAGAATCGAAAGAAACTGCAAAGTGTCTTTCAGATGTTCGGTTGGGTATAGACCTAGGCATTATAAAAGGACTTTCAAGCAATATACTTAATGAACTGATGATTTTAACACAGCCGGGATTTTTACAGCAGTACTCGGGAGGCGCTTTGCGTCCGAACGAAAGAGATATACGAAGAGCGGCTCTTATCAGAGAACGGCTTCACTTAGAAATGAATGGGAATAGACAGGAGGATGAATCGATATGATGTTTGGAAGATTTACAGAACGAGCTCAAAAGGTACTGGCACTTGCACAGGAAGAAGCACTTCGTTTAGGTCATAATAATATCGGCACTGAGCATATTTTATTAGGACTGGTGCGAGAAGGAGAGGGCATCGCTGCTAAAGCACTTCAAGCGCTTGGACTTGGTTCAGATAAAATCCAAAAAGAAGTTGAGAGCTTAATTGGGCGCGGACAGGAAATGTCTCAAACGATTCATTATACTCCGAGAGCTAAAAAAGTCATTGAGCTATCAATGGATGAGGCCAGAAAACTCGGCCATTCTTATGTGGGAACAGAGCATATTCTTCTTGGACTTATTCGCGAAGGTGAAGGTGTGGCTGCGAGAGTGCTTAACAATCTCGGAGTCAGCTTAAATAAAGCAAGACAGCAAGTGCTTCAGCTTCTTGGAAGTAATGAAACAGGTTCATCAGCGGCTGGAACAAACAGCAATGCGAATACGCCTACACTAGATAGCCTGGCAAGAGATTTAACAGCGATTGCGAAGGAAGACAGCCTTGATCCGGTTATCGGCAGAAGCAAAGAAATTCAGCGTGTCATTGAAGTGCTGAGCCGCAGAACGAAAAACAATCCTGTTCTGATTGGGGAACCGGGCGTAGGGAAAACGGCTATCGCAGAAGGTCTTGCACAGCAAATTATCAATAATGAAGTTCCCGAAATTTTACGGGATAAACGCGTTATGACATTAGACATGGGAACAGTGGTTGCCGGTACAAAATATCGCGGTGAATTTGAGGATCGTTTGAAGAAAGTTATGGATGAAATCCGTCAGGCCGGAAACATCATTCTATTCATTGATGAGCTCCATACACTAATCGGAGCGGGCGGAGCAGAAGGTGCCATTGATGCATCCAACATTTTGAAACCTTCACTTGCTCGCGGAGAACTTCAGTGCATCGGTGCGACAACTCTTGATGAGTACCGTAAATATATTGAAAAAGATGCAGCTCTGGAACGCCGTTTTCAGCCAATCCAGGTTGATCAGCCGTCTGTAGACGAAAGCATTCAAATCCTAAAAGGCTTGCGTGACCGATATGAAGCCCACCACCGCGTTTCTATCACTGACGAAGCCATTGAGGCTGCGGTTAAGCTTTCTGACAGATATATCTCTGACCGTTTCCTTCCGGATAAAGCTATTGACTTGATCGATGAAGCGGGTTCAAAGGTCAGATTGCGTTCCTTTACAACGCCTCCTAATTTAAAAGAGCTTGAACAGAAACTTGATGAAGTTCGTAAAGAGAAGGATGCTGCGGTGCAAAGCCAAGAATTTGAAAAAGCGGCTTCCTTGCGTGATACGGAACAGCGTTTGCGTGAACAAGTGGAAGATACGAAAAAATCATGGAAAGAGAAGCAGGGACAGGAAAACTCAGAGGTTTCTGTGGATGATATTGCGATGGTTGTATCCAGCTGGACTGGGGTGCCTGTATCAAAAATCGCTCAAACTGAAACTGATAAGCTTCTTAATATGGAGAGCATTCTTCATTCCCGTGTCATCGGCCAAGATGAAGCTGTTGTAGCCGTTGCTAAAGCGGTCAGACGTGCAAGAGCAGGGCTAAAAGACCCTAAACGCCCAATCGGCTCATTCATTTTCTTAGGCCCTACAGGTGTAGGTAAAACGGAGCTTGCACGGGCACTTGCTGAGTCTATCTTCGGTGATGAAGAAGCCATGATCAGAATTGATATGTCTGAATACATGGAAAAACACTCGACTTCTAGACTTGTAGGTTCACCTCCAGGGTATGTGGGATACGATGAGGGCGGCCAATTAACAGAGAAGGTAAGAAGAAAACCATACTCTGTTGTGCTTCTTGATGAAATTGAGAAAGCGCACCCTGACGTCTTCAATATCCTCCTTCAAGTTCTTGAAGACGGACGATTGACTGATTCTAAAGGCCGTACAGTTGATTTCCGCAACACGATTCTGATCATGACGTCAAACGTCGGAGCAAGTGAGCTGAAACGCAACAAATATGTCGGCTTCAACGTTCAGGATGAGACGCAAAATCATAAAGACATGAAGGATAAAGTGATGGGTGAGCTGAAACGTGCGTTCAGACCGGAATTCATCAACCGTATTGATGAAATTATCGTCTTCCATTCACTCGAGAAAAAACATCTGGCTGAAATCGTGTCATTGATGTCTGATCAATTAACGAAACGTCTTAAAGAACAGGATCTTTCTATTGAATTGACGGAAGCTGCGAAAGCAAAAGTCGTGGAAGAGGGCGTAGACCTTGAATATGGTGCCCGCCCGCTCAGAAGAGCCATTCAAAAACATGTGGAGGATCGTTTATCTGAAGAGTTGCTCAGAGGTAACATTCATAAAGGACACCATATCGTTCTTGATGTAGAAGATGGCGAATTTGTCGTAAAAACGACTGCTAAAACGAATTAATATAGAAGACGAAAATGAGGCATACAGCATGTAAGTGTATGCCTCAATTTCGTATCAAGAAATAGAACAAGGGAGAGGTCTTACATTATTTATGGCTAAAACAAAATCCAAATTCATCTGCCAATCCTGCGGCTACGAGTCTCCAAAATGGATGGGGAAATGTCCGGGCTGCGGTGCTTGGAATACAATGGTGGAAGAAATGATTAAAAAAGCACCGGCCAATCGGAGAGCGGCTTTTTCTCATTCTGTTCAAACCGTACAGAAACCTTCCCCCATAACATCAATCGAAACATCAGAAGAACCCCGGGTTAAAACACAGCTCGGCGAGTTTAACAGAGTGCTCGGCGGCGGTGTGGTGAAGGGCTCACTTGTTTTAATTGGCGGGGACCCCGGCATCGGAAAATCGACCTTATTACTGCAAGTATCCGCTCAGTTATCTGGTTCAACACGTCATGTTCTGTACATTTCAGGAGAAGAATCGGTAAAACAAACGAAATTAAGAGCAGACCGTCTGGGCATAAATAATCCCTCACTGCATGTTTTATCCGAAACCGATATGGAGTATATTTCGTCTGCTATAGAAGAGATGAATCCAGCGTTTGTGGTTGTTGACTCTATTCAAACGGTCTACCAAAGCGATATTACATCGGCTCCCGGCAGTGTGTCACAGGTAAGAGAGTGTACAGCCGAGCTGATGAAAATTGCAAAGACAAAAGGTATCCCGATATTTATTGTAGGTCACGTAACGAAAGAAGGGTCCATCGCGGGGCCGAGACTGCTGGAACATATGGTTGACACTGTTTTATACTTTGAAGGAGAGCGTCACCATACTTTCCGAATCTTACGGGCTGTAAAAAACCGCTTTGGTTCTACAAACGAAATGGGTATTTTTGAAATGCGGGAAGAAGGGCTCACTGAGGTACTGAATCCTTCGGAAATCTTCTTAGAAGAGCGTTCGGCGGGATCTGCGGGGTCGAGCATAACGGCTTCTATGGAAGGCACAAGGCCGATTCTTGTTGAAATTCAGGCGCTCATCTCGCCAACAAGCTTTGGCAATCCGCGGCGCATGGCAACAGGGATAGATCATAACAGGGTGTCACTGTTAATGGCTGTGTTAGAAAAAAGAGTAGGTCTGCTGCTGCAAAATCAGGATGCATATTTGAAGGTAGCGGGCGGCGTCAAACTTGATGAACCTGCGATTGATCTTGCTATAGCGGTCAGTATCGCATCAAGCTTTAGAGACACACCTCCAAATCCTGCAGATTGCTTTATAGGAGAAGTGGGATTAACCGGAGAAGTCCGCCGGGTATCAAGAATTGAACAGCGTGTAAAAGAAGCGGCAAAGCTTGGTTTTAAACGCATGATCATACCTGCGGCAAATCTGGATGGATGGACGAAACCAAAAGGGATTGAGGTCATCGGAGTAGCAAATGTTGCAGAGGCACTTCGTACTTCATTAGGAGGATAATAGATGGAAAAAGAGAAAAAAGGGGCGAAACATGAGTTAGACCTGTCTTCTATTTTGCAATTTGTTGCTCCTGGAACACCGCTCAGAGCGGGGATAGAAAATGTACTGAGAGCAAATACAGGCGGTCTGATTGTTGTTGGATATAATGATAAAGTAAAAGAAGTGGTGGATGGCGGTTTCCACATTAACACTGCTTTTTCTCCGGCGCATTTATATGAACTGGCTAAAATGGATGGTGCGATTATTTTAAGTGATTCTGGTCAAAAGATCCTATATGCCAATACACAATTGATGCCTGAAGCCACAATTTCTTCGTCAGAAACAGGAATGAGGCACCGCACCGCCGAAAGAGTAGCTAAGCAAACCGGCTGTCTCGTTATCGCAATTTCTGAGAGAAGAAATGTCATAACGTTATATCAGGAAAGTATGAAGTATACACTAAAAGACATAGGATTTATTTTAACAAAAGCGAACCAAGCTATTCAAACTCTAGAAAAATATAAAACAATTCTGGATAAAACGATTAATGCACTAAACGCATTAGAGTTTGAGGAACTCGTTACATTCAGCGATGTTCTGTCTGTGATGCACCGTTATGAAATGGTGCTGCGAATCAAAAATGAAATCAACATGTATATCAGGGAACTGGGAACAGAAGGTCATTTGATTAAGCTGCAGGTCATCGAACTGATTACGGATATGGAAGAAGAGGCTGCTTTATTTATTAAGGATTATGTGAAAGAAAAGATTAAAGATCCATTTGTCCTTTTAAAAGAGCTCCAGGATATGTCCAGCTACGATTTGCTTGATGATTCCATTGTTTATAAGCTGCTTGGTTATCCGGCTTCTACAAATCTTGATGACTATGTTCTGCCTCGAGGATACAGGCTGCTAAATAAGATTCCGCGCCTTCCGATGCCGATTGTGGAGAATGTGGTGGAGGCATTTGGCGTTCTGCCGAGAATTATTGAGGCCAGCGCAGAAGAATTAGATGAAGTAGAGGGTATCGGTGAAGTACGAGCCCAAAAAATCAAAAAGGGCTTAAAACGCCTTCAAGAGAAGCATTATTTAGACAGACAGCTATGATTTTCGGTTAAAACCATATCTTTACGGGTATATTATTGTTGGTTTTTGTTTATTCTGATATTCGTAGGTGGCGTAAAACTTGTGAAATACAATAATTTTCTTTAAAGGAGGTGGGGGTATGTTAAAACGAATAGTTCAGGCGTTCTTCATTATCTTCGGCGGCGTTGTTGGTATATTTTTAATACCTGAATTGTTTGTACTGTTAAGTTTACAGGACATACCTTTAATAACAAACGCATATACGTCTGCGGCAATAGGTGCAATTATCTTTTTTCTCATCAGTATATGGGGTACAGATTACGTTGTGAACTGGGTTAAGTGGATAGAGGATTCATTATTAAAAGCGCCGGTTCCAGATTTGTTATTTGGAAGTCTTGGCTTAGTATTTGGACTTATAATTGCTTATCTTATCGTAAACGTTATTCCTTTAGACAATATACCTTACCGCATACTCAGCACAATCATCCCTGTGTTTTTAGCTTTCTTTCTCGGTTATCTTGGCTTTCAGGTGGGCTTTAAGAAAAAGGATGAATTGATCAGCCTATTCTCCATTTCCGCCAGAATGCAAAAGAAAAAAGGAACAGCTGACGAAGAGCACGAGGTCCAAGACAAAAAGCTGAAAATCCTGGACACAAGTGTTATTATTGATGGGAGAATTGCAGATATTTGCCAGACTGGTTTTTTAGAGGGGATTATCGTGATTCCGCAGTTTGTCCTTGAGGAATTGCAGCATATCGCTGACTCCTCAGATGTGTTAAAACGCAACAGAGGGCGCCGCGGTCTTGATATCCTGAACCGCATTCAAAAAGAATTAGATATTAAAGTTGAAATTTATGAAGGTGACTTTGAAGATATCCAGGAGGTTGACAGCAAGCTGGTCAAACTCGCTAAACTGACATCCGGAGTCGTTGTGACGAATGATTTTAATTTAAATAAAGTGTGCGAGCTTCAGAAGGTAGCAGTGTTAAACATTAATGATCTTGCCAACGCGGTCAAGCCTGTTGTGCTTCCGGGTGAGGAAATGAATGTTCAGGTCATTAAAGACGGCAAAGAGCATAATCAGGGAGTCGCTTACTTGGATGACGGCACTATGATTGTCGTTGAAGAAGGACGGAATTATATCGGAAAACACATTGATGTTCTCGTCACAAGCGTGCTGCAGACAGCAGCGGGACGAATGATTTTTGCCAAGCCTAAGCTGTTGGAGAAGGCGCTGTAAAGGGAGAAAGAACAATGAATTATGATGTGGTAATTCTTGCGGCCGGACAGGGGAAACGGATGAAGGCAGGGAGAAATAAACTGTTTATTGAGCTGAAAGGAGAACCGGTTATCATTCACACTTTACGGGTGTTTGACAGCCATCGTCCGTGCGGCAGAATCATTTTGGTGATTAACGAGCGCGAACGGGACGACTTTCAGCAATTGCTGAACCAATATCCGTTTCAAACCGCTATCGAGCTTGTAGCAGGCGGAGATGAACGCCAGCACAGTGTTTATAAGGGGCTCAAAGCCGTTAAACAAGAAAAGATTGTCCTCGTTCACGACGGCGCTCGTCCTTTTATAAAGCATGACCAGATTGACGAACTGATTGCTGAAGCGGAGCAGACCGGAGCGGCCATCCTGGCTGTTCCGGTAAAAGATACGATTAAACGCGTTCAAGATTTAGAAGTCAGTGAGACGATTGAACGTTCAAGCTTGTGGGCTGTCCAAACGCCACAAGCTTTTCGTCTTTCTTTATTGATGAAGGCTCACGCTGAGGCAGAGCGCAGAGGGTTTTTAGGAACGGATGACGCGAGTCTCGTCGAACAGCTGGAGGGCCGTTCGGTTCGTGTTGTAGAAGGTAACTATACAAATATTAAGCTGACGACTCCTGATGATTTAACGTCAGCTGAAGCTATCATGGAAGCAGAAAGTGGGAATAATCATGTTTAGAATCGGACAAGGTTTTGATGTGCACCAATTAGTAGAGGGCCGGCCTCTCATTATCGGCGGAGTTGAAATCCCGTATGAAAAAGGATTGCTCGGACATTCTGACGCGGATGTATTATTGCACACCGTTGCTGACGCATGTCTCGGAGCTGTCGGGGAGGGCGACATCGGCAAGCATTTCCCTGATACAGATCCGGAGTTCAAGGATGCTGATTCGTTTAAATTACTTCAGCATGTCTGGGGGCTTGTGAAACAGAAAGGGTATGTACTTGGAAATATTGACTGTACGATCATTGCACAGAAGCCGAAGATGGCGCCGTACATAGAAGACATGAGAAAAAGAATCGCTGAAGGGCTTGAGGCAGAGGTTTCCCAAGTGAATGTTAAAGCGACCACGACCGAAAAGCTTGGATTTACAGGAAGAGCGGAAGGAATAGCCGCTCAAGCCACAGTGCTGATACAAAAAGGCTAACTTGTTTTGATGCCCGGTCTATTTGGTGGTAGAATAGATGCATACATTTAGCCTGAGGCCATACATGAGATGAAAGGAAGTATATGAAATGGGAAACGAAGTACGCGTCCGTTATGCACCGAGTCCAACAGGACATTTGCATATTGGAAATGCCAGAACGGCGCTTTTTAATTATTTATTTGCCCGCAACCAAGGCGGCAAGTTTATTATCCGTGTTGAGGACACTGATAAAAAACGCAACATTGAGGGCGGAGAACAAAGCCAGCTCAACTATTTAAAATGGCTTGGCATCGACTGGGATGAGAGTGTGGATGTCGGCGGAGAGTACGGCCCATACCGTCAGTCAGAGCGTAACGATATCTATAAGGTTTACTATGAAGAGCTGCTTGAAAAAGGGCTTGCTTATAAATGTTTCTGTACAGAAGAAGAACTTGAAAAAGAACGTGAAGAGCAGATTGCCCGCGGAGAGATGCCGCGTTATTCCGGAAAGCACAGAGATCTGACTCAGGAAGAACAGGAAAAATTCCTTGCAGAGGGCAGAAAGCCGAGTATTCGTTTCCGTGTCCCTGAAGGAAAAATCATTGCGTTTAATGATATTGTAAAAGGTGAAATTTCTTTCGAATCTGATGGCATCGGCGACTTTGTTATTGTGAAAAAAGACGGAACGCCGACTTATAACTTTGCAGTAGCTGTGGATGACTATCTAATGAAAATGACGCACGTGCTGCGCGGTGAGGACCATATTTCGAATACACCAAAACAGATCATGATCTTTCAAGCGTTCGGCTGGGATATTCCTCAGTTCGGCCACATGACGCTGATTGTAAATGAAAGCCGTAAAAAGCTCAGTAAACGTGATGAATCAATTATTCAATTCATTGAGCAATATAAAGAGCTTGGCTACTTGCCGGAGGCGCTGTTCAACTTTATCGGCCTGCTGGGCTGGTCGCCGGTGGGAGAAGAAGAGCTTTTCACAAAAGAAGAGTTTATTGAAATTTTTGATGTAAATCGTTTATCTAAATCACCAGCTCTGTTTGATATGCATAAGCTGAAATGGGTCAACAACCAATATGTGAAAAAATTGGATCTTGATCAGGTTGTTGAGCTTACGCTTCCGCATCTTCAAAAAGCCGGCAAAGTTGGCAATGAGCTTTCTCCTGAAGAACAAGAATGGGTTCGCAAACTGATTTCTCTATATCATGAGCAATTGAGCTACGGTGCGGAAATTGTTGAGCTGACTGATTTGTTCTTTACGGATGAGATCGAGTATAATCAAGAAGCAAAAGCTGTTTTAGAAGAAGAACAGGTGCCTGAAGTGCTCAGCACATTCGCTGCGAAGCTTGAAGAGCTGGAGGAGTTCACTCCGGACCAGATCAAAGCTTCTATCAAAGCAGTGCAGAAAGAAACAGGTCATAAAGGGAAAAAACTGTTTATGCCGATCCGTGTTGCTGTAACAGGCCAAACTCACGGTCCTGAGCTTCCGCAATCAATTGAACTGATCGGAAAAGAATCTGCAATTCAGCGGTTGAAAAATATCTAAATAGATGATTGTTGACAGGGAAGAGTATAAAGCTTTAGACCAATACAGAAAGGATCTTCATTGGCTGAGAGAGATCCAGGAGTCGGGTTTTAGAAGTGCGCCCTTAAGACCTTTGAAGAACGTTTTTTGAAATCAGTATTCAAAGGCGGCCGCCGCCGTTACAGGCTGAAGTTGGGAGAGCAGGAGTCTGCTTTTCAAACAGAGTGGAACCGCGCGGTCAAAGCGTCTCTGTCATGTTTACATGCAGAGGCGCTTTTTTTATTGGGTCTAGAGGAAATAGATAGATGATAGCGGGTAGAATGGGGGGAAGCATGTGTTTTTTAAAATGCTCAAAGAAGACATTGGTACGGTGTTCGATCAAGATCCTGCAGCACGAAGTTATTTTGAAGTGATTTTAACTTATTCCGGTTTACATGCTATATGGGCGCATCGGATTGCACATGCTTTATATAAACGAAAATTTTATTTCCTTGCACGCCTTATATCTCAGGTGAGCCGATTTTTTACAGGAATTGAAATCCACCCAGGGGCTACGATCGGAAGAAGATTTTTCATAGACCATGGGATGGGGGTTGTCATTGGGGAGACATGTGAAATCGGCAATAACGTAACCGTTTTTCAGGGGGTTACCCTTGGAGGAACGGGGAAAGAAAGGGGCAAAAGGCATCCGACAATTAAAGATGACGCATTGATAGCGACAGGTGCTAAAGTGCTCGGTTCAATAACTGTCGGTGAAGGCTCTAAAATAGGGGCTGGTTCAGTTGTGCTGCACGATGTTCCGGACTACTCTACAGTTGTCGGCATCCCGGGAAGGGTTGTCGTGCAAAACGGCAAGAAAATCAAACGGGATTTAAACCATCAGGATTTACCCGATCCGGTTGCTGACCGGTTTAAGTCTTTGGAACAGCAGATTTTAGAGCTGAAGACGGAACTTGAAGACAGAAAAGAAAGGATTAATCAAAAATGACAATCACTCTTTATAATACATTGACTAGACAGAAGGAAACGTTTGTTCCTCTTGAAGAGGGAAAAGTGAAAATGTACGTGTGCGGACCGACGGTTTACAATTATATTCATATTGGAAATGCCCGTCCGGCCATCGTTTATGACACGGTTCGAAACTATTTGGAGTATAAAGGCTACGATGTCCAATATGTCTCTAACTTCACAGATGTAGATGATAAATTAATTAAAGCAGCAAATGAACTTGGTGAAGATGTTCCGACCATTTCTGAGCGTTTTATTAAGGCATACTTTGAAGATGTGGGCGCTCTTGGCTGCAGAAAAGCGGACCTTCATCCGCGCGTCATGGAAAACATGGACGCGATTATTGATTTCATAGATCAGCTGGTGAAAAAGGGCTATGCTTATGAATCTGAAGGGGATGTTTATTTCAAAACAAGAGCATTTGAGGGATACGGAAAACTCTCGCAGCAATCGATTGATGAATTGAGATCTGGCGCGCGCATCCGAGTTGGCGAGAAAAAAGAAGATGCTCTTGATTTCGCTCTGTGGAAAGCGGCTAAAGAAGGAGAAATCTCTTGGGATAGCCCTTGGGGGAAAGGACGTCCGGGCTGGCACATTGAATGCTCTGCGATGGTGAAAAAGTACTTAGGTGATCAAATTGATATCCATGCAGGCGGCCAGGATTTAACATTCCCTCACCATGAAAATGAAATTGCTCAATCAGAAGCGCTGACTGGCAAAACATTTGCGAAATACTGGCTTCATAACGGCTATATCAATATAGATAATGAAAAAATGTCAAAGTCACTCGGCAACTTTGTGCTTGTGCATGACATTATTAAACAGCATGATCCGCAGCTGCTCAGATTCTTTATGCTGTCTGTTCACTATCGTCACCCAATTAACTATTCAGAAGAGCTTCTGGAGAACACAAAGAGCGCGTTTAACCGGTTGAAAACAGCGTACAGCAACCTTCAGCACCGTTTAAACAGCAGCACGAATTTAACAGAAGATGATGATAAATGGCTTGCAAAGATTGAAGAACATCGAACAGCATTTGAAGAAGCAATGGATGATGATTTTAATACAGCGAATGCCATTTCTGTTTTATTCGATTTGGCGAAGAATGCGAACTATTATCTTCAGGAAGATCATACGGCAGATCACGTTATTACAGCGTTTATTGACATGTTTGACCGAATTGTTTCTGTCCTCGGTTTCTCACTGGGTGAGCAGGAGCTTCTGGATCAAGAGATTGAAGATTTGATTGAAAAAAGAAATGAAGCGCGCCGCAATCGTGATTTTGCTCTGTCTGATCAGATCCGCGACCAGCTGAAAAGCATGAATATCATTCTTGAAGATACGGCTCAAGGCACTCGCTGGAAACGGGGAGAATAACGGATGCTTGATTTTGAAACGATAAAAGATTCAAAGCAGCTTAACGGCCTTGCGCTTGCTTATATAGGTGATGCCATTTTTGAAGTTTATGTGAGGCATCACCTGCTTAAGCAGGGATTTACCAAACCAAATGATCTTCACAAGAAATCAAGCCGGATCGTATCGGCAAAGTCACAGGCTGAGATCCTTTTCTTTCTGCGGAATCAATCATTTTTCACGGAAGAAGAGGAAGCGGTGCTGAAAAGAGGCAGAAATGCCAAGTCGGGAACGATTCCTAAAAATACAGATGTGCAGACGTACCGCTATAGTACAGCATTTGAAGCACTGCTGGGCTATCTTTTTCTTGAGAAAAAAGAAGAAAGACTGAATCAGCTTGTTGCTGAAGCTATACAATTCGGAACGGTCAGGGAGGAAAACAAATGAGTCAGCAACATGATTACGTCATAGGAAAAAATGCAGTGATCGAGACGTTAAAATCAGATCGCAAGCTGTATAAGCTGTGGATGGCGGAAAACACCGTAAAGGGACAAGCACAGCAGGTGATTGAGCTTGCGAAAAAGCAGGGCATCACCATTCAATACGTCCCTAGAAAAAAACTCGACCAAATGGTGACAGGGCAGCACCAAGGTGTAGTGGCGCAGGTCGCAGCGTATGAGTACGCGGAACTGGACGACTTATATAAAGCGGCAGAGGAAAGAAATGAACAGCCTTTCTTTCTCATTCTGGACGAGCTTGAGGACCCTCATAATCTCGGTTCAATTATGAGAACAGCTGATGCAGTCGGCGCCCATGGTATTGTGATTCCAAAACGCAGAGCTGTCGGTCTGACAACTACTGTAGCAAAGGCTTCAACAGGCGCAATTGAGCATATTCCAGTCGCAAAGGTCACCAATTTGGCGCGAACGCTAGAGGAAATGAAAGAGCGGGGAATCTGGGTTGTCGGAACGGATGCATCCGCGCGGGAGGATTACCGCACAATGGACGGCAGCATGCCTTTGGCTCTCGTCATCGGAAGTGAAGGAAAAGGAATGGGACGCCTGATTAAAGAAAAATGTGATTTTCTTATTAAACTCCCGATGGCAGGTAAAGTTACTTCACTCAATGCATCTGTAGCGGCGGGGCTTTTGATGTATGAAGTCTACCGGAAGCGAAACCCTCTGGGAGAATAATGATCAATGGATATCCTGTTAGTAGACGGATACAACATGATTGGGGCATGGCCGCAGCTGAAGGATTTAAAAGCGAACAGTTTTGAAGAGGCGAGAGACGTACTGATTCAGAAAATGGCGGAATATCAATCGTATACAGGAAACAGGGTTATTGTCGTATTTGACGCGCATCTTGTGAAGGGAATTGAGAAAAAACACACTAACCACAGAGTTGAAGTGATTTTCACAAAAGAAAATGAGACTGCGGATGAGCGGATAGAAAAGCTGGCACAGGATCTGAATAACATTGCGACTCAAATTCATGTTGCGACCTCTGACTACACTGAGCAGTGGGCGATTTTCGGACAGGGGGCATTGCGAAAATCGGCCCGGGAGCTCTTGAGAGAGGTAGAAGCGATAGAAAGGCGAATCGAAAGGCGGGTAAGAAAGATCACTTCCGAAAAGCCAGCGGGTAAAATTGCTTTATCGGAAGAGGTTTTGAAAACGTTTGAAAAATGGCGGAGGGGCGACTTAGATTAAGTTGACGCTTTTTTGTCCAGTAATGTATAATATTTCTATCTACGTGCGCCGGGGGGATCGGAGTGAATCTACAGAACAACAAGGGAAAATTCAACAAAGAGCAGTTTTGCCAGTTGGAGGACGAGCAGGTCATTGAAAAGGTTCATGTTGGGGACAGTGATGCGTTAGATTACTTGATTACGAAGTACCGAAACTTTGTTCGTGCAAAAGCAAGATCCTATTTTTTAATAGGTGCGGACAGAGAAGATATTGTTCAGGAAGGAATGATAGGCCTCTATAAGTCTATTCGTGACTTCAAAGAGGACAAGCTTACCTCTTTCAAAGCTTTCGCAGAATTATGTATTACCCGCCAAATTATTACCGCAATAAAGACAGCTACTCGCCAGAAACACATTCCTTTGAATTCCTACGTCTCATTAGATAAACCGATTTTTGATGAAGAATCAGACCGAACGCTGCTTGATGTCATTTCGGGAGCGAAAACGTTAAACCCAGAAGAAATGATTATCAATCAGGAAGAATTTGATGATATTGAAATGAAAATGGGAGAACTTTTAAGTGATTTAGAGAGAAAAGTACTTGTATTATATCTAGACGGAAGAAGCTACCAAGAGATTTCAGATGAGCTGAACCGCCATGTGAAATCGATCGATAACGCCCTTCAGCGAGTCAAACGCAAGCTGGAGAAGTACCTGGAAATTCGCGAGATCAGTTTGTAATAGGGATTTATGGTATATTGACAGTATTTTTCTGACTATGATATGTTACTTAAGATAAGAACTAATGTCTATTTAGAAAAAGGTGTAATGACATGAGAAAAAAGATTACGTTAGCATGCAAAACATGCGGAAACCGTAACTATACGACAAAGAAGAGCTCTGCATCAGCGGCTGAGCGATTAGAAGTAAAGAAATACTGCAGTACTTGCAATTCACATACAGCTCATCTTGAAACAAAATAGTGTTTGCGCTTTTAAATTGTGGAGGTCTTTTACATGCGTATTATGAGATTCTTTAAAGATGTTGGGAAAGAAATGAAAAAGGTAAGCTGGCCTAAAGGAAAAGAGTTAACTCGCTATACCATCACGGTTATTTCAACAGTTATCTTTTTTATTATCTTTTTTGCCCTCCTTGACACAGGAATTTCTCAATTAATTCGTTTAATAGTTGAATAATGATCAGCAATACGTGCTATAATAGATCATAATATCACTTGCCAAAACCCGTTCAGCGGGTTTTTTATTGTGGGTTAAAAATGAAAGTTATCATAGGCTTACCGCCTATTTTTTGCATGAAGCGTTATGGTAGTACACTAAAACCAAATGCGGGGAGGGAAGGACTGGACAGTCCTGAAGAGAATGGAAAAGAATTGGTATGTTGTTCACACGTACTCTGGTTATGAGAACAAAGTAAAAGCCAACTTGGAAAAACGTGTTGAATCAATGGGGATGCAGGATAAGATTTTTCGTGTAGTCGTACCTGAAGAAGAAGAGACAGATATCAAAAACGGCAAGAAAAAAGTCGTTAAAAAGAAAGTATTCCCTGGTTACGTCCTTGTTGAAATCGTAATGACGGATGATTCTTGGTATGTTGTCCGCAATACACCAGGTGTTACTGGGTTCGTAGGTTCTGCCGGCTCTGGTTCAAAACCGACGCCGCTTCTTCCTGGCGAAGCAGAAACCATTCTGAAGAGAATGGGTATGGACGAACGCAAAACTGACATTGACTTTGAATTAAAAGAGACAGTGAAAGTGATAGACGGACCTTTTGCCAACTTTACGGGATCAATTGAAGAGATTGACTACGATAAAAGCAAGGTTAAAGTTTTCGTTAATATGTTCGGCCGTGAAACGCCGGTTGAGCTGGAATTTACCCAGATCGACAAATTGTAATGTGAAAAAACTTGAAATTGCTATATATAAATGATAATATAGCAAAGGTACGTCTTGGACTTATCCAAGGCAGCTAGCTTGATATTTCGTCATTCATATAAAGAATGAAACCTTGAGTGGGAGGGTTTACCCTATTACCACATCACGGACTTAAGGAGGTGTGTCTCGTGGCTAAAAAAGTAGTAAAAGTTGTAAAATTGCAAATTCCTGCTGGAAAAGCTAACCCAGCGCCGCCAGTTGGACCTGCACTAGGTCAAGCCGGTGTTAATATCATGGGATTCTGTAAGGAGTTTAACGCTCGTACAGCTGACCAAGCTGGTTTAATCATTCCTGTTGAAATTTCGGTTTACGAAGACCGTTCATTTACATTTATTACAAAAACTCCGCCTGCTGCAGTATTGCTTAAAAAAGCAGCTGGAATTGAGTCTGGTTCTGGTGAACCAAACCGTAATAAAGTGGCAACCGTTAAGCGCGATAAAGTACGCGAAATCGCTGAAACGAAAATGCCTGACTTAAACGCAGCAGACGTTGAAGCGGCAATGCGCATGGTTGAAGGTACTGCACGCAGTATGGGTATTGTAATCGAGGATTAATTTGTTTCTTGTCGGGTTGCGAGTTTTCACAAGTTCGCAACCCTTATTCGTGGGAGGTTATTCCGCTATAACCACATAAGGAGGAAATTTTAAAATGGCTAAAAAAGGTAAAAAGTACGCAGAAGCTGCTAAGCTTGTAGATCGTGCGAAAGCTTACGATGTTTCTGAAGCAGTAGCTCTCGTTAAAAAAACAAACACAGCTAAATTCGACGCTACAGTTGAAGTTGCATTCCGTCTAGGGGTTGACCCTCGTAAAAACGACCAGCAAATCCGCGGAGCAGTTGTGCTTCCAAACGGAACTGGTAAAACTCAGCGCGTTCTCGTTTTCGCAAAAGGCGAAAAAGCGAAAGAAGCTGAAGCTGCTGGTGCAGATTACGTTGGAGATACTGACTACATCAACAAAATTCAACAAGGCTGGTTCGATTTCGATGTAATCGTAGCTACACCTGACATGATGGGTGAAGTTGGTAAAATCGGTCGTGTACTTGGACCAAAAGGTTTAATGCCAAACCCTAAAACTGGTACAGTTACTTTCGAAGTTGAAAAAGCAATCGGCGAAATCAAAGCTGGTAAAGTTGAATACCGCGTTGATAAAGCTGGAAACATCCATGTTCCTATCGGTAAAGTTTCTTTCGAGGATGAAAAACTTGTTGAGAACTTCACAACAATGTATGATACAATCCTGAAAGCAAAACCTGCTGCAGCAAAAGGTGTTTACGTGAAAAACGTTGCTGTAACTTCTACTATGGGACCTGGTGTCAAAGTAGACGCTTCAACTTTCAACGTAAAATAATATTGACATGAATTCAACATTCTGATATGATTCAAAATGTTGTAAAATATAATATATCATTTATACCGTAGACAGTAGGGGCTTAACAGCTTAATATCCTACCGAGGTGTATATTATCACAGCTATTACGTTACGTATGCTTGTATATACAGCCTCCATGTCTCATGGAGGCTTTTTATATGGAATCCGTTTCTCAGTCGTGATCACCTGACGGTATAAGTGTTACACAAGAATCTACAGGAGGTGTAACCATGAGCAGCGCAATTGAAACAAAAAAAGTTGTTGTTGAAGAAATTGCTTCTAAATTAAAAGAAAGCAAATCAACGATCATCGTTGATTACCGCGGACTTAACGTTTCTGAAGTAACAGAACTTCGTAAACAGCTTCGTGAAGCTAACGTTGAGTTCAAAGTTTACAAAAACACAATGACTCGCCGTGCGGTTGAACAAGCTGAACTTGATGGTTTGAATGATGTCTTAACTGGACCGAATGCAATTGCATTCAGTACTGAGGATGTTGTCGCTCCAGCTAAAGTTCTTAACGAGTTTGCTAAACAGCATGAAGCTCTTGAAATCAAAGCTGGCGTTATCGAAGGTAAAGTTTCTACTGTTGAAGAAGTGAAAGCTCTTGCTGAACTTCCATCACGCGAAGGCTTGCTTTCTATGTTGCTTAGCGTACTTCAAGCTCCAGTTCGCAACCTTGCTCTTGCTGCAAAAGCTGTGGCAGATCAAAAGGAAGAACAAGGCGCTTAATCTAATCAGTTTTTAAAAATCAAAACAAATGGAGGAATTACAAATGGCTTTAAATATCGAAGAAATCATTGCTTCCGTTAAAGAAGCAACTGTACTTGAATTGAACGACCTAGTAAAAGCAATCGAAGAAGAATTTGGCGTAACTGCTGCTGCTCCTGTAGCTGTAGCTGGCGGAGCTGCTGCAGGCGGAGCTGCTGAAGAGCAAAGCGAATTCGACCTTATCCTTGCTGGTGCAGGTTCTCAAAAAATCAAAGTTATCAAAGTTGTACGTGAAATCACTGGTCTTGGCTTGAAAGAAGCTAAAGAACTTGTTGACAACACTCCAAAACCACTTAAAGAAGGTATTGCTAAAGAAGAAGCTGAAGAGCTTAAAGCTAAACTTGAAGAAGTTGGCGCTTCTGTAGAAGTTAAGTAATCTTCACTTGCCTGTAGGGGAAGCTCGCTTTTATGAGGCGGGCTTTTTCTTTGCCATTCTTTAAGTTATGAAAAAAAGGAGGTTCTAATAATGAGTGAGCACTATTATTCAGAAAAACCTTCAGTAAAAAGCAACAAACAAACATGGTCTTTTAGGCTTCGAAACAAGGAGTTTACGTTTACCAGCGACAGCGGTGTTTTTTCTAAAAAGGAAGTCGATTTTGGCTCGCGCCTGCTGGTCGAATCTTTTGAAGAGCCTGAAGTTGAGGGCAGCTTTCTAGATGTAGGCTGCGGCTATGGCCCGATTGGATTATCGCTGGCCAGTGGTTTTAAAGACCGGACTATCCACATGATTGATGTTAATGAAAGAGCCGTAGAGTTATCAAATGAAAATGCCGAACAAAACGGAATAACAAACGTTGAGATTTACCAAAGCGATTTGTTTTCAAACGTTGACTCTGCTCAAACATTTGCTTCTATTCTTACAAATCCCCCAATCCGAGCCGGAAAAAAAGTTGTCCATGCTATCTTTGAGAAAAGCGCTGAACACTTAAAAGCTTCAGGTGAATTGTGGATCGTCATACAGAAAAAACAAGGTGCGCCTTCTGCCATTGAAAAGCTTGAGGAACTGTTCGAAGAAGTTTCTGTCGTTCAAAAAAAGAAAGGCTATTATATCATAAAAGCAAAAAAAGTTTGACTCGGTATTTTGGCTATGTTAATATTATAAAATGCCAATGTATATATTTAGATTGATATGATGAAATGTCAATATCTATGTATAAATTATACAAGTATGGAAATGCTAATAAAATCGGTATTTGTTTTTGGATGTGGTTTTCTTAATTAGAAACCCTTTTTTCTTTTGTCTTGTAAAAGTGTTTTCTTTCTTTCTTTGGAAGAAATGCTTATTACACATATAATACGCATGATTTGAGGGGTGAATCAGTTGACAGGTCAACTAGTTCAGTATGGACGACACCGCCAGCGCAGAAGCTATGCTCGCATTAGCGAAGTGTTAGAATTACCAAATCTCATTGAAATTCAAACCTCTTCTTATCAGTGGTTTCTTGATGAGGGTCTTAGAGAGATGTTTCAAGACATATCGCCAATTGAGGATTTCACTGGTAACCTCTCTCTTGAGTTCATTGATTACAGTTTAGGGGAGCCTAAATATCCTGTAGAGGAATCAAAAGAACGTGATGTGACTTACTCAGCTCCGCTAAGAGTGAAGGTTCGTTTAATTAACAAAGAAACTGGAGAGGTAAAAGACCAAGATGTCTTCATGGGGGATTTCCCTATTATGACAGATACAGGTACTTTTATCATAAACGGTGCGGAACGCGTTATCGTTTCCCAGCTTGTTCGGTCTCCAAGTGTATATTTCAGTGGTAAAGTAGACAAAAACGGTAAAAAAGGTTTTACCGCAACTGTCATTCCAAACCGTGGCGCATGGTTAGAATACGAAACTGATGCGAAAGATGTTGTTTATGTACGCATTGATCGCACACGTAAGTTGCCGGTTACGGTTCTTTTGCGTGCTCTCGGCTTCGGCTCCGATCAAGAGATTCTTGATCTTGTAGGAGAAAACGAATACCTGCGAAATACGCTTGATAAAGATAACACAGAAAACAGCGATAAAGCGCTGCTCGAAATCTACGAGCGCCTCCGTCCTGGAGAGCCGCCTACAGTGGAAAATGCGAAAAGCTTGCTTGATTCTCGTTTCTTTGATCCGAAACGATACGATCTTGCCAATGTAGGACGCTATAAAATTAATAAAAAGCTTCATATTAAAAATCGCCTCTTTAATCAGAGACTTGCTGAAACGCTTGTTGATCCTGAAACAGGAGAAATCCTGGCTGAAAAAGGTCAGATTCTTGATAGAAGAACTCTTGATAAAGTACTGCCATACTTAGAAAACGGAATCGGTTTCAGAAAGCTGTATCCGAACGGCGGTGTTGTTGAGGACGAAGTAACGCTTCAATCCATTAAGATCTTTGCTCCTACTGATCAAGAAGGAGAACAGGTTATTAATGTCATCGGCAATGCTTACGTTGAAGAAGAGATTAAAAACATTACACCTGCTGATATTATTTCTTCTATCAGCTACTTCTTCAACTTGCTGCACGGAGTAGGCGACACAGATGATATTGACCATCTTGGAAACCGCCGTTTACGTTCTGTAGGTGAACTTCTCCAGAACCAATTCCGTATCGGTTTAAGCCGTATGGAGCGTGTGGTTCGTGAGAGAATGTCAATTCAAGATACGAATACAATTACACCTCAGCAGCTGATCAATATTCGTCCTGTTATTGCGTCCATTAAAGAGTTCTTTGGAAGCTCTCAGCTTTCTCAATTCATGGACCAGACGAACCCGCTTGCTGAATTAACACATAAGCGCCGTCTGTCGGCTCTTGGACCGGGCGGATTGACACGTGAGCGTGCCGGAATGGAAGTGCGTGACGTTCACTACTCCCACTATGGCCGTATGTGTCCGATTGAAACGCCAGAGGGACCGAACATCGGTTTGATCAACTCACTATCATCATATGCAAAAGTAAACCGTTTTGGCTTTATTGAAACGCCATATCGCCGCGTTGATCCTGAAACAGGAAAAGTGACGCCAAGAATCGATTACTTAACTGCTGATGAAGAGGATAACTACGTTGTCGCTCAGGCAAATGCACGACTCGATGACGAAGGTGCGTTTGTGGATGACAGCATTGTAGCCCGTTTCCGCGGAGAGAACACCGTTGTTCCTAGAAACCGTGTTGATTACATGGATGTATCGCCTAAGCAGGTAGTATCTGCTGCGACAGCATGTATCCCGTTCTTAGAAAACGATGACTCGAACCGTGCCCTAATGGGAGCGAACATGCAGCGTCAGGCTGTGCCTTTGATGCAGCCGGAAGCGCCATTTGTAGGAACTGGTATGGAATACGTATCAGGTAAAGACTCTGGTGCCGCTGTGATTTGTAAACACCCTGGTATCGTTGAACGTGTAGAAGCGAAAAACGTTTGGGTTCGCCGCTATGAAGAAGTAGACGGTCAAAAAGTAAAAGGAAACCTGGATAAATACAGCTTGCTGAAATTTGTCCGCTCTAACCAAGGTACTTGCTACAACCAGCGTCCGATTGTAAGTGTCGGCGATGAAGTGGTAAAAGGAGAAATCCTTGCTGACGGTCCTTCTATGGAGCTTGGTGAACTTGCACTTGGCCGTAACGTAATGGTCGGCTTCATGACATGGGATGGCTACAACTATGAGGATGCCATCATCATGAGTGAACGTCTTGTGAAAGATGATGTTTATACATCTATTCACATTGAAGAATATGAATCAGAAGCACGTGATACTAAACTCGGGCCTGAAGAAATCACTCGCGATATTCCGAACGTCGGTGAAGATGCGCTTCGCAATCTTGATGACCGCGGAATTATCCGTATCGGGGCAGAAGTAAAAGACGGAGATCTTCTTGTTGGTAAAGTAACGCCTAAGGGTGTAACAGAACTTACTGCAGAAGAACGCCTTCTTCACGCCATCTTTGGTGAAAAAGCCCGCGAGGTTCGTGATACTTCTCTTCGTG
Source organism: Bacillus sp. 205(2023) (assembly GCF_037027485.1). Classification (NCBI taxonomy): domain Bacteria; kingdom Bacillati; phylum Bacillota; class Bacilli; order Caryophanales; family Bacillaceae; genus Bacillus; species Bacillus sp. 205(2023). The sequence goes on along the minus strand of NZ_JAXCHF010000012.1, from coordinate 36,736 downwards.
TGCCTCACGGCGGCGGCGGAATTATTCACGATGTTAAAGTCTTCAACCGTGAGGACGGAGACGAACTTCCTCCAGGTGTAAACCAGTTAGTACGCGTATATATCGTTCAGAAACGTAAAATTTCTGAAGGGGATAAAATGGCCGGTCGTCACGGTAACAAAGGTGTTATCTCTAAGATTCTTCCTGAAGAGGATATGCCTTATCTTCCTGACGGCACACCAATTGATATCATGCTTAACCCGCTGGGCGTACCATCACGTATGAACATCGGGCAGGTATTAGAGCTTCATATGGGTATGGCCGCTCGTTACCTCGGCATCCACATTGCGTCACCGGTATTTGACGGAGCGCGTGAAGAGGATGTTTGGGAAACACTTGAAGAAGCCGGAATGTCTCGTGACGCTAAAACCGTTCTTTACGACGGACGTACCGGAGAGCCGTTTGATAACCGTGTATCTGTCGGTATCATGTACATGATTAAACTGGCTCACATGGTTGACGATAAACTTCATGCACGCTCTACAGGTCCTTACTCACTTGTTACGCAGCAGCCTCTTGGCGGTAAAGCACAATTTGGCGGACAGCGTTTTGGTGAGATGGAGGTTTGGGCACTTGAAGCTTACGGTGCAGCTTACACTCTTCAAGAGATTCTGACTGTTAAGTCTGATGACGTGGTTGGACGTGTGAAAACATACGAAGCCATCGTTAAAGGCGACAACGTTCCTGAACCTGGTGTTCCGGAATCATTCAAAGTATTAATTAAAGAACTTCAAAGTTTAGGTATGGATGTGAAAATCCTTTCTAGCGATGAAGAAGAAATAGAAATGAGAGATTTAGAAGACGAAGAAGATGCAAAACAAGCTGACGGCCTGGCGTTATCAGGTGATGAAGAGCCGGAAGAAACAGCATCTGCAGACGTTGAACGCGATGTAGTAACAAAAGAATAATCTCTAGTTATAAAGGCAAGTGACATCGGTTAATCCGAAGATAAAAAGGGAGGTAGGCCCCTTGCTAGATGTGAACAATTTTGAGTATATGAACATCGGTCTTGCTTCACCGGATAAAATCCGTTCATGGTCTTTTGGTGAAGTGAAAAAGCCTGAAACGATAAACTATCGTACGTTAAAACCTGAAAAGGACGGTCTATTCTGCGAACGCATTTTCGGACCGACTAAGGACTGGGAATGTCATTGCGGGAAGTACAAGCGAGTTCGTTATAAAGGCGTAGTTTGTGACCGCTGCGGAGTTGAAGTAACACGGGCTAAAGTCCGTCGTGAGAGAATGGGGCACATTGAACTGGCTGCCCCAGTTTCCCACATTTGGTATTTCAAAGGTATCCCAAGTCGTATGGGTCTAGTGTTAGATATGTCGCCTCGTGCACTGGAAGAAGTTATTTACTTTGCTTCTTACGTTGTAACTGATCCGGCAAACACTCCGCTTGAAAAGAAACAGCTTCTATCAGAAAAGGAATACCGTGCGTATCTTGATAAGTACGGTAATAAGTTCCAAGCATCTATGGGTGCGGAAGCGATTCATAAACTTCTTCAAGATATCGATCTTGTAAAAGAAGTTGATATGTTAAAAGAAGAGCTGAAAACATCTCAAGGACAGCGTCGTACTCGTGCGATCAAACGCCTTGAAGTTTTGGAAGCCTTCCGTAACTCAGGAAACAAGCCTTCTTGGATGATCCTTGATGTGCTTCCTGTTATTCCTCCTGAGCTCAGACCGATGGTTCAGCTTGATGGCGGACGTTTTGCAACTTCTGATTTGAACGACCTTTATCGTCGTGTCATCAACCGTAACAATCGTTTGAAACGCCTTTTAGACCTTGGTGCGCCTAGCATTATCGTTCAAAACGAAAAGCGTATGCTTCAAGAGGCTGTCGATGCTTTAATTGACAACGGCCGTCGCGGACGCCCTGTAACAGGTCCTGGTAACAGACCATTAAAATCTCTTTCTCACATGCTGAAAGGGAAGCAAGGCCGTTTCCGTCAAAACCTTCTTGGTAAACGTGTCGATTACTCCGGACGTTCTGTAATCGTCGTTGGTCCTCATTTGAAAATGTACCAATGCGGATTACCGAAGGAAATGGCGCTCGAACTTTTCAAACCTTTCGTTATGAAAGAGCTTGTTGAAAAGGGTCTTGCTCACAACATTAAGAGTGCGAAACGTAAAATTGAGCGCGTACAGCCTGAAGTATGGGATGTACTAGAATCAGTTATCAAGGAGCACCCGGTCCTTCTGAACCGTGCCCCTACGCTTCACAGATTAGGTATCCAAGCGTTTGAACCAACACTTGTTGAAGGACGCGCAATCCGTCTTCACCCGCTCGTATGTACAGCTTATAACGCTGACTTTGACGGTGACCAAATGGCGGTTCACGTACCATTATCTGCAGAAGCTCAAGCTGAAGCACGCATCTTGATGCTTGCCGCTCAAAACATCTTGAACCCTAAAGATGGTAAACCGGTTGTAACACCGTCTCAGGATATGGTACTGGGTAACTATTACCTGACTCTGGAGCGTGCTGGTGCTGTCGGCGAAGGTATGGTCTTCAAGAATACGGATGAAGCGCTTCTTGCTTATCAAAACGGATATGTTCACCTTCATACGAGAGTGGCTGTTGCAGCGAACTCCCTTAAGAACGTGACATTTACCGAAGAGCAGCGCTCAAAATTGTTAATTACAACTGTCGGTAAACTGGTCTTCAATGAAATTCTTCCAGAATCATTCCCTTACATGAATGAACCAACGAAGAGCAACATTGAAGAGAAAACACCTGACCGTTTCTTCTTAGAAAAAGGTGCCGATGTAAAAGCTGCCATCGAACAGCAGCCAATCAATGCACCATTTAAAAAAGGTATTCTGGGTAAAATCATCGCGGAAATCTTTAAACGATTCCACATTACGGAAACGTCTAAAATGCTTGACCGCATGAAAAACCTAGGTTTCAGATATTCAACAAAAGCTGGTATTACAGTTGGGGTTTCTGATATCGTCGTTCTCGATGATAAACAAGAAATTCTTGAAGAAGCACAAGGCAAAGTTGATAACGTTATGAAGCAGTTCCGCCGCGGTCTGATCACTGAAGAAGAACGCTATGAGAGAGTTATCTCTATCTGGAGTTCTGCAAAAGACGTTATCCAAGGCAAACTGATGAAATCACTTGATGAGCTCAACCCGATCTACATGATGAGTGACTCTGGTGCCCGTGGTAACGCGTCTAACTTTACTCAGCTTGCCGGAATGCGCGGTCTGATGGCCAACCCGGCTGGACGTATCATTGAGTTACCGATCAAATCTAGTTTCCGTGAAGGTCTGACAGTATTGGAGTACTTTATCTCCACTCACGGTGCGCGTAAAGGTCTTGCCGATACCGCCCTTAAAACTGCTGACTCAGGTTACCTTACACGCCGTCTTGTTGACGTTGCACAGGATGTTATCATCCGTGAAACTGATTGCGGAACTGACCGAGGCATCCTTGCTCAACCGCTTAGAGAAGGCACTGAAATCATTGAGCGCTTAGAAGAACGCTTAATCGGCCGTTTTGCAAGAAAACAAGTGAAACACCCTGAAACAGGGGAAGTGCTTGTAAACGAAAACGAACTGATCGATGAAGATAAAGCGATTGAAATCGTTGAAGCCGGCATTGAAGAAGTGTGGATCCGTTCTGCCTTCACATGTAATACGCCTCATGGTGTATGTAAACGATGCTATGGCCGAAACCTTGCGACTGGTACCGATGTAGAAGTCGGAGAAGCAGTTGGAATCATCGCTGCCCAATCAATCGGTGAGCCTGGTACACAGTTAACAATGCGTACATTCCATACAGGCGGGGTTGCAGGAGACGATATCACACAGGGTCTCCCGCGTATCCAAGAGCTTTTCGAAGCGCGTAATCCAAAAGGTCAGGCAACAATTACCGAAATCGACGGTACAGTCGTTGAAATCAATGAAGTTCGCGACAAACAGCAGGAAATTGTGGTTCAAGGCGCAGTTGAAACACGCTCTTATACGGCACCATATAACTCCCGCTTAAAAGTAGCGGAAGGAGATAAAATTACTCGAGGCCAAGTGCTGACAGAAGGTTCAATCGATCCGAAAGAACTTCTTAAAGTGACTGACCTGACTACTGTTCAAGAGTATCTTCTTCATGAGGTTCAAAAGGTTTACCGTATGCAGGGTGTTGAAATCGGCGATAAACACGTAGAAGTAATGGTTCGCCAAATGCTTCGCAAAGTACGTGTGATTGATGCCGGTGAGACTGATGTGCTTCCTGGCTCATTACTTGATATTCACCAATTTACTGAAGCGAACAAAAAGGTATTGCTGGAAGGCAAACGTCCTGCTACAGGCCGTCCTGTCTTACTCGGTATTACCAAAGCTTCTCTTGAAACTGATTCATTCTTATCTGCTGCTTCCTTCCAGGAAACAACACGTGTCCTTACAGACGCAGCGATCAAAGGTAAGCGTGACGAACTTCTCGGCCTGAAAGAGAATGTTATCATCGGTAAGCTTGTTCCGGCTGGTACTGGAATGATGAAATACCGAAAAGTAAAACCTGTTTCAAATGTTCAGCCGACTGAGGACATGGTTCCGGTTGAATAACTGATATCATGCTGCTGAGAGACTGCAAAACAGTCTTTCAGCAGTCATATTTAAATAAAAAAATCACTCTATGAGAAGATAGAAACTAAAAAATGTCATACCTTGTTGACATTCGTCTCCTAGAATGATAATATAACCAAGGTGCTCGAAATAAACCTGTTACTTTGGAGGATATGTTTATGTCTTATGATAAAGTATCACAGGCCAAATCAATTATTATTGGTACGAAGCAAACAGTGAAAGCTCTAAAACGAGGTTCAGTAAAGGAAGTAGTCGTTGCAAAAGATGCGGATCCTATTCTTACGTCAAGTGTGATAACACTTGCGAAAGATAATGGGATTGCTGTCTCAATGGTTGAATCCATGAAAAAGCTCGGCAAAGCCTGCGGAATTGAAGTAGGAGCAGCAGCTGTTGCCATAATGTTATAACGTACTTTTTGTTTTTGCGTGAGATTTATTCTCGTGTAAAGACATTGTTTTTTGCCTATTGATGAACCACCTGGGTATGTGGGTTATAAAACGTAATGAAGGGAGGAACAAAACATGCCTACAATTAATCAGCTAATTCGCAAAGGACGCGTGAGTAAAGTAGAAAACTCAAAGTCTCCTGCACTTAACAAAGGATACAACAGCTTTAAAAAAGAGCACACTAATGTATCTTCTCCACAAAAACGCGGGGTATGTACTCGTGTTGGTACAATGACACCGAAAAAACCGAACTCAGCACTTCGTAAATATGCTCGTGTTCGTTTAACTAACGGAATTGAGGTTACTGCTTACATTCCTGGTATCGGTCACAACCTGCAAGAGCACAGTGTTGTACTTATCCGCGGCGGACGTGTAAAAGACTTACCAGGGGTACGTTACCACATCGTTCGTGGTGCGCTTGACACTGCTGGAGTTGAAAACCGTGCGCAAGGCCGTTCTAAATACGGTACTAAACGTCCTAAAGCAAAATAATAAACGTATAAACGTATAATTGATGAAGGGAGGATATTCAGATGCCACGTAAAGGTCCTGTAGCAAAAAGAGACGTTTTACCTGATCCGATTTACAACTCTAAGCTTGTATCTCGTCTAATCAACAAAATGATGATCGACGGTAAAAAAGGTAAGTCTCAAACAATCCTATACAAGTCATTCGATATCATTAAAGAACGTACTGGCAATGATGCAATGGAGGTTTTCGAACAAGCATTGAAAAACATCATGCCTGTACTTGAAGTAAAAGCACGCCGTGTAGGTGGTGCGAACTACCAAGTTCCTGTAGAAGTTCGTCCTGAACGTCGTACTACTCTTGGACTTCGCTGGTTAGTTAACTATGCTCGTCTTCGCGGAGAAAAAACGATGGAAGAGCGTTTAGCTAACGAAATTCTTGACGCAGCTAACAACACTGGTGCTGCTGTTAAGAAACGTGAAGATACTCATAAGATGGCTGAAGCAAACAAAGCATTTGCTCACTATCGTTGGTAGGATTTATATACTAAAAAACACAATTTCCCAATAAGGAAGGAGAAATTACCCAATGGCAAGAGAGTTCTCCTTAGACAAAACTCGTAATATCGGGATCATGGCTCACATTGATGCCGGTAAAACGACTACTACAGAACGTATCTTGTTCTATACTGGTCGTATCCACAAAATTGGTGAAACTCATGAAGGAGCTTCACAAATGGACTGGATGGAGCAGGAACAAGAACGTGGTATCACAATCACTTCCGCTGCGACAACTGCACAGTGGAAAGGATACCGCGTAAACATCATCGATACTCCAGGACACGTAGACTTCACAGTTGAAGTTGAACGTTCTCTTCGTGTACTTGATGGTGCTGTTGCTGTACTTGACGCACAGTCTGGCGTTGAGCCTCAAACAGAAACTGTTTGGCGTCAAGCAACAACTTACGGAGTACCGCGTATCGTTTTCGTCAACAAAATGGACAAAATCGGTGCAGACTTCCTTTACTCTGTAGGAACTTTAAGAGATCGTCTTCAAGCTAACGCTCATGCAATTCAATTGCCGATCGGTGCTGAAGACAACTTCGAAGGTATCATTGACCTAGTAGAAAACGTTGCGTATTTCTACGAAGATGATCTCGGAACTCGTTCTGATGCGAAAGAAATCCCTGAAGAGTACAAAGAGCAAGCTGAAGAGCTTCGCAACAGCCTCATTGAAGCTGTATGTGAGCTTGATGAAGAGCTTATGGACAAATACCTTGAGGGTGAAGAGATCACTATTGACGAGTTAAAAGCAGGTATCCGTAAAGGTACTTTAAATGTTGAATTCTACCCAGTTCTTGTTGGTTCTGCCTTCAAAAACAAAGGTGTTCAATTAGTACTTGATGCTGTTCTTGACTACCTTCCTGCACCAACAGACGTTGCTGCAATCAAAGGTATCCGTCCTGATACAAATGAAGAGATTGAGCGTCATTCTTCTGATGACGAGCCATTCTCTGCATTAGCATTTAAAGTTATGACTGACCCTTACGTTGGTAAGCTGACGTTCTTCCGTGTGTACTCTGGAACACTTGATTCTGGTTCATACGTGAAAAACTCAACTAAAGGCAAACGTGAGCGTGTTGGACGTATCCTTCAAATGCACGCCAACAGCCGTGAAGAAATCTCTACTGTATATGCAGGAGATATCGCAGCTGCTGTAGGTCTAAAAGATACTTCTACTGGAGATACTCTATGTGATGAAAAGGATCTAGTTATCCTTGAATCAATGGAATTCCCAGAACCAGTTATCGACGTTGCAATTGAGCCTAAATCAAAAGCTGACCAAGATAAAATGGGTATCGCTTTAGCAAAACTTGCTGAAGAGGATCCAACATTCCGTACTCAAACAAACCCGGAAACTGGTCAGACAATCATCTCTGGTATGGGTGAGCTTCACCTTGATATCATTGTTGATCGTATGAAGCGTGAATTCAAAGTAGAAGCTAACGTTGGTGCTCCTCAAGTTGCGTACCGTGAAACATTCCGTTCCGGTGCAAAAGTTGAAGGTAAATTCGTACGTCAGTCTGGTGGACGCGGTCAGTTCGGTCACGTTTGGATTGAATTCGAACCAAACGAAGAAGGCGCTGGCTTTGAATTCGAAAATGCGATTGTCGGTGGGGTTGTTCCTCGTGAATACATCCCAGCTGTTCAAGCAGGTCTAGAAGATTCACTTGAAAATGGTGTATTAGCTGGATTCCCGCTTATCGACATTAAAGCAAAACTTTTTGATGGCTCTTACCATGATGTTGACTCAAACGAAATGGCGTTTAAAGTTGCTGCTTCTATGGCATTGAAAAATGCAGTCAGCAAGTGTAACCCAGTTCTTCTTGAACCAATCATGAAAGTAGAAGTGGTTATTCCTGAAGAATACATGGGAGACATCATGGGTGATGTTACTTCTCGTCGCGGACGCGTAGAAGGTATGGAAGCTCGCGGTAACGCGCAAGTTGTTCGTGCGATGGTTCCTCTTGCTGAAATGTTCGGTTACGCTACTGCCCTTCGTTCTAACACGCAAGGTCGCGGTACGTTCACTATGCACATGGATCACTACGAAGAAGTGCCGAAGAGCATTGCTGAAGAAATTATCAAAAAAAATAAAGGCGAATAATTGATTTTGCCTCTTAACTCAAGTATAACTACTATTGTAAGATGAGGAAGTGAAAGCTTTCTTTCACTTCCTATCACTCTATACATTACTAATTAAAAGCTCTTAAGGAGGATTTTAGAATGGCTAAAGAAAAATTCGACCGTTCCAAATCACATGCCAATATCGGTACAATTGGACACGTTGACCATGGTAAAACAACTTTAACTGCTGCTATCACAACAGTACTTCATAAGAAATCTGGTAAAGGTACAGCTATGGCGTACGATCAAATTGATGGTGCACCAGAAGAACGTGAGCGCGGTATCACAATCTCTACTGCACACGTTGAGTATGAAACTGAAACTCGTCACTATGCACACGTTGACTGCCCAGGACACGCTGACTATGTTAAAAACATGATCACTGGTGCTGCGCAAATGGACGGAGCTATCCTAGTAGTATCTGCTGCTGATGGCCCAATGCCACAAACTCGTGAGCACATCCTTCTTTCTAAAAACGTTGGTGTACCATACATCGTTGTATTCTTAAACAAATGCGACATGGTAGACGACGAAGAGCTTCTTGAACTAGTTGAAATGGAAGTTCGCGATCTTCTTAGCGAATACGACTTCCCTGGTGATGATGTACCAGTTATCAAAGGTTCTGCTCTTAAAGCTCTTGAAGGAGATGCTGAGTACGAAGCTAAAATCTTCGAACTTATGGATGCAGTTGATGAGTACATCCCAACTCCAGAACGTGACACTGAAAAACCATTCATGATGCCAGTTGAGGACGTATTCTCAATCACTGGTCGTGGTACAGTTGCTACTGGACGTGTTGAGCGTGGACAAGTTAAAGTCGGTGACGAAGTTGAAATCATCGGTCTTCAAGAAGAAAACAGCAAAACAACTGTTACTGGTGTTGAAATGTTCCGTAAGCTTCTTGATTACGCTGAAGCTGGAGACAACATTGGAGCCCTTCTTCGCGGTGTAGCTCGTGAAGATATCCAACGTGGTCAAGTACTTGCTAAACCAGGTACAATCACTCCACACAGCAAATTCAAAGCTGAAGTTTATGTTCTTTCTAAAGAAGAGGGTGGACGTCACACTCCATTCTTCTCTAACTACCGTCCTCAGTTCTACTTCCGTACAACTGACGTAACTGGTATCATCCATCTTCCAGAAGGCGTAGAAATGGTTATGCCTGGAGACAACACTGAAATGAACGTTGAGCTTATCTCTACAATCGCTATCGAAGAAGGAACTCGTTTCTCTATTCGTGAAGGCGGACGTACTGTTGGTTCAGGCGTTGTTTCTACAATCACTGAGTAATAGTATATTGAAAACGAGACCCTTTGGGTCTCGTTTTTTTGTGTACTTTTTTGTTTGCTTGTATAATAAGGTTTATCTTATTTGAGGAGCTATGGGTTATGAGTGAAAACACATCAATTTCTTTCATGAAAAAACTGAGGATCGAAAATACGAATCAAATGCTCATGATCAATGGAAATGATATAGCGAACCCATTGCTGCTTTTTTTACATGGTGGACCCGGAGCATCCCAAATCGGATTTATCAGGAGCTATCAAAAGGAACTGGAACAGCACTTTACAGTTGTAAATTGGGATCAAAGGGGTTCAGGTCTTTCCTATACTAAACAGATTCCGCAGAGTTCAATGACAATCAGTCAAATCATTAAAGATACAATTCAAGTAACCGAATGGCTTTTAGACCATTTCTCAAAACCAAAAGTGTACCTTGTAGGTCACTCTTGGGGTTCGCTGCTGGCTCTTCATGTACTGCAAGAGAGGCCGGATCTATTTCACGCTTATTATGGAATCAGTCAGGTCACTAATACTCAGCTGGAAGAAAAAACGGCCTATGATTCTCTGCGCAAGACAAATCGCTTTCTTTCAGTAGCCTTAGGCTTACTCGGCCCTCCACCTTGGAACAAGAAAATTCAGCACTTCATCTTTCGAGTCTGTATTGAACTGAGCAGGGGAGGATTCACTCATCATCGCCGGCACATTCTTACAGTATTGTGTCAGTTGCTTGCTGGAAATGAGTATGGAATAAAAAACATCTCTCGTTTCATCAGAGGACAGCTTTTCAGCGCAAAGTATTTAACTGATGATTTATTTCGTTTTGATGCATTTAAATCAGTTTCTTCTATTAAAGTACCGAGCTTTTTTATTTCGGGGAGACATGATTTGATCGTTCCTGCTGCAACATCGAAACAGTATTATCTGTTTGTGGATGCTCCTGAAAAGCGCTGGCATTATTTTAAAAACTCCGCCCACACGCCGCATATCGAGGAGCCTTCATTATTTGCTAATACTCTGAGTAAACACGCAGTGTACCACTTATGATAGAACAAAATTCCCTTATTCACTCGCTTCTTGATAAATAAGAAAAACACCTGTATAATACTAAAAGTGTGCAAATCATGCATATTCTAAATAAGTCTTGCAACATACGTCTATTTTCTGTATAATGGTGTATGTTGGTCTTTGACTGCGATGAAGTGAGAGGTTGCTGACACACCCGGCCGCTTTGCCATGGCAAGGTGTTCAGGTTTTTCTCACGGAGAACTGTCTAACGTGAAGTAGGCGAAAAGGAGGGAAAATAATGGCAAAACAAAAAATTCGTATTCGTTTGAAAGCATATGATCATAGAATCCTTGATCAATCTGCAGAGAAGATTGTTGAAACGGCAAAACGTTCTGGTGCCAGCGTATCTGGTCCGATTCCGTTGCCAACTGAAAAATCAGTTTACACAATCCTTCGTGCGGTGCACAAATACAAAGATTCTCGTGAGCAATTTGAAATGCGTACACATAAACGTTTAATCGACATTGTGAACCCAACACCACAAACTGTTGATGCGCTCATGCGATTAGACTTACCATCTGGTGTCGATATCGAAATTAAACTTTAATTCTAAAATATAGAATGATCTTAATAGGAGGTGTGACGAATGACCAAAGGAATCTTAGGAAGAAAAATTGGTATGACGCAAGTATTCGCAGAAAACGGTGATCTTATTCCGGTAACTGTTATTGAAGCTGCTCCGAACGTTGTTCTCCAAAAGAAAACAGCTGAAAACGACGGCTACGAAGCAATCCAGCTTGGTTTTGACGACAAGCGCGAAAAGCTTTCTAACAAACCTGAACAAGGACACGTTGCTAAAGCGGAAACTGCTCCTAAGCGCTTCGTAAAAGAATTACGCGGAGTGGAAATGGATGCGTATGAAGTTGGTCAGGAAGTCAAGGTTGAAATTTTCTCTGCTGGAGAAATTGTAGATGTAACAGGAGTATCTAAAGGTAAAGGTTTCCAAGGTGCGATCAAGCGCCACGGACAATCTCGCGGACCTATGTCTCACGGTTCACGCTACCACCGTCGTCCTGGTTCAATGGGACCTGTAGATCCTAACCGTGTATTCAAAGGTAAATTATTACCTGGACGTATGGGCGGAGAGCAGATCACTGTTCAAAACCTTGAAGTCGTAAAAGTTGATGCGGAACGCAATCTTCTTTTGATCAAAGGTAACGTACCTGGTGCGAGAAAATCTTTAATCACTGTTAAAAGTGCTGTTAAATCTAAATAACTCTCTTAGGAAAGGAGGAAATTGATCATGCCAAAAGTAGCATTATACAACCAAAACGGTTCTACTGCTGGTGACATCGAATTAAACGCTTCTGTATTTGGAATTGAGCCAAATGAAAGTGTTGTATTCGACGCTATTCTTATGCAAAGAGCTTCCTTACGTCAAGGATCTCACAAAGTAAAAAATCGTTCTGAAGTACGCGGCGGAGGTCGTAAACCATGGCGTCAAAAAGGTACTGGACGTGCCCGTCAAGGTTCTATCCGTTCACCGCAATGGCGCGGAGGTGGTGTCGTATTCGGCCCAACACCACGCAGCTATTCTTATAAATTACCTAAAAAAGTTCGCCGCTTGGCAATCAAATCAGTATTGTCTTCTAAAGTAAACGACAACAACATCATCGTACTTGAAGATCTTACTCTTGATACGGCTAAAACAAAAGAAATGGCAGCTATCCTTAAAGGATTATCTGTTGAGAAAAAAGCTTTAATCGTAACTGCAGATGCTAACGAAGCAGTAGCTTTATCTGCTCGCAACATTCCTGGAGTTACTGTAGTTGAAGCTAACGGAATCAACGTTTTAGACGTTGTCAACCACGAGAAGCTTCTGATTACAAAAGCAGCGGTTGAAAAAGTAGAGGAGGTGCTTGCATAATGAAAGATCCTCGTGATGTTCTAAAGCGCCCCGTCATTACTGAACGTTCTGCTGATTTAATGGCTGAAAAAAAATATACTTTTGAAGTTGATGTAAGAGCTAACAAAACAGAAGTGAAAGACGCGGTTGAAAGCATCTTTGGAGTGAAAGTTGACAAAGTCAACATCATGAACTACAAAGGTAAATCAAAACGTGTTGGACGCTACACTGGTATGACTAGCCGTCGCAGAAAAGCGATCGTAAAACTTACTGCAGACAGCAAAGAAATCGAAATTTTTGAAGCTTAATTATCTGTAAAAAGAAGGAGGGAAATTCAAAATGGCGATTAAAAAGTATAAACCGACCTCTAATGGACGTCGTGGCATGACAACTTCAGATTTTGCTGAAATCACGACTGACAAGCCGGAAAAATCCTTGCTTGCTCCCCTTCACAAAAAAGGCGGACGTAACAACCAAGGTAAATTGACTGTACGTCACCAAGGTGGCGGACATAAACGCCAATACCGTGTTATCGACTTCAAACGCGATAAAGATGGTATACCTGGACGCGTTGCTACAGTTGAATACGATCCAAACCGTTCAGCTAACATCGCTCTAATCAACTATGCAGACGGAGAAAAACGTTACATTCTTGCTCCAAAAGGAATTCAAGTGGGTACTGAAATCATGTCAGGTCCAGAAGCTGACATCAAAGTAGGTAATGCACTTCCACTTATCAACATCCCTGTTGGTACAGTTGTGCATAACATTGAATTAAAACCTGGCAAAGGCGGACAGCTTGTACGTTCAGCTGGTACATCTGCTCAGGTTCTTGGTAAAGAAGGTAAATACGTTCTTGTACGTCTTAACTCTGGAGAAGTTCGCATGATTCTTTCTGCTTGCCGTGCTTCTATCGGTCAAGTAGGTAACGAACAGCACGAACTTATCAACATTGGTAAAGCTGGACGTTCTCGCTGGAAAGGCATCCGTCCAACAGTTCGTGGTTCTGTAATGAACCCTAACGATCACCCACACGGTGGTGGTGAAGGACGTGCGCCAATCGGACGTAAATCACCAATGTCTCCATGGGGCAAACCAACTCTTGGATTCAAGACACGTAAGAAAAAGAACAAATCTGATAAATTTATCGTACGTCGTCGCAAAAATAAATAACGGGGTTGTCTACGGTTCACTTCGGACCGTAGTGCAATCACGAAGGGAGGTTCCAAAATGGCTCGCAGCTTGAAAAAAGGACCATTTGTCGATGGACACTTGATGACAAAAATCGAGAAATTAAATGAAACAGACAAGAAACAAGTCGTAAAAACTTGGTCTCGTCGTTCTACTATTTTCCCACAGTTTATTGGTCACACAATCGCAGTCTATGACGGACGTAAACACGTGCCTGTATTCATCTCTGAAGATATGGTAGGGCATAAGTTGGGTGAATTCGCTCCAACTCGTACGTACAAAGGTCATGCTAGTGATGACAAAAAAACAAGACGCTAAGAGAGGAGGCTTTTAAATGCAAGCTAAAGCTGTTGCAAGAACAGTCCGTATTGCTCCTCGTAAAGCACGTCTAGTAATGGACCTGATTCGAGGCAAGCAAGTAGGTGAAGCAGTGTCAATCTTGAACCTAACACCGAGAGCTGCTTCTCCAATTATCGAGAAAGTATTAAAATCCGCTATTGCAAATGCTGAGCATAACTATGAAATGGACGCTAATAACCTGGTTATTTCTCAAGCATTCGTTGACGAAGGCCCTACGTTAAAAAGATTCCGCCCACGTGCTATGGGACGTGCGAGCCAAATCAACAAACGTACGAGCCACATTACAATCGTTGTATCAGAAAAGAAGGAGGGATAAGTAGTGGGTCAAAAGGTAAATCCAGTCGGTCTTCGTATCGGAGTCATTCGTGATTGGGAATCTAAGTGGTACGCTGGTAAAGATTACGCTGACTTCCTGCACGAAGATTTAAGAATTCGTGAATACATTAGCAAACGACTTTCTGACGCTTCTGTTTCTAAAGTTGAAATCGAGCGCGCAGCAAATCGTGTTAACATTACGATCCACACAGCTAAGCCTGGTATGGTTATCGGTAAAGGCGGTTCTGAAGTTGAAGCACTTCGTAAAGCCCTTAACAGCCTTACTGGCAAGCGTGTACACATTAACATTCTTGAAATCAAAAGAGCAGATCTTGATGCACAGCTAGTTGCTGACAACATCGCTCGTCAATTAGAAAACCGTGTTTCTTTCCGCCGTGCGCAGAAACAACAAATCCAACGCACAATGCGTGCTGGAGCACAAGGTGTGAAAACAATGGTTTCTGGTCGTCTTGGCGGTGCAGATATCGCTCGTTCTGAATACTACAGTGAAGGAACTGTTCCATTGCACACATTACGTGCGGACATTGACTATGCAACATCTGAAGCTGACACTACTTACGGTAAGCTTGGTGTGAAAGTCTGGATCTATCGTGGAGAGGTTCTTCCTACTAAGAAGAAAACTGAGGAAGGAGGAAAATAATATGTTATTACCTAAACGCGTTAAATATCGCAGAGAGCATCGCGGAAAAATGCGTGGCCGTGCGAAAGGCGGTACTGAAGTACATTTCGGTGAGTTCGGTATCCAAGCTCTAGAAGCTTCTTGGATCACTAACCGTCAAATCGAAGCTGCCCGTATTGCGATGACTCGTTACATGAAACGTGGCGGTAAAGTTTGGATCAAAATTTTCCCTTCTAAACCTTACACTGCTAAACCACTTGAGGTACGTATGGGATCCGGTAAAGGGGCTCCAGAAGGTTGGGTAGCTGTTGTAAAACCGGGCAAAGTTTTATTTGAAATTTCTGGTGTGTCTGAAGAGGTTGCTCGTGAAGCACTTCGTCTTGCATCTCACAAATTGCCAATTAAAACGAAGTTCGTAAAACGTGAAGAAATTGGTGGTGAATCAAATGAAAGCTAATGAAATTCGTGACCTTACCACTGCTGAAATTGAACAAAAAGTAAAGTCTCTTAAAGAAGAACTTTTCAATCTTCGCTTTCAATTAGCGACAGGACAACTTGAAAATACTGCTCGCATTCGTGAAGTGCGCAAAGCTATCGCGCGCATGAAAACTGTGATTCGTGAAAGAGAAATTGCTGCTAATAAATAATCACTGAGGGGAGGTCGTGAGCATGAGCGAACGTAACCAACGCAAAGTTTACCAAGGCCGTGTTGTTTCTGACAAAATGGATAAAACCATCACTGTTGTTGTTGAAACATACAAGAAACATTCACTTTACGGTAAACGCGTAAAATACTCAAAGAAATTCAAAGCACATGATGAAAATAATCAAGCGAAAATCGGTGACATCGTAAAGATCATGGAAACTCGTCCATTGTCTGCAACTAAGCGTTTCCGTCTAGTTGAAGTTGTCGAAGAAGCTGTTATTATCTAATAAAGTTCGGAATTCTTTTTTCCGAAGGGAGGTAACAAATAATGATTCAACAAGAGACTCGTTTAAAAGTAGCTGACAACTCTGGCGCACGTGAAGTACTTACTATTAAAGTTCTTGGTGGTTCTGGTCGTAAAACAGCTAACATTGGTGATGTAATTGTTTGCACGGTTAAACAAGCAACACCAGGAGGCGTTGTCAAAAAAGGTGAAGTCGTAAAAGCTGTTATCGTTCGCACTAAAAGCGGAGCGCGCAGAAGTGACGGTTCATACATCAGCTTCGATGAGAATGCATGTGTTATCATCCGTGACGACAAGAGCCCGCGTGGAACTCGTATCTTCGGACCAGTTGCTCGTGAATTGCGTGAAAACAACTTTATGAAAATTGTTTCTCTAGCTCCAGAAGTTATCTAATGAAATAAATGCCTTATTCAAGGAGGTGCGATCAGGATGCATGTAAAAAAAGGCGATAAAGTTATGGTTATCTCTGGTAAAGATAAAGGCAAACAAGGAACAATCCTTGCTGCTTTCCCTAAAAAGGACCGCGTTTTAGTTGAAGGTGTTAACATGGTAAAGAAACACTCTAAACCAACTCAAGCTAACCCTCAAGGCGGTATTTCTAATCAAGAGGCGCCAATTCATGTATCAAACGTTATGCCGCTCGATCCTAAAACAGGTGAAGTGACTCGCGTAGGATACAAAGTGGAAGATGGCAAAAAAGTTCGTGTAGCAAAAAAATCTGGGCAAGTTCTAGATAAATAGTATTAAAGGAAGGGAGGTCTATCTCATGAACCGCCTTAAAGAAAAGTACAATAAAGAAATTGCACCTGCTTTAATGACTAAGTTCAATTATGACTCAGTTATGCAAGTGCCTAAAATTGAAAAAATCGTAATCAACATGGGTGTTGGTGACGCTGTTCAAAACGCAAAAGCAATCGACAGTGCTGTTGAAGAATTAACGTTTATCGCAGGTCAAAAACCTGTCGTTACTCGTGCGAAGAAATCAATTGCTGGATTCCGTCTTCGTGAAGGAATGCCTATCGGTGCGAAAGTAACTCTTCGCGGAGAGCGCATGTATGATTTCCTTGATAAACTTATTTCTGTATCTTTACCGCGTGTACGTGACTTCCGCGGGGTTTCTAAAAAATCTTTCGACGGTCGCGGTAACTACACACTTGGTATCAAAGAACAGTTAATCTTCCCTGAAATTGACTACGATAAAGTAACAAAGGTTCGCGGAATGGACATCGTTATTGTAACGACTGCTAATTCTGATGAAGAGGCTCGTGAGCTATTAACTCAAGTAGGTATGCCGTTCCAGAAATAATCAATGAAAGGGAGGCGAAATCGTGGCTAAGAAGTCAATGATTGCGAAACAACAACGTACACCAAAGTTTAAAGTACAAGAGTACACTCGCTGTGAACGCTGCGGACGTCCGCATTCAGTCATTCGTAAATTTAAACTTTGCCGTATTTGTTTCCGTGAGCTTGCATATAAAGGACAAATTCCTGGCGTGAAAAAAGCCAGCTGGTAATCCCCAAGAAAGGGAAGGAGGTAATTATATAATGGTTATGACAGATCCAATTGCAGATATGCTGACTCGTATTCGTAATGCAAACATGGTACGTCATGAGAAGCTTGAAATTCCTGCTTCTAAATTGAAAAGAGAAATTGCTGAAATTTTAAAGCGTGAAGGTTTCATTCGTGACGTTGAGTTCGTAGAAGACAGTAAACAAGGTATCATCCGCGTTTTCCTGAAATACGGACAAAATAACGAGCGCGTAATCACTGGTCTTAAAAGAATCAGCAAACCTGGTTTGCGTGTTTATGCTAAATCTAATGAAGTACCGCGTGTACTTAACGGTCTAGGAATCGCAATTCTTTCTACATCACATGGCGTTTTAACGGACAAAGAAGCCCGTGCAAAACAAGCTGGTGGAGAAGTATTAGCATACGTTTGGTAAAAAGTTTAACATGAATGGAGGTGTTTGGTATGTCTCGTGTAGGTAAGAAGCTACTTGAGATTCCTTCTGATGTTACAGTAACGTTAAACGATAACAATACTGTAGCTGTGAAAGGACCAAAAGGAGAATTAACTCGTACGTTTCACCCTGATATGGAGATTAAAATAGAGGACAATGTGCTTACAGTCGCTCGTCCTTCTGATCAAAAAGAGCACCGTGCCCTGCATGGTACGACTCGCAGTCTGCTTGGCAACATGGTGGAAGGCGTATCTAAAGGATTTGAAAGAGGTTTGGAATTAGTCGGTGTCGGTTACCGTGCGTCTAAATCCGGAAATAAACTTGTTTTAAACGTTGGATACTCTCACCCTGTTGAGATCGTCCCTGAAGAAGGCATCGATATCGAAGTTCCTTCTCAAACTAAAGTAGTCGTTAAAGGTACAGACAAAGAACGTGTAGGAGCTATTGCTGCTAACATTCGCGCTGTCCGTTCTCCAGAGCCTTACAAAGGTAAAGGAATCCGCTACGAAGGTGAAGTTGTTCGCCGTAAAGAAGGTAAATCTGCTAAGTAAGATCGCTTAAAGTGAAGAAAGGAGTGACCTAGATGATTACGAAAACTAGCAAAAATGCTGCTCGTCTTAAAAGACACGCTCGTGTTCGCGCTAAACTTTCTGGTACTGC
Organism: Bacillus sp. 205(2023); assembly: GCF_037027485.1. Classification (NCBI taxonomy): domain Bacteria; kingdom Bacillati; phylum Bacillota; class Bacilli; order Caryophanales; family Bacillaceae; genus Bacillus; species Bacillus sp. 205(2023). The sequence continues at coordinate 18,234 of NZ_JAXCHF010000012.1, read as the reverse complement.
TGAAAGACCGCGTCTTAACGTTTTCCGTTCAAACAAGCACATTTACGCTCAAATCATCGATGATGTAAATGGTGTAACACTTGCTAGTGCATCTACTCTCGATAAAGACTTGAACGTTGAAAGCACTGGAGATACTTCAGCTGCTGCTAAAGTTGGAGAATTAGTTGCAAAACGCGCTGCTGAAAAAGGCGTTTCTGACGTAGTATTTGACCGTGGCGGATACTTATACCATGGACGTGTAAAAGCTTTGGCTGATGCCGCTCGTGAAGCTGGACTTAAATTTTAATAAAAGAAGGAGGGACACATGATTATGCGTCGTATTGACCCAAGCAAATTAGAGTTAGAAGAACGCTTAGTTACGGTTAACCGCGTAGCGAAAGTTGTTAAAGGTGGTCGTCGTTTCCGCTTCGCAGCTCTAGTCGTTGTCGGTGACAAAAACGGACACGTAGGATTCGGTACTGGTAAAGCACAAGAAGTACCAGAAGCGATCCGCAAAGCTGTTGAAGATGCGAAAAAGAATTTAATTGAAGTACCAATGGTTGGAACTACAATTCCACATGAAATCATCGGACGTTTCGGTGCAGGTAACATCTTGTTAAAACCTGCTTCTGAAGGTACTGGAGTTATCGCTGGAGGCCCTGTACGTGCGGTACTTGAGCTTGCTGGTGTAGCTGACATCCTTTCTAAGTCTTTAGGTTCTAACACACCGATCAACATGATTCGTGCAACACTTCAAGGCTTAAGTGAACTTAAGCGTGCTGAAGAGGTTGCGAAGCTTCGTGGAAAATCTGTAGAAGAACTGTTAGGATAAGGAGGGAATATTAATGGCTAAATTAGAAATTACCCTCAAACGAAGTGTAATCGGTCGCCCGGAAGATCAACGCGTTACTGTGAGAACACTTGGTTTAAAGAAAACAAACCAAACTGTTGTTCATGAAGACAACGCTGCGATTCGTGGTATGATTAATAAAGTATCTCATTTAGTTTCTGTTAAAGAACAATAAAAATAATTGATCGGATAAGGAGGTGTCCTAATGAAACTTCATGAATTAAAACCTTCAGAAGGTTCACGCAAAACGCGTAATCGCGTAGGTCGTGGTATTGGTTCTGGCAACGGTAAAACAGCTGGTAAAGGTCACAAAGGTCAAAACGCTCGTTCTGGCGGCGGTGTACGCCCAGGGTTCGAGGGGGGACAAATGCCTTTATTCCAACGTCTTCCTAAACGCGGTTTTACTAACATTAACCGTAAGGAATACGCTGTAGTCAACCTAGACAAATTGAACGGTTTTGCAGAAGGAACGGAAGTCACTCCTGAACTTCTTCTTGAGACTGGTGTTATAAGCAAACTTAATGCAGGAGTAAAGATTCTTGGCAACGGTAAATTAGAGAAAAAATTAACTGTAAAAGCCAATAAATTCTCTGCTTCTGCGAAAGAAGCTGTTGAAGCTGCTGGCGGTACAGCTGAGGTGATCTAACTTGTTTAAAACAATCTCCAACTTTATGCGTGTGAGTGATATCCGGAATAAGATCATATTCACTTTACTCATGCTTATCGTCTTTCGCATAGGTGCGTTTATTCCTGTGCCGTATGTTAACGCTGATGTGTTACAGGCACAGTCTCAAATGGGAGTATTTGATCTTCTTAATACATTTGGCGGCGGTGCGCTTTACCAATTCTCTATTTTCGCAATGGGGATTACTCCTTACATCACAGCTTCAATCATCATCCAGCTGCTTCAGATGGATGTTGTGCCGAAGTTTACTGAGTGGTCTAAGCAGGGTGAAGTCGGCCGCCGTAAATTGGCTCAGTTCACAAGATACTTTACGATTGTCCTTGGATTTATCCAAGCGTTGGGTATGTCATACGGATTTAACAATTTGGCTAACGGATTGCTGATTGAAAAATCCGGCGTATCCACATATCTGATCATCGCTTTAGTACTTACTGGCGGAACTGCCTTTTTAATGTGGCTTGGAGAACAAATCACATCTCATGGAGTAGGCAACGGAATATCGATCATTATCTTCGCGGGGATTGTGTCTAGTATTCCGAAAACGGTTGGACAAATATATGAGACTCAATTTGTCGGCAGCAACGATCAGCTGTTTATTCATATTGTGAAAGTCGCTCTTCTTGTGATTGCGATTTTAGCAGTTATTGTTGGAGTTATTTTCATTCAGCAAGCTGTACGGAAAATTGCGATTCAATATGCTAAAGGCACAGGTCGTTCACCTGCTGGCGGAGGTCAGTCTACTCACCTTCCATTGAAAGTGAATCCTGCCGGTGTTATTCCAGTAATCTTTGCGGTTGCGTTTTTAATAACACCGCGTACGATCGCGTCATTCTTTGGAACAAACGATGTGACAAAGTGGATTCAAGCCAACTTTGACAATACACATCCGGTGGGGATGACTATATATGTTGCGTTAATTATTGCCTTTACGTACTTTTATGCTTTTGTCCAGGTTAATCCTGAACAAATGGCTGATAACCTTAAAAAACAGGGTGGCTATATCCCGGGGGTTCGTCCAGGGAAAATGACTCAAGATAGAATTACGAGCATTTTGTATCGACTTACGTTTGTGGGTGCTTTATTCTTAGCCGTGATTTCCATTCTTCCTATCTTTTTCATTCAATTCGCTGGATTGCCTCAAAGTGCACAAATTGGCGGAACATCTTTGTTAATTGTTGTCGGGGTAGCCTTGGAGACAATGAAACAACTAGAAAGCCAGTTGGTGAAACGAAACTACCGTGGATTTATGAAAAACTAGAGGAAATGGATTTATCCATTCCCTCTTAATTAAGAGAGGACGGGGGAAATCCGAATGAACTTAGTCTTAATGGGGCTTCCTGGTGCCGGTAAAGGTACACAGGGCGAACGAATTGTTGAGGATTATGGAATACCTCACATCTCAACAGGAGATATGTTCCGTGCTGCTATGAAAGAGGAAACATCACTCGGACTCGAAGCAAAATCTTATATTGATAAGGGTGAGCTCGTACCTGATGAAGTCACAATTGGAATTGTCAAAGAAAGACTTGGCAAAGATGATTGTGAAAGAGGTTTTCTTCTGGACGGATTTCCGCGAACAGTCGCTCAAGCCGAAGCTCTTGAAGAAATTCTTGAAGAATACGGCAAGCCGATTGATTATGTCATTAACATTAAAGTTGATAAAGATTCTTTAATGGAACGTCTGACTGGACGCAGAATTTGCAGTGTTTGCGGCACAACCTATCATTTAGTCTTTAATCCGCCGAAAACGCCGGGTGTTTGTGATAAAGACGGAGGCGAACTCTATCAACGGGCAGATGATAATGAGGAAACAGTCTCTAAACGGCTTGAGGTAAACATGAAGCAGACTCAGCCTTTACTCGATTTCTATTCTGAGAAAGGTTATCTTGTAAACGTGAATGGCCAGCAGGACATTCAAGATGTTTATGCAGATGTGAAGGATCTTCTTGGAGGATTAAATAAATGATTATCTGTAAAACCCCACGTGAACTTGGTATCATGCGGGAAGCAGGGCGAATCGTGGCTTTGACTCACGAAGAGTTAAAAAAGCACATTAAACCAGGAATCTCGACAAAAGAATTGGATCAAATTGCCGAACGTTTTATTAAGAAGCAGGGTGCAATCCCATCTTTTAAGGGGTATAATGGGTTTCGCGGGAGCATTTGCGTATCAGTGAATGAAGAGCTCGTTCACGGCATTCCTGGCAGCAGGGTGCTGCGTGACGGTGACATCATTAGTATTGATATCGGTGCTAAATTAAATGGTTATCATGGTGACTCTGCATGGACATATCCGGTAGGAAACATCAGTGATGATGATAAAAAACTTCTGGAAGTGACAGAGGAATCTTTATATAAAGGCTTGCAGGAAGCAAAACCAGGTGAACGTTTGTCGAATATTTCCCACGCAATACAAACGTATGTCGAAAATGAGCAGTTTTCAGTTGTTAGGGAGTATGTCGGACATGGTGTTGGTCAAGACTTGCATGAGGACCCGCAAATTCCTCATTACGGTCCGCCCAACAAAGGACCACGGCTTAAACCTGGCATGGTTCTCGCTATTGAACCTATGGTGAACGCTGGCAGCCGCTATGTGAAAACTTTGGCTGATAACTGGACGGTTGTAACGGTAGATGGGAAAAAGTGTGCTCATTTTGAACATACAATTGCGATTACGGAAACGGGTTTTGATATACTGACAAAAGTCTAGATGATGACATCATTCCGAAGGCAGATGTTTCCGGCTTGATAGGGCAGAAAGTTCGGTTTAACATTGGCAGGAGCGAATTCATCTTGCCGTTGTCGGTGGAATTGTAATCATCATGTACTAATAGCAGACGGAGAAAAGCGTACATTTCATTCTCCTAAGAAATAGAATATCAATCATTTAACCCTTTATGATTGCGTATCTCCGGAAGTTCAGAACAGTATAAACGAAACAGGGCGTGTGACAAACGGAAAACTGAGATTTTCTCTTTTGAAATTTGTCAGAAAGCAAGTTACTGATTTGAAGAAGGGAGAACACTTGAATGGCGAAAGACGATGTAATTGAAGTGGAAGGTACGATAGTCGAAACATTGCCAAACGCGATGTTCAAAGTTGAACTCGAAAATGGACACACTGTTTTGGCTCACGTATCTGGTAAAATCCGCATGCACTTCATTCGCATTTTACCTGGAGACAAAGTTACGGTAGAATTATCTCCATATGACTTAACTCGTGGCAGGATTACGTACCGTTACAAATAAAGCACTCCGGAAACTGAAGGAGGTTGGAAACACATGAAAGTGAGACCATCAGTTAAACCAATCTGCGAAAAATGTAAAGTTATTCGCAGAAAAGGAAAAGTAATGGTGATCTGTGAAAATCCAAAGCATAAACAAAAACAAGGATAATTTATAAGGAGGTGCCCAGAGAATGGCTCGTATTGCTGGTGTAGATATCCCACGTGACAAACGTGTTGTTATTTCTTTAACATATGTCTTCGGAATTGGCCGCACAACGGCTCAGCAAGTCTTGAAAGAGGCTGGTGTTTCAGAAGATACTCGTGTGCGTGATCTTACTGAAGAAGAACTTGGTAAAATCCGTGATGTTATTGACAAACTGAAAGTAGAAGGTGACCTTCGCCGTGAAGTTTCTCTTAACATTAAGCGTCTGATCGAAATCGGAAGCTACCGCGGAATCCGTCATCGCAGAGGTTTGCCTGTTCGCGGACAAAACTCTAAAAACAATGCGCGTACTCGTAAAGGTCCGCGTCGTACTGTAGCTAACAAGAAAAAATAAGTAAGGGAGGTACCTAAACAATGGCTGCTGCTCGTAAATCTAACACGCGTAAACGTCGCGTGAAAAAGAATATTGAGTCTGGAATTGCTCATATTCGTTCAACTTTCAATAACACGATCGTTACGATCACTGACACTCATGGTAATGCTCTTTCTTGGTCTAGTGCCGGAGCTCTAGGATTCAGAGGTTCTCGTAAATCTACTCCTTTTGCTGCACAAATGGCTGCAGAAACAGCTGCTAAAGGTTCAATCGAACATGGACTTAAAACTCTTGAGGTTACTGTAAAAGGCCCTGGTTCAGGTCGTGAAGCTGCTATCCGTGCGCTTCAAGCTGCTGGATTAGAAGTCACTGCTATCAGAGACGTAACTCCTGTTCCTCATAACGGATGCCGTCCACCAAAACGTCGCCGCGTGTAATTTGTTTGTATAGATTTTGTGTCCCTGTCAATAATGGGTTATGATACAGTTATTTATTAAACGAATGCACCGACTCGTTGCCTGAGCACATACGGGACTAAACAATGGGGAATTTCGGATGGAATCTCATATGATTCTATTCGAGGTTTCGACGTTTTGAAGGAGGGTTTTAAGTAATGATCGAGATTGAAAAACCAAAAATCGAAACGGTTGAAATCAGCGACGATGCCAAATTTGGTAAGTTTGTCGTAGAGCCACTTGAGCGTGGATATGGTACAACTCTGGGTAACTCCTTACGTCGTATCCTCTTATCCTCACTCCCTGGTGCCGCTGTAACATCAATCCAGATAGATGGTGTACTGCACGAATTCTCGACAATTGAAGGCGTTGTGGAAGATGTTACAACGATTATCTTAAACATTAAAAAGCTTGCATTGAAAATCTACTCTGATGAAGAGAAGACGCTAGAAATTGATGTACAGGGTGATGGAACTGTAACAGCAGCTGATATTACACACGATAGTGATGTAGAGATCTTAAATCCTGATCTTCATATCGCGACTCTTGGTGAGAATGCGAGTTTCCGAGTTCGCCTTACTGCTCAAAGAGGACGTGGGTATACGCCTGCTGACGCAAACAAAAGAGACGATCAGCCTATCGGCGTGATTCCGATCGATTCAATCTATACGCCAGTTTCTCGTGTATCTTATCAAGTAGAGAACACTCGTGTAGGCCAGGTTGCAAACTATGACAAACTTACACTTGATGTTTGGACTGATGGAAGCACTGGACCTAAAGAAGCGATTGCGCTTGGTTCAAAGATTTTAACTGAACACCTTAATATATTCGTTGGTTTAACTGACGAAGCTCAGCATGCTGAAATCATGGTTGAAAAAGAAGAAGATCAAAAAGAGAAAGTTCTTGAAATGACGATTGAAGAATTGGATCTTTCTGTTCGTTCTTACAACTGCTTAAAGCGTGCGGGTATCAACACGGTTCAAGAGCTTGCGAACAAGACGGAAGAAGATATGATGAAAGTTCGTAATCTAGGACGTAAATCACTTGAAGAAGTGAAAGCGAAACTAGAAGAACTTGGACTCGGACTTCGCAAAGACGATTGACTAGTTTCCCTTGTGAACTAGGATTTTCGTGTGTTTATAATTCAGAAAAAGCATTCCAATAAAGGAGGGGACATCACATGTCATACAGAAAACTAGGACGTACGAGTGCACAGCGTAAAGCTATGCTTCGTGATCTTACAACTGATTTGATCATCAACGAAAGAATCGAAACAACTGAAACACGTGCGAAAGAACTTCGCTCTGTAGTTGAAAAAATGATCACGCTTGGCAAACGCGGTGATCTTCACGCTCGCCGTCAAGCTGCTGCATACATCCGCAACGAGGTTGCTAACGAAGAAAATAACCAAGATGCACTTCAAAAATTATTCTCTGACATTGCAACTCGTTACGAGGAGCGCCAAGGTGGATACACACGTATTATGAAGCTTGGTCCTCGCCGTGGTGACGGAGCACCAATGGCAATTATCGAATTGGTTTAATCACATATTTTTGTGTATCTAAAGAAGGGCGGGACAGTTTCTAACTGGATCTATGCCCTTTTTTTAGATACTGCAACTTTTTCAATAAAGAGACAAGCAGAGTATGAGCTGAGAGGAGGCCGGTTGTCCGTGAATCAAAATCAGTTGATATCGGTAGAGGATATCGTTTTTCGATATCGGAAAGACGCAGAAAGACGAGCACTAGATGGCGTCTCCCTGCAGGTGTATGAGGGTGAATGGCTTGCAATTGTAGGTCATAACGGTTCAGGGAAATCAACACTGGCCCGGGCATTGAATGGTTTAATCCTTCCTGAATCAGGCGACATAAAGGTTGCTGGAATTCAACTGACAGAGGAGTCAGTGTGGGAAGTGCGTAAGAAGATTGGAATGGTCTTTCAAAATCCGGATAACCAATTTGTCGGAACAACAGTTCGCGATGATGTGGCTTTTGGTTTAGAAAACAATGGTGTACCGCGGGAAGAAATGATTGAGAGAGTAGATTGGGCTGTCAAACAGGTCAACATGCAGGATTTTCTTGATCAAGAGCCGCACCATCTCTCCGGAGGCCAAAAGCAGAGAGTTGCGATAGCAGGGATTATTGCCGCACGTCCTGATATTATTATCTTAGATGAAGCAACATCCATGCTTGACCCGATCGGGCGAGAAGAAGTGCTTGAAACGGTAAGACATTTAAAAGAGCAAGGCATGGCAACTGTCATCTCGATTACACATGATCTGAATGAGGCAGCAAAAGCTGACAGAATCATTGTCATGAATGGCGGTAAGAAATATGCCGAGGGTACGCCTGAAGAAATTTTTAAATTGAATAAGGAACTTGTTCGAATCGGGCTTGATTTACCCTTCTCATTCCAGCTCAGCCAGCTCTTAAGAGAAAATGGACTGGCTTTGGAAGAAAATCATTTGACTCAGGAAGGGCTGGTGAACGAGTTATGGACATTACAATCAAAGATGTAGAGCATCGCTATCAGATAAAGACGCCGTTTGAGCGCCTTGCCCTGTATGATATCAATGCATCGATTAAGGAAGGCAGCTATGTGGCCGTAATAGGGCATACAGGCTCCGGTAAATCCACTCTTCTTCAGCACCTGAATGGTCTCCTGAAGCCTACAAAGGGGCATATTTCATTAGGCAGTACCGTTATACAGGCAGGAAAAAAGAATAAAGAGCTTAAATCCCTCCGAAAAAAAGTCGGAATCGTTTTCCAATTCCCCGAACATCAATTATTCGAAGAAACAGTTCTCAAAGATATTTCATTTGGACCGATGAACTTTGGTGTGAAAAAGGAAGACGCTGAACAAAAAGCGAGAGAGATGCTGAAGCTTGTAGGTTTATCTGAAGAGCTTCTGGACAGATCACCTTTTGAATTAAGCGGAGGACAAATGCGCAGGGTTGCAATTGCCGGGGTGCTTGCGATGGATCCTGAAGTGCTTGTTCTCGATGAGCCGACAGCAGGGCTGGATCCAAGAGGGCGAAAAGAGATCATGGACATGTTTTATGAGCTCCACCAACGGGGAAACCTGACGACAATTCTTGTTACCCACAGCATGGAAGATGCGGCTGCCTATGCTGATGAAATGATCGTGATGCATAAAGGAACTATCCAGGCATCAGGCAGTCCGAGAGACTTGTTCTCTAAAGGGGAAGAAATGGCCGGCTGGGGGCTGGATCTTCCGGAAACGATTAAATTTCAAAGACAGCTGGAAGCCGCACTTGGTGTCAAATTTAAAGAACCTCTGCTCACAATAGAAGATGCCGCTGCTGAAATCCGTGCTCTTTTTCAGGGGGGAAAAACCTTATGATGGACAGCATGATTATCGGCAAGTATGTGCCGGGTTCTTCACTTGTGCACCGGCTTGACCCAAGAACAAAATTGGTTACGATCTTTTTGTTTGTCTGTATCGTTTTCCTGGCCAATAATGTGCAGACATATGCGGTGCTTGGTTTATTTACAGCAGGCGTTGTTTCCTTAACAAGAGTTCCTTTTTCCTTTTTGATGAAAGGGCTAAAGCCGATCATCTGGATTGTTCTTTTTACGTTCCTGCTTCATATTATCATGACACATGAAGGACCGGTCATTTTTGAACTTGGCTTTTTCAAGATCTATGAGGGCGGTTTAGTACAAGGGATCTTCATTTCCCTTAGGTTCGTCTATCTGATTTTAATGACAACTCTATTAACGCTGACAACAACACCTATTGAAATTACCGATGGGATGGAACAGCTGCTCAACCCATTTAAAAAATTGAAGCTTCCTGTTCATGAGCTGGCTCTTATGATGTCGATCTCTTTACGGTTTATCCCAACCTTGATGGAGGAGACAGATAAGATTATGAAGGCTCAGATGGCGAGAGGCGTTGATTTTACAAGCGGACCGCTTAAAGACAGAGTGAAGGCAATTGTACCGCTGCTAGTCCCACTCTTTGTCAGTGCGTTTAAGCGTGCTGAAGAGCTTGCGGTTGCAATGGAAGCAAGAGGCTATCAAGGCGGAGAGGGACGCACTAAATACAGAAAGCTTGTATGGACAGCAAAGGATACTTCTGTCATCGTCAGCTTGTTCATATTGGCTGCTCTCTTATTTTTCTTAAGGGCTTAGAGGTGCTTTATGAGACTGAAATGCACGATTTCTTATGACGGACATTTGTTTAAAGGATATCAAGTACAGCCGGGTAAAAGAACGGTTCAGGATGAGCTGGAGAAGGCGCTGGCTGTCCTGCATAAGTCACAAGACAGAATCCCGGTCGTTTCCTCTGGAAGGACGGACAGCGGGGTTCATGCAGCCGGACAGGTGATTCATTTTGATACACCGCTCTCTATTCCGGCTGAGAGATGGCCATATGCTTTAAATGCACTGCTTCCGGACGATATTGCAGTCAAAACGGCAGAAATTGCGGATGATGGGTTCCATGCACGATTTAGCGCAGTTAAAAAGGAATATCGCTACTTTGTATACACGGAGAAACACCCGGACGTATTTAAACGGCATTACGCTTACCATTTTTCATATCGCCTCAATGTGCAGAACATGAGAGAAGCGGCAAAGCATCTTTTAGGAACACATGATTTTACAAGCTTTTGTGCGGCTAAAACGGAAGTGCAGGACAAAGTGAGAACGATTTACGAACTCGATTGGATTGAGACTGATGACGGCCTGCAAATGCGGATCACAGGCAGCGGCTTCCTATATAATATGGTCAGAATTATTGCAGGTACTTTGCTGGATGCAGGTATTGGAAAAATTTCTCCTGATGATGTGAAATCCATGCTGGAAGCGAAGGACCGCGAAGCAGCAGGGCGCACAGCACCGGGACACGGACTGTACTTATGGAACGTTTACTATGACAACTAAACCAGGTGTATAATATTTTCTTGACAGAGTCTGCATAAAGTTATAAGATATCATATGGTATGTATTTCAACCCCACGATAAGCCCCGGAACTTATTGTGTTGTGAAATAGAACGTAATCGAAGTTTATTGAAAATGACAGATCATTTAGGAGGGAAATTCAATGCGTACAACACCTATGGCTAACGCAAGTACTATTGAACGCAAGTGGTTAGTTGTTGATGCTGCTGGCAAGACTTTAGGTCGTCTTTCTTCAGAAGTTGCAGCTATCCTTCGCGGAAAACACAAACCAACTTACACACCACACGTTGATACTGGAGATCATGTGATCATCATCAACGCTGAAAAAATCGAGTTAACTGGTAAAAAGTTAACTGATAAAATCTACTACCGTCACACTCAACATCCAGGCGGATTAAAATCAAGAACTGCTCTTGAAATGCGTACAAACTACCCTGAGAAAATGCTTGAGCTTGCTATCAAAGGCATGCTTCCAAAAGGTTCTCTAGGTCGTCAAATGTTCAAAAAATTGAACGTATACCGTGGTTCTGAGCATCCACATGAAGCACAAAAACCTGAAGTTTACGAACTTCGCGGTTAATTAAAAAGGAGGTTACCAATTTGGCACAGGTTCAATATTACGGTACTGGCCGTCGTAAAAGTTCTGTAGCGCGTGTGCGCTTAGTTCCAGGAGAAGGTCGTATCGTCGTTAATAATCGTGAAATCAGCGAGCACATCCCATCTCCAGCTCTAATCGAAGATATCAAACAACCATTAACTTTGACTGAAACAGCTGGCACTTATGATGTTTTAGTAAACGTACATGGAGGCGGCTTATCTGGTCAAGCTGGAGCAATCCGTCATGGTATCGCTCGTGCTTTGCTTGAAGCAGATCCAGAATACCGTGCAACACTTAAACGTGCAGGTCTTCTGACTCGTGACGCTCGTATGAAAGAACGTAAAAAATACGGTCTTAAAGGCGCTCGTCGTGCACCTCAGTTCTCAAAACGTTAATTTTACGTTTCAAAGCTCTCAACCATGGGTTGGGGGCTTTTTTTATTTTCTTTTAAGAATTAAAGCAGAAGCGATTAAACAGGCATCCGTTTTTTGTTTTATAAAACGACCGCCTTTAAAAGCTGGTCTTTCTCACAAGCTTCCGAATAGCTAAAGCTTTTCACAGCTACCAGTCCAAAATGTGTCACCTTTCAATTCAGTGCGTCAATGATCTATCTTGAGCCTTTGTAAACGACCGATGAATTCAAACGCTATGGTTGGTGTATCAGCATCTTGATAAATAGTGCGCCTCTGCGTGCGCATTCAAACGTCCTTTGCAAATGGCATACGCATTTATCGCTAAAAGGGTTTGTTATCACAAATTGAATGATTTTCAACTCGTTTTAGGAAACACGGAACCGTTCAAATTCGCATCGCAGAAAGAAACGTCTAGTGCTGAAGTGAGTCTTACATAAGTGTTCAAATGCCATAGGGCAATGAAAAACGTAATACCGGCATCAAGTGCTGTTCCATTAATTTGATTTGAAAAAATGATATTATAATCACTAGCAATAAAATCACATAGCTCCTTTGTCAATTTATTGCGGTTTTATGAATTTTTTTCTGAATATGCAAAGGGAAAGCGGTATCAATCTAGAAATATTTGTTATACTCTAAACACTAAAGTAAGGAGAACGATTCATGAATGCGTTAGTAGATCATAATAGCAAAGCCTGGGATCAAAAAGTAGAGACAGGCAATGAATGGACTGTTGCTGTAGAGCGGCATGTCATTGAACAAGCGAAAAAAGGGAATTGGGATATAAGGTTAACCCCTATGAAAAATGTGCCAAAGGATTGGTTTCCTCCTGTAAAAGGCTTGAAGGTGCTTTGTTTGGCTTCAGGAGGCGGACAGCAGGCCCCGGTTTTAGCAGCAGCCGGAGCGGATGTCACCGTCTTAGATAACTCAGAACAGCAGCTGGGGCAGGACAGAATGGTTGCTGATCGCGACGGCTTGACCATACGCACCGTTAAAGGAAGTATGGATGATCTCAGTCAATTTGAAGATGAATCATTTGATTTCATCGTACATCCAGTTGCCAATGTTTTTGTTGAAGATATCCTGCCGGTTTGGAAAGAAGCGAACCGCGTGCTGAAAAGAAATGGCGTTTTAATTTCAGGATTTGTTAATCCAGTTGTTTTTCTGTTTGACATTGAATTAGAAGAGCAGGGCGTTTTAAAAGTAAAGCACTCTATTCCATACGCCGACTCAGAAGATCTTCCAAAACATAAGGTAAAAAAGCTGATTGAAAATAATGAAGCTCTGGAATTCGGGCATTCCTTAGAAGATCAAATTAAGGGACAGCTCGACGCCGGTTTTATTGTCACTGGTTTTTATGAAGATAAAGGCGGTTTTGTATTGGATCAATACATTAATACATATTCTGCAACAAGAAGCATTAAAGTATGAAGGCAGCGACCTATTAGAGGGAGCTGCCTTTTATTATTGTGCTGCCTCTGCTCTCATGAACGAACATAAGTTCCCACCTCGCAGAAAGCTGCTTTTTTTACACTCTTTTTCATATGTTCAAGTTATCGACACCTTCATTTGGGCGAATTTCCAACCGAATTCGGGCATGGTTTCACCTCCCAAACCTCAAAATAACCGGTAAAAGGAGAGTGAATTTGTATGGCAGAGGTACTGTCTTTTATGGATGTGAAACGCCAAAAGGATTTTGAATTAGAAAAAAACTTGCTCAAAGAACTCTCACTTAGACAAATCATTCAGTCTGTAAAGGCCTGTCTTACTCCATTATTCCCATTTTTGCAGGATGAAAGGGACGTTATTACTGAAGGCTGTATTGATTTTGCGATAGAAGCCTATTTGTTAGGCGGGCGTTTTGGGGTTTTCGGATATTATGGAGAATCTATGCAAAGTGTTAGTGCCCGCTCTGCAAGGGAAGAAGAAGAGCTTCGTATGGAGTTTTTTGAATACCTTTATCATTGGACACATGAGCAATACGCAACGTTTGATAAAAACACAGTTTATGAAGCTGCGCGAAAATTCATCAAAGACTGGTGGACAGAAGGGTTTGTCCAAAGAGAAAAACAATGTAAGCTTCGCATGCGTTAATCATATTTCCCGACCCTGTCCCATACTTATGTAATAACGGACAAGCGGGAGGGGAAGGGATGAGGAAAAAGCTTAAATGGCTCAGTTTTATGCTAGGCTTCATCGTATTACTGTTTCTGTTCAAGTATCAATTCAGCAATAACGATTCTTGGAATCCGTGGAGTCTGCCTTTGAGCGGGAAAATTATTTATCTTGATCCAGGTCATGGCGGGCCGGATGGAGGGGCAGTGGGCGGCAAGCTATTAGAGAAGGATATAACCCTGGAAGTGGCTTTCAGAGTCAGGGATTATCTTCAGGAACAAGGGGCACTGGTGATTATGACTAGAGAAAGTGACACCGATCTAGCTCCTGAAGGGACAAGAGGCTATAGTAAACGAAAAGCGGAAGACTTAAGACAGCGAGTGAACTTAATTAACAATTCAGAGGCTGAGCTCTACCTTAGCATTCATCTTAATGCGATCCCGTCACAAAAATGGAGCGGAGCCCAAAGCTTTTATTACGGAAAATACGAGGAAAACGAGAAAATTGCAAAATACATTCAGGATGAGTTGAGAACAAACCTGGAGAATACAACCCGAAAAGCAAAGCGAATTCATGGTATTTACTTAATGCAAAACGTCACAAAACCAGGTGCGCTTGTGGAAGTAGGTTTTCTATCCAATCCTAGAGAAGCAAAGATGCTGGGGAAACCGAAATATCAGGACAAAGTGGCATCTTCCATATATAAAGGAATATTGAGATACTTTACAGAAAAAGGCGACCCTCCGGAGTAAAGGAGGGTTTTCTCATGGTTCTAAGCAAAAGACACCCGCTGTTTATGTATGATATAATAATGTTTGTAAACGAATACACAAAAGGGTGAGGTTCGATGATAAGAGAAGATGAAGTAAGAAAACTAGTCGGTGAAATGCGCGAACCTTTTCTTCAAAGACCTCTGGGAGAATTGGATGCCGTTAAGGAAGTAAAAATAAAGCCTGAAAAACGGCATGTCAGTGTAAAAGTGGCTCTTGCAAAAACCGGAACAGCAGAACAAATGCAGGTTCAGCAAGAAATCGTAAATGTCTTAAAAGGGGCAGGCGCTGAGACGGTAGGCCTTCGATTTGAAGAGCTGCCTGAAGAAACAGTTGCGAAATTTCGGGCGCCGTCAACAGAGAACAAAACATTGTTAAATATGGATAACCCGCCGGTTTTCCTTGCTGTAGCGAGCGGAAAAGGCGGAGTAGGCAAATCAACTGTGTCAGTGAACCTTGCTATTTCTCTGGCTCGGCTTGGGAAAAAGGTCGGTTTAATTGACGCGGATATCTACGGCTTTAGTGTGCCGGATATGATGGGCATTACAGTGCGTCCAACAATTGAAGGAGACAAACTGCTTCCTGTTGAACGCTTCGGTGTAAAGGTCATGTCGATGGGCTTCTTCGTTGAAGAAAATGCTCCTGTCGTCTGGAGAGGGCCAATGCTGGGCAAGATGCTCAACAACTTTTTCCACGAAGTAGAATGGGGAGAAGTAGACTATATCGTTCTCGATCTTCCGCCTGGAACAGGGGACGTCGCACTTGATGTACATACGATGCTTCCGAGCAGTAAAGAAATTATCGTATCAACGCCGCACCCGACTGCAGCCTTTGTTGCGGCCAGAGCGGGGTCTATGGCTATTAAAACAGATCATGAGGTCGTTGGCGTCATAGAGAACATGGCTTATTATGAAAGTGCAAAGACCGGGGAAAGAGAATATGTCTTTGGCAAAGGCGGCGGAGATAAACTTGCTGAGGAGCTTAAAGTGCCTTTGCTCGGCAGAATACCGTTGAAACAGCCTGATTGGGATAAAGATCAATTTGCTCCGTCTGTTTATGACGAAAGCCATCCAATCGGTGAAATATATCATGATATTGCAAAAAAAGTCGTTGAAAAAATGGAAGTGCAAATATAAAAAGGCGAACCGGGATTTTTTGATCCCGGCTTCCCTTTACTCACCTTCTTTAGCGGTTTCTGCTGCTGCTTTTTTCAGTTCATCTTCGAACTGTTTTTTGTAAAGCGGACTAGAAAGTGTTTCGGTAATTACTTGTTCTAAATAACTGCGGAATTCTTGGCTTTTTGCCAGTTCGCTGTATTTTTTATTCATTCCCGGGTCCTGCATAACACTCATCAGCATTTTCTGGTAATCCGGATCCTTCATCAGCTTTTTAATTACTTTTTCATGCTCTGTTTGAAGGGTTTTAGCAAAGCTTTCCGCAAATTCAGTGTCTTCAAAGATGTTTTTCCAAAAATCCGCACCTTTTTTAGAGGTGAGTGTTTTTTCTATTGTTCCTTTAATGGCATCCTGATCAATCACCAGTGCTTCATTCATCGCATCATCGTTTAATAATTCCTTAATTGCTTTCTTTCCATCATCTGTCTTTAATATATCAACAACCATTTTTTTGGTCTGATCATAATCCATATCCGCTGCTTGGTCTTTTGGAGCGCAAGCTGTTACAGATAATATCAAAAAACAGCCCATCAATAGCATTTTGGCTTTTGACATGCTTAAGCTCCTTTCACATACTTATCTTACTTTTAATATGATTCATCCGGTTGGAATTATACATAACAAAATATCGCGATCTGCGATTTTTGAGGGGTTGAATAAAGAAATGAAAAGCCGTGGCTTAGTTCGTTTTTTCTTTTCTATTTTAGCTGTCGGAGCGGTTGTCACAAGTGTTGTGGGTTTTGCTTTAAAATGGGGGGGATATAAGGAGCTGTTTCTGAATTTTGAAGCGGGCCAGATTTTCTCTGTTTTATTTTGGTTTATCGGTGTCGGCATGATTTTTAGTGTCATCAGTCAAATGGGCTTTTTCGTGTTTTTAACAGTTCACCGGTTTGCACTCGAAATATTAAGATCTTCATCTTTATGGAATTTACTGCAGCTGTTTTTCATCCTGTTTGTCGCTTTTGATTTAATGTACGTGCGGTTTTTATTTTTTGGAGGTAGAGGAGAGTCAATGGCTGGCTATGCTTGGCTTCCGTTATTTTTATTGATCTTCGGTTTGCTTACCGCGTATATAAAACAAAAGCAGTCCTCAAAGAAAACGTTTGTGTCATCTTTATTTTTAATGGTTGTGATCACTGCATTGGAATGGTTTCCTGCGCTCAGAGTAAATGATGAGGACTGGCTTTACTTAATGCTCTTTCCGTTAATGGCGTGTAATGCTTTTCAATTGCTGATGCTGCCGAAGTTTGCAGAGAAATAATTTATTTTACTTCGGCGGATTTAGCATCTGTGTTTGCAATGAGATCTCCCACGTTGACATTTTTTAAACCTTTTTCTCTCATATGATGGATAATCTCAGGCAGGGCCTCTTCTGTTTGTTTAGCTGAGTCTGAGGCGTGTAAAAGAATAATGTCTCCTCCTGAAACTTGACGGTTTACATTATCGACGATTTTTTCAACGCCTGGATTCGTCCAGTCATGGGAGTTCACACTATAGTGAACGACTGTATAGTTATACTGCTTTGCGATTGATAGGACATTTTTATTGAACTGACCGGTAGGAGGTCTTAGGAGCCGTATGTCTTTGATTCCTAATTTTTCAAAGGCGGTGCGCGCACGGTTAATGTCCTTTTTTATTTCACTATCCTCTAGATTGGCATAGTTTTTATAAGCATAACCCATACTCCCTATTTGATGGCCGTCCTTTACAATGCGAGCCACCGTGTCCGGGTGGCGCTCGGCCCAAGAAGCGGAAAGAAAAAACGTCGCGTTTTTGATGCCGTTGGTTTTCAGGGTATTAAGAATAGGCTCGGCTTTCTCATCGCCCCAGCTGATATCAAAGGTAAGCGCAATGTCTTTTGAATCTGTTTCTCCTTTATAAATGGCTTTCGGTCCGCTGTCAGTCGAAAACACAGGGAGCGGGACAGCTCTTTGGATATAAAAAAAGCTGGCTGCAGCAAATGCGGCGATAAGTATAATGATAAATTGTTTAACGCGTTTTATGTGCCACACATAGAAGTGATTCACTGATGATGCCTCCTTATCTTGTCCATCATTCTTGTGTTACATCTTATGTGCCTGGCCAAACGAATATAACTGATAAAAAGTCTCTTTAAAACAGATTAAATTAGTTATTGACCATTTGATAATATCCGTGTTATATTATTATTCGTCGCTGATGAACAGCTGACAACAAATAAAAGCTTCATTAACCCTTTAAAAAAGGTGTTGACTTAAAAGAAGCTGAATGTTATAGTAATAAAGCTGCTTCGTTAAGCGGCATAAATGATCTTTGAAAACTAAACAAGACAAAACGTACCTGTTAATTCAAGTTTTATTATAAATCGCACAGCGATGTGCGTAGTCAGTCAAACTACTATCGGAGAGTTTGATCCTGGCTCAGGACGAACGCTGGCGGCGTGCCTAATACATGCAAGTCGAGCGGACAGATGGGAGCTTGCTCCCTGATGTTAGCGGCGGACGGGTGAGTAACACGTGGGTAAC
>NZ_JAXCHF010000011.1:0-62153 GCF_037027485.1 Bacillus sp. 205(2023) | reverse complement strand
AATACATTTATTATTATAACAACATTCGTATTCAAACGAAACTAAACAGCCAATCACCGATAAGCTATCGGCAATTGGCTGTATAAAAGGTGTTTTGATCCCTGTCTCAAAAACGGGGGTCAGTCCCAGACGGCAGGGCGGTTTTTTATTTTTATTTGGAAGAAGACTCTGTTTCATTCTCCTTCACACGGTCAAGCGCCATTTCATATGCGTCATTTCCATAATTTAAGCATCGTTTCACTCGGGAAATGGTCGCTGTAGAAGCGCCTGTTTCTGTTTCAATTTTATGATACGTGTTTCCTTCGCGGAGCATACGCGCCACTTCAAGGCGCTGAGCCAGCGATTGAATTTCGTTAATTGTGCAAAGATCATCGAAGAACCGATAACATTCCTCCAGGTCTTTCAGCGATAAGATCGAGTTAAATAACTGGTCCAGTTCTTTGCCGCGTAATTTATCGATTTGCATCGTTACACACCTTCTCCTTTACTAATGGAAGCCGCATCGAGATCAGGCACGATATTTATCCATGTCTTTCCTGGCACAAACGGCAGCCATTTGCCGTCTTTCACCGGCACAATTCTTCCGTTTACATTTTTCCAGTCTGCTTCAATGACGTTTCCGTGCTGAAACAGCAGACCTTTACCCCCTGATTCTATGTCGATGTCACGCCTTCCATCTTGGTCAATAATATGATGGCTGGCTTCAACAATGAAAATATTTTGCATTGCAACCGGCTTTCCGGTCTCCCGGTCTGTCGTCATGACACCATCAGAGCTTCTCGTATAAGCTTCAGTTTTTTTATCATAGTTGTATTCGACAAGATTTGTAACGTTTTTTGTTCCATAATCTACCCGAATATTATAAGATTCATTTACAGGTTTTGCATCTGATGTTTGAAACAGCATTGGATCTGTTTTCTGCTTGAGCTCATATCCCTTTTGTTCCGCCGCCTTTTTTATGTACTGATAAGACGTGAAGGAATTGTGGGGCGGTTCGCTGAAATCAGCTCTCCAAAATAAGCTTCCGTCAAAATCCAATCCGTTCATATAATCGGCAGCTCCGGATTCCAGCTGCTCCTTGGCGCCGGGACTCCACCCGTGATGGACAAATATGCTGTCAAAACCGTTGCTGAGAGTGACGAAATATTCCCGCGCACTCCGCACAGGTCCGACAGTTTCAGGCATCTGGCTTTGAAAAATGGCCAGAAACCTTGTAATTTGACCTTCGGCAAGCGCTTCTATGACAATGTCGGCTTTAGACAGTCCTGATTGCGGCCTCGCCTTCGGGTGATTGTTCACCATGACAGCAACAGGCCTGCGTTCAGTCACCTTCTGCTCAGTCTCCAGTCCCGTCAAAGGAGCTTTCAGCTTCTTTGTGTGATCAGGGACAGCGTCCTTCTGCTGGCAGGATACTAGCAGGAAAAACGCGAAACACAGTACGCAAACTGTCATCCATTTTTTCATATGTCGGCTCCCCGCTCTTTTATATTTTAACGCATTATCGATGGAAAGAGTACAGTTTTTTTCATCACGTCGAAGATTCCTCTTGGCGTAATGCGTATATACGGGAGGTGCGTGCTTTGCAAAAAGAGTAGCGTATAAACCGGATCACAATACTCATAGCCTCTTTCAGTCAAAAGATCTCTCAGCTTCTGTTCCTTTTCCAGCACGATGTCATACGATTCCGAAGAAGCGCATCCGCACAGTGAAAGCGGAATTTCGTGAAGGATTTTTCCGTTTTCCGCAAGCACAATTCCCCCGCCGATTTCTTTCATGCGGGAGAAAGCAAGCAGCATATCCGCTTTGTTTTTTCCGATCGCGACAATGTCACCCGTCGTCGTAAAGGAGCTCACAAACCCCAGCACACTTGACGCAAATCCTTTTATCATCGTATTAACGCGCCATTTCCCATGTCTGTCAAGCATCGTTAAATAACTTTCATCATGGTCAAATGAAAGCTGTTCGACCGAGTTGTCGATCTCAATCATATACGGCTCCATAATCACCGCATTCCGCATTTTTACGCCCATCGGCATGGAAAACTGCAAATCATCCATCGTCATATCATATGAAAGCTCAAGCGGGACAAGACCGCCTTTGTTCCAGTTCGTATGTGGAAACGCATTCATATCACGGCCGTCTTCACGCAGAATCTTGCCTTTTGACAGAACGGTTACCGGATTCGGCTGCAACGGGTCCTCAAGGATATTCAGTGACGCAAGTCTTCCCGGCCCGACAACGCCTAAATAATCATCCATTTGGTAATACTTTGCGATATTAAAGGATGCCATATTGTATGCATCGATTGCCGGAACCCCTTCTTCCAGCGCAATTCGGATGAGCTCGTTTGTCATGCCGCCTTTATAGAAATTAGGCGTTGCGCCGTCTGTTGTGTAAAAAAAGTGGTCGTAGTAGCGGAAACCCTTTTCATGAAGCTCCTGCAATATGTTTCTTAAATCAGGGCGAATGGACGAATTGCGAAGTGATACATAATAGCCCAGTTCCAGCCTTCTCATCACTTCATCACCTGTCATGGCTTCATGATCACAATCCGCTCCGAACAGCTTCATTTTTGTAAGCGTTTTATCTGAAGCGCCGGGAAAATGCCCTTCTATGCGTTTCCGCTGTTTTTTTGTGGCCTGCATACAGTGAAGCATTAAATCATCGCCATCTACAAGACGCGGCCAGCCTGTCATTTCTCCGCCTTGAATGACATCCGGATGTTCAATCCACTGCTTTCTGACGTCAAACGGAAGAACGTGATCCTCGTTCAAAACCTCGGTCTGCAGGTCATACCGTGACCACCAAAAATACTGAACCGGAAGCTTTTTGAGCTCGTTCAAAATAGTAAGCGCTTTCTTTTTTCCGCTTTGCAAAAGCAAAAATAAGTTATCATTTACGAATGTCGTTGTACCGTACTGAGACACATATTCCGCCAGCGTTTGGGGATTATATATTTGAAAAGGATGTGCGTGCGGTTCGATATAGCCAGGCACAATGTATTTTCCTTCACAATCAATCGTATGAATTTCTTCGGTTCTATCCGGAAGTTCATGACCAACATAAACAATACGGTCCTGATAAATCCAAATGTTTTTTTTCAGCCATTGTTTTACATATGGATTTAAGACGAGAGCATTCCGTAAAAGGAGCGTTGGAAGCAGCTTAGAGTCTACAACATCAACCTGTGCCCTGATGTCTTTGTTTTTCCAGTTAAAGGTGCGTTCGGACATTCACATACTCTCCTTTACATGTATTAGACTCATGTTATCACATCCTTCTCCATCACGCACGATAAAAACGTTACAAATTTTTGAAGGTTCGATTAAAAAACTTTTTTAAGTAAAAGGAGCAGATTTCATGAAACCAAACATCAGTCTCATCAATGCCGTCTTCCGTATCGCCTGCGGACTGACAATTATGTCAGCTGCCAGCGCCAAGTATACGAAAAAACCTTGGTGCAGAATGCATCTGTTCTGCATCTTTATCGGCGCCATGAAGGCAGGTTCAGGCATACTGCGTTTCTGCCCTGTGACCTATATGTTTCAAAACAGCTCTGGTGAAAACCATGGACAGGATCATCAAGAATCGTAAGCAAAAAAGCATGATCATAAAACGTGATCATGCTTTTTCTCAGTATATCTCTTTGTCTTCATATAGAAAAAACCAACAGCCGCAAACGCAGCCGGATACAAGAGAGCCCAGCCGCTAAATAAGTAGATCACTGTACAAAGAAGAAGCGCCCCCAAAGCCATCCACCAGCCCGAATCCTTCCAGTTCAGCAGCTTCAGCGCTGCCGCCATTGTGCATATGTAAGATGCGATGAATGCTGAGCTTGGTCCTTTCAGGAGCGTTGTCAGATCAATTTGAAATATGCCGTTTGCCATAAGAACGAAACCAAACACGAAAGCCAGCGCTGTTAATACACGGACAGGTGTATGTTTTGTATAACTGAGCTTTCCGAAATACCCGGGAATATGACCTTCTCTCGCCAACGCATAGACCATTCTTGAAAACCCTGCAATGTTGGCATGAATGGTGGCGAATGTAATAAAAAGAGCTAAACAAGTCGTTACATATACCCCAATATCCCCCGCGCCTTTTGATATGAGCATCGTCAGAGATGCGATTTCTCCTTTTTCTCCGTATGCATGAGTGCCCACAGTGACAAACGACAGCATGATATACAGCACAGCCACACAAGCTGCCGCCAAGAATAAACTGATTGGAACATCCTTTTCCGGTTGTGTAAACTCTTCAGCTAACGGGGTAATCATTTCCCAGCCTACAAAAGAAAAAAAGATGATGACAGAAACAGAACCCGCGGCAAACCAGCCATGCGGCAGAAAAGGCTTAAATTCAGCTGCGTTTACGTGTGGCAGTGAAACAGCAACAGAAATGACAAGCAGCAGCAGAATGACACAGATGACGAGTATGCTGATGTTTGCTGATAATTGAATGCCCCTGATATGAAGCCAAATGGAGATCGCCAGCATACTTGCTGCAATGAAAGCAATCTGCCAACCCGAAGCCTGTGTGACGTAGCTGACATAATGTGCGCCAGTCAAAGCGATCACTGGCACACCGATCGGAACCGATCCCAGCATGATCCAGCCCAACATAGCTCCGGCTTTTGGCCGAAAAGCTAGCTGTACATAAGCCGTGATCCCTCCCGCGCTTGGCGCCATTCTGACAAGGCGCGCCAGTGTGCCGACGAGCAGAAATGATAAGAAAGACATAAATCCCCAAACCAATACAGAAGCGGGACCGGCGGCATCAGCCGTGACAGACGGAAGGATTAAGATCCCGCAGCCTAATACGGCCCCGATCGTTAATGCCGCTCCTTGAACCCAAGTAATCGAACGCTGCAATTCCGGCAAAATGATTGCCTCCTTTCATGTTGATGGCTTAATTATAGAAAAAAACAAACGGCACCCATATGCTACAATTAAGCTAAATCAACAACATTTCCTCATAATAAAAGGAATTCTCACCAATTCACTTAAACATATAAAGGAGCAATACCAATGGACGATACAGACCTACAGATTCTTTCGCATTTGCAGCAAAATGCCAGATTAACGATGGTTGAATTAGGAAAGCTTGTCGGACTCAGCTCTCCGAGTGCGGCGGAACGTGTCAGAAAGCTTGAGGACAAAGGGGTCATTACCGGGTACAGCGCTGATATCTGTTATGAAAAGCTAAACAAACATGTCACTGCTTTTATCCTGATGGAGCCGAAAAGCTGCAAACACTACGCCGCCTTTGCCGCAGCTCACCCCGATGTGGCAGAGAACCACCGGATTACAGGTATGTACAGCTATGTGACAAAAGTGGTGACGGAATCTGTGCATAGTCTAGAAGATTTTATAGACGCTTCAATGGCCCACGGAAAACCGACCACGCTTGTTGTGCTTTCTTCTTCCGCTTTCCGGCATGCTTTTGTATAACTAAAAACCCGCAGCACAATCTGCGGGTTTTTCTTCACTTTATTTTTGGGCAGCCTTCAGAGCTCGGGCTCCGATATCTTTTCTGAAAAACAGGCCGGGTTTGATGATCTCATCAACGGCTTTGTACACTCTGTCTCGTGCCGCTTCAAACGTTTCATCAAAAGCGGTCACATTGGCGACACGGCCGCCGTTTGTGACGAACTCTTCACCTTCTGCTTTCGTTCCGGCATGGAAGACGACAACTTGATCAGCATTTGCTGTCAGGCTGCCAATCGGCGTGCCTTTTGCATAGCTTTCAGGATAGCCTTCTGAAGCAAGCACGACACTGACTGCCGCCGTATCCTTCCATCTCAAGTCAACTTCCTTATCATCTAAAAGATCAAGAAGCACTTGTACCAGATCAGATTCCATACGAGGAAGCACAACCTGCGTTTCCGGGTCACCGAAGCGGGCATTAAATTCAATGACCTTCGACCCATTCGCAGTGAGCATCAGTCCCGCGTACAAAACGCCTGTGAAGGAGCGACCTTCTTGAACCATTGCTTTTGCGGCTGGCTTGACGATCGTTTCTACAGCATGACGCACGGTGTCTTCCGAAATTTGCGGAACAGGAGAGTAAGCGCCCATTCCTCCTGTATTCGGCCCTTTGTCACCATCAAACGCGCGTTTATGATCCTGGGCAATGACCATCGGATATACCTTTTCTCCTTTGACAAATGCCATGAGGGAAAACTCTTCGCCGGAAAGAAATTCTTCAATCACGACAGATGCGCTCGCATCACCGAATTTTTCATCTTCAAGAAAATCATGCAGACACGCGATGGCTTCTTCTTCCGTCATCGCAACGGTTACGCCTTTTCCAGCCGCCAGTCCATCCGCTTTAATGACAATCGGAGCGCCTTTTTCCTGCACATAAGCCTTGGCTTTTTCAAAGGATGTAAACGTGTCGTATTCTGCGGTCGGAATGTCGTATTTCTTCATTAAATCCTTTGCAAACTGCTTGCTTCCTTCGATGATCGCAGCGGCTTTTGACGGACCGAACACACGAAGACCGACTTTTTCGAACTCGTCAACAAGGCCTTCAATTAAAGGAACCTCAGGCCCGACAATGGTCAGCCCGACCTGATTTTCTTTTGCAAATGAGACAAGCCCGGCGTGGTCGCTTTCCTCAATGTTTACAAGCTGTGCAGAAGATGCCATGCCGTCATTTCCCGGAGCGACAAATACCGTATCAACAAGGCTGCTTTGCGCCACCTTCCATGCCAGCGTATGCTCTCTTCCGCCTTTACCGATAATTAATACATTCACGTCGTTTTCATCCCCTTAATGTTTGAAGTGTCTGATGCCGGTGAATACCATGGCAATGCCGTACTCGTCCGCTTTTTTAATGGAATCCCCGTCACGGATAGATCCGCCTGGCTGGATGATAGCTGTAACGCCCGCTTTTGCCGCTTCTTCGACTGTATCCGGCATTGGGAAATATGCATCTGATCCGAGTGCGCTGCCTTTCGCTTTTTCTCCGGCCTGCTCGATTGCGATTTTCGCTGATCCGACGCGGTTCATTTGTCCGGCTCCTACACCTACTGTCATGTTATCTTTTGCGAGAACAATCGCATTGGATTTCACATGTTTCACGACTTTCCAAGCAAGCTTCAAATCTTCCCACTCTTGCTCGTTCGGCTCTCTTTTTGTCGGAATGCTGATCTCAGCATCATTAAAGCCGTGCATATCTAAATCTTGAATCAGCAAACCGCCTTGTACAGATGTCAGCTGTTTTTCTTTTTGAACGGCAGCTTTCACATCAAGTGTCAGCAGACGGAGATTTTTCTTCGCTGTCAGGATATCAAGCGCTTCTTGGCTGAATGAAGGCGCAATGATGATTTCTAAGAAAATATGATGAAGCGCTTCGGCTGTTGCCTTGTCCACTTCACGGTTCAACGCGATAATGCCGCCGAAGATCGATGTTTTATCTGCTTCGAACGCTCTGTCAAACGCTTCTGCGATCGTTTCGCCAGTTCCCACCCCGCACGGATTCATATGCTTCACAGCAACCGCAGCAGGCTCAGTGAATTCACGAACAATTTGAACAGCTGCGTCCGCGTCTTTAATGTTGTTGTAAGAAAGCTCTTTGCCGTGCAGCTGTTCTGCTTGCGCAATAGATCCTTTGACAGGAAGCGCGCTTTGGTAGAATGTGGCTTCTTGATGAGGATTTTCCCCATAACGAAGCGATTGTTTTTTCTCAAACGTAACGGTGAATTGCTCTGGTTCTTTTTCACCGACAACATTTGTCAGATATTCAGCGATCAGCGCGTCATATGCCGCAGTGTGGCGGAATACTTTTGCCGCCAGCTCGCGTTTTTTCTGAAGCGAAACATCGCCTTCTTCTTTGATTTGATTCAGAACAGGGCTGTAATCCGCTGGGTCAACGATAACCGTCACATCCTGATGGTTTTTCGATGCCGCACGCAGCATGCCAGGTCCGCCGATATCAATGTTTTCAATAGCCTCTTCGTACGTCACATTCTCTTTAGAAATCGTTTCTTTAAATGGATAGAGGTTGACGACAACCAGGTCAATTGGCGCAATGCCGTGTTCATTGATCTGCGCCATATGCTCTTCGTTGCCGCGAACTGCGAGAAGACCGCCGTGAATATTCGGATGAAGCGTTTTTAAGCGCCCATCCATAATTTCCGGAAAACCTGTCACTTCAGAAATTCCGATGACATCAACACCGTTTTCTTGAAGAAGCTTTTTTGTGCCGCCGGTTGAAATAACTTCAACGCCAAGCTCTGTCAGTTCTTTTACGAAAGGAACAAGATTTGTTTTATCTGAAACACTGATTAGTGCGCGTTTAATGGTCATGCCTTTTCACCTCTGTTATTTAATCCTAATAGCTCTTTAATCACACTCGGATACCATTTGTGCTCAAGCTTGTGAATGTGATGTTCGATGGTTTCTAATGTATCATCTTCGGTAATTTCAATTGCCTTTTGAGCGATGATCGGCCCTGTATCCATTCCTTCATCGACATAATGAACCGTAATCCCGGCAACCTTCACACCTGCCCGGTATGCCTGTCCGACTGCATCTATTCCAGGGAAAGCGGGAAGAAGGGAAGGATGGATGTTGATGATTTTTCCTCCGTATGCCTGAAGCAGCGTATCACCGATCAGTCTCATATAGCCGGCGAGAACGATCAATTCTGCTTCATGAAGATGAAGCTGTTCAATAATGGCCCGTTCAAATGCGGCCTTGTTTTCATAAGACTTCGGCTCAAATGCAAAGGATGGAATCTGGAATCTTTCCGCCCGCTCGATGACTTTTGCCTGCGGCTTATCGCAAACGAGGAGCGAAACGGCTGCATCCCAGTTCTCCTCTTTCAAACGCGTGACGATGGCTTCAAAGTTTGAGCCGTTTCCGGATGCAAATACCGCAAACTTTTTCATGAAAGTGCAGCACCGCCGAATGTAACGCCTTCACCATGTTTCACTCGCCCGATCAAATAGGCTTTTTCGCCGTGGCTTTCAAGCGTTCCGATGACTTCGGTGAGATGTTCTTCTTTTACTGCAAGAACAAATCCGATGCCCATATTAAAGACGTTAAACATGTCTTCTTCTTTCAGCTTGCCATGTTCCTGCAAGAAAGAGAAGATCGGCGGGATCGGCCAAGAGCCGTGATCGATTTCCGCACTTAAGCCTTCAGGAAGCATACGCGGAAGATTTTCGATAAATCCGCCGCCTGTTACGTGCGCCATTCCATCAATGAATCCGCTTTTCACAGCCGCAAGCACAGGCTTCACGTAAATTCTTGTCGGCTCAAGCAGTTCTTCGCCGAGCGGGCGTTCAAACGGCGCATACGTTTTGTCGAGATCAAGCTCTGCATCGTCCAGAAGCACCTTTCTCACAAGGGAAAAGCCGTTGCTGTGAAGGCCGCTGGAGCTCAGACCGATTAAAAGGTGGCCTTCCTTGATGTTTTCGCCGGTCACGATTTCATCCTTTTCCGCCACACCAACCGAGAAACCTGCAATATCGTATTCATCAGCTGTATATAATCCAGGCATTTCAGCGGTTTCTCCGCCGACCAAGGCTGAACCTGATTGCTCACAGCCATCCGCAACACCTTGTACGATCTGCTCGATTTTCACAGGGTCCGCTTTGCCGACCGCTAAATAGTCGAGAAAAAAGAGCGGCTCCGCACCTTGCGCAAGCACGTCATTGACACACATTGCAACAGCGTCTACACCAATCGTGTTATGTTTATCCATGGAAAAAGCCAGCTTTAATTTTGTGCCGACACCGTCTGTTCCCGAAATTAAAACAGGTTTCTGATAAGAAAGCTCAGACAAATCAAACATGCCGCCAAAGCCGCCAAGGCTGCCCATAACGCCAAGCCTTTTCGTGCGCTCCACATGTTTTTTCATCCGTTTTACAGCTTCATATCCGGCTTCGATGTCAACTCCTGCGTTTTTATATGCTTCAGACATCCTATTCACTCCTTTAAGGCGCTTTTCAAAATATCTCTCCGAACAAGGGCAGAAAGAGAAAGGCAGCCAAACTGCGCTGCCTTTATGTCATTTTCAAGTTTTATTTGGTTAACACCGCTTCTTTTACATGAGGAAGCACAGTGTCCTGATAAATTTCAGTCGGATATTTCCCTGTAAAGCAAGCAAGACATTGCCCGCAATTCGAGTCTTCGTATTTTCTGCCGATTCCTTTCAGCAGCCCTTCGACACTCAAAAATGAGAGAGTGTCGGCTCCGATTTCCTGACGGATTTCTTCAACCGAGTGGGAAGACGCGATCAGCTCTTCATGTGTGGACGTATCAATGCCGTAAAAGCACGGATGAGCGATCGGCGGCGAACTGATTTTCACATGCACTTCTGTCGCACCCGCTTCTCTGAGCATCGTTACGATCCGGCGGCTTGTTGTTCCGCGCACGATGGAGTCATCCACCATAACGACGCGTTTCCCTTCTACAACACCGCGCACCGCAGAAAGCTTCATTCTGACGCCCTGCTCACGAAGAGCCTGAGACGGCTGAATAAACGTTCTGCCCACATAACGGTTTTTGATTAACCCAAGCTCGTACGGGATGCCTGTTGCTTCCGCGTAGCCGATCGCCGCTGAAATACTGGAATCCGGAACGCCTGTCACGACATCAGCTTCAACCGCTGATTCCTGAGCGAGCATTTTTCCAAGGCTTTTACGTGCACTGTGCACGTTAATGCCGTCAATATTGCTGTCAGGTCTTGAGAAATAAATGTACTCCATGCTGCAAATGGAACGGTTGATATTCATGGAGAAGCGCTCTGATTTCATGCCATCATCATTGATAATCAGCATTTCTCCCGGCTCCACCTCACGAAGGTACGTCGCACCGACGACATCAAATGCGCATGTTTCTGAAGCGACGACATAAGCGTCTCCCATCATGCCGATTGACAGCGGTCTAAGCCCGTTCGGGTCAAGCGCGACGATCATTTCTGTTTCAGTCATGATCAGGAACGCGTAGGCGCCTTTCAGCATAGAAAGCGAGTTTTTAATCTGATCCTTCAGTGTGAAGTGGCCGCTTCTTTTGATCAGGTGAGCCAAAACCTCTGTATCCGAAGAAGTCTGGAAGATGCTCCCTTGATTTTCAAGCTGCTGCTTCAGCTGAGTGGCATTCACCAAGTTTCCGTTATGGGCAAGCGCCAGGCTGCCGTTGTTTTGAGAGCGGAAGAGGAGCGGCTGAACATTTTCATATCCGCCGCCGCCAGCCGTTGCGTACCGAACGTGCCCAATTGCGCCTTTCCCCTTTACTTTGCTAAGCTCACCGTTTTGAAAAACTTCAGTGATCAGCCCTTGGCCTTTATGTGCCGTCAGCTTTTCACCGTCAGTCGCCACAATGCCCGCGCCCTCCTGTCCTCTGTGCTGGAGGCTGTGAAGGCCGTAATACGTGATTTGCGGGGCTTCTTCATGCCCCCAAATCCCAAAAACGCCGCATTCTTCATTTAAGCCTTTGATTTCAGCAAGCATGGGATAGCTCCTTTCCACGCGCGTTCAAGCTCTTTTGTCTGCGCGTGAATCAATTGTTGTCCGTCTTGGTTTTGAACGCTCAGAAGTCCGTCAGCTGTTACCTCACCGATATGAACCGCATCTTGTACAGCTGCTTCAAACGCTGCTTGATGTTCTTTTTTCACAGAAACGACGAAGCGAGATTGAGATTCAGAGAATAATAACGCTGCTTCCCCTTCAACAGTCACGTTAGCGCCAAGGTTTTCCGTCGTCATGACACTTTCAGCAATCGCTACGCCTAAGCCGCCTTCAGATACATCGTGTGCTGATTGAACAAAGCCTTGTTTGATCGCGTCAAGCAGTGCCTTTTGGCGTGCCTGTTCTACATCTAGATCGATTTGCGGCGCTTTGCCGTAAATGCGGCCTTCTGTCATTTTTTGCAGCTCGCTTCCGGCAAACTCAGGTTTTGTTTCGCCGATGACGTACACGAGGTCGCCCGCTTGTTTGAAATACTGCGTTGTGATGTGTGCTGTATCTTCAATTAAACCGACCATGCCGATCACAGGTGTCGGGTAGATCGCCGTGCCGTTTGATTCGTTGTAAAGCGATACGTTTCCGCCGATCACAGGTGTGCTGAGAACGTTGCACGCCTCACTGATGCCGTCAGCCGCTTTTTCAATCTGCCAGAAAATTTCCGGCTTCTCCGGGTTTCCAAAGTTCAGGTTATCTGTAACCGCAAGCGGTTCTGCACCTGAGCAAACGATGTTGCGCGCCGCTTCAGCGACAGCGATTTTTCCGCCGACCTCTGGATCAAGGTAGAGATAACGGGCGTTACAGTCAGTTGTCATCGCCAGCGCCTTTTTCGTTCCGCGGATTCTGAGAACACCCGCATCAGACCCAGGGGCCACAACCGTATTCGTCCGCACCATGTAGTCATACTGGTCGTAAACCCACTCTTTGCTTGCGATCGTCGGCTGCTGCAGGAGCGCCTTCAGTGTTTCATTCGCATCGTCAATTTGAGGAGCCGGGACATCCGTCTCTAAAAATTCACGGTAGTAAGCAGGCTCTTGAGAAGGCTTGTGGTAAACGGGCGCCTCTTCTGCCAAAGCATCAACAGGGAGCTCGCATACAACCTCACCTTTATGTGTCAGGCGCAGCAGTTTATCATCTGTTACACGTCCGACAGAAACCGCTTCAAGATCATACTTGTCAAAAATATCGATGATTTCCTGCTCACGTCCGCGCTCGATAACAAGCAGCATCCGTTCCTGTGATTCAGAAAGCATCATTTCATAAGCAGTCATGCCTGTTTCACGCTGCGGAATCAAGTCAAGATTCATTTCAATGCCTGAACCCGCTTTACTTGCCATTTCCGCGCTTGAGCTGGTCAGACCGGCAGCTCCCATATCCTGAATGCCGACTAACGCATCGCATTGGATGACTTCCAGACATGCTTCAAGCAAAAGCTTCTCCATAAACGGATCGCCGACTTGGACAGCAGAACGCTTTTCTTCAGACGAGTCTGACATTTCTTCAGAAGCAAACGTAGCGCCGTGAATTCCGTCCCGCCCTGTTTTTGCGCCGACGTACATGACCGTGTTGCCGACACCCTTTGCCTGGCCTTTTTTGATGTCTTCATGATTGATTAATCCGACGCACATTGCGTTGACAAGCGGATTTCCTTCATAGCTGCTGTCAAATTGCACTTCGCCGCCGACTGTCGGGATTCCGATGCAGTTCCCGTATCCGGCGATACCCGCTACTACTTCTTCAAACAAGTACTTCACGCGCGGTGAAGTCAGTTCACCAAATCGAAGAGAGTTTAATACAGCGATAGGACGCGCAC
The DNA here is from genome assembly GCF_037027485.1 of Bacillus sp. 205(2023). Lineage (NCBI taxonomy): Bacteria > Bacillati > Bacillota > Bacilli > Caryophanales > Bacillaceae > Bacillus > Bacillus sp. 205(2023). The sequence continues at coordinate 48,864 of NZ_JAXCHF010000011.1, read as the reverse complement.
CCATTGAAAAGACATCACGGATTATGCCGCCTACGCCAGTCGCAGCGCCTTGGTACGGTTCGATGGCTGATGGATGGTTATGCGATTCAATTTTGAACACAACCGCTTGGTTATCACCGATATCAACGATTCCGGCGCCTTCACCCGGACCTTGCAGCACGCGTTCGCCGCTTGTCGGGAATTTACGCAAAATCGGCTTTGAGTTCTTGTAGCTGCAATGCTCTGACCACATGACAGAAAAAATTCCGATTTCTGTGTAGTTCGGCAATCTGCCAAGAATGGATTCAATCAATGCAAACTCATCATCACTGACACCCATTTGCTGATAGATTTTCTCTTCTTTAATTTGTTCTTTACTTGGTTCAAGCAGTAGTGACATGAGTTTCCCTCCAATTTTTCACGATAGACTGAAACAATTTAAGACCGTCGGCGCTTCCAAGCAGTTCATCGACCGCGCGCTCCGGATGAGGCATCATGCCTAATACATTTCCTTTTTCATTTACAACACCGGCAATATCGCTGACACTTCCGTTAATATCGCAACCGTATGTGAAAGCAATTTGATTGTTTTCTTTTAATGAAGCAAGCGTTTCGTCATCACAGTAGAAATTCCCTTCACCGTGGGCAACCGGAATCGTAATCGTTTGGCCCTTTTCATAGGAAGAGGTGAATAATGTTTCGTCGTTCTGCACGATTAATTCAACCGGACGGCAAATGAACTTCAAGTCTTTGTTGCGTCTCATTGCACCTGGCAGAAGGCCAAGCTCCTGTAAAATCTGAAATCCGTTGCAGACGCCGAGAACAGGTTTTCCTTCAGCCGCTGCCTGTTTTACAGCTGGCATAATATTCGCAAAACGGGCGATGGCGCCGCATCTCAAGTAATCTCCGTAAGAAAAACCTCCCGGAATTAACACCCCGTCAAAGCCGTCAAGGCTTGTTTCCTCGTGCCAGACGTATTCCACATCATGACCGAGTTCGTCCTTTACAGCGTGAAACATATCGATATCACAGTTAGAGCCAGGTAACACAATCACCGCAAATTTCACTGTGCGACTACCTCCTCAACCTCGTATCTGTAATCTTCAATCACTGTATTCGCAAGAAGTTTTTCGCACATTTCTTTGACTAGCACGTCAAGATCACGGTCAGACTTTTCGATTGTTAGCTCCATGTATTTCCCGATGCGCACGTCGGCGACTTCCTTGTAAGACATACTGTGCAAGGCATGCTGGACAGCGCTCCCTTGTGGATCCAATACACTTTCTTTTAAGCTGACATAAACTTTTACTTTATACATGATGAATGCCTCCCAGTCTTTTGAAAATCTCTTCGTATGCGTCGGTTAAGCTTCCCAGATTGCGTCTGAATAAATCTTTGTCCAGCTTTTCGTTCGTGTCTTTATCCCACAAGCGGCATGTGTCAGGTGAAATTTCATCCGCCAAAAGCACTTTCCCGTCTGCATCTAAACCGAATTCAAGCTTGAAATCTATTAATCTGACGTGACAATCGTCAAAAATGCTTTGAAGCTCTTCATTTACTGTTTTTGTAATGGACTTAATGGTTTCTACCTGTTCAGGAGTCGCCGCTTTCAGCAGCCAAACATGATCTTCTGTGATGAGCGGATCACCCAGCGCGTCATCCTTGTAGTAAAACTCGATAATCGGCTGTTCAAGCTTCGTGCCTTCTGGAATGCCGAGACGTTTGGACATGCTTCCTGCCACAACATTTCTGACAACGACTTCCAGCGGCACAATCGTTACCTTTTTAATGAGCTGCTCTGTTTCCGAAATGCGCTCGATAAAGTGGTTGTTAACCCCTTTTTCGTGAAGCTGTTTGAAAATCAGGCTTGAGATCTCATTGTTTAAGCGCCCTTTGCCGCTGATTTCCGCCTTTTTTTCTCCGTTAAAGGCAGTTGCAGAATCTTTATACACCACATACAGCGTGTTTTCGTCGTCGGTTTTGTAAATCTTTTTCGCTTTTCCTTCATATAAAAGTTCATTCTTCGCAATATTCACGGAAGGCCTCCTAACCCGAATGTTGGGAATTTTCAAACTAAGGCGGCACGGAAGAAGCCGCCTAAAAGCTTCTTCTATGCTAAACCTAAACGTTCAAAGATCAGATCCACATTTTTCAGATGGTAGTTGTAATCAAAGCAGTCAGCAATTTTTTCCGGAGAAAGACGGGAAGTGATTTTCTCTTCCGCTTCCACAAGCTCACGGAACGGTACTTGCTTTTCCCAGGCCTCCATTGCTTTCGGCTGCACTGTGTCATAAGCTTCTTCACGAGTCAGGCCCGTGTCAATCAATGCCAGCAGCACGCGCTGTGAGTAGATCAGCCCCAATGTGCGGTCCATGTTGCGCTTCATGTTTTCCGGGAAGACCGTTAAGTTCTTCACGATGTTGGAGAAGCGGTTCAGCATGTAATTCAGCGCGATTGTCGCATCCGGAAGAATAATCCGTTCCGCTGAAGAATGAGAAATATCGCGCTCATGCCATAACGGAACATTTTCGTAAGCTGTCATCATGTAGCCGCGAATGACACGCGCTATACCTGTCATGTTTTCAGAACCGATCGGATTCCGTTTATGCGGCATAGCTGATGAACCTTTTTGCCCTTTCGCAAAAAATTCCTCGACCTCGCGTGTTTCACTCTTTTGCAGTCCGCGAATTTCAACCGCGAATTTCTCAATGCTTGTCGCAATCAAAGCAAGTGTCGCCATATAATCAGCATGGCGGTCACGCTGAAGCGTTTGTGTTGAAATCGGTGCGGCTTTCAGGCCGAGTTTCTCACAAACATACTGCTCTACAAACGGATCAATGTTCGCATATGTGCCGACAGCACCGGAAATCTTACCAACCTCGATGCCTTCCTTCGCTTGTTTAAAGCGTTCCAGATTGCGTTTCATTTCTTCGTGCCAAAGCGCCAGTTTTAAACCAAATGTTGTAGGCTCTGCGTGTACGCCGTGTGTACGGCCCATCATGACTGTGTATTTATGTTCTTTCGCTTTTTCTTTTATAATGTCAACAAATCTCTCAAGGTCCTTGAGCAGAATGTCATTTGCCTGTTTTAATAAGTAAGAAAGAGCGGTATCTACGACGTCAGTTGACGTTAAGCCGTAATGCACCCATTTTCTTTCTTCGCCCAGTGATTCGGATACAGCGCGCGTAAAAGCAACTACGTCATGGCGCGTGTCCTGTTCGATTTCTAATATGCGGTTGATGTCAAATGACGCGTTTTCGCGCATCAGCTTTACGTCTTCTTTTGGAATAACGCCAAGCTCCGCCCACGCTTCACAGGCAAGAATTTCAACCTCTAACCATGCTTGAAATCTGTTTTCATCCGTCCAAATCGCGGACATTTCAGGTCTTGAATAACGTTCGATCATTCTGCTTGTCCTCCGTCTCTATTTCTCCATTTATTTGTGATCTCCTGAATCCATTCGTCTTCAGGCTGCTTCATAAAAGTAATATGCCCCATTTTGCGGCCTTTTTTGATTTCATGTTTTCCGTATACATAAAGCTTTGCTTCTTTTAAAAGCTCTGGCTCTTCCTCTGGGATCTTCACTTCATCGCCGAGAAGATTCACCATCATGCCAGGCTTCAGCAGCTCCGTTTTTCCAAGCGGAAGGCCGCAGACCGCTCTGATATGCTGTTCAAACTGGCTTGTTTCGCAAAGATCCAGCGTGTAATGTCCTGAATTGTGCGGTCTTGGCGCCAGTTCATTAACCAAAAGCTCATCGCCCTCTGTCAGGAACATTTCAACAGCAAGCGGTCCGACAAGGTTCAGCTCATCTGCGAGCTTAACGGCCAGCTCAGCAGCCTTTTCCTGAATCCTTTCTTCAACCCGTGCAGGCACGATACTTTGGAACAGAATATTATTGTGGTGAATGTTTTCTGCGGCCGGGAACGTCGAAATCTCTCCGTTTACCGATCTGACAACAATCACGGACAGTTCCATTTTAAAAGAAACCCAGCTTTCGAGAATGCAGGTTCCGTGCTCTAAAAGAGCCGAAGCCTCTTCTATTTGTGACGCTTCCTTGATGACAAATTGGCCTTTGCCGTCATATCCGCCGCGGCATGTTTTCAGCACTGCGGGAAGCCCCAGCGACTGAACCGCCTCTTTCAGCTCACCCTTTGTTTTGACGATGCGGTAAGGTGCAACTTCACAGCCCGCGGATTGAATCGCTTTTTTCTCTGTTTCACGGTTTTGGGTAATGAGCAGCAGCTCACTTCCTTGCGGGAGATACGCATGACCTTTCAGCCAATGCAGCGCATCATAATCGATGTTTTCAAACTCATACGTGATAATATCGCTGATCTCAGCCAATTTCCGAATCGCTTCGCGGTCGTTGTATGAAGCGGTGATTTCAATATCCGCGACCTGCCCGCACGGCGAGTCTTTTACCGGATCGACGACCGCGACTTTATACCCCATTTGTTTTGCGGAGACAGCCATCATTTTTCCAAGCTGTCCGCCGCCGATAATGCCGATGACGGCTCCCGGATAGATGATTTGATTAGACAAGCTGATCACTGCTTTCTAACACTGTTTGTTTTGTATTTTCTCTTCTTTCATCTAACTTTCTGGCCAGATCCTCGTCAAAAGCTGACAAAATTTGCGCCGCTAACAGACCTGCGTTCACAGCGCCCGCTTTTCCGATGGCTGTTGTGGCAACTGGCACGCCTCCAGGCATTTGCACGATGGAAAGAAGTGAATCGAGTCCGTTCAGCGCCTTGGATTGAACCGGAACGCCGATGACCGGCAGCGTCGTTTTAGCAGCTGTCATCCCCGGCAGGTGCGCCGCTCCTCCAGCACCGGCGATAATCACCTTGATGCCTCTATCTCTGGCCGTTTCAGCGTATTCAAACATGAAATCAGGCGTCCGGTGAGCGGAAACCACCTTCTTTTCGTACGGCACTCCAAGTTCTTCAAGTATGTCGCATGCGTTTTTCATTGTCTCCCAATCGGAAGTGCTTCCCATGATGATTCCTACTAGCGGCTGCATTCTGTTCCCACCTTCTAATGCTTTAGTTTTCAGAAAATAAAAAATACCCGGCTTTGTATTGACTTATGAGGAAGCAATACAAACCGGGCATGGTGCATGTATCGGCAGTCGTTCGCTTCTGCGATATATCCATGTCAGTTTTATCGATCACTTTCCTGCATAGTCCGGCAATTTACGGTTGCCGGGTAGAAACTTATGGGCCATATTCCCAAGATTATATGAGGTCGTGTTTTGATTTCATGTTTATCTTAACAACGGACTTGGATAATGTCAACGATATTATCGAACGATACAAAAATTCATTCTTCTAATGTTCGTGTTTTAGACCAATTTCCCTTCAAATACGATTTTTTTTCCGCACGGAACGATCTGAATTGACCCATTTTCCAGCTTTTCCTTGAAAATCGGCTCTTCCATTCGACGTACAGGCATATATCCTTCTTCTTTCATTTGTTGAAGCACTGCTTCTATTGTTTGCTGTTCTGTCACTTCAAACTTTTTCTTCTTCGGCTTTGCCATTATTCTTTAATTCTCCTCTTCTTCACCGCTTTGACCCAGAAGCCGCCGTGGATCGTTTTTGGTTCATACGCAATAATAAAAGCTTTCGAATCAAGCGTTTTAATCGTATCATACAGCTGCAGCTCATATCTTCTCGGCGTCAAAATCTGCAGGGCCGTGCGGTCGCCTTCAAGCCCGCCGGCCACCCAATTCGTTACGCCGTAGCCTTTTTCACGAAGCTGCCTTGGAAGATCGAGGTCAAGCTCTTTCGTAATCACATTGACCATAATATAGCCAAGCGCCAGTTTTTCTTCGATTTTCATGCCGACAATAACGCCCAAACCATAGCCGAGTGCGTACGCAATCACGTTTTGAATCTGGTCTAAGTTATCAAGCACAAGGCTCAGCCCTGTCACATAAACCAGAATTTCAATGGTGCTGATTCCGGCCGCTAAATACCGCTGGCCTTTCAGTGTTAAAATCATTCTTATTGTAAAAAATGATACATAAACAACATTGATAATCAGAATAATGAGAACCATTGCTAATCCGTTTGATAATAAGGTTTGCATCATTTTATAAAACCTCCTTACTCATTCAACTTACGTAAAGCATTCATATTCTACTAGAGAAATGAACCCTTTACAATCAGCTATGGCCGTCATCGCAGGCAAAATTTTTCGACACACTCTCTTCATCACTCAGCAATAGTTTACCCTCTTTCTGTCCTTTTCAAAATCCAAACAAAAAAGCCCGCTTTTCAGCAGACTCATTTTTCTTTATCTATTGTCACATCTCTTTTTTCATTTTCCGAAGGGAATCATATTCTTTCTCAAGTTCACTCAGCGTATAATCAGCGAGCTGTTCCCCTCTTCCGCGATAAAATTCTGAGAGCATTAATTTGGTTTTTAAAAATTCCTTCTTTTGATAAATCGCCTGACGAAGTAAATGGGCCATGTCCATCATCCTCCACCGCATTTTCCTCATCATACACGGATTAATCCTACAATTCAACTGTGTTTTTTAGATATATTTGTAAAAACTGTGACATCAAAAAAACCGGCCTTTTCAGCCGGTTTTTTTACATTAAAGCGGGATAAGCGATGCCGTAAAATATTCAGAAATAAACGGCCAAGTCACTGCCGCAAACAGCAGCGCAACGGCTAAAACAGCAAACACACAATAGATATAGTCAATCGGTGCCTCGCTTGCCGCCTGATACAGACGCTGTACATACAACGCCATCATAAAGAAGATCGAAAACAGGATTAACACTGTGAAAAGGACAGTCAGCATCGGTACATTCACAATCGCAAATATCATCCAAATGATTGAAACGGCGATCACCGGAACAAGCAATGAGCCAAAACCAGCCGCAGCTTCCTTGAACGATACCTTTTGCTTCATCATATACCGAGACACGGCCCATATGGAGAAGACCATAACAGCAAAAAAGACGAGCATATACACAAGAACAACAAAAAATCCGTCATAAAACGCGTGATGGCGCTCTCCAAAACCAAGCGGCCTGTTCCAGCTCGCCTTTAACTGAAACCAGTTTCCGATTGAAAAAACGATACTGAAAATGAGCATTGAAATAAGACCATATTTATAATGAGAGAAACCATCTGCCACAACAGTTTTCGCCGGAGACTTTAAGATTGAAAAAGCAAAGCCGCAATATCTGTTAATGGCTGCCCAAACAGAGGATAGCTTTTCTTTCACAGACGATTCTACGCGTTCCTTATGTTGTTTCTGCTTTTGTTTCTGCTTTTGCTTGCTTTGGCGGCTGGCCTTTCTGGACATCCGCGAAAGCGGCTCTTCATCTATTCCTTCATTCCGGTTAACTTCTTCTTCAAACGTTTCTTTTCTTTCTTCCGTCATGTTAGCAACTCCTATCAAAAATATACGGCGGAATACCATTCAGTAAGAAAATAAAACACTTATATAAGGTACCGAAGCCTTCCTGAACAGTCAAGTCATTTCCATTTAAGTAAACAATGGCGGCACATCTACATGACGGTATATGATATGAAATGGTTTTACCTTTCGCAACAAAATAAAAAACCAGCCGCAACATCGCAGCTGGTTTTCATTCATTATTTCAAGAAAATAAAGTAAAGAATAAATACAACAAACAGTCCGTACATGATCGGATGAACCTCTTTGGCTTTACCTTTGCACACCATTGTAATCGGGTAGAAAATAAATCCGATCGCAATCCCAGTCGCAATGCTGTACGTTAGCGGCATCATGATCATTGTAAGGAAAGCGGGAACCGCCACTTCGAACTTATCCCAAGCGATTTTTCCAAGCGGCGCTACCATTAGTGCACCGACAATGATCAGTGCCGGAGCTGTTACATTTGACGTAACGACTGATAGAAGCGGCGAGAAAAACATAGCGAGTAAAAAGAGAAACCCAGTTACAATTGCCGCAAATCCGGAACGAGCGCCCGCAGCAACACCCGAGCTTGATTCCACATAAGACGTTGTCGTAGACGTCCCAAGCACGGAGCCGATAACGATGGAAGTTGAGTCAGCTAAAAGCGCACGGCCCGCACGCGGCAATTTGTTTTCCTTCATTAAACCAGCCTGTGTTGCCACAGCAACCAGTGTACCAGCCGTATCAAAAAATCCGACAAACAAGAATGTTAAAATGACGATCAGCATTTGCACAGAGAAAATATCCGGCAAGTGAATCCAAGCTTGTCCAAAGGTCGGTTCAAGGCTCGGCACACTTCCGACGATTTGAGACGGAACCGGAACCAAACCGAAAATCATCCCGGCAATCGCCGTTAACAGCATCCCGATAAACACGCCAGCGTTCACGCGAAGCACCATCAAAATAACCGTTACGATGACACCGAAAATCGTTAGCAGCACAGGACCGCTGTGAATGTTTCCGATTGTGACAAGGGTTGAAGGATTCGATGCAATAATTCCTGAGCCCTGCAAGCCGACAAATGTAATAAATAAACCAATCCCCGCTCCGACTGCCAATTTAAGCTCAGGCGGAATGGCGTTAATGATTTTTTCACGAAAACCTGTTAAAGAAAGAGCAACAAAGATAAGTCCTGAAATGAAAACACCAGACAAAGCGGCCTGCCAGGAAATCCCCATACCGAGAACAACAGAAAACGCAAAAAACGCGTTCAGCCCCATACCGGGCGCAATGGCGATTGGATATCTCGCAATCAATCCCATTAAGATACAGCCTGCTGCAGACGCCAAAGCTGTCGCCGTAAAGACCGCGCCTTGATCTATTCTCAATGCTTCCGGAAAATCTTTCACACTTTCCAAAGCAAGCGTAATCGGATTGACGAACAGGATATACGCCATGGATAAAAAGGTCGTTAATCCGCCGATGATTTCGTTGCGATAGCTGGTGCCCAGCTCATCAAACTGAAAAAACTTTTTCAAGCTATATGACTCCCTTCACTCTTTGCTATTTATCCTGCCCTGAAATCGCCAAATAAAAAACGCCCCAATACATTTTGGGACGCTTGACTACAGACGGATTTCAGTTTGAATAAATAAACCTGTTTTATTTATATCAAACGAAAGAAATGTTTACGTAGTCAAGCCATTTACGGTAGCTTGGTAGAAACTTGCGGGCCATATCCCCGCGATTATACGAATTCACCTTATTTGATTTCTGAGTCTATTGTACCAACTTCAATTTGAAATGACAATATAAATAACGAACAATAGTCAGTTAAAAATCGATTTTGTTCGTAATAAACAAAAAAAACCATCTTCTCGGCATAATTGCCAAAGAAAATGGTTTTCACTATTTTTACTTATTCCCACTCAATCGTCGCAGGCGGCTTACTTGTAATATCGTACACCACGCGGTTGATATGCTTTACTTCATTTACGATACGTGTAGAAATCACTTCAAGCACATCCCAAGGGATACGCGCCCAGTCAGATGTCATGCCGTCGATTGATGTAACGGCGCGAATTCCGATTGTGTAATCATATGTTCTCGCGTCACCCATAACACCAACGCTGCGGATGTCCGGAAGAACAGTGAAGTATTGCCAGATATCACGCTCTAAACCATGATTAGCAACCTCTTCACGCAAAATCGCATCTGATTCACGAACGATTTCCAGTTTTTCTTCTGTTACTTCGCCAAGAACGCGGATGCCGAGTCCCGGTCCTGGGAAAGGCTGGCGCCATACGATGTCATCAGGAATGCCGAGCTCTGTGCCAAGCGCGCGCACTTCGTCTTTGAAAAGCGTGTTTAACGGTTCGATCAGTTCAAACTGCATGTCTTCAGGAAGCCCGCCGACATTATGGTGAGATTTGATCGTTTGCGCCGTTGCTGTACCGCTCTCGATGATATCCGTGTAAAGCGTTCCTTGTGCAAGGTAGTCGATGCCTTTGAGCTTGTCCGCTTCATCGTCGAACACATAAATGAATTCATTCCCGATGATTTTACGCTTTTGCTCAGGATCAGAAACACCTTTTAGCTTATTTAAGAATCTGTCTTTTGCGTCTACTTTAATCACGTTCATGTTAAAGCCTTCGCTGAATGTTTTCATAACGCCTTCAGCCTCGCCTTTACGGAGCAGGCCATGGTCTACAAAGATACAAGTCAGCTGGTCGCCGATCGCTTTATGAATCAAAACAGCAACAACAGAAGAATCAACGCCGCCGCTAAGCGCGCAAAGAACCTGTTTGTCTCCGACCGTTTCACGGATTTTTTGCATTTCGATATCGATAAAGTTCTCCATTGACCATTTGCCTTCGCATTCGCAAACGCCGAATACAAAGTTTTTCAGAAGGTCATTGCCGTATTCAGAATGGCGCACTTCCGGGTGGAACTGAACGCCGTACCATTTTTTATCCGCTTTGCTCATTGCTGAGTTCGGGCAGTGATGGCTTGTCGCATCAACAGTGAAACCTTCAGGCACTTCTACAACCAAGTCACCGTGGCTCATCCAAACCACTTGTTCATTCGGAAGATCTTTGAACAAATCAGGTGTTCCTTCGATGTGGATGTTCGCTTTGCCGTATTCACGCTGGCTGGCAGCTTCTACTTTACCTCCAAGGTAATGAGTCATCAGCTGCATGCCGTAGCAAATTCCCAATACAGGAACATCTAATTCGAAGATTTTCTCGTCACAGCGGAAAGAGCCTTCATCATATACACTGTTCGGACCGCCGGATAAAATAATTCCTTTTGGATTCATTTCTTTAATTTCTTCAGCCGTCAATGTATGCGGATGCAGCTCACTGTATACACCAAATTCACGGATGCGGCGTGTAATCAGCTGATTGTACTGACTGCCGAAATCAAGGACAAGAATCATTTCATTCACTAACTTTGTCATGGTTGTCACCTAATCTCCTCTAAGTTTTTTGACACAGAAAAAAACGAGGACAGATATGAAACACGCTCCGCCCTCTTTGGCAAGGCCGTTTGCCGGAGTCAGGCAACTCGCTCCCAGACTCCGATAATATTCACTAATTCTAACAACACGTCGATAAGCGGTCAAGACCATCTTCTTTTAATTAAATTTTCCCATAACTCTCTGGAATCATTCCAAAGCTTTGCCGAATCGTCATTTCTGTACAGCGCCCGTTCATAGTTTGCTGTCAGCTTTAACATGTCTTCAGAATGATATGTTTCGTTGATTCGTTTTGCATACTCCCGCAGCGTTTCGCTGTCACGTTTAGGCAGGCCTCTTCTTTTCATCTGTTTCAGGAGCGCGCCGTATGCCTCAAAAAACACATGCTGATCACTGCGGTGCTTCAATTTTCTCACTGTGAAAACAGGAAGCCATAACGAACGGAAAACATAAAGCAAAACCGCTGTCAAAAGAACCGCAGCCATGGCGGCATACCAGCCTGCTCCAACGCTTGCATGCGCAGACGGCGTTTTTTTGGAAACGGCAGGCTCACGTTTTTCCTTTTGTTTTTGCTCTTTCTCCGGCTGTTTTCTCTTTTCTTTCTGTTCCTCTTTTGCTTTCTCAGGCGAGCTGCTGCTTTCACTGCCGGAATCCTTTGTATCGGAGGAAGCAAACTCAGCCGGATTTGTGAACCCTTTTGTGGGCTCAAAAGTGACCCATCCCTGCTCTGGAAAATACACCTCTACCCAGGAATGGGCGTTGTTATTTGTCACTTCATAGATGCTGCCGTTTTTGTTCCCCGCTTCTTTATATTCACCAGACGTATATCCTTTTACCCAGCGGGCCGGAATGCCGGCCGAACGCAGGAGCACCACCATCGAGGACGAAAAGTTATCACAATAGCCCATCTTTGTTTCAAACAGAAATTGATCCACATAATCTTCATCATCTTTAGGGATGGTGACGTTTTCTGTTTCATAGGTGAACTCGTTTGATCCTAAATAGTCCTCAACAGCTTTGACCTTATCAAACATATTATCGTGATCCTGAGTCAGCTTGATCGCTAGCGTTCTCACCCGCTCAGGCAGAGTATCCGGCAGCTGCATATAGCGGTCGCTGAATGTGTACTCCTCACTGTTTTGTCTCACTTTCACCTTTTTCAGCTCATCCTGTTTATAGACCGGGGAGTTGTACGTCACTGTATAACTGCCCATGTTCCGAATATCACCGGCCTGCTCACTGATCGGAGAAATTTGTTCAGTGTTCCCGTTCATTTCAAGCGAGACAGCCTGCTTAGGCTTAATACTTTGCGCACCAATCGGATACATTACATGGTTATATCCGTAACGCTCATCGACCTTCACGCGTACAGTGTTCCGCTCTGTGGAAACCTTATGATCAAACCACAGATTTTCAACGTTGCCTCCGCTAAGCTGATACGACATGCCCGTGTCTGTTTCAATCCAGCCTTTTCCCGTATACGTATCCTTCGTTTCTACGCGGAAATATGTGCGCTCTTTTCCCTGCCATGTGAAAACAGGGGTAGCGTCCTGCTGAAACGGACCGCCGAGCGATTCATCGTGATTCCCGTATCCGATTTTGCTTTCTCCTGCCGGCACACGATCATGATTGGTGACTTTTTTGAGAAAAGGAACGGGATCCGGCCAATTCGGATCTGATTTCGGCGCGGCAAGCCCAAATCCTACCGCGGCCAAAATCAGCACAGACAGGGGGAGAAACCATTTCAGAACAGCCGCTTTCGGTAACGTTATTCGTTCCATCAGCTTAATGCGTTCCAAATACAGAAGGCCCAGCATAAAGAAGCCAATCAGCACGATACGGATAACAGCGTAAGTGGCGTCATAAGGCGTAAATGTATCAAGAATCGTAATATACGCCACTGTCATCATAAAGAAAAATAAGATCCTCCTCTGGTAAATCACCCAGTAATGAAGGAGATAGACCAGCAGCCACAGCAGCACAAAAAACAGCAGGGTCCGAAAAGAAGGAATCATATTATTCCATTGTCCTGTCTGAATAAACGTGATATTCAAATAGACATCCTGTAAAAAAGAGCTGACCCAGCCTAAGTCAAAAATAGACCCTTCGTAAAACAGAATGTGTATCGAAATGAACGTAAATAAGACACAAAAAGGAACGGTGACAAACCACCTCATCCTGAAAAAAGTCAGCAGAAACGTCAAGCCGATAAAGACAATAAAAAAGCCTGTATGCTTCGTGTCTGTAAAATGGTCCAGCGGCCTGAGCCACTCCCACAGCAATAAAAAAGCCAGAAAATAAAATAACAGCAAGCTCAAACGGCTTCCCTTCTGGTCATCAAGCGGCATGTACACCGTCACCTCTCTTTCTAAACAACACGCGAAGCTCGGCCGCCTCTCATGATTTGAACTCTGATTTGGTGTTTCAGCATGCGTTCGATCATCATATGCTCACCTTGGGAAAGATCGGCGTCTTTCTCTTTTGCCAGTATAATGGTAACCGGGCCGATCCCTGCTTCTGACATCTTCACCAAATCCTCCGTGATCTGTCCCGTGACAATCACTTTATCAGCCTGGCGAACAGACGGCTTCCCAAGCTCCTCACGTGCATAACGGCTTACGCGGTCAGCAGCATCACAATCACAAACGGCTAAGTGATGGAGCATGTGTTTAAAATGCCGCTCTCCCTCCTGAATCGGAAAAATGGACCTTTCCTTTCCGACTGAAGCCAGACCTGCTCCTGCGCCATTTTTCAAAACAGAATGAAGAATCGAAGCTGTCACGGAAACGACCTCCTCGAACGCATCAGAGCTAAAACGGTCCATCAGAATAAACAGATTTTTGCTTCTCGACGGTTCAAATTCCTTCGTCATCAGCTGGCTCCGTCTCGCCGAAGTCTTCCAGTCTAACGCCGCAAAACGGTCTCCCGGCTGATAGTTCCTTACACTCGCTGCGACAGAAGAATGGTGCTGATGAACAGGTGATGCCCCGCTTACGCCATCTTCCTGATATCGCTCATTCAGCTGGTACTGAAGAGGCTGAAAGAACGGGTAAACAAACACCGCATCGTCTGCCCCATAAAACGCCGTTTTTTCAATCAGTCCGAGGACATCCCCGGTCCGAAGCCTGACGGAATGAAAATGATGCTCTCCACGCGGTACTGGCGTTATTTGATATGACATCGTGATGCTCCGTTTGAACCATGGGAACACCAGATGTTTGGCCAAAGCTTCATCTCCGTTTAATGGCTCTAACCCTGACGGCAGACAATCTTCAATCACCATATACATCAGGGGAAACGGCAGTTTTCTTTTAAGCGTAATCGAAGCTTCCAGCCTGTCTCCCGCATGCAATTGCGTTTTGACGATATGCCGCGACACCTGAAAGGAGCGGAGCGGGTACATCGCCAGCAGCCCGGCGTATACAACAAAAGGGAGACATGCATAAAACAAAAACCAGCTGACAAAGCCGCCCTGAAACATCGCATAAGAGAAAACAGCACCCGTCAATAACGTTAATACGAGCAGTTTCCACCCGTACATCAACCATTGAAATGTCTTTTTCATCAGCGGACCGACGACCTTTGAACCGGAACTTTCACGCCAGACATGATCTCCCGTATGATTGTTTCTGCCTGGATCCCTTCAAATTTTGCTTCCGGCTGCAGGAGCATCCGGTGCGGCAGCGTATAAGGGGCAAGATATTGAATATCATCCGGAATGACATAATCGCGGTCATGAAGCAGCGCAAATGCCTGGGCCGCTTTCATGAGAGCGATGGATCCGCGCGGACTGACGCCTAAGTGAACAGAGGCATGCTGTCTCGTTTTTTGCACGATTTCGACAATATATTCCTTCATGCTGTCATCAGCACGGACATCCTGCACTTCTCTCTGCAGGCGGATGAAATCTTCTTTTGAAATCACAGGCTCGAGCGTCTCAATCGGATGGCTTTTTTCCTGGAGAGATAAGACATCCAATTCCTCTTCAAAGGACGGATAGCCCAAGCGAAGTTTAAATAAAAAACGGTCAAGCTGGGCTTCCGGCAAAGGATATGTCCCTTCATATTCCACAGGGTTTTGCGTTGCCATAACAAAAAATGGAGCGGCAAGCGGCATTGTGTTGCCGTCTACCGTGACGCTTCCCTCTTCCATCGCTTCAAGCAAGGCAGACTGTGTCTTAGGGGATGTTCGGTTGATTTCGTCAGCCAGCACGATATTCCCCATAATCGGGCCCGGCCGGTATTCGAACTCCATTGTTTTCGCATTATAAATAGAAACACCCGTTACATCGGAGGGCAGCAAATCCGGTGTGAATTGAATTCGTTTAAAATCTGCGCCGATCGATTTCGCCAGAGCGCGAACCATCATCGTTTTCCCTACGCCCGGCACATCCTCAAGCAGCACATGTCCTTTGGCAAGAATAGCTGCTAAGCTGAGTTTTGCGATGTCCCGTTTTCCAACCATTACTTTATCGATATGTTCAACTGCTTTTCCCAGCAAAGGATGCAGGTCTTCTTGGTATGACATTCTCTTCCTCCTAGTCATCTACAAAAATCATCATATAGTAACCTAACTTTACCACAAAAAACGACCTGTATAAAAAAACGATTCTAGCAAATTACTGCCAATACATACAGAGCACTCAAACAAAAAAAGCCTCCCATGACAGGAAGCTCTCATTACCCAGTTATTTGTTTTGCAAAGGCTCCATATGAACATGCGAATAATCAATCGCATGCTCCTCCTTCATTCTCCGCTCAATTTCATTCGCAATATCATGGCTTTCTGTAATATTTAACTCTGATGACACTTCAACCACTACATCTACGTGCACAGAGCTGCCCAAATATCTCGCCTTGATGTCTTTTAACCGGCTGACACCGGAGATTTTTTCGATCGTCTGTTTATAATCGGACATGTCCTTTACGTCAAAGCCATCAGTCAATGAATGCGATGATTCCTTAAAAATATCCCATGCCGTTTTGCAAATGAGAAGGCCGATGACAAACGCAGTCACCGTATCAATCCATGCAAGATGGAATTGCGCGGCCAAAATACCGATAAATGTGCCGACACTGACGAATGCGTCCGATTTATTATCAGCCGCCGCCGCAAGCAGCGCTTGGCTGTTCACCTTTTTGGCAAGCCTTTTGTTGTACTGATAGACAATCAGCATCATGACTGCCCCGCCTGCAGCCGTCCAAGCCGCAATCATATCCGGTGTTTCTTCTTTCACAGAAAAAATAGATTCACCGGCGCTGAAAAGCACTTGCAGGCCGACAACCATCATAATAAAAGATGCGATAAGTGATGCAATTGTTTCCGCCCGAAAGTGGCCGTATGGATGATCTTCGTCAGGAGGCTTTTGAGAGATGCGGAGACCGATCAGCACAGCAACAGAAGCAATAATGTCTGTTGTGTTATTTAGCCCGTCTGCCGTAAGAGCTTCCGAGTGAAATACATAGCCGATGATCAGCTTAATCGCGGACAGCACAAGATACGCGGCAATACTGACCAGCGCCCCGGATTCTCCCTTTTTCAGTTCATCATATCTCTCCATAAAAAACCTCCTCTCCGCTCATGTTTTCTATCATTATGATACAAAGCTGAACCGCAGTGGGTCTATAGAAACATGATTCACTCACCACAGAAAAATAGTGACGATAGAACAATTTTTACTCTAAGCAACTTATTTTCATTTGTAAAAAGTGTTTCAAATCCAATGATACCAATACTTCTAGCCATCCAACACTTTTTCAAAAATATAACAAATCAAAAATACGGGCAATTGACGGAAAATTTTTTCTTTTATTTCGAACATATTCACTCCAAAAACAGCAAACAAAACCCTACAAATTTGAAATAAACTGTTATATTTTCTGACATAAATTTTCGACAAAATGTATATTTATGTTACAGTTTCAATTATCATAATATTCAGTAACAACTTTAATTTTCGAGGAGGTAACATATGAACCAGTCTCAATCAGGATTAAAAAAAGAATTAAAGACCCGACATATGACGATGATTTCTATCGCCGGCGTCATCGGAGCCGGATTATTTGTTGGCAGCGGTTCAGTGATTCACTCGACCGGGCCCGGTGCCATTGTCTCTTATGCATTAGCCGGATTATTGGTCATCTTTATCATGCGAATGCTTGGTGAAATGTCGGCTGTAAACCCGACAAGCGGATCATTCTCCCAATACGCTCATGACGCTATCGGACCGTGGGCAGGATTTGCAATCGGCTGGCTCTACTGGTTTTTCTGGGTTATTGTTATCGCTATTGAAGCAATCGCGGGAGCAGGCATTATCCAATACTGGTTCCACGATATTCCGCTGTGGATGACGAGCTTAATTTTGACGATTTTACTCACACTGACAAACATCTACTCTGTTAAATCATTTGGTGAGTTTGAATATTGGTTCTCCCTCATTAAAGTTGTTACAATCATCGCATTCTTAATCGTAGGTTTTGCATTTATTTTTGGCTTCGCCCCAGGCAGTGATCCAGTCGGTTTCGCAAATATTACGGGCCAAGGCGGATTTTTCCCGGAAGGCATAGGCTCTGTATTGCTCGGAATTGTTGTCGTGATCTTCTCCTTTATGGGAACGGAAATTGTTGCGATTGCTGCCGGTGAAACATCAAACCCGGTCCAATCTGTAACAAAAGCGACTCGATCCGTTGTATGGCGCATCATTGTCTTTTACGTTGGTTCAATCGCCGTTGTCGTTGCGCTTCTGCCTTGGAACTCAGCGAATATTTTAGAAAGCCCTTTCGTCGCTGTTCTCGAACATATTGGAGTGCCGGCAGCCGCGCAAATGATGAACTTTATCGTCCTCACAGCTGTACTGTCTTGCCTGAATTCAGGTTTGTACACCACATCCAGAATGCTGTATTCACTTGCAGAAAGAAACGAAGCGCCGCGCCGCTTTATGAAACTGAGCAAAAAAGGAGTTCCCGTACAAGCAATTGTCGCCGGAACATTTTTCTCTTATATCGCGGTCGTAATGAATTACTTTTCACCTGACACCGTCTTTTTATTTTTAGTCAACTCATCAGGCGCAATCGCCCTGCTCGTTTATCTTGTTATCGCTGTTTCCCAGCTGAGAATGAGAAAAAGCCTCGAAAAAACAAACCCGGAAGCATTGAAAATCAAGATGTGGTTCTTCCCGTTCTTAACCTACCTGACCATTATTGCCATCTGCGGTATTTTAGTATCCATGGCATTTATTGAATCGATGAGAGATGAACTGCTGCTGACAGGCTTTATCACAGGCATTGTATTGCTTTCTTATCTTGTGTTCAGAAAACGCAAGGTGACTGAAAAAGCAGCAGCCAAACCGGTCACTCAGCAGCAGCCCGATATCCTGCCTTAACGGCAGGATTTTTTTGTCACCATCACGTCCTTAATGTCATTAACTATAGTACCAATTAGGGAATATTTAGATAAGGACAGATGAAAATGACACTTGAAAAATTTGCGGATGCTCTCCCAATCCCAGATACACTAAAGCCGGTACAGCAGTCAAAAGAAAGCACATACTACGAAGTAACCATGGAGGAATGCTATCATCAGCTTCACCGCGATCTCCCTCCAACCCGCTTGTGGGGCTATAACGGTTTATTCCCCGGTCCCACCATTAAGGCCAAAAGAAATGAAAACGTTTATGTGAAATGGATGAATAACCTTCCTTCAGAGCATTTTCTTCCGATTGATCACACCATTCATCACAGTGACAGCCAGCATGCCGAACCCGAGGTAAAAACCGTCGTTCATTTACACGGCGGCGTCACTCCAGATGACAGCGACGGTTATCCTGAGGCCTGGTTTTCTAAAGACTTTGAACAAACAGGCCCTTATTTTAAACGAGAGGTTTACCATTATCCGAATCAGCAGCGCGGAGCTATTTTATGGTATCACGATCATGCCATGGCGCTCACGAGGCTGAATGTGTATGCCGGGCTCGTCGGTGCTTATATCATCCATGAACCAAAGGAAAAACGCCTGAAGCTCCCATCAGGTGAATACGATGTGCCGCTTTTGATCACGGACCGTACGATTAATGATGATGGCTCTTTATTTTATCCGAGCGGACCGGAAAACCCTTCACCGTCACTGCCTAATCCGTCAATCGTTCCAGCCTTTTGCGGAGATACAATTCTCGTCAACGGGAAGGCATGGCCATACATGGAGGTCGAACCGAGAAAATACCGCTTCCGCGTCATCAATGCCTCTAATACGAGAACATATAACCTGTCACTTGATAATGGCGGAGAATTTATCCAGATCGGTTCTGATGGCGGACTTTTGCCGCGTTCCGTCAAGCTAAACTCCTTCAGTATTGCGCCGGCTGAGCGCTTTGATATTCTCATTGACTTCGCCGCGTTTGAAGGACAATCGATCATTTTAGCAAACAGCGAGGGCTGCGGCGGTGACGTTAATCCGGAAACAGACGCAAACATCATGCAATTCAGAGTCACAAAACCGTTAGCCCAAAAAGACGAGAGCAGAAAACCAAAATACCTGGCATCTTACCCTTCGGTACAGCATGAAAGAATACAAAACCTCCGAACATTGAAGCTGGCAGGCACTCAAGACCAATACGGCAGACCCGTCCTTCTTCTTAACAACAAACGCTGGCACGATCCTGTCACTGAAGCACCGAAAGCCGGTTCTACCGAAATATGGTCGATCATCAACCCGACTCGCGGAACACATCCGATCCATCTTCATTTGGTCTCCTTCCGTGTATTGGACCGGCGCCCATTTGATACAGCCCGTTTTGAAGAGCGCGGAGAACTGGCCTACACCGGACCCGCCGTTCCGCCGCCACCAAGTGAAAAAGGCTGGAAAGACACAGTTCAGTCCCACGCCGGTGAAGTCCTGAGAATCGCCGTAACATTCGGGCCGTACACTGGGCGGTACGTATGGCATTGCCACATTCTTGAGCATGAAGACTATGACATGATGAGACCGATGGATGTAATTGACCCCCATAAATAAGTCCCATAAAACTTGCCTGCTGCAGGCAGGTTTTTTTATCTATGAAACTTTTTTCTTCCATAAATCGTATAACTTAGAAACAGCGAAGAAAGGAGCGGCTTTTTATGCTGACAAACGATCTTAAACATAAAACAAATCAATACATTTCAATTTATGACGAATTAAAATCAAAATTAAGGTGGAAAGTTGCTCATAATCAGATATTAATGCTCATCTCCTCTGCATATATTGTGAATAAAAGAGATTTTGATTTTCAGCGCTTTTATGATTTGAGCAGCTATATAAAATCAAACATCGGCAGCTTCTCAACACTCAATTCTCACCATCGCTTTACTGTCGCTTCAATTCTGGATATTCATTTTCAGCATGAGGCGAAGCAAGCGTTTCTTACTTTCATCGATGTATACAGCCAAATGGTGAAACATGGATATAAACGGGATATTTTCACGTACCTTTCCGCTCTGATCCTGCTCACCGGCAAGACCGAAACGATAAACCAAAGAGAACAGATGAACATGGGGCTCTCTGTTTATCAGCAGATGAAGAAAAATCACTATTTCCTCACTTCAACTCAAAATGTTCCGCTTGCCGTATTGCTTGCCCAAAACGGAAATGGTTTGCAGGCGCTGAACAAGGCAGAAACATGTTATCAGCTGCTGTCCGCTAACGGCTTTAAAAAAGGCCAATACTTACAACACGTCAGCCATATTCTTGCCCTGCAAAGCGAAAAAGACCCTGAAACCCTTGTTTCCCAATGCAAACTGATCTTTCAATCCATTACTGAATCTCATAAAAAGCCAAAAGATTTTCATTATCCCGATCTCGCCCTTCTCACATTCTTGGAAGAGCCGGACATCAAAACCGTTTTAGGCATCACTCATGAGCTGAACCAAGAAAAAGCATTTAAATGGGAAAAGGATATGAACTTCAAAATTGCTGTCAGCTTATATCTCAGCGAGTATATGGAGAAAAATCTGCTGATGGAATCAGGCCTATACACAGCTATTGAAACGGCCATCCAAGCACAGCAGGCAGCCGCAACAGCTGTGATCATCAGTTCATCAGCCATTCATTCACATGACGGAAACTAAAGGAGGAGAAAACATGCCATATATCACATTAGAAGATCAGACCCGCCTGTACTACGAAACTCACGGGAGCGGGACACCGATCCTATTTATACACGGCGTGCTTATGAGCGGACAATTTTTCCACAAACAACTTTCAGCGCTATCTGCCAATTATCAATGTATTCGCCTCGACCTTAGAGGGCACGGCGAATCCGACAAAGTTCTTCATGGACACACCATTTCTCAATACGCCCGTGATATCAAGGAATTTATGTGTGCGATGGAGCTTGAGCCTGCCGTCCTTGTTGGCTGGTCAATGGGCGCTTTCGTGGTATGGGATTATATCAATCAATTTGGGAATGATAACATACGAGCCGCTGTTATCGTCGATCAATCGGCTTCCGACTACCAATGGGACGGCTGGGGACACGGCCCGTTTGACTTTGACGGCTTGAAAACAGCGATGCACGCTATTCAAACTGAGCCGCTTCCATTCTACAAAAGCTTCATCAATAATATGTTCGCAGAGCCGCCAGCATCAACAGAAACAGAATGGATGCTTGCCGAAATTCTGAAACAGCCGGCAGCCATTTCAAGTACGATTTTATTTAATCAAACGGCAGCTGATTATCGCGAAACCATTCAAAACGTTCATGTGCCGACATTGTTATGCTTCGGAGAAGACCGCAAATTTTTCTCAATAGAAGCCGGAGAACACCTGCGTGAACATATTCCAAACGCAAAGCTCGTAACATTTACTAAGAGCAGCCATTGTCCGTTTTTAGAAGAACCGGATGCTTTTAACAGCACGCTCCTGTCCTTTTTAGATGAGCAGATTGGAAAGTCATAAAGAAAAAGGAATTAGGAGATTAGGGCAAAGTATGAGACAATAAGAAATGTGCAGTAAAATACATGAGGGAAGAAGTGACTTTATGTCTTACTATAACAAACGAAATCAAGAACCGCTGCCAAAGGAAGATGTGAGTACTTGGGAATGCACAAAAGAAGACTGCAACGGCTGGACCAGAAAAAACTTCGCCAGCAGTGACACGCCATTGTGCCCTTTGTGCGGAAGTAAAATGGTCGACGGCATCCGTTCATTAGTGAATCTCCAAAACAACAGCCAAACGAAAACAAGTTAGCTCTTCCCTTTTTAAAAGCAGTCTCTATCAGCAAACAATCCTCGATCAGAGATACGAATTTTATATCCAATAGCACGGCCTCCCGATTTTGACGAGAGGCCGAGATAATGAAGCCCAAAACTGTAAACGTTTCGGGCTTTTTCACTTTCTGTTATGGTATAATATGGATATGAGGGGTGATGATGTGATCAAAAACCAACAGCAGGCTGACCTGAAGAAACGAGCTTCAGCCAAAAAGTTGAACTTGGCTATAAACTCATGTGCGGAACTTATGAATTGGTCCATACCGATCATTCGTTTCTTTAAATGGCTCGGATCATTTGCCCTGCACCTCGTCCATTAAAAAATCACTCAGCATTTGCTGAGTGATTTTTTCAGTTGATGACAGAAAAGCTGTTGATGATGCCATTCGGATTTTCCCATACTTTTTTGAACGTCTTCGTATCAAGGTCATAAGAATAAATTGTCCGAACCTTGGCTTCACGCCCAGTTTCGTCCTTCAGCTTTTTAGCCCCTTTGGCTTCGGCAAGGAAATAAATCTTCTTTCCGTCCTTGGAGAACTGCGGCTGCGCGTCAATTAACAGCTTAAATGTTTTCTGATTTGAAATGATTTTTTCGTAGGTTTTCGTGTCTGCATTCAGCATTTGAATAGAAGCTGTTTGCTCCGTGCCTTTTTGTGTATATGACGTAAACAGAATACGTTTATCGTCATCGGAAACAGCAATGTCACTGATAAACTGCTCCAGGCTCTTAAGCTCATGAAGGCCGCTTTCATGACCGGCCGAAAAATGAATCTTTGTCGGTTCAGGATCGATTCCCTTCTCATTGGCTTCATCCGTTTTTTTGTAATCTTCTTCTACAGAATAATGAAGCAATGCAAATGAATCTGTTTTTTGGTTATAAAAGAAGCTGCTGACACTGTCATCCTGGTCAGTAGCGGCAGGATACAGGTTTTTGTACTTCTTCGTTTTCAAATCAAAGGATGCGATACGAAAATTACTTTCGTCCGCTTTCCCTAAACGAAAATAGATTTTTGAGCGATCCTTTGATAAAAACAAGCTGTCCGCGCTTTCCGGACCTTTATAAAGCATAGTTTTCTTATCAGACTTAAGATCAAGCTTAAAAAGCCTCATCTCATTTTGATCGTTATTGCTTGTATAATAGAGCGCCTGCTGCTCTTGGTCCAAGGCAAATGCCGGATAGCTGGTCAGCTTCGCCTCGTGGATCACCTTATCATTTTCATAATACTTCGTCAGAAGATCGGTATCGGTAATCGAAACCAGAAGCTTCTCACTGTTCTCCGTGTTCACGGAAACATCGTCGGCACTCTCACTGCCTTTATCTTTAAAAGAATAAAACATAAAACCCGCAGCTGCCGCCAAAACAACGATGATTGCCAATAAAACGATTCCTTTTTTCATCTCTTATCTCCACCAATAGAAAAAGCAAGAATGCGACTTCTTGCTTTACAGATTTAAACTATGTATTAATAGCTGTAATGTCCCGCTACTTTTCCTTTGCTTAATGGGTATCCCAGCGCTTTAAACGCTTTAGGGCTTACATCCAGCACTGCGTGAGGCATTCTGCCAACATCATTTTTATAAACCGTAATCACCTTTTTAGGCTTCGCTTTAGCATAAGCTCTGATTTTTGTCCCATTTCTAGGTACGTCAAATCCGATCTTTGTCGCACAGTCCCAATGTCCAAGTTTTTTACCTGAAGAGCCTTTTTTCCCAACTCCGTTATACCAAGTAATATTTCCGTTCACGTGTTTTGCACTGGCATCTGCCGAAAAACTGAAAGCTCCCAAAGTACTTCCTACTAAGATAAAAGCGGCTAAAATGACTTTCTTCAACATTTCGTCCCCCTGTTTGTTAACATCTAGGAAAAATTATACACGATCAACCAGGGATTTTTTATTTCAATATCCTTACAGTAATGTTACAAAGTCGAAAAAAATCCCCTCTGCTAAAATAAACCATGGAAGATTATCCTATTATAATTACAGCATTAGCGTTATAATTGTTGATAGAGTAGTTGTCGCATTCAATATGAACGAACCATTACCGTATTGTTCAAGCCAAATTCATAGTTATGTAAACCAATCATACTCTCTCATCATAAAGAAAAAAGAGTGTGCGAGACTCTTTTTTCTTCAAAGTTTCTTTTTTCAAAAAAACGTAGATTATATTATATATAAGTTTTATCTTTTTTTGGTTTTTAAAAATGGCGATTTTGTGAACAGTTCATATTGATCGGTGCGGAATTACTCATATCAAAAGATATAGGAGTGGTAATCCATGAAGGCAGCTAGATGGCATAACCAAAAGGATATCCGTATTGAAAATATTGAAGAGCCAAAAGCGGAACCGGGAAAAGTCAAGATCAAAGTCAAATGGTGCGGCATCTGCGGCAGTGATTTACACGAGTATTTAGGAGGCCCGATCTTTATCCCGGTGGACAAACCCCATCCTTTAACAAAAGAAACAGCACCTGTCACAATGGGTCATGAATTCTCCGGTGAAGTTGTTGAAGTCGGGGAAGGCGTTGAAAACTATAAAGTCGGAGACCGAGTCGTTGTGGAACCGATTTTTGCAACACACGGACATCAGGGTGCGTACAACCTTGATGAACAAATGGGATTCCTCGGCTTAGCCGGAGGCGGCGGCGGATTCTCTGAATACGTTTCTGTAGATGAAGAGCTGTTATTCAAACTTCCTGAGGAATTATCATATGAACAAGGCGCACTCGTTGAACCTTCTGCGGTCGCTTTATACGCTGTCCGCTCAAGCAAAATCAAAGCCGGTGACAAAGCGGCTGTATTCGGCTGCGGCCCGATCGGACTTCTTGTCATTGAAGCGCTGAAAGCTGCGGGTGCTACTGAAATTTATGCTGTTGAGCTCTCACCTGAGCGCCAGCAAAAAGCTGAGGAGCTCGGCGCCATTATCGTGGATCCGTCCAAAACAGACGATGTAGTGGCACATATCGCAGACCTTACAGGAGGCGGCGTTGACGTAGCCTTTGAAGTAACCGGGGTTCCAGTCGTTTTACGCCAAGCGATCCAATCTACAACAATCGCCGGTGAGACAGTGATCGTCAGCATCTGGGAAAAAGGCGCTGAAATTCATCCAAACGATATCGTAATCAAAGAGCGTACAGTGAAAGGAATCATCGGGTACCGTGACGTATTCCCAGCTGTATTGTCATTAATGAAAGAAGGCTATTTCTCAGCCGATAAACTCGTTACGAAAAAGATTGTCTTAGACGATTTAATCGAAGAAGGCTTCGGAGCTCTGATCAAAGAGAAAAACCAAGTGAAAATTCTTGTCAGACCAAACTAAACATACAAAAAAAGAATCCGCATTCAAGTGCGGATTCTTTTTATTCCACTTAGCCAATCACTTCAGCGCCGGACTCTTCTTTAACCTCACTGCGATCATGAGCACGGAAGCTTTCCTCAAGCTGCTCAAGCGAAAGACCTTTTGTTTCCGGTAAAAACTTGTTCACAAACAGAATCGAGCAAATTCCCAGCGCAACGAAGATGAAGAACGTTGTTGATAACCCAATGCCTGCCATCAAAATAGGGAATGTCAGGCTGACTGCGAAATTGACCATCCACAAGCAGAATACCGTAACACCCATTCCCAGACCGCGAAGGCGCAGCGGGAAAATTTCTGAAAGCATCAGCCATGTCACTGGTGAAATCGCACCCTGCTGAAACGCCAGGAACGAAACCGTTAATGACAGAACCACATATGGAAGCACAGGCGATCCTTCCAGCACAAGTGAAAATATCCCGATCAGCAGCAATGCCGTTGTCGTTCCGATCAGCCCTGTAATCAGCATCGGCCGGCGACCGACTTTACCGAGCAGCCAAATTCCGACGAACGTGGCCAGGACGGAGATCACACCATTGGCAATATTTCCGATCAGCGCTGCTTCCGTTTGGAATCCGGAATCTCTTAAAATTTCAGTGCCGTAATACATGATGGAGTTTACACCCGTAATTTGCTGTACAATTGCAATTCCGATTCCTATAAATACAATCCGGCGCACCCATGGCACTGCAAGATCTTTAAACGTAGCTTTCTCAAGTTTATCCTCTCTTTTGAAAGCGGATTCAATTTCAGCCAGCTCAGAAGCAGCGCGTTTTTCGTCCCTGATTTTCTTCAAAACCCCTAAAGCATCTTCATTCCTTCCTTTTGAAACAAGCCAGCGAGGACTCTCAGGCATTCTGATCATTCCAAAAAACAGGAATATGGCCGGAAGAGACGCTATTACGAGCATAAATCTCCATACATTGGAGCTGTCTCCCATTGTCGTCCCGAGGATGGCATTAAAAACAAAGGCCAATAGCTGTCCGGATACAATCATTAATTCATTCTGGGTCACCATCCGTCCTCTGCTTTCCACAGGTGACATTTCCGCTAAATAAGCAGGCACCGTCACTGATGCGCCCCCGACGGCAATTCCAAGCACAAAACGGGAGATGATCATGATTGTTACGTTTGGAGCCAGTGTACACCCAATCGTTGAGATAAAAAATATAATGGCGAGGAAAAGAATATTTTTACGGCGTCCGTTAAAATCAGACATTCTTCCGCCAAGCACAGCTCCAAGTGCAGCTCCAAAAAGAAGAGAACTGGTGACGAGCCCCTCTGTGAAAGCATTAAGATTAAGCTGATCAGGCTCACCCATATATGGTAAAGCTCCATTTAATACCCCGGTATCATAACCGAAGAGAAGCCCGCCGAAAGTCGAAACTAAAATAATTGTGCGTAAAAATGACATTTGACTGCCTTTTGTATTCATACCGTTTCCCCCAGTCTTTTTCAAAATCGGTCACTTCGTATTTCAAAAACGTATTCTAGGGCTGCCGCCTTCCTCAAATGCCGTGAGCAGGCCGCAGAAAAAAGTTCAAAATGTCTTTTTTCACTGGCTTTATAACCTTCCCTTCTTTTTCAGCATGTGTTGAAGTCAATTGATTTGGAAGCGATTTCATTTATTACTAAACAACAATGGGTATATTTTTGGTGTCTGACTTAATGAATTGTTATTTTATAGTCACTTTATAGTGTTGTTATAGTAATATCATAGTGATATATTTGTCACTTCTGATATTATCATAATTTCAAAAACGCTTTCAGTCAATATAAATTTCTGAAAATTCCTTAACTTCATGTCAGTAAAATGACCACTTTATGGGGAAATTGAACTTTTTTCTTGCCGGAAATGTGGAATCAGTATGTATTATCTGTGAATTTCTGTTTCATTTCTGTCTTCATCGAAATGAGTAAGTGTTGGGTAACTTCCCCTACACAAATCTTCTCTGCATGATTCGCTGCTCAAACATTCAAATGATTGTTTTAGATTCAAGATAAAAGGAAATAGAAGAGGAAAATAAAGATGGCTAAATGGCTGGCTCTTATTGAATAGGAGGAGGCAATAAAATTGAATGAGATTTATATCTTTGCAGGAATTTTATTGTTGGCAGCGGGGATGATTGATTTTATATGGACAACATTATGGCTTGAGAGCGGGGCCGGTCCGATCACAAGATGTTTGTCTGCATGGCTGTGGAAAGGCTTCCGTAAGATCAGCGGAGATCACGCAAAGGTTCTCAGTACGGCAGGGCCGCTGCTGTTATGCATGACATTATTGGTGTGGATCGGTTTATTTTGGAGCGGCTGGACTTTTATCTTCTCAAGTGATCCTCACTCTCTCGTAGTTACTCAAAGTAAAGAACCAGCCTCCTGGTCAGACCGGGCTTATTTTTCTGGATATGTGATGTTTACATTAGGAAATGGTGACCTTACACCGAACGGTGCCCTTTGGAAGCTTGTGACAGTCGGTGCTACAGCTGAAGGTCTGCTTACGATTACTTTTTCTGTCACGTACTTGATTTCTGTCTTGAGTGCGGTTAATCAAAAGCGCTCATTCGCCCAGAGTGTACTGAGTCTTGGGCATAACGGAACAGCGATTGTCCAAACTGCGTGGAACGGGAGACATTTTCACGACATGGATTTGCTTCTCGTCACATTTTCTTCAGAGCTGGGAAAGCTGACCGCTCAGCATAACGCCTTCCCCATTCTTCATTTTTACCATAGCACACAGCGCGAGGAATCTTCCGTCATTGCAGTCACTGTACTGGATGAAGCGTTAACCATTTTGACATATGGCATTCCAAAGCAGTACCTTCCGAATCAGCTGCACATAAAAGAAGCGCGCTCAAGTGTCAAAAACTACTTAGACACCGTTCATACAGCATATATCCATCCGGCTGAACAAGAACCGCCGGAGCCCAACCTCTTGAAGCTAAGGGATTGCGGCATCCCAACCCTATCGGAGCAAACATTTCGAACAGCGGTCAAATCTTTAAAAGAACGGCGGCAATTGCTTTTGGGCATTGTTCAAGCGGGTGCGCGTAAGTGGCCTGCACAAGAGTAAGGGGTAAAAAAGAGGATGCCTCCCAAAAGTCCAAAAGACTTTTAAGAAACATCCTCGATTTTAATTACAAAGATAAAGAAGCTTCAATCTCTTTCATACGCGGCAGCGCATCAATCGCTCCAATTTTGGTGCAGACAAGAGCGCCCACCTTATTGGCAAAAGACACGATATCACGCAGCTGCTCAAAATCAGTTTCTACCGTTTGAATCTTATCTGTACCAGCTAATTTGAATAAAGCCGCTCCGACAAAAGCGTCTCCCGCTCCTGTAGAATCAATCGAAGTGACAGGAATACTCGGAATGATTTCATGTTCCTTGCCATTAGACAGCAATGTTCCGTTTTTCCCAAGGGTCACGGCAACCATCTTGGCTCCGATACCATGGAGGATATTGACGCCCTCTTCATGATCCTTCGCACCAGTGATGATCTCCAGCTCCTCGTCACTCACCTTAACAAAATCACTTAAAGCAATGGCTTTTTTTGCAGCACTAACAAACTCAGAGACTCTTCCCTTCCATAAATCCCCTCGATAGTTAGGATCAAATGAAAGAAATTGCCCTTTATCCTTCGCAATGGACATAAGCCGTAAATAGGCTGTACAAAATGGATCAGATAACAATGCCGTCGCTGAGCCAAAATGAAGGATTTTCGCTTGATTCATTTTATCCTGATCGACATCTTCGATCGTAAACAGAGCATCCGCGCCTCTATTGAAAACAAAATCGCGCTCTCCATTATTCTTTAATGAAACAAAAGCAAGCGTTGTAGGTGCTTTCTCATCCATCACCAGCATAGAGGTATCCACATGAACAGCATCTAACGTTTGCTTCAGAAAATACCCAAAGGGATCCTTCCCTACTTTTCCTGCGAAAGCAGCGTCCCCTCCCAGCTTGGCAATCGCCGCTGACACATTTGCCGGTGCACCGCCGGCACTTTTTAAAAATTGACGCCCTTTCTTTAAATCAACGTCTACATCGGTACAAAAGAAATCGATCAATAACTCCCCAATACAAACAACAGACTGACTTCGCATGTTATCACACTCTTTTTACATATTCTAGATTACAGTCTCAGTATATTACTTTCAGTCATAAATACAACCTTTTACATCGAATATTGGAAATATTAAATATATTCACTTACCTGGATTTCTTCTCAAGCTCAGTGATGATCTGTTTATATCTTTTTTCAGTTAAAGGATAAAAGGCTATGATGATGATAGAGAGTAAAATAAATAGACCCGGAATTAAGGCATTCATATGTTTAATCGCATTCAGTGACGTCACGGTTTGATCAGTATTCGCCACATATCCTGCGATTCCTAAATAGATGGCAGAAAACGAACCGGCCAGTGCAACACCTAACTTATTGATAAAACTCATACTGGAAATCACCACTCCGTCGGCACGAACCCCTGTCTTCCATTCCGCATAATCAACACAATCGGCAACCATTCCCCAAGCAAGCGTATTTAAAGGGGTTGTAAAGAACCCTGAAGCAAATAGCCAGATGAAAATGAGCGTCACCGAAGAATACGCCGTAAAATGCAGACCTGCATACGAGATCAGTGACAAAGCAGCCGATATGATCATCACATTTTTCCTGCCCCATTTCTCAGAAAAGTATGGAATAAACAAGTTACTGATGAGGGCTGCGCCAAAAAATAAAACGGTTCCAAAGAACACCAATTCCTTTTGATTCACGTTATACGTAAAGTAGTACACCATTGTACTGATTTTAATATTAAACCCGATTGCAAATGCTAAAAATGATGACGTTAGAATCAGCAAAGGTTTGTTTTGAAACAAAACGGATAACGTCTTTTTCATTCCCTGTTTCTTTGTTTTCTTAGGCGCAATCCGCTCACGCACAGTAAAGAAACTAAAGAGATTCAAAGCGATGCTTACAATGGCATAGACGAGAGCCGTCATCTGAAACCCAAATGCCTGGTTCTCTCCTCCCAAAGCTGCTGCAAGCGGTGTTGCACAGGAGATGGATAGAAGGATTCCGACATAAACCAAGATCATACGAGTCGTTGTTAATACCGTTCTTTCTTTTACAGAATTCGTAATCCGGCCCGTTAAGCTGTTCACTGGAATCGTTTGCATACTAAAGGACATGCCGAGCAGAATATAGGTAATATACGCATATATGATGTTTCCCGTTGCTCCAAAGTGAGGAGTGGTGAAACACAGGACAGTAAATAATGCGAAAGGAAATGCAACCCACAGCAGATAAGGCCTTGCCTTTCCCCACCTTGTGTTCGTTTTATCTAAAATAACCCCCATAATCGGGTCAAAAATAGCATCCAGCACCCGCACAACAAGAAATAATGTGGCGATGACCGCAGGCTGTATGCCGCCGATGTCCGTATAATAAAACAGCAGGTATGCGTTTACAAATTGAAACACAATATTATACGACATATCACCGAAGCCGTACCCGATTCGTTCAAGCCAGGACAGACCGGCACTGGATTTTGTTTGATGTTTCGCCTTCATTACCGTTGCTTTTTCTGTTTGAATCATCTTTTCCACCCCATGAATCCGTTTTCAATATTGAGTACAAATCCAGTAAATAAGAGGGAGAATACGAGATTCTCCCTGTTCACTCAGCTATTCGGATAAACCATCACTTTTAAACATTCATTCTTAAATTGCAGTGCCCGCTCCATCGCCTCTTGCGTGTGCTCCAGCGCATATTGATCCGTCACAAGGTGCTTCGTGTCAACAATACCCGAAGCAAGGAATTCAATTCCTTTTGGATACGTATTGGCATAACGGAAGATGCCGTATATATCAATCTCATTGTCTGCGATAAATGGCACATTTAGCGGAATTTCATTCTGAGAAGGCAAACCGACAATCGCAAGCTTTCCGCCGCGTCGTACAGAAGCCAATGCAGATTGCAGTGCCGCAGGATTCCCCGCTGTTTCCCAAGCAACGTCAACGCCTCTATCATTTGTGATTTTTTTAATTTCTTCAAGAGCATCCTGTTCACGGATATTAATCACATGAGTAGCTCCCATTTTTTTCGAGGCATTTAACCGCAGCGGCTCTAAGTCGGTCACAATGATTGTACTTGCTCCAAATGCTTTAGCGGCCGCGACAGCCATTAATCCAACAGGGCCCATCCCCATAATCGCAATCGTTGATCCTGGCTGAAGCTTCGTTCTCGCCGCTGCATGAATGCCGACAGAAAACGGTTCAATCAAGGCAGCATCCTCATAGGAAAGTGAATCTGGAATGGAGAAAACAAAGTCCTGTCTGATTTTGATATATTGTACAAACGCGCCGTCTACCGGCGGTGTGGCCAAAAACTGTACATCCGGACAAAGGTTATAACGCCCTTCTTTGCACGCTTCACAGCGTCCGCACGTAACACCAGGTTCCACAGCGACGCGGTCACCGACTTTGAATTGATCAACAGACGAGCCGACAGCCGCGATTTCTCCCGCGCACTCATGTCCGAGGATAAATGGATTCTCCACTACATAGTTGCCTATTCTGCCGTTTGTATAGTAATGCAGATCCGATCCGCAAATCCCGACAGCCATTACCTTAATCAATACTTCATCCTGGCTGATGTCAGGTACAGGCAATGTTTCTATTCTGATTTCTCTTGTGTTATGCATAATAGCAGCTTTCATGGTTTTAGGTACTGTGTGAGTCATTACGGCAAATTCCTTTCTTTATGAATACTTCTAACGGCATATGGCCGCTTCATCAAGAAATGTAAGTGCATACATTTTTGCGTTTTCTGTTACTGCCCTCATTTTATCTGCTTTTCAGCACGTTCAACAGCCTTTCCTGCTGTATAAAAGGACAGCCGCACTGTACTTTTTGATTTTTCATATACAAAACTAGCAGGATTGATAAAATAGTACTAATAGGAGGTGCAGGTTTTATGGCTGAACTTGAAGATCGAAAACAATTTGCGGAATTGCTGGCACCTGGCGTAAAGTCATTAAAACTTCATCCAGATTATAAAGTCAGAAGGAATAAGAACGAAAAAACAGGACAGTCTTATTTAGACAACATTTCACACCAGCTGGGAGTTTCCCCAAACACGATTAAAAGCTGGATCGGACAGATGGGTGTGAACTATGTCCCCGGAAGAATCGAAGACGGAAAACTGTTCGGAATGATCTGGATCATTCTTGAAAAAACCGATATGAATATACAGTGGTTTACCGACCTGCTTGAGACCACCACTATACCGGTAATCAAACCTGCACTGCCTGTATGGGCGGCCTCATGCCTTAAAAAAGCGAAAATAGTACGGCAGGACAACTCATTCGGAGCACCGCTTGATCAAGATATTGAAAAAACAGTCAAACGTTTATTTCCCGATATTCTCGACCATAAAACGAATGCGCTTACAGAACAGATGCCTTTGACACACAACTTACCGTCACGCTGGTCGGGTCACTTTATAGGACGGAGATTTGACATCGAGGCGATACGGCAATGGATGCTTTCCCCATCACCCGTCTGTTTAATTACCGGATGGGCAGGCATGGGAAAAACGACAACTGCTCTAGAAGCAGCCTATTCCTGTATCGGCGATTCCTCAGATTGGCCGGCATTCAACAGCATCATCTGGCTCAGTGCTGATTGGAAAGGATTAAGCTTTAGCGATTTTTTAAATACGATTGCATACCAGCTCGGGCGAACGGAACAAATTGATAAATCCATAAACGAAAAACGATTTGTCGTCCGCAATGCTTTGGCCAATTACACCAGAGAAAAACCGGTACTGCTGATCGTGGACAGCATAGACACTGCCGAAAGAGACATTCACGAATTTATCACCAGCCTGCCCCAAGGCGTGAAAGTCCTCCTCACAGCACGTGAAAACTTGAAGCAAACCTATCGGGAAGGCTTCGGAGAAATGGTAACCATCCAGCTGAGCGGCCTTGACCAAACAGATGCCCTAGAATATTTTCATCAAGAAGTGAACCGCTGCCTGCAAATGTGCAACGACCCAACTAAACGAGCAAAGCTGGCGCAGCTGCTGGAACTGTCTCCAGAACTGAAGAGCGAGTTCATTTCAGCAACTGCCGGAAACCCGAAAGCCATGGCACTCAGCATCGCCTATATGTCAGACGATGACATGCCCGCTCGGCAGCTGATTCATGAGCTCGGAAAAGCAGGCTACTCACTATTAGATCTGTTTGATTTTCTATTTGGGCGCACATGGCACAGATGCAATGAAGACACCCGGAAGCTATGGCAGGCGCTATGCTTTTTCAGCAAGCCGCCAGATGAAAAAAGCCTGGCGGCAGCAGCCGGATTAGACGCTCGCCGTTTCCATTACGCAGTTGAACAAATGCGGTCTTTTGCTCTGATTCAGCCCGAACGAAGCAAAGGAAGTACACAGTACTTCGCCCATCAAACCGTTGTCGCCTACGGAGAACAGCACTTATCCGAAAATCAGAAGTATGAAAAAGAAGCCCGCAGCCGCTTGGCGCACTATTATATTCATTATGCAGAAACCCACTTAAAGCGGGAACAGCCAAACTCTATCTATTGGAGCTATCTCTTGGGACGTGATTTGGACCAAATCAAAAAAGAATGGCCAAACATCCTAAAGGTGATCAAATGGTCAAGCGAAACTGGACAAAATGAAATCCTAATTGAACTCATCACCCGCATCAGCCATTTCCTAAGCAGAATCAACCTGCCCCTGCGAATCGAATACGGATGCAAAGCCGCCGATGCCGCCCATCAATTAGGCCAACACACACGAGAAGCATTCTTCCGAATCGACACAGCAGGCTGGGCAC
The DNA here is from genome assembly GCF_037027485.1 of Bacillus sp. 205(2023). Lineage (NCBI taxonomy): Bacteria > Bacillati > Bacillota > Bacilli > Caryophanales > Bacillaceae > Bacillus > Bacillus sp. 205(2023). The sequence goes on along the minus strand of NZ_JAXCHF010000011.1, from coordinate 14,543 downwards.
TGATGGAAGTCAATGATTTAGACTGGGCGCTTCAGCAAATTGAAGCCGGCCTGAAAACGCTGGAACAATCAGACACTGAAGAGCAAGACGTTCACGATTTAAAGGTATGGGGACTCGCACTGCAATCGAGGCTGTATTTAAAAGCCGGAAATCATGAAAAAGCGGAAGCGATTTTAACCGAAATCAAAGATAAACCGATTTCCCCTGCGATTCAGCACAGAGTTCTATTGGTTCGCGGAGATCTGGGCTTTGCGAAAGGTCATAATGAAGTAGCCATTCAATTATACGAAGCGGCAAATCTAATCAGCTCCATGTATGGGGGCGAAAAAACGATAGAAGCCTATTTTAATTTAGGTGTGGCTTACGTGAAATGTGGTCAGTTTGAGAAAGCGGAAGAAGCTTTTGAGCAAATGCTTTATGACAAACATAACGCGAATCAGGTTGAGTTGATTTATTATTATTATGGGATGGCGCAGCTGTTGCATCGTAAAGGAGATCATGCGGAAGCTATGGAATCAAATCAAAAGGCGATTCGTTTGATTGATTCGTGGGAGCCTGCGATTGGGATTCGGGGTGAGGTGGAAGAACTGGCAATGGTGATTAAAGAAAACGACTATTACTCATAGTTGTTCTGTCAGAAATCTCATGCTGTTTCTTTATTATAAATAGGAAAGGCCAACTGAAGTCGCAGTTGGCCTTTCGTTTCTTATTAAGGTCTACAAATGTACTGAACCAGGTTTTCCCGTATGTATTCTTTCTCGTATAAAGGAAAGCGTATCATTTGCCAGCTTTTTGCGACAAAGAACAATACCGGAATGACCACAATTGTAGACATATCTTGTGGGCTTCCCCCAACTTTCCCATAAATAATCTGCATCTTTTAAGTCAATATATTGATCGTGTTTAGCTGAAATCAGCAGAATGTTATCTTTATTAACTTTTGGCACGGCTTGACTAGGATCTGTGATATTCCAATATTTCACTAAATCTTCATAGGTCACACTATTTTGTTCTAATTCCTCTCTTATAAATTTACCCGGGATCGTGTTCCATATCGAATAAGAAAGGCGATTGGCATAAAAGATTGATACCGCTACATCAATTTGAGAATCTAGGGTTGCAATTAGATTAGTAACCCATCCCCCTAAGCTTACTCCCGCTATAATAACAGGCCCTTTTTTATTTGCTTTTATCCAGTGAATTAACGCGCGTAAATCTACAATAGACTGTCTTGTCGACTCAATTGTACGATCAATGTTTGCACTAATCATCAACTCGCCACTATACAGTGAATTTTCCGGTTCTCTTTCAAAATGGTATGGTAGAGAATAATAAAACATGTTCCAGCCTAAATCGTTCATTATACGATTATGAAATATTTTTTTGATTCTATCGAACGAATCCATGCGCCAGCCGTGTACAAAGATAACATTTGGTTGATCTATATCATTTTCATTTAAAAAAACCTCCCCTTTTAAAGTGTCATTAACAGGATTCCCAGATTGAATTAAAGATTCATAGCTAAATGTTCCAACCTTATAATTTTTTCCTGACTCATTCAAATCAATTGAAACATCAGCTATATTTGCACTGTAAAATTCTTCTCTATCATCTATATCGGCTGTAAAAGCTGCAGAAAAATGTTTTTCTTTGCTTCTTTTTCTGTGTAAATCATATAAAGCCAAGCGATCTATCATTTTTGAGAAATGCACTATTAAGTCCTCCTTGATAATCAAAAAAACTAATATTAGAGTTGATAATTGGATTGTCTGTCTCCATAGAGTCGGGACGGATCTTATCAAGAATCTAACTTCATCGACAGTGAATTTTTGGGGATCAGATGTCATTATTCTGTCTCTCTTTATTCTTAACAAAAAAGACGAGTTCCTATTGCAAGGAAAACATCGTCTTTTAGTAGCTAAAAAAAGCAGCACAAATAGACATTTTAACAGGATTTCTCTTTGACAGTGCTTTCCTAGAGGAAACCGTCTAAAAGTGTTGGTGGCACTATTTATCTAGATAACGGGGTCTTTTTTTGTCGTATGAGAGTATACCAATATTGTCTCCTGTCTGCAATAGAGAGAAAGGTAACAAAGGTTGGGACGAATAATTTTCAACCCCATAAGTGAATGGATATAGAAAATGACCAAAAATAAATAACTCAATGCCTTCCTCTTTGTGGATAAGGGCTCTTATTATTTCAATTACTTATTTCCGCTCATAATATCATGGATAAGCCCAGAATAAGCTGAAACCTTCTCGATGCATTCCAAGAAATGCCTTTTGTTATTTTTCGAGACGATGGAATTCAACTCACTTCTGGTTTTCAGCAGTCGAAGACGAGGTCCTGCGCGTCCTTAAAAATCACAAAGTAAATCAAAACAAAGTCAAGGTGCAAATAAAGCATGCATTGTATGATGAGAATTTTGTATTTTAGTCGATAGAATAGTCTATATCGAGGTTACCTACCGTTTATCAAAACTATTGAAAATCGATATAAAACAGTGCTAAAAAAATCAAACCACAAAAGACAGAAAAAAAAAGAAGCCTCTCACAAGTTCAGTGAACTCATGAGAAGCCTCGAAAATCTATAAATGGCATCAAAAGGGCATCAAAAATGACGTCCGTTGCCGACAAACCCTTGTTTATCAAGGATTTTTTGTCGGGTTACATCATGCCGCCCATACCGCCCATGCCGCCCATGTCAGGCATTCCTGCGCCGCCGGCATTTTCTTCCGGTTTGTCAGCGACAACAGCTTCAGTTGTTAAGAGCATTGCTGCTACAGAAGCTGCGTTTTGCAGTGCAGAGCGTGTTACTTTCGTTGGGTCAACGATACCTTTTTCAATCATGTTTACCCATTCGCCAGTTGCAGCGTTGAAGCCTACGCCGATTTCTTCGTTTTTGAGGCGCTCAACGATGACAGATCCTTCAAGACCAGCGTTGTGTGCGATTTGACGGATTGGCTCTTCAAGTGCGCGAAGCACGATGTTGATACCTGTTTGCGCATCACCTTCAGCTTCAACTGCAGCGACTTTGTTATATACGTTTACAAGCGCTGTACCACCGCCGGATACGATGCCTTCTTCAACAGCTGCACGAGTTGAGTTCAGGGCGTCTTCGATGCGAAGTTTACGCTCTTTCAGCTCAGTTTCAGTTGCAGCGCCGACTTTGATGACAGCTACGCCGCCAGCAAGTTTAGCAAGACGCTCTTGTAATTTTTCTCTGTCGAACTCAGAAGTTGTTTCTTCCACTTGAGCGCGGATTTGAGTGACGCGTGCAGAAATTTTATCTGTTTCGCCAGCGCCTTCAACGATTGTTGTGTTTTCTTTTGTAACCACAACTTTAGAAGCGCGTCCCAATTGTCCGATTTCAGTAGATTTCAGGTCAAGGCCAAGGTCTTCTGTGATGACTTCTCCGCCAGTAAGGACAGCGATGTCTTCAAGCATTGCTTTACGGCGGTCACCGAATCCAGGAGCTTTAACAGCCACTGCGTTGAATGTGCCGCGAAGTTTGTTCACAACAAGTGTTGCTAGAGCTTCACCTTCAACATCCTCAGCGATCAGAAGCAATGGTTTGCCTTGCTGAACAACCTGCTCAAGCACAGGGAGGATTTCTTGAATGTTTGTGATTTTTTTGTCTGTGATTAAGATGTAAGGATTGTCAAGAACCGCTTCCATCTTATCAGAATCAGTTACCATGTAAGGAGACGCATATCCGCGGTCAAATTGCATACCTTCAACAACTTCAAGCTCAGTTGTGAAGCCTTTAGACTCTTCGATTGTGATAACGCCGTCGTTGCCTACGCGCTCCATTGCTTCAGCGATAAGGCTTCCGACTTCCTCATCAGCAGCAGAGATCGCAGCAACCTGAGCGATAGATTCTTTGCCTTCAATTGGCTTAGAAATTTCTTTCAGATTCTCGATCGCAACGTTTACAGCTTGTTCCATACCTTTACGCACGCCTACAGGGTTAGCGCCTGCTGTAACGTTTTTAAGGCCTTCACGGATCATTGCTTGCGCAAGAACTGTCGCAGTTGTTGTACCGTCACCGGCAACGTCGTTTGTTTTGCTGGCTACTTCAGCTACAAGCTTAGCACCCATGTTTTCAAACGCGTCTTCAAGTTCGATTTCTTTAGCGATTGTTACACCGTCATTAGTGATTAACGGAGAACCGAATTTTTTCTCTAGAACCACGTTGCGTCCTTTTGGTCCTAAAGTTACTTTTACAGCATCAGCAAGTGCATCAACACCGCGAAGCATTGCGCGGCGAGCTTCTTCACTAAACTTAATATCTTTTGCCATGTGTACGAAACCTCCTCGAATTTTTAAGTATTTGTTTATTTAAGAATTAGCCGATAACAGCTAAAATGTCGCTTTCACGTAAGATTAAGTATTCAGTACCTTCGTATTTCACTTCAGTACCTGCGTATTTTGAGAAGATAATGCGGTCGCCCTCTTTTACTTCTAAAGCAACGCGCTCTCCGCTTTCTAACACGCGACCTGAACCAGCTGCCACGATTTTGCCTTCTTGCGGCTTTTCTTTTGCAGAATCCGGTAACACAATTCCGCTGGCAGTTTTTTCTTCAGATTCTACGAGTTCAATGACAACGCGATCACCTAATGGCTTTAACAATGTAATAACCTCCTCAATAGTATGAATATGTAATTTTAGCACTCAGCACTAAAGAGTGCTAACACAATTCTTATAATAAAGAATCTCACTTCCAATTTCAAGTGATAAGATAAAAAATTTTTCACGCTTACATCATTCTTTTCCGCTCAGATATCCCTTGGCTTTTTCACCCCCGATTCAATTATGTTACAATAGCTGTAGACAAAAGAAACCCATTTAACAAAGGAGTACATACCATTTGAGAAAACAGTATTGGTTTATTATTTTGACATATATCATCATGCAGTTTTCCGCAGTAATCGGGATTCCCTTGTTATTTAAATTCGGTTATGCGGGAGGACAGCCCACAAAAGAAAATCTGCTGTACGCGCAGGGATTATGGTCCGTCATCAGTTTTATTGCCTGTCTGATTGTTGTTTTGCTCATTCTCAGAACTGTGCCTAAAACTACGCTGCGAAACGAAAAGAAAGACTCGGTCGGACTTTCGATCCTTTGGGCGATAGCCGGTTTTTTCATAGCCCTTTTCTCTCAAGGAATAGCCGGTTCTATTGAATATTATGTATTTGGCATCGGAAGAGAATCAGAAAATACAAAAGCCATCCTGGATGTGATTCAGGCAGTTCCGCTCATGATTATCGTTTCTTCTATCATCGGGCCTATATTAGAAGAAATCATCTTCAGAAAAATCATTTTCGGCGCGCTGTACGAAAAAACAAATTTCTTTATTGCCGGACTGATCAGCTCCATTATTTTCGGAATTGTTCATGCTGATTTGACGCACCTTCTGCTGTATACGGCAATGGGCTTTACCTTTGCATTTCTATATGCGAGAACCAAACGGATTTGGGTGCCGATTTTCGCCCATGTAATGATGAATACATTCGTCGTCATTATGCAGCTTGAGCCTGTTCAGAAATACCTTGAACAGCAAAGCACACAAATGCAATTGATTATTGGAGGATTATTTTCATGAGAAACCCGATAGTGTGGGGAATGATCTACTTTGCCGTAGGGTGCATCTTTACTTATCTCGCCGCAAGCTCGCCAGGCAGCATGTGGTCATTTTACTCCATCCTGCTGATGGTGTTCGCTGCATACAACATCAGCATTTCTTTTAAGATGTTCGCCTTTTCTTTTAAAATAAAGAAGAACCAGAAATAAAGAAAATCCATTTCTCTTCTATGAGAAATGGATTTTTTATGTTGGCTAAGAAGAAACGTCCTGATCGGCAGCACTGCTTTTCTGCGCTTTCCGATAGGCAGCCTTCGATATTAAAATACTGATTTCATACAAAATCAAGAGCGGAACAGTCACCATCATATGAGACAAAAGCTCAGGTGGTGTAATCAGAGCAGCAATCACAAGCAGCGTAAAGTACGCATACTTTCTGATTTTCGCTAAGAACATCGGTGTCACAATTCCAAGCCTTGTCAAAAACATAAGGATGACCGGCATTTGAAACAACAGTCCAAACGGAATCGTCAGCTGCAGAAGAAAATGAAAATATTCATTAATCCCAATCACCTGAGTGACATTCAAATCCTGAGAAATCCGTTTCATAAAATCGACAACAAAAGGAAATAAAATATAATAGGAAAAAGATAAACCCGCTAAAAACAGCAAAATAGAGATCGGAATGTAGCTGAGCGTTACTTTGCGCTCCTTTTCATAGAGGCCCGGGCTCACAAAAGCCCAAAGCTGATAAAGAATAACCGGCGAAGTCAGGACAATCCCGATGATAAACGCAAACTGCATAAACACATAAAGCGGGTCTGTCAGATTAAACGCGTTGAGCGTGAGCTCCTTCGCTTCATCCGTTTCTTGCAGATACACTATAATCGGCTTCGCTAAAAAAAATCCCGCGATAAAGAAAACGACAAACGCCAGCGCCACAACCAGCAATCGTTTTCGAAGCTCCGCAATATGCTCCAGCAGCGACATTTGATTCACTTTCATTTGTGTCATCCTAACTTACTGATTCTCTTTCTTTTTTTCCTCATCATCACTCGCTAATCCTTTAGTAGCGTTTTTGAATTCACGAAGTGTGTCTCCAGCCGCTTTTCCCAACTCAGGCAGCTTTTTGGGGCCAAAGATAATCAGAGCAACGATTGCGATAACAGCAAGGCTTCCAGGACCGATCGGCATATTTGGGCTCCTCCTTTCCGGTTACTCGATTTCCTCTAAAACAGAATAATGCTTCAAGAAATAAACCAGTGACTGAAGCTCTACAGCTAAATCTATATGATGAATTCGAATGTGTTCCGGCACATTCAAACGGGCCGGCGTAAAATTAAGAATACCCTTGATCCCTAACGCAACCAATCTGTCGGTAATCGATTGAGCCGCAACTGCGGGCACTGTCAGAATGGCAACTGATTCGCCTGTTACATGTTTTTCAAGATCATCGAGGTTAAAGACGGGCACACCGCCTACCTCAGTTCCTATTTTACTCTCATTTATATCAAAAGCCATAGAAATTTTTGTGTTATTATTTTTTGTGAAATTATAGTGAAGAAACGCTGTTCCTAAGTTTCCGACACCAATCAGGATAACGTCTGTCATTTCATCCTGATCCAGCGTTTTTCGGAAAAATGACAGCAAATAATCGACATTATATCCGTATCCTTTTTTGCCAAGAGCTCCAAAATAGGAAAAATCCCTGCGAATCGTGGCAGAATCAACCTTTACGGCATCGCTGAGTTCAGCGGATGATACACGCTGTTTTCCTGACGCATGGAGATTCTTTAAAAAGCGATAATAAAGCGGCAGCCGTTTTGCCGTCGCCTGCGGAATTTTTGATTGATCCTTATTCATTTTTGGTCCTCCAAATTATACTCGGATAGTTCTCTTTTAAAGTCACCGTTTTTCCCGCCTGACTTTTCCAGCAAGCAGGTAGGGCCGATGACCATCCCCTTATCAAGCGCCTTGCACATATCGTAAACAGTAAGGGCACACACCGATGCAGAAGTTAGCGCTTCCATTTCCACACCTGTACTCCCTTTTGTTTTGACCTGTGCTTTTATATGAAGTATAACTTCTGTTTCTTTTATTTTCCAGTCAAACGAAATATCGACTCCGCTCAAGGATAGCGGATGGCACATCGGAATGATATTTGATGTTTGTTTCGCAGCCATAATGCCCGCTACCTGAGCGACAGCAAGTACATCTCCTTTGCCGATATCATGGCTTTTTATTTTCTCGTACACTTCACTCTTCATGTGTACGCTTGATACAGCCGCCGCAGTACGGACAGTCGAAGATTTTTCGCTGATATCCACCATCTGGGCTCTGCCCTGTTCATTAAAATGAGAAAATCCATTCATAGTAAAAACTCTCCTTAAACAGATCATACACTATTTTCTTCTCTATGTCTTATTCGGCCAATGTATTGTTTGCTGAGTTCTGGTTCATAAGCTACACTTAACTTATTATAGCAGAGGTGAAATAATATGATGATCTTACAAATTAATCAGCTTTCCAAATCATTTGGTGCTGATACTATTTTAAACAATATAAAGCTGGAAGTCAGAAACCGTGATCGCGTCGCAATTGTAGGAAGAAACGGCGCTGGGAAATCTACACTCCTTAAAATTATCGCAGGTCACCTTTCATATGAAAAGGGTGAAATGATCAAGCCGAAAGATATCACAATGGGCTATTTGGCCCAGCATACCGGCTTGGATTCTAAGCTTACCATAAAAGAAGAGCTGCTGACTGTTTTTGATCACTTAAAAGCGATGGAAAAAGAAATGCGAAACATAGAAGAAAAAATGGCGGCAGCTGACCCAAGTGAACTGGAAAGCATCATGAAAACCTACGACCGCCTGCAACAGGAATTTAAAGATAAAGGCGGCTATCAATATGAAGCAGATGTCAGATCTGTGCTGCACGGTCTCGGCTTCAGCCATTTTGACGATTCAACACAGGTGCAAAGCCTGAGCGGAGGTCAGAAAACAAGACTGGCCTTGGGTAAGCTTCTGTTAACACAGCCTGACCTTCTCATTCTAGATGAGCCGACCAACCATCTGGATATTGATACGCTGACCTGGCTTGAACATTATTTACAAGGCTATTCAGGCGCTATTCTGATTGTTTCTCACGACCGCTACTTTTTAGACAAAGTGGTGAACCAGGTGTACGAGGTATCAAGATCAGAAAGCAAAAAGTATCACGGCAACTACAGCGCTTATCTAGACCAAAAAGCTGCCCAATATGAAAAGGATCTTAAGCTGTATGAAAAACAGCAGGGTGAAATCGCCAAGCTGCAGGACTTTGTAGACCGAAATCTAGCGAGAGCCTCAACGACAAAAAGAGCACAAAGCCGCCGGAAACAGCTTGAACGGATGGACGTCATGTCAAAACCGCTCGGCGACGAAAAATCAGCAAATTTTCATTTCGACATTACAAAACAGAGCGGGAACGAGGTCCTGCGGGTTCAGGATCTGGCCATCAGCTATGAAAACCAGCCGCCGCTTCTGACAGATGTGTCGTTTAGGCTAACAAGAGGAGAAAGCGCCGCTCTTGTAGGTCCCAACGGAATCGGAAAATCAACCTTGCTGAAAACATTAATAAACACACTGAAGCCGGATCAAGGAACAATAGCGTACGGTTCAAATGTCAGTGTCGGTTACTATGACCAGGAACAGGCTGAGCTGACTTCCTCTAAACGCGTCATTGATGAGCTGTGGGACGAGTATCCGGAGCTTCAAGAGAAAGAAATCAGAACGTGCCTCGGAAATTTCTTATTCTCCGGGGATGATGTGCTTAAACCCGTCTATTCCCTAAGCGGGGGCGAAAAAGCAAGAGTGGCCCTGGCAAAGCTGATGCTGCAAAAAGCTAACTTTCTCATTCTTGATGAGCCGACGAACCATCTAGACTTAGACAGCAAAGAAGTTCTCGAAAACGCCTTGATCGATTATCCGGGCACATTGTTATTTGTCTCACATGACAGATATTTTATTAACAGAATCGCAACAAGGGTATATGAGCTTTCTCCAAACCATATTGAAGAATATCTCGGAGATTACGATTATTATACAGAGAAAAAAACACAGCAGCTGGAATTGGAGAAAATGAAACAGCAAGAGGAAACTGAAAAGGCAACGGCTGCAATGAAATCCGACTCTAAGCGTTCTTATGAGGAAGAAAAAGAATGGAAAAAGAAAGAACGCCAACGACTCAGACGCATAGAAGAAATTGAAACGACAGTTCAAACCATAGAAGAAAAAATCAGTCACAATGATGAATTACTTTGTGATCCGGAAGTATATCAGGACCACGAAAAGGTACAAGCCATCCACGCTGACAACGAGAAACTCAATCAAGAATTGGAAAACCTATTATCAGAATGGGAAGAACTATCCACAGAAGAAGATTAAAAAAGTCAAGCACCTCTTTTTTAGAGGTGCTTTTTATCCACAGAAAATAGCCTTATAAGCAAACGAAGAAAGCGGTTTATACACAGTATCCACAAAATATTCTGAATTTATCCACTTTATTAACAGCCTCTCAACCCCTTTATCCATCTATATCTCCATAATTACTCACAGATATGTGGATAAATTGAGAATTATCTGTTAATAACAATAAAAAAGCCTCACGCCATTATGTCGTGAGACCTTGGTAAGAAGTCAATTCAAGACCAGGCTGGCCATTCATATCATATGATCCGCGAATCCCTTTTTCAAAAGCAATTGTACCGGCCGCAGCAATCATTGCAGCATTATCCGTACATAAGGATAGCGGAGGAATGATGAGCGCCGTCCCCTCATGCTGGGAAAATTCCTTCTGTAACGCAGCTCTGAGTCCTCTGTTTGCAGCTACTCCGCCGGCCAAAAGAACCTGTTTGACACCATATTCTTTTGCAGCGCGTGCCGTTTTTGTCACTAAGACATCAATGACGCTATTCTGAAAACTGGCAGAAAGATCTTCCGGCGCAATTTCCTGTCCTTTTTGAGCCGCGTTATGAAGCGTATTGATCACAGCTGATTTCAGCCCGCTGAAGCTGAAATTATAAGAACCTTCTTCAAGCCATGCGCGAGGCAGAGGAATAGTGTCATTCCCTGATTCCGCAAGCTTGTCAATCTGCGGTCCGCCTGGATACGGGAGACCCATTGTTCTCGCCACTTTGTCATAAGCTTCCCCTGCTGCGTCATCGAGTGTTTCCCCGATTACTTCAAATGAACCGTGTTCTTTCATATAAACCAATTCCGTATGGCCGCCGGAAACGACCAATGCAAGCGCTGGAAAAACAATCTCTTCTACCAGACGGTTTGCGTAGATATGGCCCGCTATATGATGGACTCCAACTAACGGAATCTGATGCGCAAAGCTCAATGCTTTAGCGGCGTTTACCCCTATTAGCAGCGCTCCCACCAATCCCGGGCCTTCAGTAACTGCAATCGCATCTATGTCCCGATATGTCATGTCTGCTTTACGGAAAGCCTCTTCGATCACTAAAGTGATTTGCTCCACATGATGTCTTGATGCAATTTCCGGCACAACCCCTCCGAATCGTTTATGGCTTTCAATTTGAGAGGCCACAACGTTCGAGACGATTTCTGTTCCGTTTTTTACAATAGCTGCTGCCGTTTCATCGCAGCTCGTTTCGATTCCTAATATATAAAGATCTTTTTGCTCATTCATTTATCATCACCCACATAATTAACGCATCTTCCCCGTTATCAGTATAATAGTTCTTTCTTATTCCGCCGGGCTGCATCCCGAATTTTTTATATAAACTTTGAGCAGGGTGATTGGAAACCCTCACTTCAAGCGAAAGCCGCCTCGCCTCTTTTTCTTTACAAAGCTCGAGAGCTGAGCGAAAAAGTGCTTCTCCTAAAGACTGGCCCCTATACTTTGGTTTAATCGCTATATTTGTGATTTGGGCGTCGTCCATCACAATCCAAATCCCGCAATAACCCGCGATACAATCGTCCTTTTCAATCACGAGATAGTGGGCATACGGATTTTCAAGCAATTCATGATAAAACGAATCCTTCGTCCAGGGAGACGTAAAGGAGGATGTTTCAATTTCGTATACGCGATCAACATCATCAAGCTGCATTTTTCTGACTGCTGCTTTTGTTTTCATCCTACCACCCTACTTTTGACTTTCAATCCATTTCGCTTCAGCTTCTGCAAGCCGTAAATAATCCGGCACAAGCCCGTGAATATCAGCAGCTTCCCTATCCGCACCCAAGTAAGCCAATTCTGAAGGGCGGGGATTATGCTGAACCGCAGCCCCTATAATTCCTTTTGTCCCTAATACATCCAGTATCGTCTCCTTGTGTATGGATGTATCATATCCTAAAAACAAAACAGGGCGATCCTTCTCTTTTAGCATCTCCAGCCACTCTGTCAGCATCACATTTTGATCCGGCACAGCCTGTTCTAAAAGACCGTTTTTATATTCATAAAGACCTGTATACACCTGTCCGCGTCTCGCATCAAATATAGGGCTGATCAGACCGTCAAAGTGACGTCCATTTGCCGCCAGCGCTTCAAGACTTGAAACAGCAGAAATCGGAATGTTTAAAGACCAGGCAAGCGTTTTGGCAATGGTTACACCGATTCTCACCCCTGTGTATGAGCCTGGACCTTTTGCGACAACAATTTTAGAAAGATCCTGCGGGGTTATATCACAATCATTCAGCAAAGAATGAACAGCAGGCATCGCCCTCACAGAGTGATTCTTTTTTAAATATGTCATGTATTCTGATATGACAGTGTTGTCTCGAAGCAGCGCTATGCCTAAAGTATAATTCGATGTATCAATTGCTAATATTGTCATGTCTACTTATCTCCTCACAAAGCATTTCATACCGATTCCCCACAGCTGTAAAGGTGATCTCTCTTTCATCATCACCAGCTCTTTTAATGGCAATTTGCAGTCGCTCCTGCGGAAGCTGCTCTTCAATTAAATGTGCCCATTCCACTAAGCAGACACCTTGTCCATGAAAATATTCATCAAGTCCTAAATCTTCACTTTCGTCTTCCATTCTGTATACATCCATATGATAAAGAGGAAGTGAACCATCGTTATATTCTTTTATGATCGTAAACGTCGGACTGTTTACAACACGTGTAATTCCGAGTCCTTCAGCAAAACCTTTTGTAAAGGTTGTTTTCCCAGCTCCTAAATCGCCCTCTAATGTCAGGACGTCCCCAGGCTTTGAAAACGATGCAGTCAGCTTAGCAATCGCTTTTGTTTCTTCAGGATTTACAGTTCTCCATTTTAATTGCTTCACACGAGTCACCCGTCTTATTTAAAATGATTATATCCTTTTTTCTCTAAAGTCATTGTTTCTTCATCTGTCTTTAATATGACATTGGATTCTGTCTTTTCCCGGACACATCCAATCTTTTTAATTGGCAGTTGAAGTCTGCTGCACTCCTGCTGTAACACTTCCCAATCTTCCTTTGAGATCGTCCCAGTCAGCTCAAAATCCTCTCCGCCAAACAAAGCCCATTCCTTCCATTTGGAATTTAACTTAGGCAAGTCCGGATGAACTGGAAGAAGGCTCTCGTCAATTTCTATTGAAACAGAGCTGGATTCAGCAATTTCATGCAATTCACTTGCCAATCCGTCACTAATATCATTAAGAGCCACACGCTGAGCGTTCGAGCATAGTCTGCCAACACTCACTCTTGGGTGAGGGCGTTTATGCCTATTGATAAAGTAATCTGTTTCAAATGATGTTTCCGGATGAGAGGGCTCTTTTAGCAGCAATGAAAGTCCAGCGGCAGAAGAACCGATTTCACCAGTAACAAAGACAATATCATTCGGCTTTGCCAAACTGCGCAAACAGGCACGTCCCTTTTCAACTTCCCCAATCACAGTCACTGTGACGACTAGTTTATCAGAAGTAGAAACTGTATCACCGCCAATCAGGTCCATACAGTATAGTTTCGCCAGTTCATTCATTCCTTCATACATTGCCTTGATTTCTGATTCCGTCCATTTTGAAGGCACTGCAAGAGACACTAAATAAAACTTAGGAATACCTCCCATTGCGGCAATATCACTTATATTTATAGCCAACGCCTTATACCCAATGTCCTCCGGCGAAGAATAGCTCAATTTAAAATGCACGTCCTCTACCATTGTATCGACACATACAATTTCCTGCACACCGTTTTTCGCTGTGTAAAGAGCGGCATCGTCTCCAATTCCTACATCAACGGAAGAATGGTGAATGGTCCGCGGAGTAATACTATTAATTAAATCAAACTCATCCATTAACCAAACCTCCTTTTGGTCTGATTATGTTTTATATGTACTGTATCTAGTGTATCGGATTATGGTGAAATATCCAAGATATTGCCGATATAAAGAAAGCTTGGCTATCATACCAAGCAAAAGATGTAATAAAAGAAAACACAAAAAAAAACGAAAACATGATCGTTTCGTTTACAATAAATGGCGGTCCGGACGGGACTCGAACCCGCGACCTCCTGCGTGACAGGCAGGCATTCTAACCAACTGAACTACCGGACCATTTTAATTTGGTTGCACCCTTTGGGGGCTCCTTATTTTAAAGGATATATTTTTTTTGGTTGCGGGGGCAGGATTTGAACCTGCGACCTTCGGGTTATGAGCCCGACGAGCTACCGAACTGCTCCACCCCGCGATGATATAATTAAGATAAAACTGCTTGGCGGCGTCCTACTCTCACAGGGGGAAACCCCCGACTACCATCAGCGCTGAAGAGCTTAACTTCCGTGTTCGGCATGGGAACGGGTGTGGCCTCTTCGCTATCGCCACCAAACAATTTGAGAGTGTTCTCTCAAAACTAGATAACAGGTGTGACATCATTAGAAATTAGGTTAAGTCCTCGATCGATTAGTATCTGTCAGCTCCATGTGTCGCCACACTTCCACCTCAGACCTATCAACCTGATCATCTTTC
>NZ_JAXCHF010000010.1:0-69649 GCF_037027485.1 Bacillus sp. 205(2023) | reverse complement strand
TCCGCTCGACTTGCATGTATTAGGCACGCCGCCAGCGTTCGTCCTGAGCCAGGATCAAACTCTCCGATAAATGGATCGCAGATTAAGTTCACCACATCCTGTGGTAACATCTGCGTGATCTGCATCGCGCAGACCTCAGTTTGACTGACTACGCACATCGCTGTGCGATTTATAATAAAACTTGAATTAACAGGTACGTTTTGTCTTGTTTAGTTTTCAAAGATCATTCGCCACTTCTTTAAGAAGCGACTTTATTAGTATAGCATTTCGACTTTGTTTTGTCAAATGTTTTTTATTTTATTTCTCCGCCGCTGTGAGCTTATTTTTTCAGAAGCGCATCAGCGACGTTTAATAATATACCATGCTCAGGAATCAGAGTCAACATCTTTTTTGAAAGAATATCCTCGATGAAAAACAGCCTGTCCTTTGGTTTCAATTCGGCACACGCTGATAAGACCTTTTTCCGTCAGGTAATCAAGCATGACGCCAAGGTCTTGAGTGAAATGTTTTAAGTCAGGATGCTGAAGAAGCTCGCTAAATTGCCAGATGTCCTTTTCTTTCATCACTTCGAAAAGATGTGCTGAACCAATCTCAGCTTTAGAATGAATAAGAAAATCATTTGCTAAGAATAATAATTCAAGTCTTTTTTCCAAGCTTTCGTGACTTTCAATCAGCTCGGAATATAATTTGTACACTTGCGGCTCCATCTGACGCACTTGACTCCACACAGTGGTTTCCGGATGGAATCCTCTGTCGATTACTTCAATACGTGCTAGATGATGCAATGCATGGACTACCGCATTGTAGGCATCTAAAAATTGATTGGCTTCAAAGAAAGCTTTTCCTTCAACGTATCTTCTAATTAACTTGCCGTATTCAAGACCGATCTTCAGTTTGCGTTCTGCAAACGGAAAAGTATTAAGCCTGTCGATAAGCTCAGCAATATACTCATTGCGGTCAAACATGACTCTTCCGTTTACAATCCAATCTATGATTCTTCTATTTGTGCCGAGCAAAATCCATTCTTGAACCTGAGCGTCAGTTATCACATGCAAAGAGGCTGTTTTGTGATCAAATTCATAATGCTTTATAAAAACAGGCTTATCAGACTGCTTTACAATGACAAGCAAAGCGGCATCAAAGTTATCTGTTATGGAAGACGTTTTGTTTCTTCTCTCAATCATAATAACAGCCAATGTATTGGGATGACTTGCTCTTTCTTGGTAAATTGGACGGAGAAGATTTTCCATCACTATTCCTCCAATGCAATTGTTCAATTTTTTTTATTCTCTATTTGATTCAATTCTATGGTTAAAACGAAATTCCTTTTTTCTAAACACATTGAACTATTATAAACAATTTCAAAGCAAGTCTCCATATTTAAATTCCATTTCAAACGAAAACATGAAGAAAATACCATCAGGTTTGTGCTATATTTAATTCAGAGGGGGATGGACATGACGAAATACTCCAGCAAAATTAATAAAATCAGAACGTTTGCGTTAAGTTTGGTTTTCGTTGGGTTTATCATTATGTACATCGGGATCTTTTTTAAGGAATCCGTTTTGCTTTCGAGTTTGTTTATGATACTTGGGCTTTTATCTATCGGGCTCAGCACGGTTGTTTATTTTTGGATCGGCATGCTCTCGACCAAAGCGGTTCGGGTCATTTGTCCAGGCTGTGAAAAAGAGACCAAGGTTTTAGGCAGAGTAGATATGTGTATGCATTGCAGAGAGCCGCTGACTTTAGATCAAAGCTTAGAAGGAAAAGAATTTGATGAGTCTTATAATAAGAAGAAAATGTCGAAATAAATAAGCTGACCGTTTCGCGGTCAGCTTATTTTAATGGTTTTCTTTTTTTGAACACTCTTGGCAGACGCCGTAAATTTCTAAACGGTGGTGGCTTACTTTAAAGCCGGTCACATGTGCAGCGAGCTGCTCCACTTCATCAAGGCCGGGATAGTGGAAGTCCACAATTTTACCGCAGCTTTCACAAATAGCGTGATAATGATCGGATGTAACAAAATCAAATCTGCTGGAAGCATCACCATATGTGAGCTCTTTTACCAGGCCGGATTCCCGGAACACACGCAAGTTGTTATATACCGTCGCTACGCTCATGTTAGGAAATTTCCCTTCCAGAGCTTTATATATATCGTCCGCTGTTGGATGAGCCATAGAGTTAACGAGATATTCCAGAATCGCATGACGTTGAGGAGTAATGCGAACTCCGGTTTCCTTCAACGTTTCTAAGGCTTCTTTTAGTTCATGTGCAGCCATCCGTCATGCACCTCTCTTCTAAAAAAGATTCTTACATTATAATGTTTATAATTAGTGTAACTCTTTTTACGATAATTTGTCAATTGATATTAGGGTAAAAGTTGCAGCATATGCTATGAGACTGATTGACGATTTTACTTTCCCGACATATCTTTCAGCGTCTGGAGCGCTTCAGCTACATGGTCTTTCACTTTTACCTTTCTCCACTCTTTTATGAGCCGGCCTTCTTTGTCAATTAAAAAAGTGGAGCGTTCAATCCCCATATATTCTTTTCCGAAGTTTTTCTTTAGTTTCCATACATCAAACGCCTCCGCCAGCTTGTGCTCGTCATCGACAAGCAGCAAAAACGGCAGATTATGCTTCTCTTTAAATTTCTCGTGTTTTTCCTCGCTGTCCGGGCTGACGCCGATAATCACAGCATCCAGCTCAGCGAAGTTTTCGTGGCTGTCACGAAAATCGCACGCTTCAGTTGTGCATCCCGGTGTCATGTCTTTTGGATAAAAGTAAAGGACGATATACTTCCCTTCATAATCCGATAATTTTACTATCTCCCCATGATCGCCTTTCAACTCAATATCAGGCGCTTTTTGTCCGATTTCAATAGTCATTTCTTTACCTCCGGATGTTTTTGTATTAAGCGTATCCAATTCTTGTCCAGATTACAACTATGACCCTGTATCTTGAGCCTGAATCCGTTGTGCTTGTCTGGAAGCATGCTACAATAGAGGGGACGCAAGGAGATATAGGAGGTTATTATTTTTGTATACAAAATCAGTTGAACTTCACCGTGAAGCATTAGAGCATATTGTCGGCGGTGTAAACAGCCCTTCAAGATCATATAAAGCAGTTGGCGGGGGTTCTCCTGTTGCAATGGAGAAAGCAAATGGCGCTTATTTTTGGGACGTCGACGGAAACAAATACATTGATTATTTGGCGGCTTACGGGCCGATCATCACCGGACATGCCCACCCGCATATTACAGAGGCGATTAAAAAAGCCGCAGAAAACGGTGTATTATATGGAACACCGACAAAACATGAGGTTACTTTTGCAAAGATGCTGAAGGAAGCCATCCCTGCTATGGATAAAGTAAGATTCGTCAATTCAGGGACAGAAGCTGTGATGACGACCATCCGTGTGGCTCGTGCTTACACAGGCCGCACCAAAATTATTAAATTTGCAGGCTGTTATCACGGCCATTCAGATCTTGTGCTCGTAGCGGCCGGCTCCGGTCCGTCTACTCTGGGCACGCCTGACTCAGCCGGTGTACCGAAAAGCATTGCAAACGAGGTCATTACAGTTCCTTTTAATGATATTGACAGCTACAAAGCGGCCTTAGATAAATGGGGCAGTGAAATCGCAGCGGTTCTCGTTGAACCGATTGTCGGCAACTTCGGTATCGTTGAGCCAAAAGAAGGTTTCTTAGAACAAGTAAACGAACTGACACACAATGCGGGCGCCCTCGTTATTTATGATGAAGTCATTACTGCTTTCCGCTTTATGTATGGCGGTGCTCAGGATCTTTTACAGGTGAAACCGGATTTAACTGCACTCGGAAAAATTATTGGCGGCGGACTTCCAATTGGAGCCTATGGCGGCAAACAAGAAATTATGGAGCAAGTCGCACCGCTCGGCCCTGCATATCAGGCAGGAACAATGGCCGGAAACCCCGCTTCTATTTTATCCGGCATTGCTTGCCTGGAAGTGCTGAAAGAGGAAGGCGTGTATGAAAAGCTTGACCATCTTGGCGCTATGCTTGAGGAAGGCATTTTGGCACACGCAGAAACCCACGGCATCACAATAACAGTCAATCGGTTAAAGGGTGCGCTGACGGTATACTTCTCTGATGAGAAAGTAGAAAATTACGATCAGGCAGAACGCAGTGACGGTGAAACATTCGCTACGTTTTTCAAGCTGATGCTGGAGCGCGGCATTAACCTCGCACCTTCTAAATATGAAGCGTGGTTTATTACAACAGCGCATACAGAGCAGGATATTAAAGATACGCTTGCTGCTGTTGAGGATGCTTTTAAACATCTTAAAAAGTAATATTGCACATCCCCGGACAGGAGCTTAATGCTCCTGTTTTTTTGTAGTTTTAAAAAGCGTGTAAGATTTTGGTCATTTTCTTGAAAAATAGCTTGAATAATTGTATTGATCCCTGTATATTACTTAATTGTTTAGCAAATAAACTCACAGGGAATTTTAATGATTAGCCATTTGCTAGGTCAAACAATTTATTATAGAAAGGAATGCACGCACAAACCAATGAAACTTGGTGCCCGCATTTTCAAAACAGGGATCGCGATTACGCTGGCTCTTTATTTAGCTTCGTGGATCGGACTTCCCGCACCGATTTTTGCTGGGATTGCAGCGATATTTGCGATCCAGCCGTCAATTTACCGCTCTTTTCTTATTATTATTGATCAGGTTCAGGCAAATATTATCGGAGCTGTTATTGCCACAGTGTTCGGTCTTATTTTCGGACCCAGTCCGATTATGATCGGATTGACAGCAGTTATTGTTATTACCATAATGCTGAAGCTTAAAATTGAACATACGATTTCGATTGCTCTTGTTACAGTTATTGCGATTTTAGAATCTGCCGGTGACGACTTCTTAATGTTTGCGCTGATCAGAACAAGCACAGTCATTTTAGGGGTACTTTCTTCCTTTATCGTCAACCTGGTGTTCCTGCCGCCTAAGTACGAGACAAAGCTGATTCATAACACAGTCGAAAACACTGAAGAAATTATGAAATGGATCAGGCTGATTATGCGCCAGTCAACAGAGCATTCGATTTTGAAAGAGGATATTGAAAAACTGAAAGAAAAAATGATCAAGCTTGATCAGACATATCTTCTATATAAAGAAGAAAGAAGCTACTTTAAGAAAACGACTTACGTGAAATCAAGAAAACTTGTCCTGTTCAGACAGGCGATAATAACCGCAAACCGGGCGCTCGACACGCTAAAGAAGCTGCATCGCCTGGAAAACGAGATTTATCATATGCCTGAAGAGTTTCAGGAAACGCTGACTGAAGAACTTGATTACCTGCTTCATTGGCACGAGCGGATTTTGATGAGGTTTGTCGGCAAAATTAAACCGCATGATGATACAGATGAAGAAGGCATCCAATACAAACAGCTGCTGACAAAGTCATTTCTTAGAAACCAGCGCAACTCAGATGATGAGCTTCTTGATTATAATATGCTTAATATTATGGCAAGCGCTGTGGAATACCGCGAGCAGCTTGAACATTTAGAAACACTTATTACAAGCTTTCAAACGTACCATCCGAAAGACTGCGAATTGGAAATAGAAGAGTAGCCCGGTTCACGTCACCGGGTTTTTTTATACAAAAAAATCTTATATCCTTGATCAAAGGATATAAGATTGATGTTTAGTTCAAGTTTTGAATTGTGAATAAGTGCTTGTATTGACTGTCATAATCCATCAGTTCATCATGGGTTCCGGTTTCGATGATTGTTCCGTTTTCCATGACAACAATTTTATCCGCATGTGTGATGGTTGATAAGCGGTGGGCCACAACAAAAGTTGTTCTGTCCTTCGCCAGCTTGTCCATCGCTTCTTGAATGTAGTGCTCACTTTCAAGATCCAAAGCTGAAGTAGCTTCATCCAAGATCAGCAGCGGCGGATTTTTCAGAAATACACGCGCAATGGAAATCCGCTGTTTTTGTCCCCCCGAGAGCTTAACGCCTCTTTCTCCCACACGGGTCTCATACCCTTCCGGAAAACTCATAATAAAATCATGTGCATTGGCTGCTTTTGCGGCTTCCATAATGTCTTCAAGCGTGGCATCAGGTTTTCCGATCGCAATATTTTCTCTAATCGTTTCACTGAATAAAAAGGTATCCTGAAGCACCATGCCAACCTGATTGCGCAGGCTTCTTGCTTCATAATCCCGAATATCTGTCCCGTCAATCAATAGTTTGCCGCTTGATACATCATAAAACCTTGGAATCAGGCTGACGAGCGTGGATTTCCCTCCGCCGCTCATTCCAACGAGGGCTACGGTTTCTCCTCTGGTTACTTTTAAAGACACATCGTGAAGGATGTTTTCTTTTCCCTTTTCATATTGAAACGACACATTTCGAAATTCGACTTCTCCGCGGATATGGTCAGCTTTGATAGCATTTGGTTTGTCAGTCAGTTCATACGGCTCGTCAATAAATTCAAATACCCTGTCCATTGAAGCGATTGACTGCGTCAAGGTTGTAGAGGAATTAATCAGCCTTCTGACAGGGTTATACATTCTGTCGATATATCCGACAAACGCAACCATCGTTCCGACTGTCAGCGGTCCGTTGATGACAAAATAGCCTGCAAATGCAATCACGATGAGCGGTGCCAGATCTGTAATAGTGTTGACAACCGCAAAGGTTTTGGCATTCCAATTCGTATGACGGATTGCTTTATCTAAGAAATGGCTGTTTTTTTCGTTAAAGTTGGCCTGCTCATGGTCTTCTATCGCAAAGCTTCTGATCACCGGCATGCCTTGAATCCGTTCATGCAAATGCCCCTGTACCTGAGCAAGCGCCTGTGACCGCTCTCTTGTCAGCTTTCTTAAACGGCCGTAAAAATACTTCACTGATATACCGTATAACGGAAACAAAATGATGGAAATAAGCGTTAATTTAACGTCCAGTGTCAGCATGATAGAGATCACGATCAAAATCGTCAGCATATCGAGCCATATATTCATCAGACCTGTGATCACAAAATCCTTTGTTTGTTCCACGTCATTGATGACTCGGGAAATGACTTCCCCTGTTCTAGTATTCGCATAGAAACGAAGGCTCAGCTTCTGTATATGATCAAACAGCTTGGCTCTTATATCATAGAGTACCTTGCTGGCTGTCCACTGGGCAAAATATTGCCGATAATATTCAACAGGCGGGCGCAAAATTAAAAATAAGGCGAACATGATCGCCATAATGGTGAACAATGACGTTGTTTTGTCACTGGCCGTGCCGCCTCCTTGAATAATGTCGTCAACTACGTACTTCAGAAGCAATGGGAGAGCAAGCGGAATGGAGAATTTTACGATCCCGATTAATACTGTAATGAAAATTTGCTTCTTATAAGGTTTGACGAATTGCATATAGCGTTTCATAACCCCCACGTTGATTCCCCCTCTCTTTATCATGATGTG
The DNA here is from genome assembly GCF_037027485.1 of Bacillus sp. 205(2023). NCBI lineage: Bacteria > Bacillati > Bacillota > Bacilli > Caryophanales > Bacillaceae > Bacillus > Bacillus sp. 205(2023). The sequence goes on along the minus strand of NZ_JAXCHF010000010.1, from coordinate 62,194 downwards.
TGTGAGCCCATGTGAAAAACCTGTTGTACCCCGCAACAGGTTTTTACGTAACCATTATTTTGTATAGCGCAAATACCGTTCATACCACATATCGACAAACTCGGGTGCAAACGGGCCCTGCCGCTGATGAATCCAATGGAGCAACGTGTTTAAGTAGTCTCTTAAAATACTGTCAATTTCTTTTGGATAATTCATGGATTTCCGATGATCATCATATTCGTCTTCATCGAGAATATTGTAAGTCATGTCAGGAAAAACCTTAACATCTAAGTCATAATCAATATATTTAATTGCTTCGCCATCATAGGCAAACGGAGAACTGATGTTGCAATAATAATGAACCCCGTCTTCCCTCAGCATCCCGATGACATTAAACCATTGTCTTGCGTGAAAATAACAGATTGCGGGCTCTCTGGTTATCCATGTCCGGCCGTCTGATTCGGTTACCATCGTCCGGTCATTGGCTCCGATGACACACATTTCTGTACTTTTTAAGATTGTTGTCTCATTCCAAATTCTATGAATCAGCCCATTATGCTTATAGCTGTGAATTTGAATGGTTTCTCCTTCCTTGGGATAACCCATATTTCTCCCCTACTTTCTATAAAGCCCTACAGTTAGTATGTCCAAATTTGCTTACCGACAACGTCTTTTACCTATTATAACGTTACAAATTGAAAAATGAAAATAAAAGAGCCATTCCGGCTTGGGAATGGCACATTCCTGCTCTACACATAGGAAGACGGCTTTTCTGAGCTGCGATATGAACGAATCACCTGCTCTGTCTGTTTTTGAAATGTATCCTGTATATCAGCAAGATGCTTTCGTTTTACCGCAATTTCATCCTGAATACCGCGCAGCCTTGCATCCCTTTCCAAGTGCCGGAGTTCTGCTTCGATTTCTTTGCAGCGGTCGAGCTCTGATTGGAGATCGAGAAGCTTGTCCATCGTTTTCATCTGTTCTATTACCAGCTTTTCAAATTCCGTCATCGGTTCCTCCTTCAGCCTGGTCAAAGTCTAAACGTTTCCACCATTAATCATTTCGATTCTGATTTGGCAAACCCTTTGACTCATTCTGTTGAGCTTTCACAAGTTTTGTCGTTTTTCAAACAGAAAAAAGCACTTCCACCCGAAGATGAAGTGCTTTTTTCTGTTTCAGTGATTAGCTGTTTTGTTGTTTGTTTTGTTCAGCAGATTGGTTTTGCTGTCTTACCTGCTGTGTGTTAGTTTCGCTTGCGAATTCAGTGCCGAATTGACCTTGTTGGCCAGCAGCTGATTGTTGGTTTTGTTTTCTGACTTGCTGAGCGTTTGTTTCGCTAGCAAATTCAGTGCCGAATTGACCTTGACCAGCAGCTGATTGTTGGTTTTGTTTTCTGACTTGTTGAGCGTTTGTTTTGCTGAAGTTATTTGAGTTAGCCATTGTTATCACCTCCACGGTCATTAGAATGTGCAGGTAATCGAGTGGCTATTCCTTTTTTCAAAAAAATTTTTTAAACGAGCAGTGAGCGCCCGCCGTCAACGATAATGGTCTGGCCGCGGATCATGTCAGCTTTTGATGACACTAAAAATTCAACCGTATCAACCATATCTTTAATCTCGACCATACGTCCCGCCGGGGTATTTTGACGCGCATCCTCCAAAAGGTCGTCTCTGTTCGGGAAGTGTTTGAGCGCATCTGTGTCAATCGCTCCGCCTGATACCGCATTTACGATAATCTGTTTTGGTGAAAGCTCTACTGCGAGATAACGGGTTAAAGCCTCTAACGCAGCTTTTGACACACCAACTGTCGTATAGTTTTCAAGGTAGCGGATTGAACCTAATGAGCTGATGCTGACGATATGACCGCCGCCGTTTTTCTCCATCAGCTTTGCCGCTTCCTGAGCGCAGAAAAGCAAGGCTTTTGCATTGATGTTCATCGTCCAGTCCCAATGTGTCTCCTCTAATTCCATAACCGGTCTCAGCACGCCTGATGCAGCATTGTTAACAAAAACATCCAGTCTTCCAAAGGTTTCATCAATTTGCTGAAACATCTCTTTAATTTTTGCGGGCTGTCCTACGTTTGCTTTTACGATAAGCACTTTCACGCCAAGTTTTTCGATTTCTTCCGCTGTTTCCAGAGCGGCTTTTTTGCTGCGTGCATAGTTAATGACAATATTATAGCCGTTTTCCGCAAGTCTGATCGCCGCTGCTTTTCCGACGCCGCGGCTGCTTCCTGTTACGAGTGCACATTTATTTTGTTCCATTTTTTCCTCAGCTCCTTGTAGCGTATAGTTCTCTTCATTCCACAAACAATAATGGCAAGAACTTTAAAGGGGGTCTTCTGTTATGTATGTCGGACGAGATATGAGCGAATTGACCATGATTTCCAAAAAGGACTGGAAAAACAGTGAACTCGCCTTTTTTCATCATGCCTTTCAGCAAATTATGCCTTATTTGAACGAAGAAGGCCAATCAAAATACCGTGAATTAACGCAAGAGATTGAAGCGCGCGGCGGAATGAAGCGCAATGAAGCAGACTACAGCCACGGCACGCGCGTCAGTTATGATTAAGGACTCTTACCGAGCAGCCGAATTAAATGACTCCGGCTGCTTCCACTGCCATCTTCCAAATTTTTTGATGTGACACTGGAAACGCGAATTCTTCAAGCTCTTCCTTCGTTACTTTTTTCAGGTCTGCAGTATCCGACACTTGTTTTACTTTACCGAAAAACACAGAAATATTCCATACCAGGTGGGTGAAAACATGCTCCACTACACCTTGGAGGTCACTGATTTCAGCTTTTATGCCAAAATCACTTTCTAAAAATGCAGTGAGCTGCTCGCGCTCTGTTTTGATTCCTTTTTGCGTTTCAAGATTCGGGAATTCCCACAGATTGGCAAGCAGCCCCTTAGACGGGCGTTTATGAATATAGACTTGTCCGTCATCATCTGTCAGTACAATTGCAGCCATTGTTTTGATCCCGGGTTTTTTCTTTTTGCTTTTCACCGGGAGTTCTCGTTCAGTGCCTTCTGCAAACGCTGAGCAATGCTGCTGAACAGGACAAAGCAGGCAAGAAGGTGATTTCGGCGTACAGATGATGGCTCCCAGCTCCATTAAACCCTGATTGAATTCAGAGGGTTTTTCTTTTGAAATAAACGCACGGACTGCTTCTTCAAAAATTGTTCTTGTTTTTGGCTTGGCAATATCATCCCAGATGGACAGAATTCTCGACATGACACGCATCACATTTCCGTCAACCGCGGGAATCGGTTTATTGTATGCGATGCTTAGCACCGCTCCTTTTGTGTAAGGGCCTACGCCTTTTAAGCCGCCGAACTCTTTTTCTTCTGACGGAACAACTCCCCCGTATTGCTGCTTCACTTCTTTAACCGCGCTTTGCAGGTTTCTGACCCGCGAATAATAACCGAGGCCTTCCCATGCTTTGAGCACTTTTTCTTCATCGGCATCAGCGAGCGCTTCTACTGTCGGGAATTGCTCCACAAACCGTAAAAAGTAAGGAATGACCGTCTCTACCCTCGTTTGCTGGAGCATCACTTCAGATACCCACACCTTATATGGATCTTGGTCCTCTCTCCACGGCAGAATGCGCTGTTCTCTTTCGAACCAGTTAATTAAATCATTTTGAAATTGCTGTATATCTTTTTGTTTTACCTTATCTTCAAGTACGTTCATATGTGTTTCTCCCCAGTCTCTCGCGCCCCGCTTTTCTTTAGACTGTTTTTTGTTGTACACTAAGGGCACAGTACGATAATATGTTACATTAAATAGAAGTAAAGAAAAAGCGGAAACATATGAGAACGATTAAACAGGTTAAAAGATTGGGTATATAAAAATAGGTAATGTCTTACAAAAGTGAATGTGCAGGATACACCTGCAAGGAGGTCACCTATGGATACGGGCACACATGTTGTCATGGGCATCGCCCTCGGCGGAATCGCGACACTGGATCCGGTTGTCGGAACAGATCCGGCAATGGCACACGCAGTCATGATCGCTACGCTTGCGGGCTCACAGGCTCCTGATATTGATACTGTGTTAAAACTTAAAAACAATGCTGTTTATATAAGAAATCACAGAGGCTTTACCCATTCTATTCCCGCCGTTTTGTTTTGGTCTGTCATCATTCCGGCGATTTTGTATTTATTTTATCCGCAGGCTGATTTTCTGCATCTGTGGCTGTGGACATTGCTGGCAGTTGTGCTGCATGTATTTGTTGACATTTTCAACGCGTACGGAACACAAGCCATCCGGCCGTTTTCGAAAAAATGGGTGGCACTCGGGCTGATTAACACATTTGATCCGTTTATATTTATCAGCCATCTGGCGGCCATCGCGGTTTGGTATGTCGGCGGCAGCCCCGGTATCACATTTCTCACCTTATACGTAATACTGGCAGGCTATTATATCTTGCGCCTGATGATGCAGCTGCGAATCAAACGGCAGCTCCGTGAGATGATTCATGAAGAGATCGAAAGCATTATCATTTCACCGACGATGAAATTCAGGCAATGGCGGATTGCGGTTACGACTGCGCATGCTTTTTATGTAGGAAGGAGCATGGACGGGCATGTGGTGATACTTGATACGTTTAATCGGGTGCCTGTTCCTGAAACCGACGTTATGCAAGCGGCGAAGCAGGATGATAACATTGCGGCGTTTCTTTCGTTCTCCCCGGTTTACAGGTGGGAAGTGGATACGTATAAGGATCATTACGAGGTACGGTTTATTGACCTGCGTTATCGGAGTAAAGGGCACTATCCGTTTGTGGCAATCGTTCATATCAGCCATGATCTTGAGATACGCTCATCTTATACCGGCTGGATATTCAGCGAAGAAAAGCTTCAGAAAAAATTAAAGCTCGGCTCTATTTAGAGCCGGGCTTTTTTGCGTCTTGTATAAATAACAGCTAAGAGCAGACTGATGAAAGAAATCAGTGCTGATATTTTAAAATATGGCGGATAGTAGGTCAGTTCAATTTGATTGTCTCCCTTTTGCGCCTTAAAACCGATAAAAGTGTAATCGGCTTTTTCCATTTTCCGCTGTTTTCCGTTAATTTTCAGCTCCCAGCCTTTCTCATACGGAATCGGGAGCATGATGTACTGGGGTTTGGAATTGTGATATGTGAATGTCAGCTTGTTTTTATTCCATTTCAGGCTGTCTGTTCTCTCTGTTTTGTTTTGCGACACAGCGTTTTTTAATGTTTGATAATTTTCTTCATAAAGCGCTATGTGTGAAAGCTCGTACGTTCCTTTCGGAAGCCTGATCGAGATATGATCTGATTGAGGCACTCTGATGGTTAAATCATTTACACCCGTTTTATAGATCGATTGATTGGATTTTCTTGTTGTGACATAATCATTTACCTTTAGCGTAAATCCTTTGTCTTTTGCTTTGCTTTTTAAATAAAAACTGACATAGTAATCGCCCGGACCGGCTGACGCCTTTTTCGGAGTGATGATCAATTCTCCGCCGTTTTCTCCAGTTACCGTAAGGAGTCCGTTTTGATATTGAGCTTGTTTTGCAGTGATGTCCGATTTGGAGATCAGATTCGCCAGATCAGGCGGCTGCTCTGTTTTTTCAGTTGGATCTGCTAACACAATTCCTTTCAGCATCGCTTGCTCTTTCGCAAGAGCGGGCAATTTTTCCAAATCCCTTTCTGAGTAAACTTTATCGGCTGATTTGACGAAAGGAAGCATGTATTGATTTTCATAAACGGTGTAGTGCTCTGATTCCATATGTTTTGTAAAGCCGTATGGAACATTCGCTTCGTTTACTTTTTCTGTCATATAATATCTGCCGTAAAGCAGGCTGTACAAATTCGCTCTGTCCCCCAATGAAGCGTAGCGGCTGACGCTTTCTCTTCCCATATCGATGCGAAGATCATTCCAATAGAAGGAGAGCAAGTGGCTGTTTAAAATGCTCGAGTAGGCGCTGAACCCATTAAATCCGTAAATAATCGGAGTGTTATTGCGGACGCCATTCATCCAGTCGATTCTCATGAGCGGGTCATTGTCTTCCTTTTGCACACGTCTGATGAGCTTAGATTGTTCGTCTCCTTTGTATTCCTCGCTTGTAATATAGGATTTTGAGACACTGTCCAGCCCGCCTCCTTCTGAGAGCGCATATTTCTGATAGGTGTTAGCGACAAGCAGCGAAGACAAAATCACCACACCGTATACAGCAAGCTTTGCCCGTTTTTTCACAAAAACTGCGGCAAACAAAGCAGCGATTGTCAGGAACAAAAGCAGTAGGATGCTTTCATTCGCTGGCTTCCATATATCAAGCTCATATCTTTGGACATGATACCAGTAAAGAAGCAGAACAACCACTGCTGCTGGAAGCAGTTCTTTCCGCCTCAGCTCCTGCAGCTGTGATAAACCTGCGGCGGCTGCTCCGGCGATTGTAAAGGCCAAAATATATTCAAACCGGTTTTGCGGTGCGGAAAAGCCGTTAAAGGCGCTTGCCGCGTACGGACTGAAATGAAAGAGGATAAACAGAAGGCTCAATCCGGCAAAAAGGCGAAACACCCGGTGTTTATAAAAAGAAATGACAAACAAAAACAGCAAAAAGATGGCTGGCACCACGATAATCCTGCTTGAAAATAAAATATTATCATCGAAATTCAGCCACTCTATTTTTTCATTATACGGAGGACGCAGGTTATTTAAATACCCGTAAACCACCGGCACAAATACCGCCGCACTGATACCGAAAGAAATGAGTCCCGAGACTAAAAACATTCTGCATTGAACCCATTTTTTCACTTCATGATCTTCCAGCTTGATCAGCCATCTGAACAAAATATAAATTCCAATAAAAATCAGATTTATGTATGCAAAGTAAAAATTGTTGATTAAGCTCAGTGAGCAAGCAATGATAAACCATGCCGGACGCCGCTCCCTGATGATTTTTTCCGCTCCGAGCACGAGAAGCGGAAGCCAAATCATTGTATCGGTGAAAAATTCCCAATACGCTTCGTGGCGAAAGTAAATGATCGATACTCCGTATAGTACAGCACCCGTAAACGCCGCTGCTCTGTGTTTGAGCAAATAGCTGAAAACAGAAGCTGCTGTAAAAATAATCAGACTCAGCTTAAAAATGCTGATAAAAACGGCTGACTGTGCCCAAAAAAGCGTGTCCGCCTCACCGATGAGATGAACGGATTGCAGCAGCCATACTGCGGCGGCTGTCGCAAGAAAAAGGAAAGAAGCAGAAAAATAATAGCCAAGCTGACTGAATGTGCCGCCGCCGAGTCCGAATGAATAATGATAGAAAAAGTTTCCTTGCGTGTATTGTTCATATAATAATTTCTTAAATACGATCATTTGCGCCAGTCCGTCACCGGGACCTGTCATATATCTGCCTTCCGCCCATTCTTTCACAAAAAAAGCGTGCGCAAGAACGGCTATGAACAGACTGGCCGCATAAATCATGACATGTTTTCTTTTTTTCATAAGGATTCTCCAGTCTTGCCGTTAACTGTAAGCATGCAAAAAAGCACTGCCAATGGCAATTGATTCATTTCAGTGCAGTTTGGTCAGGCGCCGCATGTTTTTCAATTCGTTCGTTTCAGGCAGATCTTTGCTCGGGATATTTGCTTCTTTGATCAAATAATGCGGACGTTTTTTTGTTTCATAATAGATTCTGCCGATGTATTCTCCTATGATGCCAAGGCTTAACAGCTGAACCCCGCCAAGGAATAAGACCGCAGATATAATTGTGAAATATCCGGGTACAGAAATACCGTTTGTAAGAATTTTGACGAACGTGGCTATGATATAAATAAGAGAGAGCAGCAATACAAAAATGCCGGTGTAAAAGCATATTCTCAGCGGTTTATGGTTAAAGGAGACAACGCCGTCCATTCCGTAATTAAAAAGGCTGCTGAATGACCATTTGGATGTGCCGTTTTTTCTTTCGACATTTTCGTAAAAAACAATTTTCTGTTCGAAGCCGATCCAGCAAAACAGGCCTTTTGAAAAGCGGTTGCCTTCGCTCAATTTCAAAAGTGCATCCACAGCTTGGCGGCTTAACAGCCGAAAGTCTCCGACACCGTCACGCAAATCAACTTCCACCGCTTTATTAATGAACTTGTAGTAAAGGGACGAAAGAAGCGAACGCACTGGGTTATCCCCTTTTCTGTTCCTCTGGGCAATGACTTGATCATAGCCCTCCTCGTAGCCTTTAATAAAGTCCTTCAGCAAATAGGTCGGATGCTGCAAATCGGCGTCCATCACGACAACTGCCTCGCCTTGAACATGTTCAAATCCGGCCAAGATCGCGGCTTCTTTTCCAAAGTTTCGCGAAAATGATATGTATTTCACTCGGCTGCATTTGGATGCCAGGTCTTTGATCTGCTGAAGCGTGTCATCAATACTTCCGTCGTTAATGAAGAATATTTCATAATCATAATGAATATTTTTGAATTCCTTTTTTAAAGATTCATGAATGAGTTTGACATTATAACCTTCATTGTAAGACGGGATAATAATCGAGATTAATCCTTGCTTCATTAAGGCACCTTCTTTTTATTATTCTTTTTAAGTATTGCCTTAGGGGAATTGTACACAAATCTTCAGTAAGGCTATTCCTTTTTTTAAAGTCGTTTAAACCTGTTTTTTGTTACATTTTTGGTATGACATTTGAGTATATGTAATGTTATTTTGTCAGGATTAAAATAGAGTATGAAAAAAAAGCATAGAAAAAGTCTGCCATTTCGACAGACGGTGCAAAGAAAATCTGACTTATTGGTTTTCAAGATATTCTAAAATAAGCTGATTCACGATGGCCGGCTTTTCGTGGCTGATCCAATGGGACGCTTCATCCACAAATATTAAATGCCCGTTTGGACAGCGTCTTGCTGTTTCTTTTGCAAGCTTTCTGCTTAAAAAGCGGTCTTCCATTCCCCAGATCATCCGATAAGGGGCTGTATGGCATTCGCGGGAATTTTCTGCAAGGCTGCCTTTTCTGAGTGCCCTGTACCAGTTCAGCATTGATGTCAGGGCGCCAGGCTGCTTCCACGCTTCTTTGTACTTATTGATATCCTCAGAAGAAAAAAGCTCCGGCCGATCAGATAGCCCGATGGCTTTATCTAATTTCTCATAGTCGTTTTCTGTTAACGCGGCCTCCGGTTTGTCCGGCAGCTGGAAGAAGGCAATGTATGAGCTTTTCAGCCATTGCGGAGGGTAGACTGGCGTTACGGTTTTCATGACGTGCGGATGCGGTATGTTAATGGCGATAAGCTTTTCAAGATATTCCGGACGTGTTGATGCCAAGTGCCAGGCTACTGCTCCTCCCCAGTCATGTCCGATCACGATTGCTTTTTGATCAGTAAATTGTGAAATAAGCCCAATGATATCATCTCTTAATGTATCAATCCGATATGCCTCAATTCCTTCCGGTTTGTCACTGAGATTGTAACCTCGCTGATCAGGAACAATCACCCGGTACCCCGCGTCCGCAAGCGGTTTGATTTGGTTTTTCCAGCCATACCAAAACTCAGGAAATCCATGGAGCAGGACGATAAGCGGGCCGTCCTCCGGTCCTGCAGAAGCAACGTGGAGTGTGATTCCATTTGTTTTGACAAACTGGCTGTTAACTCCTTCCACTTAAATCTCCTCCTTGACTTTGCGTCATATGTTTCAGCCTTTTCTCTGTCAGTATAAAAGTGATGATACAAGCAGCAACAAGCAAGATCAGCTGAAGGATGATAAAGCTTGATCTCAGGAGCACCCCGGCCCCCAGGACAATCAAACCTGACAGGATCATGAGCGCCGCACTGTAACGGTTGGCTTCATTCCATAACTTTTGATCTGACATTGAGCGTCTCGTTCTGAATCCATATACACTGTTAATGGATTTTGGAGGGAACAATTTGATGAAAAGACCTGCAATCATCATGAGCCCTCCGCCGACTAAACATGCCATATGATCATCTCCTCTCTCATTGTTACGTTCAGAAAGAAGAAATGTTTCAATATCCTGACAAAAAGACAAGCATGAGCCTGTCTATTTAGCGTATTTGTAAATCCTTTGTCGGAATATAGCCTTTTATCCCGCCGTGATCAACGAATGCCCAGCTGAAATCAAATCCTCCGTTTTCACTGAATCCCCAGCCGAGCAAAGTGACTTCTGTCCCCGAGGAAAGCTGCTTGGCTTTTCCATTTTCCGGTGTTGGAGAATAGAAGGCAGTCTGTTTTGCTGTTTTTGCTTGACTTGCGGTTTTCATTAAGAAGTGTGTTGAAATATATGCTTTTTTTCCTTTGAATTCGATTTGAGCCCAATCAGCATTAGCAAACCCCTTTACAGTGACTTTCTGTTCAGATGATACTGTGCCGAGAATCGCGCTTTTTTGTTTTGGCTCAGCCCGGACATTCAGTTTTCCTGCTTTAATCATATAAGAATCTGATGATGGCATAGTGACATTTATGGTCTGAAGGGTTGCAGCTTTTGCTGCGGGAGCAGTGCTACATGCTGTGAAACTCAGTCCTGCGGCGGCAGTTAAAGCGAGCAATACTTGTTTCTTTTTCATACATAGCTCCTCCTCGGATTTTGACAAGATATAAGAGGTATTCCCTGATTGCCTGGAGGATGAAACACTTTTTGTTTATTTTTTCTAACAGTTAAGGAAATGTTAAGGTTTGTAAGGTGTACATTACATTCTAATCTTTGTATGATACATTATGTAAGGTATACGTTACATAACGAGAGAGGATCAAATAAGATGAAGCACGGGGTTCGTAATTGTGTAAAAGAATACAGAAAAGCTAAAGGATGGACACAGGATCAGCTGGCAGAAAACATTCAAGTGACAAGACAGACGGTCATTGCAATTGAAAAACAAAGATATGAACCCTCGATAGGCACTGCAATTAAATTATCTTCAGTATTAGAGTGCTCATTAGATCAATTATTCTGGATAGAAGGAGACAAATAATATGAACATGACGTATCGTACCGGATTGTTTTTGCAAACTTTGCTTCCCATTTTATTGTATGTCCTTTATTGGCATTCACCTTCAACTTTAACACTTCTGTTAGCAGTCATCGGAACTGCACGAGTTCTTTATTCTGCCGCACATATTCATAGAAATAAACTCTGGGGAAACGTACACTTTCAGAATGACCAACGCACCCGCTCAAATGCTCATTTCGCGGGCTATATATCACATTGGGTGATGATTGTTATTTTGCTTATAGGTGTTGTTCTTATTCATCAATCCATGCTTCCTCTGTCCTATCTGCAGCTGATTGCATATACTGCTTTTCTTGGTTTTATGCTTAGAATGGTGATTAGTGATGTGCTTAATACAAATGTGTAAAAAACAGCCTGCCGTACTTTGCCGGCAGGCTGTGTTAATGTAAAAGCCCTCTGCTTTGGTTTAAGTAATCATTCACGTCTTCACGGCCGCTTTGGAAAAGGTGGAGCTGGCCGCCATAGTTCTCAATCCACTGTGTGACGATTTTTTCGGTCATTTTTTCGCCTTGGTAGGCGTGTCCGGCTTTTGCATAGGTTGCTTCAAAGTCGCTCCATAACAATTCCACCCATGTTTTCGCCTGAATGTAGCTGATCATATCGTTTTTTTCCAGAAGCAGATTTGTCAGTTTCTCAATATACGTATTCATTTGGTGGTCTCCTTTCCTTCAGGAAAAAAATTACGCTTTAAAACTTCATGTTCTCCATATACTAACCTTACGTCTTCATCTGGCAAGACGCAACTTTTTGATCTCGAACCTAGGGGGATATGACATGGTCCGCAATAAAGAAAAAGGATTTCCTTACGAAAACGAAAACAAGTTTCAAGGTGAACCGAGAGCAAAGGACGACTATGCTTCAAAGCGTCCTGACGGGTCAATCAACCAGCATCCTCAGGAAAAAATGAGAGCCTCCGGCAAACGATAAAAGAAGAACAGCTGCACATGTGCAGCTGTTTTTTAGCCTTTATTGACTTGATACTCATAGACGCTTTTCTTTTCAGACAGATGCGCAAATGTTGAGAGCACCAGTCCGCACGCGGTCATCAGCGCTCCTCCCGCAAACAGCCAGGAATAAGAACCAGTTCCGCTTAAAATGATGCCGCCGATCCACGCGCCGAGCGCATTGGCCAGGTTAAATGCAGACACGCTCACAGCTGCGGCGATCGTTGTTCCGTTCTCAGATGAAGAAAGCACCTTTGTTTGCAAAAGAGGCGGTGTGCCGAATGCGCAAGCTCCAAATAAGAAAGTCGCGACAATGGCTGCGGCCGGATAAACGGCGATGTACGGGAATACCGCAAGTACGCCGATCAAACCGATCATGACGCCAATCATGGTCCGGGTCAGCAGAGGAAGCGGCACTTTTCCCGCAAAGAAGTTTCCCGCAACCCCTCCCAAACCATAGGCGAAGAGGGCGCCTGTAATGCCGACTGTGCTGAAACCCGCTGAATTTCTTAAAATCGGCTCGATAAACGTATACGCGATAAATACGCCTGAATAGCCTAAAATTGTAATCGCAAAGGAGTACAGCACCTGTTTGTGTTTAAATACTCCCCACTCATTCATGAGCATCGGGATGACTTTTGGTTTTCTGTTCGGCACGGTAGCCATCAGGCCTAAAAATCCGATCACTCCAAGCACCGTAATGATGGAAAACACGACTCTCCAGTTTAGGACATCACCCAAGCAGGAACCGAATGGAACACCCAGCATCAAAGCCACTGTTAAACCGCCGTTCATAGACGCAGCGGCTGCGGCGCGTTTTTCCGGCGGCACCATTTCACTAGCGAATACCATCGCAATCGCAAAGAAAGCGCCGTGAATGGAAGCAGATAAAATTCTTGAGACCGCCAATACCGCAAAATTCGGTGCCAGTGCGCTCATCAGGTTGGAAAGGATGAAAATCCCCATCAACCCAAGAAGTACCGGCTTTCTCGGGAGCTTGACAGAAACAATCGTGACGAGCGGGCCTGTTACACAGACGCTTGCCGCATAAGCGGTGACAAGGAGTCCCGCAGAGGAAACATGTATATGAAAGTCATCGGCAATCGACGTCAAAATACCCATCACCGCATATTCTGTGTATCCAATTGAAAACGTGCAGATCATTAGAACAAAAATAATTAATTTTACTGATGGATTTTTCATACTCAACGTCATCGCCTCCTTTAATGTGAAAAAACAACGAGTTCCATCTTAAAAGAAATCCAGGGTGAATTCAATCATTTTTTCTCTAAAAATCGCCTTGAGTGTGCTCAAATAAAAAAGAGGCTGATATTCAGCCTCTCGGTTATCCCTGCTTCTTTTGCTGTAATACTGAGATTGGAAGCGCTTCTTCTTGATCGGGAGCCGATGTTCTGTATCCCCAAGCGAAAACGCCATTTAAATAGTTAATGTGAAACTCGTCCTCAGAGCCGTCCACAACATACGTTTCTCCCGGCGAGAAGTCCTCCGGGTTCAGCAAGTATGCCTTTGCCATCGCAATTTTCCGTTCGAGCACTGCCAGTTCATTTATGATTCCAAGCTGTTCCGCTTTTCTTGCTTTTTCAGAGAGTCCTGCGATTTCTGTATTGAGTTCGTGCGTTGTCATTTGACTGTATCGTTTCTCCATTTTTCAGCTACTCCTCTTCCTGCAGAAATTGATCGATTAAATCGAGTGAGAATCCTTTTCTGAATAAAAATTGTTTGACCTTCATAGCACTTTCATAGGAGCCGTCATAACGGTATTTTCTAAACGCTTTTTCCGCATGAAGACGCAGCGCTTCTTTTTCAGTATCTTCGTCATTTTCGTATTCAATCTGCTCCAGCGCCGCAGAGATGACATCAAATGAGAAGCCTTTGCGCTGCAGCTGCATCTGTGCTCGCTGTTTGATTTCTTTTGAAGAGAGTTTCTTGTCTTTCTTCAGAAGCTTTTCGATATGCTTAACTGCTTTGTCCGTCTGTTCTTCAAAGGAGAAAGAACTCAGCGTATCTTTGATGGTGTCGTCATCGATCCCCTTCGCTTTCAGCTCTCTGAACAAAACGTCAGGCCCTTTTCCGTTTGTTTTTTTGTGAGTGCTCACGTAGGCCGCCGCAAACTCTTGGTCATTTAAATAGTTGTAATCGTTCAGCTTATGAATCACTTCCGCAATGACGGGCGCCGAGGTTTCTTTTTTCTTTAAGTGGTCTTCTACCTCTTTCGTTGACCGCATTCGATAGGATAAAAAATCAATCGCACGGTTGAAGCCTTTTTTTACTTCATCGCCGTATTGAATCTCAATGATCTCGAGGTCATCAAGCTCTTTTCCCTTTGTAAGCTCAAATTTCACGAGCACATCTGCGTCAACACTGAAAGCATATTTTTCATCCAGAAAAATATTAAAGCGTTCCGTATTCTTCTTTTGCGCTGAAATCTTTGTAATAAATGGCATCTTAATCTCCCTTCTCCGGTCTCAAATGCGTTTTCTATGATCAAAATGAGGTAAAGTATAGTTATCAGAACGATGAGGAGAGATGTTTATGAATATTGCAATGACGGGCGGAACGGGTTTTCTCGGTACGCATCTGACTGGCGTCCTCACCCGCCAAGGACATCATGTTTATATTTTATCAAGAAACGCGCCAAAAACTGAACAAAAAAATATCACTTATGTCCAATGGCTGACTGAAGAAGCTGCGCCTGAACAAGAACTTTCCCATATTGATGTTTGGGTAAATCTTGCGGGAAAATCGATTTTTGGCTGCTGGAACGAAAAAACGAAGCAGCAAATTCTCTCCAGCCGGATCGATGCAACCCGGGAAGTACGGCGGCTTATTCATAAACAGGCGAAAAAACCGAAGGCGCTTATTCAAGCCAGTGCAGTGGGCATTTACGGCACCAGCCTTGAAAAAACCTTTACAGAAGACTCCCCCACGTCGGACGAGGATTTTCTCAGCCACACTGCACATATGTGGGAACGGGAAGGGCAAAATATAGAGGTGATGGGCATTCGAACGGTTTACGCGAGATTTGGCGTGATGCTCGGAGAAAAAGGCGCTCTCCCGCTGATGATTCTGCCATATAAACTGCTGGCCGGCGGAACGATCGGGACGGGCCATCAGTGGCTGTCCTGGATTCACGTGGATGACGCCGCCCAGCTGATTGTATATGCAATCGAAAACGACAGCATCTCAGGTCCCGTTAATGTGACAGCGCCTAATCCGGTTGAAATGAAGCAGTTCGGAAAAACGATTGCACGGGTGGTACATCGTCCCCACTGGCTCCCCGTTCCAGCATTCTTTTTATCAAAAGCATTGGGTGAGATGAGCCTGCTTATTGTGAAAGGACAGCGCGCTCTGCCTAAAAAAGCAATTACGTCCGGATTCCGTTTTACATATTCAGATCTTGAATTCGCCCTCTCGCAGCTGCTGACGGACCGAAATGCTGTATAAAAACGGAAGGAAGCGTCAACCTTAAGAATAACATGGTTGAAGGAGGTCCTTTTATGGAAAAGAAGAGGGAGAAGCACCAGCAAGGAGCCAACCTGAAGAAAATGCAGGAAGTTCTTTATTCGAGTGAATTTAAAAAGGCGGAAAAAGCTGCTAAGCGGAAGTAGGGATACATAGCGCCGGAAAGCAGATACTATGTTTGTTTGATATCACTTTTTAGGGGGAATTTGATATGGGCAGAAATCATATCCACAAAAACCGTGATAAAAACAAACAAAAACTTCCTCAGGTTCCCGATGCGTTAAAACGAGAAACTGACGGCGTTTACGAGGAATATTCAAGCGAACTCGCTGATGCGGATGACCGCGAAGCGCAGGAGCGCGCAAAAGCGGCCGACAGCAGAGCGAAAAGCAAAAAACGTTAATGAAAAACCCCTTGTCTCTGCTTGAGACAGGGGGTTTTTTACAGCTCGGTGAACCGTTCCTTTATCGGTGTGCGTTTTTTCACTTCCGGCATTTCATCAGGATAGCCTGTTTGTATGATCGCGGCGAAGCGCTCGTTATCCTGTAAACCGAAGGCTTGATGCACGTCTTTATCATAGAGGATCTTTCCGCTTTTCCAAACCATGCCGATTCCTTTTTCCCAGGCAAGAAGCTGGAGGTTTTGAATCAATGAGCTGGTTGCCGCAAAATCATCATCTCTTGCTCTTTCGTTCTCATCTTCCTTAAATACAACGAGCAGAAATCCCGGCACACGGCTGAGTGTCTTTTTGAAGTTTTGGAGTTTTTCTTCCGTCATGTCCGGCTTTGATTTTTTAGAAAATGAAGCAAAGGTTTTAATCAAGCTTGCTTTTCCAGTTTCACTGGAAACGTAAATAAATCTCCAAGGCTCCGTCACTCTGTGATTTGGCGCATATTTTGCCGTTTCTAGCATGTCAAGGATGACAGCCGGAGGTACGGGATCTTGTTTAAATTTACGGATTGATCTTCTGCTGCGTATGATATCCCGCAGTGCTGAATCTTGATTTATCTGTTCGGCTTGAGGCATACCGCTTCACCCTTTCTGTCCAATTGAAAATGATTATCAATCATAATCATAACGGAAAGTGCAGCTTTTTGTAAACCGTCAGCCATATTAGATTTCAAGAATCCGAGTTTCTGAGTAAACGGCAGTCCCTGTCATGTTCACTTTGATGTGATCGTTTTCTCCATTTATTTCAATTTCCACTCTTCCGTCTTTCCCCATCTCCTGTCCTTGTTCAATGATGAATGTACGCTGCCCGGACCGGCCGTATTGCTGCATGTAAGCTCCCATCACACCGGATGCTGTGCCAGTCACGGGATCTTCTATTGTTCCTGAATACGGCGACGAAAAGTGGCGCCCGTGCAGGTCGCTGTCAGAGTGAATCGTTTCAAAGGTAAATGGATGCACTGAGGCTTTTGGCAGATCAACTAGAACATCCGGAAATTGTTTGTTATTCGGCACCATTTTTTTAGAGGCTTCTAATGATTTGAGCGGAACGATCGCAGTCCATATGCCTGTGCTGCCAAAAACAATTGGAAGGTCCTCATGAAAGTCCTCGGCCGTAATTCCCAATGCGTCCGCGAGCTTTTCCCGGTCGCCCGTAAATGGTTTGAATTTCGGAGCAGCCTGTTCAAGTGTGATATGGATGCGCCCCTCTTTTTCAGAAATGTTTGCTGGCAAGATACCGGCTTTTGTCTGGATGCTGTACGTTTTACCAATCTCCAGCCTTCCTTTTTCACATAATGCGTATAGGGAAGCGACCGTCGCATGCCCGCATAAATTCATTTCGTGTCCAGGAGTGAAGTAACGGAGTTCAAGATCAGCCGCCTCGCTGTTCCGAATAAAGGAGGTTTCTGAATATCCTGCGATTTCAGCTATTCTCTGCATTTCTTCTTCTGTATAATGGTCCCCGTGCAATACCACTCCCGCGGGGTTTCCTTTGCCGGGATTTTCCGTAAATGCTTCATATTTTAATACCTCTGCTTTCATTCGCCTGCCATCCTTTCTACATCAATGTCTCTGTCAGTATAACAAAATATTAGAGGGAATTTTCAGTCAATACCAAAAACCCATTTTCTTTGCAGAGAAAATGGGTTCTTACAATCAGGAATTTCTTGTTTTATAGAGCAAATAAATAAAATAGGGGGCGCCGATCGCCGCTGTAAAAACGCCTGCCGGAACTTCGACCGGGGCAAATAAGGTTCTGCCGATGATGTCTGCTCCTAATACGAGCAGAGCCCCGATCAGTGCAGATGCCGGGAGCAGCGCACCGTAAGACGAGCCGACGAGACGCCTTGCGATGTGCGGCGCCATCAGACCGACAAAACCAATCGTTCCGGCAACCGAAACCGCACAGCCCGTAAGAGCCGTACTCAGCAGCAGGAGGAAGAACCGGTTTCTTTGCACGGAGCTTCCCGCGCCTGCCGCAATATCTTCACCGAGCATCTGTATATTCATATTTTTAAGACAGATAAAACAAATGAATAAGAGAATGACAGACAGCAACACGGCTATTTTTACATGCTGCCAGTTAGATCCGTAGACCGAACCTGTTATGTATACATTGGCTTGGGACGCCCTGTAGATCGGTCCTTTGATCATGAGCAATGTGGTCATCGCTTGTGCAGACATTGAAAATCCGATTCCGATCAGCACCAGCCGAAACGTGGAGGCGCCATTTTTGTATGCGAGTAAATAAACGATAAGTCCAACAACTGATGCCCCGATAAATGCGGCAGCCGGAAGCCATGACAGACTGATCGTCAGTGAATCGCTTCGGTCTGAGAAGAACATCATGACAAGCACCACAGCCACAGCCGCTCCGCCCGTGATTCCGATAATATCCGGGGATGCGAGAGGGTTTCTGACCAGCCCCTGCAAAATTGCGCCTGCTGCAGCCAAGCAAACGCCGGCGCATACAGCTGTCAAAATTCTTGGCATGCGGAACGACATCACCATCATTTCATCGAGCTTTGAACCTGCACCGAAAAATGTTTTGGCCACATCCCAAGGAGGAATGAACCGCTGTCCGAGACCGGCGCTTATGATGAACACAGCCGCTGTTAAACCGAGTAAAACAAAAAAGACAATCCATGCTTTCTTTTCAGCCGCTGTAAAGCCAAAACGAAGTTTCATAGATTCGCCCCCCTTCTTGCGATGTAAACAAACACAGGCATGCCGATAATCGCCGTCATAACCCCCACAGGAACCTCCTGAGGCATAATGATATATCGGGCCCCGATGTCCGCGGCAACTAGTAAAATCGCACCCAAAACAGCGGAAAACGGCAGAACCCAGCGATAATCATTGCCGATGATAAAGCGGGCAAAGTGCGGGATGATGATGCCGATAAAGGAAATCGGCCCGGCAATGGCGACAGCTGAACCGGCAAGCAGGACAATGCATAGTGCCATAGCGAATTTCAGCAGTCCCGTTTTTTGACCAAGTCCTTTGGCAACATCTTCTCCCATGACAAGAAGATTAATTTTCCGGCCGAGGAAACAGCTGATCAAAAGCGCCGCCGCGGCATACGGAAGCATTGTCATCAGCAAATCGAGACTCCTGCCCTGCACAGAGCCCGTCAGCCAAAATAGCACCTGAGCCAGCTCGAGTTCATTGACGGAAAGCATGCCTTGTGTCAGCGAAGAAAACATTGCCGCCATGGCTGCTCCAGCCAGCGTCAATTTGATCGGCGTGAGCCCTTCCCTTCCAAGCGAACCTGCGGCATAGACAATCGCGGCGGTAAAGGAAGCACCGAGAAACGAGCTCCATACAAGCGCTTGGGGTGATTGAATATGCAGAAAAAATGATCCGGCAACAATAAAAAAGCCGGCCCCTGCGTTGATTCCGAAAATCCCTGGTGATGCTAGCGGGTTTTTTGTCAGCGCCTGCATCAGAGCGCCGGCAGCCGCAAGGGAAGCGCCGACGACCGTGGCAACCAAGGCGCGCGGGAGCCTGACGTCTTTAATGATGACTTGCTCATTTGATCCGTTAAAAGATGTAAACGCTTGATAGACCTGTCCCCATGACGTACCGGTATAGCCGTATATGACACTTGCGCAGACAGCCGCCAGCAAAATGAAAAGCAGACATAATAACAAAATCCATTTCGAATAAGCCTTTTTGAAGATCATCATCCAATTCTCCTAGTGATTTACTATGTAACATTCTTCATCATGACTGCAGTAAATTGATTGTTTTTGAGAATCATCCTCAATTAATGATTGACACTCTCACCACTGCTTATTATGATCTAAATGATAATGAATTTCAATATTGGGAGGAAAAAGATGAAAAAGCATATCAGCATGCTATTTGTATTACTTATGGCCGTTATGGTGCTTTCTGCCTGTAATAGTTCAGAAAGTTCCGGAAACAGCGAGGGGTCAAGCAGCAAAACAAGAACGGTTAAACATGCAATGGGGACATCAGACAACATTCCAGCCCACCCAAAACGGATTGTCGTCTTAACAAATGAAGGAACAGAGGCGCTTTTAGCGCTTGGCATTAAACCTGTCGGGGCCGTGAAGTCATGGAAGGGCGACCCGTGGTATGACTACCTGAAAGACGATATGGAAGGTGTTAAAAACGTCGGGCTAGAAACTGAACCGAATGTGGAAGCCATCGCGGAGTTAAAGCCTGATTTGATTATTGGAAATAAAGTGCGCCAAGAAAAGATTTATGATCAGTTAAATGCGATTGCGCCTACGGTTTTTGCTGAATCTTTAGCCGGGAACTGGAAGGATAACCTGACTCTTTATGCCGACGCGGTGAATAAGGCGGACAAAGGCAAAGAAGTCATTGCCGATTTTGATAAGCGCGTTGCCGATATGAAAGATAAGCTTGGCGATCAGACAAACAAAACTGTGTCTGTTGTACGCTTTCTGTCCGGCGAGTCAAGAATCTATTATAAAGATTCATTCTCAGGCATTATTTTAGACCAGCTTGGTTTTAAACGTCCTGAAAAGCAAGTGGAGCTATTCAAGAAACAAAAGGACCAATTCACGTTCTCAACAGACAGCAAAGAATCCATTCCTGATATGGATGGCGATGTGCTTTTTTATTTCACTTATAAAGCCGATAATGCAAAAGATAATGAAAAATGGGCCAATCAGTGGACGAGCAGTTCACTATGGAAAAACCTCAAAGCTGTGAAATCAGGGAACGCCCATGAGGTCGATGACGTCGTGTGGACAACCGCAGGCGGAATCAAAGCCGCAAACTATCTGCTTGACGATATTGAAACGTATTTCTTAAAGTCTAAATAAAAAAAGAACTCCGTCTGTTTAGACGGAGTCTTTTTTGCTTTTGCCGATCAGACGCGTGACGAGGAACATGGTGACAGAAAGAGATCTGTTTTTCCGATACGCCAAGTATTTTCCGCGCCATTCGGGTTTGTATTTTTCTTTAAATGCTCGGAGCCCGCTGAAGCTGTACATGTACCGAACATTATTAAAAATGACAGCCGCGAAGCGTTCTGACCAGAAGGATGTAAAGGCCGTGCCGACATTGGCCAAGGGCGCCATGCCCATGTTAAATGACGTGCACCCCTCCTCCTTCGCCCATAAAAACATGCGGATGAACAATGCATCCATAATACCGTTCGGGGCGTCGCTGCGATAGCGCATCAGATCGACCGAGATTTCGCCTTCCTGATACATTGGCATGATATTGGCGAAAGCTACAATGTCCCCTTCGGCATTTTTCATATAGGCGATCGGCGCTCTCTGTAAATATGACGGATCAAAGAACCCGAGTGAAAAGCCCTTCTCCTTTTTCGAGCCGAGCCAATCATCGGAGATTTGTTTGAGCTCTTCTAAAAACGCTTCTGAAAATGGAGGATGATCTACATGGAAAGTATATTCCTCCCGTTCAAACCGGTTATTGATTGCCCGCAGGCCGGCTTTTTTCTTCCCTGATATGGTAAACGTGTTTAAGTCCACATAGGCTTCCTCGCCAAGTTTAAAAAAGTTGTAGCCAAAATCGTGGTACAGCGCCATGTCCTCTCGTTCGATTTGATAGAACAGAACACTGAATCCCTTTTGATGTGCTTCGTTAAGAAATTCTTCGAGCACAAGCGGGAACGACTCCTTTTGGCCGGACGGATCGCCGAGCACGACCAGCCGTCTTGCGATTTTCCCAAACAGAAGCAATGCATTGCCGTCGCTTGAGAAATAAAACCGCTTATCCCCCAGAAAGCCGAGATGGCTGAGCGCGTTGCCGCCTTTTTCATTCAAAAACTCAGCAAGACGTTCTGGATCAGCTTTTTCCCCAATTGGTTTGGTTTTCTTATGATACACCACTGTAAAGATAAAGAAGAACAGCGGAACGGCGATGACTGCCATGATGGTCGCATGTGTAATATGGGAAGTGCTGTGGACGAAATATTCATGGCGCAGCACCTTTTTCATCCGATCCCAGATGAAGCTTGCGATAATGTTATAGTTAAACAGCGCCACAGTAAACAGGGCCGCAGCGAAAATCATTTGCCCGAGCGTATAGGAAGCCTGTTCTCTGACAAATTGTTTTTTCAACAGCACAAGCAAGACGATGATAATCGGCAATATGAATATTGCACTGATATTGAGCCCTTTTAAAAAGCTGAAAACAAACCCGCCGACAAGCGCTGTAATCGCCATTGTATAGGACCGTTTTGTCCGTTTATAAAGCTCGATCGGCAATATCAGCAAAATGAGCGCTGAGCTTAAGGACAGCCCGTTGAACAGCAAAAGGACCGGACGGGGAATGTGCGGAATGACTGTCAGCCTATCAATCGGCAGTGACACCGACGCAAGGACAATGAGACCGGCTACGAACACAATAAGTGAAAGCGATCCCTGCAAAATCCTCACTAACATGGCCCGCTGTACGACAAGCAGCACGTTTGTCGTTTCGATAGCCGGTGCAATTCGCGGGTTCGTTTCAAGCCGTTTCATCGTACTTTCGGTCAGGTCGCCGGCAGCAAAGAACAGTCCCAAAACGAACGGGATAAATGAATAGACGAGCCGGTACAGCACAATCGACGTCACAATGGCTTCCTGATGGTAGCCAAGCTGCTCCATTCCGAGCAAAAACAAAAGGTCAAACGAGCCGAAGCCGCCCGGAACAAGACTGATCATGCCTCCGATTGCTGCAATCACAAATACCCCGAACACATACCTGATGTCAGCATGAATCCCCATGGCGAACAGAGACAGATAGATTACGATTCCAGCCATAAGCCATTCTGCAACGGAAGCGCCCATATAAGCGAAAATCGGATTTTTCACTTTGTCTGCGCCCTCTTCATCCCCTGCTTTGCGGCCTTTTCGTTTAGCCGCCGCCAAAGAGACCGGCACAATTAGCGCGAAGCCGATAACAACCGCCCACAGCCATGGTTTTTCATTGATGACTTCATCCACGGGCAGCAATCTTGCGACAACGAAAATGCTGAAAACTGAAAGGCCGAGCAGCATAGAGGATGTAAGCCAGGCAATTCCTTTCACCAGCGCTTTATGGTCTTTTGTATGCTCCTTATAAAACATCATTCTTAACCCGACTCCGGCTAGCCCTCCGAAGCCAAGGACATTATTAAATGAATTGGCAATCCAGGATACTCTGAACACCTTTCCGTTTGTGATCGAAAGGCGCAGCGAATATTTAAGAACGTAATCATATAGTGACATGGCCGCAACAGCGAGCAGGCCGATGAGCACAAGAATGAATAAGTCGGTCCGCTCCAGCCCGTTGATTACCATAAGCGTTCGTTTGAATGACAGGTTTGTCAATTCTTTTTTCGACTGATAAAACACAAATAGTAAAACAGCAACAGGAAAAACGATTTTTAAAATTGATAAAGCATTCTTTTTAATCAGCAATGGTCTCTCCAATCATATACAGTTCGATATTTCTTTCCCCAATAATCTCCAACTCATTATACACTACCGCTATTTTTCGGACAAAGTCTCATCTGCGGTTTATGCTGACTTTCTTTCAGCGGTTAAAATCGAGTAATATGGTAAGAGGAGCGAATGACGAGGAAGTGATCAAATGGAATATAACTTACATGATACAACAGTATTAAACGAAAATATTCTTTCATCTGAGGAACGTGAAATTTGGGTGCTTTATATGAAAGTCTTAACATCTGCCGGGCTCGGTGATGTGTCTGAGTGGATGAAGCTGGATATGAGCATGCCGCAAATGAAAGTGCTCATGCTTTTAAACAATCACGGAACGCTGAAGGTCAGTGAAATTGCAGAGAAAATGGGGGCTTCCCTGTCAAATACAACCGGGCTGCTTGACCGTCTTGAGAAATCCGGCTTTGTTAAACGCTCACACTCTAAAGAGGACCGCCGTTCAGTGGTTGTTCATTTAACGGAGGATGCGAAAAATATTTTTCGCGGGCTTTATCAAAAGGGCCATATGAAATTGAAGCGTTCCTTGGAGATGCTGTCTCCTGATGAAAAGCAAGCTGTTTCCAAAGGGCTTTCTATTCTTTCCAGAGCGCTGGAGCAGGCTAAAAAAGAATAATGTCAGCGAAGTCTGTCCTCACGCAAACTGCGGAGGCAGACTTTTTTTATTTGACATTTGATTCATTTTGAATGAATAATATATTCCGAGTGAAGTAAAAGGAGCTGATGAATATGCATAAGGCATTGGCAGATCAAAAAAGCCAAAAGTGGGCGATCAGCCTGTTTACCATCGGTGTGTTTATGGCTGCGCTGGATAACGGGATCATCTCCGCTGCGCTGACCACGATAAACGAATCGTTTGCCGTTTCTCCGTCTTGGGGTTCATGGGGCATTACGCTTTATACGCTCGGTCTCAGCGTCAGTGTGCCGATCGTCGGAAAGCTTTCCGACCGCTACGGCAGAAAAAAGCTGTTTCTTATTGAAGTCTGCCTTTTCGGGCTTGGTTCTTTGCTTGTCGCTTTAAGCCAAAGCTTTCCGCTTTTTCTTATCTCACGGCTGATTCAGGCGCTTGGAGGCGGCGGGATTTTCATCATCGGAAGTTCTCACGTCCTTGCTACACTTCGAAAGGAAAAGCAAGGGAAGGCCCTTGGTTTGCTAGGGGCGATGAACGGGATGGCTGCTGTGCTCGGACCCAATATCGGAAGCTTTCTGCTTGATTGGACCGGGTCATGGCATTGGCTGTTTTTGATTAACCTGCCGATTGCAGTGCTGCTGGTTGTTTTCGGTGCATTTTTTATTGTGGAAACCAAAGCGCCGGAGGCCAAACGTCTCGACACGGCCGGAATTTTTCTTCTGTCCTTGTCAATTTTGGCTGTCATGTACGGCATGACAAACCTGGACGGGGCAAATCTCTTAAAAAGCCTGGGAGACCCTGAGGTTTATGGATGTATTGTTTTCGGTATTTTTTGTTTTGCGGCGCTCGTATGGTTTGAGAAGCGGATGGAAATGCGCGGGGGCGATCCCATTCTGGCGTATTCTTTACTTCGGAATCACATGTTTCAGCGAACGCTTATCATCGGTTTTTTATCCGGGGGCCTCTTGGCGGCGGTTATTTTTATTCCGTCATATGTTGAGCAATATTTAGGCGTTCCTGCCGCAAAAGCGGGCTATTGGATGACACCTCTTGCCTTAGCTTCCGGAATCGGCGCTTGGCTTGGCGGAGCGCTCACCGACAAAAAAGGACCGGTGAAAACTGTTGTGCTATCAGGAATCATTTCATGCGCGGGATTTGCTTTATTTCCGCTTTGGGTGACGGAAAAATGGGAGTTTGTCATTGCAAGCGTGGCGGCCGGCATCGGTTTTGGCTTTCTGCTAGGCGCTCCGCTGAATGTTCTTGTATCAGAAGCAGCTAAAGCGAATAAGGGCACGGCGCTCGGCACGCTTTCATTAGTAAGGCAAATCGGACTGACATTGGCGCCTACTCTTTATGCAGGTTTTATCACAGCAGGGTTTGACCAAATCGGCGATGAAATCAGCAGCCGCTTATCGGACAGCGGACAGTCAGGGAAGGCTATGCAAATGATTCCCGAGATCGACAGTTCAGATGTTTCTTCTTTACAAGAACAAATCGAACGCATTCCTGTGCCTGAAGTCAAAACTGCGATAAGCGATGCCATTCATGCCAGTGTTGCCAGCGGCTATGATCATTTATATGCGGCGGCGGCTGTGATTTCTCTGCTGGTGATTACAGCAATCAGTCTCCCGGCTTTCCGCCGGCAAAAGCGTTAAGACCACCCCATCCGTTTGGAAAGCTCCGTAATATGAGCGATATGGTGATGTGAGTGCCAGACATACAGCCCAAGCGCGTTCTCTAGGGTAATGATCTCTTTTGTATCGGGATGGTAAAATCCGCGCTGAAATTGCTGATCCGTCAGAGTGCGAAGAAGAGCCGTCCATCTTCCGTGAAGCTCCTGCAAAAGCGCGAGTGAACCGCTCGGCTCCGCTGTTTTGGAGTCTTCAAGCTCCGACCATGCTTTTTCATCATACGGACGGATGGCCGGCGTCTCTTCTGTCAAACTTAATTTAAAACGGATATAGCTATTCATATGACTGTCAGCCAGATGATGAACAACTTGCCGGACGGTCCATCCGCCGTCTCGGTACGGTGTATCAAGCTGGCTGTCCGTCATTCCCTCAACGGCTTGCTTCAGCTTAGCCGGCACTTCCTCCAGCACTTGAATCCATTCTTCTTTCTGCTCGTTTGATATGAATTTACTAGGTTTGTACTCTCCTATTGGATAGCTTAAATTGGCTGTTGACATGCGCATCTCCCTCCTGAATGCTTTATTCAATCTTTATTATTTTACAAGAAAACGATTGTTTATTGTGTTATTTTCCCATACAATAAAAAAACGACACTAGTGTCACTTTTATGAACAGGAGGAGAAAACTATGGGTCAATCATTGTTTTGGAGAAATAAAGGGCTGATGACGCTGTTAGCCTCGCAAACGATTTCTTCCCTTGGCGACTGGCTGCACATTTTGGCCGTCTTAACATTAGCCGCCTTTCAGCTGGATGCTTCTTCACTGGATATGTCTTTTTTAATGATGTCATTTGCACTGCCTGTCATTGTTCTCGGCCCCGTATCGGGTGTGCTTGCAGACAGATTTGACAGAAAAATGATCATGTTTCTGTCTGAAATCGGCCGCACCCTCACCGTTATCAGCTGTGTTTATGTCAGTGAGCTTTGGCAGCTTTACGTATTGCTCAGCCTTCAGAGCTGTTTTTCTTCATTGTTTTCACCTTCTAAAAACGGTAAGCTTAAGGAATTGACATCAGAAGCTTTCCTTCAGCAGGCCGTTTCTATCAGCAGCATCATCGATAACACTGCAAAAATTTTCGGTCCCGCGCTTGGCGGCATAATGGTCGCCGCAGTCTCCATTCATTCCGTTTTCTTCATCAACGCGGGCGCTTTTCTTCTATCTGCTGTCATTTTGTTTTTGCTTCCGAGAGATGCATTTCAGCAAACATCCAATACACCTCAAGACAAAACATCAGCACTTGCTTCTATAAAAGAAGGTTTTCTATTTATGAAACAGACACCTCTTCTATTGACGGGCTTGTTCACGGCTTGCTTTGTTCTCTTCATATTGCAGATAGGCGATTCACAGGCTATTATTCTCATCCGCTCTTTTCCCGGTGCGCCGCCCGAACTTGCAGGATGGTGCATGGCCGTAAGCGGGGCCGGCATGTTGCTGACGGCGGCCATTGTAGGGAAAAGGCGAATTTCCTCTTATCTGCTTTATTTCACACTGGGGGCATGTCTGCTTGGAATAGCAACTGGATGTGTGCCATTTCTGGGAGGCCTCGGAATTGTTGGCACAGCACTTTTTATCTTCGCTTTTTTCATCATGGGAGCAGCTTTCGGGCTCGTTCATATCCCGTTTCAAATTCTTGTTCAGACGTCCGTGCCTGTTGATTATAGCGGCAGAGTGTTTGGCGCTATTCAGAGCATGACGACTCTCGCCTCCATTCTCGGCATAGCGGGCGGGGGCGTGCTGGCCGAATTGATCGGCGTATCTCTTGCTTTTCTGATCTGTGGCTGCTTGCTGATTGCGGCCGGGTTGACTACACTTATAGGTAAGAAAATGGCAGAAAGCAGGCGATATTTTGTCACCGAAAGTAACAAAGGAGCACAAAGATAAACGGCAAGCGGAGATTTTAGAAGCCGCCAAAACCGTTTTTAAACGAAAAGGATTTGAATTAACGACAATGAAGGACGTTGTGGAAGAATCGGGCTTCAGCAGAGGCGGCGTCTATCTTTATTTTTCCAGTACAGAAGAGATGTTTCGCCGCATCATTGAGGCCAACCTCGATGAAGGGCTCCGAAAGCTGGATGAATCAGCTGAAAACCGAAGTGTCTGGGAGACTATTACCAGCTACCTCGATGGACTGACTGAAGGCCTGCGTGAAGCGGCGGATACATTGGCGCCGGTACAATTTGAATATTTGGTGACGGCTTGGCGCAATGAAGAACGGCGCGAGTATTTGGAGAAGCGTTATGATCTTTTTGTGACAAGGTTTTCGAAGCTTTTGCAAAAAGGAATCGATCAAGGGGAATTTCAGCCGCTGCAGCCTCTGGCGACGATTACTAAGTTTTTTCTTAATGTGAACGATGGCATAATCCAGAACGCGCTTTATTTCAATGAAGATAAAGCTGATGTATCAGGAATGGCAGAAGCAGCTAAACTGTATTTAAAAACAGTATTGCAAGTGAATGAAACATAAAAATCACGGCAGGAACGTTTCTCCTGCCGTGATTTTTCAGCCTGCGTGGTCTCGCACTTCCATTTTTACTTTTCGCCTCTTCGGCTGATAGATTTTCCCTACAAACAAATATCCATATTTAAACTTGTTCAGTGCCCAGGATGTCAGGATCGGGCCCGCTGTGCAGACGGCAAACAGCAAGAAAACGGCCGGCATGGCGGGAATGTCTGGCATATTTAACAGCAAAACATAGCCAATGATCATAAAATAAGCGTGCAGCAGATAAATCGAAAAGGAATAGTTACTGATAAACATAATGATTTTCGGCACCTGCTTTATGTTAGAAAACAGGTGAAAGCACAGGAAAATCATACTTGTTGAATAAAGCATGATGTCAGGCCGCTTTGAGCTGATCATGCCGACCTCTCCGAAATAAGAAACAGCCACAACCAACGCGGCGGACCCGACCGCAGCGCCGTATACCGCCCAGCGGTATTGATTCAGCAGCGCTAAAAACCGCTTGTACTCTTTTCCGCAGTAATAAGCGAGACAAAAGTAGAAAAGCCAGCCTGCAAACGGAACCCAGAAGAACGGAAATGAACCGTCTTGTTCAGAAGCGGGTGCCGGACTGACTGCTGAGAAATAGCCCAAATAAGCGGCTGTCACCACAAACGAAACAGACAGCACCCATTTTGGCGATGCTTTTTTCAAATACTCATGAAAGAGCATGTGCAGGATATAAAATTGGAAGATGACAAGAATGAAATATCCGATAAAGTTTCCTAAAAATACGTTTTCCAGATATTTCTGCATAAACGCCAGAAAAGTCAGCTTTCCCCCCATTGCACTGGCCATCAGCAAGGCATCAATGGCTGCGATAAACAAAAAGGGAATAAAAATCACTTTTCCTCTCTTCTTCAAAAACCCCTCCGGCACCCCGTCAGGATAAGAACGCGCCAGCAAAAACTCAGAGATGAAAATGAAAGCAGGCGTGCTGAACATCAGGAGTGTGCGCAAAGAATCAACCGTGTGAGAAATATCAGCAAGTGCTTCCGCCTGAAGCATCAGGACCATTGAAATGATATGGAGCAGAACGACACTTAAGCACGAAATGCAGCGGATCACAAAAATTTCTTTGATTTGCATAACAGCGCTCCTTTATTTCAAATTTTTAGAAATCGATGGTTGTACCATAACACACCTGCTTCCATTGAAAAAAGTGCCTGATTTCTTATCTTTCAGTATGCATGAACGACTAAGACCCATAAAGACCCATAACTTTTTGGCATACCGCCCTCAGCCATTTGTCCCGTACAGCCGGTCTGCTATGCTTGAGGCGCGGGAACAGTGTCCTGTTCACTTTTTTGATTCCGCAAAATTACAAAATGCCTTTTTTGATAGTAATCCAATCCGCGTTTGTCTGGCATCCACGAGTAAAATTACCAAAAAAGCCGGCGTTGCGGAAGGGACCATTTGTCATGAAGGTGGCGGCTCCTGCATTTGCGAAAAGCTTCAGCAGAAGTGTTTGAGCAGGATTATCCGTTATATGAAGTATTCATTCGGGAAGTGCTGAATAACTGGATTAGAACTTACAAAAAGGTCAGTTTTCGTTCTGACTTTCTGCTCTTTTCAACCTGTCAGAATACAAAAAACCTGCTGTAACTGAACAGCAGGTTTTAACATAGCCGCATATCTTGAAGCATTAGTTCGTATTTAGTCCCCCGCCATTCAATCCTTCTTTGATATAGGCGTTGACTTGGCTATTAGAAAGCAATCCAATATGTCCAATGCCATACAGCTGGATGTTTCTGGCTCCTTGTAATCGAGACAAGCCATTGATTACAATTTCATCATTCAGACTGTAGATCGATGTATAGAGGATCTTTTGATTAGGATCTGTACCCGGCAGCGCAACAGATGACACTAAACCATTAGCCCCTCCGAGCGTGACAACATTTTGAATCTTATTGCCCCCGCCTAAATATTTTATAGCATACAGCGTATTGGCTCCTCCCATACTATGAGCCACGATATCTACTTTCTTAGCTCCTGTTTCTTTTAACACGCGATCAATATATGCTGCAAGCTGCGGCCCGTTATTTAGGTTATTCCCTGTTTTATCATAAAAATCAATTGCATACAGTTTATTGCTTTGCCAGCCCTGAGAGATTAAGTAATGTTTAATAGCAAAAAAATTGTATGATGCACCGCTAATCCCATGAATAAGAACAACAGGGTTATGTGCTGTTTCCGCCTTTGCACTTGAAGGCGGAGCTGCTAGAATAGACAAAATCATTGATAGACAAATAGATGATGCAATAAGTAATCTTTTCATTTTCCGTTTCTCCTCAATCATGTAATTACCAAAATGATTATACAGTTAAATTTAAACTTGGTAAATATAAACTTATCAGAATATTCAATTTCATTATTATTTTGATGAAAGCATAAATTTGTCTATTGGCAGTTGTCTTCCATACACTCGAAAGAAACTTGAAAGGACTATAAGCGTAAGGAGACATGCGGTTGTGTTCCCAGTCTCCCTTTCCTATAATATAGGGAACAGATGAAAGCTAGACATGAGAATAGATGGCATTCACTATTTTATATAAGAATTCACATTTGTTTTTGCCGGTATAAGAGAAAAGAACGATACGATTTTGCGGCGGCAGGGAATTTAAAAAGTTTCTTTTTTGCAAAAACAGCCATAGACACGGAGGACAGCATGAGAGTATTAAAATATGCCATATTAGGGCTTTTACGAAAAGGCGAATTGAGCGGATATGATATTACAAGTTATTTCAAAGCGGAGCTCGGCCAGTTTTGGAGCGCCAAGCACAGCCAGATTTATCCGGAGCTCAAAAAGCTGACAGATGAAGGTTTTATCACATTCCGGACAACGATTCAGGGCACAAAACTTGAGAAAAAAATGTATACCTTGACTGACAGCGGAAAACAGGAGCTTCACGTGTGGCTGACCCGCCACCACCCTATTCCGGAAACGGTGAAGGATGAATTTATGCTGAAGGCTTATTTCATTTCTTCTCTGTCACGCCAGGAGGCAGCCGACTTGTTTACAGACCAGCTGCTGAAGCGCAAGGAGAAGCTCGCTGATCTGCAAGGCAGTTATGAAAAGCTAATGGCCTCAGCGGAGCCGATGTCGTTTTCATCACCGGATTTCGGCCACTATCTGGTACTGACAAAAGCGCTGGAACGGGAGAAGAATTACGTATCATGGCTGGAGCATATTTTAGCCCTGATACAAGAGGATACCCAGGAGCGGCCTTAAGGCTGTTACAGCATTATCGGCCGTCCGTCAAACAACAATTGGAACATAGACTGAACCTGACAGAACACACGATATTATAATAATAAAAAGCACCTGCCCGGAGGCGGATGCTTTTACGTTCGGAGCGCTTTCAGCCCCGCTGTGAAGGTGACGGCGGCAAAAGCAAGCAAGATGCCGCAAATGCCGAGTATATCCGTGATGGTTGCCCCGTTAGCGATAATTTCTGTCAGTCCGCTCATCGCCCACTTTTGAGGGAGAAAGTCAGCAATGGACTGCATCAGCTTCGGCTCAATTTCTATCGGCCAATACATTCCGCTCACCATACACGTCGCAATAACGAACAAGTTGCCGAAAGCAAGCTGCTGTTCTGGTGTTCTGACATTGGCAGCAATCATCAGCCCGATGCCCACGACTGCAAACAGAAAAAAGGATACTAACACGATCAGTGCAGCCGGATTGCCCCAGCTGATTCCGAACAGCCAATGGGATGCGAGAAGCAGCATTCCAAATTGAATCCAGCCTATCACAAAGAACGACAGCACATACCCCGCTCCGATTTCCGCGCGGCTGACAGACGCGGTGAGCAGTCTCGGCCAGACGCCGCTTTTTCGCGCTTCTAATATCGTGCCCGCTGCCCCCATCATTGTCAGCATCACAAACAGAATGGAAAAGCCTGCAGCTCGCGAAGCTGTGTCACTTACGCCCTTGCCTTCTTTTTTATCATTGAGAGATTCCCGTTTTACAGCTGGGGCGCTATCTTCATAATCTTTGGCGATTACCGTTTTATAAGCCGATTTCCAGCTTTCCCTCGCCGCCTCGGCCGCGGTTTTTGCCGCGGTTACCTGAATGTTGAGCTTTGCCAGCTTGCTTTCGGCATACTGTTTAGCGACTGGCGCTTCTGTCAGCTCTGGACCGTGGCTGAAGACCAGCTCCGGCTTCTCTCCTTTTTCCAGCTTCTCTTGGAAAGAGCGAGAAATGGTGATGACTCCGGCAATTTTCTTTTGTTTCAGTTTTTCTGAAGCTTTGCTTTTAGTCATCGTTTGAAATGTATACATATCATCATGTTGCTTGAGCTCCCGGAAATAATGCTGTGAAAGAAGCGTGTCATCCTGATCGACGATCGCAAGCCGCACCTTATTATCATTTCCGCCGAGCAGACCGCCGAATACAAAGGTCAGCAGCAGCGGGGCAGCGAACATCATTAAATAGTTCTGCGGCTTCTTAAAAATGAGAGAAAGCTCAACGCCGCAAATGGCTATGATTTTTTTCACCGTGTTTTACCTCCTTATCTTGTGTGAAGCCTTCTGATGCCAACAGCCAGTGAACAAAGACCGATTGCCGCAAAAAGAAGGACCGGCGTTTGAAGTTCAGCCCAGCCTCCCCCCTCCATTAAGGAAAGAAAGCCCTCGAGCGCCCATCGATTTGGCACCGCCTTTGAAACAGATTGCAGAAAATCCGGAAATTGATAAAACGGAAGCATAGAACCGCCGAGAACAGCAAGCACCTGAATTCCAAAACCTCCTAAAACATCTGCTGACTTCATATCGCTGATGCACGAAGCAAGAAGCATTGAAATGCCGGATACAGCTGCTGCGAAGGAAAGCCCCAGCACGCACACAAACAAGAGATTGTCTCCCCAGTCCACATCAAATATATTGATGGTCACAATAAGAAAAATGAAAAATTGTATAATGGCAAACAAATAGGTTCCGAGCCACTTCCCGAAGAGAATGGCGTATTTTTGTGCAGGCGTCATCAGCAGTCTGGCAAGGGTTTCTGTTTCCTTTTCCAGCAAAAATGATTTCGCGCCGACCGTCATATGAAACAGCATAAACATGCAAAGCATTGCCGCCGAATAGTATTGAAAACTGGTAACTTCTTTTGCGCCGACTGATTTCTCAGTAACAGCAAGCCTGGCACCCGCTTCTTTTTCAAGCGTCTTAGCAAGATTTTCTGCTATGAGGGAAGGATTGAGCTTTCCTTGTTTTACAGCTTCCGTCTTGGTGACATATTCCATCGAGGCGGATGCCGCTTCTCGTACCGCCTTGTATTGGTCTATAAAAGACACTGCAGCCGTTTCTATGATAGAGCTTTTTAATTCCTGATCAGTGCCAGCATAGACAGCGGCCGGTTTCTTGCCGGATCCCCAATGTGCCGGGACGGCAATTCCGACATCAATTTTCTTTTCCGCCAGCAGCTTTTTCATTTCCTTTTTACTGCTCGCTTCTGTGACCTTGATCATCTTCATTTTTTCAAGTACGTCTGTTTTAAACATCTTCGACGCGCCTGACTGATCAGATTGGACATAGCCAACTTTGATTTCATCAATCTCGCTGCCTCCGCCAAGGATTGATCCAAGAGCGGTCCCTAATATGGCTGTTAAGATCAGCGGCATTAGGATAAGCATCATAAACCCTTTTTTGTCCGTGATTCTGATTTTGACATCTTTCCATGCAATCCATATTGCTTTTTTCATCGTCGCCCCTCCTAATCCCGCAATGTGCGGCCTGTCAGATTCAGAAACAGCCGTTCCAGATTTGGTTCCTGAACCTGAAGAGACAGGAGATTCGTTTGATGGGCAGCGGCTTCCGTGAGCAGGCCGGTGACTACTTTCTCATTGTGCGCCGCAGCAACCTCAATTTTGAGCTCTGATTCATTCACTGTTACATCATTCACATGGGCAAGCGAGCGGATAGCAGAAAGAAATCCTTCATCTGCCCCGCTGACAGTCATCTGGATGATCGTGTCTCCTCCAAGACGGCTGCACAAGTCGTTTTTTGTGCCGATCGCAATCATTTCTCCCTGATCAATAATGCCGATCCGGTCACATAAATACTCGACCTCTTCCATGTAGTGACTCGTATAGATCACGGTCATGCCTGTTTCGTTGAGCTGTTTGACCGTTTCTAAAATATGATTTCTCGATTGAGGGTCGATGCCGACGGTCGGTTCATCCATGATAAGCAGCTCAGGCTTATGCATAAGGGCGGCGCCGATGTTGATTCTCCGTTTCATTCCGCCGGAGAATGTTTCGATTTTATCTTTAGCCCGCTCAGTAAGCCCTACATATTCAAGGACTTCTGCTGATCTTTTTTTGGCCTCTCCATGCGTGAGTCCATACATTTTCCCCCAGAATACGAGATTTTCTTGAGCCGTCAGTGTCGGGTACAGGGCGATTTCCTGCGGGACGATGCCGATTTTTTGTTTGGCTTTGTTCGTGTCTTTACCGATAACATACCCGCCGACTGTAATCTCCCCTCCGTCAAGCGGCACAAGTCCGGAAATCATAGAAATGGTTGTGGACTTCCCCGCTCCGTTCGGTCCGAGAAGTCCGAACGACTCACCCTTTCTCAAGGAAAAAGAGATTCCTTTGACAATTGTTTTTTTTCCGTATGCCTTTTTGATATTTTCTGCTTGAAGCACGCCGTTTCACTCCTTTTTTTGTCCCATTGCCATTGTAGAAGAGATTGAGGGGTAAAACATGTGGCGCCGGATAGAACATCGGGCATAAAAAAAAGGCCTGTGACAGGCCTTTTCAGGGCAACGCATATGCCAAACGTCATCTATCAAAAGACAGATACGCCATGTCTGACGGAATAAATGGCGGCTTGGGTTCTGTCTCTGACCGACAGTTTGCTGATAATGTTTGACACGTGATTTTTCACTGTTCCTTCTGTAATGTACAGCTTTTCGGCAATTTCTTTATTGTTCAGCCCGTACCCAAGCTCAGCCAGCACTTCCATTTCACGCTCGGTCAGGTCGAGCAGCTCCTTCGGTTTTTCTTTCTCTTCCGTTCCTTTCAGCTGTTTTTCCCGTTTCCATTCATTCAGCATTTGGGCTGTGAGTTCCGGCGGGAGCACCATTCCTCCTGATTGAACAGTCATCACCGCTTTCACAATCGTATCGGCTGACATGTCCTTTAACAGGTACCCGCTTGCCCCTTCTTCAAGCGCTTCGGCAATCAGCTCTGAATCTTTAAAGGTCGTCAGCATCAGCACCTTTACGCCCGGCAGCGAGCTGGTGATCAATTTTGTTCCCTCCACCCCGTTGGACACCGGCATGCGGATGTCCATCAATACGATATCCGGTTCCAGCTCTTTCGCCTTTTCAAAGGCTTCCTGTCCGTTTCGCGCCGTGGCGATGACATCGAGCTCTTCCCGGAGCTGAAGCAGAGACGCCAGCCCTTCTCTGACGATATCCTGATCGTCGGTAATGATGATTTTAATCATGATAAACTCTCCTTTTGCTGTGCGGGCCCAAAGCTCCATTTTTTATTGGCCAAAGAAAATTCCGCAATCACGGTAAATCCTTGATCCCGCTCGCTTTCAAAACGGATCATCCCGCCATGTTCGGCCGCCCGCTTTTTCATATTCAAGAGACCAAATCCCAGCGCGGCCTCAGGATTTCCTTTTCCGTCATCTTTAATCAAAAGACTGACTGTTTCCGGTGAACACGTGAGCTGAATCGAGCAGGCAGTGGCGCCGCCGTGACGTTTTGCATTGGTCAGCGCCTCCTGCACCGTTCTGATCAAAGTCGGATGCAGAGACAGCGGGACCAGCGCAGGATCGCCGCTGACCGTCAGTTCAGATGTGACGCCCGCATTTTTGTAAAAGTCTTCTGTCAGTTGTTTCAGCGATTCAATGAATGAGGGATCGTTCTCCGTTTGCAGAGTTCGGACTGATAAGCGGATATCGCCGAGTGCTTCACGGGCGAGCGTTTCACAGACGCCGACTGTCTCCTCCGCTTTTTGACTGTCTCTTTTTTGCCATTCACGCAGAAGCTGCAGCTGGACGAGGAGCGCCGTCATTTTATGCCCGACTGTATCATGGATGTCCCTTGCCATTCTGTTCCGCTCATGAATGGCAGTCAGTTCTTCAACCTGCTTCGCATATAAATGCAGCTCCTGGTGCGCAGCAGACAGCGCCAGGTGGGACTTCGTCAGTTCCTGATACTGCTGTTTTGCCGTTTCCTCCGCATCCATCAGCTTGCGGATTAATTTGCCTACGACTCCGCAGAAGACAACAAATGTCATGCTGGTAATGTGATCCATGACGTATTCATTGCCGGCTAGCAGATATGTACGTATGAGGACAATTGAAAACAAAATTGAGCAAAGACATAACAAAAACCATGCCATTTTTCTATTGAACCCGCGCAGAAAAAATGCGACAGCTACCGGGCATAGCATAATAATGAACAAGCCATTGCCGGGAAACATGAATCCAAACGAAAAGCCGACCGTAAGATCAATCAGACAAAACCAGACGTCATACTTCTCTGTTTTCAGCAGAAAATGATTGGCTGCATACACGGCAGCTCCTAACGCTATAAATAGATATTCAAACCAGTTATCATCCTTTACAAGGGACAGATACATCGAACAGCTCACCATCAAGGTGAAAATTCTTGTAAACAAAAGAGCCTTCACGCTCATCACTCCTATAAGCAATTCCTTTCTTATCATACCTGCCTCTTGTTATTTTTTACAGGTGTTTCTGGAAAATAAAAACCGCATATGAACTTTATGTCATATGCGGCGCTTCCACTTATTTATTCGAATAATGGATGTAAAATGAGGCATCATTTTGCTCTATTTAAAGCGATTGTGCCCGTTACAAGATGGTTCAGTTCCATGTCAAACGCCCCCTAACAGGTTGGTTCTCCCATCATAACAAGGCGGACAGAAATAAAAAAACCCCCTGCCGTTTTTTACGGCAAAGGGATGACAGTTAAATCACAAATTTGATATGTGCTCCGGAGACAGGATCTTTCACAAGAAAATGGTTTTCCGTTTCTTCAAGCGAATATCCAGCGTTTTTGACTCGGTCCGCCACACGTTTGAGTTCCTCCTGATGAGGCAGGACAACGGTGTAATAGTCGAGCCCGCTCGCATTTGCCGGCTTAGGCGGCGCATGTTTCCCAGCCCAGATGTTTAAGCCGATATGGTGGTGGTAGCCTCCGGCTGAAACGAAGAGAGCAGACATGCCCGCATAGTCTCCGACAAGGTCAAAGCCCAGCACATCTGTGTAAAACGCTTTTGCTTCTTTCAGATCGCTGACATGCAGATGAATGTGCCCGATGACCGTACCGTTTGGAAGTGTTGTTTTCCGCTCTTCTCCGGCCTCTTCCAAAAGGCCCTCGATGTCGACAGCTGTTGTTGTCATGACGTAGTTTCCTTCACGATCCCGCTGCCAAGTGCTGCGGGGGCGGTCAGCGTACATTTCAATTCCGTTTCCGTCAGGATCAGAGAGATAGAGCGCCTCGCTGACAGCGTGGTCTCCCTGTCCTAGGGCAATCCCGTTTTCAATCAAGCGGGCGAGTGCGATACCAAGTTCCTTTCTGTTGGGAAGCAGAATCGCAAAGTGATACAGGCCCGTTACCGTGCGTTCAGGCAAGACGACAGCGCTTGGATTTTCTTCAAGAATAAGCAGGGGGCGTTTTCCGTCAGCCGTTAATTCAGCTTGGCGGTCCGTCTTATTCAAGACTTGAAAGCCGATCACGTTGCAGTAGAACTGAAGGGAACGCTCCAGACTGCGGATTGTGAGTTTGACATAGCCAATGGTTGTATCCTCATGAATGCTGGTCATGCTGTATGCCTCTTTTCTTATGCTGATACGTTTTCGTTCTTTTTTGCTTTAAACACAAATGGGTCCAGCGCCAAGAAACGACTTCCAGTAAGTGCCAGGTGAATGGATGTCAAAAGCAGAAGGTAATCAAATTCTGCATTGCCCATAAATGGCGCTTTCAGCTTCACTGTAATAATGGCTCCGATCAATGTGAGAGCAAACAGAACACCTACAATACGTGTAGCCAATCCGAAAAAGACGAGCACTCCGCCAACGAGTTCAATCGCTGCGATGACATACGCCATAAAGCTTGGAAGGCCTATGCTGCCGAAAAATTGAATCGTGCCCTCCATTGCCTGAAACTTTGATAAACCGTGAACAAAAAAGATAATACCTGTGATGACTCTTAAAAGTAATGTGCCAATTTCAAATGATTTATTCATTTTATCCTCCTTGATAAATGTTATCACTTACTTAATGTAAGCTAGTATATATACATAACTTGTTTACGTCAAGTAATTTTGTTACATTTTACGAAATTGAAATAAAAGTACTATAAATCTGTAACAAAAAAGACCTTTGTGCAGGTCAAAGGTCTTTTTCTTTATTGCTGAAATTGGCTTTCGTATAAGTCACTGTAAAATCCTTTTTGGCGTATCAGTTCATCATGGTTGCCTTTTTCAATCATTTCGCCGTCTTTTAATACGACAATCTGATCCGCTCTTTGAATGGTATTCAGCCTGTGGGCAATGATGACGCTCGTTCTCCCCTCCATTAAACGGGCAAGCGCTTCTTGGATTTTCACTTCTGTTACGGTATCAATGTTGCTTGTCGCTTCATCCAAAATGAGCAGAACCGGATCGGCCAGCACGGCTCTTGCTATGGAGATCAATTGTTTCTGTCCTTGACTGATGCCCGAGCCGTTTTGCGTCAGCACTGTATCATATCCGTTTGGCATCCGCTCAATAAAGCTGTGGGCATTCGCTGTTTTTGCTGCGGCCTCGACCTCCTGATCGGAGGCATCGAGCCTGCCGTAGCGGATATTTTCTCTGATCGTGCCTTGGAACAAGAACGAATCCTGAAGCACAAACCCCATATTTTTTCTCAGGCTCGCCCTTGTCAGCTTTTTAATATCAATCCCGTCAATTAAAATGCTCCCCTCATTGGGCTCATAAAAACGGGCAAGCAGATTGGTAACAGTGGTTTTTCCCGCTCCCGTCGGGCCGACAAAGGCGATTGACTGCCCGGCCGGCACTGTGAATTGGAGGTGTTTCAGTGTCTGATTGTTTTCCTCGTAGCCGAAGGAAACATTTCGGAATTCAATGCTGCCTGTTTGTATCGGCTGATGCAGGGCATTCTTTTCATCCTCACGCTCCTCTTTTTCATCCAGTACGTCAAACACCCGTTCAGCGCCGGCAATAGCGGACAGCATCGTATTAAACTGATTAGCCAGATCATTTAATGGACGCGTGAACTGTCTTGAGTACTCGGCAAAGACAACGATGGTGCCGATGGATATCCAGCCTTTCAGCGCAAATAGTCCGCCGATTGCAGCAATGATCGTAAAGCTTAAATTGTTTAAAGAGTTCATCACTTTCGGGATAAAGCCGGAAATCGTCTGTGCCCAGAAGCCTGAAGTCTTGAGTGCTGCGTTTTTTTCCAGAAACTCAGCTGTAATCTGGTCTTCCCGTGAATACGCTTTGATGACCTTTGCGCCTGAAATGCTTTCTTCAATATATCCGTTCAGCTCGCCAAGATTTTTTTGCTGTTCTTTAAACAGTTTTCCCGTACGGTTTGTGATCCATTTCAGACTCACCGCCATTACCGGAATGATCGTCAGCGTGATCACCGTCAGCAGCGGACTCATATACAGCATGACGGCAATCGTTCCGACGAAGGTGATGACACTCGACAGAATTTGAATCACTGACGTATTTAAAGTGGAGCTGACATTTTCGATGTCATTGGTCACCCGGCTCATCAGCTCGCCATGCCGCTGTTTATCAAAAAACGGGATCGGCAGTTCATGCAGATGGGTGAACAGCTCGCTTCGCATTCTAAAGACAGTGCCTTGCGAAATCGTGATCATCCAATAGTTTTGAAACCAGAGTGATAAAGATTGAATGAGATATATGCCAAGCAGAATGAGCAGAACGGGAATAAGCCCGCTGACCGTCTGGCCGACAATGAAATGGTCGATGGCCTTTCCGATCACAAAGGGTCCGAGGAGGCCGAATATCGCGCTGATTACGACCATCAGCATAACGAGTATGAGCAGCCCTTTTCGTTCTGCCAGGTAAGACCAGATTCGTCTCAGGGTGCCTTTTGTATCCTTTGCTTTCGCTCTTTTTTTGGCGCGTTCTTTTTTATCGATTGGGATTTTGGGATATTGGAAAGGCTTGCGGATGTCTTTCAGCACGACTCGCTCCCCTCCCTTCCGAATTGCGACTCGTAAATGCGCTTGTATAAATGTGAGTCAGAAAGCAGCTGGCTGTGTGTGCCTTTCTCTATCAGCTCTCCATCCTCGAGCAGTAATATTTCATCAGCTTTCATGGCCGTTGTTATTTTTTGTGTAATGATTAAGGTTGTGCACTCATATGTGCTAATCGCCTCAAGCAGATTCGCTTCCGTTTGCAGGTCAAGCGCGCTTGTGCTGTCATCCAAAAGAAGGATGGATGGTTTTCTGATCAGTGCCCTTGCAATAGAAATCCGCTGCTTTTGGCCGCCGGACAAATTGACGCCTCTTTGTCCCAGGACGGTATCATATCCCTTCGGAAGCTTCATGATCGTTTCATGGATTTGCGCATGTTTGGCTGCTTCCATTATTTCATCAAGTGAAGCATTTTCTTTGCCCCAAGCAATATTTTCTTTGATAGTGCCTGAGAACAAGAGCACTTCCTGGGGCACAAATCCGATTTGCTTGCGAAGGCCCTCCGCCGGAAAGTCATCAATAGGCTTTTCATCTATGTAAATGCTGCCCGAATCCGGCTGATAAAGCCGCGGAATGAGCTGAAAAAGCGTCGATTTCCCTGATCCTGTCGCCCCGAGAATCGCGATCGTTTCTTTCGGCTTTGCGGAAAATGAGACATTGCGCAGCGCTTCTCTGTCCATATCCAGATATCGGAAGGACACATCCTGAAAGTCAATTCGGCCTGACAAGCGAGCTGAGAGTAATCCTTCCTCCTGCTCGTCACCTTCTGTTTCAAGCACCTCGCTGATTCTGTCGCCTGAGGCTTTTGCCCGGGTGAAAATCATAATCAAAAACGGGAACATAGAAAGCGCACCCGTAATTCGTGTCGCATAGTTAATCACCGCAACGACATCGCCGACCTGAGAACCTCCGCTTGTGATGCTGTGAGCTCCCGCCCATAAAATAAAAAGAATACAGAGGTTCATCAGCAGCATCAGCACAGGCATCGTAAATTCTACAAGCTGAAATGCCGAGACCGTTTTTTCCATCAGCATCGTGTTTGCTTTGATAAATCTCTTGACCTCATGGCTTCCGCGCAGCAGCGCTTTAATCAGCTTGATCGCGGTTAAATTCTCCTGCATGATCGTATTCACCTGATCCAGCCGTTTCTGCACAGACCGGAACAGCGCCCCGCCCTTTTTCAGTACCCAAAGCAAAAACAAAATCAGGATCGGAATCGTCACAAGAAGAAAAAAGCCGAGCTTCACATTAACAGCGAGTGACAGCGCAATGCCGCCCACAATCATTAGCGGCGCACGCAGCATAAACCTCAGACTCATAAAAATCAGGTTTTGCACCTGTGTTACATCGTTTGTCAGCCTTGTCATATAGGATGAGGACGAAAACTGTCCAAATGTTGAATAAGAGAAGGACTGGATTTTTTGAAAAAGCCCTTTTCTCGTATCGTAGGAAAAGCTTTGGCTCACATGGGCAGCATAAAAGGAATTCAGCATACCCGCCGCAAATGATAAAATGGTCAGTCCGATCATGACCGCACCCCATATCCAAACGTGCCGCATGTCTTGCTTCAAAATCCCATCGTCGATGATTTTTGCGATCAATAGAGGCTGTACCAGTTCAACCGCGAGTTCCGTCAGCATGAGAATCAGCGCAATTCCCACCAGAAGTGAGTATGGTTTTAAATATGATAAAGCCTTTGACATGTAAAAGCCTCCAAATCCCTTATACTCGATTGTCTCTTTCTTTACTTTACTATGATGGTCTTTTTGACGGCAAACGAAAACCCTCCCAAAAAGGAGGGTCTGCTTTATTGGTCTAATAGTTTTTCCACACGCTCCCGCATCTGCGGCACACTCAATCCGATAATCACCTGAAACGCTTTTCCGTTTCTGACGACGCCGTGTGCGCCAAGCGCGCGGAAGACACTGTCGGGTTCGACCTTTTTTTCATCCTTGACGCTGACTCTGAGGCGGGTGGCGCAGTTTGTGACCTCGGTGATGTTGTCTTTTCCGCCTAACGCTTCGATGTACAATGCAGCGGTTTCATCTGCCGTTTCTGCCGCGGAGGCTGTTTCATCCTTTTTGTTTTTTCTTTCTCTGTATTCTTGTTTCGAATACAGCTTTGTTTCCTGCTGATCGTCAATTTCCCGTCCCGGTGTGGCAATATTGAATTTGAGGATCAGAAATCGGAAGACGAAAAAATAAATGGCAGTAAATGAGAGTCCAATCAGAATTTGATACACATACGTCATACCGTGGCTGCCAAAGAGCGGAATCCAGTTCAGGGTAACCGCCTCAATTAACCCGCCCCCCATGTTTCCGACAACACCGGCCATATACATGACCGTCGACATTGTCGCGGCGAGTACGGCGTGAACCGCAAATAGGAAAGGAGAGATGAATAAGAAAGTAAACTCAATCGGCTCTGTGATGCCGGCGACGATGGCCGTGAGTGTGACAGGAATCAGCAGGCCGGCAACGAGTTTTTTCTTTTCCTTTTTGGCTGTGACATAAAACGCGAGCGCAATCCCCGGAATGCCGAAGATTTTTGAATTGCCGTGAAGCGCGAATCCGCCTTGCGGGAACAGCTCCTTCAGCGGTTTGGCGCTTTGTGAATATTCACCGAGGTGCTGCGCCCAATACGTGACGATCCCGCCTTCCGCCACAGCCGGGCCGTAGATGAACGGCGTGTAAATAAAATGATGAAGACCGGTCGGAATCAAAATCCGTTCCAAAAATGTGTAAATCCAAACGCCCACCGCCCCGGAAGCGACAAGAAAGCTTTGAAGCGACCCGATTCCCGTTTGGACCATCGGCCAGATAAAAGACACGGCCAGAGCGACCGGAATCATAATGAAGAAGGAAATCATGACGATATACGTGGAGCCTTGAAAGATGCCGAGAAAATCAGGCAGTTTTTTATCAAAATAGCGGTTATGCAAAAATACGACAATGGAAGAAATAAAGATTGCCCCGATAATGTTGGTATCAAGCGTTTTAATGCCGGCAATCATCGTTAATCCGCTCGTTCCGCCGACCTCTTGATTCATATCGACGCCAAAGGCGCCTCCCCAGACTGTCAGGATCGAGCTGACAAAATAATTAAACGTCAAGTAAACCGTAAGCGCTTCCAAACAAGCGCGCGCCTGAGCTTTTTTCGCCAAAGCGACTGGAATGCCGATGGCGAATAAAAGCGGCATTTGATTAAACACCGTCCAGCCGCCTTGCTCAATGATATACCAGCACTGATACCAAAACCCGTCAGGATCAGCGAGCGGCCCCATCAGGGTTTCGTTTTTGAAAAGCGTGCTGACACCCACAATAATGCCGGCGAACGCAAATAATAATACAGGCACAAACATCGCGCTTCCAAAGCGCTGGACTTTTTGCATCATACCAAAACCCCCTGCTACTCAATGTCGTTTTTTTCAGCTTCTTTGTAATCAACATATGCGCGGAACAATGCTTCGCCAACGAGAAAAAACGGCGCAAAAGCGACAATTTCTTTTTTATCACTCAATGTCACGGGCTTGCTTGTCGCATAAAGATTATGCGGTGTGAGCTGGGCGAGGACATTGTTTTTCAAATTCGTTATGGAAATAAAGGGAACTCCCTTTGCGGAAAGCATCCTGGCCTGCGGAATCAGCTCAGGCGTTTCTCCGGACAGCGAAATGATGATAAACAGGTCATTCACCTTAAAATCA
This sequence comes from Bacillus sp. 205(2023), assembly GCF_037027485.1. Lineage (NCBI taxonomy): Bacteria > Bacillati > Bacillota > Bacilli > Caryophanales > Bacillaceae > Bacillus > Bacillus sp. 205(2023). The sequence continues at coordinate 18,140 of NZ_JAXCHF010000010.1, read as the reverse complement.
TCCTGCATCTGGTCAAATTCATTTCTGCCCTCGATTAAAATCAGATACTTATTGAGAGGGATAAACATTCTTTGCAAATCATGGGCGCATATCTTTTGCGCCGTTCCGGACCCATACACGAAAATGCGGTCCGCTTCATCAATCAGCTGGCACATGTCCGTCATGTCCTTTGTCCTTATAAATTTCAAATTTGCTTCAATATCATCCAGCAGCTTTTGAAAACTCATACTCTCGCCTTCTTCCGGCTGATCTTCCCACTTCAAAAAAACGCGAAATTCACTGTAGCCGCTGAAACCGAGCTTTTGGGCAAGGCGCAAAATCGAGGAACGCGATACGCTGCATGCTTTCGCAAGGGCATCGATTCCAAGACGATAGCACGTGTTCTTGTGATTCAATATATATTTCAAAATATGAAAATCATTGTCATTTAATTTACTGTAATGCTGATTAATCAGTTCTTCGAGCTGCATATCAGATCCCCCCATTTTCTTTCTATTATATACAATATAAATTTCGAAAATGGGGGATTTTTCAGTTATGAGATACGGCTCGGGCTTTGATCAAGCTCAGGCCAGAAATCTTTGTTGGCCTCCAATAAATCTTCGAGAATAAGCCTTGCCACACGGGCGTTCGGCACTGTTTTTGAGAGAATGAGCGCCTGCCATAGCTTTTGGAAGGATTTTTCCGTCCACGCCTCAACTGTCAATTTCTCAACTGATACCTGCTGTTCCATCAGTCCTTTTTGGAACTGCGGAATGTTTCCGACTGTGATCGGTTCAGGCCCGTTTGAGCCGACGATACACGGCACCTCTACCATTGCTGTCGGGTCAAAGTTTGCGATTGCGCCGTTATTTTCAACGATTAAAAGCATTCTTTCACCTGTATTGTAGGCAATGGCGCGGGCAAGATCGACGATATATGACGCGTGATCGTCTATTTTGATTTCGCTGTTTTTAGAGGACTGCTCGCGTGCAATCATGTCGCATTGGCTGAAAATAAAGGCTTCGCGTCCTTCCATGACTTCGTTTGCCCGCGTATGGTTCGGATTTGATTTTTTCACCATGTCATCCGGGAACAGATAATATTGTAAATACGTATTCGGCAATGTGTCCAGATCGGCGGCCTGCACGTCACGCGCTTTTGCGAACGTGTCATTCCAGCTCGCCTCCACCGCTTCGGACTCTGCATTCGGAATATACCCGTACTGAGACACATGTTCCTTCAGCTTCGGCATTAAATCATTGCCCTCTTGATCCTGAATGGATGTCCACCAGCCGAAATGATTTAATCCATAATACCGGACCTTCATTTCTTTTCTTGAGGACAGGCCGAGAATTTGCGCCATACGGTCTTCGATACCGACCGGCATATCACAGATGTTGAGGATTTTCGAGTTCGGTCTGAGGCGTCTCGTTGCTTCCGCCACAATCGCCGCCGGGTTGGAGTAATTCAGCATCCACGCATCTGGCGAGTATGTTTCCATGTAATCTAATATTTCAAGCACGCCGCCAATTGAACGCATACCGTATGCGATACCGCCCGGTCCGCACGTCTCCTGGCCCACAACTCCGTACTTCAGCGGAATTTGCTCATCAAGCGCACGCATCGCGTATTTCCCTACCCTGATGTGTGCCATGACAAAATCAACGTCTGTAAAAGCTTCTTCCGGGTCAGTCGTCGCTGTAAATTCAATTTCGGGTGCTTTTTCTCTGATAAAAACGTCACAGGCCCCCGCGATCCGCTCCTGTCTTTCCTTATCATTGTCATACAGCTTCAGCTTTCTGATCGGAAACTCATCCAAATGGTCTAAGAGCATCAGAACAATCCCGGGAGTAAATGTGCTCCCTCCGCCCGCTATTACGATTGAGAATGATTTTTTCTTCATATGACGACCTCCTTGATAACGTTTACATTTTATTTATATCATGTGACAGCTTGTCTCGTAATGCTTTTGGCGCACTTAGGTCATTTGATCAGTTTTAGTTTTTTTTCCCATTGAGCGGGAAATTTCTCACTTATCTATCAGTTCAACAATTTGATTTTTTTACCTTTTTTGTAATCTCAAAGTCTCATCATCTGTGAAATTTGAGTGAATATACGCCCTTCCAATTCTTATGAAAAGGTTCTTTTGTACGATTCGGATACATGCCGAATTATTTATAATCATTTATATAAAACATCCATTTGTGCGTTAATTTAGGAAAGGCAGGGGACAAAAGTTGGACTCACATAAAGTCATCGAGCTTGCAAATCAGTACAGTGCAGCCGCAGAAGAGGTCAGAAGCTCAAAAATGCTCCTTGACTCCCGGTTATCTGCATTGGGCGATGCGTGGCAGGGAAAAGCAAGAGACACATTCGACCAGGATTTCGAGGAAACAAAAGCCGCCTACGATCAGTTCGAACAGGAGCTGCTTGAAACAAGCCAGGAACTTAAGGCAGCTGCCGTAAAAATAGAAGAACGAAAAGCTGAGATTGCCAGAATGGAAGAATTAGAAAGAAAAGCAAGAGAGGAAAGACATAAACTCGAGAGGTGAATAGCGTGTCAGGAAACATTGCAGTTGATCCGGATAAGCTTGAACAGCTGGCAAATGATGTGGTCACAGAATTAACTGATATGGAAAACAAATATAAGGATTTGCATGCGGAGCTGGGACAGCTGATTTTACAATGCGATCCCCGCTACAGCAGCTGTTTTTCGGGTGTTGGGGATGCTTGGAGCTCAGGAAAAGCACTCGTCAGCAAGCTGAGTGACAATGAGATATTCATCAGAAAAACGAGCGACAAATTTGTTGAGCAGGACAATATTTTACGAAAGCTTTATAACGCTTACGACAAATACGGAACGATGACAAGCTTAACTGCCCTGATGCTGACCCAGGGAAAATACTACGGATTAGGGCTTACAAAGTTTGTGAAACAGCCAAGCGGCTTACATACTGCACGGCATTCAAAGCTTCTATTGGACATTTCCAGAGCAGTAGACAGCTCCCGTTATCAAAAAGCAGCCAGAGTGCTTTTGAACCCAAAATATCTGTTTAAAAAGACAAACCGGCCATTTTCTGATTTGGTACATAAAAAGTTTACAAAATACTTTCCGCAGGACACGGTGGATTTTTCAAACAGCGTAAGGAGCTATACAAGAGGATTTGTTAATGAAGCCGGCGTACGCTCAACACTGAAGGATGTCGGAAAAACAGGCTTGAAATTCGCAAAAGGAAATGCCATTACAGCGACACTCATAACCGGAGCGACAGAAACGTTTGGAGCAGGCTTAAAGATCGCAGAAAATTACGCAAAATACGAAGACAAACCCGAAGTGCTCAAACGGGAAAATGCAAAAGCTGTAGGCAATGCAGTGAATAACACTATTTTTGTCGCTGGCGGCGCAACGGCAGGCGCTGTAATAGGCGGGGCGATCGGAAGTTTTGCAGGCCCTGTTGGTACTGTCCTCCTTGGCGCAGCTGGCTCTTATGTTGGCGGAGTGGTAGGAGAACAAATTGCCAAATTTACGGCAGGTTTCGCCGAAAAGGCAGCCTTAAAGCTGAAAGAACCGATTCATGCTGTTGTAAATACTGCCAAAAAGGGGCTGGAAGCGGCCGGCAAAGTCGTAAAAACGGTGAATGACGGCATAGATGCGGCCAATAAAACAATTCATAAAGGAATGGCCAAAGCAAAGAAAACGGCGGACTCGCTCATACACGGCGCAACCCATTTCCTTAAAGGCAAACTTTCATTCGGATAGGAGAATAAACCATGAATCAGTTTACGATCAGCTTAGAGGAGCTCATATTTTGTTTTTACAGCGAAGGCTTTTTTGAACAGGGCATGTCACTGAAGCAAGCCTATTTTCCTGAAATAGAAGATGAGCAGCTCGGATTTTTATTTGAAGCGGCCTGCCGTTCGCTTTTGGCGAAGGATGCTGCTGAATATCGGAATCATCAATACAGGTTAAAGGACGAGTATTGCCCGTTTATCCATGTATTAAATGACGCGGACTATACAGTGAAGCTTTCCAAGTTTGACGAGCAAGGCAGCGAACGGAATGTTTCCTGCCATGTTTCAAAATTTGGCACCTACTCCCATGAGCTTCTTTTTGATGAGCAAGTACATAGTATAAAAAAAATGGAATCAAGCGACGGATTACTTACAAAAACAGCTGAGTTTTTAAATATAATAGATACCGAGGATAAAAGCGAATCTATCCTGACTTTGACATCAAAAGAATTTGAAGCACTTCTGGAAGGTGCTTCCGAGACTCCCTCATACCTGAAGGAATTCCTTGGAAAGCACGACTACCAGGAGGACATTACCCGGTTTATAAATGATTTGTCATTACGCAAAGGAAAGATGGATACCCTGATGCGCCTGTCTTACGATAAAGATAACGCACCGGAAGTGGATGACATGGCTTTTATCCTGCCCGGCACCCGCCATACTTGGCTTGTAACGGGTATCACCCAGAATGAATTTACTGTCATGGCTGCTCATAAGGATGTTGTGAATCAAATCATTTCAAAACCGAACGAGAATCTGAATTGATAAAAGGAGAAGAGCATTGGAAAATCAAGTAGTCGAAGTCAAAAGCAGAATGTTCCTGAGAATATGGGCTTTTGTCGGATCTGCCGGTATGGGGCTTGCTTGTTTATGGCTGTTTTATATGGGGATTACCTTTCAAACGAAATATTATCTCCTAGCCATTCCAGCAGGTTTTCTATTCACCTTGTTTTGTTTATATTTATTTATCATCTTTTTCCCTGCCTTTACCCCTAGGGGAAATATCATCTTCCGTATTAAAACCGGAAAAGATGGTGAGATATTCACTGACAAAGCAACTGTGAAATTTGCCGATATCAAGAAAATTGAAATGAATCGCAATAAATACCGCTTAAAAGGGATTTTTCAGGAAGATGTCATAATTCAAACAACTGACCACAAAACGATTCGCATCCCGACTTGGAATATCATTCCGAACCCTTTGTTTTTTGAAGCGGTTGAACGTTATATTGTCCCACATATGAATGATGAAGCGAAAACGAATTGGATCGGTCAGTTTACAGAGATTCAGCGCAATGTGTATTTAAAAGAATTTGAGAATCATCCGAAGCTTTAGGAGCAGCACATTGGAATCACATGATATCGAAGTCAAAAGCAGAATGTTTTTCAGAATCTGGCTGTTTCTCGCAACAGGCGGCGCCGTGATTGCAGGCGTGTGGCTGGTGTCAGAAGCCATTACGTTCGAATCCAAGTACTCTCTGCTTTATTTTGGCGGCGGATTGATGGCGATTGTCTATGGCTTGATCACATTTTCTATGGTTTTACCGGCGTTCACAAGCCGAGGACATGTTATTTTTCGTATTAAACAAGGGCCTGATGGGGAAATCTTCACAAAAAAACGCAGCGTGCCTTTTACTGAAATCAAGCGCATTTATATGGGACGCCACCAATACAGTTTGAAAGGGATTTTCTTTGAGGATATTATCATTGAGAAGAATGACGGCAAGATCGTTCGTATTCCGACTTGGAACATCATAGCCAATCCATTATTTTTCGAAGCGGTTGAACGTTATATGCTGCCCCATATGACGGAAGAGGCGAAAAACAATTGGATCAGCCAGTTTACAGAGATTCAGCGCAGTGTGTATTTGAAGGAATTTGAAGAGAATCCAAAGCTTTAACACCTCTCTCTCCTTTATAATGAAATGTAATTGAAGTTTGAGGGGTGCGCGTGATGCTGATGACCATTCTTTTATTTCTCGCGGCGGGACTTGCTGAAATTGGCGGAGGCTATTTGATTTGGCTGTGGCTGAGAGAAGCGAAGCCCGTCGGATACGGGGCAGCCGGGGCGCTGATATTGATTGTATACGGCATTCTCCCGACGTTTCAATCCTTCCCTTCCTTCGGCCGTGTATACGCCGCTTATGGAGGGGTGTTCATCGTACTAGCTGTCTTTTGGGGGTGGCTTGTCGATCGGAAAACTCCAGATCTGTATGACTGGATCGGCGCACTGATTTGTCTGATCGGTGTTTGTGTGATCTTATTTGCGCCGCGAGCATAACAAAATGGCCTGCTTATGAAAGCGGGCCATGTTTGTTTAATCCTCTTTTAAGTTGTTCAGCAGCACTTCATGCTCCTGCTGCGGTTCGTCCAGCGGATAAATTCTCGCTGTTCCGGTTTCTTCATTCACATGTTGAATGTAAATCGGAACTCCGTTATACGTTACTTTCTTCATATCCGGTGATTCCACGATTTCTTTCGCTCTCTGTATATTCATCTCAACACCCTCCTTCACCCATAACGTTTCCATTTCTTGAAAGAAGTATGCTTTATGATCCAGCGGTCATATTAAATTTTTTCAATCGTTTGTAGAAGGTGCTGCGCGGAATGCCGCTGATTTTCGCGGCTTGGGAGACGTTTCCTTTTGCCGTTTCAAGCGCATTGATGAGGATATCTTTTTGAATTTGCTCACGGAGATTAAGCGCCTTTGTTTCAGCCCCCTTTTCTTTTACGGGGCCGATCGGCAAGCCCGACGCTTCGAGCAATAAGGAAAGCGGCTCGTCACTCAGCCGTCCGTCCGGAAACCTGATGGAAAGGCGTTCAAAGACATTAAACAGCTCGCGAATATTCCCCGGCCACTTCCATTGCTTCAGTACGTCCAAAAAGGCAGGCGGAAGCTCTCCCGGCCATCCATTTTTCTGTGTGTAGTACGCAAAGAGGGCCTCAATATCTTCGAGACGGTTCCGCAGCGGAGGAAGCTGAATCGGATAGACATGAAGGCGGTAAAACAGATCCTCTCTGATTTTTCCGCTTTCTGCGAGTTCACGCAAATCACAATGTGTGGCAGCAATCACTCTGATATCAACCGGGATTTCTTTTGTCCCGCCGACCGGTGTAATCTTGCGTTCCTGAAGCACCCGTAAAAGCGCCACCTGCATCGAGTGGGAAATTTCTCCGATTTCATCTAGAAATAAGGTGCCGTGATTCGCTTTTTGGAAGGCGCCTTTGTAGCCATCTCGTTTCGCTCCTGTAAAAGCGCCTTCTGCATAGCCGAACAGCTCGCTTTCGATTAAATCCGACGGGACCGCTCCGCAATTAATGGCCACAAACGGGCCGTTCTTACGGTCGCTGTTTTCATGAAGCGCGCGGGCCGCGACTTCCTTCCCCGTGCCGGTTTCGCCCGACAGGCAAACTGTCGCATCAGCCGCGGCCGCTCGTTCGAGGCTTTTGAGCATTACTTGCGATTGCCTGCTTTGTCCGAGGACTCCATTAAATCGAAAGGCCGGCTTTTTCTTTTGTTCCGATAAATAAAAACAAGTGCCGCTGTCCCCCATTGTGACCGCTTTTTCGATCGTAAAACCCCTTTCCTTCAACTCATAAAGATGCCGGCCTTGCCAATCCGGTATTGACGTTCGTATCGGCAGGCTTGCGCCGATGATGTGCTGTTTGGCATTGCAAAGCACGATCGGCACACGGGACGCTGCCTTATCGGCAAAGCGGCTGAGCAGTTCGAGTTCTTTCTCCCTGCTTTTGGCTGCCAATTCCCTTTCCGCGGCAAAGGCAATGGCCGCGGAAATGCCTAGCATATTTAGGGGTGTGTGCGCTGCCGGGCAAGAGATATCAATCACCCCCGCAAGACTGCCGTCCTCATAATGAATCGGTGCTGCTGAGCAATTCCAGTGATGGGAGGCGACAGAATAATGCTCTGATCCTTGAATGACAACCGGCTCGCTAATGTGAAGCGCCGTGCCAATTGCATTGGTGCCAACCGCAGTTTCTGTCCAGCACGCGCCTTCGACAAAATTAATGCGTTTGGCTTCATGCAGCGCGCGGCGATGGCCGTCAAGCGCCAGCACCATGCCGTCCGCATCAATTAATAGCGCCATCATTTCCATTTCTTTTATGGCGGGCAGCAGTTTTTCCAGGTAAGGCATTGCGGTCGACAGAAAGAATGAATGCTTGTTTAACTGCTGATCCAGTTCCGTTTGCTGCAAAACCTTCGGGCCTTTTTCTAAATAGGGGTTAACCTCAGCCTTTCTGCAGCGGTGCCAGGACTCGGCTATCCTTTTTCTTATTCGGGCTTCGTCCAGCACGCCGTCTTTCACAAAACGTTTCCAGGTTTGCAAATCGTTCGGGATCGAATTCATTCCTTGATCGTTCCTCCCTTACACGCCGTTTTCATCTATTGTAGGGGAAAATTAAAGCGCTTTCAACAATAAAAAAAGCCGGCGCATTCGCCAGCTTTTCTTGTTATGCATGCACCGCAAGCCCAATTGTGCTTAACAATGCTTCGTGCAGCGTTTCCGACAGTGTCGGATGGGCCGCGATAAAATGCTCTGCCATATCCGCCGTCATTTCTCCATTCATGATGGCAGCCGCCTGGCCGATAAGCTCGGTCACATCCGGTCCGATCATTGAGACTCCGACGATTTCGCCGAACTCCGGTTCCGCCACGATCTTGACCTTTCCTTCCGCTTGGTGTTTGATGAGCGCCTTCCCGTTTGCGGAAAAAGGAAATTCACCGATCTGTACATCTCCGTAAACGTGTCTTGCCTGTTTTTCCGTCAATCCGATACATGCGATTTCCGGCGATGTGTAAATACATCGGGGCACGTTTTTTTCGTTCATTTTGACGTCGCGTCCTGAAGCGTGTGAAGCTGCGATGATTCCTTCATGGAAAGCAGCATGGGCCAGCTGAATGCCGCCGATGGCGTCCCCGCATGCGTAGATATGAGGCACATTGGTCTGCATCTGCTCATTTACGGGAATACCTTTTTGGGAAAAATCAATTCCCGCCTGGTCAAGCTGTAATCCATCCAGACGAGGTTTTCTGCCGATCGCCACCAGCACATAATCGGCCTTCGTCTTAAACTCACGCTGTCCGCTTTTCCATATCGCCGTTTTGGCTGCTTGATCAACACGCTCTAACCGGGAGGAGGTGTGAACTTCAACTCCGTCTTCCTCAAGCTTTTCCTGAAAGAGACGGGCGATATCCTCGTCCTCTGCCGGGATCAGCTGGCCGGCCGTTTCAATGATCGTCACCTTCGATCCAAGTCTGGCGAACAATCCGGCATACTCGCAGCCGATCACACCGCCGCCGACAATCACAAGCGAACCGGGAATTTCAGAAAGGCCGAGTGCATCTTTGCTGTCGATCACCCATTTGCCGTCAAACGGGGCAAAGGGCAGCTGGATCGGCTCTGATCCGGAAGCAATCAATATTTGTTCAGCCTCTCTGATTTCTTTTCCGTTCTCCCCTTCGATCAAGAGCTTCTTGTCAGAAAGAAAGGAGGCCTCTCCCTTCACGACTTGTATTTGATTTTTTTTCATTAAGTACTGTACGCCTTGGACAAGCTGGCTGACAACCTGCTGTTTTCGGCTCTGCATTTTGTCCCAATCAACCGATATTGCACCGGGCGGAAGTTCAATGCCGAAGCGCCCGGCATGTTTGATTTTATCGAGCACATTTGCGCTTTCTAACAAAGACTTCGTCGGAATGCAGCCTTCATTCAGACAGGTTCCTCCAAGTGAGCCTTTGTCAATGAGCAGCACCTTTTTTCCCTGCTGTGCCGCTGAGACTGCTGCCGCATAGCCCGCTGGTCCCCCTCCGATAATGGCTAGTGTCATGTTCTCACCTGCTTTTCTATAAAATTAACGCTGCCGGTTCCTCCAGATATGTTTTGATCGTCTTCAGAAAGTCAGCTGCCGGAGCGCCGTCACAGGTTCTGTGATCAAACGTCAGGCTGAGCGGCAGTATCGTACCTCTGACAATCTCCTTCCCTTGAAAAACCGGCGTGTCATAGCTTGCTCCGATGCCGAGAATGCCTGTTTCGGGCGGATTTAATATCGGCGTAAAATGCTCCACGCCGGATGCGCCAAGGTTTGTGATTGAGAAGGTCGAGCCTTGCAATTCTTCGCTCCCCGTACGTCCCTCGCGTGCTTTTTTGGCGTTTTCTGAAATGGTTTTGGCCAGCTCAATCAGCGGCAGTTTTTCAGCATGACGAATGACAGGCACAACCAACCCTTTTTCAAGAGCAACAGCCATTCCGAGATGAACATGAGGATGTGTGATAATGCGCTCATTTTTGTAGAAGCTGTTCAGCATAGGGTGTGCTTGGAGAGCGAGCACCGCAGCTCTTGAGACAAAATGAGTGATCGTCAATTTCGTGCCGTGCCGTTCCTCAGCTGTCGGCGAAAGCTGTTTTTGAAGAGCTGCCAGCTTCGTGATATCAGCCTTCATTGTAATCGTCAGCTGGGCGCTGTTTGCCAAGCTTTCCTGCATTCGGGACGCGATCACTTTTCTCATGCCTGTAACTGCCGTTTCCTGCGCCTTTTGTTCGGAAACTGGCTCAGCCTGTTCCCTTTTTTGTTCAGAAAGCGCCTTTGTGACATCATCCTTTACGATTCGTCCGCCCGGTCCCGTGCCCTTCAGATTTTTCAGGTCTAACCCTGCTTTTTCCGCTATTTTTCTGGCGACTGGAGAGATTTTCAGTCTGTCTTTTTTAGTGTTTGCGGGTTTGTTCTCCTGTTTAGGAGGCTGGGGATTGGCTTGCCTGCTAGCTTCAGCGGCTGGCTCTTCCGTTTCTTCCTGTACCGATTCATTAGCGTCCCCGATGTAGCAAATGGCCGTGCCAGGCGGAACCTCTTCCCCTTCTTTCACCTTAATATCAATCAGCGTGCCCTTTTCAGGCGCTTCGATTTCCATTTCAATTTTCTCCGACTGAATGCTGGCGATGCTTTCTCCCTTTTCAACCGGATCTCCCACTTTTTTGTTCCAAATCGATACTTCTCCTTGTTTCATGGCCATTCCCAACTTTGGCATCACTACTTTGACCGCCATATGTGTCCCCCCTTTAATTCACTGCCGGCTCGCCAAGCAATTCAAGCGTGACGCTGACGATTTTATCTGGTGTCGGCAAATATTGGTCTTCTAGCACTGGCGAAAACGGCACAGGTGTGTGCGGCGCTGTAATTCGCTTAATCGGCGCATCCAGCAGATCAAAGCCTTTGTCCGCCACAATCGCGGCTATATCTGTGGCTATGCTGCATCGCGGGTTGGCTTCATCAATGATGATCAGCCGGTTTGTTTTTTCTAACGATGTGAAAATCGCTTCCTCATCCAGAGGAGACAGACTGCGCGGATCAAGCACCTCGGCTTCAATGCCTTTTTCTGATAATTGTGCTGCCGCTTCGAGTGCGGTATTGATCTGCTTGCCGATCGCAAACAGCGTAATGTCGCTGCCCTCGCGTTTGATGTCCGCTTTTCCGAGCGGAATTGTGTAATACTCTTCCGGCACTTCGCCTTTCATGTTGTAGGACGTTTTGTCTTCAAAAAAGAACACCGGATCGTTGTCTTCGATCGCCGCAAGCAGCAGACCTTTGGCATCATACGGATTCGACGGAACAACCGTCTTCAGCCCCGGAATGCTTGTGAAAAGGCCGTACAGCGTCTGGGAGTGCTGTGCCGCAGCCCGGAAACCCGCTCCGTATGTGGTGCGGACGGTAATCGGCACTTGCGCTTTTCCGCCGAACATATAGCGGAATTTTGCCCCTTGGTTGATGACCTGGTCAAAGCACGTGCCGATAAAATCGTTAAACATCAGCTCCGCAATCGGTCTCAGCCCTGTTGATGCCGCAGCCATAGCGGCGCCCATATAGCCCGCTTCAGAAATGGGCGTATCCAGCACCCTGCTCCGTCCAAATTCCTGAACGAGCCCTTTTGTGACACCTAATACGCCGCCCCATGCTTCGTCATCCTGCAAATGATCGACTGCCGCTCCTCCGGCTACATCCTCACCGATCAACAGCACATTTTCGTCCCTTCTCATCGCAAGTTTCATCGCCTCGTTGATCGCGTCTGACATGCTTATGACTCTTGCCATCTTACATTCCTCCTTTTTCGTATGAGACATATACATCTGCCAGCAGCTCTGATTCTTTTGGATATGGACTGTCTTCACTAAACGAAACGGCTTTTTCAATCGATTCGCTGACACGCTGTTCAATATCTGATAGCTTATTGGCATCTGTTTCGTTTAACAGGTAGTTTTTAAAGCCTTGTATGGCATCCTTTTCTTCAAGGTGCTCAGCTCTTTCATCCTTTGTTTTATAGGTTTGGGCATCTCCTTCGAAATGGCCGTAGTTTCTGTAGGTCATGCATTCAATCAAAGACGGGCCTCCGCCGTTTCTTGCTCGTTCAATCGCTTCCTCTGCTGCCTGATAAACTGCTAAAATATCTTTTCCGTCCACGGTTACTCCCGGCATGTTATAGGCAGCTGCCCGATCAGCGATTGAATCACAGGCTGACGCGTACTCAAATGGCGTGGCTTCGCCGTAGCCGTTGTTTTCAGCGATAAACACAACTGGAAGATTCCATACAGCTGCTAAGTTGAGGCCTTCATGGAAAGTCCCTTGGTTATTTGCTCCGTCCCCAAAAAAGCAAACGCTTACATTTTTAGTCTGTTTATATTTAGCCGTGAGCGCTGACCCGCATGCGAGCGTAAATCCGCCCCCGACGATTCCATTTGCCCCTAACATACCTTTATTGAGATCGGCAATGTGCATAGAACCGCCCTTGCCTTTACACAGTCCGGTCGCTTTCCCGAATATTTCCGCCATCATGCCATCCAGATCACAGCCCTTGGCGATACAATGCCCATGCCCTCTGTGTGTGCTTGTAATGCTGTCGCCATCATCTAAGTGAGCGCACACGCCTACAGCTACCGCTTCTTCACCGGCATACAAATGGACGAATCCGGGAAGCACTCCCTCTGCGAACAGTTCATGCACTTTGTCCTCAAAGCCCCTGATTTCCAGCATCTTTTGGTACATCCACAGCGCTTTTTCCTCAGTTAATGACAAGCCTTCTCGTTTTAACAGTTCCATTGTGTGTGCCTCCTTCTATTTAGGGTTCGCCTTAATGAATGCAAGAAGTGTGCCAGCTATTAGATGCCTGTAAAATCAGTCTTCTATGTTGATACCAGGAGACAGTTTGAGACAGGTGTCTCATTTTGTCTCGATATGAAACCATGTGTCTCGTTTTATTCCAAATAAAAAAGACCGGGCACCTGCCCGGTCTTTTGACGTCGATCGACATATTTATTTCCTCGGAAATCTTATCGACTTCCTAATGCCTCTGCATCGTTTGTCTGAATGGCATTTCGAGAGTAAAGTCAATTGAATATTTTACATAACCAAAGCCGCCGTCCCCATCCTTCTGCATGCAGTCTATCGTGCCTCTGAAATATGTATACCCTTTTTGATTTAGCGTTTTTCTGACGGTTTTCGCCATCGCCGCGGCATCTGTTTTTGTTTTTCCGCTTGCATCTAACTGAATCGTCAAACTTAGCGGCGCTAATTCAGCCAATTGCTTGCTCCAGCTTGTATCTAATGTAAACTGGGCGTGTTCAACGCTGATATCTGCTTCGGCTGTTATAAGTTGCGGAACGGCTTTTTTCAAACCTGTTTCGATTTCCTTTGATGCTTCTTGATTTAGATGTTTTGCAACAGACTCGGTATAGGCTTCTTCAATCCCATCGCAGGTTACCTTAGGATGGAGAAACCCCATCGCGCACATTTGGTAGCTTTGAGATTGGGTGTTTGCTTGAAACACATATTCCGAGGTTTTCGCGTTATAAACTCCATTCGTGATCTTGATTTCTTTTTGAGGATAGGTCTGTTTGACATATGATGTGAGCTTTTGCTCTGCGGCATTTTTTGAAAATGGATCACCGAATAAAATATGATAGATATAAAAGCCGCTTCCACATACCGCAATGGCAAGGAAGCCAAACACCATTCTTTTCATTTTCACACCCTTTTCCGATTATGTACGTATTACAGTTCTTTTTTTTCTTCAACCGCCCTGTTCAGTGCCTGAAGCATGTAACCAATGCCTTTGTACGGTGCCAGCGGCCAGCTGATATGCTGATGATCTCCTACGACCGTGTTAAGGACTTTACGATATTTTTTCCCGCCGAGCATGACGAGCTCTTCGATGTCGTAAAACCCTTTTTCGTGAAATTGGCGGCGCAGCTCCTCCGCTGTCATGATCTCCGGATGGCCTGTTCCAAAAGTAACATCATAATTTTCGGGAATGATATCATCAGGTCGAAGGAATCCATGCTTCGCCGACAAAATCACCCACTCATCGAAAAATGCTTTCGCATATCGCTCGCACGCCTGATGAAACGGGCTTAAATATGCGTCCTCCGCCCTTGCCGGCCCTTTATCTGGATGGATGTCCCATATTTTTTTCTTGCCGCAGGGGATGATACATAGTCGTTTCATTTTTCTCTTCCCCCTATTTCTGTTTCATATAATAGTTGAAATAACAAGTGCCCCTGTTTCATTTTCCATATCCCGGGCAGTTAGTTCCTGTGAAAGAGGCATTAGTTAAAATTTATTTTTATCTTTTCCCAAACCAGCTGTAAAATCTCCTTTGATCATTGAATACATATATAAATCTTCAAATTTACCACAAGCGAATTCATAATGTCTCAACAAACCCTCTCTGCTAAAACCTTGTTTTTCTACTAGTTTTATCGATGGGATATTAGAAGGTTCAATAAGAGCTTCAACTCTTTCCAGCTGCAAGTGGTTATATCCATATTTGACAACAGCCTCTAATGCTTCACTGACGATTCCTTTTCTCCAGTAATCTTTGCTTAATTCGTACCCAACTTCAGCTCGATAATGTTTTGCAAGTCTATTAAGAAATCCACAACTTCCTATTACGATGCCAGAATCTTTAAGGGTAATTCCCCATCTGATTCCTGTACCTTTTTCATATATGGATTTATACCACCTGATCTCTTCCCACACATCTTTAGTTGTTTCAAAGGGGTCTAACCCCATCGGCTTAACAACATCTTGATCTGAAAGATATGGTAGCATATCTTTGGCATCTTCAAAGTTTACTTCTCTTAAACATAATCTTTTTGTTTCAATTATAGGAAATTCTTTCACCGTAAACTCCCCCTTCATTGTTTCCGCACCATCTCCTGTTATTACCATGTATTTTATCTTATCCATAGATAAAAAAAGATAGCAAGGACAATTTCCCTGCTATCTTGATTCTTATAATACTTCAACAGCTTCTAGGCAGCATGTCTCCCTGAATATCGAGATGAAAATTTGCAGGAATAATCCGGCGCAATACCGCATTCACACCAGTTTAATGTCCCCACTTCACTCTCACCTTGAATTGGAACACTTTTTACTTTGGCTCCGCCCCATCAAGATACTTCCTCTCAAAGTCATCGAGCAATGCACGCACTTCGTCTGTTGATTTTGTGTTCATGCATTGGTTTCTTAATTCACTTGCCCCACGGAATCCACGGAGATATATCTTGAAAAAGCGAGGAAGCGGTTTGTATGCTCGAGCTTCTGTTTTTGAATATTCATCATGGAGATCCAGATGCAGTCTCAAAAGATCAAGCAATTCCTTACTGCTATGCTCTTTTGGCTCCTTTTCAAAGGCAAATGGATTTGTAAAAATACCGCGCCCTATCATAATTCCATCGACACCGTATTGTTCAGCAAGTTTCAAGCCAGTTTGGCGGTCAGGAATATCCCCATTGATCGTCAACA
This sequence comes from Bacillus sp. 205(2023), assembly GCF_037027485.1. Taxonomy (NCBI): domain Bacteria; kingdom Bacillati; phylum Bacillota; class Bacilli; order Caryophanales; family Bacillaceae; genus Bacillus; species Bacillus sp. 205(2023). The sequence continues at coordinate 2,555 of NZ_JAXCHF010000010.1, read as the reverse complement.
GTGTATCTGGCGCTACCTCATCACGAAGTTTCTTAATCTCCGGGATGAGCTCCCAATGCGCATCCACTTTGCTCATTTCCGATCTTGTACGCAAATGGATAGAAAGATTCGCAATGTCTTGTTTCAGTACGTGTGTCAGCCACTCACGCCATTCGTCCACATCTGTGTAACCAAGCCTTGTCTTCACACTTACAGGCAATCCCCCTGCTTTTGCTGCTTGTATTAATTCTGCTGCAACTTCAGGACGACAAATAAGGCCGCTTCCCTTTCCATTTCCCGCCACATTAGGCACAGGGCAGCCCATATTGATATCTAGACCCTTAAAGCCTAATTCCGCCATACCAATACTCATTTGGCGAAAGTTCTCAGGCTTGTCTCCCCATATGTGGGCTACCATTGGCTGTTCATCCTCAGTGAAAGTCAAACGGCCGCGCACACTATCCTTTCCATCCGGGTGACAATAGCTCTCCGAGTTTGTAAACTCCGTAAAGAACACATCAGGTCTTCCTGCTTCACTCACTACATGGCGAAACACAACATCCGTCACATCTTCCATTGGTGCCAGTACAAAAAAAGGCCGTGGTAATTCACGCCAGAAATTATCTGTCATAACAAAAATCAAATCCTTTCATTAGGGGATACGGCTATACCTTTATCTCAATATAAAAAGACTGACCATGCTTTTTTTACACTATCGCATGCGAAAGCATTTCTTATCAATCTATAGTAAATTTTGAACATTTCACGTGGGATGATTATCTACACCTATTTTTTATATTGTGGCTAACACTGGCACCGACCTTCGTCTTTCTTAGTGGCCTTACTTTTGAACTTTTTGGATAAATAGTATTCCAACCTAAATAGAATATCATATGAGTTCTCCATATTACCAACGCAAAATAATTGTCCTGTTATTGAAGATAAGATATTTATCGCTACACCATATCCGTATCTCAATATCATATTTGCGGAAAAACTAATTCAAGAGATAAACTTTGATTAAGCAAATTGAGTTGGGGGTGGTATAACTGAGTACTCAAGAGAATGAAAAAACCTCTACTTAAGCTTGCTACCACTTATGAATCACATGGAGTAAAGAGGATGAGAAGAGAAAATAAACTCCTACTAAAAAAATGCAAGAACTTTAATCTGAACCATTTGGGATTTGCTCATGATTTAGAAAATAACCAACGCAGCAAGTGGCAACCTACTATATATTTGTATAGGATTATAATTCGGTAATCCTGATCCAGAACCAATAAAATAGACTGCTGACTAAGTGTCGCAGTCTTCACTCATAAGATAATTAAGAAAGTGTTCATTTTCTTTCATCATTAAATAAGGCATCAGAAGTTATTGCTTTAATTTCGAATATCCTTTGTTATCCCTGTAATTATTTGTATAATAGTGAAAACTCCCAAGAAAACAGTAATAATATTAAACCATGGATTATCATAGAATGAAAGATATGTTTGAAAGAAATCTAGTTCAACTATGTTTGCTGGGAATCCATTCATTTCTCTATACTTAGGACCCCATCCCGTTAATTCTACAAAATTAAAATAAAGCTGAGATACTAAAAATGCCAAAAATGTTTGAAACCAACTTCTTTTATATAACGGTCGTTTTTTATATACTTTATCCATTTAGTTATCCATTTCCTTCTCTGCAATACTTTTTAGCCAAGTGTCAATCTAAAATCATTATATTATGAAGCATGATTGTCGCAATAATTACTTATTAAGGATATAACCATTGTAGGTATTACTGTAATAGTTGTTATGGTTGGTCCCACTTGCGGTTCCACCTCAGCACTATTATTTAATTGTTGTAATGCTAAAACATTATTCATTAATATTCCTCCATTCTTCATTTTATAAATTTAGCATTTTTGATTTTAGTTCTACATATAAATGAAGAACTAAGTCCCTTCATTCATTTTCCATTGACAATAAAAAAGAAGTATGGGATAGTAAAAAGAATTTATACGAAAGCTAAATTTGTTCCTTTTTTTGGAAACAGGAAAAGGATTGGGGTCCTTTTCCTGTTCAGGCTTTCATATAATGTATAACGACCAAGCATACTTTTTTAGTGTGTTTGGTCTTTTATCCACAGTTGTTGCTAATAGTAGATGTGCCAACTACCGTTGTGATTAGCGTAAGCAAGCCACCTTTGCCTTTTGAAGCTTCTACGTCAGATCCTTCATTGAGTTGTTGAAGTTCCAATACATCTTTCATTTGGTTTGACCTCCTTTTTATCATTTATTACAACTTTGCTAATAGTAAATGACAATGAGTGTTGTTAGAAGTGCCTACCCATTGTTCCTACTTCAGCACTTGATGTACGTAGAAAATCTTTTTTGTTATGTGTGGCCTTTTATCCACAGTTGTTGCTAATAGTAGATGTGCCTACTATCGTTGTGATTAGTGTAAGCAAGCCACCTTTGCCTTTTGAAGCTTCTACGTCAGATCCTTCATTGAGTTGTTGAAGTTCCAATACATCTTTCATTTGGTTTGACCTCCTTTTTATCATTTATTACAACTTTGCTAATAGTA